>JBPXJQ010000038.1:0-155133 GCA_051715345.1 Candidatus Blackallbacteria bacterium
TCTTTGATAAACGGAATGTGCACCGTCATACTCATCGAGCCAGAAGCGCTGCCAGAAGCCCCCACATTGGCACACATTTCCAGTGGGGGATCGAGATCTGGGTTGATAACCAGCCAGTTTTGGCCGTTTACAGTTGCGATATTGCTAAATCCAACCCCTACTGTGGCTGTTTGAGCCACAGGATCTAAGCTGAGGGTGGGTGTGACGATCGTGGCCGGTGTGCCTGATACTTGCCAGAACTGACAGATGGTGTTGCTGATACTTGGAATGTCTTTTACTTCATAAATCGAAAAACTGGCGTAGAGAGAACCACCATAAGGATTTGTGGCAACATACTGAACACCATCTGTACTTCTAAAATACATATACGAAATGCCAATCGAACGCCGCAAATAAGGCGGCTCAGTCGCTTCCTGACCAGCATAGGCACTCATCCCCATTTCAACCAATGCGGCAAAGGTCTGTCCCTTGCTATTTTTGCCCCATTCCATGACTCTAAATCCATAACTATAATTATTGGCGTTTCCGAGAGAAATACTGGCACTGGTGCTTCCTCCCACACTGGGCCAACTCATATTTGCACTCAAGGCGGTCACACTGCAGGTACTGCCTCCACAGTCTTGGGGATAATCCTGAATTTTAAAGTTTGCCCCAGTGGGAAGAGTGCCTTTTTGATAATAGACATCCTGAGGAATCCAAGACACATTGCTTTTCGCTGTTGTGGTGCCTTGGGAATCTGAGAGGGTGGTTTTTAAGCTGAGCGGCTGCGCAGTACAAGACAACAAAAACAGCACCAACACCAGCCAAGTGGTACACGAACGCAAAAAAAGGCCTTTGCCAGCAGTCCACATAGGAAAACACCCCATCAGAGCTAAATTTCCACCAGTATCGCCCAAATGCGTTTTTTTTTTTTGCAAGCACTGTATTTAAAGATATTTACGCATTTATTCAAATTTATCTGTCTTTAAAGAGAATTAAACAGACAAATCGCGGCTTCAGACCCTATTAAAAGCGGGATGTCAAACAGAATCAAACCAAACGTAGGTTTGAAGCAGGTTTAAAAGATTGAATCAAAGGTGGAAATGAAGCGTAAAGAATTGTAAACAAAATTAAACAATTAGTCAGAGTCAGGCTGTATTTCACCCTTCTGCCGCTTAAACAGCTCAGGCAAACGCCGCAAGAGCGCCTGCTGTTTGAGTTCGCGCAGGTGCGCCTGAGCGGGAAAACCCGAGACTTTTTGCCCGGCGGGAATATCGCGGGTAATGCCACTTTTGCCAGCAGCCACAACCCGATCACCAATCTGCAAATGGCCGGCCACGCCGGTTTGACCGGCCAGGGTGACGTAGTCGCCGAGCACCGTTGAGCCCGAGATGCCGACCTGGGCCACCAGCAAGCAGTGTTGGCCGATTTGTACATTGTGGCCGATTTGCACCTGGTTGTCGATTTTTGTGCCCGCGCCAATGCGGGTCTGACCGACAGTGCCGCGATCGATGGTCACGTTGGCGCCAATTTCGACATCGTCTTCGACCAACACGCCACCGATTTGGGGGATTTTCTGGTGTTGGCCATCATGCAGGTAAAAGCCGTAGCCATCGGCCCCGATTACGCTGCCGCTGTGGATGATCACCCGCTCGCCCAACTGCACCTGATCGTAGAGCGTGACCTGGGGATAGATCAGGGAGTCGCGGCCAATCCGCGTATGAGCGCCGACATAAACCATGGCTTTAAGCACCACACCCGCTTCGATCAGCACCCCCTGCTCCAGCACACAGCCGGGGCCAATGTAGGCACTGGGGTCGATCTGGCAATTTTCGCCCAGCACGGCAGTGGGGTGAATGCCTGGAGGATGTGAGGGAGCGGCATGAAAGAGACGCAAAAGGCCCGCCAAAGCGGGCCGCACGTCCGAGACCAGCAAGGCGTGTTTCGACGCCAAAGCGGGCCCCCAGTGTTGGGGAGAGAGCAAAACAGCCTGGGCCTCAGACGCGGCAATCGCTGGCAACCAACGCGGGTCGAGCAAAAATACCAGATCATGAGGGCCTGCCGCTTGGGGCACCGACAGGCGCGCGATCTGCCAGAGTGGGTCACCCCGCAGTTCTGCGCCTGTGATTTCCGCCAATTCCGCCAGGGAATGCTGCGGCATAAAGGGTGTTTTGCCTATTTTTTCTTCTTGAGTTCTTCAACGACTTCTTGGGTGATATCCACGCCGCCAAAGAGCACGAGCTGCTTGTTGATCACGATTTCGAGTTTGCGCTTCTTGGCCACCGCTTCGACAATCGACTGCACGGTTTTTTCGAGATCGACTTTCATCTTTTGAATGTCGAGCTTGCGCTTTTCAAGGCCTTTTTCGGCCTCTTTGACTTCGTTCATGAGGCTGGTTTCGAGTTGCTGTTTCTTTTTCAGGAACTCTTCTTCTTTCATCATCGTGCGGGCTTTTTCCAGCTCTTTGAGTTTGATATTGCGGGATTCATAGAGCTGTTTTTCGGCACCTTGCAAGGCCTGTTCGGCTTTTTTGAGTTCTTCCAAAAGTGAGCTATTGGCCAAAATTTGTTGGGTGTCGACCACGCCAATGCGGGGGTCTTCGGCCAGGGCGGGAGCAGGGGTGCTCAGCAAGGCACTGGCGGCGATCAGCAGGGTGGCTGTGAGTGTGTAGAGTTGCTTCTTCATGCAGGTAATTCCTCGTATTTGTATATGCTAAAACTTTTGTCCGATGCTGAAATGCAGTTGGCCCGCATCGAACAAGGTGCCAAAATTAATTCGGGAAAAATCCCGAATGCCATAGTCCAGACGCAATGGACCCATCGGAGTGTTCAATCGGATGCCCAAACCCACACCATATTTAAATGGCAAACCTTGGTTTTGCTCGCTGTTGGTGGTGTTTAAACCCAAACTGGCAGCCGCCTGATTATTGGGGTCAATCAAAAACTCGCCGATATCTGTAAACAGCACGCCAGAGACAGGGCTGAAAATCGGGAAGCGCAGTTCAACGCTGCCGATGCCAAAGTGCTTGCCGTAGAGAAAGCCATTTTCGGGCCAGCCGCGAATGACGTTAAAACCATTGGAGTAAAACAGCTCATAAGGTGGGTTTTGGCCCAAAAATGTACCGCCACGTACGCCCACAGCCAGCGTCAACCAATCGGTGATCGAAAAGTAGGTGCTCAGGTTGCCCGCCAATTTGAGGTAGGCGGTATCGCCCCAGACAGGTTCAAACGAGAAGAGACCGTACCAACCACTTTTGGGATCGATAATAATATCGCGGGTATCGTAAGAGAGTGAGCCGCCGACACTGAAAAAGACGTCGGTAGCGCTAAAGCGGTTACTGACAGACAATTCGCGTTTGGGTTCACCCAAGAGATCGGTAACACCGACCTGTTCGGCCCGCACAGAGAGCGAACCACGCCAGGGCGAGGTCAGATCGCCAAAAAGCGGACGGCCAAAGCTCAAGCTGGTGCCTACGCGGCGCTGGATGATGCCATTGCCCAGGCCCAAGCTCAAATTGAGCAGGGATTGCTGACTGTTGCCCGTACCAAAAAACAGCGGCACACGTTCGGAGAAAATGCTCGCGCCAAAAGAGGTGCGGCCTTCAAACATCCAGGGGTCGTAAAAGTCGATCCGGCCCAAAAGCGTGCGCTGAGCCTGGGAGAAATTAGCGCCTGTAAAGATGCTGAAGAGGTTAACCCCAAATTGCAGGTCCACGCCGAGACGGCGACCTTCGCCCATCAGGTTGTCCTTGTTGATACTGAAGGTGCCAATCAGGCCATCGCGGTTATTATAACCGGCCCCCAGGTTAACAGCACCTGTGGGTTTCTCTTTGACCTCGACGACCAAAATCCAGTGATTGGGATCTTTTTCACCGGGTTTGGGCAAGAGGTTCATGCTCTCGAAAAAATTGGTGTTAAAGACGCGGCGCAAATCGCCCTGCATTTGGTCGCTGTCGAAGAGTTCACCGGGTTTGAGCGTGATCTCACGCAGCACCACATGGTCTTTGGTCTCGACATTGCCTGAGACGCGAATGTCTTCGATCAGACCCTCGTTGAGCTGCAATTCCAGCACCCCATCGGGCGAAAGCAGACCACCGTTTTCTTCGGTCTGGTTCTGCATAATACGCAGACTGGCCAGGGCGTAGCCACGCTGGCGGTAGGCTTCTTCAAGCTTTTCTTTGAGCTCGCGGATATCGTTGAAATTGGCGGTTTTGCCGACCTGATCTTTGAAGACGTCGAGCAATTGCTCGCGGGTAAAAACCTGAGTTTCGTTGAGAAAGCGCACTTCCCGCAAAACGGGGTTTTCGACAACTTTCACGACCAGTTTAAAGCCACCTTCTGCGGGTTCGCGGGTGGCTGTCACGTCAAGAAAATAGCCCAGACCGTAAATCCGGCGCAAATCGTTGCGAATCTGCTCGGCAGAGACATCATCGCCGGGTTTGGTAAACATCGAAAGCAAAACAGCATCTTTGTAAGCCGTACCCACCACGTCGATTTCGACGATTTTCATGGTATCTGCGGGCAAAACAGGCTCTTCTGCGACCGGACTGGCACTGGCATCAGGAGCAGGGCTGCTATCTGGCGCAGGGGTTGAATCTGTGCTGGGAAGGGCCGTTTCTGTTGGCGCAGGAGCCGTCGCCTCAGGGGAGGGTGAGGGGGCTGGCGATTGGGTGGGTGACTGGGCTGGTGACTCTTGGGCCTGAACGGCAGGCATGGCAAGTATCAGGGCCAGGAATACAGGTAGAAAACACCTGAAATCTTTCATCGAGCGTAACCTTTGGTCTCTGTCTTTCATCATCTGAGAGTACTTCTCTCTGGCTGGATTTTGGGGCCGGATTGGGGAGACTGATTTTTTTTAGTTTGTCAGTAGCGAATTATAGCAAAATTTAGTCTGGAATTAAACGAAAAATAGAGAAAATTTAATTTGAATTACCCCAGAAAAGGCCTTTCAGGCCCCCAAATAAAAGCACAAGCAAGAGGTTATCCACATCTTATCCACAAGTAGACAGCCATTCATACAGGCGCCTAAGCACTGTGTAAAAGGGGCGTATCGACAGGGTTATTCCCCGGTTTGCAAAACAAATTCAGGCCCTTTCGGCCCAAACAGCGACGCAGTTATCCACAGAGCGGGTTATTTAAAGCGATCCATCAAAATCTGCACTTCGGACTGCAGCTTGGTATCTTCTTTTAAGAGGTTTTTAATTTTGTCTCGGCCATGAATAATCGTGGTGTGGTCGCGATCGCCAAAGAGTTCACCCAAACGGGGTGTGGAAAGCGCGGTCAGTTCAGAACAGAGATAAATCGCGACCTGACGAGCTGTATTGAGGGTTTTCGAACGACGGGGACCACGCATTTCAGTGGTGGTTACACGGTAAAATTCGGCCGTCACCTCTTGAATCCGCTCTGCGCTCAATTCACGCTCGGGCACTTGGCCCAAGACAGACTGGGCCACAGACACGGTGGGCTGGGTATTGGTCAAAGAGGTATACGCCATAATCCGCAACAGCGCACCTTCGAGCTCGCGCACGTTGTTGACGTAGACACGGGCGATATAGTGGAGCACATCGTCGGGCACATCCAGGCCATCCATCTCGGCTTTTTTCTTGAGGATGGCAATCCGGGTTTCGAGTTCAGGGGGCTGAATGTCCGAGATCAGGCCCATTTCAAAGCGCGAGCGCAACCGATCTTCGAGGGTCGAGATCTGGTTGGGTGGACGATCGGAGGTGATCACGATCTGTTTACCCGCTTCGTAGAGATCGTTAAAGGTGTGAAAAAACTCTTCTTGGGTGCTCTCTTTATTGCCAATAAACTGGATATCGTCGATCAACAGCAGGTCGGTGGTGCGATAGCGGTTTTTAAAGGCCATCTGGCTGCCGTCTTTGATCGCATTGATCAATTCATTGGTAAAGCGCTCAGAGGAGATATACATCACACGCATATTTTCGCGGTGGGCCTGCAAATGATGGCCAATCGCTTGCATCAGGTGGGTTTTGCCCAAACCGACACCGCCGTGGATAAAGAGCGGATTAAAGGCCGTGCCTGGCGCTTCAGCCACGCGCCAAGCAGTGGCATGGGCAAATTTATTGTGGGAGCCCACGACAAAATTATCAAAAGTGTAGCGGGGATTGAGATTGCTCATCTGCAATTGCCGTTCGCGCTGTGCGGTCTGCTGCATTTGCTGCTGCGAGCGCACTTCTGTGGCGACACGATTGCTCGAGCCATTGCTGGGGGGCGTCTCGGGCGTCATCATCTCATTGACCACAAATTGGATCTCGATCTGATCGCCACTGATCTCTTGCAAAATATCTTTGAAGAGGGAGGTGTATTTTTTGCTTAAAAAATTCTGGGTAAAGCCGTTGGGCGTCTCAATCAAGAGCAGGTTGTTTTCGAGACTGGCCGCGCGACTTTGACGTGCAAAAGACTCATAGGCCGGTTCTGAAATGCGCTCTTTGAGGCTTGCAAGGGTGTGTTGCCAGAGGGCATCAAGGTCATGGGACATGCGGCGGCTTCCTCATCAGAATTGGGGTAGGTTATTAAAAATCGCGAATCTTCGGGAATAGCGAGTTGTTATGCGGGTCACAGATAGTGAGGGATCATTATAACACAGGGCGTCAGAAGATCAGCGGATCCATTGGGGCTCAATCGGAAGATTGAGTTCTGAACGCACTTGGTCGATAGGCAAGGCAAAATAGTCTTCCCATTTGAGCCCCAAAAAGACCGGGCATTCCTTGCCCCGCCGCCAACCCAGCATAATCGCGTCCATCAATTCTTCGATCCGCTCAGGGGAGCGCAAGATCGCGGTCAAAAAGCCAAAGCCGATCAGCAGGGCCGAGAGCGGAATATTGTTCTGAGAGAGATAAAAGGCCGAGATCGCCATCTCACCCGAATCAATCGCGGGAAAGCCCAGCACCACATGGTGAATATCATGGGTCTGGCGGGCCCGTTTGCGCAGATAGGCAATATCGTCGTCTTGGGTGTCTTCCAGGGGCGGATAAAAGACCACATCGAGTTTGTAATTCTGCATATGGCGGGCATAGACATGGCCCAAGCTGTTTTCAGGCAGGGTCAACAATTGGGCCAGATCGTAAGGAGCTGGCGCCAGATAACGGCTGCGGATCAACTCAGAAGTAGCAGGATCTGCATGGAGTGAACGCAGCGCCACCTGAAAACTTTTGTGATTGCGAAAGCTGCCCCCTTTAAAAATCGGGGAGATATCGTCGGGGTTGAGTATGAGCTTGGAAAAGCGCAGCAAAAGCAAGACAATGTCCAAACTGAGTTTTCCGGCTTTGTAGAGCCCCATCAAGGTCTGAGACAAAGCCGCCTGATTTTGGGGCACTTGACCTGCCTGGGGCTTAAAATACACCTGATTCAAAAATAGCTGTTCCATTTAAAATTATCCCAATCCTATTTCTAAGTGAAAAAGTCCGCGTCCAGGGCGGGCAAAGGCATAATTGCTGAGCAAAACCAATTCCGAACGAGAAGCGGGAAAAAGTGCCAAACCACTTTGCAGCGGATCGTGTCGATCTAAGCCGATCCCAAGCAAAAAAGGGCCGTCTTGAGCACCAAGAGCTGCTTGTAAAAGAGCCGGAAAGGCCTGGGTCGCATGGCCCGAAATGCAGAGATTTAAGACCTGACGCACGGGCAATACATCCCCTTTGCCTGGTAAAAAGGGAACAGCTTTCATAGCGGGCTTGAGAAGTCTTCCCCAGAGCCTTTCGAGGCCCCGTGCCCCCCACAACAAGGGATGTACCCGCAAAAGTCTGACTCGGCGAATCGCTTGTTGATTCCAGAGCGCGAAAAAACCACAGAGTTCCCCTTGGGCATTGCGCGCCAAGAGATAATCTGAGAGTGCCAAACCGGGGGTGCTTTCAATCCAGGCCCGCCACTGGAGCTGGGTCCAGGCCCGTGCCAGATGTTGTTTGGCTTTGACAGCTTGCCAAAGTTCAAACATTTCAGCAAAATCACTTTCCTGGGCGCGCGTGATCGCAAAGCCGCCAGCACGAGAACTGCGCCGCTTGAACTTGGACAGAGGCAAAAGCATGGCCAAGACAATTTCAGCCACCGGCTTCATCTCGGTGATGCCGTCACGGGCCAGATTGGCATTCATTTTAAGGCCCACCGGATTGTCTTTCATCACGCAGGTAAAAACCGGATGGGGGAAATCTTGACCTGTTGCGGCAATCCCAGCCTGCATTAAACGATCCCCCAAGCCCAGGCCACGGGCCGCTTGGGCGACGCGCAAATCACCGGTATAAGCAACGGATTGGGCTTGGCCTTCGAGCCAAACCCGATCAAAACTGACAGACAAAAATCCAAACACAGCCCCAGGCTCACCCGCCACCAAAATTTCACTGTGCTGTGATTGGGCGCGGGCAAAGGCAAAAAAATCGGGGCTGCGCTCCAAGGTATAGGCAAAAGCAGGGGTACACACAGGCACCTCCGCACTTAAAGCCAAAAGTGCAGCATTGTCAGCGGCGGAAGCGGGCCGGATCGGGATGGGAGGGGCAAAGGGCTGAGACATGGCTACCTGTCTGGAATAATCTTATCTGTATTATAAGTCAGAAGCCGGGCTTTGTTTTCGGCAATTTACCATCAAAAGCGGGTCTATTTCCCCTGCTCTGCACATTCATTATACTTGGTGACTTGCCAGTGGATAACCTATCTCAAGCAATGATTCCCAGATGCTCTGCAGCTTCAGACCTGGATTTAGTGCCTCGGCCATGGCTTGGGTCAAGGGTTGATGGGCATAGATAGCCTCAATCACATCCAGAGGCAGTTCGTCGGGGCGATCGACATCAGCGTAATAATCATTCGCCCACTCCCAGAATCGACGAGGATTGCCATCTAGCCGACTGAGAGCCTCAGCAGAGCCGTCGAGATAATCACAAAAGACGCCCTCTGATTCGTTAAAAACAACCAGGCCCGAGTTATCTCCCTTGCGAAACGGAAACTTGACAGGGCCTTTGCTCCAGACACGATCCGAATACTTTCTCCAAATACAGAAAGTGACAGCTTCTCGAGCTTCGAAGGCCGGTTCGTCAAAAATCTCCTTGAACTCGGCTGGCAAGCCTTTATACATATTTGGCCAGATTTTACCCTGCTTGTATGGCGACATTTCAGCCTCATGAAAGAAGCCAATCATGACCGCACCATGGGGGGTAAACAGAATGTGCCAGAGATCCCCTTGGGTATTGTCCATATGAGCGGCTGTTCTGCCCTCTGCCCATTTGGCGTTAAAATAATAATCGGCGGGAAAGTCAGTGATTGGGTAATGAAGGATTTCGCAGAGGACACTCATGGATTGGGTTATCCGTTCCAGTGTGCTGACATCCGGTAAAAGATGCAGATCCCGTGTTGAAATGATAGGGTATTTCATTTTAGCCTCAATTTTCTCAAGAGTAGCATTAACTCGTCAGCGCTTAACTCCCGCACCTGCCCCGGCATCAAACCGGCCAGAGTCAAGCTTTCGATCCGCCAGCGCACCAAGCGCAAAGTCGGAAAGCCCACGGCAGCAGTCATGCGCCGGACTTGGCGGTTGCGGCCTTCGGTCAGGCTCAAACAGATCCAGGCCGTGGGAATCGCGGCCCGGTAGCGGATCGGCGGATTGCGGGGGGGCAGTTCGGGTTCTGCCGTCAAGAGCTGGGCACGGGCGGGCAGCGTTGGGCCATCTTTGAGTTGCAGTCCTTGGGATAGGCGCTGCAGGGATTCGGGGCTGGGAATCTTTTCGACCTGGGCCCAATACTCCCGTTCATGTTTGAATTTGGGATCGAGCAGACGGTGATTGAGGCGCTTGTCATTGGTCAAGAGCAGCAGTCCTTCGCTGTCTTTATCCAAACGCCCGACGGGGTACACATCTTTGGGGAAGTCGTATTGCAGCACCTGAAGGGTTTCTTCTGGCTTTTCACCGCTGAACTGAGTCAGAACATTGAAGGGTTTATAGGCAATTAAATAAAGCAAAGGGTTCATATCACCAGTTTAACCTAAAGCAAGACTCTGTTAAGATCTCTAAGATGCGTTATCTTCTTCTGTTTTTACTCCCGCTACTTCTGTTGCAACCCTCACTCAGGGCGGAATCAGAGGCCTGTCAGACGGCCGCAAAATATGGCAGCATCGAAGTTTTGCCTGAGAGCAGCCCCTATATCTTGGCGGCTCCCCACGGCATCTTCGACAAACACACCGGTCTGCTGGCCAGTCAACTCTGCCAAGACCTGAAGTGGAATTGTTTGATCGCCCGTGGGCAACGCACAGAAAAACAACCCATCAATGTCAATCGCCCCACCGAAGGGGTACATTTGCCCAGTGAGCAAGAAAGCCACACACCACGGGCCAAAGCGGTTTTTGACTGTTACCAAAGCCATTTGCTCGCTCTCAAGCGAGACAGGTTCAAGCTCTATATTGAATTGCACGGCAATGCGCGGGCCCAGAGCCAGGGCCAGATTGAAATCGCCAGCGTGGGCCTCACCCCGACACAGACCCAAACCATCAAAGTTATTTTCATGGCCGCCTTAAAACAAACGGGACTCTCTCCCCGCCTTAAAATAGCCATGCAAGATCTGGATCCGTTGCATTTTAACCACAGTGGCGCAAAAAAATGGGGCGTATTTCAGAAAGTGCAGCCGGTCTTGGCGCTTGAAATCCCAGCTTGGGCCCGCAAAGAACCCACGGCCCGCAGCGCCTTGACCAAAGCGCTGGCTCTTTCATTTGCTGAGCTAGAAAGACGCCAATTGCCTTAGTGCTTGGATTCAGCGCGCCAGCACCAAGAGGCAAAAGCCCCCCAAGGTTTTGGCTGCCAGATCGGGCTGCAGAGCAAAAGCCAAACGCCGGGGCCAGCGGCCCAAACGGGCTTTAAACGTGGGAGCAGGCCGGTCAATGGCATAAGTGGTATACACCGCATCGATCACCTCAAAACCGGTTTCTTGCAGGGCGGCCAGCGCCAGCTCGCGGGTAAAATAATGCAAATGGCCAATTTGACTGCGCCAGGAGAGCAAGAGCCCCCGCAAAACCGCCTGAACAGAGAGATCCAGCGGGATATGAAAGAGGGTATATGTGGCTTTGCCTTTGAGGCCGCGCAAAAACGCAAAATAATCTTCGACATGTTCAAAGACATCCAAAGCCAGCAGCAAATCACTCCCTGCTTCGCCTGCGCTGATAAAATCGCCTTCGCAAAACGAAAGCCCCGGCTGGGCACGGGTTTGGGCCAAGGCCAAGGCCTGGGGGGAGATCTCCCAGCCGGTTAATTCTGCCTGGGGAAAGCGTTTCTGCAATTGCACGAGCACTTCGCCAGCACCACAGCCCACTTCGACAATGCGCTGGGGATTAAGCCTGTGCTTGTCCAATAATTTGGCAATCTGGGCGGCTTTCCAGGGCGAGTCTTCGGCATGCCAAGTGGGGTTGTCGGCCAAGTAATGGCCATTGGTATAGCGGTTGGGGGAGGTCATCTTATTTTATTTCTGCGTTTCCTGCCTCCATCATACCCTTTGCCTGTCTGGGCACCAAGGGGAGAACTTGCATTCTGTTTAAGTGCTACCTATACTGGCGAGCAGGAACCCAAACCCAGTGGGTTTCGTCTCTGGCTCAAAAGTGAGGATATACACCATGCTCCGTTTAAAACGCTCTCTGGCCCCGGCTCTATTGCTCTGCTTTTTCAGCCTGAATGCCCCGCCAAGTCAAGCAGCCAAACCTGTCCCCCCACCAGCACACCAATTGATAGCCCCCCAGGTTCGCCTGCTCAAGGCCCTCGGAAGCCCCGTGATGGTACCCAGCTATCTGCCCAAAGGGTATGAATTGGATGGGCTTTATTTGCAATACACCCATCCCGGCCCCGGTGGCGGGCCCGGCTACGAGCTGCGTTACCGCTGTTTCTGCGAGGGTCAAAACAGCATGTTCACCTTGCGGGGCTCAACCGGTGGCTTTGGCGGCCCCGGCGGGGACGAACATTTTTCTGTTGCTCACCCCCAATTGGGCAAAATCACCATCGAATATTTTAAGCCTGGCGGCCTGTTTGCAGACCTGAAACAGGGCTATTACCTGAGTGATTGGGTTGGCAAAGGCCCGCTCTATTTTTCGCTGGTAACTGGCAACGGTGAATTGGCTGACGAAGCGCCCCCGCCTTCGCGGGCCGAGGTCAGCAAAGTGGTACAGGGGCTGCGCTATTTGCCTTAAGGCGTTTGAAAACGCGCAAAGCCAAAGTTAACCCGAAAAGCCTGGCACCAAATGGTGGCAGATTGAACCCCACTTAAATCCACCCCCGCAGGAATATCCACGTTAAAGCTGCCGGTGGTGCTGCGCAATTTGCCCAAATTGATCAGGTCTTGATCATTGCGGGGCGTGCCGGTCTCGTTGCGAACCAAATAGACATAGAGATCGGGGCCGTTGTCGGTATAAAAATTGTCCAAACGCAACACCGACCGGTCTTCAAGCTGAACCAGCTGAGCTTGCCCCAAAACTTTGTGAAAGCCATTGCGGAAAGCGCCTTGTTTCAACACCATCGGAGCAGCAGAAGTGGGGGCAACAGAAGGTGAACTGGCAGGCGAGGGGGAGGAGCTGACCAGAGGGGTTGAAGGCAGGGGGCTGGGAGAATCTTTGACAGCGGGTTCGGCCATGGGTTTGGGCATTTCTGCAGCCAATGGGCGGGCCGTGGGCAAAGGCTCGTTAATGGCCACTTCTGACGTGGCGCCACAAGCCAAGAGAAAAAACACGAGTGGGAGCAGATACAAGCGATTCAGCATTTGATACATCCTTTGTTTGATGGATATTGAGGACCTCTGAAAACAAAAAGGCCGACCTGTTGGCAACAGCATCGGCACTTGAACGAACATGGATTCAGGAAAAATAGAGATTATTGAATCGGGCCGACCACAGGGCAATTGACCAAAATATCTGGCAAATCCGCACCACGGTTGGCAGTGGCCGTGGCCAAATCTTTGACCATTTCAAAACCTTCCAGTTTGCCTTGGAAATCATGCAACCAGAGCGAAGAATAAGCCATTTCTCCAGGCAGTGTCGCAATCACATTGTGGGTTCTTCCGCTGGCTTCACTTTGAAATCCCATCGCAGGATCTTTGCCATTTTTAAAAATCACCACAATCGGCGAAGAGGGAACTTTGCCTGCAGGCGTGGCCTTGAGATTGGTATCAAAACGCAGATAGGGAGCCACTTGGCCTTTGTACCAGGCCTGGTAGCCACTGACAGGTTGACCCGCAAAAGTCATTTCAGCTTTGCTGCCCTGGGGCACGACAGCCCAATTGGCAATGCGGTCGGTCATACGCAGAGAGACCTGCCCGGCCACCATCGCCGCTTTGACATCGGCAGCAGAGATCAAACTGTTGGGGATATATCCCGCTTTAACCACCACCTCGGTGATGCGGAAGAAATCGTTGTAGCCTTTTTCACCAGGCAAGAGGTCAATAATGGGCAATTGCCCAGCAACAGGCTGTCCTTGCTCGGAGACAAAGACCCACCCTTCTGCAGGCTGATCAGAAACCACGTCCAGAGCATAATAAGTGACTTTTTCGCCACGGGGGCCCAGTGAACTCACCAGAAAGTATTTATCCATGTCAATAGGCGCATTGGGAGCAGGCACCACCTTGGAAACATTGACGGGGTCAAAGGCCGGACCTGAACGTTTAAACAAAGTGGCAAAGCCATCCTGAAAGCGATCCACACTGACCACACCGGCAGTATTGGGGTCATGGGGCATCATTTGTTTCATCGATTCAGCCATCGGGCTCATCGGAATCCCACTCATAGCCACGGGCGGTAAATTGGGCAAGGGATTACAGGCAACCAGCAAGAAAGTAGAGGCAGCCAAAAATTTCAGCGATCTTAGCATTGGGAATCTCCTAAATGGAATTGGACACTTTCCGAGTTTAAAACTATTCTCACATTTTGTCAAACACGCAATACTCAATATGTAAGATAGCTTACTTCTTGCTCACATATTGTATAATTTAGCCTATGTCAGCCACTTCATTCACCTCCCATGCCTTTGGCGAAAAATTACAGTTTTTGCGCAAAGCCCAAGGACTGACTCAGATCGATCTGAGCAATTTGAGCCAGCTTTCCAAATCATATATTTCGTTTTTGGAAACGGGGATTCGCCACCCCTCTCGGGAGGTGGTTTTGCGACTGGCGGAGGTTTTGGGGGCGGATACAGTGCCCGAAGTGCGCGAAGAACTGCTGCTTCTGGCTGGTTTTACCGTTGAAAATCCCGCTGATCTAAAAACCAACCCAAATGCCAGCGGCAAATCCCTGCGCAAAGATTTTTACAGTTTTCTGCAATACACCCTGCAATTGATCCGCCAGGGCTCTTATGAGCGGGCCCAGCAGAATATCGAACAGGGCTTTCAGAAATTTCAGAAGCCGGCGCAAATGCAAACCCTGCTGGCCCACCTCGAATTGGCCCAAAACCACTTTGAGCAGGCCATTTTGCTACAAAAGACAGCCCTGCAACACGCCCATCTCTCGTCAGGTGATCAGGAGCGCGGGCTGACCGAGGTCGATTTGCGCCTCAATTTGGGTGTGATGTTCTTTTTGTGGGGCGATCAAGCCAGTTTTGCCGACCCACCCCAACCGCAGGCAGCTTATCAGCGTTATGCCCAGGCTCTGCAAGAGTTTGAAAGGGGCTTGGCGCAAGAGCCCCAACACCTCTATTTGCTCGACGAAGCGGGGCGGGTGCATTTTAATTTGGCAGAGGTCTCGCCCCCCGAAGAGACCCTTCGCCATTGGCAAGGCTGCATTCAACGCTTTCGCTCTGTGCTTTCTCACCCAGCCAAACAACAACTCTCAGCAGACATTTTAAGTGAGAGCGCCGCATTTCTGGCTTTGGCGTATAGCAAAACCCAGCAATTTGAAATGGCAGGTCTGGTTCTGGATATTTTAAGTCTCAACGGCCCTGATGATTGGCTATTACACTATATTCAGGCCTGTTATCACAGCCTGTTTTACCGCTTTGCACAAGATCCCCATCAATGCGAACGCGGGCTTTTCAGCCTAAAACAGGCAGTTCAGCTCGACCCAGCAGCCCGTATCCAGGCCAAACGGGATCAAACAAAAGACCTGGCCCCCCTGGCCCAGGCCTGTGCCCAGGAATTTGAGGAGGTTCTTCAATGCAATTCGCTTTCAAACTGAGTTTAGCTATCTGTTTTTTGGTCTTAAGCGCCTGTCAATCAGGGCTTTCTGGCTTGGTCAACACCCATTCGGATCCGCCCAACCCCAGCCAGAATCAAACCACTGGCCAAAGCCAGATCAGCCCCCGCACCAAAGGCAGTACCCTGACCGGGATTGTCGTCTGGCCACAAGAGGCCACCCCCCTCAATGATCTGCGCTTTGAAATTCAGGCCATTACCCCAGCCAAAACCTGGAAAACCCAAAGCAGCCCTCAAGGGCAGTTCAAGCTGGAAAATCTAGACTGGCAAACAAGCAGCTCTCCGTTGCGCATGGAAGCCAAGGCCCTGGCCAATCCTCATTTGGTCTTTAAATGCCTGTATTTGCCCCCAACAGCCACGACAGAACCCCAAACCATGGAAATGACCCTGACCTCAACCGCCATTGTGGTCTTGCTCGATCAGGCCCGCAGCATGAACAGCCAGGTCATGCAGCTCTCTCCGGCCCGGCTCAGTCAAAACGACACACGGCCTTTGGTTGAAGCCCTCAAAAACAGCATGATGCCGTATTTCAACGCAGGCTTAAAAGCCCCACTCGAAACCATGCCAGAGGTCGCCACCCTGCTCGATCAAACTGTCAAAAAACTCGAAACCATGCCGGGAATGTTGCCATGAAAAACCAGTCATTTAAACACCTTCAAGTCCTGATGTTGCTGGTTTTGCTCTGGTTGCTCCCCCTGAGCCAAATCACCTTGGCCCAAACTTCTCCTTCGGCCAATGGCCAATACCAAACCCTGCTCAAAAAAATCAGCTGTCCCGAAGATCTGGCTGATAACGGCAGCTACCGGGACTATGGACTCTACCATGAGGCGGATGGGGATTATTGTGGCAGCGCGGTGCCCACGCGGGGATACTGGGTCTATGTCGCGCCCCACTGGTATATCTGGCAAGACAAAGTCCTACAGCCGAATCAAACCCGCCTCCTCAAACAGGTCAAGCTCAAAACACAGACCCTCACCCTGGAAATGACCTATTTTAAGCCCCACAAAGCCTGGGCTGAGCAAATCCTGAATTATGCCGCAAAATCCATTCAAGATCTCGAAAGCCTCAGTGGCCGGGCCTACCCGGGCCAAAATCCCTACCCGATTGAAGAAAAAGCGGATATGGGAGGCTTATTGGGCCTGGCCAGCGGCGCTGGCATGCATTTGGCCTCCCCCCCCAAAGGCACGCCCTGGACCCTCGTACATGAAGTCGTACACATTTGGAATGCGGGCACCGAGCCTGCTTGGGTGCGTGAAGGACAGGCCAATTATCTCTCTTGGCTGATCATGCAAAAAAACAAATTCCCCTTTGTTGGGGATGAGACCCTGCCAGCGTTTCTGCGTGATTGGCAGGAAATTCGCGGCACAGAAGACGATTTATTGCTGGAAAAATACGATGAATTGCCCCAGGGCAAAGCCATGGAATATTGGCTGCTCCACCATGAACTCTTTGGGCCCGACTTTATTTGGCAGGCCTTTGGCTTTGCCCTCGACCACGAAGACCTACAAGTGACTGACTGGAAAATTTTTCTCAAGCGCTGGACCCCGCAAGATACTCAAAAGCTCTTAAGCGGCTGGGTCAATACAGGTCCCTATCTGGTCAAAAAAGCGGAAGATTTTGGGCCACTCAAATACCCCGTGAGCGGTGCTCGCTAGGCGAAACCGGCCTATCTGTCTCAAAAGAAACGGGAAGCGGGCGTATCTTGAAAAAAATACAAGAGCAAAAACAGCGCCAGGGCCACCGGTGGAGTGAGCAAATAGAGAAAATACGCCATCTGGCCCCCCAAAGCGCCATTGGCGTCTTGTTTGAGCCAATGGCCCCACAACTCCCAGATTTGGGCTTTTTCGGGTTCTTCAGCTAAATAAATCACATGGCAAGCAGCATCCGGAGAAATTTTGTTCACCACTGAATGGTCCAGGACTTCTCGCCGTGAGATCGGCTGTTCGGCATTGAATGGGGTGAAACGGTAGCTGACATGGCCTGCGGTTCCCCGTGGCTCGGGCCAGTGAAAATCCACCTCCTCCAGAGCCTGCAAGAGACCCAACTGCAGAAGACGAATCCGGTATTGCCCATCACGCCAGCTGATCACCAGACAAAAGAGCGAAAACAAGGCCAAAGCCAAAAACAGCAATCCCCCCAGGGCAGACAGGCTGACCCAAATCCAAATGGTTGAGCGCTCCTCTGGCAAGCGCGAACGCAAAGGATTTTCGCGCAGATATTCAACTTGGGCTGTGCCTCCCTGTTTGTATAGTTGTTCGCCCCCCAGAGAGACGGTGGCCTCGACCCGCTCCCCCCCACTTTGGGATTCAAAGCGATAGACATAGGTAAAGCCACTTCCATGTTTGGTACTGGAATAGGGTTTAACCGAAATAATCCGGGCCGTGACGGTGAGCATATTTTCGGGGGTCATGTTGAATTCCTCCCAATCGGGAGCGCGCAGACAGACCAAGATCATGATCAGCGAAGCACTGAGACACCACCAGCCAAATTGGTGCAAAAAATCCCCCCAGAGCAGACGAACACGAATGCTCAGTGGTAAAAAACGGGGAGGTTCTGGTAGGGTTGGCATGATTTTTGCTGTTTTTTTTGATCATACCATGCAAAAAAGAAAAAGGGCCTCTTGTGAGAGGCCCTGATTAAAAAGAGATGTTAAGACACCCCTTAACGGGTGGGTGTCTGTTGCAGAGCCTGGGTCAGAACGTGTTTGCCGACAATTGCAATCACGGTGACTTTGACTTCGTCTTTCATATTTTCATCCAGCACGGTTCCGAAGATCACGTTGGCATCGGGGTTGACGGTTTTGTAGATCACTTCCGCTGCCATATTGATTTCGTGCAGGGCAATGTCGCTGCCGCTGGTGATATTAAAGACCACGCCCGTGGCGCCATCAATCGAATACTCCAACAGGGGATTTTCAATCGCCCGTTTAACGGCTTCGACTGCGGGATGTTCCACTTCACGGGAACTCACCCCCACACCCATAACCCCCACACCGGCGTTGGACATGACCGCTTTGACGTCGGCAAAGTCGACGTTGATCAAGCCGGGAATGGTGATGATGTCGGAAATGCCCTGAATGGCTTGAAAGAGTACATTATCGACTTCGCGGAAGGCATCACGCACGGCCATTTGGCCTTTCATGCTCTGGAGCAGGCGATCGTTGGAGATCACGATCAGGGTATCCACACTCTGTAACATGCGCTGAATGCCCGCTTCGGACTGATCTTTGCGCTTTTTACCTTCAAACAGAAAGGGCTTGGTCACCACGCCGACGGTCAAAGCACCGCCACTTTTGGCCATATTGGCCAGGGCCGGTGCAGCGCCTGTGCCGGTTCCGCCGCCCATACCACAGGTCACAAAGACCATATCGGTTTCCTGCAGATATTTGGCCATTTCATCGCGGTTTTCTTCGAGGGCCTTGAGACCCACAGCAGGATCACCCCCAGCGCCCAAGCCCCGTGTCAGGCGCGAACCAATTTGCACACGGTTTTCGGTTTCAACCAGCGCCAGAGACTGCGCATCGGTATTTACGGCAATAAACTGTACGCCCGAGAAGGAGGAAGAGCGCATATGATTGATGGTATTGCCGCCACTACCACCAACCCCAAAAACTTTGATATTCACAAGTGTCATGAAGTTTTGCGTCCTATAATTTGCGTCTTTTAGCTTGCGTTTCGCAATTCTAGTCAGTTTAACACGTTATGGAAATGCTGACGACTTTGAGTTCGGTTTTCTGATAGCGTGCCCTCAAACAATTGCGACTCCCCTCATCAGCTGTTAAAATGAGAAAAAATTTCACTAGTTTTCAAACGGAAATTCAACAATAAAAAGCACCCCATGAAAAGCGTACTCAAACAAGATCTTAACTTTCTCGAATATCCCATGTGGTTTCAGGTTTCCCATGCCAATGCCCCGATGGTTTGGAGCCACCCCCAGGGCTATACCTATCGGGCCGCTTACCGGGCTCCCGATCAATTGGACATGCTCTTTTTAATGTATATTCTGATGCGCTCCCAACAGGAGAATTATTCTCCCCGTTTGGAATTCAGCCGCTATGAAATTCTCAAAGGCTGCGGCTGCCCGGTCAATCCCCAGTATTTAATTCGTCTTGAAGACAGTCTCAAACGCTGGCTCCATGTCAGCATTGAATTTAGCGAGCGCTTCTACGAGGGTCAAAAAAACACCTCGGCGGGTTTCAGACTGATCGAAAATTACCGCCTGCGCGAAAAAGACAAACGGATCGAAATTCGGCTAAGTGAACCCTGGTTGGCACAAATTCAGCAATCAGTGTATTTTAAATACCTCGATTTTAATTATTATAAAGCCTTGCGCCGCCCGGTTTCGCGCCGCTTATTTGAAATTCTCACACGCATGTTTAAAAACCAAAACCAATTTAAAATTCCCCTGGTGGAATTGGGCAGCCTCTTGACCCTTTATACCCGCCGCAAAATCGCCAAAGGGGGCCAAGAGGAGCGTGTGATTTACCCCAGTGACGTGCTCACAGCGGTCAAATCAGCCCTGCAAGAATTAAATAAGCTCTCCAACCACATTGGGCTTTTGCGGGAAATGGGCATGGATCCGCGCGAGATTTACGCAGTGACCTATGAGGTCAATAACAGCCGCAAAACGATTGAATTCACCCGCATTTCCCTGACCCATCTCTTTGATGAATTGGTACAATTACCGCCTCCAGAAAGCCCTGACACAGGTTTTGCAGACCCCCTCTTGCAGGAATTGTTAAGCTACCTCAAACGGCAGTCCAAACCCCTGCAAGAGCTGATCACCCAAGCGTATCAGCGCTTTGGTTTTGAATATGTCAAATGGAATATTTTTTACGCCAACCGCAATGGGGCTCAAAATTACAGCAATTATCTCAAACTCTGTCTGCAGCACAATTGGGCCCAAGAATTTCGCGAAGAATACGAGCGCATGTTTGAAGCCGATGAACAAAGCCTCGATACCCACAAAATTGCAGCCCTGATCAAAGTAGCCAAACAGGCTGATTACCTCACCCTCTCAGACGGGCAAAAATTCCGAATCAAACGGGTTTTTCCCAATGGGGCGCTCGAAATCGCCAATCGCCAGTACAAAATGGATTTTATTCTCTCTCCAGCCCAGGCCTATGCCTGTCGCTTTGAAAGAGATCTGCCTCAGTCCGCCCCCCGTCGCCGGGGCCGCCCCCGAAAAAACCCTTAAGTTTAGGTCTTCTGCTATAATCAGGACAGGTTTTAAAACAAAGGGATTGAGATGACTTCTATTCAATCGATTTCTTCGCCGCTCTCATTGTCTGCGATCCGCAGCCCTCAAAACAATCCGGGTTTAAAACCTGTCTCTTGGAAAATTCGGCCCAGCGTTGAAACCAATGCCCTCAGTCCCTCTGACAGCTTTGTGCGCCAGTCGCCGGTTATTCGCAGCCTGGATCCGCAAAAACTGACCCATACAGCGATTCAAGAGCCACAATTAACGCGTAGCTATCTCTTCAAGGCCCTGGACCAGGCCCTGAAAAGCCTGCCTGCTGGCGTCGATCTCAAACAGGTTCATCCTTTGGCAGAAGCCGCCAAAAATATTCGGGTCGACAACAGCATTCCCGAAGTCGCTGAAAATCGCCGGCCCCCAAAACCAGAACCGGCCCTAGAAAAGGCCCTAGAAAAGGCCCTGAGCCACCCGCGCAGCGAGGCCTTGCGCGATCGTTTGAGTCAACGCATTCAAACCTCTCTTGAGCGCCTAGAACAAAGACTGGAAGACAGAAACAGCCCCCGTCTGCAACATATGCACCGGATTTTGAGTGCTGGGCTGGAACGCTTACAGGCTGCCGCCACTGGCGAAAAGACCCTGGCACCTGCAGAACAACAAGAAGCGACAATGGCGATGGCCATGAGCCACTGTATTGGCCATCTGCACGAAAATGCCTCCCCCGCCGAACAGGCCTCCCGTCTGCAACAATGGGTATTGTTGCTGGAAGAGCGCCGCCAAGAAACAGGCGGTTTAACGCCCCAAGACCTCTTGAACGCAGCCACTCAAATTCAAAGCAGTGGCACAGACGAACTCAAAACGGGGATGCAAACAGCACTGCAACTCTTGGCAGGCCCTGGTCAAATACCCACACCCGATCTGATGAATGCCCCCCTGGCAATATCTGGTCTGGAAGCCCTGAACCTGATGCAAGACATGCGCCCTGAAGAGCTTTCAGGTCTGGGAGCGGCAATGAACGCCCTGCGGGCGGATATGCGCAGCCAATGGGCCCCAGCATTTGAAGATCTCAATCGCGAAGTGGGGGCCCGGATGGCTGAAGCGGCAGATCTCTCAGGTACAGCCGAAGATCTGATCCGCAAAGCCGATGAATTGGCCTTGCGTGTGCTTTCACCCAAACCCGAACCCCCCAAAGGCTTTGAAGATGGCCTTGTTTCTTTGATTCGGGCCTTCCGCGAAATTCTCGAACAATTGGACAAAGATCAAGGCGCTATTTTGCTGGGCAATTTATCCCGGATCCTCGAAAGGCGCAAAGGGGATTCGCTCTTCTTTGCCCAACTCCAAACCGATCAGCAATTTGAACGCAATTCACGCAGCCAACGGGAAAACCTCAGCGAACAGGTTCAAGAACGCTATGATCGGGTTGTGTCGCAATTAAACGCAACCTTGGCAGCTTAAGGATTTTCGCTCCGGCAATAGGGCTGATAGAGTTCGAGATATTCGACAATCAGGTTGCGGGCCTGTGGGCGCAGGTCTGCTTTCAGGCGGGTATCCGTGAGAGCCCTTTCGGTCTGCAGCCAAATCTGGCACCAGAGCTTGGAGCGGTTGATATAGTCTTGGGCTTCCACAATCGCCAAAACCAGCTGAGCTGACTGGCTCTGCCAGAGTTGCCGCGCTCCCCGCCTTACCCACTGCACGCCGGGGCGGGGCTCAAAATAATTGTCCAAGACCATCAGATAGCCCAAAAACAACTGTTCTTCAGCACTGAGCGCCAATTGTTCGGGACGGGCCCCCGCTTGCTGCTTCTGCGTCTGTAAGTGTTTCAGCCAAAGAGCAGCGTTGTTTTGGCCTTCAAATTTCCAGCCCAAGGCATTGACCAAAGCCAGTCGCTGATCAAGGGGCTGGGTAGCGTCACTCAAAAAAGCAGCCATGGCGGGCGTGAGTTGATGGCTCGTCTGGGCTTCGACAATCAAAGGCAGATCTTGGTAGGCCTCTGAAAAGGTCGTGGATGTCACGGGTGAATCAGCCAATACGGGCAAGCAAAGCCCGAGAAAAGCCAGAGAGGCCAAGAAAATCTTTTTCATTGAGTTGCTCCGTTGGAAAATGGGTGTTTTCAAAGTATGCCACAAGGCTCAGACAGTCCAACAGCTTAAACAAAAGGGGCTGATAGAAATCAGCCCCTTTGCTCAGAACAGTATCCCCAATTAGGGCTGATAAATAAAGTTGTCTTCGCCAAAGATCATAATTTTGCCACTGGGGAAGACTTTGACGTCATAAACCAGATTGAGCTTGGCTTTGGGAGAGAGCGCAGCCAGAGCAGGGGTGAGATCCTGCCAGGTTTTGCCTGCGTCTTTGCTCATGACCACCCAACCACCGGTGTTGGGTACAAAATTGCCTACCACCACAATGGTGTCGCCACTGGCGTCAACCGCGCGGCCATCACGGGCACTCAGATCATATTTAAAGCCCTGGGTATCCAGTTCAATATCCTGCCAATTGGCGGCATTGTAACAATCTTTGCCCTCACTGCAGAGATAGATCAAAGGCAGATAAGCGCCGCTGCTCTGATCTGTACCCACGGTGATGATGCGGCCATTGGGCCAAACCACCAGATCGAGCATTTCGCCGTCTTCGCTGGATTTTTGCAATTGCACCGTCTGCATGTGGTAAGTTGCACCGGCCTTTTTCGAAGGCATCCGCATTTTCGCGGGCTCGTTAATTCTGCGGCCTGTGGCATAAAATTTGTCGTTCACAGCTTGAATGGCCGTCACCTGATAAGCAGTGGCATTGGGATCGTCGAGTTTTTCTTCTCCGACACTGTGCATTTCACAAAAAGTCTTGCTGCTATCGGGATTAAAGTTGCTGGGATCTTTGCCTGTACAAACCGAACTAAACCAGGTTTTGCCAGCTGCATTATTGCCGGGCGAATAGGCAGCGGTGGTTCCAGTCAGAGAGTCGACCAGAATCTGACCATCGGAGGTGACAGCCACGCCTTCGCCTTGACCGACAGAGGTAAAGGCGTTTCTACCAGCTTCATACAGTTCCGTAAAGTCCATCCGTTCAGGACTGCTTTCGTTAACCGTACCGACAGGGCCAGAACCGACAATACCGCTGACATACAAAGTGCCAGAAACACGTGTCAGACCCTGCACTTTGACACCGTCAAATTTGCGCTGGGCAGTCCAGGTCATGCCGCCATCCGTGGTGGTCGAAAAGCCATTGGTGCCCGCTTTGCCGCAGCCCCAAAAGGCTTTATTGTCGTCGTCCCACCACATGGTGGCTTTGTCACTGCAGGGAACGGAGCCTTTAAACAGGGCCCAGCCAGAAGTCGCTCCGACAGGGTTGGCACTGGCCGTTCCAGTCGGGGAAGACGAGGCGACCGGGTTCGTTCCCCCAGAAACAGGGGATGCAGAAGGTGATGTGACCGTCACCGACCCAGAGGGTTTGGCACTGGGATTGACTGTACTGGGTCCAGAACCAGGAGCGGTGCAAGCTGTGCCCAAGGTCAGGGCTGTCGCAGAAGCGGCCAAAAGAGCATAACGCCAATTCAAAATAGACATGAAGATCTCCGTTTGTATTTGTGATCGAAGCCTTTGCTTTTTACCGGAATCAATCCCGCCTGTCAAGCATGCGATTGACACAAATCTCAATTGGCGTAAAATTCAAATTGGGTGAAATACTTATGGTCTATACTTTTTCAAAAAGCAAGCAGAGTTGGAATACCCACAGCCAGGGGTTGTGGCAAGGGGGCCGTCTGGCGGTCAGCAATCTGAGTACAGGCTACCATGGCATTATGAAGCAATGGTGGGAACATTACACAACGGGGCAGCGCGTCTTGCTGATTTCCGAAGGCAAAAAAGTCAAACAAGAATTTGAAAGATATTACCCACAGTGGCAATTTGAAACCCTGGATTTGTATCCCGAACT
This sequence comes from Candidatus Blackallbacteria bacterium, assembly GCA_051715345.1. Taxonomy (GTDB): domain Bacteria; phylum Cyanobacteriota; class Sericytochromatia; order UBA7694; family UBA7694. The sequence goes on from JBPXJQ010000038.1 coordinate 24,242, forward strand.
GGCGGATGCCAACGCAAATGATTGTGATATTTACGGCGATTTAAGCAGTTTCGAAAACCCACTGCCCGAAGACCGCTATGATCTGATTATCAACCAAGCAACCCTTGAACATGTCTATAACCCTTTTGGGGCGATGAAAAACATGTTCGAAGCCCTCGGGCCCCATGGTATTTTGGTCAGTCATACCCATCCCCCCGGTTTTGAATACCACTCCTATCCCCGCGATTATTTTCGCTTCATGCACGATTGGTGGGAAGATCTGCCCGATTTTTTTCCCGAAATTGAACTACTGGAACTGCATGAAGCCAATTTTCACGTCTTTAGCTGCTACCGACGCAATCCAGATTAAGTCAAACTCAAACGTCGAGGCGAATCACTTTGCCTTTGAACAATTCGGCCACAGCATCCAGGGGCTGTTGGACAGGGGGGCGTGATGAACTGGATTCACTTGCCGGGCGGCGGGCACGTTCGGGGTACTCACGTTCGGGGTACTCACGTTCGGGGTGTTCAGGTTCTGGACTATCCGGGCTCGGAGGCAGCTCAGCACTGGCGGCATAAGGGTCCTCTGGCAAAGGGGGAGGCTCTTCCGCCTCGGGTGGAATTTCAACCGCTGCAGGAGCGACTCTGGGTGACGGACTGGTACTGCGGGCAGGCGGAGGGGGCAAGCCGCCATCGCGAACAGGAGGAGGGGGCAAGCTGCCATCACGGGCAGGCGGGGGAGGGAGGGCACGGGCCCCCGAAGCAAGAGCCTGAGCGGCAGCCGGCGTGGGCTCAAGTGGAGCTACAAAGGCCCGTTCGCCAGCCATTTCCAAGAGCATTTGAAAAGGGCTGCCCATGATCTCTTCCAACAGCGGATTTAAACGCCCAGTTTTGAGACTTTTTTCAACCCGATCTCTGTGGGGACGGGAAGCAAAGCGCACAATCCAGTGGCGTCGCACCGTGTCGATATGCACCAGCTTGCCATTGCTCATAAATCCATACAGCGGGCCCTGCTGCTCCAAGACACTGTTTAAAAAGCGTTGCCAGATCTGACGCATTTCGTGATCGCTGATCGCTGAAGAGAGCTGAACAGGCTCGGCCTCCGGCGGGGGATTTTCGCTCAAAGGCTCCTCAGGCAAAGCATAGGCCTCGGGCTCTTCGTCGGGAATCCAGATCTCGGGGGTCTCAAGCGGTTCAGAAACGACTTCTGGGGCCAAGGGGGGGGGCGGGAGCGGTGTGGAGCGCTGCTCAGGGACGGGAGCAACAGGCCGTGCTTTGACGCCAGCAGGAACAGCCCCACGCTCCAGGTCTTCGAGGCGTTGCAAAAGCGAGCGCTCGGCTTGCAGACAGATTTGAATCAGATCGGCCTCCAGCCAAATTTCGGGCTGGGTGACTTTGTGCAGGCGATCAGCTGTCTTCAGCAATTGCTCAATCACACTCACACTTTGCCCCGGTGTCAAAAAAGCCGAAAGCGCTTTGAGCGCAGGAATCAGGTGTACGGGCACACCCAAGGTTTCGAGACTGGCGCTGGGCAAATGGGCCAAAGTGAGGTGGCGCAAAAGTTGCAAGAGCTCCTGAATAATCTGGAGCGGATCGTGGCCCTTTTCAAGCAGGGCTTGTAAATGGCCCAAGAGGGCTTCGATCTGGCTCTGAAACAGAGCCTGAGCCAATGAGAGCAAGGTCTCCTCGTCGATCAGCCCCAGCACCTGATAAACCAAAGCATCGGACAGGGTTTCACCCGGTGCCGACATGGCATGGACCTGATCGAGCAGGCTCAGGGCATCACGCCCACCGCCTGCAGCTTTACGGGCAATCGCCTCCAAAGCCTGGGCTGAAACACCAATCTGTTCCGCCGCGGCCACCTTTTGCAGGTGTTTGAGCAGGGCAGGCAGGGCAATGCGTTGAAAGTCAAAGCGCTGGCAGCGCGAGACAATGGTGGGCAAAATCTTGTGGGGCTCGGTTGTGGCCAAAACAAAGATCACGTTGGCGGGCGGCTCTTCGAGGGTTTTGAGCAAGGCGTTAAAGGCCTCGTTGGTGAGCATATGAAACTCATCAATAATAAATACCCGGTAGCGGCCACCACTGGCTGAAAAGCGTACCTGCTCACGCAACTCACGTGCATCGTCAATCCCACGATTGGAGGCTGCGTCGATTTCAATCACGTCGAGGGAATGGCCTGCTGTGATCTCTTCGCAGCTCTGACAGGCATTACAGGGTTCTCCCGCCTGAGGCTGCTCACAGTTGAGAGCCTTGGCCAGCAGACGTGCCGTACTGGTTTTCCCAGTACCGCGCGGGCCACAAAAGAGATAGGCATGGGCCAAACGGTCTTGGGCCATGGCATTGAGCAGGGTGCGGGAAATGGCGTCCTGGCCCACCAAATCGCTGAAACGCTGGGGGCGCCACTTCCGGTAAAGGGCCAGGTGTTCCATATCAGTTGATTAAACGGTGGGTGTCGGGATGGCGGGGCACACGGTTAAAGCCAGAGCCAGCGGTGATTCTCACCCCCCGCAATTCGAGCTGATCCATGAGCAAATTGAGCCCCAGCGAATCGCTGGACATATGCCCGGCCAAGACAATATTGACATGGCCTTTTTCGAGCACTTCGCGCACACCGGGGGAGAGGTGCATGGCCACAACGGTTCCCACTCCTGCCGCTGAGAGTTTGTCATAGAGTTCTGGGCCAGCATCGGTACCGCCAGTCATATCAACCATGATTTTACCGACGCGGTTTTCAGGAGAGCCAAACATCAGCTTGGGACCCGCTTCGAGTTTGCGGGCCAGATTGTATTCGGGCTCAAGTTCTAAAATGGCGAGAATATCAGCCAACGTCTCTGGAGCTGCTTCGGCCAATTTTTGTTGAATATAAGCTTGAACCATATTATCGGTGGGGGTATGGGCTGTGAGCAGAGGCAGATTTAACAGGCGAGCGGCATCCACCACCCGGTTATAATTGCCAACGGTGATGTCAAAATGGGTCTTGTCGGCCTCGCGGGCCAAAATATGATCGGCAATATTGACGGGCACGCCACAGTTCTGGAAAATATCTGTCTGCAAATCCATGGCTTGGTGCAGCGTGGTTAAAGCGATCCCTTCGGGGTGGTGGGCCATCACAGCATCGATCTGAGCCCCTTTTTGGTTCAGGCGATCCACCAGCAGCAGTTCTGAAACGCGGATGTCGATGCCCACAAAGAGGTGTTTGATCTCGGTACCCGGTTCACCATACAAAAGGCGGGTATCGGGGTAGGGATTGGTGAGCAACTCGGTATCAAACCACTGTTTTTCGGCCACGGGCAGTTTTTCATAACTTTGGCGCAAGCGCTCCAGGCTCTGGGTGGCTTTTTCAGACCCGCGTGGATCTGCCTCCAGGCCCTTTTCGACGGTCAATTTGTAAATATCCCACAATTGCATAAAAATAGTCCTTGTCCCTTGATCCGTCCGCTGGTATTGCCCTCTGCTAAAGTGGATCCATTGTACCGCATAGCCAAAGAAAAAGGCGGGTCATATGCCCGCCCAATAGCGTAGAGAGTTAGAAAAAAACTGTTATTATTTGTGGGCCTTTTGGTAGAGGTAATAACCCCCAGCGGCCAGACCAGCTGCAGCCAGTCCAACACCCACAGCAACACCTGCAGCAGCCACTTTGGGGCCACCGACCGAGGTAATCAATTTAGACAAGGCTGGGCCTGAAGGCACTTTCATGCCCCAATCCACCAATTTGCCAGCAATCAGCTGGGCTGTACCATAGCCACCGAGATTAGACAGGGGAGGCCCCAGCGTGGCAGTCATTGCGGTCAAAGCGCCTGCAGTACCAAGGGTACCAATGGCACCCCCAATCAAAGCTGCTTTACCCAAATTCAAAGATTTTTTAGGCAACTCGACAGGTTGCGCGGGGGCGGGGGCCGGAGGCTGTTCTTGTACAGGGGCAGGGGTGGGAGGTTCTGCAGGTGCAACAGGGGCTGCGGGCTGTTCTGCAACAGGCGCAGGAGTGGGTTCTTGGGGTTGCACAGGTGCTGGCTGAGCGGGCTGCGCAATGGCTATCGGCAATTTTAAAACCTGTTTGGGGTAGATCAGATCGGGGTTTTTGATCTGGTCTTTGTTCATGGCATAAATGGTCTTCCAACGTGTGGGATCGCCGAGTTTGGCGTCCGAAATATTCCAGAGGTTGTCGCCTTTTTTAACGGTATAGGTTTCAAATTGGTCGCCTTTGTCAAGGCCGGGGGTGGCAGGTGCCGCTGCTGATGCGGGTTGGGCTTTGGGAGCGGGAGCTGCAACGGGTGCCGCCACAGGGAGGGTGGGAGTGGAGGGGGCTACTTGCAGATTCGACATGGTCATTTACTCTCTTTTACACATTTGGCTTACCCTATGTATTTCCAGCCTAAGCGACTGGATCTGACGCAAAGATCACCAGAATTAATCTATTTTTATTTTTTGCTTAAACATCCTTAACCTTTATGGCATCAGCTTAAAAGCCCTCTTAAGCGCTTCCACGCTTTAAAGATCTGCCTTTTGCCACGAAAGATCGACAGGTCTCTGTGCGATAATAATCATCAGAGCCATTTTATCCAGTAAAGGACTGCACCATGTCTAATCTGAACATTAACGGGCGCACCGTTGACCCGTCGAGCATTCGCAAAATTGCTGTACCCGAAGGCGAAACAGCCAAATCTTACGTACAAAAGAACGATGCTCTGATTCGCAAAAACTTCAAAGACGAGCTGTATTTTGAGCAAAACGGCGAATTATTTGTCACCGAAGACCGTTTTGTGATCGAAAGTCTTGGCGGCAATCTCAAAGATGCCAAACTGCGCATGGGCGCTGTACCCGCTGTGGCTCTGCTGCTGGATAACGAAGCCGACTCTCACAAAGTGACGGATCTGGAATTTAAAGGTGCAAGTACCGAAACCGAATGGCTCAAAAAAGAACTGGGAATCAAAAAAGGCGATCATGTCAATTTACACGATCTGCAAAAGCGCGCCGATAAGCTGTTTAAGTCCAACCGCTTCTTGAGTGTCAACTTTGTTCCCACCGCTACAGACAAAGGCATCAAGCTCTCACTGGAAGTGACTGAAGTGCCCAAAGAAATCCGCTTCCACGGCAGCGACCGCAGCCAAGAAGCCGCTTTAAAAGCTGTTTTTCCTCAACCCCTGACCCAGGAAAACATTGCCAAAGGCATGGAAGAACTGCAAAAAATCCAAGACAAAGACCCCAACTCATTGCTGCGCGGACTGGATTTTAAGATCAATGGCAATGGCCTCGACGTGATGATCTCAAGAGTACAGGTGCCCCAAAACCTCAATTTTGTGGGTCTGAATCTTCAGGAATCCCGTGAGATCGAAGGCTTTTTTAACAAACCCCTGAATTACGAAAATATTCATGCGGGTATGGAAAAAATGCGTGGGCATTTTGCCAAAGAGGGCATGATTCTGCCCAATCTGGAATTCAATGTGAATGGCCAGGATCTGACCATTCAGATGAGCAAAGCCCCCATGCCCACCCGCACCGAAATCAAAGGCGCTTCGGTCTATCCCGAAGCCCAAATCAAGGCCCTGTTTAAAGAGCCCTTGACGATGGAAAATATCCAAGCCGGGCTGCGGGCCCTTGAGAAAAAATACAACGACGATGGCTACCTGCTTATGCCCCCTGAAGGCGTCTCTGCCGATCTGAACAAAGGGGTGCTCTCGATCCAGGTGCGCGAAGCCAAACTTGGCGATATTCAACTCAGTGGCAACGACAAAACCAAGTCCGAAGTGATTATGCGCGAAATGCGCCACCTCAAAGACAAACCTGTGAATATCAAAACCCTTGAGCAAGATTTGCAACGGGTCTCTGGCACAGGTCTCTTTGCCCATGTCAACAAAACGATTGAACCCGATCCCCAAAACCCCGAAAAGATCAATATTCGGGTCCACACCGCCGAAGAAAAAACCTCCAGCTTTAATGTGGGTGCCGGTTACAGCATGAGCAATGGCCCCTTTGGCACTGCCAGTCTGAATTTGGGCAATGTGGGCGGCATGAACCGCAAGCTCAGTATCGATGGCACCCTCGGCACCAAGGTCTGGGGCGGTGGACTGAGCTATTATGATCCATTTATGTTCGAGGGCCGCACCTCCATGGGGGCCAGTATTTATCACCGCCAATGGCAGGGTCCGTACTCTGACGAAACCCGCACAGGGGCGAAGGTGACTTTGGGCAAACCCCTCGGAGATATGTACGACTCACCCTGGCGTGGCGATGTCACCCTGAGTGCGGAACGAATTGGCATCGACAAACAATACAGTGTCAGTGGCACAGGTACAGATTACCGTTTGGGCATTCGCCCCTCAGTCACTTACAGCACCCTCGATGACCCCGTTATGCCCCACAGTGGCACCCGCTTCCAGGCAGGGGCCGAGCCCGTCTGGGCCAGTGGCCGCATGATTGGCAAACTGGATGCGGCTTTGAGCCACAATATTCCGATGGGTGAACGCTTTACCCTGACCGGCAGTGTGCAGGGCGGTACGATTTTGGGCGATGCACCGCTCTACGAAAAATACAACAACGCAGGCCTGGGCAGAACCTTGATGGGCTGGGAGTCTGATGGCAAGCTGGTGGGTTCCAATTACGCCGTGGCCAGTGCCGGTGTCAATGCCCAGATTTGGGGTCCTGTCAGCGCCACAGCCAAAGTCACAGCCGGAGATTATTTCGACGGCACCGCCGTCAACCCCAAGGTCGGCGCCGGTGTAGGCGTCAATGTCAAAGTCGGTAATTTTGGCGTGCTCAACGCGGGCTACGGCTTTAAACTCGTGGGCAAAGAAAAAGGCGACAGTCCTGGGGCCTTCCACCTGGGTTTTGGTATTCCTTTCTAAAACTTCGATTGATCGAGACAAATGCGATTTAAACCCGTTTTTTTTGGGTATACTTGATCTCAGTGGTCATTTTTTCGCATTTATCTTAAGCTCCCTGGAGAAACCCCCATGGTATCGATCGATCGGCGTGTAGATCTCAGTCAGTATTCGCTTACAGCTCAACAAAAGACAGATTTGATCAAGGCAAAAACCAGTGATGAAGTGGTCAGCGCCCTTACCAAAGATGGCAATCTGGACGTCAATGAGCAGAAATTACTCGACGAAATTATTCAGGAGCTGACCGCCTCCACAGATCAGACGATCAAATTGGTGGATGGCAGTGCTGAAGCCAATACCGTCATGTTTGGCAAGCCCGTGGATTTTCAGCAAAAGCTCGAATCCAAACTGGATACAGCCAGTATGGCCAAGCTCAAAGGCACAACCGCCGATCGCACCAGTTTTTTCTCGCGGGTTGACAATAAACAGGATCTCAGCCGTGTCCTCAGAGGCGACCAAAAACTGGTAGATGAATATTATAAGATCAACAAAGGCGCCCACGTGCTCAACGGCAAAATCCTGCTGCAAGACGCCGGCTTGCTGGGCCGCTTCAATTTGCTCGCCCCCGCTGAGAAAGCCTTTATTCAAGAAGCACTAGCCAAATGTGACAATAAAACCGGGATCAATAACCTGACCGCTGATGATGTCAAAAAGCTCGACAATATCGTGGAAAGGGCCTTGGCCCAACTCGACGGAACTCCCCCGCCCCCCTCGCAACTGGGTGTGCCCGAGAACCCCAGCGGCCAACTCCCCGAACGCATGCTGGTCGACGACACCGCTCTCGCCCAAGGCGACGACTTCAGCGCTTTACACGATAATTACGACAACTTACTCTCCGCCAGCGATGCAGCCATCAATGACGCCAATCTCGCGGTGCATGAAACCGGCCGCAATCGCGGTGATGCGGTCGCCAACAAAGTCGAATATGGCTATAGTTACAACCGCATTCAGCAGTCGATCAAAGAACTGGATCACCAGAGCGAGAATATCGACAGAGCCTTAACCCTTGGCAATGACCAACTCAAAGCCCTCAGACAAGAAATTGAGACCCGCACGGCAACCGTCACGGCCGCCGGTGAAGATCCCGAAAAAGACCCGACCCTGCAAATGCTCAAAAATACCGCTCAGAGCACGGCCACAAAAATGGAGACCCTGATTGGCAAAGCCAAAGAAATGCAAACCGCCCGGCAGAAATTTTTGACTCAGGCCAAGTCTCGCAATGTGGTCGCCAATGAAACAGACAAACGCCTGGCCGCCATTGGAGAAGCCCAAAAGCATCTGGCCCACGGCTGCCAAGTGCTCGAACATGTGCGCAGCGAAGCTGAAAAAATCGTCAAAGAGGCGCAGGGCAACCCCGAAGCCGCCAAAGCCAAGCTCGCGCCCTTTAATGGAAAACTCAACGAAGTCAATGGCCAGATGATCACTGCCCTGAAAAAATTGATCGATGTCTACGAAAAAAGCCCGACGGCCAATGCCAAAGCAATTGAATTGCTCAAAGCCGAGGTCAAAACCCTCGAAGCGCTCAAAAGCAACGACTCTGGCGATGTGCAAGCCAAAGTGCAGGCCCTGACGGCTTCACGCGAGCGAATTATCCAAGCCATGCAACCCATGGTGGCCGCCGGCTTACTCGATCACCGCGAACTCAAACAATTGACCACCCTCGATCGCCAAGTCACGGATTTCAGCGGCACCCATTTTGCTGCTGCGGGCGATCTGAGTGTTTACAACGCCTCAGTCGATCAGATGATCGAAGCAGGTAAAAAGAAAGATGAGGGAATTGGCCACCACACCTCTCTGCTCGAAGACAATAAAAGCTGGCTGGGCAAAGCCATTTCTTACGGAAGCCATGTCCAGATGCGCCTGAATATCACCGGTGGCATCGGCGGCAATATTGGCGTGGCCCATGCCCAAGTAGGTGCAGGTATCACCGCCGGGGTGCGCTTTGGCCGTGAATTTGTAGGTGACCCCAACCGCGAATACCAATTGCGTTTTGACATTGGCGTGATGGCTGAAGCCAGCGCAGGTATCAAAGGGCTGTTTGAAGTGGATGCCGAGTTCCGCGCCTCGCTGCAAGGGGGTATCGCCTTTGCCACGGTCGGTGAGGTCGAAAAATTTATGCAAAACTTCGCTGATGGCGCTTCTGCTGTCATGAGCGGGGATATGGACGCCGCCAAAGCCAAAGTGGCCGAAATGAAACAGATGATCGCCTCCAAATATTTTGCCGGCACCCTCACCGCTGGAGAAGCCAAAGCCACGATCCATTTACCTGGCCACGACAATGAACTGGTCTTTAAAGGTGTCAATCAGGTCTCCAGCCAGAATTTTGCCGATGGGGCCACCAACGAAACCACCACCAATGTGGTTGGGGGCAAAATTGAATTGGGCCATGGTGCTGCTTTTGGTCTGAAATATACCAGTGAGACCGCCAAGTTTACACCACCTGGCAGCCATACCCCGATCGAAACCCACCACAAGGTGGCCAATGTGACCTTCTCGGTCGGCATGCTCGACAAGCTACTCAAAACCCATATGCACCACGGTAATTTTGGCAAGGCGATTGAAGCCGCGGATCCTGCCTTCAAAGAGGCCCTAATCGCAGGATTAAGCCAATTGGGCGTGAATGCAGGGGCCTTCTTGGGGGCCTTCGACAGTCAACAGGCCTTGAGCAAATTGGGTGAGATGGTCCGTTTGGCCAAAGTCAAAGGCGAATCCGAAATCATGATAGGCTTCGAATGGGAGCCCCACCACGCGATTGAAATTGGCCTGGAAGGCGAATACAGCGCCTCAGCCCAAATGCAATTGGGCGGTGGCGCTTACGCCAAAATTGCAGGAACTGCCTCGTATGAGTTGGCGGTGGCCATTCCCCTGCCCGGTGGACATGGCGAAGGGCATTAGGGACCTAAGCCATGGAGACCCTGCCACTTCTGCCTACGTTCCACGCCCTTGAGCCCGATCTCAACTTTAAAACGGTTTTACATGCCAAATTTCGCCTACATCTTAAAGAAGTGACCGGCAAATATGGTGCAGAATCGGTAGATATGTCCGAAGCACACACCCTCTTGGTCTATGGCTTTGACGAAAAAGACAAACCCCTGCCTCTGCAATTGCTTCTGGCTGTGCGTCTGAGCCCTGCTGCCATTCAGCAACTCAGCCCGCATTTTCCACTCTTGGCCCAGGCTCCCACAGACGGGTTTTGCTTTCAAATCAACGACGAACCCTTTGCGCGCTATGGCATGAGTTGGTGTTTGAGTAAAGAGCTGCGCGATTGGCTGGAAATCGGCGAAAGCGCGTTTCTCGATCTCGCCCAATACACGCTGGTGGGGTTTTATCAATTTGAGGCGCAAACGTGAAACCCGAGCCCCCGATCCCCACACGGGAACAATTGCACGAGGCCAAATTTTTGGAAGATCAGCTACAAAATCTGATCAATTTGGCCGCCACTCAGGAAAACCAAAGTCCCGCTGATCGCCAAAAAATGGAGCAGCTCTTTCGCAATTACCGGCGCCTGCACAGCAAATTGATGGAAGCTGCTCGCCGGATTGAAGATCCAGACCCATTGCTTGAGAACCTGGACTTGCGCCGCCAACCGATACTGGCACAGATGCAAAAAAGAGCCGCCTCAGCATCAGTCCCCGCATCGGCCCCCACATCGGAAAAAGAGGAACAGCCAGCGCCAGAAATCAATGCAGAGACAGGCCCCTCTGAAGAGCTTGGCCCACCCACAGCTCTCAGCCACAATCTGGGCCCCATCGGAAGACCCGGCGTCGTCAGCCAAGGCCCTGAAATTGACTTGCTGCAACAGGTACTTGCTGGGCTGGGCTTTCAGGTCCCACGCACAGGAGAATATGATGCCCCTACCCTCAAAGCTGTGCGCAATTTTCAGCTCAAAGCCAAGTTGACGATCACTGGCGTGGTTGAAGTGCGCACACGGGAATTGCTCAACCGGCGTCTGCAGGCCGCTCCAACGATTGCTCCCAGCTCAGCGCCTGGTTCTACGCCAGAAAACACAGCTGAAAGTCCCAGGCAAAGCGAAGCCGAGGGAGACACACCCCAGACTATCGCTGCGCCTGTCGAACAACTCAGCCATGATCTCGGCCAACAGAGCAGTGGCAAGCTCTCACAGGGCAGCGAGGTTTTGCTCTTACAAAAAGCCTTACAGCGGGCCGGGTTTGAGCCAGAACTCAGCGGCCAGTTCGAATTGCGAACTTTTTCTGCTGTGCGTAAATTTCAAGCCCGCCAAAAACTGCCCGTCAACGGCTTGGTCGGTAACAGCGAGCGCAATCTGCTCAACCCGCTGATTCAGGAATTGTTGATCGAAGAAAAACTCCTGCAAAGCCAAGCCTCTCTGCTCCTGGCAGCAGCTGAAAATGTCGGTTTCAATCTGGATTCGGCGCGCCAAAAACTCAGCCAACGCTGGTCTACATTGCTACTCAAAAAGATCCTGGCCACGCCGTCTCAAGCAGATCCCTCGTCCCCTCCACCGTTGCCCCCCCTGCAAATGCCGAGTTTAGAACAGGAACTGGGCACCCCAGGCCAACAGGGAATTGTCAGTCAGGGCCCCGAGGTTCTTTTATTGCAAGAATTATTACTCACGCAGGGTGCAGACATTAAACTGACAGAACACTTTGATCTGCAAACTTTTACGGCTCTGCGCCAATACCAGGAAAAACAGGGATTGGGCCCCACAGGGATTGTCAATTCCGAAACCCGCAGCCATTTAAAGCCTCTGGTCGAAGAACGCCAAGCCCAAGCCCAACTCAAATACCGCCTTTGCCAACTCTGGCGAGAGGCCTGTGAGGGATTGCAACGGGAATGTTCAGCCACTCTCGATCAGGAAATAACAGAAACAGCTAGCAAAATTGCTTCTTTGCTGCATTTAAATCCAGAAAAACTCCAGGCCCTGCAGCGGGCCAGCCTGCCCGAAGCCCTGGTCTCAGATCTGGCGCCCCCAGGTCGACCGGGCAAGGTCTCAGGGGGCGATGAAGTGCTTCTCCTGCAATATCTGCTGCGCCAACAGGGAGTAGATCTCGAAGAAAGTGGCGCCTACGACTCAGCCACAGCGGCAGCGGTTAGAGCCTTTCAACGCGGCCAGAAATTGCCATTGACAGGCGAAGTGGATGCCCGTGTGCGGGCCTTGCTCAACCAAAGTGACCCAAGCAGCAGCCCTGTTTAAATGAGATTCGCGCTTGTTAAATTCGCGCTTGGATATAGGCCAAGTCCGGGCCCCAAGAAAAGCGCAATTTGAGTGTCTCAAGCAAGCGAAACTGAGCCCCCTTGAGTGGACGGGTAATCGTAACAATACGGGTACCAGAGCGATTGTATTTGAGCCGATTTTCTAGTTTATCCATGTCTTCTGGCTTAAAACACGTACAAGTGATATAAAAAACTGTTCCGTGGCTTAAATCGCTCTGAAAAAAGTCCCGGTTATAAAATGCGATATTTTTAAGCCCCTGCGCTTGCACCAATTGATTGGCGTTTTCGACAAAGCGGTGGATGATATCATAGCCTTCGACCTTACAGCCTGTGGCCTGATTGACCAAAAGGCAGAGAAACCCAGCCCCGGAACCGAGGTCAATAAAGACATCTTTGGGGGTGAGTTTAAGTGAGTCCAAGACCTTGATAAAAGAAACCCAGCGGGTCTCACCATAGGTCAGCGAATGGTCTCCCAGAAAGCGCTCTTGCCGCTCATCCATCGAGATCACCACAGCTTCATCAGTATTGGCGTAGAGCTTGCGGTGGGCCTTAACAACCGGCTCCATGGCTGGACAATAGCGAATCACCTGCGCCGCCTGCCAAGCATCTTGCAGGGGCGAGATATACATAAATTTGAGTTCTGCGAGGGAGTACATCCGTGCCATAGGGGTATTTTACAGGCAAATGGCGCGGCCACAAAACATTAATCCATCTACTTGCCAATCCGTCAAGTAAATCACATTTTTTCTGTATCCCCCTTCCTATTGCCTTCTGATTCCAGAAGCGATAATCAAATTATCCCTCCCACAAGGAAGGAAAAAGGCAAACCCACCGCGAGATGGGGACGCAAAGCCACGGGACTCAAGTAGTCAGCCGGGTTGCCCAAAACCAACACTGAGGAGAATTTTTTTATGAAACTGTCCAAAACCTTTTCCCGTTCCGCATTGCTGGCCCTGAGCCTCTTGACCCTGATGACAGGTTGCCAAACCCAGGCACCACTCAATACAACCCAAACCAAGGAACAGACCAACGAACAGACCAGCGAACAAGCCTACAGCCCTAGCAGCAGCGGTTTTCAAACCCTGGCTTTACCCCGTACCAGCACGGCTTTAAACATTGCCTTGGAGGTGCATGTTGAAAACAGCATGCTGCCCACCCCCCAAGAAACCGACTATATCTTAAACATCGCCCAAGCAGCTCATACGGCAGGTGTCAGCCTGTCATTTGGACTGGGAATCGACTTTCTCAACGATTACGCCAGCAGTGGCACAATCACAGCCCCCGAACACGGTAGCTTCAGTCTCGACAGTCTGGTTGCAACCCTGCAGGCCCAAAATCACCTCGTCTCTTTGCATGCCGATGTGCCCGAAAGTGCCACTTACAGCGAAATTGTCAGCCACCTCAACACCTACGTCAGCCAAGTCAATAGCGCCGGCGGCCAGGGCAGCATCGCCTCGGGCGTTTGCAACGAGGCCAGCGCTGAAGGAGGCTGGGTCAAAGGCGCACTGGATGCGGGTATTCGCACCGTCGCCGGGGTGGTGCGCTATTGCCAGGGTTCTTTGAGCAGCAGCCACGCTGACTATATTGCTCCGGAGACCTGCACCCCTATGGGCTGCCATGAAGCCGCCCCCATGGACACGCCCGCCCAGCGTGCTGCAGGCTGGTTTACCCAACAGACCGCCAATTGGATTGTTCCTTCCAATCCCAGCAATGCCCGCCAACTCAAGCGTTCACTCTTTATTGTCGGCAGTTTTGGCGAAGCCAATGTGCCCTGTTTGGCAGAAGCCGCCGCAGGCGAAAATGTAGGCAGAACCTGTGATGACCGGGGGCTGAGCTCCGACGATCGGATCGCTGACGATGATTATTCAAGCGAAGCCCAGGGCCAAGCTGACGCTGCCGCCTTCTTGGCTTCGGTCCAAGCAGTGTTAAACAGCTCTCTAAGTGGCACCAGTGGCGACGCCTATCACAGCGCCTTTAGCACCAATGAAGTGGTCAGCAATACGTGGTTAACCGGTTTCTTTGGCAGCCTAAGCAGTGCAGCCACTGGTAGCCTGTCTGGCCAGATCAGCTTTAGCACCTTGGCTGAAGTGGCGCAGTTGAATCGGAGTGAATTGGGCTTGACCAGCCGTTAAGGGCTGCAAATACAAAGGTTGTTGTATTCAGTCTTTTTTCTTGCTAGCATATCTGCTATCGTATTTGCTATCGTATTTGCTAGCTTAAAAATTGTGATATTAAAATCGCGGATAACACACCTATTCCAATCTAAGTAAGCCCTACTTGAAAGCGAAGAAACATGTATAAACCCAGTATTATTACCTTGAGAATTCCCAAAGAACTGAAACAAAGATTGACCCAGATGGCTGAGCAACAAGGCGTTTCTTTAAACCAATTTTCCCTGTATTTACTGGCAGGAGAAGTCGCCCGGCTGGAAGGTCATCATCAGAGCGCAACACACGCTTCTGCGACAGACGGATCGGCCTCAGGCTCTCAGACATTTATGACTGGACGCCAAGCGTGGGAAGAAGCCCATGCAAATGGAGAGCCCAACTGGGAGACTTTTATCACGACAATGCAAGCCCCTGAAGCATCCTGAATCCCCCTTGCATTCCCCCTCTAATCGGGCTAAACTCCTGTATCTTTCAAGCATCTTGCAACGATGGGGCCTTCCATGACAGACATCAACGTGACCAATCCTCTCAACGGCCAGGTTTTGTACCCCCTGCCCGAACCCAGCCCCGAAGTGCTGCAACGGATCTGGGAACAGGCCCGCAGCGCCCAAGAGCGGGTCGCAGGCCTGAGTCTGAATCAGCGCGCCAATGCCGTGATTCGCCTCCAGCATGTAATTCACGCTCAAAAAGAACAGATCCTCGATAGGATTGTCAGTGAGACGGGGAAAAGTCGCTTTGACGCCCTGAGTTCGGAGATCTTTGGCTGCCTCGACGCCTGTGAACACCTGGCCCGAATTGCCCCCACAGCCCTGGCTGATCAACAGGCCCACACGCCGCTGGTTTTGATGGGCAAAAAATCGCGGATCTGGTTTGAGCCCCTGGGCACAGTCTTGGTGATCGCTCCCTGGAACTACCCTTTTTACCAAATCTTGGTCCCCGCATTGAGCGCCTTTTTGGCTGGCAATGCGGTGCTGCTTAAACCCTCTGAGCTGACCCCGCTGAAAGGCCTGATTGAAGACCTATTGAAAGCGGCAGACTTTCCCGAACACGCCTTACAGCTCGTCTATGGAGGCAAAGCCACTGGCCAGGCCTTGGTCGAGGCCCGTCCCGAACTGATTTTTTTTACGGGCAGTGTGGCCAGTGGCAAAAAGATCATGGCCACCGCAGCTCAAAACTTGACCCCTGTGGTATTGGAACTCGGCGGAAAAGACCCGATGCTGGTCTTTGAGGACGTGAATTTGGAGCGCACCGTCAATGGGGCCTTGTGGGGGGCTTTGACCACTGCAGGCCAGTCCTGCACCTCGGTTGAGCGTTTATACGTCCATCAGAGCCTGTACAAACGCTGTGTGGAGCTGCTCAAAAGCAAAATGGAAAAACTCAGGGCCGTCTCCCAGGTCGGAGAACCTGCTGAAATCGGCAATATGACCGCACCCTTTCAATTGGAAACGATCGAAGCTCAGCTGGCAGAAGCGGTGGCCGAAGGCGCGCAAATCCTCTGTGGTGGCCAACGGACAAAAGATTCTATGTATTTTCCCCCCACACTTGTGGTGGATGTGCACCACGGTATGAAACTGATGCGCGAAGAGACGTTTGGCCCTGTGCTGGCAGTGATGGCTTTTGAAACGGAGGCCGAAGCGATTGCTCTGGCCAATGACTCCCCCTATGGCCTCAGTGCCAGCGTTTGGAGTGCCGATCTGGCCCGTGCTGAACGTGTGGCCCGGCAACTCAAAGTGGGAAATGTCTCGATCAACAATGTGATGCTAACCGAAGCCAATCCCGCCCTGCCCTTTGGGGGAATCAAGGCCAGCGGCTTTGGGCGCTACAAAGGGGTCTGGGGCCTTGAAACTTTTTGCAATCTCAAATCTGTTTTGATCGACAGCCAAAATGGCAAAATAGAGGCCAATTGGTTCCCGTATACCCCTGAGCGCTACCGCCTGTTTAGCCAATTAACGGCCGCGCTGTTCTCAGCCCAGAAATCCCTGCTCAAAACCCTACTGGCCGGCCTGAAACTCGAAAGCCAAGCGCAAAAGGAGAAACTCTAGATGTACGATTTTATTATTATCGGCTCGGGGGCCGGCGGTGGCGTACTGGCTCACCAATTGCACCAAGCTGGCGCCAAATGCCTCTTGCTCGAAGCCGGAAAATTCTTTAAAAAAGAGACCTTTCCCCGCACCGAATTGGAATACAGCCCGCAGCTCTTTTGGGGCGGCGGCCTGGAATTCGACACCAGCAGCAAAATGGCCTTTTTGCGCGCCCGCTGCGTGGGCGGCACGACCAATGTCAACCAATGCCTGCTCGACCGCTTTGACAGCGTGGCCTTTGACGATTGGCAGCGCGATTCGGGCGTGGACTTTTTCTCAGAAACGGGCATGGACAGCCATTATGCGGCGGTCGAAAACCAATTGAGCCTGCAAAAAATTGAAGAGCGGCATTTTAACCGCAATACCCAGCTCTTTATCGAAGGCTGCAAAAAACACGGCTTTGGCTGGGCCCCTCTGCGCCGGGGTCAGTCCGACTGCGCCTTGGACCAGGGCAACGACTGCATCGGCTGTCTCGGTGGCTGTCACCGCGACTCCAAACAGAGCACCTTGGTGGGGTTTATTCAAAAAGCGACAGCAACAGGCCTGGAAGTCAAAGCCGAATTCGAAGTCGGCCAGCTCGAAAACTTTGAAGGCGGCGTGCGGGTGCTGGGCCTGGAAAAAGGGGTCAAAACCACCCTCGAAGCCAAAAAAGTGCTGCTGGCCGCGGGGGCCTTTGGCTCGACCAAAATCCTCTTACAATCGGGCTTTGGTAGCCAGCTGCCTGCTTTGGGTAGCAAGTTTGCCTCTCACCCGCAATTTATGTCGTTTGGCCTGTTCAAAGAGGAGATCAACGCCCACAAAGGGGCCTTTCAGGGCGTCAAATCGCAGGATCCGTATTTTCGCAAAAGCGGCTTTAAACTCGAAAACGTCTTTGGCCCGCCGATCTCAATTGCGATGTTGTATCCGCGTTTGGGGGCCAGCCACCAAAAATTCATGAAAAACTACCGCAAAATGGCCTGTATCGAAGTGGCAGTACGCGATGAGGCGATTGGCACAATCAAACTCGGGGCCAAAGGCAAACTCGCGATCCACAAGCCCCTAACCCAACAGGATCTGCTCCGCCGCGACCAGGGCTTGGGGGTGGTCAATCAGATCTTTGTCAGCCTGGGAGCCGAAGAAGTGATGCCCTCCCCCTTTTATTTTGGCCTGCACCTGATGGGTGGCTGCCCGATCGGCACGGATGCGCAGGCCTCAGTCGTGGGGCCGGATTTCCGCGTCCATGGACAGCAAAACATCTATGTGGCCGATTCCAGCCTCTTTCCCAATGCGCCAGGCATCAACCCGGCCCTGACGATCATGGCCCTGGCTGAACGCCTGGCAGGCCAATTAAACAAGGGGGACTAAACCATGTCAGACTATTTTAATGCGATGCAACTCAAAGGCTTGGTGCGTTTAGGCAATCTGATGCTACCCCGCTCGGGCGAATACCCCTCTTTTCAGGAGCTGGGCTGCATTGAGCATATCGACGAAATTGCCGCGTATATCCCCGAGGTGGATCTGGCCGATTTAAAAATGCTACTCACACTTTTGGCTGTGATGCCCAAAATGGGCCTCAACGGCCTGATTCGCATGATGCAGAGCCCGGATCCTTGGCCCGAGGCTGTGGCCTCGACCCTGCGTCAAATGGACACCGGCCTGCGCGGAATTATCATGAGCCTCTATTATTCGGGTCGCAAAGGCAGCAACTATAACGGCCAAACACCCCTGGAGCTGATGGGTGTGGAGATTGTGCGCGTGCCGCTTTAAACTTGATTTTTAAACGCGGCCTTTGTTAGAATCAGGTCTGTGCGGCGTGTTGCAGTGATCTCCAGCAATCTGGAGTCTGCCCAAATTTCCCACGAAAGTCGATTGTATTTTAATTTTCGTGAGGTAAAAACCAATGAACATGACGACAAACACACTCCGCAAACTCGCAAGCATTCAACGCATCAAAGCCCTGGAGCCGATTCCCAACGCCGATGCCATTCTCAAAGCCACCGTGCTCGGTTGGCAGGTGGTGGTCAAAAAAGACGAATTTCAGGTGGGGGATCTCTGTGTCTATTGTGAGATCGACAGCCTGATGCCCGAGAAACCCGAATTTGAATTTCTCAAGGGCCAAAAGATGCGCATCCGCACCCTGCGTCTGCGCGGGCAGGTCTCTCAGGGGATTTGTTTTCCGCTGGAAATCTTGCCCGCTGAATACCGAGAAACGCAGCCCCTGACAGAGGGGCACGACGTGACCGAGTTGCTCGGCATCAGCAAATACGAAGCGCCGATTCCGACCCAGCTCAGCGGCAAGGTCAAAGGCCATTTTCCGAGCTATATCCCCAAAACCGACGAGACCCGCGTGCAGGTGCTGCAAGAGGCCCTGAGCGCCTTGGCGGGCACCCGTTGTTATGTGGCCGAAAAACTCGATGGTTCTTCTGCGACCTATTTTCTGGAGGCCAACGAAGAGAGCGGGGTGAGTGAACTCAACGCCTGCAGCCGCAACCTCAACCTGCTCGAAGAGCCGGGCAACACGCTCTGGCAGGTGGCCCGCGCCTGCCAACTCGAAGAAAAACTCAAAAGCCAAAGCCGCCGTCTGGCCCTGCAAGCAGAGCTGATTGGCCCTGGGATTCAGGGCAATAAATACCGCAAGCAAAAGCCCGATCTGTATTTTTTCAATGCCTTTGACATTGAGGCCTACGCTTTTTTGGACTACGCCGACTTCATGGCTTTGATGCAAGAACTGGATCTCAGACCCGTGCCCATCCTGGAGACAGACTACCTGCTCGAAGCAGATATCCCCCGCCTGGTGGAGAAATCCATCGGGGCCTCTGTGCTCAATCCGCAGACCCGGCGCGAAGGGATTGTGATTCGCCCCCTACAGGAAATGCGCACCCTTGAGAACACCCTGGGCCGGGTCTCTTTTAAAGCGATCAACCCGGAGTTTTTGCTCAAATACGGAGAATAGTCCGATCGGGGTATTTCCAGATCCTCTGCAAGAATAGCCCCAAACTGCGCTAGAATGAGAAAAAGAAGATCAAATCTGGAAATACCCCATGTCTCTATCTCAAAACAACACCCCCGATACCCTGCCTGTCTTGGTGGGCATGAATACCGCTGAACTCACCGCCTGGGTCGAGTCTGTCGGCGAAAAACCCTTCCGGGGCAAACAAATTGCCCAGTGGATGTACCAAAAACACGTGACCGACGCTGCGGACATGAGCGATCTGAGCAAGGCCTTTCGCCTGATGCTCACAGAAAAAACCCACGTCAGCCCCGGCAAGATCAAAGAGACCGTCAAATCCGCTGACGGCACGACCAAATTCTTGATTGAACTGCTCGACGGCGAAATCGTGGAATGTGTCACCATCGTGCAAAAAAACCACCTGACCGCCTGCGTCTCTTCGCAGGTCGGCTGCAATGTGGGCTGCCCTTTTTGTGCCACCGGCCTGAGTGGTTTTCGCCGCAACCTGAGCGCCGGCGAAATTGTGATTCAATACCTGCTGATGCAACACGCCGTCTCCCAGGGCCTGCTCTCAGATTTCACCCCCCACACCCGGATCAGCAATCTGGTCTTTATGGGCATGGGTGAACCCCTGCTGAATTATGAACCCGTGCTCAAAAGCATTGCCCTGCTCAACAAAGAGGTTGAGCTCGGCCTGCGCCACATCACAATCTCGACCTCCGGGATTATTCCTGGCATTCAGCGCCTGATGGACGAAAAAGCCGATTATAACCTGGCGATTTCGCTGCACAGCGTCAATACCGAGGTGCGCAACCGGCTCGTGCCGATCAACCGCAAATATGGCGTAACCGACCTGTTACAGGCCGCCAAGCTCTACGCCAACCGCACCAAGCGCCGGATCACCTTTGAATACACCATGCTCAAAGGCACCAATACCTCCGATGCCGATGCCAACGCCCTGATCAAGGCCCTGCGCGGGATTCACTGCCATATCAACCTGATTGCTTACAACCCTGTCAACAGTCCCTTTCAGGCCCCGCCGCGCAAAGAGATCACGCATTTTCAGTACCTGCTGACCGAAGCCGGTTTCCCAGTCACAATCCGCAATAACCACGGCTCCGCAGATATGTCAGCCTGTGGCCAACTGCGGGTGCACCAACGTGAAAAAGAGCTCAAAACCCTTGCCTAATAACGGGGTTCAACCGTAATGGAAGGACTCGTTACCAAGGTCGAGGCCAATTTTTATTCGGTCGTCTCGGGCGATCAGGTCATGTTGTGTACCCAGCGGGCCAATATTAAAAAAGCCGGAGAGACCCTGCGTGTGGGCGATCGCGTGACGCTCGAAAACAGCGAAGACGAACGCCCCGTGATTGTGGGATTTGAGCCCCGCCGCAACGAATTACAGCGCCCGGCGATGGCCAATATTGACCAAGTATTGCTGGTCATGTCGTGCCTGCAGCCAGATTTTAACAGCAATTTGATCGACCGCCTGATCTTGTCTGTGCGCTGGGAAAAACTCGAACCCGTGATCTGTGTGAGCAAAACCGATCTGGCCGACGAAGAGCTGGAAGAGTGGCTGCGCGAAGAATACTGCGAATTCCCCCTCTTCTTTTTCTCTTCGGCCACCGGTGAAGGCCTCGAAGCCCTCGAAGCCACCCTGATGAAAAAAGTCTCGGTGTTGGCGGGCCCCTCAGGCGTGGGCAAATCCTCGCTGATCAACCGCTTCAATCCCGATTGCCAGCTGAGCACGGGCGAAGTCAACCAAAAACTCGGCACAGGCAAACACACCACCCGCCATGTCTCTCTGCACCCGGTTTATTACAAAGATCAAACCGGCTGGATTGCCGACAGTCCGGGTTTTAGTGCCTGTGAACTACCTCCGCTGGAGGCCTCAGAACTGGCCAATTATTATCCCGAATTTGCACGCTGGTTGGGCCAATGTGAATACAACGACTGCCTGCACCGCGAAGAGGAAAACTGCGCGATCAAAGAAAATTGTGATACCGAATCTGAGCGCTATTACAATTACCTGCGCCTGCTGCAAGAAGTCGAGGAGCGCTTTCGCGAACGGCAAGACTCCCGCAAGAGCGAAGACCTGACCAAAAAAGCTGTGGGCAAAAACCTGCAAAACCAAGTGCTTAAATTGGGCACGGTGGGCCGGGTGCGCAGCCGCCGCACGCAAAAACAGGCCCTGGAACAGATCAACAATTGGGCCGAACTCGACCCGGATGCCTTAGAAGAACTCACCCCCGAAGAGTGGCGCATCTAAACCGGTCTAACCCGGAAAAAGCACCTAGCTGCTTTCGCTGCTGCGTTTGGCAGGCCAAAAACTGCGCAGATCGACCACGCCCCAGAGAATCATCATCAACGAGACAATGATCAGCACCTTGGCCTGGGAGTATTTGACCAAATACAGGGCCAAACCGCCCAAGAAGGTGCTAAAGCCATAGATCAAAAGTACGGCCCGGCGCTGGGAGAGCCCAATATTGAGCAGGCGGTGATGGAGGTGCCCCCTGTCGGCCTGAAAGATCGGCTTGCGGGTGACTAAACGGCGCACAATCGCAAAGGCCGTGTCAAAAATCGGGATGCCGAGAATGAGGATCGGCAAAAACACCGCCACCGTCGCGGCCACTTTCATGGCTCCCGTGAGAGAAAGACTGCCGAGCATAAAACCCAAAAACAGACTGCCGCAGTCGCCCATAAAGATCTTGGCGGGGTTGAAATTATAGCGCAAGAAGCCCATCGTGCCGCCCACAAGCGCAATGGCAATCAAGGCGCTCAGGCCTTGGTTGCGCTCAAGGGCCAACATAAACAGGGTAATCCCCGCGATGGTCGAAACCCCACCGGCGAGGCCGTCAAGGCCATCAATTAAGTTGATCGTATTGGTAATCGCCACCAGCCAAAAGACCGTCAGGGCAAAACTCAGCCAGTCGGGGAAGAGAATCAGCCCGCCCATTGGATTGGAGATAAACGAAAGCTTGACGCCAAACCAAAAAGCCACACTGGCGGCAGCAATTTGGCCCAAGAGTTTGACCTTGGCCGGCATATCAAAGAGGTCGTCGATCAGCCCAACGATAAAGATCAAAATGCCGCCGAGCACAATCCCTTTCCACTCCGAAGGCAAGAGCGAGAAATAGCCGGGGCGCAGATATTCGATCCCCAACAAGGAGATAAAAAAGCCCAGACAAATGGCAATGCCACCCATGCGGGGAATGGGATTGGTATGGATTTTGCGGGTGCCGGGTTTGTCGACCTTGCCCACTTTATAAGCAAAGCTGCGCACCACAGGCACCAAGAGGTCGGCACTGAGCCAAGCCATTAAAAAAGTTACTACGTAGGGCCAGTTTTCACGCATGAAGAATTGTCTGCATCGGTCTTTATCAGTTTATTCTGCCATTGTAACACGGGGGGATCGCCTGCATCGGTGAATGGGTCACAAGAAAGAAAGCGGGAGCGAGAATATGGTAAAATGTCAAAGATATTTTGCTTTTGAAAGGCCCCCCTCGTAAATGAACAACCACAAAGATCAGCTGACACAACTTGCAGGCCAAATTCTGGAACAGTCCCATGTCAAACCAGAATACGGCGTCATCCTGGGCTCTGGCCTGGGTGTCTTGGCCGAGTCCGCTGAAAATGCAGTCGTGATTCCCTACGGCGAAATCCCCAATTTCCCCACCTCTACCGCTCCTGGACATGCCGGCAATCTGGTGGTTGGCACCCTCGGCGGCAAAAATGTCGTCATGATGCAGGGACGCTTTCACACCTACGAAGGTTATAGCCAACAACAGGTCACCCTGCCGATCGCAGTGATGAAAGAGATGGGCGTGCACACGCTGATCGCCACCTGCGCCACCGGCGGCCTGAATTATAATTTTGTTCCTGGCGACATCATGTTGATCCGCGATCATATCAATTTCACCGGCAGCAATCCCCTGATTGGCACCAATGACGAAGAACTGGGTCCCCGCTTCCCGGTTATGTTTGACGCCTATACCCCGGCTCTGCGCCAGGTGGCACATCAAGTGGCCCTGCAGTCTGGTTTGCGCCTGCACGAAGGCGTCTACTGCGGCATTACCGGCCCGGTCTTTTTTACGCCCGCTGAACTGCGTATGTTAATGCAGTGGGGCTGTGACTCCGTGGGCATGTCCATTGTGCCCGAAGTGATCATGGCAGTACACCGTGGTATGAAAGTACTTGGCTTGGCTTTGATCAGCGATATGGCCATTCCCGACACAGGTCACCACGCCACCGGCGCAGACGTGCTGCGTGTGGTCAATGAAAGCAGCTCAAAATTCTCCCAGCTGCTTGTCGCCACCTTGAAAGCCCTTTAACCCGGTATGATTACAGCCGATCTGGTTGCACCCGCACACGAGCAGGCCTCTTGGGTTCTTGTCGGCAAACGCCTGCTGCGCAACAAAGCCTTTGTCTTTGGTGGCAGCATCGTGGTTGTCTTTTTGTTGCTGGCCTTTTTTCCCCAGCTCTTTACCCAGTACAACCCGATTGAAAAAAATCTCGATGCCCGCCTTTTGCCGCCTTCAGCCGCGCATTGGTTTGGCACCGATGATTTGGGCCGGGATATCTGCGCCCGTATCATTTACGGTGCCCAGGTCTCACTCAGGGTGGGTCTGCTCTCAGTGGGGATCGCCCTGATTGTGGGCTCCTTGATTGGCGTGATCGCCGGTTATTTTGGCGGTATGGTCGGCGAAGTCTTGATGCGGGGCATCGACATTATTCTGGCTTTCCCCAGCATTCTTTTGGCCATTTTGATCGTGGCCATTCTTGGGCCAGGTTTGAACAATGCCATGATTGCCATTGGGATCGTGAATGTACCACTTTATGCCCGCCTCCTGCGTTCGACCACCCTGCAGGTGCGCAACCAAGAGTTTATTGAAGCCTCCCATGCCATGGGGGCCAGCCACACCCGCATCATTGCCTTTCATATTTTGCCCAATTGCCTCTCGCCGCTGATTGTCCAGGCCACTCTTGGGATTGGCGCCGCGATTCTCGAAACCGCAGGTCTGAGCTTCTTGGGGCTGGGCGCTCAGCCCCCCACCCCCGAATGGGGCACCATGTTGAGCAATGCCAAAGACTTTATCCGCACAGCCCCCTGGACCCTGACCTTTCCCGGTCTGGCAATCATGGGCGTGGTCGTGGCTTTTAACCTGATGGGTGACGGCCTGCGCGACTTGTTTGACCCTCGCACCGCCAAGAAGATGTAGCGCCAAAACAGCGTATTGTAGCTGCTATTTTAATTTTTCCAAATCTTCTGGTTCGGGCACCAAGGCCTTTAGTTCGTTCAAGGCTTGGTTTTTGTTGGGGCTGAGCTGATAATACAGCGCTGCCGCCAGCAGAGACAATGTTGGCGGCCTTTCTTCTTCTGGGTATTCTACATCGCTCAAAAATGCCCCATACCACTCAGATAGACCACTGACCTCTTCTACGGGAATGGGTGTTGTGTCTTGCAAAAGCGGTCTTAAAAGCGGTCTTAATGCTTGATTCTTGCTCTTCATTAAAAGCAGCAGCGTTTGGGCTTTGATTTGGGGATCAGTATCTTTTAAGAGCTGGGCAGCATGGGGTTCAAGGGCTTTAAGACGGGCCAAATTGAGCAGGGTTGATTTGCGGACTTCTGACACAGGGTGTTTTAACAGAGGCTGCAGTTGGGCTGGGCTGGCTTTGAGTTTACCCTCTAGACACAGTTGCAAAACATTTTGAAGCGTTTCGGAGTCAGGGTTTTGAAGCAAACGGGGAAGGGATTTTTGCAGCTCTGGGTTTTTGTGGTTTCCAAGCAATGGGATCACCCGAGCCACAATCTCTGGTGAGGAGTCGAAGAGCAAGGGCTCTATTAATTTGACCGGCACCCGCAGGGACTCCCTGGAAACAAGGTTCAGGGCTTGCAATCGCGTTTCAGCGTTGCTGTCTTTGAGCAAATGCTGAAATAATTCAGCTTTGGGAAGAGCTTCAAACTGGGACATCAATTTAAGACTCAACAAACGCACCTGGGCATCGGGATCCTTGAGCAAAACAGACAAGTGAGGATTCAAGACTTTTTGGAGTGGCACAGGCTCTAAAAATGACATTTCGATGCTGGATAAAACAGCTTGGCGCACCAAGGGATTGGGATCCTTTAAATAAGGCAAAAGAGGATCAAGCTTTAAATCGCCCCTGGCCACCAGCAGGTTCAGGGAAAATTCTGCTCGGGTAAACGTATCAGGATCACGCAAATAACCCATCCAAATAGGCAGGACTTGAGGAGCCTTTAAATAGGTTAAAGCCTCTAAAATTTTTAATTTCCAAGGCAGGTCTTCACTGACCTGAAAGCGTTTTTGCAAAGGTGGTATAGCCTGTGGGTTGCCTAAATAAGAGATCGTCAACAGCGCCTCTTCTCTTAAAGAAAATACATCTAAAAAAGGCATCAATTCAGCCAAATACTCTGTCTTTTTGAGCTTTTGAATTGCAATAAAAGCCAACCTCTGCTTTTCTGGGTTAGGGTCGTGTAAGAAGCCAAGTAATTTTTTAAGCACGTGGGGCTCAGGGGTTTGCTTCAACAGCACAATGGCCTCACTGCGTAAATAGGGATGGGAGGAATCCAAAAAAGGCAACAAAGCCTGACTCAAAACCGGATTTTTCAGCTGGCCGGCTTGATTGGCCAGCAATTTAAGCGCCAACCATTGCTCGGTGATCTGTGAACTGCCCAGGCGTTTTAAAATTTCGGCTTCAGATATCTCTGCAACTGGCTGCCCATTGGCACCATTGGCGTTCTCAAATTGTTCTAAGTGGCTCTGTTGCGGAGAAAACACCTGGGCTGTGAGTTCTTTGTTCTGGCAGAAAAGCGTTACTTGCTGTGCCAAAACTGGGTCGAGTCGGTCTGAAATAGCCGAAGACACCCGTTTTGCTTGTCCCAAAGACATTTCCTCCAATGACGAAAAAACCCCGGCAATCCCCTGGGGCTCTCGGGTATTCAAGATTTCCAGATACAGCTCTTGCGCGACCGTCTCTTGTTTAAGGGCCATCAGGGCATCAGCCAGATACTTGCCTAAAAAAGCGCGCTTGGCAGGGCTCTCCACCAAGGCATACAATTTTTGCACCTGGACAAGTTCTTTTTTCAAATCAGAGCTTGAAAGTGTTTGATGCGAGAGCAAGAGGAGTAAACGGGCCCAGGATTCAAAATAAGGATCGTGTTTGCCCTGCGCTAGTTTGAATAATTGCTGCCCTGTTTTTTCAGCCAACGTGGGTCGTTGGCCCAGCCAAGCAGCCAATCCCTCGGCCAATAAAAGGTAATTTTGTAAATCACTTAAGTGCAGGGCGAGAGACAGACTTTGACTTGTTTTTAAAGCCTCTGCATTCATTCTAAATTGCTCAGGGTTGTGTCCCTGATCTTGAGAAAAAAGCCCTTCATAAAAGTGAAACTGCGCTTGGCCCCGCAGATTTTTGGCTTCTTTTGGCCAAACCAAAGGGGAACCCCAAATCACCCCTTTGTCAACGATATCTTCGGGATCACGTTCCCAGGCAAACCGAGGATCAACCAACCGACGCCAGGTAGAATAAGCCTGAATCAAGCTGTTGAGCTGTTCGCGAAAAATGGGAGAGAGCGGAAGTAATACATCCTCTGATTGATTGAACACCTGCCACTGTGTTTTTAAAAAGGTCTGCACCCCTTGATAATCGCGCATCAAGCTCTCATCCGACAAACCCTGCACCAAGACCTGCAAAAGGGCATCTCGCTCGGGAATGATCGGGGCCATCGGCAATAAAAAAGCCCCCACCTGATCAAGCAGCAACTCATAGGCAACCTGTTTGCTCAGAACACGGTCTTGTTCAATCCAGAGCGCGATCTGCTCGGGCTGGGTCAGATCTGCTTGGGCCCGTTTCAGCCAAGCCATGAGGTTCTCAGGGCTATAAGTATTTTGAGACGTAGCGTGCTGCTTAGTGTGCTGCTTAAGCTGAGCCCAAACCGGGCTTGCTGAGAGCCCCAAAGCCAAACCACTGCTGCCCAAGAGAGAGCAGGACAAGACCCCTCCGATCAGCTTCACTTTTGTTGTGCCCCCCTTGTATACATGCCAAGACATACATATAGACGATGAGTTTGATGCTTAAAATTAAGCCACAGCAGCTTTGGGCTTAGAGCCCACAAAACCGTAATAGGCAATATACAAATAGCAGATCGCAGGCAAGACAAAGGCCGTGTGAATGCCGATGGTATCCGCCAGTGCGCCCTGACCCATGGGAATGATCGCCCCACCGACAATGGCCATCACCAGCAAACTGGAGCCTTGGCTGGTGACTTTGCCCAGGCCGTTGATACCAAGGGTAAAAATCGTGGGAAACATAATCGAATTAAACAGGCCCACGGCCAAAATGGTCCACATTGCCACTTGGCCTGTCAGCAACGTTGTGGCAAAGACCAGCCCACTGGCCACCAGCGCAAAAAACCCCAGCAATTTGCCGGGTTGGATTTTTTGCATCAAAGCCGAGCCCACAAAGCGGCCCAACATGGCTCCGCCCCAATAATACGTGACAAAGCCTGCAGCGGCTGATTCTTTGAGCCCAGCAATGTCAGGTTGGCCGAGAAAATTGACCAAAAAACTGCCCACAGAGACTTCTGCGCCCACATAGACAAAGATGGCCAGCGCACCCAGCACCAAATGTTTGTGCTTAAAGGCCTCACTCAATTTGACGGCTTTGGCTTCGGGGTCTTCGACACTGGCAATCACCGGCAGTTTAAACTTGGCCATCGCCAAAGCCAGCACGCCAAGCGCGAGGCCCAGAGCCAGATAGGGCATTTGCACCGAAGCCGCTTCAGCCAAGCGGTAGGCCTGCAATTTGGCCGGGTCGAGTTTGCTCATGGCATCACTGCTCAACATCGTGCCAGAGAGAATAAACAATGCGCCAAAATAGGGCGCGAGGGTGGTGCCGAGTGAATTAAAGGCCTGGGTTAGGTTCAGGCGGCTGGAAGCGGTCTCTGGCCGGCCCAGTACCGCCACATAGGGGTTGGCTGCCACCTGTAGCAGGGTAATACCCGAAGCCAGTACAAACAGTGCCAGCAAAAACAGGGGATAAGAAGGCACGCTGGCTGCCGGGTAAAAGAGCAACGCGCCCACACCTGCCGTTAAGAGCCCAACCACAATGCCTTTTTGGTAGCCAAAGCGCGAAATAATTTTTCCCGATGGAATCGACATCACAAAATACGCAGTAAAAAAGGTAAATTGGATCAGCGCGCTTTGGGTATACGTGAGATCAAACAAGGCCTTGAGGTGGGGAATCAAAATATCGTTGAGACAGGTCAGAAACCCCCACATAAAAAAGAGCAAGGTCACGACGACCAAAGGCGTGGTATAGCTGGGTGCAGAACTGTCTGAAGGAGCAGGAGAAGAGGGGGTGGCCATAGGTGTCCTTAATGGAATGAATTTTTTCTACTTTAACACCATCAGCGGCGTAACTCAATTGAGGGCAGAACTCAAAAATGCTGAATTGGCAGCAAATTGGCAATTATGAGCTCAAAAAAAAACCTGGGCCCATGTAAACACATGCCCAGGTTTTTGACTAAGAAACTTTATCCAGGGATAATCGCGGCCCACTTCATGGTAAAGAGGAAATAGCTCGACACCAAGAAAATGAAGACACCGGCGCCAAAAAAGCCCCATCTCATTTTTGTTTTAAAGACCAGGGCCAAACCTGCAAAGAACAGCGAAATGGTATAAACCACCCCAACGAGGTCAAAGCGGTCGCCACGGGTATTGTGCTCTTGACCGGCATTAAAAAAGCCATCGGCTTTTTTGAACATGGCATTGGCATCCGCCACCATTTGTTCTTCATATTGGTTGCCTGCATCATCCAAATCGTTGTGCAAAGCCAATTCGAACAGTTCTTTTTCGCTCAGGCCTTCTGCATCTTCGTCATCCACCTTGATATTGGTGGCATGTTTGGCTTCGGGCAAGCCCAAGCTTTCGTAAGCCTCAGGGCTCATTTGCCAGGTATAGAGATAATCGGCCATCTCCAGTAAATTTTCTCTGACGGCCGGGTTTTTACTGGTTTTGGCTTCGCGCAAAATCTGTTTGCCAAGAATGTCAATTTGGTAATCCTGGGCAATATTGATCATGGCATCGGTTTTGTCGGTGGCCGCTTTGATCGCGGTTGTAGCGGCTTCGGCATAAGCGGAAGACTGATTGCCTGTCCACAAGCCCGCTTGATAACCCGACCAAGCAGCACCTGTGGCGGCCAAGCCCAATAAGAGGGCGACCAATAGCTCAAAGACATCAAAACCAGCGTCTTTTTCTTCGTTTACTTCTGTATTTTCTGTCATGGTTAACTTTCTATAAGTGGAATATTACTAAATTTCTCTAGATTTATTCTATTTTGCTTAACAAAATAAATAAATGAGACTCAATTTACCAAAGATGACTCATTATAGAAAGTCTTTTGAGCAGGGTCAATAAGCCTAGATCTGCTCAAGTCGCTGAGGTCCAATCGTAATCAGAGCTACCCCCACAGGCACATTCTCGCTCAGAGAGGGATTGAGCTTAAAATTTTTAGCATTGTAATGAATCCCCAAAGCCAGATGCCCTTGCTGCAAAGCGCGCTGAGCCACATCGGCAAAGGTGCCAGCGTGATTGACCGGCACCAAATAAAATTGCTGTCCCTCGGCCACGGTTAATAACTGTGCCAAGATCTCTTGAATACCAGGGTTGAGTAATTCTTGACTTATAAAATAGGCGTCAAAACGACTGCTACAGACAATTTTATCGCTGCCCGCCTTGCGCAACAGCTCTTCAGAACCAGGGTCAATACATTCCACCACCGTATTGACCTTTTTGGCTCGGCCTTCAATCGCCAAGACGATCGCCAGATTGAGATTGTCTGAAGCTGGGTTGGTCGCATCACGGGTCATAATCACAGCATGATGGGCGGTATCAATTCCTGCCCGCAGCAAGGTATTGTCTCGGGTCGGATTGCCGCGCACATAGTGAACCCCTTTTTTTTGCAGCTCCAGTGGCAATTCTTCGAGATCTTCATCAACCAGCACCACGGGAACATTTCCCACCGCGGGGTCGAGGGCCAGCTCAGCCAAAACCCGCTCCACTTTGGCCAGCCCGGCAAAATTAAACAAGACCAAATGATCTTTGAATTTAAATGCTGACATTCCTTTGATCTCCTTTGTCTTTGAGGTGACAAGCACCGAAGCAATCAATGAGAGGGCATAGCCCAAGAGGCCAATCCCAAAAACCATAATCGGCCCACCCACAAAAAAACGTCCTCCCGGGCTTTTGGGGAAAAAATCGCCATAGCCCACGGTGGTCAAGGTCACGATTGTGTACCACAGGGCATCCCACCAAGTGAGATCGGGATTGTTTGGCAACTCAAAATAGAGAAAGCCCGTGGTGCCGTAGAGCAAGAGCGCGATCATCAGGGCACTCACACGCAAAAAAGCAGGCGGATTGCGCAATGTTTTTTTATTAAAAATTTGAAACAAAACCTGAAACATGTCTGCCTCTATTCAGATTGGCTGCGCCATTCGCGCATCTGGGCCATGGCCCTTTCACTGGCCTGTTTATGCGACCAAAAGCCACGCCGCTTGGCATGGGCCAATTCCTGTTCCTGTAAATAAAAAGAAAGCGAAGGAAAAGGATAAACAGGATAAACCAAAGCCAAACCCTGGCGAATCAATTGCAAGGAGATATCCTGATCATCAGCATAAATCGTGGCCAAATAGCGTCCATATTTGTCTTGGGCAGAAGAGGCGCTGAGCGACACACGCAGGGGTTTATTGGCCAGTTCGCGTTTGAGTAACTCAACCCCCGCCTGGGCAAACGGTGTCATCACATCTTTTTCGACTTTGGCATCAAAGGCTTTGATCCCGACCAAGCGCAGACCCACGGGCTCTTCGCCCGCCTTGCCTGCGAGGATGCTGTCACCGTCGAGAACCTCCACCAAGTTCAATAAATCGCCACTGTTGACAACCCCACTGGTCTTTTGTACCTTGCTGCGGCGCTGCTCAGCCGAAAATCCATAAAAAGCTGAAGTGCCCAATAAACAGACAATCACCGTCCAAAAAACCAGGGTCATGCGCTCCATAATTAAGCGACTGTACTCTGTTCTGCCGATACAGGCATAACTTCGGGGCCAATCGGGGGCAAACCTTCGGCTTCAAGCGGGGAGGCTTCGGTCTGCTCACCATATTCAAGTTTTTGCACCCGGCTGTGCAAATCGTAGAGCAGTTTTTTGTAGAGCAGCTCGCGCTCTTGCATGGCCTGCCACTCATCGGGCGAGGGCAAGACCTGCAATTGGGCCTTGAGACGTTGATTGATCTCCTCCAATGTGCGGGCCTGTTCGGTCATTTGACCAATGCTGTAACTGGCTTGGGCGTATTTCTCTGCCAATTCATTGAGATCTCCCAATTGCTCAAGCAATTGATTCCATTTTTTATCGAAGCTGCGTTCAATCGTGTCTTCGACCAGTTTTTCCAAAGCCTGAGCTGAAGGCAGACCCGTGGCAGGAGGGCCTTCCCACACGGCAGGATGGGTGACTTCGATTTTTTGGCGGATGGTGTCAAAGCCACGATTGCCATCTTTGAGATTTTTAATGGTTTTGAGCACGTCCATGGCCTCTTGCTCAAAATTGCGGCTGACGCCCTTCTGCCGATAGGGAATGTGAAATTCTTCAGCCCAGGTTTCCACCTGCTGCTGAGGGACACCAATCTGGCTGGCAATCATATCACTGGAGTATTCTTTCATCATGCGCTTGGTTTCTCCACATTTTTACGTTCAGGATCCACTTTAGGCGATCTTCCGCCTCTTTTTCAGTGATAGAATTCCCTTGATTGTTAACAGGAAATGGAAAAAAACCATGCATTTGATCTCGTGGAACGTCAACGGCCTGCGCGCTGTCGAGCGCAAAGGCTTCTTGGAATGGCTAAAAGAAACCCAGCCCGATGTACTCTGTCTGCAAGAAACCAAGGCCTGGCCCTCCCAGCTCTCTTACGAGCTGCTCGAAGGCCACGGCTACCACACGCACTGGGCCAACGCCGAAAAAAAGGGCTACAGTGGCGTGGCCACTTTTTCACGCAAACCGCCCCTCTCAGCCCACAGTGGCTTGGGGATTGAGCGCTTCGACAGCGAAGGCCGGGTGGTTGTGACTGATCACGGCGAATTTTTGCTGTATAACGTCTATTTTCCCAATGGCCAGCGTGATCAGGGTCGCGTGATCTACAAATTGGACTTTTATGAGGCCCTGCTAAAAGAACTCAATACCCAGGTACGTGCAGGCCGCAAAGTGGTAATCACCGGCGATTGGAATACGGCCCACAAAGAGGTGGATCTCAAAAATCCCAAAGCCAACCAAGAGACCTCTGGTTTTTTACCGATTGAACGGGATATGTTGGACAAATATATCGAAAACGGGTATATCGACACCTTCAGGCATCTACACCCCCTGGCCCGCGACCGCTATACCTGGTGGTCGTACCGGGCCAATGTGCGCGAGCGCAATATTGGCTGGCGGATCGACTATTTTTTCGTGAGCGAAAACCTGCTCTCCGCTGTTTCTCAGGCTGAAATTTGCGATCAGGTCATGGGTTCGGATCACTGTCCGGTTGAACTCAGATTGGATCTGTCTTCAAGCTAGAAATACAAAAAACAAAAAAGCCCCTTGCAGGGCTGCTAAGCTAGAGTTTTGATGGGCTCACCAGTCATCGGCGGACCGACTTTCTGATGTAAATTTAAGATAACATAGATATTTAACAAAAATATATCTTTTGCTATTCGTTTTGATGATCGCGGCAAAAGAGCTTAAAAAAGCGCATAATAAAAAAGATCAAAGAAAACAGAGGAATTTTCCCAGCATGACTGCCTCCCCCTCTCTCTCCTGGCTGCCTGTGATTCTCTGCGGCGGCTCAGGCACCCGGCTTTGGCCCCTGTCCCGCGAACATTTTCCCAAACAATTTATTGGTTTGGCCTCAGAACGCTCACTTTTTCAGGCCACTGTCCAACGTTTACAGGGCTTGCAAGAGGTTCTTGGCCCGCTGATCCTGACCCAAGAAGCCCACCGCTTTTTGGTCAACGAGCAATTGCGCCAAATTGAAACCCATCCCTCGCAAATCATCTTAGAGCCCGAAGCGCGCAACACAGCACCCGCCCTGACCTTGGCTGCCCTGTGGGCATTGCTCCATCAGCCCGACAGCCTGTTGCTGGTCATGCCCTCCGACCACGCTCTGACCCAGCCCGAGGCCTTTTGTGCGCTCTTGCCCCAAGCATCAGAACTGGCTCAAGCCGGACAGATTGTGACCTTTGGCATTCAGCCCGACAGGGCCGAAACAGCCTATGGCTATATTCAGGCCCAGGGCGAAAAAATTCTGGCCTTTGTCGAAAAACCCGATCAGGCCACAGCAGAAGGCTATTTGGCTGGCGGTGATTATCTTTGGAACAGCGGCATTTTTGCCCTGGCCCCCCAAACCTGGATTGCCGAAATCGAAAAATACCAACCAGAGCTGCTTTCCTGCTGCCGCTCGGCCTTTGAACAGGGCCAAAGTGAACCCGCCTTTTTCAGGCCCGACCCCACAGCCTTTGCCCTGAGCCCTGCCCGCTCGATCGATTATGCGGTCATGGAAAAAACAGACCTGGGCGTTGTCTTGCCCCTCCATGCCGGTTGGTCAGACGTGGGCTCTTGGGACGCACTCAAAAGCCAATACCCCCAAGATGCAAATGGCAATGCCTGTCAAGGCGACGTCATTACCCTGAATGCCTCTGGCAATCTCTTGCGCAGCAACGGCCGTCTGCTGGCCGCCGTGGGTGTGGAAAACCTGTTGATTATTGAAACCCCGGATGCCGTGCTGGTTGCCAGCCAAGACCACGCCCAAGAGGTCAAAGAATTGGTGGGTCAATTGCGCAGCCAACAGCGCCCAGAAGCCGAAAACCACACCAAAGTCGCTCGGCCCTGGGGCTTTTACGAAACCGTCGATAAAGGTGAGCGCTTTCAGGTCAAACGCATCACCGTACATCCGGGTCAACAGCTCTCAAAACAAATGCATCACCACCGCGCCGAACACTGGGTCGTGGTCAAAGGCACCGCCCGCGTGACCTGCGGCGAGAAGGTCTTTTTACTGACCGAAAACCAGTCCACGTATATTCCCGTGGGTGAAGTCCATCGGCTCGAAAACCCCGGCACGATTGATCTGGAGCTGGTCGAAGTCCAGTCAGGCCCCTATCTGGGTGAAGATGATATCGTGAGGTTTGAAGACAAATACCAGCGCAGTTAAAGAGATCCGCAGCAACGAAAACCCGTGTTATACTTTCCCCATCACCCGAAAGGGAGCCTCGCGTTATGAAAAAAGTGGTTCAAAGCGCAGCAGAAGCCTTGGCAAAGGTGGGCCTCAAAGACGGCGCCACGGTGCTGGTTGGTGGCTTTGGTCTGTGCGGCATTCCCGAAAATTTGATCCTGGCTCTGCGCGAGCTGGGCGTAAAAGATTTAACCGTTGTCAGCAACAATGCTGGCATTGACGATTTTGGCCTGGGGCTGCTCCTGCAGACCCGCCAGATCCGCAAAATGGTTTCCAGTTATGTCGGCGAAAACAAACTCTTTGAGCGCCAATACCTCGATGGCGAACTCGAAGTCGAATTTGTACCCCAGGGCACCCTGGCTGAGCGCATTCGCGCGGGCGGGGCAGGCATTGGCGGCTTTTATACCCCAACGGGCTATGGCACCCCCGTGGCCGAGGGCAAAGAAACCCGCGAAATCGACGGCAAGATGTATGTGCTCGAAAAGCCGATCACAGGGGAGTTGGCCTTGGTCAAAGCCCAGGTGGGGGATACCCATGGCAATTTGCTCTACCGCAAAACGGCCCGCAACTTCAACCAACCGATTGCCACAGCAGGCAAAATCACGATTGCCGAAGTCGAGCAAGTGGTGCCTGTGGGCGATCTCGACCCAGACCAGATTCATACACCCAGTATTTTTGTGAATTATTTGCTGAAAGGGGCGCATTATGAAAAACGAATCGAGCAGAGAACGACTCGCTAAACGGGCGGCTCTGGAATTGCGCGACGGCTATTATGTCAATTTGGGCATTGGCATACCCACCCTCGTGGCCAATTATGTGCCCGAAGGCATGACAGTGGTGCTGCACTCCGAAAACGGCCTGCTCGGGATTGGGCCTTTTCCCGAAGAGAGTGAAGTCGATGCGGATCTGATCAATGCCGGTAAACAGACGGTAACAGCCCTGCCGGGTGCAAGTTATTTTGACAGCGCCAGCTCTTTTGGCATGATTCGCGGCGGGCATATCAACCTCGCGATTCTGGGCGCCTTGGAAGTATCTCAAGCCGGAGATATCGCCAATTGGATGGTACCCGGTAAAATGGTCAAAGGCATGGGCGGCGCGATGGATCTGGTCGCAGGCGCTCAGCGGGTGGTGGTGGTCATGACCCACAACGACAAAAGCGGGGCCTCTAAGCTTTTGCCCGAATGCACGCTGCCCCTGACAGGCAAACGCTGCATCGACCTGATCATTACCGAAAAAGCGGTCTTTGAGGTCGATAAACAGGCCCAAGAATTGGTACTGATTGAAAAAGACCCCGAACTGAGTCTGGAAGACATTCAGGCCTGTACAGCCGCAAAATACCGGGTCGCCTTAAGCGATCACATCAGCAACTAAAGCGAACGTGCCTCCCGCAAGACACGGAAACGCTCAATCAGCAAGCGCTCTTCTGGATTTAAGCCCGTTGAGGTCTTGACCCCCAACACAATCAATAAATCCCCGCGCTGCTCAGGGTGTTTGAGCAGGGGCAGGCCTTGACCTTTGATCCGAAAGACCTGGTTCCCCTGGCTGCCAGGGGGAATTTTGAGCTGAATTTGGCCGGTGAGGGTTTTAACCGCTTTGTTGCAACCCAGCATCGCTTCGTAATCAAGAATCTGAAGCGAACCGCGCAAATTTTGCTCTTCGGGCAGAAAGAGCGGGTGTGCGCGCAGGCGTATTTCGAGAAAGAGTTGGCTCGCCTTGCTGCCAATAGGCACCTTGGAGCCCTCTTTGACCCCCGCTGGAATTTTGACTTCGAGGGTTTTGAGTTGGTCGTTTTCATTGAGCTGAATCCGGCGCTTGGTGCCGTGCAAGACCTCTTCAAGGGTCACTTGGGCGGTATAACGGATCTCTGAGGTCGGGGGGGGAGCAGGCTCTGGACGCAATTGTGAGGGAGGCTCCGGCACTGGGTGATCGGCATGTTTGTCCCAGAGGCGACCGGCCTGATCGCCAAAAAAAGTTTCAAAGAAATCGCTAAAGGGCAAATCGAAGAGCTGTGAGCCGTATTCGACCCGCTGTTTGTCTTTGCGGCTGGCGTGATAACTCTCAGCAAATTCCGCAAAGTCCTGCCAATTGACCCCCAATTGATCGTAGCGCGAACGCTTGTCGGGATCCCCGAGCACCTCATAGGCCTCGTTGATGGCCTTGAACCTCTCTTCAGCCACCACATCCCCGGGGTGGGTGTCTGGGTGATACTCTTTGGCCAAACGGCGATAAGCCGCGCGGATCTCCTTTTCAGAAGCCGTTTTGTCTAAACTGAGCGTGGCATAATAATCGCTGTATTTCATTATTTAAGCGTGCATTTTGCCGCTTGGGCCACCGCTGGACATTTGGTATCAAAACGATCCAAACTCTGATTGCAGCCGCCCATCGCCTTGAGATCACATTTAAGTACTTTCTGGGCCACTGTTTTGCTGCCGAGCAGGGCCTTTTCAACTTCGTTTGCCACGTCCAGGCAGACCTTTTTTTTGACGTGGGCACATTTATAAATCACTTTTTTGGTTTTCTCAGACATTGCAACCTCTCGTTTAGAGCCACAGACAGCCCCTGTTTTCAAAATCCATCTCACCCTATTTTAAAAAGCCCTGTCTTCTCTCGCAAGATCTCAGACAGGGTCCCCCTTCGCCACTTAGACTTGGCCTCTTTGCTCAAGAATACCCCAAGACCTTCAATTGAGCGCCAATCTGTGCCTGGCAATAAGCTGTCAGAGCCGGGGTAAAATGGTTTTTCCAGTCTCCCGTTTCTCCCTTGCGGCAATTGGTGAGCACCCCTTGTTTGATCACCGGTTTTTCAGGGTTATCCGAACGCACTCCCCCTTCAGTCTGATGGGCCATTGAACCCCTGTGGCAATAATACTTCAGTTGTTCTGGCCTTAAAGTGATCAGGGGATGCCAATCAAAACCCAACCACTGCAAAATGCGCTGATAGGTCTCAGCTTCAGCATGATGCAGATCTTCAAATTTAACCACAAGTGTATTGGCGCTCTCTGTGATATTCACAAAGAAATCAGCCAGGGTGGTGAGCTTGGGCCAGCGCAAAAAATAATTTGTCTTGCGATTCACAAAACCGGTTTGCATCAGCTCAAACAAAGCCCGTTCCTTTTCTGAAGCGCTTAAGACATGCCCACCAAATTGAGGCACAAATTCGCGCATATAATAGCTGGTCACGACATCACGCGGGTCTCTGATCAGGGCAATTTTACGTAAAAAGGGAAGTGAGTCCAAAGCCCGAATGTCAAAGGGGTCATGGGTAGTCATATATTGATAATAGTCCAGCGTTTTGATTTGATTCACAAAATAGTCAGCAATCAAATCAAAGTCAGGCAGAGGGTCTGAAGAGAGGGTTTGATTAAACCGGATATTCGCGCTCAGCGGGTGACATTCTCTTTGCAAAAATTGAAAATGCTGCAATAGGCTGGCTAAAGGTGCGCTCAAGCGCCCGGTTCCAGCACAGGGAAAAAAATAGAGCAAGAGAGGGTGTGGGTTTTCAATGTTTTCAAGCGGAGATGCGCGTTTGGGCAAAAACGGGAATAAAAAACAGGCGGAGCCAGCGAGATGAAGCTGATAAAACCGCATATACTTCAGTTCAACTTGCGGCGGCAGATAAAACAGCAAAAAATCGGGATTGGGTTCGTGAGACAAATGCGAACGGTGATACATCAGTGAGCCGGGATAACGCCGAAGATCATCAAAGACCTCATGCTGATCATCAAAATAGACTAAAAGCCGGTCAAATAGAGATGTTTTGCCAATTTTATAATAGAGTTCTTTGGCGCTGGCCTGGTAGCCGGCCAAACCAAAGGTGGTGTCATCCGGAAATTGATACAGGGCCTTGATAATCTGGATTTGGTTTGCTTGCGAAAAACGCTCCCCTGAACCCGAAAGCCCCAAACCACAGAGCAAATGGCTGAGCAAATTTAATGGCCAAGAACCTGGCGAATGGCCGTGTAGGTCCGCTGACTGAACATGATCGTCAGGTGGCCCGTCCAGGGCACATAAAAGACCTGGGAATCAGGCATAATCGAGTGTTTGGGAGGCAAGACAATCTCGTCTAGATTCGACCAGATCGAGGTGTATTTGACGGGGGGATAGGCAAAGCCCTGGGCATTGAGTTTTTTCAGAAAGGCACTTTCGGGCCGCAATTGCACGGCACTTTCTCCGGGCCCCAGAAATGCGGCATAGGTGCCCAAATGAGGCGTGGCAATGGTAACCAACTGATCGACCACGGCGCTGCCACCCATGTTCTGAATATAATGGCGGCTGATCAGCCCACCAAAACTGTGTACGACCAGATGAATTTTGGGGCTGCCGTACTGTTTCATCATGGCTTCGGCTTTGGCTTTGACTTTGAGGGCCTGCTCTTCGGCTGAGGCAAAATTGGGAAAGAGGTTGATGCCTTCGACGGCAAAACCGGCCTTTTTTAAATCGCGGTAAATACCATACATAAAATACCAGCTGGGCTCCGCATAACCCGGCACCAGCAAGACAGGAATCGGCTTGGCCGCGAGAGATTGAGGCTGTTGAGGCTGGTTGCGCAAAGCCTCCACTTCGCGGATAAAACCACTTTCTAAACGGGAAAACTCTTTTTCAAAGGGCAATTGCAATTGCGGATCTTCTTGCTGGGGCGTTTGGCTTTGGCGCAAATCTTTGGCAAGGGCCTCGCTCTGGGCTCGCAAAAAGGAGGGATTGGGTAAAATTTCTGCCGGGCTCAAAGCCCCATCACGGTTGCTGTCGTATTTGGCAAAGCTCTGAGCGGCATGGGGAATTTCTGCCGGCTCAATTTGGCCATTGCGATTTTTGTCGTGTTCGTCAAAGACAAAACGATACTGGTTTTGCACAAAGCGGCTGAGGGTAGAGGAGGCAGTGCCCTGAGCGCGCAAAGCAGAAGCATCGACGGCAGAATGGGAAGGTGCCATGGGCGTTTGCAAGGGCTGACAGGCCAGCAAAAACAGCAGGGTTCCCAAAAGAGTCAGAGCAGGATTCAGATTGTGCATAGCCAAACACCTTAAA
Organism: Candidatus Blackallbacteria bacterium; assembly: GCA_051715345.1. Lineage (GTDB taxonomy): Bacteria > Cyanobacteriota > Sericytochromatia > UBA7694 > UBA7694. The sequence goes on from JBPXJQ010000038.1 coordinate 63,759, forward strand.
ATTAAGCAGGGATTATTATCATTTTAATCTTATCCCCGGATTTTGCCAATCCTTGTCTTAACTTTGGTAAGAAGCGTACATCCAGACCATTTTTTCTTGAACTTTGATATAATCGCTCATCAATGATGCCGTGCCATCATCCCCGGCTTCAGCTGCCACTTTTTGCAATTGTCGCTGGCTGACCAGCAGTGATTGCAGAGACTTGAGTACCGAGTCAATGGTCGAAACTGCGTCTGTCGCGTTTTTGACAGGGGCAATCCGGCTGTGTTCGAGGTAGCTGGCAAAATCGTGTTGGGGCACGCCACCGAGGGTCAAAATCCGTTCCGCAACTTCATCCACCTTGAGCAAGAGATCGTTGTAGAGCTCTTCGAATTTAAGGTGCAATTCAAAGAACTGACTACCACGAATATTCCAATGAAAGCCCCGCGCATTCATGTAAAAAACCTGGTAATCGGCCAGGAGTTGGTTGAGTTGGCCCACCAGAGCCTGTGAAGAGTCCTGATCGAGTCCGATCCAATTGAGTGTACTCATAAACTGTTTTTCTCCTTGTGTGAGGTGCTATGGCCCTATCATGACACAAAAATAACAATAAGTATAATCGTTTATTTTTATATTTTTAATCGTTTTAAACGATTTTAACACCCCCAAGCCAAGACAGACAGACTGAATATACACCACAAAAGAGCAGGTCAGAATGGCTGATATGTTAGAATAAAAACGTTTTGGGCCCAGAGAAGCCGCTGGAGTCCAAGAGGGAGAGCCGTGAGAACATGCTTCTGAGTTTGACCACCACCCACCAACCCGCCACCGATCTGGGCTATTTGCTTCACAAACACCCAGACAAATGCCAAACATTTGAACTCAATTTTGGCTTGGCCCAGGTTTTTTATCCCGAGGCCAGTCAAGAGCGCTGCAAGGCAGTTCTGCTACTCGATCTCGATCCGATTGGACTGGCCCGCGAGCAAAAATCCGCCTGGGAGGGTTTTGCCCTGGGGCAATATGTCAACGATCGGCCTTATGTCGCGTCTTCGTTTATGAGCGTGGCCCTTTCACGGGTTTTCGGTAGCGCCCTCAAGGGCAAATGCGATCAAAAACCCTTGCTGGCGGACACACCGATTCCCTTGGAGGCCGAATTGGCAGTTGTGGCCAGTCGCGGCGGACCGGGTTTATTGGAAAGCCTCTTTGCCCCGCTGGGCTACCAATTGGAGATCACCCGCTACCCGCTGGATGAACACTTCCCGAACTGGGGCCAGAGCCCTTATTACACACTCAAACTGCAACAGCAAATCCGCTTGTCTGATTTACTCAGCCATCTCTACGTGCTACTGCCCGTACTCGACAACGACAAACACTATTTTATTGGCGCAGAAGAGGTGCAAAAGCTGCTCAAACACGGCGAGGGCTGGTTGGCTTTGCACCCCGCCAAAGAGCTGATCACCGCCCGCTATCTGCGCCACAACAAACCGCTGACCAGTTTGGCGCTGCGCCTCTTGCAAGAAGAACTGCCCGAGGCCCCCGAAACCCAGGAAGCAAAAGCCGAAAGCCTGGAACAGGCCCTGGAAAAACCCCTGAGCCTGAATCAACTGCGCCTGGAAAAAGTCGCTGAAGTGGTCCGACTTTCGGGTCTGCGCTCGGTCGGCGATCTGGGCTGTGGCGAAGGCCGTCTTTTGCAATTGCTCTGGCAGCAGGGCCAATTAGAACGGATTGTGGGTCTGGATGTCTCCGCCCGCAGCCTGGCCAATGCCGTACGGCGCTTGCATACTGAACGTTTTTCTGAGCGCCAAGCCCAACGCCTCGAACTGCTGCACGGCTCGCTGGTCTACCGCGATGCCCGCCTCAAAGACCTCGAAGCCGTGGTGGCCGTTGAGGTCATCGAACACCTCGACCCCTTTCGGCTCGAAGCCTTTGCCCAAGTGCTGTTTGAAGATCTACAGCCCCAATTGGTGGTATTGACCACCCCCAATGCCGAATACAACGCATTGTTTCAAAATCTCAAGCCTGGTCAGTTTCGCCACGGCGATCACCGCTTTGAATGGAGCCGGGCCGAGTTTGAGAGCTGGTGCCTGAATATTGCCCGAAAGCGGCATTACAACCTGCGTTTTGAGCCCATTGGCCCGCTGGACTCCATTCTGGGAGCACCGACACAAATGGCGGTCTTTGAAAAGGTCAGATTAGAAAAGGAGGCCGTCCATGCCTGATCTCAAACACTTAAGCAAATTTTTGAGCCTCGTACTTCGCCACAAACCCGAAGAAATAGGTCTGACGCTGGATGCCCAGGGCTGGGCCAAAGTCGACGAATTGCTGGAGAAAGCGGCAGATACAGGCCTTACTCGCACACGGCTCAAACAAATTGTGGCTGAAAGCGATAAACAGCGTTTTGCCTTCAGCCCTGACGGAAACCTGATTCGCGCCAATCAGGGTCACAGCTTACCTGTTGACCTGGCTCTCGTGCCCCAAAGCCCCCCTGAACGTCTCTTCCACGGCACCGCCCGCCGTCACCAAGCCTCCATTTTCGCCTCAGGTCTGGAAAAACGCCAGCGCCAACACGTGCATCTCTCGGCAGATATCGCCACAGCCCAAGCCGTGGGCAGCCGTTATGATCGGCAGCCGCTGCTGCTTTCGATTGACGCCCAAGGCATGTTTGCAAAGGGTTATGTTTTTTACTGTTCAGCCAATGGCGTCTGGTTGAGTGAACATATTCCGCCCCAATATATACAAATCTGCGAGCCAAACCATGAGCAGTGAGCAAGCCCCGCAGCCCCTCAAAATCCCCGAACTCGCATTGGTGCTGTTGGTTGGCGTTTCTGGCTCAGGCAAATCCAGCTTTGCGGCCAAACACTTTCTGCCCACCGAGGTGATTTCTTCAGACTTTTGCCGCGGGCTCGTGGCCGACAACCCCAACGATCAAAGTGCCACCCACGACGCTTTTGAGCTGGTCTATGCAATTGCGAGCAAACGACTGGCTGCTGGCCGTCTGAGCGTGATTGATGCCACCCATGTTCAGCCGGATGCCCGCAAACAGGCCCTGGCCCTGGCAAAAAAACACCATGTGCTGCCGGTGGCGATTGTGCTGAAAATGCCCGAGCGGCTCTGCCATGATCGCAATGCCCAGCGGCGAGACCGGCAATTTGGCCCCCATGTGGTGGCAAACCAGAACCGGCAATTGCGCAAAACCCTGTCTTCACTGAAACAAGAGGGCTTTCGCTATATTTACGTGCTCAACAGCCCCGAAGAAGTCGATCAGGTCAAGATCGAGCGGGTCAAGCTCTGGACCGACAAACGCGACGATGCTGGCCCCTTTGATATCATTGGCGATATACATGGCTGTGGAGATGAACTGGAGCTGCTTTTGGCTCAATTGGGATATATTCCCGATGCCGAGGCGGGTTATCGCCACCCAAATGGGCGGCGGGTGTTGTTTTTGGGTGATCTCGTTGATCGCGGCCCACGGGTACTCGATTGCCTGCGTCTGGCAATGCGCATGGTAGCAGCCGGAACCGCGCTCTGTGTGCCGGGCAATCACGAGCAAAAATTTCAGCGCTGGCTGCGGGGAAAAAACGTCAAGCTCAATCATGGCCTACAACAGACAGTGGCGGAAGTCGAAGCGCTGCCCGAGCCCGAACAGAGCGCTTTGCGCAAACAGGCCGACCGCTTTATTGACGGGCTGGTCAGCCATTTGGTGCTGGATCAAGGGCAATTGGTGGTGGCCCATGCAGGCATGCGTGCAGAACTGCAAAACCGCTCCTCAGGACGGGTACGCGAATTTGCCCTCTACGGCGAGACCACCGGCGAAATTGATGAATTTGGCCTGCCTGTGCGTGCCAATTGGGCAGCGGAATACCGGGGCCGCGCCAAAGTGGTCTACGGCCACACGCCTGTGCCCCAGGCCGAATGGCTCAATGGCACAATTTGCCTCGATACCGGCTGTGTCTTTGGGGGCAAACTGACCGCCCTGCGCTATCCAGAACAGGTGTTGGTGTCGGTGCCTGCCGCTCGGGTCTATTGCGAGCCCCTGCGCCCACTCGCATTGCCCACAGAGGCAGGATCACCCGGTTCAGGGGGCACGCTCACAGCCCAACATTGGGACGACCGCCGCCTGGAGCTGAGTGAGATCACCGGCAAACAAATCATCGCAACCCGCCTCAAGCGCCAGATCTTAATTCAGGCCGAAAACAACGCCGCCGCGCTGGAAGTGCTCAGCCGTTTCAGTGTCGATCCACGCTGGCTGATTTATTTACCACCGACAATGTCTCCCTGTGAAACCGCTGCAGACCCGGAATATCTCGAACACCCCCGCGAAGCACTGCAATACTACCGCAGCCAGGGTTTAAACGAGGTCATCTGCCAAGAAAAACACATGGGTTCACGGGCAGTGGTCGTGGTCTGCCGCAGTGCCGAAGTGGCCTTTCAGCGCTTTGGAGTGAGTGGCGAGACCCCCGGTTGCATCTATACCCGCACGGGCCGGGCCTTTTTTAAAGATCCCGCGCTTGAAATCGCCTTTTTGCAGCGCCTGATTCAAACCCTGACCCAGGCCCAATGGTGGGAGCGCTTTGAAAGCGATTGGTTTTGTCTGGACGCCGAATTGCTGCCTTGGTCAGCCAAGGCCCAAGAGCTGATTCACCAGCAGTACGCTGCGGTGGGTGCTTCGGGCCAAGCAGCCCTGGCCCAAACCAATGCCCTGCTGCGCCAAGCCCAAGCACGTCTGCCAGCATCCGAGGTCAGCGCCTTGTCGGCCCGTTTTGAAGCACGTCAAACCATGGTCCAGGCCTTTGCTCAAGCCTATCGCCCTTATTGTTGGCCCGTTAACCAATTGGAAGACTACAAACTGGCACCCTTTCAGATTTTGGCCAGCGAAGGCAAGGTCTATAGCGATTCCAGCCATCTCTGGCAAATCGAAACCCTGGCTGAGTTGGCCCAAGCCGATCGGGGTCTGTTTAAAGCCACAGCCTGGAAAATAGTCAAATTGGATCAGCCCGAAAGCGTCCAAGCGGCGATTGAGTGGTGGCTGGCGCTGACGGCAACCGGGGGAGAAGGCATGGTCATCAAACCGCTGCAGGTGCTCAGCCAGGGCAGCAAAGGCTATGTCCAACCCGGCGTCAAATGCCGGGGCCGGGAGTATTTGCGCCTGATCTACAGCCCCGAATACACCTTTCCTGAACACCTGGCACGCTTAAAAAAACGGGGGCTGGGCGCCAAACGCTCATTGGCCCTGCGTGAGTTTGCCCTGGGGCAAGAAGCCCTGGAGCGCTTTGTGGCCCGTGCGCCGCTGCGCGAAGTGCATCGCTGTGTGGCCGGATTGCTGGCATTAGAAAGCGAGCCCGTAGATCCCCGTTTGTAAGTCTGCGGTACAATACCCTTCACCCACCTCTCCCAGGAGTCAGCCCATGGAACTCTTTCAGCAGTCCGCCCCTCAGCTCAGGAATCAATACCATGCCGACACACTGCTCGGCAGTAGCCTGGCCCGCTTCAGCCAAAATCATTTGCCTGCCGAAATCGAGGCCGACCTCTCCGAAATGGGAGAGCTGAGCGCCGGGGAACTCTACCAATGGCAATTGGCCGATCGCCTCAACGAACCCGTGCTCACCCATTACGACGCCTGGGGAAACCGTGTCGACAAAATCGAAGTCACAGCCCTGTGGAAAGAAGCCGAGCGCCTCACCACCCGCTTTGGTTTGGTGGCTCTGCCCTACGAAAAAAAATACGCGGCCCTCTCACGGGTTTACCAATTTGCCTTGGTCTACCTGTTTACCCCTTCAACAGATATTTACAGCTGCCCCCTGGCCATGACTGATGGCGCGGCATCGACCTTATTGGCAACCGGCAATCAGGCCCTGATCGAGCAAGCCCTGCCACATTTGACCAGCCGCGACCCGGAAAGATTCTGGACCAGTGGTCAATGGATGACCGAACTGACGGGCGGCTCAGATGTCGGTCTGACCGAGACCCAGGCCCGGCTGGAAGATGGCCAGTGGCGTTTGTACGGGCGCAAATGGTTTACCTCTGCCACGACCTCACAAATGACCTTGACCCTGGCCCGCCCCGAAGGCAACGGCCCCGGCGGCAAAGGTCTGGCACTGTTCTTTCTCGAATTGCGGGATGAACAGGGCAAACTCAAAAATATCGAGGTCTGCCGCCTCAAAGACAAATTGGGCACGCGCAAGGTCCCCACAGCTGAATTATTGCTGCATGGTACGCCAGCCGAGTTGGTGGTCGGCCCCCATGATGGCGTCAAAAATATCACCCCGATGTTAAACGTGACCCGCACCTGGAATAGTGTCTCAGCCATCGCATTGATGCGCCGGGGGCTGGCCTTGGCTGAGGACTATGCTCAAAGACGCGTGGCCTTTGGCGCGCCACTGGCGGAAAAGCCCCTGCACCGCGACACCTTAAACATGCTCAAAGCCGAATTGGCGGGTGCCTTTTCCCTGACCTTTGAAGCTGTGCATTTGCTGGGCCGCCTCGAAAATGGGGAACTGGACCCAGCTGAGAAAAATCTGCAGCGGGTGCTCACCCCCCTGACCAAATTGATCACCGGCAAACAGGCTGTGGCCTGTCTGAGTGAAACCCTTGAGTGTTTTGGCGGGGCCGGTTATGTCGAAGACACGGGGCTGCCACTGCTGCTGCGCGATGCCCAAGTACTGCCGATCTGGGAAGGCACCACCAACGTGCTCTCGCTCGACACCTTGCGCGCCCTGCGCGGCCCCGCAGAAATTGACAGCTTTTTGGAAAGCCTGACAAGCTGGGCATCAGAACTCACTCAACCAGAGGTGACCGCAGTGGCCCAATTGGCCTTGCAGACCTGCAAAGAGGCCTGTGAATGGCTCAAACAGACGTCCAACACAGGCAGCGAAGCGATTGAAGCAGGGGCCCGGCGCTTTGCCCTGACCCTGGCCCGCTGTCTGGAAAGCTTGGCCCTGACCCGGCAGGTCAATTGGGCCTTGAGTCAGAACCGCCCCGAAGCAGCTGAATTGTTACACGATTTGCTGCGCTTTCAGAAAAACCAACCCCTCAACTTGATTTGTGATGAGAAAGAACACAGAGAAAATGAATAATGCCCCTACCCCCCTGTTTGAAAAACACATCCTGGTTTGCACCAACGAACGGGCAGAAGACAGCCCCAAAGGCAGCTGTGCCCGCTGTGGTGGAAACGAAATTCGGATCAAATTGGCAGAATTACTCAAACAACATGGGCTCAAAGGCCGAATGCGTGCCAGCAAAACAGGCTGTTTGGACGCCTGTGAATTGGGGGCTGTGGTCGTAATTTACCCCCAAGACCTGTGGTACGTGGGAGTCACCCCCGACGATGTCGAAGAAATTTTTCAGACCTCAATCTTGGGGGAGGGCATAGTGGAACGTCTGGCTGCCAATGAGGAAAGTTGGGCAAAATTAAAGGCGCTCCGCAATCGGGAGCGCCAGTCATAGCGTTGAGAGAGAAAAGTCTAAGTCTGTCTATTTGCCTTCGCGCAAAAGATAAGCGCCTGTGCCACCAGCTCCACCGGTAAAGCCACCGAGCATCGCACCGCGCATGGCGCCCTGGGCTGGGGTCATGGTTTTGGTACTGAGCGCCACAGCCACGCCACCCAAGGCTCCCACGGTCATACCAACCATGGCGCCTGTGGTCAGGGCTTCGCCCGTGCTATCGGTATTGCGTCCGGCAGCGGCGCCCACAATCCCACCGGCCAAAGCGGCTCCACCCATCATCGCCAAGGTGCTTTTTTCCATCAGGGGGGCTTTTAAAGAATCCAGAAGTGAGTGCCCGGCTTTGTTACTCAGCGTATAATTGCCCACAGCCATGGGCAAATAAACAGAGCTGCCTGCCAAAACGCCAATGCCCAGGTCTTTGATATCAAGCGAGTCTTTGGCCAAAGGTTTGGGCGCAGCAGGATTAAAGGGTCCTGTCGAAGGGGGAACAAAAGCCTGGGGGCCACCCTGACGCACAGGTTGAATCGGGAATGGATTGTTTCCAACGGTTTGAAGCATGGTGAAATTCCTCTTTTACGCTACACAGATGATCCAATTATGGGAAGCTGGTCATGGATTCTGAAGTTGCAAGGTTAAAAACAGAGGAAGAAGGGCTTAAAATTTGTTTAATATTTCAAAATCATGACAATTATCGCCGAATTCAGCTTAACACAACTGAGACCAAAATGGGCTTTCGCTTTCAGACCTGCGCAGGCAATTGAAATTCGGGGTTGTAAATAATCCCAAAGAAATTGCCCCAGGGATCGCGGAAATCAGCCATTTCAATCTCACCGCCCACATTTTCAATCTCAGATTGCGGCTCGGCCCCCATCGCCTGTAAACGTGCAAAAGCCGCGTGAATATCTTCCACGCCCCAATAACAGGCCACAGAGTTGCCACGTACGGGGGCCGGTTTTTCGGGATCTTCGGGCAATAACCCCAATTCATAGCCACCGACATTAAAGCCGATATAAAAGGGTTCATCAAAATAGGGTTCAACATTCAGCACCTCAACATACCACTTGCGAGCAACAGCCAGATCGGGCACCTGAAAGATCAATGAGCGCAGCCCTTGAAACATGATATCCTCCTCAGAAAACCTAGATTTTATACAAAACTGCGAGCCCGAGCCCCCAAAGCAACTGATCGCCACGAGATCCATTGCCAAAGGTCAGATTAAACAGATCATAGCGCAATTGGGCAAAGGCATCCAAAGAGAGCATCGGCAAAAAATGCAATTGCGCCCCTGGACGCAACGCAATTGAAAAGCCCCCAAAATGGCGGGTCATATAATTCAGCTCGGCCCCCAAATAGGGCTCAATCAGGGGCAGGGGAAGAAACAAACGGGCGTCGATTCCCAGCTCGATGGCACTGTCTTGCATCGAAAAAAGCAGGTGCCCGCCTGAGCCAAACCACGTTTCTTGGCGATGTAAAGTCTGCAAACCAATCCAATTTTCGCCCGCCAAAGCCTGGTTTTTAACGCTGTCGTAGCCAATGCCATCCCGTTTAAACACAGGGCCAATATACCACTGCGAGACATAGAGCGGGGGCTCCGTTGCCGCGGGGGCCTCAGCAGAGGGAACACTTTCTTGGGCCTGGGCGGGCATGGGTGCCAAGGTCCAAGCAGGCAATTGCAAGCAAAAAGCGAGCAACCATCCCCACCATACGTGCTGGTTCCCCCGTGGCAATGTGTTATTCCACCGTGACAGACTTGGCCAGATTGCGGGGCTGATCGACATCGTAGCCCCGGCGCAGAGCCACATAATAGGCCAAGAGCTGCAATGGGATAACGTTGATCACCGGAGAGAGCCACTCGGGTACAGCAGGCACATAGATCACTTCGTTGGCCACATCTTTGATGCGCTCATCCCCAACGGTGGCCACAGCAATCACCAAGCCATCGCGGGCCCTGACTTCTTTAAGATTGCTGATCACTTTGTCGTAGGCATCCCCTTCAGTAACCACCGCAATCACAGGCATCAAAGCATCGATCAGGGCAATCGGGCCGTGTTTCATTTCGCCAGCGGCATAACCTTCGGCGTGAATATATGAAATTTCTTTGAGTTTGAGCGCCCCTTCGAGAGCAATTGGGAAATTGATGCCCCGGCCCAAATAGAGACAGTGGTGGTAACGCAGCAAGACCGTGGACAGTGCATTAACGGGTGCTTCGACAGCATGGAGGGTCTCTTCCATCAGACGGGGCAAGCGGCGCAATTCATGCATCGCTGCGGTAAGCTCGGGCAGGGAGATCTGCTCACGCACCTGGGCAAAGTGCAAAGCCAGCAAATTGACAGCTGCCAACATGGCTATAAAGGCCTTGGTTGAAGCAACACTGATCTCAGGCCCCGCATGGATATACAAAGTGCCATCGGTGACACGGGTAATCGCGCTGCCTTTGACATTGATCACGCCCATCGTCAGAGCGCCCTGCTGTTTGGCCAATTTCATGGCCGTTAAGGTGTCTGCGGTTTCACCGGATTGGCTGATCGCAATCACCAGGGTCTGGCTGTCGAGAATCGGGTTGCGGTAGCGGAATTCAGAGGCGACATCAACCTCAACCGGAATCCGTGCAAATTTTTCGATCAGATATTTGCCCACCATGCCGGCATAATAGGCCGTGCCACAGGCCACAATATAGATCCGATTGAGACCTTTGAGCTGCTCTGGAGTGAGATTGATCTCGTCCAAATACAAGCGCTGATGACCTTCAGAGATACGACCACCGAGGGTCTGGGCAAAAGCCGTGGGCTGTTCGTGGATCTCTTTGAGCATGAAATGGTCATAGCCCATTTTCTCAGCGGCCACGAGGTTCCAATCAATATGTTGGACGGGCCGCTCCAGAGGCGAGCCATCGATCCGGAAAAGCTCAAGTTTATCAGGGTAAACCACAGCCATATCACCATCTTCGAGATAGATAATGTCGCGGGTGTGGCGCAAAATCGCGGGAATATCCGAGGCGATAAAATTCATGCCATCACCAATGCCCAATAAAAGCGGACTGCTGGTTTTGGCTGCCACCAGATAATTGGGCTCTTTGACATGCATCACACAAATCGAATAAGCCCCTTCTAAGCGCAGCAAGGTTTTTTGCACAGCTTCTTTGAGATCGCCCTGATAATAATGAGAAATCAGGTGGGCAATCACTTCGGTGTCGGTTTCGGAGGCAAATTGGTGGCCCAGAGCCGCCAATTCCTCTTTGAGATCGAGGTAATTTTCGATGATGCCGTTGTGAACCACAACCAGCTGTTTATCGGGATCTGTATGCGGGTGTGCATTGTATTCAGTTGGGCGACCGTGGGTGGCCCAGCGGGTATGTCCAATCCCAGCGCGGCCAATCAACTCAATACTGGCCAATTTTTTGACCAAATTGCTCAGTTTGCCCACTTCACGCTGCAGTTCCAGGCCGGCTTCGGTCATGACAGCCACACCGGCGGAGTCATAACCCCGGTACTCCAGTCTCTGCAGGCCGTCGATTAAAATATCTACAATTTCGGGGTTGGGTTCATGCCCAATATAACCAATAATTCCACACATCAGCTTTATTCCTTTAAAAATGCCATCACACTGCAAGTATAATCCAAAAGCAGGGCAGGTGTTAGATTTTAGGTTCCCAGACTTTTTTGCCGCGTTTGTAAACGCTGTGCACCAGATTCACACCAAAATGATAAGGCACGCCCATATGATTGGGTGTATCTAAGACCACCAGATCGGCCTGTCGCCCAGGCGCAATCACTCCCGCGCTCTGTCCACGGTCAATCGCCCAAGCTGCGTTGACGGTGACCCCGACCAGGGCCTCGATCGGCAACATTCCCATCTGGGTACAGGCCAAAACGCACATAAAGAGCTGCGACTCACAATAACAGCCCCCCGGATTGAGATCGGTTGAGATCGCCAAGGGCAAATCCAATTCGCGCATGGCAGCGGTATCGGCATAAGGCAGACCGAGATAAAAAGCTGTACCAGGCAGAAGCACGGGAATGGTACCTGCGGCTTTCATTTTTTGCAAACCTTCAGGCGGGGCAAATTGTAAATGGTCTGCTGAAATGGCCCCCAACTCGCCCGCCAGAATCGATCCCCCAGATGCGGCTAACTCATCGGCATGGAGCTTGAGTTTGAGGCCATGTTCGCGGGCCTTGAGCAAAATCCGCCGGGTCTCTTCGGGGGTAAAAAAGCCCTGTTCGCAAAAGACATCACAAAATTCCGCCAATTTACGCTCGGCCACAATCGGAATCATGGCCAGCACTTCTTCGACATAATCAGCCTGAGAATGGCCGACGGGAACGGCATGGGCCCCCAAAAATGTCGAGACCAACTCGATCGGTTGACTTGCCAAGCTCGCCACGACTTCCAGCAGACGGAGTTCATGTTCTAAATTGAGGCCATAGCCACTTTTGGCTTCAGCCGTGGTGGTGCCGTGGGCCAACATCCGCGCCAAGCGGCCCAACGCCGCTTGCTGCAAGTCTTCAAAAGAGGCCTCACGGGTTTTGCTAACGGTAAAATTGATCCCCCCTGCCATGCGCTGGTCTTTGGGCTGATTGCGGGCCGTGCGAATGCGCTGAACCAATTCATGCTCGCGGGTACCGGCAAAGACCAAATGGGTGTGGGGATCCACCAAGCCAGGCAAAACAGTGCGGCCCTGGACAGAGATCGTGGGCAGGTTCTGGCTATTTTCAAGTTCAGCCATCGGGCCGAAGCCAACGATCTGGCCCGCTGCGATTTCGAGATAAGCCATTTGCAAAATCTGAATCTGCCCCATTTGCGAGGGCAAGATCGGGCCTTCTTGGCCCGGAATAAACATCGTTACCAACTCAGCGATATCGGTTAGAAAAAAAGCCCCATTTTGTGTGCTGGCGTCCATAAACTCCCCCTCATGCGTAAAATCCCTAGTCAAGCTAACACACCCAGAAGCAAGATGGGTTTGTATTTTGAGAGCAATTCAGATTAAAATAAAGCTACCATCAACAGGAAAAGGGAAACTGTGCCCCGCATTCAAAAGGGACACAGTCTGACAGGATGTTTGATCACAGCACAGGATTGGGTTCGGGCTCTTTAGACCTCTTGGCACAAATGCCCGTGATGACATTGGTCTGGCACAACGCTCCACAGCCGACACCGGAGCTAACGCCAAAGCCAACGCAAGAGCCTGTGCTCTTTTTTGCCAGCCCCCACCTCTTGCAGCAAACCGGTTACAGCCAAGATACTTTGCTCAGTTCAGCGATGGGCTGGCAAAATCTCTTCCCAGAAGACACAGCCGCTCTGACCGCTTTGCTCAAACAGCCAGAAAAACTGCCCCAAACACTTGAGGTCTCTTGTCGCCATGCCTCAGGCAGTGAAGTGAAGCTCCGCCTGACCCTGAGTCGACTCCAAGACAACACAGGTCAGGCTATTTTGGGTTGTTTAGAATCCCTGCCCCACTCCCAACCCCACTCTGCCCGTCAGGCCCAAGAACTTCTAACAGCCATTATTGAAGCTTCACCTTTGCCTGTTTATTCGGTCACCACCACGGGCCTTGTCACCAGTTGGAATCCAGCAGCAGAAGCTGTTTTTGGTTTTTCGCAGGCCGAAGCATTGGGCCAACCCCTGCCGATTGTTCAGCCCGAACACAGCGAAGAATTTGATCGGCTCCGCCGCCAGGTCTTAGCCGGTCAAAGCTATCAGGGGATTGAGGTCGTGCGAAAAAACCGCCAAGGACAAGACCTGTTTTTAAGCCTAAATATGGCTCCGCTCTACGACCACAAGGGCCAAGCCAATGGCATTTTGGCCGTCACCGAAGACATCACAAAACGCAAACAGGCCGAACAGGAGTTAATCTCTCTCAATTCGGGTTTAGAAGAGCGTGTACGTGAACGTACGCGGGAATTAGAGACTGAAATTTTACAGCGCACCCAGATGGAGTTACAGCTCAAACAAACCAACGCCGAATTGTCCCACGCAGTGCGCATCAAAGATGAATTTTTGGCAAATATGAGCCATGAATTGCGCACCCCACTGACGGCAATTTTGGGTTTAACCGAACTTCTTTTGGACAAAGATTTCAGCGCACAAAACCTGCAATTTTTAAACACCATTCACGACAGCGGACAACACCTTTTGTCTCTGATCAATGATATCCTCGACCTCGCCAAAATCGGGGCAGGGCACCTTTCTCTGCGACCAGAACCCTTGCTGCTCGATGAAGTTTGTGAAAACAGCCTACGCCTGGTGCGCCAAATGGCCCTAAACAAACGCCAAACCCTGCGCTACGAAGCATTTCCAGAACCGCTCTGGATTCATGCCGACCGCATTCGCATCAAACAAATTTTGGTCAATTTGCTCAGCAATGCGGTCAAATTTACCTGGCCCGGTGGCCAAATTTGTCTGCGCACCCGTTTGAGTGAAGCCACCCAAGAGGTCATCATCGAGGTTGAAGATACCGGGATTGGCATCGCCAGTGAAGATCAGGAACAAATCTTTAAGCCTTTCATTCAACTCGACAGCGGCCTCAATCGCCACGCCGGAGGCACCGGCCTGGGACTTGCGCTGGTGCGCCACCTGACCCAATTGCATGCCGGAAAAATCTGTGTTGAAAGCCATCCCGGTCAGGGCAGCCGTTTTGCCCTTTACCTGCCTTGGAATCCCCTGGAGCAGAACGACATACACACCCAAAACACGACCCATCCTTCGGCTCCACGGGGACAGGGCGAGCGCATTTTATTGGTCGAAGACCAGTCCGAAAATGTCTTTATGTTGGAGTCGTATCTGTCTGAATTGGGGTATGAAGTGCAAGTGGCTCAAACCGGCTATGAAGCAATTCAGATCAACAGCCCCTGGCCTGACCTGATTCTGCTGGATATTCACCTGCCAGGTCTCAATGGTTACGAGGTGTTGAATCATTTGCAGGCCCAGGGCCACGAAGATATTCCGGTCATGGCCCTGACCGCATTGGCAGGCTCTGGTCACCGAGAAAAGATTCTCGCGGCGGGTGCCAAGCAATGTCTGCACAAACCCTTTCCACTCTATGAATTGGCGCAAAAAATGCGCGAATTGCTGGCAAGTTAGAGCTGGACAATTGAGAGGCTGAAATTAGAGGCTAAAGGAATAGCTCAAAACAGGGGTTTTGTCGAGACTGGCCGTGAGTGAAAGTGGGGCCAACAACTCGCTGATGCGGTATTTGTCTTCCAACATGCGGTTGTATTCGTCTGTCATGACATAAGCATCCCGAATATTCCAGAGATGGTAACCGAGCAGGGTGAGGGTAATCATCAAATTGCCCAAGCCAGCCGCCTCTTCTGGTCGATTTGAAAGCAATGCAAAACCGGCCAAACCACCGGCCAAAAGGACGGTTCCGCCGCCCATGATCCAGAAAGCACGGGGATTGTCATTGCCCACATAGAGCTGCCCCAGACCGGGATACAGAGTAGAGAGCAAAAGCGCCCGTGCAGGATCGCGTTTCATTTCGCTCAGGGTCTCCTGCCGACGCCGATCGAGTTGGGCCAGTTCGATTTTTTCAGACAGGCTCAGAGTGGTTGAAAAAAGAGGACTGCTCTGCTCTGGCTGCTCGGGTGCGGCCTGAGCAGGAAACGCCAAAGAAGCAGTCATCAGACCGCAAACAGCCAGGGATTTCCACTGAAATTTTCTCATGTGTTCCAGAATACCATACCTTCTCGCAATTGTTGATAGCCCTGATCACAAATTCGCCCAGGATCTCGATCAGGGACTGAAACAAGACTCAATCGACCCAGCCAATCAGCCCCCCCAAGCGCCCAGTTACCCCGCTGTCGCGGCGAAAAGAGAAAAAGAGTTCAGGCTCGCTCACAGTGCAGCGATCCAAGCTCCAAATCGCTGCGGGGAGCAGTCCTGCACGCAGGGCCTGACGCCGGTTGATTTCAACCAAATCGAGGTGGTATTTGTCCCCTTTGGAGCGCGCCAAGCGGGCATCATTCAGATCGATTTGATCGGCAAAAGCCTCAGCCACCTCGGGCCCCACTTCGAATTGCTCAAACCCAATGCCAGGACCAATCGCCACCTGAATCTGGGTGGGCTCAGCCCCAAATTCAGCACAGAGTCGCTCAATCGCCCGTGTCAGAATCTGGGCCTGGGTCCCACGCCAACCGGCATGAACCGCACCCACGGCATGCACCTCGGGAGCGACCAAGAGAATCGGCAAACAATCGGCCACTTGAATCAAAAGCGGCACTTGGCTGTCGGCGGTGATCAATCCATCGGTCTCGGGCAAACCAGCCTCTTGCGACACGGCCCCACTGCCAGCATGGCTGGCATTGACCGTTTGAATGCCAGCCCCGTGGCATTGGCGACAGGCCACCCAACGGGAAGCGTCCAACTCCAGTGCTTGGCCCAAACGGCGGCGATTTTCGCTGACGGCTTCAAAGGTCTCATTTTCACCTGTCGGGTATTTGAGGTTAAGCGCGGCATAAGGGCCTTCGCTCACCCCACCAACACGGGTCGAAAAGCCGTGGCGCAGACCGGGGATCTGATTCCAGTGGGGGTGGCTCAAAAAAAGAGGGGAGGACATCACCTGGCTCCTAAGAGAATCAATGGCGGGTTTTGCGCCCAGAATTAACAGCCGTTAAAACCAGGGCCGCCACACCAAATGCCAGGGCCAGAGATTGAAAAACCAGGGTGAGTATTCGTAAGCGCATGGGTTCTATTATAGCCCAAAGTGCTCATTTAGCCCAAAAGCAGCGAAGCAGGTGTGAGAATGATTGTGATTAACTCTCGGGCTGGTAACGTTTGAGGGTACTGCGCACCCACTTCATGTATTGCTCATACGAACCGCTGGCCCGACTGATCTTGTAATCCTGTTTTAAGATACTGCGGACAGAGCCAATCGGATCTTGCTGTGAGCGTTTAACCGAATGCAGGGAAACGACTTTGGATGATCGGGTTTGGTTTTTTCTCTGCACAGAGCGGCTGGCCGATTGGGAAAACTGACGGCTGCTCCGGGGTGGCAAGGGTTGCTTTTTCACCACCGGTAGGGGCACAAGCTGCTGGGGTGATGGCTGTTGAAGCTGCTTGGGAGCTTCGGTTAAAGCAGGTGTGATCCGTTGTGGCCGGGCCTCGGGCAAACGCATCTGTTGGGTGAGAACTGGCAATTGGCTGACCCGCAGGGGAACCGGTTGCAAAGCCTGACGCAGGGCAGGAACCACAGCCACGCTGCACATAAAGATCACCAATAATTGCAAAATAAAATTGCTTTCGCGATCGAAGATCTGAAAGAGTTGCCGCAGAGAATCAGGGAATTTCGGCATCACTTTATTCCTCCTCATTGAACCTTGGGTGTTTAGATTATAAACAAGCCCAAGCCTAATTGTAAAGATTTATGAAGTTTTTTATCTTTTTGTGACTGGTTTGTTCTTGGAGTTGATCAAAGGGCGGGCCCGCCCAGTCTTTGCAATAGACAACAGCCCCTGGGCGCAAAGGCACGGGTTGATCAGACAAAAGCCCTTGATAAAACTCCCAGAGATTCCAGCCCAAACGCAGTTCCCAAGGCTGACCGTGGGCCTGCCCCAAAAAGAGCGAACGGGAGAGAGACAGACTGTCTTGCAAAAGCCCAGCCGGCAAAGCCAGCCCCTGCTCCTGCAGCAGGTTTTCCAAAACCACTTGATTCTGTTGGTAGAAAGCATCCAAACTCTGACTCTGCAAAATACCCATCATGACATAATCATGGGCTTCCAACCAGACTTGAAGCGGTGAATTGTTGACCAGCGGTCCCAGACAAAAAGGGGTCTCGCCCAAACTGGCAGCGCGGGCCTTGCGCAGAAAAAACCGCCAGATATCTTCCAACATCCAAGCCTGGCTGGGCTGGGGGCGCATATAGGCCTCAAACAGGGTGCGAAAAGAGAGTCCCAACTCCAAATTGAGCAGCATCAACGGCAATTGCAAGAGTTTGCGGTTAAAGTGCAGCAATTCGCTGAACCAGGCATAGGTCTTCATTTTGACCCAATCTTCACGGCTATAGCTCTTGCAGGCCACCACCATTTGCTGCTGCTCGCCTAAACCATCGCGGGATTCACTCACGGCATCGTTCGAAAAGACATAGGGAATGGTCACAAACTCCACGCCGTATTCGGCCTGGTAAGCCGGGTCTCCCAGTTCAGCATTGGGCAAGACATAACAATTAAAATAGCGAATATGGTGGTGCTGACCTTCGCTGATGACCTGTGCAATCCCATCGGCGAAAGAATCATAGCTCTCCCCTGGCAGACCGACAATCATATCGGTATAGGTCGGCACGCCATCCCGGCGAAAGCGGATCTGCAATTCACGGTAGCTCTGCAATGAGATATTTTCACGGCGAATCGCTTTGAGTACCTCGGGATTGAGCGATTGCAGTGAGAGTGTAGCAGACTGGTTCAAGCCGCTTTCACAAAGTCGTTTTTGAATCTGGTAAGCCCGATCGGTCACATTTTTGGTATTTTGAATCACAAAGGTCTGGGGAAAGCCGTGTCTTTGATGGGCCTGTACCATGGCCTCGGTGATCTGCTGATCGCGTTTGAGAATGCCAAAATTGGCATCACAGCTAAAGACTACTTTGATCCGGTGTTTGACAAACCAGCCGATCTCGGCCTCTAAACGCGCATCGCCAAAGCCCAAAACCTTGCTGCGGGTGGCCGAGCCCCAATCACAAAAACTGCACGAAAACGGACAGCCCCGATTGGTTTCCCAGAGGGCAATCCAGTCTTCTGAAGGGTGGGTTTTCATCAGCAGGTCAAAGGCCCCACTCAGATAAGGTGAGGGGATATCTTCAAGGGTATTGATGCGGGGTGCATTGGCCTGACGAAAATACGTTCCCGCCTTGAGATAAGAGATGCCCGCAATGCCCGTCCAGTCAGCACTGGGAAAAGACTCCAAAAGAGCCAAAAAGCTGCGCTCACCTTCGGCATGCACACAGAGATCCACCCAGGGCTGGGCACGCAAAAAGGCTTCAGAGCGCTCAGGCACCTCGGGGCCGCCGACCACAATCAGGGTTTGGGGTTGGCGGCGCTTGAGCTCTTGGGCCACCGCCAGGGAAAAACGGGAATTCCAGGTATAGAGACTGAAGCCTGCCACATCAACCAAACGAAAGGCCTGAACAGCCTGTTCGAGGGCCATTCGGCGAAAGAGCGGGGGTAAAAAAGTATAGCGAGAGGGGTTTTGAGCATGGCCACGCACATAACTTTCGAGCAAGCCAGCGGCATAAGGCAGATAGATCTGCCCCATATGCGGTTGGTTGACCTGCATCAAGCGAATAATCAGCGAAGAGCTGAGCTTGCCCATTGGGGTTAACATAAGGGTGATACGCTCGGGGAAAAGGTTGTCTTTATTCTAACACAGCAGCTGAAAAGGGCCTGATCAGAGCCTCTTATGTTAAACTCCATTTCAACACGACAGGAAGAGCCAAAATGTCCCACCGCTACTGGGCCCTGCAAATGGCCTATGACGGCCGTCAATATCAAGGCTTTCAGGCCCTGCCGGGCAAACGCACGGTGCAGGCCGAACTGGAAAAAGCCCTGAAACAATTGCTGCGGGAACCCGTTCAGGTGGTCTGCGCAGGCCGTACCGATGCGGGTGTACATGCCCATGGTCAACTGGTCAGTTTTGGGGCTCTACTGCCTTTTCCAGCAGCAGAACTCCGGCGTTTATTGCCCCATTTTTTGCCCGAAGACCTGGCTCTCAAAGCAGTCTGGCCTGTACCCGCGGACTTCCATGCCCGCTTCAGCGCGCGGGCCCGGCATTACCGTTATCTGCTGCGCCTCAATGCCGCTCCCGACCCCTTTCAAGCACCGCGCTGCTGGCAATATCCACACCCTGTCGAGACCGATGTATTGGCAAAAGCCTGGGCCCAATGCCAGGGAAAGTATGATTTTGGCCCCCTGGCCCGCAGCCAGAGCAACCAGATAGACAGACAATTGTCCGTCTATCTCAGTGAATTACGTCCACTTGGGGAGTGGTATGCGCTTGAGATTGTGGCCAACCGCTTTCTCACTTCGCTGGTTCGCCGCCTGGTCGGCACGGCCCTGGACATGGCACGGGGCCGTTTGCCTGCAGATTATCTGAGCCACGTCTTGAGGGGTAAAATCACCCCCAGCGAACCCTTGGGAACATTGGCCCCGGCTCAGGGCCTTTATCTCTGTCGCGTACTTTATCCTCCAGAATACGGCCTAGAACTGAACTACCCGGATCCCCTGCCCGAGGCCAGCGAAGCACAAATTCCTGCCCAAGCGCTCTGCAATCCGGGCAAATGGTGGCAAGATTGAGGGTTGGAATGCTTAGAGCGGCAAACTCACCGTAAACGTGCTGCCCAGCTTTTTGACTTGATGGCTGATCTGGCCACTGGGATAGCTGCTGACGCAGCTACTACTGACTTGGATTTTGCCCTTGAGCTGGCGCAGGGTCTCGGACACAATAAACAGGCCCAAGCCATTGCCCTTGGTCGCTTCATGGCCACTTACCCGGTAAAAGCGCCTGAAGATCTTTTTGATTTCGGTCTCAGGAATCCCCAAGCCCTGATCGGCAATCGCCACAGGCAAAAAAGCCCCATTTTCAGGGCCAATTTGAATCTGAATCGTGGGGGGATCTGGGGAGTATTTGATCGCGTTATCCAGCAGGTTCATAAAAACCAAACGCAGACCGACCAGATCTGAGCGCAGAGGCAAGGCCTGACCAGTAATTTGAATAGCGGTTTCGGGCAGACTATAACGCCGGGTCAGGGTCTCTTTGCACTCTTGCAAAAGCAGATTGAGATCGACTGTGTCGAGGCGCTCGGGATCACGCCGGTATTCAATCCGCACAGCTTCAAGCAGATGACTTACCAGCAAATCCAGGTGTTCAATGTCTTTGAGCATGGTCTCCAAGAGCCAAGTTTGTTTTTCGGGCTCCACCCGGTGGCGCTGCAGAGTTTCGACATAGAGGCGCAGCGAGGTTAAAGGGGTTTTGAGCTCATGGGTCACGCTGTCGATAAAGTTTTTTTGCAATTGATTGAGAATGATCTGGCGCGACATAAAGACAATGAAAAGAATAATTCCTGTGATGATGATCACAAATAAGAGGCTGCCCACCCCCAGAATCACCCACTGTGACCAAATGCTCTTGAGATGGGGGCCCGCATAGGCTTTGAGCTGCAGGGTATTGTAGATCAAGACAATATTCCAGAGCGTGGTCAAAGCCAAACAAAAGACCAGCAGGATCGAACCCAGGGTAATCGTTAGGGGCAGGGCCTTATTGGAATTTTTCACAGAGCTTATATCGGTGACTTGTTTTTTTCTGACTGGGCCCGAAAGCGCAGGCCCGTTTGCCAAATCTGCTTGAACTCTTGTTCAAATTCCAGCGGTTGGGCATTCCAAAGCGCAGCGTGATCGGCATGGGGAAAAACACTGAATTGATGGGGATAACCGGGAGGTAGCGCCAAATAGGCCTGTTCAGCCATGGCCACCGTCACCAATTGATCTTTGGCGCCGGTCTGAACCAAGGTGGGACGCTTGAGGTTTTTGAGTACACGGATCGGCGCACAGCTAAAAAAGTCCTGCCCCGCCTGTAAGCCCGCCAGGGCCGTGGTCAGATCTGAGAGCAAGCCCGGCAGCTTGGCGGCTTTATTGCCCACCAGGGCGCGGACAGACGGGGGCGGGTTTTCGAGGACCACCGCCACAATGCGTTTGGCATAAGAAGCTTGTAGCAACTCCGCGGAGGCGTTGGCAATACCCATGGTGCCTGTCGAGGTGCCTGCCAGCAGCAAATCGGCTTGGGGATAGGTACTGGCAATAAAATCGACCATGGCAGTGACATCGGCCTTTTCACGGCAGCCAAAACCCACCCCTTTGCCATTATTGCCCGAAATGCCATGGTTGCTCATATCCAAACTGGCCAAGTTAAACCCCAAGCGCTTGGCCATCGGCAGATAGCGGGTGGCATCCAGCCAAGTACTGGTGGTGCCCGAGATATACACCAGCCAAGGGCGCTGGGGCTCAGGACCGGTCAGGTGCCGCACCGTGTGTAATTTGAGGCCATCGCGATTGAGAATCTCGGTATGCAGAGCAGGCAGAGCAAGCGCCTCCTCACAGGCCAATTCCAAAGGCTGGCTGCCGTTTTGCCCCAGACGTTGACCTGGACGCTGATCGGCATAAACCAGGGCCTTGCGCGCAGGTGAACAAATCGCAGGCCGCTGCGTGGCCCATTTGGCTTTGCCGTATTTGTAATAGAGCAATTTTTCGGCCTGTTGATTCAAAAAGAGTAAACCCGCCAGAGGCAAAGCCAAGATCAACAGGCCCAAAATCTCCAAATAGCGACGCACAATTCGCTTACGGGGCTGCGTTTGCGTTTCTGGCTGATCAGGGGTTGGGTCGAAAGATGGCATATCTCGCTTGCCTGACCTCAGCGGGAATAATGATTGCGGTGCATATAATTGCTAAAGAGCTGAATCTGGTCTGCCCCCTCGCCTTTGAGCGCCTGGGCATGATTATCCGTAAGCTGAGAATGGCTGATCTGCAGACGTCCGGGACCTTTAACCGAGAGCAGGGCTTTGCTGTAATCTTTGGATTTCAGGGCCTGGTTGTGGATAAACTGGCTGCCCACCACACGGGCCTGGGAATGGTCCCAGAGATTGAATCCCCCCGCATTGTCGACAAAGATGCTATTGCGGAAGGTGATCTGGCGGGATTCAGACAAAAACGCAATGCCCTGCGAGCACTCTTTGATCACGGAGTTGTCGAGGTTGAGTTGCTGGGTATTTTCGAGCCAAAGGCCAAAGGTACCGCTGCCAAAGAGATTGAGATCGCGCAGGGAGATATTTTTGCTGGAATGAAAGCCCAAGACAGCCCCCAAACAAATGGCATGGGATTGCGGTACATGGCCAATTTCTAAGGATTCAAGTTGAATCTGATGGCTGTTTTCAAAGCTCAAGACATGAGGCGCCAATTCACTGATCACAATTTTGGTGGCGCGGACGTCTTCGCCGCGCAGCGTGAGCTGCTTGATATTCTTAACAATCAGCCCGCCAGTGTCTTTGTTCCGCTCCAGATAGGGGTGGTTGGCAGGCACAGCCAATCCACTGAGATTATAGGTATTGGGGCGCAAGATAATCGTGCGATGGGGAGCAATCGCTTTGAGCAACTCTGAGGCGGTATTGACATAGATCGTCTGGTGGCGCTGGACCTGACTGCGGGCCTGAGCCAAAGACAGATCTCTGGAGATCTGTGGCACAGTCATGGCGATAAGGGCTCCTGTGGCAAGAATTCCCAAGGCTTTCTGAATCAACATCTTTAAAAAAACCTCATTTTTTAGATCATTGGTTTTGCACGAATAGTCAAGTATAGCTTAAAATTGAGCGATTTGCGCTTGTCTGGAAGGCCCAAAAATGTCAGAATAAAGCGGGAATCAGCGCGCAGCCCTCAGCGTATCACGCAGCGGGTTTTGCCCATCGCCCCAGGTCAAAACAGACTCACACGCTGTTTCACACACGGGTTCGACTCCTCATCGCTTGAACACCACCGTCAGCCTGAGCTTTCGGGCACCCCCAACTGGGCTTTGCAGGTTCACACCTCCGTCCAGGCGGAGGGACGGTGAGGTTTAGGCTCTATATCAAAGGAGAAAGAAGATGAACTGGCTTTTAGCCCTGTTGAGTGGCATCTTTGTGCTGATGCTGATCCTGGTCTGGGAAAAGCTGTTTGAGCACGTGACTGTGTATGAATACGAAACTGGATTTAAATACCACAATGGCAAACACATTGCGACACTCAAATCGGGCCGCTATCACCTGCGCCGAGGTCATACCGAAGTGCGCAAGCTCGATTTGCGCCCCCAATTTTTGACCCTGCCCGGCCAAGAAATTCTAACTGCGGATCGGATTCAGCTCAAAATCAGCTTGGTACTGCAATTTGAGCTGCAAGATCCCCTCAAAGCCCTGCACGGGGTCGACAATTATCAGAATGCCCTCTATTTGCGTCTGCAATTGCTTTTGCGAGAAACTGTGCAAAGCTATACGCTTGAAAGCCTTTTGGCCGATCAGGCAGGTCTTTTGGCTCAATTAGAGGCCAAAGGCCAGCCCGCCTTGGCCGAATGGGGACTGAACTTGAAAACACTTTCGGTCAAAGACATTATGTTACCAGGAGACCTAAAACGGGCCTACGCACAGGTTCTCAAGGTTCAAAAAGAGGCCCAAGCGGCCCTCGAAAAAGCCCGCGGAGAACAGGCCTGCTTACGCAGTTTGGCCAATACCGCCCGCATGTTGGACAAAAATCCCTCGCTGCTGCATTTGCGTCTGATACAGACCCTCGAGAATGGTCAAACACGTCCCACAATTGTCTTTCAGCCCAGTAGTACAACCGGCTATAGCGCCAGTACAGATTTCCCCTCGGATTCGGCTGAGAGCTAAACAAAAGCCCCTTCCAGGCAGTGTGTTATAATTCCCCTATTAAAACTCAGGACAGGCAATACCGTGTTTGGTGACAAACTGAAAGAATTGTTTCAGCGTTTTTGGCCCGTTTCCCCCCATGAACCCGTTGAACCCCAACGTCTTGGTCAAGTGCTGCTGCGCATGTCGGCCCTGACCCAAGAGCAATTGCAACACGCGCTGCTGGTCAAAGAGCAACAACCCCATAAGCTACTGGGACAAATCCTGATTTCTGAAGGCATCTGTACACAAGAACAAATCGCACGTGCCATCGAACAGCAGCGCGAAGAGACCCAATTGGGCCAAGTCCTGTTGCGCAGTGAAATTGTCAGCCAGGAGCAATTGGACGCAGCCCTGCTCGAACAAAAGCGCAGTGGCCGCATGTTGGGTTTTATTCTGGTCGAGCGCGGCCTGTGTAGCCCCGAAGAACTCAAAGAGGCCCTGCGTCAACAGCGCCACGATAACCGCCTTGGGGCCATGTTGCTGCGCGAAAAGAAGATCAGTGAAAAGCAACTCGAAAAGGCCTTGCATCTGCAAGAAGAGTCCCAGGTATTGTTGGGCGAAATCCTGATTCAGTTGGACTATATCTCCGCCGAAGAATTGGAACAGGTCCTGGCAAAACAAGAGGCTATTCTCTTCAAATTGCCAACCCCCTCCCCGCAGGATTAAAGCTGAGTTATAATGAATCTGTTTCGGGCATTTAGCTCAGTTGGTAGAGCGCTGCCTTCACACGGCAGAGGTTTCACTGGTTCGAGTCCAGTAATGCCCACTTTTTTAAAGCTTTAACCCCCTGTAGATGTACATGTCAAAATGTCTCCGCTTTTCTCACACCCTATTGCCCATTTTGGTGCTTTTTTTATTTTTTGGCTGTGCCAATAAAGTCACACGGGGCGTGGCCGCAACCCAAAAACAAATTGTGTTTGAATTTACGGTCAAAGGCAAATTGGCCCTCAACAACCCCAACGTAACGTATTACATTGCCATTTACGCCCCTGCAGACAAAAAAGGCCAAGTGATTAACGCCTCTACCGATGGGCCCCGTTTTAATGGCCCCGCGCTCAATTTTGGCCCCCAGGTGCTGGACGGGCGTTTGCCATTTATTGGCCTTTTGCCCGGCGATCAAACCTCAAAGTGGACTGATTTTTATTATTTAAAAGGCTCTGGCGATGGCCAGGGAACGATGGGCCGAGGCAAACTCAATGCAGGTCAAAAACCCGAAATCGTGCAGCCCAATTACCCCTTTAACAATCTCTGGCGCATCAAGAGCCCTTCGACCTTTGAGGTGCAAATCCGGCTGGCAGATTTAACCTCTGGAATTGAAAACGCCCCCAATAATCTGGTCTTTCAAATCGGAACGGGTGACAATATCGACGAAGGGGGTCAGGGCTTTGTCTTTGACTATTGGCGCACCAATCTGCCCTTTGCCATTCAAACCACCCAGTTTAACAGCCCGATTCAAGATCGCGACGAAACAGCACAGCTGATCATGCGTCAGATCCCTGGCAAACCACTGCCGCAACTCCCAGCCGGTGTGACCCAAAATGACGTCGATATCCTCAGCTATAGCTACCGGATCATTCAATAATGGCCATTCTGCCTTCTGACGGCAGCGCCGCCCAGCCAGCCCCTCCCCCGCGGGTGGTCCAACCCGAGTCCCGCCGCGAAGATCAGGGTGAGCTCAGTCTGCGGCCCCGCAATTTGCAAGAATACCTCGGCCAAGCCGAACTCAAACAGAGTCTGGCCGTCACCATTGCCGCAGCCCTGCAGCGCGGCGACCCCCTCGATCACCTGCTCTTTTATGGCCCGCCGGGCCTGGGCAAAACCACGCTCTCGATGCTCATTGCGGCAGAAATGAAAACCCAAATTCGGATTACCTCGGCCCCAGCTTTGGAACGTCCCCGCGATATTGCAGGGCTTTTGCTCTCACTGCAGGCCGGAGATATTCTGTTTATTGACGAGATCCACCGCCTCAACCGGGTGACCGAAGAAATGCTCTACCCAGCCATGGAAGACTTTATGCTCGATATCACGATTGGCAAAGGCCAGGCCGCTCGGATCAAGCGCCTGCCCTTGAAGCGCTTTACCCTGATTGGGGCGACCACCCGTGCTGGCGCCATCTCCGCACCCCTGCGGGCCCGCTTTGGTCTGGTTGAACGGCTGCGCTTTTATAACGAACTTGAGATGCAGCAAATTCTCTTGCAGAGCGCCAAATTAATGGAAATCCAACTCTCTCCCGAAGGCGCTCAGGCCATGGGGCGCCGGGCACGGGGCACCCCCCGTGTTGCCAATCGCCTGCTCAAACGGGTGCGCGATTTTGCCCAGGTACAGGGCCAAGCCAAAATCAGCGCTGAAGTGGCGGAACAGGCCTTGGATCTGCTGCAGGTTGACCGCTTTGGCCTCGACCCCACCGACCGCCTGCTGCTGGAGACGATCATTCGCAATTATCAAGGGGGTCCCGTCGGCATAGATACCCTGGCCGCCGCGATCAGCGAAGACAGCACCACCATAGAAGAGGTCTATGAGCCCTTTTTGATGCAGACGGGTTTTTTACAGCGCACCTCACGGGGCCGGGTCGTCACCCCCCAAGCTTATACCCATTTGGGCTTTGAGGCGCCCAGTACAGGCTTGCAACTGGATCAATTGCCCCTGTTTGAAACTGGGCTGGACTAAACGAGCTTGGACTCGGCCCGCTTGAACAGGGCCGTCAAAGCCAAGGCATACCCCTCTGGACCCAGTCCACTGATCTGGCCCCAGGCCACAGGGGCAATCATGGAGTGGTGGCGAAAGGCCTCGCGCTTGTAGATATTGCTCAGATGCACTTCGATTACAGTCAGACCTGTGGCACTGATGGCATCAGCCAGGGCAATACTGGTATGGGTATAGGCTCCCGGATTAAAAATCACACCCTGGGCCCAATTGCGGGCCTCGTGCAACCAATCAATCAATTGGCCCTCGTGGTTGCTTTGCTGGCAGATCAATTCTGCCCCCAGCGCCTGGGCTTGGCTCTGCAAGGCCGATTCCAAGTCTGCCAAAGTGGTTGCACCATAGATCCCCGGCTCACGTTCTCCCAACAAATTGAGATTGGGACCATTTAAGAGCAGAATTTTGATTTTCATGTTACTTGTCCCAAAATTTTGGTGATATAGGCATTTTCATTTTCATTGACCAACACAGGATAGTCCCGACAGGCCGTAGCGATCAATTGCCGGGCCCGCTGACGGTCATAATTGGCATGCCAGAGCAGAATATCTTTGGCCTCTTCGGGCTCTTTGTCGGCAACGTAGCGCAATAAAAGCGCAATGGTGTGGGACAGATCGTGAATCAAAATGTATTTCAACATAATTGCCAATTTGCGCTTGCTGATCCCCAGTGGGGCAGGAAAATCATTGGCGGCATGAAAGATAAACTCCATATAATCACTCACCGCCTCTGAGCGCCCGGAAGAATCCACCTCCTGCATCACCGTTACCAATTTGTATTTCTTTTCTTCACCCACCCATTTGACCGCTGTCTGGGACTCCAGACGGGCGGAATAATCAGCCATCAGATTGCCTTCGAGGCGATTGCCCCGGTAATCAAAAATCCGATCGCGGAAAGCGTACATACCACAGGCCCTGAGCAGGCTCATTTCAAGCGCTGAAAAAGAGACTTTTACACCCTGACGGGGAGGCTCTGCGCTGACAAATCCCAAGACAAAGCGCTCGCCTGTCCAATCCACATAATTGCGAATGGGCTCAATTAAAACAGGAGGCAAAATCGGGTTTCCCGCTTCGTCTTGTTCAAAGAGATTGACGTGGATTTGAAATATTTTCTCCAGGGCAGCACTGACATTTTGCAATGTGGCAAGGCAATCCTGAAGGGGATCCGGGCAGTGTTTGAGATGTACGTCCAACAAAATCCGCGCCGTGCTTTCAGGAATTTTAAAGGGGGATTTGCGCGCGCCTGCAACGGCATAATTGCCCGTGGCTGCCACATTGTTTTTGATCAGGCGAATGGTTTCTTCATCAAAAATCAAATCATCGCGGTCCCTTACGCTGCCGATATCCTGGGTACCGGCTTTGATCAACTTGCCCGTGATTTCTTTGAGTTTTTTATTTTGCAGATCAATTTCCACACTGTGGGTTTGGATCTGGCTGGCAATTTGGGCCATGCGCTCCGCATGCACTTCCAGATCTTGTCCCAAACGGCGGTAAGAGGGATCTCTCAAAACATGAGAAATTTCGTCCCGCTCTTCGTAAGGCACTTCGCGCAGCCCCACCACCTGATTGTAATAGCGGGATTTGGCCAACATCTCCTCCATTTTCGGGATTTGCATGGCCGCCTGTTTGTAATCAATCATCAGACCATCCATGCGGCGAAACAGCTCGCGGCTCTGATTGAGCAAGGCGTAATAGGTATTGTTGAGAATGGTGGTCTGCTCCCGCGAGAGCGCAATTTGGGTATCCAAGCTGCGGGTGGCGCGAAACTTGGCCAGGCTCTTTTTATCCAACCCTTCGGGCTCCAACACCCCCAGAGCAATGGCATTGTACTGGTCTTCACAGCGATAGACGGTGTGGCTCCAGACCGGTAAATGGGTATTGTCGAAATCCAGGGTGAGCTCACTCAAACGCCGATAGAGTTCTGGATCGAGCAGTTGCAGTATAAATTGCTGGCCTTTTTGATCTTCAAAAATAATCTGATCGGCAATGGCACCGGTATTTAAAAAGAGGCGCTGAGCAGGAGTGAGAGAGCCCAGGCGCTGTTCAATCAGGTAATTGACCAAAGCCGTATAGGCATAGCGCACGGTATCAATCTTTTCGGCATAATTCATTTGCGGGCCGTGATCGGCTATCAGGGATTTTTCGGTACTCAGCAGCGCCAAAGCATCAATCACCAACGAAGCAATATCATCAGGAACCCCTGACAGGCTTTGATTGAGATAATAATTCAGCTCGTGGGTTTCATCTACCATGGGTTGAACGAATCCTGTCTGAAGGCGTGAGATTGAAGCAATTATACCACTGAGCAGTGGGTTTTCAGCCCCAGCCAAGATCTGCTTGTCTTATCCCGTCGCAAGGCGCATAATCGGATCAGGGGGAAAATCTTTCAGATGCGCTCAATCCGGCTCAGTCTGCTCACACTCTTCGCCTGTCTGGGCTTGTCTGCTCAGGCTTCAACCCCCCATGTGACCCCTCTGGACGCTCTATTACTGCCCCGAACCCCCTTTAAAACGCTGCAAGCGGGAGGGAAAAGCCCCGTTTATCTCCAACTGAGTCACCGTCCTCATACAGAGGTTTTGGCCCATTACCTGGCTCTGACCCGCCAGAACGAATGGGCACTGGATTTTCCCAGCTTGAGTGAAGCCCAAATTTGGGTTCAAGCCCTGAAAAAAAGCCGAGAACCCGAGGTCTTTATGTTGAATTTATCCCATAAAAAATCTAAATTTAACGCCTATTTAACCATCGGTGCCCTGACTGGCACAAGCGCCCAAGCGGGCCGGACTATAATTACCATATATACAACGCCCCAGGCATTTGGGCGTTCCGGGAGGTAGAGAAAAGTGTCTTCAATGGATCATCTGCGCAATAAATTGCGTGTCAATCAACAGGATACCCAGGATTTGCCACCGGTCCAGATCGATGCGGGGATATCTGCCCGCACCCCTTTTCGCCGCCCAACTCCCAGTTTTACCGATGAATTGCCCGGTACAGCAGATCTCGACGACTCCATCTTCCAAGAGCCTGTGAGTGCGCCCCCTCCCCCGCGACAGGGCTCAGGGGCTGATTCTCGCAAGAATGCGGACTCAACACCCAGCAATGAGACGCCAGCCAAACGTTGGCCATTGCTCGAAAAACTACAACAACTTGAAGTCAATCGCAAAATGCTGGTGATCTCTCTGGGCATCGCAGGCATCGCCACCATCCTCTCGATGAGCTATCTCACCGGCATCGCCGAGCCACTCAAAGGCAAGTCCAAGATGGTACGTGTGGTAACACTCGCCAAAGATGTGCCTCCCCGCACCCCCTTAAGTGAAGACATGGTTCAAATCAAAGAAGTGCCTGCGGCGTATGTGCCAGAAGGTGCTACCGTGATTGAAAAAAACAAAACCACTGTGGTCTTGGGTATGTTGACGATCACCCAGCTCTACAAAGGTGAAATGCTGATGACAGGACGCATGTCCGACCCCAACAGCAATACGGGTCTGGCCACCCAAATTCCCGAAGGCCACCGCGCAATTACCGTACCCACCGACAATGCCTATCTCATGAAACCCGGTGACTATGTAGATGTGATTGCTGCAATCAGCGATTTGAACCCCGTGCGCCGCGGCAAAATCATTTCGATTCCGCTCTTACAACGGGCCAAAATTTTGGCCGTGGGCAATCAGTTTAGCGCCGAAAACAATACCAATACAAACGCTGGCAGCACACCCCGCGAAATTACGGTGGCCGTGCCTGATGAACGCGTCAAACTGATGAGCCTGCTCAAACAGAGCAATGGTAAATTTGATGTCATCCAGCGGGCCTCTGGCGATCAGAGCATTCAGCCTGAGCAGTACACCATTCAAGAGATCGAAGATGCGCTGCAGGGCAAATTTGAATCCAGCACCAGCGCAGAGACCCCTGCCAAAGAAGAAAAAACCCCAGTCAAAACAGTGACAAAAGATAAAGAAGAAGATCCGACTGAGGAAGACATCAGCAAATTGATTGATCGCTCCCAACCAGCCGCGGCTCCAGCGTATACACCGCCCCGCAATAGCTACCGGGCTCCAGCGTATACCCCGCCCCGCAACACCTACCGGGCCCCTGTACAGCGGGCAGCCCCCCCTGTCCGCCAAGCTGCGCCAGCCCCGGTACGCCAAGCGCCGCGGCCTGTCAGAGCCCCTGTTGTGATTCAAAATGGTGTCCAAACACAGTAATTTCTAGACAAATTACGCAAAAAAATCCCGCCGAAATCGGCGGGATTTGAGCTTTTTGGCGGCTCGGTTCAAGGGTTACATCCTTATTCTGCGACACAATTCTTGAACCCACAGCAACAAAGCCAACACCCCAAATGAGAGCTTCGTCACACCGCAGACGAGAAAAAACGGGTACAACTAGCATGGACAGATGTAATCAGACCTCCTCTCCGAAAAAAGGCAGTCCATGCCGAACTCTGATTACCCGCCTGCAGAAATCCCAAAAAAGCTGTGCTAAAATGAATTCTGTCTGTTTTGGGACTGAAAATTTCGCATCTGATCGAAAAGGATACCTTACATGAGCAAACGAGTTGGAAAATCTGGTACTGTCATCTTTTTATCCAGCATAGTCGGACTAATGACGAGTTGTGGACCTCCCCCTCAGCAACCCACCAATGTCAAACCCATTCCGGTACCTGTTCCTTCAATCATTGCTCCCACCCCCCTGCCTGGTTCCAGCCTTTTGCCCGTTCCCGGCCAAACGCCATTGCCCGGCCAGACCCCATTGCCAGGCCAAACGGCTCAGCCAGGAGACCCGCTGATCCCCACGCCCCCTCCCTCAGTGGGACCAGGACAATTGGCCATCTCAACAGGTACCTTACCGACCGCAGCCCTTAATTTCACCTATACAGCCGCTTTAAGCGCTGTCGGCGGAAGCGGCTCCTACCGCTGGAATCTGGCTTCTGGCAGCCTGCCAAATGGCTTAATTCTCGATCAGGCCACCGGCCAGATTTTTGGCAAACCCACCCAAACGGGTACCTTCAGCTTTGAAATCCAAGCCATCGATACGGCTGCCAACGCCTCGCGCCGCAGCATGTTTATCTTGGTTTCTGACACCAATAGCGGCATTAACTCCGTCGGCGTCTTAACCACGAGCTTGGCCAGTGGCACAATCGACCGCCGTTATTCCCAGACGATCAACGCCGGTGGCGGAACCGCCCCTTATTCTTGGAGTATCAGCAGTGGCGCGCTGCCCGACGGTTTGAATATCAACGCCTCTACTGGCGAAATCAGCGGCACCCCCAAACTCCAAAGCGAGGAGACCTTTACGGTCAAAGTGGTGGATGCCCGCGGCCAGGTTGCAACCAAAGCCCTGAGTATTACAATTAATCGCACCGACTCCAATATCTCGATTTTGACAGCCGCACTGCCCATTGGGATTATCAACCGGGCCTATGTTCGCACTGGCTGCGGTACCAATTTTTCAGGCCAATTGGCAGCAACGGGCGGCAACAGCACCTATACCTGGGAAGTCAGCAGCGGCACCCTGCCAGCAGGCCTGACCCTCTCCAGCACCGGAAATCTGACCGGCACCCCGACAGCGACAGGCTCATCCACCTTTACGGTGCGGGTCGCCGACAACGACAATAACCGCACCAGCAAGGTCTTCACAGTCGAGATCCGGGATATTCTGGTTCACCGCTTCTCACCCACATCAGGCGGCGAAGGCCTGCGCATGGTGGTTGAAGGCGAAAACTTTGGTGCCAATGCCGATGTCTATAACGTCGAATTTGGTGGCACCAACCAGACCACAATCACCGCCGTGGATAATACCACCGATCCCAATTGCCACAAAATCACCTTGCCCATTCCTGCCACAGCCAAAACCGGTGTGCTGCTGGTGAAAAACACCACCACTGGCAAAAACGGCTCCAGTACCACGCCGTTTTTGAATACCGACATCGTGATCAACGAGGTCTTTACCAATCCTGACAACAGCACCAACCAATTTGTGGAATTGCTCAACAAAGGTTCCAGCTCGGCCAGTATTGCGGGTTGGCACCTGCGTTACACCGATGTGAATGGCACCTTGGCAGATTTCACCATTCCATCCGAAACGCCGCCTTTGGCACCGGGTGCAGTCACGGTGATCAATGTCAACCGTGCGGGTGGCAGCACCGCCACCAACCTTTACACGGGTACCGGTTTGGCTGAAATGCGATTTGCACCCACAGCCACCGCGCCCAATAATCTGACCCAAATGGCGCTTTGTACCGATGCAGCCTGTACAGTGACTGCCACGGACACAAATTACCGCGACTACCTGCAATTTGGTCCCAACGCGGCGACCGACGGCGGCGCCCTGGAAAACAACGCAGTCACATCAGGAATCTGGACCAATGACGCGACCGTGAATGCAACGGGTT
Organism: Candidatus Blackallbacteria bacterium; assembly: GCA_051715345.1. Classification (GTDB taxonomy): domain Bacteria; phylum Cyanobacteriota; class Sericytochromatia; order UBA7694; family UBA7694. Next base: position 96,667 of record JBPXJQ010000038.1, read on the forward strand.
TGATTGGCACTTTAGACACGGCGGCGCTCAGCGCTCCTAATTTTGCTGGCAACCCCCATAATGGTAGCAATGATGGTACTGCCAATCAGGGGTTACAACTCACCGCAGGAGAAAGCGGCAAGTTTACCGCTAACGATATCGTGGTAGTAGACAACCTGGCCAATGGTGGCAAAGTCAACCGCCTCAAACGCACGATCAAAACCATTAACGGTGCGCGGGTTACGATTGATCAACCACTTTTCACAGCAACCATTCAAAGTACCAATACCGGCAACGGTGCCGTGGGAAATGGTCTCTTGGTCGACAAAATCACAGATACCTTCAGCGCCTTGACAGTAGCAGACTTTGTCAACGTCTTGGCGGGTGGCACGATGCGCACCATTCAAGGCCTGCCCACCACCGGGCCCAAAATTGAAGTGGATTCGGTACTGGACGCCCAAATCCAGGCAGGCAATACCAGTGATGGCACCAATAACGGTGGATTTTTGCTGGATGCCAGCGCCGTGGTCGCAGGTTCTCCAACCGTCAGTATCACCATTGGTCAAGGCACGGGTAACGCCTTTACAGTGGTGAGAAACTTGGTGAGCACCCCTGATGGAACCCATGCGATTATCAATCAATCCGTGGCTTCGGCACCGGTCCCCAACACCAATCTGGGCGATGGCATGGCTGGAACAGGTATTTCAGTCAGCAGCACTGCCAATTTTGTCACGGGCCGCACGGTGTCTCACTCCAGCTTTGGCACACAATTGCGCACCATCACCCTGAACGGCAGCACATTGGAGCTGAATCAACCGCTTGCGAGCTTGCAGATTGCAGCAACCAATACGGGTACAGGCGCTGCAGGCAGCGAGATTGTAGTCAATGCCACGACGGGCTTTAACAACGGTGATAAAGTGAGAATGAATGGTCAAATTCGCACCATTTCCAATATTCTCTCCACCCCCGCCCGTGTTCAACTCGATCAGCCGATCTCAATGACCATTACCAATACCGCTGGAGACGGCACGGCTGGCAATGGCGTAGGTGTCTCTGCGACCCAAGGGTTTGCGACGGGCAACCAGGTCTTGATTGCGGGCCAACAAAAAACCATCACGATTGTGGGGAATACCTTGGAGTTGGATACCCCAATCAGCACCAACATTACGGCTGGTAATCTAGGTGATGGAGGCCCAACAGCACGCATAGATATGACCAATGCCTCTGCGTTTCAAGTCGGCAATACATTGCGCTTCCCAACACTGGGTCTGACCCGGACTGTGGTGAGCAAATTGGGCAATAGCGTGGAAATTAGCAGTCCCTTGATTTCCACGACCACGACAGCACCCAGTGCTGCATCTACCACGGTTACCGTAACCAGTACGGCAGGTATGGCCGCAAATGATTTCATCAACATCCCAGGCATAGGTACCCAACAGATCCAAGCGGTCAACTCAGGAACACAACTCACCCTTATGGCTGCTGTCACTGTAGCAGCGGGTGCTACGGTTAATCTGGTTCCCCGCAATATCCAGGTCAATCTGGTACCCACGGCTGGCACGATTGTGATGCAGGCCAATGGCAATGCCGCTGACTTCTTGGATGTCATGAATCTGGTGCCCACCGCTGGCTCCTTTAATATTGTGCCGATCAATCCGGCCCAGGATCGCGTCAGCCGTATTCCGACCAGTGGAACCGTCTTACTGGCTCCCACCACGGGAACTGTACGTAAGTTCTTCTCGATCAAATACAGCGGTGCGGGCAATACGGCGGCAGGTTTGACTGCCACTTCCGGCCCCAATGCGGGAACCAATCAAAACCCCTAGGTCTTGATAGATTAAAACAACCAAGGCCCGCCAAATGGCGGGCCTTGTGCTGTTTCTATAGATACGACAATGATCCAATCAGTGGTTTAAGGTGTTTGAAGGAGCTGAGCCAGACGGCTGTAGCGCTTTTGCTCTTGAAAATTATTCACAGCCAATTCCACGGCTTTGACCTGCCCGACCAGAATCAACAATTTGCGGGCCCGGGTCATAGCGGTATAGAGCAAATTGCGTTGCAGCATTAAAAAATGCTGGGTACTCAGGGGCAGAATCACCACGGGGTATTCGCTGCCCTGGGATTTGTGTACCGTCAGGGCATACGCCAGTCCCAGCTCGTCGAGATCGGCAAAATCATAGTCGACCTGGGTCTCGCCAAAAGCGATCTTTAAAAGCTGCTCTTCCCCATCCAAATCCTGAACCTGTCCCAGATCGCCATTAAAGACCGCGCGGTCATAATTATTGCGCAATTGAATCACCCGATCTCCCTGGCGCAGAATGCGGTTGCCACGCATCAACTCACTTTTTGCTGGGCTGGGTGGATTTAAGACGGCCTGTAGCTCCTGATTTAAACGCTGAGCGCCGATCAAGCCCCGGTGCATGGGGCAAAGCACCTGCAGATCTTCAGTCCGATACCCCGCAGCTGGCAGGCGGCGCGCAACCAGATCGAGAACGGCAGTTAAGATGGCTTCAGGGCTCTCAGCCCGTATAAAAAAGGCATCCGCTTCACGGTGACTCCCTGTGGGCGGCAAAAGCTCAGGCAACAGACCAGTGTTGACCCGGTGGGCATTGCGCACAATCAAACTGGCTTCGGCCTGCCTAAAAATCTGTTTGAGCGTCACAGCCGGAACCTGACCCGAATCGAGAATATGCCTGAGCACTGCGCCAGGCCCGACCGAAGGCAATTGGTCGCTGTCACCAATCAGAATCAGATGAGCGGTTTCAGGCAGGGCTTTGAGCAGGGCATAAAAAAGGGGCAGGTCAATCATACTGACCTCATCAAGCACGAGTACGTCCAATTCCAAGGGGAAGTGCTGATCGCGCACAAAGGCCTGTTTGGAGGGGTCAAACTCCAGTAGTCGGTGCAGGGTTTTGGCTGAGCGGCCCGCCACTTCGCTCAAGCGTTTGGCCGCCCGGCCCGTGGGTGAGGCCAATTGAATTTTGGCTTTTTGCTTGGCAAACCAACCCAGAATGGCTTTGCTGACAGTGGTTTTACCCGTCCCTGGCCCTCCCGTAAGAACAAAGACCTTGCAAGCGGCCGCCAACCTTACAGCATCGCGCTGTTCAGGCGCCAGTTCGAGCTGATTATCGCGTTCAAACACCCCCAGGTAGTCGCTCAAAGCAGCCGGGTCCGGGGGATCTGAGTGTGAGAGCAAAAGACGCAAAAGCCGAGCGGCCTCACTTTCGGCAAGCCAAGCATCTTGCAAATAGAGATCGGGATTCTCCGGCTCACCAGGGTCGCCAAGCTCACCAAGCGCACGATGGGCCACCAATTGCTGGGCTGCGATCAACAGCGCCAAAACCGGCACGCACAACTCAGATTCGACCTCCAGCAAGGCTGCCGTTTTGTCGAGCAATTCGGCACGGGGCAAATAAAGGTGGCCGTCTTGACTGGCTTTTTGCAGGGCATAAAAAAGACCGGCCCGCAAGCGCAAAGGGCTGTGGGGATCCAGCCCCAGACTTTGGGCCAAAGCATCGGCCGTTTTAAAGCCAATCCCCCAGATATCTTCGGCCAAGCGGTAAGGATTGGCCTGAACCACAGCAATGGCCTGGTCGCGGTACTTTTTATAAATTTTAACCGCATAGGTCGTGGAGACCCCGTGTTCTTGCAAAAAGACCATCACATTTTGAATCTCACGGTGTTCAAGCCAACTGCTGACAATCATTTCACGCTTGCGTGGACCAATTTTGGGTACCTCTTGCAAGCGTTCAGGGTGCCGTTCAATCACGTCAATGATCTCGGTGCCAAAGGCCTGGATCAGGCGTTTGGCCGTTACAGACCCGACACCGCGAATCAGGCCCGAAGCGAGGTATTTCTCCAGGCCCACAGCTGTCGCAGGCATGAGTTTTTCAATTTTGTTGACCCGAAATTGGGAGCCATGTTTGGGGTGCAAGGTCCAGGCCCCGTACAGACGCACAGATTCGCCAGCATAAACTGGGGGCATCTCTCCCACAGCGGTGATCCATTCGGGCTGCTGGCCCGGCGGCAGCGCCTGCTGCTGCTCCTGCTTTTGACTTTGGGTCAGCAGCTTTAAGACGGCATAACCCGATGCCTCTGACTGGTAAGTCACGCGCTCAATGATACCTTCGAGGATGTCCATGTCCCTATTTTACCCCGGCGCAGGGCTTGACTGCTTTTGTGCTAGAATAGGGCCATTATGCCGCCAGGAGTCTTCTTATGCCAAATGCCCGCGCCCAAGCCCCAAAATCGCAATCGCAATCCCCCCAGGCGGCTTTACACAAACTCTTTTCCCGCCTCAAATTGATCCGCAATCTCTCCCTCGGTGCTGCAGCCCTGGGCGGCGGTCTGTCTTATAGCGCCCAGCGCAAAACCCTGGGTACCCCCAGTATCGTGGCCGCAGCCACCCTGACGGGACTGGCCCTGATTTCAGCCGCCACTGCACAGGTGCTGTTGAGCCTGAACGAACAGCTTGAAGAGAGCTTGAATCAAGCCGGAACGCCCAAAGGTCCTGCCAAACCCCAAATGGAACCCACCCCCGAATCCACGCCAGAATCCAGGTCAACCCAGGCAAAATCTGAGCCCGAATCAGAATCACCGGCTGACCACTAAAGCACAGAAGCAGAGCAAAAATACCCATAAAAAAAGAGAGCGGTGTTCCGCTCTCTTTCTGTTTTAAAAGGCGTTTAAGCGATGGTCACGTCATTGCAGAGATAGACGTCCTGAATGGCATGTAACAGGGCGGCCCCGGTCTGCATATCGCGCTGGAAGGCTTTGCGGCCAGAGATCAGGCCCATGCCACCCGCACGTTTGTTGATCACGGCCGTGCGCACGGCTTCGGCCAGATCTGACTCGCCGGAAGAAGCGCCACCGGAATTGATCAGGCCCGCGCGGCCCATATAACAATTGGCCACTTGGTAGCGGGTCAGATCGATCGGGTGATCGGTGCTGAGCTGTTCGTAGACTTTTTTGTGGGTCTTGCCAAATTTAAGCGCGTTGTAGCCGCCATTGTTTTCGGGCATTTTCTGTTTGATAATATCCGCTTCGATGGTCACACCCAGGTGGTTGGCTTGGCCCGTTAAGTCAGCTGCGACGTGGTAATCCATATCCGGCTGTTTGAATTCAGTATTGCGCAGATAACACCAGAGAATGGTGACCAAGCCCAGTTCGTGGGCGTATTTAAAGGCCTGGCTGATCTCCCAGATCTGGCGGCGGGATTCTTCGGTACCAAAGTAGATCGTGGCACCCACAGCAACCGCGCCCATGTTAAAGGCCTGATCGACATCTGCAAACAGGGTCTGATCAAAGGTATTGGGATAGCTGAGCAGTTCATTGTGATTGAGTTTGACAATAAAGGGAATGCGATGGGCATATTTGCGCGAAACCGAACCCAGCACGCCCAAGGTTGAAGCCACAGCGTTACAACCCCCTTCAATCGCCAGCTTGACGATATTGGCGGGATCAAAATAGATCGGGTTGGGGGCAAACGAAGCACCCGCAGAGTGCTCAATACCCTGATCCACGGGCAGAATCGAAACATACCCCGTGCCACCGAGACGGCCAGTATTGTAAATCAACTGCAAATTGCGCAAAACAGAAGGCGAGCGGTCGGTATCAACCATGACACGCTCAATAAAGTCAGAGCCGGGCAAGTGCAACACGTCTTTGGAAATCGTGCGGCACTCGTGATCCAGCAGGTAGGTTGCGTCTTTGCCCAGGAGTTCCTGGATTGTGGCAAAACTGCTCATAATATTACCTCTATTGATATAACTTGACGTCAGGATCTTAACCAAAGGGGTGCGTTGTGATGTGCTGACGTATGCGCAGGCATTATACCACGGGGCTCCTTCAGCGTTTTGGAGGAGATTCGGATAAGGTATTTGATTTTGAAAATATATTACCCATAAGCCTTAAATATATATTATTAAAAATATTTTTCCGAAATATTGACATCAGATCCAAATTAAGACTATAATAAACTCATAAGGTTAAACAAAGATTAAGAAAAGAATAACAACTGGTTGTTCGAAGGACAAAAAATAGAATGAACGCAATGATCAAAACCACCCTGACCCTGACTGTCGCCACCCTCGCCCTGAGCCTGACTGGCTGTGGCAAAACCGCTCTGCCGATGCAATCGCAAGCCCCCGCGCTGGTACAAGCCTACCAAGCCCAAGCCCCCCGTCAATTGGTGGTCAAATTCAAATTGTCCATGAGCACCGCCGCTGTGCATGAGTTTAATGCCAAATATGGCTTCCGCACCGTCAAAGTCCTGCCCGAAATCAATGCCCATGTCGTCGAAGTCGACAGCACAGTGGGTCTGAAACTGGCCCAAATCATCAACTACCTCAAAGCTGACCCGACTGTGGCTTATGCCGAAGTCAATGGCACCATGCAAGTCGCTCCCATGCCTGTAATGAAAGTCAGCCCGATTCTCTAAAATTTATACGTAGTTAGTTACCATTCCCCTCAAATATAATCCCTGAACTTTGGCCCCTCCTGTGAGGGGCTTTTTTATTGGGTCCCAAAATCACTGCAAGGTGTGAAACAGTCTCAAACGGGATGGGTACATTGTAAAATTTGAGAATGCGCCCAGGCACACGGGCGCTCAATTATCATAACAACATGTTTGAAATAGCAGACCAATCACACAAACCCAATAAACGCAAAATAAACAAGGAGCCATCACAATCCATTATGCAGAAACAAAACAACACCTATTTCATCAAACTCCTCACCGTGCTTTTGCTGTCGTTTACACTGATCACACCGGCTTTTGCCGACACAGAAGATGAATATATCCACATCCACAAAAAAGATCCCGGACGTGCAGCACTCATGAATATCATCCCTTTTGGGGTGGGCTCCTTTCAACAGGGGGATACGATAGGCGGAACCAGCATTGCGGTGGTAGATGGCCTGAGTGTTTTGATCGGAATCGCACCCTTTACCTATGCACCTCAACTCAAAGAAGGAGGCGGATGGGGAATGCTTATGTCAACGGCCTGGGCCCTGGGAGGCCTGCTGCTCGGAAGAGTGATGGGGGTGATTGCGCCTTTTCAACATTTTAATGATTATCAACGTGCAAAAGCCTCTCAGGTCAACGGGCTTTCAGAAGAAGAGCAGAGCCCTGCCACGGTTCAATTGCTCAATTATCAATTCAGTTTCTAAGCCTCGGTCATCAGTCAGCCGCCGCGTTGTCGCCCCCCCTCCACAAGGGGGCTTTTTGATTGGTTTTTGGGGGTGAGCGGCTCAGTTTGGCGCAAGCCCCTGACGTTCGGGCCGCTCATTTTCACATCCCATTTCCTACCGTTCACGCATCTAAATCGCTATTAATAAACCCACTCTGGCGCGTATAATTAGAGCTATTCCGATGATCAAGGTGCGCAGGAGCCCCGATGTCCCAGGTCAACCGCGTTCAATCACCCCAGCCCGTTCAGACGCCTGGACGGGTCCAGGGCAAATACAAACAGGACAGCCCCACGCCGGGTGTGATTTATGGGCAGGTGCATCGCTCCGAAGGTGATGCCGAAGAGACGATCCAGGCGATTTTGCACTTTGCCCGCGAAAAAGTCCAAGAAAAACGCGGCGGCCAAGACAAAGGCGGCAAACAGGGCAAGAAAAAGCAGCAGCAAAAGAAAAAAGACGCTGCCCGCTTTGATGCCGACAAGACATATATGATTGCCAGCCCGGTACAAGAGACAATGGTGCAGCCGCGCCAAAATGGCTGCGCGCCGACCTGCATCGCCATGCTGCTGCGCAAATACGGGCTGGTACGCACGGCCCGCGAAGGCTATCAGCGGGTCGAAGATCTGCGCACAGCAGGGGCTGAGTATATCAACGACACGGGGCTGAGTCTCGAAGACATCTCAACCTATGCCCAGCAGACCGGGCTCAAAGCAAGGGTCCAGCGCGGCTATAGCTTTCTCTCGCAATTGGAGGGCCTCTTGCGCACCCTCAACCGGGGAGCCACCCCGATTGCCTCGATTCAGTTACCGGGCATGGGCTCGATGCGCCATGCAGTGTTAATTGTGGGTGTGACCCAACACCAAATCACGATTGTCGATCCGGCCCGCAGCGAAATTCAGCAGATGGCGATGGAAGACTTTCAGATCGCCTGGCAAAAAGAGGAAAAAGGCCAGGCCGGGGTGGGGCTGGCATATATCGAGGTCTGGGGCGAAAATGCGCGCGGAGAAGTGCTGGAACAGGTGCTTGGCTGGGATGCGCTGCTGGAGGAATTCACCCGCGATGCCACGCTCTTTTCGGAGATTGCCACCTCGCGCAAAGACAGCCGTTTTGCCCCGGCAGTGGTACAATTTTTTGATGACTGAACACCTCCATATCTCACATCTCTCTGAATTCCTCATTTATGAGACTTGGCTCGACTCCTTTGGCCATGTCAACCATGCCAAATACCTGGAACTCTACGAACAGGCCCGCTGGGATTGGCTGAGCATGTACCAGATCAGCGTTGAGACGATCAAAAGCACGGGCATTGGCCCAGTCGTGCTCGAAGTCAAGGTGCGCTACCTGCGCGAACTCAAGGCCCGGCAAAAGATACAAATCCACACCCAGCTGACCGGCTTTCAGAAAAAGACCTTTCAGATTGCCCAACACATGACCCGCCTGGAAGACGGTGAAACGGCCTCCACCCTGGAGATCACCGGCGGGATTTTTGATCTGCGCGCCCGCAAGCTGATTGCACCGCCGCCAGAATGGTATGCGGCTTTGGGGTTGGAAGCAGAATTAACGCAATAGCTGCATCAGCTTCAGTCATCGTCACTGGGCTAACTTTTGGTAAACCTCTTTGTATTGTTCTACAGAGGCTTCAAAGGCCTTCTGCACAGCAGGACTGGCCTTGTGGGGTCCGGGCTGAGAAGGCGCGGTGGGAGTAATAATCAGGCTTTTTCCATCGGTCTTGATTTCCAATGGAGTATCGGGCTCAATATCCAAAATTTGCAGAAGGGCCTTGTCGATAATCAAGGAATAGCTCGAACCCACTTTGGACAGGGTTTTGATCATGGCCATAAAAACATGCCTCATTTAGATAAATAAAATCATAACATTATCATAATTGCTACAACATAAAATAACCAGTCTTTGGATCTTTCACCTTGAAGAACTCTCTCCCCCTTGTCAAAAAAATGAGGCCCGTTATACTGAGGCAGACACGCAATGAAAGGGTTTTGAATCATGCAAAAACGATCTGTCTTTCTCTGTGCCGCACTTGTGCTGGCCTGCCTCTTGCCCAGCGTCACCCAGGCCGGGGCCCAGACCGGCCCCAAGGTGATTCAGCGCTCGCTTATTCTCAATACCTACGACCACGACCGCGTCTGGCCCGATCCCAAGAAAGAGCCCAAATACCACACCCCGGCCTGGACCCCGAATAATCTCAATCTGGATTTTATGCTCGAAGGGCCACTCGTCGCCGGAAGCCAACTCTCACTCCAGTTTTTTAAACCCGATGGCAAACCCTGGGTCAGCACCCTTTGCAATACCCCCGAATTGGGTGTGGGCGAAGTGGGAGAGGCCAAATGTGAAGATATCCACGAGACCAAATCCATTGCCCAAACAGGCATGTTCCCCTTTAAAATTCAGCTCAAAAACGAGCTGATGGGCACCCACCAAGACCTGTTTAAAGGCCGCCTCAAAGTGGGCAAATACACCAGCAAACACAACAAAACCGTCGAGCATTTTATCGACGAAGACTGGCGTCTGCCCCTGGCATATGTCGCCCTCGACAAAACCGCTGATGCCAACTCCCCCCCGTTGATCGCCTATTTCTGGTTCCGGGGCCGCAATTTACACCTCGGCAGCCAACAGGCCTTTCTCTATTACAATGGCCAACAGGTCGGGGCCACCGACAGCAACGAGAAAGGCGCTGCCAATGAAATTCTGACCCGCAACGCCAATCTGGAGCCGCTGGATCCCCAAAAAGACTACAGCTATGCCCTCTGGTCCTTTCACTTCAGCACTGTGCGCGGTTATGCTCTCAATCCCTTTTCACTGGATATTACCCGCATTCACAATCTGAGTACGAACAACGGTGTCTATGAGATCAAGGTCTTGCGTCAGGGCAAGCTCTCACGGGTGGCTAAATTTACGGTCAACAATGGCCAAATTGTGGCGCCTGGCTCGGTCGAAAAAGATGGCAGGAACAATGATCGCATCTTGATTCCCGCTGAGGTCAAAGGCGATCTCGATGGTGCAATCGACCCCAATGCCTGGAAAACAGAAGTTTATTATGGCAATCCGGGCCCGTTGACCAGTGGCGTCTTCGGCAAATAATCAGAAGCCAATAGACGCTCAATCGACGTGGAAATCCGCTTTGGCCGGTCGCGGCTCAGGCAATGACTTGTCTTCATTGCGGGCGGCATCCAGCCAAGCGGCCATGGCGCGTTCGACCTCATCGAGGGCATCGCGGGGTGTGACGCCAAAGGCTGAGCAAAAAGCCAACTCTGGCACCTGGGCAATATAACCTTGATCCGCTTCGCTGTAAGAAATGCTGATGGTATAACGCTGAGGTTTCATGCTTGGACCGCCCCCTGAAGCTGGTATTTGTGAACCAAATAGAGCACCTGCCGCACCTGCCAAGGCTTGACCTTGCCATCGACATTTTGCAAGCTGAGCAATTCGCGGATCTGATCGTGGGCATAAATAAAATGCAGGCGACTGATACTCACCTGACGAAAACCGAGTTGTTCAATCAAGCGCTGCACCTCGTTAAAGCTCAATTCGTGGGCATGCTGTAGTTCAGTGATTATCTTGCTGCTCATTTTATCTCCTCTGCTTCGGGGCCGAAGCGCGCCTGAATCAAATCCATAACCGTCCGGGCCGCCCCCGGAATCGAAGTGCCTGGGCCAAAAATAGCCGCTGCACCGCGTTCGGTCAGGTAAGCGTAGTCTTGGGCGGGAATCACCCCGCCACATACCACGATGATATCATCCCGGCCCAATTTTTCAAGTTCTGAGATCAATTGGGGCAAGAGTGTCTTGTGACCGCCGGCCAGAGAACTCATGCCAATCACGTGTACATCGTTGTCAACCGCTTGGCGGGCCGTCTCTTCGGGGGTCTGAAACAGGGGCCCAACATCGACATCAAAGCCCATGTCCGCATACGCCGTGGCAATCACCTTGGCCCCCCGGTCGTGGCCATCTTGACCCAGTTTGGCAACCAAAATGCGGGGGCGACGGCCTTCGCCACTGGCAAAGTGATCGGTCAGGGCCCGCACCGAGGCAATCGTGGCAGCTCCCGATTCTGTTTCGAGCGCATATTCTTGGCTGTAAACCCCAGAGATCAAGCGGTTGCGGGCCTGAAAACGGCCCCAAACCTGCTCCAAGGCATCGGAGATTTCCCCCAACGTAGCCCTCAGACGGGCGGATTCGACGGCCAAAGCCAGCAAATTGCCTTCACCGCTCTCAGCAGAGTGGGTCAGCGCGGCCAAAGCCCGCTGCACAGCAGCACCATCGCGGCTCGCTTTGATCTGATTCAGGCGCAAGACTTGCGACTCACGCACAGCGGTATTGTCGACTTCGAGAATCGGCATGCTCTCGACCTGCTCGGGCCGCCAGCGGTTGACGCCCACAATGATCTCCTGGCCCGAGTCAATCCGGGCCTGACGGCGGGCAGCGGCCTCTTCGATGCGCATTTTGGGAATCCCCGCTTCGAGGGCCTGGGTCATGCCACCATACCCTTCGACCTCGCGCAAATGGGCCCAGCCTTTGTCGATCAGGGCACCGGTCAAGGCCTCCAGATACCAGCTTCCGCCAAAAGGATCAATCACGCGGCAGATGCCGGTTTCGTCCTGCAAATAGAGCTGGGTATTACGGGCGATGCGGGCCGAAAAATCTGTGGGCAAAGCAATGGCTTCATCGAGCGAATTGGTGTGCAGCGATTGGGTATGGCCCAGGGCCGCTGCCATTGCTTCCATGCAGGTGCGCACCACATTGTTAAAGGGGTCCTGCTCAGTCAAGGTCCAGCCTGAAGTCTGGGAATGGGTGCGCAGGGCCAAAGATTTGGAATTCTGAGGCTCAAAAGGCTTGAGCAGACGAGCCCAAAGTACACGTGCTGCGCGCATTTTGGCGATTTCCATAAAGACATTCATGCCCTGGGCCCAGAAAAACGAGAGCCGGGGGGCAAAGGCGTCCACGCTCATGCCTGCGGCCAGACCTGTGCGTACATATTCGAGGCCATCTGCCAGGGTATACGCCATTTCCAGGTCGGCCGTCGCCCCAGCTTCTTGCATATGGTAGCCCGAGATACTGATACTGTTAAATTTGGGCATAAAAGCGGCGGTGTGCTGAAAAATATCGGCAATGATCCGCATCGATGGCGTGGGCGGGTAGATATACGTATTGCGCACCATATACTCTTTGAGGATATCGTTCTGAATCGTGCCCGTAAGCTGGTTTTGGCTCACGCCCTGCTCCTCGGCCGCCACGATAAAAAAGGCCATGATCGGCAGCACGGCGCCATTCATGGTCATCGAAACCGACATCTGATCGAGCGGAATCCCATCAAAGAGTAGCTTCATATCTTCGACGCTGTCGATGGCCACCCCGGCTTTGCCAACATCCCCTTCCACGCGCGGGTGGTCGGAGTCGTAGCCCCGGTGTGTGGCCAAATCAAAGGCCACCGAGAGCCCTTTTTGACCGGCGGCCAAATTGCGCCGGTAAAAAGCATTGCTCTCTTCAGCGGTCGAAAAGCCAGCGTATTGGCGCACAGTCCAGGGCCGCAGGGTGTACATCGAGCCATAGGGCCCGCGCAGATAAGGAGGCAGGCCCGAGAGATAACCCAGATGGGCAGAGTCAATCAGATCTTCGGGCGTATACAGCGGTTTGACCGGGATCTGCTCCAGGGTGTCCCAAACACGGGCAGCAGGTGTGGCTCCGGTTTGAGCTTCGAAGCCCGCTTGCCAAAGCTCGGCATGGGACGCGGTGTCTGGCGAGAGATGGGCTGAGGTATTTTCAAACAGCGGTAATTGTGTGAAATCAGGATGTTTCATGGTTTTAATTCCCTTCTCCTGTACTCAGTTGATCCAAGAGGGTGTTGAGCGTTGCCACCAGATCAGCGCCCAGGTATAAAAATTGAGCAATGCCCAAGGCTGTGTAATGTTCGACCTGCTCTTTGGGATACCCCGCCAAAAGCAAGGGCTGTTTGTCTCCCTGCGCCAACCCTCTGGCCTGGGCGGCGTCTAACAGAGCCGGCACAAACTCGGGATAAAGGGTGTCCCCAGAGCAAAGTACCGCTGCGTCTGCGCCACTTTGTGCCCAGGCTTCAGCCGCAGCTTCAACCGAGGCAAAAGCAGCGGGAACTTCAACATTCAAGCCCGCCACTTGTAAAAATCCCAGACAAAAATCCACGCGGGGCTGATACATTTTGCGCTCGCCCAGAGGCAAGAGCAAAATAGTCGGGGGGTTTGGCAGTTCAGCCACCCGGGCGCGCAGGGCTTCAAAAGGGGCTGCAGCCCTAAACAGCCCCAGGGCAGAGACCTGCACTCCCTGATCAGGATAGGGGCAAAAAGCAGCTAGCAATTCACGCCATTGAGCACCATGTAAAGCAGAGGTGGTCAGTTGCTGGCGCAAATCAGGGGCCTGAAGCGCCTCTGGTTTGGGCAACCAGACCGGCATACCCGGACGCAGTGGCCCCGGTGTAGGCTCGGGCACAGGAGGAAAGAGATGCAGGCTCTCACTTTCATCTGCCGACAGGGCGTATAAACTGGTGCCCACCAACCCCTGCTTGCGGGTAACTTGATCTTTCTGGCGTTGCAGACGGGTTGTGGCAATCATGGTTTGGGGCAAACCACTTTCCAGGGCCGCCATCATCCCACCGGCCTGCTCAATCTTTTGAAAGAGCGTCCAGGCCTGCTCGGCCACTTGCTGCGTCAGAGCTTCAATCGCATAAGCCCCGCCGAGGGGATCAATCAAACGGGCCAGATTGCTCTCTTCGCGCAGAATCAACTGCACATTGCGGGCCTGGCGGCGGGCAAATTCATCGGGATAGCCCCCCTTTTGAAGCTCAAAGGGCTGGTTAAAACAGGCTGTTTGCAAACTCGACACCCCGCCCAAAACGGCGCAAAAGGCCTGGCTTGTGACCCGCAAGAGATTGGTATAGGGCTGAACCTGGCTGAGATAATTGGGGGAACTGGTGGCGTGTAACCAGAGCGAACCCTTCAGGCCATAGGCCCCCAAGACCCGCTGCCAGAGCATTCGCAGGGCACGGATTTTGGCCAATTCCAGCAAAAAGTCGGGGCCGATCGCCAAGGTCCAATGCAGGCGAGGAATCAGAGTTTCAGGCGCCACGCCGCGATCATCAAACGCCCGCAGATAGCTTACAGCAGAGGCCATGAGACAGGCCAACTCTTGCGTGGCCGAAGCCCCGGCTTGGTGCCAAACACGGCCATCCAAGGCCAGCGAAAAATAGCCCGGAGCCACCTGGGCCAATTCCCGGCTCAAAGCGGCCTGCTGGTCCAAAATCTGCGTCAAAGCGGCAGGCAAATGCCCTTGCGCAGCCAGGTCAGCCAAGGGGTCGGCCAATACCCCTCCCCGAAGCGCAGAGAGGTCTTGCCCCGTTTTCTGCCAATGCCCCAAGAGCAAAGCCCCCAAAGGCAAACTCGGAGACGACGTGCGCAGGTACACGGGCGTTTGGCCCAGTCCCGCAAAGGCCACCCCCAGATCTTCAACGGAATGAAGGGTCAGAGTCGAAGAGGAAGTTTCAAGCCAAAGCGCATCAAGGCCCTTGCCCAAATCATGAAGAGCCGCTGCGTTCCAACTGGCGGCATTGGGGCTGGGAAGTTCTTGGCAAACCTGCCAAGGCAAAGCGACATAACCGGCGGCACTTTCGCCCCGAATATGCGAACCTTGACCAGGATAACTGTCGAGCCCAGTGGGCAAATCGGCAGCGGTATAAAGCGGCTTAACCAGAATGGTTTCGTAGGTCTGTTTATTCAGTTTTTCCAGGGGCAGGCCCTTGAGTTCTTTTTCAACCTGGGCCTGCCAGTCACTGAAGTCTGGCAGAGGAAAATGGGCGTGGAGATCGAGTTCTTCAGACAGGGTGGGCATGACTTTTTCCCTTTCGTGGCGCTACCTGCCGCTGACAGCGCCCAAATACTTTCTACAGTATAACGCCAGAAACCGCTCTCTGCATGGCGGACGCAAGATAACCTGCGCCAGTCAGGTTGATCTTGGCCTTGAGTGACAAGTACTTTCAATTGTCCTGAAAAAAGGTCTCGGCATACCCCAGCCGCCAAAGACCGTCTTCAAACAAAATGTGCAGGTCGATGCCGATCGGCTCAACCCTTACCAGGGAATGCGTTGAAGCACTTTCTAAGAGTGTAAAGTTCTGTTTGACCCAGGTCTCGATTTCGAGATTCTGGCGAAACGCCCCCCAAAAAGTCTCAGCAAACGGGGTTTCATAATGGTCCATGGCTCTGCGAATATTCTGCACCGAATAATGGACAGGCTCATTCAGAGCCAGGGCAATTTCACGCACAATCACAGCTTTGCTCTTTTCAGTGAGCAATTCCCAGGCCTTGGGATAATCTTTGCGGTAGACATACCAAAAAAAGTATTTGGGGGCTGTCAGCGGCGTAATCTTGCTGCTGACCAAACGCGAAGTGGCAGAGGGCTGGGGCGTGGTTTGGGCGGTGGGCAAAGCACTCGGCTGAAGGCTCGGACGCGGCGAGGGTTTGGCTGTCACTCTGGCAGTGGGTTGAACCTGAGGATTGGCGGTGGGGAGCGGTGAAGGCGTCGCCATGAGCGGAGTCGAAGGGCGAAAAGCGAGCAGGTTCTGCACTGTGGGTGTCGCCCCCTGAAAATCACGGCGGGCGGCCTGCAGAGCCGAAGTCGCGGGAAAACGACTGTCGTAAACCGCAATCGCATTGGTCAAATAGCGACCTGGGGCCAAGAGAATACTCCCCCCCTGGGCCAAACCTTGCGAGGCACCACCGTCGAGATTCATGGCTTCGTAGGCCCCGAGGGCTTTCATCACCTGGGCCTCTTTTTGCAACGTCACGCCGCCATAAAAAATCACCAGATAGAGGGTTTTGCCGTCTTGACTAAACCCCAGAGCTGAGCGATTGGCAGCTCCCAACACATGGGGGTCTTTAAAACCCTCCAGATCGGGATGGATCCAAACAGCCCCCTGTTTGAGCAGGCGCGGACCACAGGTCACCGAAAACCAATAGTTTTTCCAGTGAATTTCTTCTCCAGCGCGCAGGGTCTTCATCTCGGGTATACCCGAAGCTGTGATACCCAAGGTTGTGCCAAAATTTTCCCAGGGGCTGTATTTGAGAAAGCGACCGCCGCTGACCATATTGCCCATCACACGTTTTTGCGCATCTTTGCTAAAAAAGGTGCCATTGATCATCGCTGCCGATTTACTGCGACGCACCATCGCCCCAAACGACTCATCGCCATAACTTTTTTCGCTGTTATTGGCCTGAGGGGCCTTGTTGGCCAAGACCATCTCCAGGTGGGTGGCCGGGTCAGACAAATCGATCTGAACGACTTTGAGCGAAGCGCCTTGCAGCGATTTGGAGTAAACCTGAACAGGTTTGGCAACAGCCACTCCAGGAAAACAACAGCTCAAGAAAAAGCTGCAAATCAGCCCGAAGAACACCAAGCACGGGTTATCCTCAAATGGCATTGACCCAAGCACCGCTGTCTTTTGTCGCATCACACCCTCCCCCAGTTCAGATGGTTCCAGTTTAGCGGTTTTGGTGCCCGAGAGCCAGCGGTGATTGTCCCAAGTCACTGTGAGCGCATGGCCTATTCTGGACTGGACGCGGTGGGTGGTTTGCGTAACAGACGATCCGCTGAAAAACGGCCGGCACCTGTCGCCATCAAAGTAACGGCGGGAATCAGAAACAACAAAGCAGGTTCCTTTTTATTCAGCGGGTCTGCGCCATGGGCAATAAAGGCGGCAACACACATGGTAATAAACCAATTCAAGGCCGCAAAGCGGGTGGCCAAGCCCAACATAATCAAACCAGAACAGACCACTTCAGCAAAGATGGCCAACAACAAACTGGCTCCGGGGCCAATCCCAAAGGGATCGAGAAATTGGCTGGACAGGGTCTCATATTTGGCCAATTTGCCCATGCCATGACCGAGCATCAGCCAGCCGAGGGTCAGGCGCAGCCACAAGAGGCCCAAATCCTGTAACAATTGGTAACGGGAGGGGGTTATCAGACGGGTATAAAAGGTGTTTAAAAGGCGAATCATGGCATCAATCTCCTGCTCCTACCCTAATCGGTTTCGCGCGGGATTGTCAATTGCTCAATTTGTCTTAAAACAGCAATCCCCCCTTTTCCCTGTACACCCGCCCCCAGGCCTGCTAAAATCCCAACCAAACAAGAGAGTGCGCTATGTCTGAGTCAGATTTGTTTTCCTGTCCCCAATGCCACCGCGCGATCTTGCCCGGCGACCAGTTCTGCGCGGGCTGTGGTTTTTTGCTGCAAAGCAATGCCACCCCCGAGGCCCAGGCCGCCAATGCCTCTTTTTGGAGTGCCAAGCCCTTGGACCAATTTCAAGCCCTGCTCTCGCGCAACCGCTTGATCGCAGGACTCGCGACCCTCGGTCTGCTGCTGATCCTGGGCGCATTCACGCTCTGGCGGCCCTGGCAAAAAGCCGCAGAAGCGCCAAGCCCCATTGTCTTTTCAGCCACGCCGAGCCCAGTTGAAAATCCAACCACAAGCCCCAGTGGCGGGACCAATCTCAATGGCGTCTCTGCAGCCGTAGAAGTGGCCAAAGAAATCGCACCCAGTGCCTCTCCGCGCTGGAAAACCGCTCAAGGTTTGCTCAATATCCGCACCAAACCCTCATTGCAATCAGAGGTGCTGATGCGCCTGCAGGGGGGCGAAGAATACACGGGCACAGGCAAAACAGAAGTGGCGGAAGGCCATACCTGGATCGAACTCCAGCTCAATGAAAAAGAGCGGGGCTGGATCAGCTCTCAACTGCTCAGTGCTGTAGCGGCCCCAGCAAACGCACCCACCTCGGCCTCTTCCAGCAGTCCCAGCCCCAAGAGCGAGCAAACCGCTTCACAAGCATCCTCACCGCGTTCAGCTGGGCGCATGTTGAACCACGAAAAGCTCTCGGGCTGGATTCTCGGAGAGGCTGCCGACCGGCAGCGCACAGCCCTGGCCATGACCCGGCTGATGTTCCCCACAGACCCGGCAGAGCTGCTGAATAAAAAAGCCATTTTGCTCGAAACCTGTATCACAGGCTCGGCAGAAGACATTTCGATCAAAAACCATGAAGTGGCACAAATTGGGGCGATCTGCGCGCTTTTATTGGGTTGGCAGGAAAAAGAACAGGTCAGCCCCTCCGCTCAGCCTTAAAAATCCTACTTGCGGGTGTATTAAATCGCCAGGGCAGGGGTATAATCAGATCAAGTAGTCAAAAGAGAGGCACACAAGGGAATGCTGGATTTCCAAGCGCTGGCTTCTGCCCGGCAGGAAGCTGGAGCCCGCGACCAGGATCGTCAGAAGCGCTCAGAAGAGCTCTACAAAAGAGCTGTGGCGTTTTTGGCGCAATTTCAGCAAAGCCAGTACACGCAAAAGTCCTTGCTCAAGCAAGCGGCCACCTTGCTGCACGAATCGCTCTTGCTCAATAACCGCAACCCTTATGCCTATTTGTGTTTGGGCTATATTTTCTTTGTTCTCAACGATCTGCCCCGCACACACCGCTATCTCAACGCTGCTCGCCGACTCAGTCCCAACCTGCCCGAAGCCCGACTTTTGCAAGAATGCCTTGCATCCTGAAGGAGATCATCAATGACAACTATATTCAACGGATTGCCCCACAACCCCTACGCCAACCAGGGGAATTCGGACAAACAAGTGGTCAGCCACGAATCGAGCCAAGCGGTTCAACATACGGACGGAGTGAGCGACGTCAACGCTCCCCAAACACAGCCCGAGGTCAATCAACCCAGTGATCGCTACGAACAAGAAACAGATCATGTGGCAGCCTCGGTTTTAAGCCTGCCCGACACCCAGACCATTGGTTCAGATATTCAAGCCATCGATGCCCAGTTTATCGATCCCGGCAATGCCCAAACGGCCGCCCCGCTGCTCCAGTTTTTAACCACAGAAGGCTCTCAACCCAGAGAGCTGATCTTACCCGAAGCGAGCAGAAACGAATTGCCCCCCGAGATCAATTCCAACCCCAATCCTGGCAAAGACCCCATGCTGGAGCTGATCGAAGGCATGAAAGCCTCCCTGCGCCAAATCGGCAATTAACCCAAGCAACCCATTTCAAATAGCCTCCCTCTGGTATACTGCCTCCCCGGTTATACTGCTGAAGGAGGCCGTTTTATGTTGAACTTACACCGCCTGATTGGCTTTGTCTACCGCAAAGCCGACCAACTCAGCCGACCCTTTATTTTTAACCGCCAAAAGAAACAGATCCTGGCCAAACACCCCCAGTTGCGGCCCGTGATGGAAGCCTTTGAGCGGCGTTATATTCGTGTGCAATATGGCGCCCACGATATTTCGCTAATGGAGCGCATTCACCGCAAAATCGCCCAAGACGAACGCTATATTTACGGAGCCACTCCCTGGGTGGCTCTGCTGCGCCTGACCGAAAAGCTAGAGATCCGGCCCGAGGAGGTCTTTGTCGAACTCGGCTGTGGCACGGGCCATTTTTGCTTTTTTATGCAGCAGGTCTATGGGGTTCAGGCGATCGGCCTGGAGGCGCTAAATACCTTTATTCTCAACGCCAAAGAGATCATGACAGAACTCTCAGAACCGCCTCACAATCTGCATTTTGAGGGCTTGCAATTTCACAACTTGGACTTTTTGCACTTCAATTTTTCGCGCGGTACACTCTTTTACGCCGCTTGGACCTGTTTTCCTGTGCCCCTGCGCGAAGCCATTCTGGCTAAATTTTTTAAAGAATGCAAACCCGGCACACGCCTCTTGGTGCTGACCCACACCCTGGAGGATCCCCGCTTGGAATTACTCAGCGAGGTGGAGACCTTTTTCTCCTGGGGCAAAGACGTGGCCAGGCTCTACCAAAAGCGGGAGTAGCCGCTAGGCCAGCATGTCCTGCAATTCGGGCAAGGCACAGTCGCCACAGCCTTTGGGTGGCCCAGCCTGCAAGGCCTTGTGGGTGGCCTGCAACGCCGTACGAACCCCTTCTTCAATCACAGGATGGTAAAAAGGCATCTCCAATAGGGCATCGATCGTGAGTTGCTGCTGATGGGCCCAAGCCAATAAATGGGCCAGATGTTCGGCACGGGGGCCAATCATCTCAGCGCCAAGTAAACGGCGTGTGCGGTAATCTGCATAGATCCGCAGCAATCCGGCGTTTTCAAGCATCACCCGACTGCGACCTTGACTGGCAAACGAGACCTCACCAATCGCAGTACAGGAAAGATCAAGCTGATCGTAGCGTTGACCGATCATGGCCACCTGGGGATGGGTAAAGACCACCGCAATCGGAGAGCGGCGATGGCCGGGTTGAATATGCGGCCACATCGCTGCATTGTGGCCCGCAATCCGGCCTTCATCCGCGGCTTCATGTAACAGGGGGCGATCGCTGTTCACATCTCCCGCCAAAAACACCGGCAGGTCCCCCACCTGCATCGTCAGCGCATCAAAATGGGGTACGCCTTGCGCACTCACAGTCAGGTCCAGATTTTCCAGACCCA
Organism: Candidatus Blackallbacteria bacterium; assembly: GCA_051715345.1. Lineage (GTDB taxonomy): Bacteria > Cyanobacteriota > Sericytochromatia > UBA7694 > UBA7694. Next base: position 117,301 of record JBPXJQ010000038.1, read on the forward strand.
AATTGCCCAAATTGGGTTTGCGCCCAGTCGCAGCCAAGACACAATCAAAGTTTTCACTGACCAGATTGCCCGCTTCCGAGCGGTAGGTCACGCTCACACCGGCTTCGGTGCGCTCGACCTTTTCGACCTGGGCATCAGGCTGAAAAGGAAATTCGTCGGAAAAGAGGCGAATCGCCTCGGCTTTAACCAAGGGGTCATTGAGCCCAGCCACACCTCCGCGGGCCCCAAAGAGGTGGATACGTACGCCGAGTTGTTGCAAAGCTTGACCCAGCTCCAGGCCAATAATCCCGGCCCCAAAAACCGCCACGGAGCGCGGTAAATCCAACCAATTAAACAGGCCCTCATTGTCCACAAGGCGATCTCCCAAACCCTGCAAGAGTGGGGGTAACGACGGGCTCGAACCCGTCGCTATGACCACAGTTTTGGCTTCAATCTGGATCTCTTCCCCCACTTGCAGCAAATTCGGTTTGAGAAAACGGGCGTAGCCCTGCAGACGCTGGTCTGCAGGAATATTTTCGACCCCTTCGAGTACAAATCCCACAAAGCGGTCACGTTCGCTGCGCACCCGTTGCATCACAGCTTGGCCATCGATGCGATTGAGAGAGGCCTCTACCCCAAAGGTCGGAGCCAGACGCACACTGCGGGCGGATTCAGCGGCAGCAATCAAAAGCTTGCTGGGCATACAACCGACCCGCGCACAGGTCGTTCCATAGGGGCCCCCTTCGATCAAAAGGGCATGAGCCCCAGCCCGCGTGGCTTCCCGCCACGCGGCCAAGCCGGCTGTGCCGCCACCGATCACCGCAACGTCTGTCTGATATACCTTCATGGTAAAAATCTCTCTCTCGTTTATTTCTGGCCTAAAAAGGCTGCCAAATCGTCGGCCCCACCAATATGGCGGCCCCCAATAAAGATCTGGGGGGTGGTGGCTTTGCCCGTGATCGCTTCAATCGAACGGGTGGTCACTCGGTCATTGAGTTCAATTTCTTCAAAGGCCAAGCCACGGGCTTTGAGCATATTTTTGGCACGGGCACAGTGGGGGCAACCGGCACGGCTCAGCAGCGAGATATACTCAGGGGTTTTGGCTTCGGGATTGATAAAATTCAACATGGTGTCGGCATCGGAGACCTCAAAAGGATCCCCAGGTTTTTCGGGCTCGAGAAACATCTTTTCGATCACACCGTCACGCACCAGCATCGAATAGCGCCAAGAGCGTTTGCCAAAACCAATCGCACTTTTATCTACGAGCAGGCCCAAGGCCTCGCTAAATTCACCATTGCCATCGGGCAAAAAGCGGATTTGTTCAGCGCTTTGGTCTTTTTTCCAGGCATCCATGACAAAGGCGTCATTCACGGACAAGCAAACAATTTCATCCACGCCATTTTCACGAAAAACGGGTGCAAGCGCATTATAACCGGGAACATGGGTACTGGAGCAGGTGGGAGTAAAGGCCCCCGGCAGCGCAAAGACCACCACCGTTTTGCCAGCGAAGACATCATCGGTTGAAACATCCAACCAATTGCCTTCGGGGGTGCGGGTTTTAAACACGACCTGGGGAACTTTTTGACCTTCACTGTTTTTCATCTTGGGTATCTCCTTGGTTTGTATACGTTTTGAATTTAGTATGCGGGAGATTAATTGATAAGTCAAATCGTTTATTATTATATTTTCAATAGACAAAAACGATTAAAGATCTAAAAAAGAAGAAGAGTTGCAACACGCCGAGAGAGGTCAAATCAAGGATAGAAACGCCCAAATTCAGGGTTTGCAGGCGTGGGAGTCCATGGCTACGAGCTGCCCCGTCAGAGCTGCTTCTGTGGGAATCTCCGAATAGACCACGGCATGGGCTTGGCGGTGCAGGTATTGATTGAGCAAATGGCCCGAGACCAAAGACAATGCGCCACAGACAGCCAAAATCATTTCATAGGACTCAAACCAAGGCATCCGGCTCAGGGCAATCAAGGTTGCTGCCACACCCCAGAAAGCAAAAACGGCCGAGCGGCGATGATGGGCATAGCCAGAGAAAAAAGACCAGGCAGCCAAGGTGAGCGAAAAGCCCAAAAAGATCGTTTCCAGCAATTCATTCATCAGAAAACCCAATCCCACCAGTGGCAAAGCCACAATCAAAAGAGGCTGCAATGCGCAGTGCAGCGCGCAGACCAAAGAGAGGCTGGCGCCGAGTTGGTCCACATGTTTAAGCGAACGGCCTGGGAGAAGCATTTTCAAAAAACAGGTTTCCTGTGGGTGAATGGGGTTATTTAAAGTATAGTGGAATCAATAAGTTAAATGCAAGTGGCTTGCATTTTCTTTTTCATGCGCGGGTCTGATGTGCCTTGGGGCACATGTATTTTTGCAAATCGGGGTACAATGTAGCTAACTGTTCAATTTGCTGAAAAATTCGTAATCAAGCAGCTTGAGCATGATATAACTGTAGAAAGCAATTGCCCGGCTTAAAAAACGGGATCTGCAATGGAAAATACCAAATTGGGAAATCTGGTTTGATTTAGGTATGCCGATAACGACTAGCGAATCCGTTCAAAAAATCTGCTCTTTGGCCGTTCAACAAAATTTGGCCTCCTCCTCTCAACTGGCCATGGCTGTTCAGACCTATATCCTCATGAAAATCGAAGCCCTGCAGTGCAACTACCTGCTTGAGCACGACAGTGGTCGTCTGCTGCTGCGGGATCGCACAGCCAACGACCCCAATACCAACGCCATGGACGAATGGGCCTCTTTTGACATGCCCTCCCCCGCTTTTCAAGGCGACTGGGTGGCTTATGCCTCGAATAAAGTGGCCCTGTTTAATGACAAAGGCCTGTTTACAGGTGTCCAAGATCGCGGCAGATCCGAGATCACCCCCAGCTTCAAAGGGGGTTATGTCTGGCTCAAGAACCAGGCCTACCAGATGAATATGCTGCTCAACACCATGATTCCCACCAATCAGATCCAGCGCGGTCCCTACGACTTTTTTATTCCCCCCAACCAGAACAGCGGCATTTTCCTCATGGACCGGGCCGCTGGCACCCTGACCATGGCAGACTTTGCCCTGAGCCAAACCACAGCCCAATTACAGGTTCGCGATCCCGGCAGCAAAAAAGCCATCAATGTGGCTTATTCGCAACAGACCAAAACCATGTATATCACCGACCACCAAACCCCGGATATTCTGGTGATCAACCCTGCCAATCGCCAGAAAGAGCGGATCTACACCGAACACGGCATTTTGGGAAATCTGACCCTCGACGATAAACTCGGCCTGATCTTCGCGGTCCTGGCTGATGTGAGCAAAGAACCCGCCGTCTTGATCTTCTCCATGCAGGACTACTCCCACCAGGGCACAATTTTATTGCCTGGCAAGCGCTTCAGCGAAGTGGATGACCCCTGTGATCTGATCGCCATCAGCCCGGACCGTAAGAGCCTGATGGTCATGACCTATACCGATGAAGGTGCGCTCTTCACGCCGATTATCTCGCAGATCGATATTGCCCAAAAGCAATTGATCAAATCCAATAAACTCAGCCAAGAAGACAAACCTGTGGGTTTTGCCTTTCTTCAGGCCGAGGTCAAAGCAGGAAATGTGATCACCTTTGACAAACTCCTGGTCGACAAAGGCATTATTCACAAAGTCCAAATGGCCTCTTTGCTGCGCCAAATGGACATGCTCGAAAAAGAAAAAGACAAGCCCCTGCTCGATCAAGACATTGAGACGGCGATGTCGCATATCCAGGGCAATTTCTCCAACGAAGAAATTGAAACAGTCACAGAAATCACCAAAGAAACCGTCAACCAAATGGCCCAAGATAGTTTCTTTGAGTGGCAGGGCCGCAGCGATATGAAAGCAGAAGAAAAACAGGTCTTTGTCGAGCGCCTGTCTCAGGTCAAGGCCGATCCCAAGGTTTCGAAAACCAATGGGGTTTTTGTCTTAAATTGGATCAAGGGACTGATGGGCTAAACCTTTTCATGACGCAGAGTATTAACGAAATCCAAGACAGCATTGTCGACGACTTTGCTTTTTTTTCCGACTGGTCGGAAAAATACGAACACCTGATTGAACTGGGGCTTGAATTGCCGCCCCTGGATCCTGAGCACAAAACAGAGGCCAAACGGATTCTGGGTTGCCAGTCCAATGTCTGGCTCAACGCCGAATACGATGCCACCCAGGGGACCATGATCTACACAGCCGACAGCGAGGCCATGATTGTCAAAGGACTGGTCAGCTTGCTGATCCGCTTGCTCTCAGGCCAAAAACCGGCAGCAATCTTACAGGCTGAATTGAATGTCTTTCAGCGCATAGGCCTCGATCAACACCTCTCAGGCACGCGCTCCAACGGCCTGGTCGCCATGATTCGCGACATGAAGCGCTATGCTGCGGAGTCTGCCGCGACCGAGGTCAAGGCCTGAGTTTTAGGCTTTAAGTTCTACAGGCAAAGGCACGCTGTCTTTGAGCGCTTCCAGTAAAAAGGGGTGAAAATGTCCATTACTGGCCAGGGCTTCTCCGCCATGAATCGTGCGCTCGCCCCGCCAGTTTGTAAACAAACCACCCGCCTCCTCTAAAATGGTAAGCAGGGGCCCGTTGTCCCAGCTGCTCATGCGCGGTTCAAGCACCATCTCGGCTTTGCCTGTGGCCACCTGCACAAAGGAATAACAATCGCCCCAATTGCGAAGACCTTGCACTTGCCCCACCAAAGTATCCAAACCCTGCCAGCGTTTTTGAATCAAGTTTAGGTCGTGGGCCAAGAGCAGCGCTTGATCGCGCTCTTTGACCTGCGAAACATGGCAGGGCCTGCCATTGAGCGTACAACCGCCGCCCTGATAAGCGGCCACCAACTCATCCAAGACCGGTAAATAAATCACGCCCACCACGGGCTCTCCCATGACTTCGACCCCCACTTGCACACCATAGAGCGGAATCCCGCGAGCAAACGAGCGGGTGCCGTCAATCGGGTCGAGAATCCAGCGAATCGGATCACTGCCGGGCTGTTCGCCGTATTCTTCGCCCAAAATGGCGTGGTTGGGAAATGCCTGGTTGATCATCCTGCGCAGGGTACGCTCAGCCTCACGATCTGCGACGGTCACAGGAGAGTGATCGGCTTTCCACTCAACATTAACACCTGTATTAAAATGGGCCAAAGTCTGTCGGCCAGCGACCCAGGCCGCTTCACAGGCCACTTCGAATAGGTCTTTGTAGGTAGGTAATGCCATCTTCTTTCCCTGCGCTATTGACCGAGGTGAACGGGCTGTTCGCGTAAAAACAGCTCCATCTCCAAACAGTCAAAATAGACCCCATCGAGTTTGCGAAAATGGCGAATCACGCCAATTTCCTCAAAACCGAACTTGCGATAGAGCCCAATGGCTGCAATATTGCTGGTAAAGACCAGCAACTCGACCTTTTCAAGCGCTGTCTGTTCGCGGGCATGTTTGAGGGCGGCTTCGAGCAATTTTTGGCCCAGGCCCAACCCGCGCGCCTCTGGCAACAATCCCATGCCCAAAAAACCTCTGTGAGCGAGGCGGGGATTGCCCGCCGCTGAGATATCTGCCCAGCCCAGTACCCGTTCACCGGTTAGGGCATAAAAAACCGGCATATTGAGGGCCAACATGCGCATCTGAAAGGTCGCCAATTGCTCCTGACTTGGCGCTTCGGTCATTTCAATATACATCCGCTCGCGGGCAACAAGATCCAAAGTGGCGCAAAAAGCGGGCAAAAGCGCGGGCCGGGCGTAAACAATCGCAACGCCTGCGGGGTCAATGATTTCAGCGTCGGTCATTGAGCTGAATATTCCAGGGTTTAAGGCCCACAACCTCACCATAGAGATCATAGTCATCAGCGTCTTCGATGCGCACGCGCACCCGATCACCAATTTTGATCGAACCGGCAGGCAATGCACGGGCTTCGGGGGTTTCAGCCAAATCGCCATGGACACAAAAGACCTGACCGTCGATTTCTGGCGCATCGGCCCAGCTGCGGCCAATCAACTGGCCGGCCTCTTCGTTATAATCGTCGATCACAACGTCGATTTCTGTGCCCACGCGGGCCGCTAATTTGCGCGCCGAAATGGTCTGCTGCACGGCCATAAAGCGTTCGTAGCGCTCAGCTTTGACGTCTTCGGGCACCAAATCGCCAAAGCCTGTGGCATCAGCCTCGGGCACCTCTGAATAGGTAAAACAGCCGACCCGGTCCAATTGGGCGGCTTCGAGAAAGTCCAAAAGCATTTGGAAATCTTCTTCAGTTTCGCCGGGAAAGCCGACAATAAAGGTCGAACGCAGCACAATCTCTGGGCAAATTTCGCGCCAGCGCTGCACGTATTCGAGCTGTTGAGCAGCACCGGGGCGGCGCATGCGGCGCAAGACCGCTGGGCTCGCATGCTGAAAGGGCACATCGAGGTAGGGCAGAATTTTGCCCTGGGCCATCAATGCCACCAGCTTCTCAACAAAGGGATAGGGGTAGACATAATGCAAACGCACCCAGGCGCCGGTTTCGCCGAGCTGGGTAGTCAAATCGACCAAATGGGCGGGAATTTCCTGGCCAAGAAAGGTGCTGCTGCGGTGGCGCAGATCCACGCCGTAGGCGCTGGTGTCTTGGGCAATCACCAGCAATTCACGGGTGCCGCTGCGCAAAAGCCGCCAGGCTTCACCCAGCAGATCTTTGCTGTCGCGCGAGACCTGTTTGCCCCGCAATTTGGGAATAATACAAAAACTGCAGGTGTGGTTGCAGCCTTCAGCGATTTTGAGATAGCTAAAATGGCGCGGCGTGAGTTTGACACCAGCTTCGGGCACCAGGGCCGTGTGGGGATTTTGATCGGGGGGAATCAGCTCGTGAATCGCATGTAAAACCGCGTCATCAGCCATAGATCCGGTAATGGCATGCACACGTGGATAGCGTTCGAGAATGGTTTCGGGACGCTCACCGAGACAGCCTGTGACGATCACTTTGCCCGTGGCGTCCATGGCTTCACCAATGGCCTCTAAAGATTCTTCGATCGCGGGGGTGATAAAGCCACAGGTATTCACGATCACCGCATGGGCCTCTTCGTAAGAGGGAGCCACTTCATAACCTTCGGCCCGCAGTTGGGTGAGAATGCGCTCACTGTCCACCAAAGCCTTGGGACAACCAAGGCTGACAAAGCCGACTTTTTTAATTGCAGGGGGGGAATTTTTTGTTTTTGCCATGTGAGCTATTATAACAGTCACAAGGCCTCAGGCGGCAGCAAGAGCGCTCCAAGATTAATTTTTGTCTAAATCGCTTTAAAGAAACACAAGATCCTTGGGCATTTGGCTGACAGAGGAAGTAATACAGACAATGTAATACAATCACTTTCGGAGGATTTTATGGGAGATATGCAAGTTTCAGGTAATGCCATGATCAAAGCCAGCCCAGAGGCTGAAAACGGAATTAAAAAAGCGGGGCAAGCCGCAGGCAAATTCCTGGGCAATCTCAAAGATTCCCTCTTTGGTAAAACAGGCAAAAGCATTTTGGCCGGTGCAGCAGCAGGTGCCTTGGTCGGCGCAGTTGTCCCCGGTGGCGCTATTCCAGGCGCAATTATCGGTGGAACCATTGGTCTGGGAACCGCTGCTTATGCCAAAGCTTCCTCAGAAGGTAAAAAAGGCATGGCCGCCCTGACAGCTGCCAGCACAGGTGCCTTGGCTGGGCTCGCCTTTGGCTTGCCGGGATTGCTCGTTGGCGGTGTCGCATATGCCTTCGCCAGTGGCGCAGCGCAAAATGCAGCCAAAAAAGTCGGTGAATTCATGTCTAAAAATGCCGATAAAATGGTGGCAACGGCCGCCCCACAACAATAATGGCAGGTCTCAGCCTGGTTGAGCTGATCGACGCCTTTCACAAGCAAACGATCTCAGCCGAAGACTATCTGGCCGGACTCGATCGCCAGATTCACAATGCTGGCCGAAAACTGGCAGAACTCGACAAACAGCAGATAGCAGCAGCGGATCAGGCCCTCTGGCAGGAAGAACTCCTGCCAGGCTTGCAGGCTGCATACGAAGGCTTGATCGGGGCAGCTGAAGAGGCCAAACTCTATGCACAAAACCGCAAAGACGAAATTTTGCACGGGGTCGGCATTTTGATCGTGGGCGTGGATCAGATCATGGAATTTGTGGCCATCCGTTCAGGCTTGGCCTCAGCTCCGACCCAAGCCCTCCTGACTCAGGCCCTGGATCCCCAAAGTGATGGTTTGGCTTTGGCCAATCGCCCCGTCAAGGGTTCAGCAGAGTCTGAGGTCGCTTTTTTGGATTAATCCAAAATTAAAAATTTGGATTAATCCCAAATTAATAATCAGGCAACCCGGCGTTGGCGGCGGTCCAAACAGCGATACTGAATGGCTTCCGCCACCTGGGTCAGCTCTATTTTTTCCGCTCCCACCAAATCTGCCATTGTGCGCGCCAATTTGAGAATGCGATCATAAGCCCGGGCGCTCAGTTGCATCTGTTGCACAGCCTGTTGCAATAATTGCCGCGAGGGCGGATCCAATTCACAGTATTTGCGAATCTCCAGAGCCTGCATCTGGGCATTGCATTTGATGGCAGAGCCTTGAAAGCGCTCGGTCTGTCGCTTACGCGCAGCCAAAACCCGCTCACGCACCCTGGCTGAGGGCTCTGCCTGGGGTGGAGTCAACAATTCCCCCGCTTGCAAGCGGGGCACTTCCAGATGTAAATCGATGCGATCGAGCAGCGGGCCTGAAAGCCGGTTCATATAGCGTTCAAGCTGACCGGGAGTACACTGGCAGGCCTGCAGAACATCTCCAGCATAGCCACAAGGGCAGGGATTCATCGCGGCGACCAAAATCACGTCTGCGGGGTAGACCCAGGCTCCTTGGGCCCGTGAGAGGGTCACCTGACGATCTTCAAGCGGCTGGCGCAAGACTTCCAGCACTTCACGGCGAAACTCCAAGAGTTCATCGAGAAAGAGCACGCCATTGTGGGCCAGCGATATTTCACCTGGGCGAGCAAAACGCTGTCCGCCCAGCAGGGCAACCAGGGTAATGGCATGGTGGGGGGCTCGAAAGGGCCTGGTTTGAATCAGGCCGTGAGGGGCATCTTGGGAAAGCCTGCCTGAAATGCTGTAAAGGGTGGTGGTCTCGAGGGCTTCTGTTGGCGTCAACGGAGGCAAAATACCCGGTAGACGCCGGGCCAAGAGGGTCTTACCAGAACCCGGTGGTCCCATCATCAAGAGATTGTGGCCTCCGGCTGCAGCAATTTCCAGCCCCCGTTTGGCGTAGATCTGGCCTTTAACATCGGCAAAATCTGGCCCAGAAGCCGAGCCAGAAGCCGAGCCAGAAGCGGGTAAAAAAGCAAGCGAAGAGAGCGATGCCGCCCGACAGGGAGTAAACGCTGAAGGCTGAGCCAATATTTTCACCGCCCCCTGAAGCGAATCAGCAGCATAGACTTCGAGTCCCTCAACCAAAGCCGCTTCAGCAGCATTGGCCTGAGGTACCAACAAATGGGTTTTACCCGCACGCAAGGCAGCCTGAGCAAAGGCCAAAACACCATAAACCGGGCGCAAAGCGCCATTGAGCGACAATTCCCCCATCATCACCCACTGATCGATTGTGTCACAGACCACCTGCTCCGAGGAGAGCAAAACCCCCACAGCCACGGCCAGATCAAAGACCGGACCGGTTTTACGCGTATGGGCCGGGGCCATATTGACGGTGATTTTTTGGGCCGGAAACTGAAATTCGGAATTGCGTACGGCACTGCGTACCCGCTCACGGGCCTCTTGAACAGCGGTATCGGGCAGCCCCACCAGCGTCATACCTGGCAAACCATAGGCCAGATCGACCTCAACCTCGACAATATACCCCATCACACCCGAGATAGCTGCACTACAAACAGTTGATAACATAAGTAAACCTCTTTAAAAACAGAACGTTTAGCCATCTTACCAACCAAAATCACTGTTAATTGAGTGTTAAAGCCACAAAGGCACACTTTTTGTTCATAAGGCGTTAATAAACACACAAAAAAAGACCCTCAGAAGAAGAGGATCTTATCTGTAAAAGCCGATTTGTAGCAGGCTTAAAAAAACCTGCTCAAAGACTTAAAGAGCGTTGCTGACGGTCAGACGCACCTTGGAGCTGCGGCGACGTCCTGCGTCACTTTTGCGTTCAAAGGTCACTTCGATTTCATCACCACTGGTGGGAGCACCTTGATCAGGCACCCATTGGAAATCAATTTTGGCAGCGGCAATATCCAATGTGCGCAGCTGAACCGAATTCACTTTGCTCACACCATCAACGACCAGGGGAACCGTAGAGGGACCCATTTTGACCTGGAGGAACTGGTAATCAGCCAGAGCACCCAGACCTGAACCGGTGATGCTGAAGTTATAGCTGAAATCTGCATTTTTATTGGCAGTGGCAGCTGTGACTTGGGCGTCAGCATTGGGATCAGCGACCGGAGTCGAGATCGGGGCAGGGGTGCCTGCAGGACCTGGGGTAATGGCGGGAACCGGGGTTGCGGTCACTTCAGGGACAGGGGTCGCTGTTGCCGTTGGGGTGGCCGTGGGGGATGGGCTGGCCTTAGTAGGATCTGTGGGACTGGGGCCGCAAGCCACCAGGGACAGGGCGAGATTAACGCTTGCTGCGGTCAGTAGTAATTTTTTCATGCTCATTTTCTCCTTGCAAATCGTGTCTTTCACTATGATTTGGTTTGTATTTTGATTTTCGGCGCTTTTAGCGTTTCTTATAAACACTGTAGTATACCTAACTTTGTCGGGATCGTCATCCTGTAACTCAGGAAGCACCTCCTTGAAGTTTCTTGAGTTGGGCCTCTGCCTTGGCCAGAAAGGCTTTCTGGTTGGGCTTGCCTTTGGCTGTCTGGATATAGTTTTTCCAGGTTTTTACAGCCTCGGATTTCTGATTGTTCTGCTCATAAATTTGAGCCAGATTGTAGAGCGCACTCAAATGAGTGGGATGCCATTTGAGGGTTTGCTGATAAAACGAAATGGCCTTGGGAATTTGATTTTGGTGTTCATAGATCATCGCCAAGCCATAAAATGCACTGGAATCCTGGGAGTTAATTGCCAAAACTTTATTAAAATAAGTTTCTGCTTCGGCATATTTTTTTTGCCGATCGAGAGCATAGCCAATATTCAGCAAAAAATCTTCCCGTTCAGGATAAGCCACAGTCAAAATTTTGAAATAGTCTACCGCTTCTGAATATTGGCCTTCGGCAAAGAAAAGCGGCGCCGCTTTTTCTTTCAGATCCATTTGATCTGGGTAGCGTTTGATGCCTTCTTGGTAGGTTTTTAAGGCTTTTTTGGGCTGATTCTGATGCTCATAACAATCTCCCACACGGAGATAGAGTTCCATCAGATCGATTTTGCGCTCAAAAGCCAATTCTCCGGTCTCTGAACATTTTTTCCACTGTTGTATAAAGGAATAAGAGATCGTCAATTTGGCCAAAGCGCTGCTGTTATTGGCGTCTTTGAGCTGCAATTGTTCATAGAGGGGAATGGCTTCTTCGAACTGATCTTTGGCAAAATGGGCGTTTGCCTTTTCATATAATTGTTCTGCCGAGGGACTGCAGGCTGTCAAAAAACCACCCACAAGCAAAAACGTCAAACTTATGCGTTTAAATTTCATTGAGGCGAATCACCTGAAAGACTTTACCATTTTTTTCCAGACGGGCAATATAACCCGAAGCCCGATAGGGGATCTCTTGGCCCTTTTTGAGCGATTTAAAATCCTCTAAATCGTTCCACTCAACCATAAAAGTCGTGTTATCCAAGGTGACAAAGTGGGCATCCATTGAACCGTATTCGAGATTGGGTTTCTTGCCCGCTTTTAATTCTGAATCCAGATACAAAGCCACACGGATATTCGGTTCCATGGCAAAATCCACAACTTTGCCTTTGCCTTTTTCGACACCACCGGGATCGAGATTGGCATTCTCACAGCCCACAAAGAGCAGCAAGAGCAAAAGAAATGTTATTTTGATTCCTGATGATAAACGTGCTTGTAAATACTTCATACTTCAATGGTTCCTGTTATTAACAATTAACTTTGCTTTTCACCCAGACGCAAACGGTAATGCGCTTTATCTGAGAGATAAAGATTGCCTTTGGCGTCAAAACCAAAAGCCACGGGCTGAATTTCCATCACTTCTAAATCTACCAATGAAAAAACATACTCACTGGTGCGTCCATTGCCTGCAACATCTTCAATAAAACCATTGGCCCGAATTCGGCGCAAACGGTTATTGCGAAAATCGACAAAATAGAGCAGACCATCGGGTCCGATATTGAGCTCAGTGGGCTGATAAAAATTGGCAAGCAGAGAATGAAAATTATCTCCGTTATACCCTTCTTGGCCAGAACCAGCATAGCGGTCCATGCGATCATTCAGTACCCGGCGAATGGTATTGGACTTACTCGTAAAATAAACGGCACCAAAATTATCAACTGCGAGATAAGTAGGGGCGTTGACGCGGGATTTATAAGCCAAATCCCCATCGCCACTGGTCTCACCGAGGGGAATCAAGGAGGGAACCTCATCGGTCAATTTGCCATTGCCATTGGTATCCACGACTTTGGTGTCTCTGATATATTGGCCAGCAATGGTCGTCATTTTGCCATCGGGGGTGACCTTGCGAATCAGGTGATTGCCCGTATCGGTAATATACAAATTGCCCTGCAGATCCAGGGCCACATCTGTGGGTTGACTCAGACTTTGCTCAGTGGCCGGGCCATCTCCGGTATAACCCTGACGGCCATTGCCTGCGACCACGGTGTGGGTCGTAAAATCTTTTTTATCCACTTTAATGACCCGATGGGCATTCTGCTCAACAATGTAAAAGAAGCCATTTTTGCGGTCCAGAACCATGCCCGAAGGGGTGTCCAAATCGGTTTTGCGGACCCAGAACAGCCGGTAATCAGGCACGCTGTTGGCGTTGCTTGTCGGGCGGGTCATTTCCGCAGTGACATAGACCAAGCGGCCATTGGAGCGATCCAGAATCCAAACATTGCCTTCATCGTCGGCCTCAATGGCACTGACATTTTCAGGCATCGACGCCAATTCAGCGCGGGTGCCATTTTCAGCCGTGCCGGGTGTCGCCAAACCCGCAATGGTTTTTAAACGGGCAAATTTAAGCTCGGGCAAAGCCAACAGCGGTAGATCAGAACTGGCAGAAGGAGTGGGGGTCGGAACAGCCGGAGTGGGTGTAGCCGTTGGAAGAGGAGAAGGGGTGGCCGAAGGCGTCGCTGCAGGCGTTGGGGTTGCAGATGGAGCGGCGGGGCTGGCCGAAGGCGTCGCTGCCGGCGTTGGCGTTGCCGATGGGGCAACGGGACTGGCTGACGGGGAGGCACTGGGGGTGTTTGTAACAGGGCTGACGGGTTGGCAAGCAGCCAGGAAAAACAGCAGCACACCTGATTGAGCGAGTGTGGATGAGCTGAATTTTTGTGCCATAGTTTCTTTCCTGTTTAATTCGTCTATTTTCGAGAGACGCAGATCTGCCAGGGATTGTTCCGCATTGCTCCGAGTTGTTCCGTATCTGGCAAAGCTGTCTATTTTTCATTATGGATCATTTGTGAGCTGAATGTCAGTGATTCAAGTCCGCCTGATACAATGAGATGCAAATCCCGATCATAATTGGAGAGCTATTTATGCATTTTGCAACCCGTGCGATTCATGTGGGCCAAGCTGCCGACACAGCAACAGGCGCCACTATTGTCCCAATCTACCAAACTTCAACGTATACCCAAACAGATATAGGCGAACACAAAGGCTATGAATATTCGCGCACAGGCAATCCCACCCGCACAGCCCTGGAAAGTTGTTTGGCCAGCCTCGAAGAGGGTAAATACGGCCTGGCTTTTGCCTCAGGGATGGCTGCAACCAGCAGCGTGATCTCTTTGCTCAATGCCGGTGACCATGTCATTGCTTGCAATGACCTCTATGGCGGCACCTACCGCGTTTTTACCAAGGTCTTTCAACGTCTGGGTCTGGGATTTGATTTTGTCGACGCCCGTGACACAGCCCTCATTCAGGCCGCAATTCGCCCTGAGACACGCATGATTTGGCTTGAAACCCCCACGAACCCCCTCTTGCGCCTCTATGATATTGCACAAATTGCCAGCTTGGCCCGTGAACACAACCTGATTCTGGTGGTCGACAATACCTTCATGAGCCCCTATTTTCAACAACCGCTCACACTGGGAGCAGATCTTGTCGTTCACAGCACCACCAAATACCTGGGGGGACACAGTGACGTGGTCGGGGGTGCTGTCTTGACCAATAATCAAGATCTTCACCAACAACTCCAATTTTTGCAAAACAGCCTGGGCTCCGTTCCCGGCCCCATGGACTGCTGGCTCACTCTGCGCGGGATCAAAACCCTGGCTTTGCGCATGCGGGCCCATCAGGAAAACGCCCTGGCACTGGCTGAATACCTGGAAAAACATCCCAAGATAGCAAAGATCCACTATCCAGGCCTGCCCAGCCATCCCCAATATGACTTGGCCTGCAAACAGATGAGCGGCTTTGGCGGCATGATCTCATTTGAGGTTGCCGGGGGACTGGAGGCGGGAAAAACCGTGGCCCGCTCAACGCAGCTTTTCTCGTTGGCAGAAAGCCTGGGAGGTGTGGAGTCGCTGATTGGGCATCCCGCCACCATGACCCACGCCGCAATACCACCACAACAGCGCCACGCAGTGGGACTTTCGGATGGTTTGATTCGCATTTCGGTGGGAATTGAAGACCAAGCGGATTTAATCGCGGATCTGGCCCAAGCTTTGGAACGGGTTTAAAACGGCGGCCAACAAAAAAGGGAAAATGCGGGTGAGAGGACTTGAACCTCCACGCCCGAAGGCACCAGATCCTAAGTCTGGCGCGTCTGCCGTTCCGCCACACCCGCAATATTGCTATTCTAACACAGGACTTTCTGCGAATTTAAGCAAGCAGGGGACTTTACAGGCGAAAAAAGATCGGTGTTTTGTAAAAAAAGCGATGCACGGGCAGGCAGTAATTCTGGCCAAATTTTTCGATCGCTGTCTGCCTTTGCTCAGGGCTCATGGGCTTGGCATCCATGGGAACATCTTCGTCTTCACTGAGGGTCACGCCCAAAAATTGGGCGTGGTCAATAATCTGAAAACGTGCACCCGCCTCATAATACTGCTGTAAATAATGGCCATCCAGGTTATTCATATGGGGGCTCGATCCCGGTGGTACAGGCCCAAAAGGCTGGGGTTGGCGGATTAAAACCGGATGTAAGTGATAACAATGGGCCACAAATTGGTGTTCATCTTGCCGGGTATAGACATGGGAAGACCAAACGGTAAACAGTTCGGCATCGATAAAACTGGCCAAAAAATGGGGGTGCGGAAATTCATGGACCAAACGCAGGAGTTCAGCTGCAGAGAGGGCCAAATCTCCCCGTTTTCGCTCCTGAAAGAGCGCAGAATTTATAGCAGATATATCCAATCTTAATCCGGCAATCAGTGCGATATCACAGTTCTGGGTTTGTTCTGCCAAAAGGGAAAAGGCCCCGGCAGAATAGAGATTATCTGCCGTTAAAGGCATCCAAGCCGCCCCATGCGCGCGGGCCAAAAGGGCCGCATCGGAATAACAGGCACTGAGCAAATCGTGTTTGTAAAAACGGTGGGGCAATGTGCTGGGAGGCTCAAAAATATTCCACTGCAATTGCCAAACACTTTGCAGCTTCTGCAGAGCGGGGTCCGCCTCCAGCGTTTGACGCCCCTCCTGGGTTGTGTAAAAGAGAATGGCTGAATCCGCAGAAAAGGGACCCGAGATCAGGTTGCCTGGAGCCATCAGCGTCGGCAAAGCCCAATCCAGAAAAATACGGAGGTATTTTTCACCCCAAACCGGAAGTGCAATAAAGGTTTTCATGGCACTCAAGAAGAGTGCATGCGCAAAGGCACTTCCCGTGAAGGGGGGGTAGGCGTACCACAACTTCCACACCCAGAATTACAACCGGCTCCAGAAGCTGGTTTTCGTGTGCTGACTCTTTTAATCCGCAAAAACAAATAGGTACCCGAGACCAAAAGAATCGCTGTTATCGTGAGATTTTCAAACATGGATTCCTGCAAGGCGTTGATATGATTTATAATACCATGATTAAAATTGATCCAAACAAGCAGAATGCGCTGTGACAGTGAATGTTTCCAGTCTCTTTTTAACTATAATTTATCTCCTTTTTGGCCTCTCAGGCGTAGCAGCCCTGATCTATGAATCTGTCTGGGCCCGCTATTTGAAACTCTTATTGGGACATGCCTCTTATGGTCAAATGCTTACGCTGGCCATTTTTATGGGGGGTATGGCAGCGGGATCTTTTTTGGGCGGAAAATATGTTCGAGCCCTCAAAAACCCCTTTTACATGTATGCCTTGGCAGAAGTCTTAATCGGCCTCGGCGGCCTGTTTTATCACCCACTCTTTAAAGCCGTCAACGCAGGGATTTATCAATTTGGCCCCTACGTCAAAGATTTGCCAGGGGGACTTTCGCTACTCAAACTGCTGGCAGCCTTGCTGATAACCGCACCTTGGGCGGTCTTGTTGGGCATGACATTTCCTTGTTTGGCTGTGGGGTTAATCTCGATCCTCGGGGACGGAGGCAAACGTTCGTTGCCAAGTTTGTACTTTACCAATTCATTGGGGGGTGCCTTGGGGATTCTTTGGGCCTCGTTTGTGCTGATTCCCCATTTTGGCACGCCGGGAACCTTGACTGTGGCCAGCTCACTCAATTTGCTGCTCGGATTGTCTTTCTATTTGATGATGCGCAATACAGAAATACCGGCCATCCCGGCAGAAACCGCCCAAGAAACCCAGGCCGTTGAGAAATTGCAACTCTCGGATCTGCAGTTCAAACTTCTCATGGCTGTTTCCCTGGGAACCGGTCTCTCCTCTTTCATTTATGAGATCTGTTGGGTGCGCCTCTTGAGTTTGGTCTTGGGCTCCTCCACCCACTCCTTTGATTTGATGATCTCAGCGTTTATTTTTGGTTTGGCCTGTGGCAGTTTCTGCTCTGGCTGGATTTTGAAAAAAACCTGGAATTCGTTATATGTGCTGGGTGGCATTCAGATTGCCATGGGCCTCTGTGCAGGATTGAGCATTTGTAGTTACAATCTGCTTTTTGATTGGATGGGCGCTGCGCACAGCGTTTTAAATCATACTGAAGCAGCCTATTATTGGTTTGCGGGTTTTAAATACAGTCAGGCAATTTTATTGATGTTCCCAGCCAGCTTCTTTGCAGGTATGACCCTGCCTTTGCTGACCCGGATCATGATTCAAGCGGGTAAACCTGAACGCACCATTGGGGGTGTCTACGGTTTTAACACGATCGGTGCCATCGCAGGCACCATTTTCGCAGGAATTGTACTGATGCCTTGGTTACAACTCAAGTGGACACTTGTCAGTGGGGCCCTGATTGATATCGTGCTGGGACTGGCCATTTGGGCCTCTGCAGGTTTAAGCCTTACGGGGCAACTCACAACTCTCACAACCAGTTTGGCCTTATTAATCCCTGTTTTTCTGCTCGAGTTCAATGCCTTTACCCTTTCCAAAGGCGTCTTTCGCAATCTGCCTCAAAATGGGGGACAAGCAGAAAAAACCCAAACCGTCATTCGCCACGGTCGAACAGCCACCATTTCATTTCAGGACTATGGCTTGAGGCGAACCTTAAGAACCAATGGCAAACCCGATGCCAGCATTGATGAGGTTTTTAATTGGAACTTGTTCTCAGATGAAACCACCCAGTTCAGTCTTGCCGCTTATCCAATGACCATGATGAAACCCAATTATCGCGCGGCCATGATCGGCTTTGGTAGCGGTATGACAGCGCATATTTTGCTGGGAGACCCCTGGTTAAAACAGCTGGATCAAATCGAAATTGAACAAGAAGTGGTCAATCTGGCCCGTGGTTTTTTGCCCTTTAATCGCAGGGCCTATGAAAGTCCCAAACAAAACCTGATCATTGACGACGCCCGCAACTTTTTTTCAACCCAAACAGAAAACTATGATCTGATTATTTCAGAGCCATCTAACCCTTGGGTCAGTGGGGTTTCAAATCTGTTTACCCAAGAATTTTATCAAGATCTCAAACGCTATCTCAAACCCGAAGGGCTGCTCGTACAGTGGATTCACTCCTATGAATTTGATTCCCGCCTTTTGCTTTCGATTTTAAGTGCCCTCCAAACCCAATTTCCCTACCTGACTTTTTTGGGTTTACCCAGCGAGGAAAGCGGCAAGGTCTCAACTGGTGATTTGGTCATTTTGGCCAGCACCCAACCCCATCATTTGCCCTTTGCACATCAACAGCGGCCACTG
The DNA here is from genome assembly GCA_051715345.1 of Candidatus Blackallbacteria bacterium. Classification (GTDB taxonomy): domain Bacteria; phylum Cyanobacteriota; class Sericytochromatia; order UBA7694; family UBA7694. Next base: position 135,586 of record JBPXJQ010000038.1, read on the forward strand.
CCTGTTTTGGCAGAAGATTTGAAGCGCTTAAAATTGACACCCGCAGCGTTTGACAGATCGAACCAAATTTTCAGCTCTGCCAGCGTGGCCCCCTTGACGGCCCGTTACAGACCCAACTCAGATTTTTTTCCGGTGGTCGAAAATAAAGCTGAATTGCATATGTTTACAGGCAATGCAATCGATCTCTATGGCATTTTTCTCAACACCCCCGCTTATTACCAGCTGATTTTTGAAGCCGACTTCCAACAGATCTTGCAGGCCCGCCTCTTAAAAGCCCTGCCTGAACTTGAAAAAATGCTCGAAAAGCTGGATTTTTTGGTTTCTGCTCCGGCAGAGATTCGCAATCGAGAAGAAATTCACAACTACTTTACAACGCTGATCACACGCTTTTTACCCATTCTCAACTTTGAATGGCCGATTTTAAACAATTACCTGACCTATCTCAAAGAAAACCCCGACTTAAAAGCGGATTTATACGAATGGCAGCTCCTGGAAGCTCACCGAAATCAAAAGGCAAGCCAATCCCTGTTGGCACTTAACAAGCTCAGCCAATTGCCACACAGCCAAATTCAACCGGGCACAGTCCGCATCATGATGGTCGAAGCTTTGCGTCACAAAGATATAAACCTATTTAAACGATTATTGAAGCAGGTAGCCGAACCCCACCCCCATCTGCTCCCGCTTGAAAAAGAGTATTTGCGAGCCCTGCTGCCCAGCTCTTAGCCAAATCCCAAGAGGCGTCCGAGATGATAAGCCAGTGCCGCAACCGTATAGGCCGTGCCGCAGGTCAAAAACAAAATAAACCCGAGATACGACCGGCCAAATTCATGGGTCACAGCCCCGACCACTGAAATACAAGAGAGCAAAAGCAGATTAAAGACCATATATGAAAAGGCAGAAAGCGGTGTAAATGTGTCGCGAATGGCGCGAGACAGGGGCGATTCTTTGCTGTCTGAGGCCAGCACAAACGGGGTGGGCAGAAAATTGCCACTGACATTGACAAAGGCTGTTTTTCCCGCATCTAAAAAGGCCTGGCCCTGGGCCCCAAGATCTTCAGTAAAAGTGGTTTTAACCGCGCCAGCATCTGACTGCTGTACACTCAAGACCACCCCCAAGGTTCCGACTACCATCTCTTTGGCCATAAATCCTGGCAGAATAGCGGCAACCGGCTCCCAACGCTCGCCAAATCCCAAAGGCAAAAAGAGCGGCGCAATCGCTTGGGCAGAGCGGGCCAAAACCGTTTGATCCGTCGGAGCACCATAGGGCAAATTCACAAGCGACCAGAGCAAGACCATGGCTACGGCAATCACGGTGCCCGCCTGTTTAATAAAGGCCTGGGTCTTAACCCAGATCGAACCCCAGAGCATTTTGATTGTGGGAAAGCGATAGGGAGGCAATTCCATGACAAAAGCTGGAATATCAGATTTAAAGCGCGTTTTGCGCAAGACCACAGCCCAAAAAATCGCCACAGCAATCCCGATCAGATAGAGCAATAAAATGAGTAGAGCTTGGTGTTCCACAAAGAAAACCGAAGTAAAAAGAGCGTATATTGGCAGTTTGGCCCCACAGGACATAAACGACAAAACAGCCACAGTGATCTTGCGATCGGTCTCATTTTCGAGAGCGCGACTGGCATAAACCGCCGGAACATTGCAGCCAAAACCGACCAAGAGCGGCACAAAGGCCTTGCCATGTAAGCCAAAGCGAAACATAAAGCGGTCCATTAAAAAAGCCGCCCGTGCCATATAACCGCTTTCTTCGAGCAGCGCCAAAAAGAGATAGAGAAAAATCAGGATTGGTACAAAGCTCAAAACAAGGCCAGCCCCACCAATGACCCCTTCTTTGAGCAGTGAAATCAAAAAAGCGGGAACAGACAGACCCGTCAAAAACAATTCAGCCCATTTGGCCAAAAAGCCGTTAAAAAAGCCGTCGATAAAGTCCACCAGGGGCGTGCTAATATCAAACGTCAGCTTGAAGACCAAATAGAGAATGCCCAGAAAAACAGGCAGCCCTGTCCACTCATTGAGCAAAATCCGATCCAAGCGATCGGTAAAATCCCTAACAGGTTTTGCGGGCAGAACGACACATTTTGCGGCCAAGGCCGAGACGGCTTGGGTGCGGGCCTGACTCAAAGCCCTTTCAATATCGCCCACAGAGCCCTGTAAAGCCTGCCAAAGTGCAGGAAAGGCATTGCTGAGATCCACCGAATAAATCTCGTTGATTTTGCTCAGGGTATAGGGATCTTTTTCCAAGAGTTTGAGCGCCAGCCAGCGCAAAGAAACGGATTCACTGACATAGGGCTCAGTGGCAATTTTGTCCGACATCTGCTGTATTGCAGCTTCTATGGGCCCAGAAAAAGACAAGGGCAATCCTTTTGCTTGGGATTCAATCACGGCAATAGCTTGGGTTAAAAGGGTCTCAATCCCCCATTTGGTAGGTCCCACAGTGGGAACCACAGGAATTCCCAAGGCCTCAGTCAATGCAGCTTGATCGAGACTGTAACCTTGCTCGACAAACTCGTCCCACATATTGAGGGCCATGACCATCGGCTGATCCATTTCAAGCAATTGAAAGGTCAGATACAGGCTCTTTTCCAAATTAGAGGTATCAACCACATTGATCACCAGATCGGGCTTTTCAAGCAGGAGAAAATCGCGACAGACACGCTCTTCGAGAGTGTAGGGGCTAAGACTATAGGTCCCAGGTAAATCGATCAAGCGCAGTTGGTAATCGCCATAGCGCATGGTCGCTTCTTTTTTTTCGACCGTCACTCCAGGCCAATTGCCGACTTTCAGACGGCTGCCCGAAAGGGCATTGATCAAAGCCGTTTTGCCCACATTGGGATTGCCGGCAAAGGCAATCACCAGTTCTTTCAAGGCAGATCCAGGCAATGGGGCTGTAAAAAAGGGGGGTAGGGGACGCGAGGGCACAGCTTCAGTATCCTGAAGCGATTTGCTCAGCGTAGAGAATCACGGCATTACACAAACGAAACGCGATGCGGGTATTGCCCGTCTTGAGCAAAATTGAATGGGTCTGATTTCTTAATACAGTGATGGTTTTACCACTTTGAATACCCATTGATTCTAAGCGTTTGCAGAGTTCACGCTCACCCTTAAGTGCATGAATCCGCACCTGACTACCAGCTGCAAAGAGCTGAATCGGATGGATTCCCTCTTTGATCAGGACGGGTTGATAAGGAATACTGCGGGCTGCCAACATGCAATTAAATACCATATACGGTTGATCTACATCTGGATTTTCCAGATTGTCTCTACCATAATCAACCCTGCTTGAGATTGTCAATCAATTGAGTCCCAATCAATCTTATTATTCCGTTTAAAAAATATTATATCAACAAATTATTTATACTTTTTCAAATGGAAATAAATCATTTTTTTGTTTCTATTAAACAAAAAAAAAGCATCAAATTAAATGAATCCATTAATTGAAAAAAATAAACAATTAAATGAGCAGTTCAATAAGCCCAAGAAAGCAGGACTGACCTGAAGCTTAAGCCTTATGAGCAAAATAAATAAATTTATACAAATAAATATTATGTTAAATATTTTTACATTTAAAAATGACACTACAAATAAATTTGCATAAAAATATAACCTTAAAAAACCTATTTTTTAATTAAAGCAAAATAATAATTTTTAGACGTAATTACGCCAAATCAATTGACATCCCTTCCGATTCTTTCTTAGACTGAAATGAAAATACGCGTTAAAAAGAGCCAGAAGGGAAGAAAAAAAATGAACATCCCCCCCCCTGAAAACAATCAGGGCCTGATGGCCCAAAGCGCCAACGGCAGCATCCACTATTGTGCCTGCTGCGCCAAAGTCAACGTCAGCTATAAAAACATCATGCTGCCACTCTCTTTAAATGGTTTGGACTCCTGGTATACTTTGCTGGAGAATAAATACCTCTCACTGTCTTTGGATACCCAGTCCAATATCGCGATCCGCGTTCGTGTGTCTGGGATATTTGTTTCCTTTACTCCCGAAGAACTCGACGAAATATTGGAGCTGATCCGCATGGCCCGTCTCGAAATACAGCGTTTTAAACTCGAAAGACTCTTTCAATTAAATCCCAATCTGAGCCCTGCGCCCGAAACCCAGCCCCATGAACATTAAGCGGGTGTGCGTGCTGGCGGTCGGCACCGAATTGAGTACGGGACAAATCGTCAATAGCAACGCCGCTTGGCTCTCAGAACAATTGACTGAATTGGGGGCAGAGACCTGTTGGCATTTGACGGTGGCCGATGATCGTTCGGGTATTTTTAAAGCATTGGAACAAGCGGCTCTCTATGCCGACTTGATTCTGGTCACCGGCGGATTGGGCCCCACCTCTGACGATTTTACCCGCGAGGTGATCGCAGACTGGATCGGTCAGCCCCTGGAGTTTGATCCCAAGTCCTGGGAACAATTGGAGCAGCGGGCTCAATTGTTGAATTTTAAACTCTCTTCCAGTCAAAAACAGCAGTGTTATTTCCCCCAAGGCAGCGAGGTTTTAAGCAACCCGGCGGGCACAGCCAATGCCTTTATTTACCACCACCAAGAGACTTTGCTGGTGGCGTTGCCCGGCCCCCCCAGTGAAATTCAGGCCATTTGGCAGGCCCATTTAGACAAACGCTTGGCGACTCATTTGCCGGGCAAAGCCCAACAGACACTCTACCGCTGGCAATGTATGGGCCTGCCGGAAGCCGACCTCGGTGAAATAGTCGAAAAAGTGATCCAGGGCAGTGGTTTTCAGACCGGTTACCGGGCCCATTTTCCCTATATCGAAGTCAAACTCTGGGTACCCGCCGGTCAATCGGGAGACCCCTGGTTACCCCAACTCGACCAAACCTTGGCCCCCTGGACCCTGCTCAAAGACGATCAAGATCTGGCTGAACTGCTGCTTTTGGCCTTGCCTTCAGACCAACCCATTCAGTTCACGGACGCGGCCAGTCGGGGCGTTTTGGCGCAGCGGCTTCACCCCTTTTTGAGCCCGCCAGACAAAAGGCTGCATCAGCTCAGCCTCAGGACCCTCTACGGTGGCGAGAGTTTGCCCACGCCTCTCTTGCAGGGCTTAGAGCTGGGCTTAGAGATCTTGGAAACAGGCCCTTGGCGTGTAACACTGCAAACGCCTCAGCGCTCCGAAGCCAGAGAACTGAGTCCCCGTTATCCGACTGAGATGTTCACCCGCAACCAGCGCTATGGGGTTGAACAGGCCTTAGAGATTTGGCTGAATTGGCTGCGCTGAAACCACAGAGATATGCCCTATTACCTGCCTGAATAAGAAGGCTTGTGATAGAATCAATGTGATCGGGAGACTTCTAAAGCCACTCCCCAAAACCTGACAAGACAGGAGCATTCAGCCCACATCTCAAGATCCGTTGATCTTGTGCTGCAGAGTAACCGACTGAATGAAAAAAAATATAAACGCCCTCCCCCCCTCTCTACGCCCGCGCCAATCCCAGCGCCTGAATATTTGGTTTCGTGCGCTTTTGGCAGCCGCAATTGTTTGTGGCTCACTGTCAGTGGGTAGCGTGATTGGGGTTTTGGCATCCACATTTGGCCAAACAGCTTCGGGCTCCTCCTTGGAAGAAGCCGATATTGTCAGCCAGCTGACAAAAAAAATTGAAGGGCTGGGAAGCTCCTTTTCCTCAGGAAAAAACGAGGGAACGTTCTCAAAAGAAGGAACCAATCTTGACCCCTGGACGATCTTAACCAATTTCCGCCAACTCGATCGCAAAATCAATATCCTGGTGCTGGGCAGCGATTACAATTATGTGCGCGGCAAACGGGTCAGCGACGCAGAAGCGGGCACCCGCAGCCGCACCGACACAATTATGCTGCTCGGCCTGGATCCGAATAAAGGCGAGGTCAATATTCTCTCGATCCCGCGTGATACCCGCGCCCTCTTAACGGGTCACCACTACGATAAAATCAACGCAGCCATGGTCTATGGCGGGATCGATTTGGTCAAGAGTACGGTTTCTGATCTGACAGGTGTGCCGATTGATTACCATATGGCACTCAAAGTTGATGGTCTGATCAATATGGTCGACATCATTGGCGGGGTCAAGATCTATGTCGAAAAAGACATGTATTACGTCGACGAAACCGCGCATTTGGGAATCAATATTCACAAGGGCTGGAAACGCATGAGTGGCGAACAGGCCCACCAATTTGTGCGCTTTCGCAAAGACGAACTGGGTGATATTGGCCGCGTACAACGGCAACAGCAATTTATTAAAGCGGTAATCGATCAAATGATGGTGCCCACCTCTTGGATCAAAATTCCCGAATTGCTCTCGCGCCTGAACCAAAATATCGAGACAGATATTCCCAATGAGGTCTTAGGTCAAATCGCCCGCCTGGGCATGAGTTCGAACAAAGACAAAATCAAAATGGTGATGCTGCCTGGCACCTTTTCAGGCAGTGCCTATCAGGCCAGTTATTGGCTGGTCAATTTGGAATCCGCCCGCGAAGTGATCTCCGGCATGTTCCCGGATTCCACCTTGGCCAATTATGATCTGGCCTCTCAACCTTTGCCAGAGGGCAATAACAACAATCGCTACCGAATTTCGGTTTGGAATGGCACCGAAGATTATCAGGTGGGGCGAGAAGTTGTCAAACGCCTGCGGACAGCGGGGTTCAACGTTTGGGCGATACGCAAGGCACCCGCTGACAGCCTGGTGACCAAATACATTGCCCAGACTGGCAAAACCGAGGTCCTGTCACAGCTCCAGCAGGCAGTCGGTTTTCCTGGCGAAAAAATTGCCGCCAGTATAGGCGACTTGGGCACTGAATTTACAGTGATTATTGGCCAGGATCTGGTCAAACAAATCCAAACCCTGCCTGCCCCAGAGGCCCCAGCCACGACCCAAACAACAATGACCGCTCCGCCTGCCCAAGCGGCACCCGCTTATCGGCGCAGCCAACAGACCCGCTATCCCCGTCGCAGTACGGTCCAATCCAATTATGACAATTCTCAAAGAAGCCGAAGCTCACAGCCCCAGACCCCATCAAGCAACGAGATGAGCGAAGCTCCTTTTGAGAACCCCCCCGTGCCTGACTCAGTGGGGCGCTCAACCATCAGCGTTGACCCACTTTACAACTAATTGAGACCCCAGCAACTAGCGCAAACGGTCGAGAATATCGAGCCCCAAGGACTGATAGAGACGGGCCAAGCGGGTATTTAAATCAAAGCGGACCGTGATCAGTGAATTTTTGGCCTGCAGAACGGTCAATTGGGCGTTGAGCACATCCATGCCAATCCCCACCCCTTCGCGGTAACTGACCCGGGCCACTCGCAGATTTTCCTCTGCCACCTGAACACCCGCCTGAGCCATCATCATCCGCTCTTTGGATTCTTGAATGTCGAGGTAAGCCTGTTTGACTTCGACAATCACCCGTTGGCGCAATTGATCGAGATTGATCTGGGCCTGAGTCGCAGTCTGTTGGGCCCGTTGGGCTTTTGCGTTGGCAGCCAGACCATCAAAGATCGGCCAATTCATATTCAAGCTGTAATTCATATTCTGGACATTGTTGGTATTGCCGCCCGTGACTTGGTTGTCTTGCAGACTGTAAACCACCTGGGCTGAGATGGTCGGCCAAATACTGCGGCCCTGGATTGTCGCATTGAGTTCACTCATCTCTTTTTGCATCGCCAATTGGCGCACTTCAGAGCGCATATCCAGGGAGTTTTTAAGGCTGTCGGTCTCTTCTTTATCGAGATCGATCACAGTGGCCTGACGGTTGAGTTCAATCGGGTAATCGGCTTCACGGCCCATGGCCAAATTAAGCGACATTTTGGCTTTTTCGAAAGTGCCCATATCTTGGCTCAGGCGCTGCTGAATCTGAATCACCTGACTTTGGGCCTGGAGAATATCAAGTTTGACCCCGGCTCCCGCTCTGAGACGGGCTTCAGCCATGCGCACTTGCTCACGGGCCTGCTCCAGCGACTCTTTGTCGAGCTGGGTGACTTCCCAGGAGCGCAGAGCGTTAAAATAGGCATTGGTGACCTGATAGGCCACATTTTGCCGGGCCAGACGCAGACTCTCTTCCATCAGACCGACATTGATCTGGGCCAGCCTTACGCCATCGACAATCCGAAAGCCTGCAAAGAGCAATTGGCTCAGTGTCAAACGGCTTTGAAAGGTATTTACACTGGCCAAGCCCAAAAAAGCGGCCAATTGGGGATTGCTGCCCAAACCACCGCTGCCGGCTCCCCCACTGGTGTCGGAAGCAGAACCGAGGCGAATCGGATCTTGACGGCCATAACTGGCAGTTAAACTCAATTGGGGCATGCCCTGCGCACTTGTTTCGGTGATCTGCAGACGGGCATCTTTGATTTTTTCTTCGGCCAACAACACATCATAGTGGCTGCGCAAAGCCACATCAATGGCCTCGGTCAGAGTCAGAAAAAAAGTGGCTGCCGGAGGATTTGCTGGGGCAATGACTGGTGCCGAGGAGGCCTGCGGCGCCGTACTCGGGTTCGGAGAGGCTGCAGGTGTTTCCGCTGCTTGGGCAGCGCCACAAAAAAGCGTCAAAGCCAAAAGGGGAAAGGTCAGCGCTTGTCTCATTGCAGTTTTGCCGCCAAGGTCCAAGGATCAATCGATACACCCAGATTAAAGAAATGCACATTGTTCAGGTAATTGGCCCCGACACCGTACCAGAGCTGGGTATTGTAATTGGCCACGGCATAGACACCGGGGATAATTTCAAAGCGGCCTTTGATGCCCAGATCACCGGCCAGCAAATAGTGAATCGGGCTGCCTGTACTGTTTTTGACAAAGTTCAAACCCACAGGATAGAGACTGAGATCGGGAAAAAGGCTCAGCCGGTCGGTGATTTTCCAGGCCAAGCTGGCGCGTCCACCCAGTGAGAGGCGATTTTGCTCATAATCCATAATGCTTCCCGTGAACGCCACAGGCGCCTGATCTTGGCTGCTGCGATTGTCGGGAGACTGATTGTGAAAGAGGATGTCTCCACCCAGATAGAGCTGCAGACCAGGCTCCAAATCTTTGACCCAACCGGCCCCAACTTTGGCCTGCAGGGTATTGATAAAAAAGGCGGGTTGAAAGGGAAAATTGGCAATGTCGACGGGCAAACGGCCCCGGTAAAAATGCCCCCGCATAATCAGCGGATAAAAGAGCATAAGATCAGTATCCAGCCCCATTTCATTCAGAGCAAAGCCATTGCTGAAAACATTTTGATCGGCCAAAAGCGAATAATTCAATTGGTAAAACAGGGTGAAGTTATCGCCAAAGACACGGTTATTGGGAGCGGCGTCCGATTTACTGTGGGCGGGTGCCAAAGTGGGGCGATAGGTACTCAGTGGCTGCAACTGAATCCGCAATTTATCGGCACTGTTTTGAAAGGGCAGAGCCACAGGTTCATAGCCTTCGCGCGAAAAGATCAAACTGCTGGAGAAGCCACGCATCAAGCGCATTTCAAAGACCCCACCGGCCTTACTAAAGACGGCATTGAGGGAGTCCTGCTGTTTGATGTAAACGCCCTCTAGAGGCAAGCCCGTGACCGCGTCTTGAATCACACCAGCAACAGTCACCACTGATTCAGCAGGCGTTTCGACCGGCTGAGCCAGAATCGCTGCAGCGGCTCGCGGGCCAGTAGCTGCCTGTTGGGCCAGAACAGGCCCGGCCAACAAAAATGTCAGAGCAGTAAGTACAAGTTTATTCCACATAGGTGTCCAGTTTTTCCTTGAGTAAGGTATTGACCTTGATAAAGAGCTTGCGCTCTTCTTCAGTCAATGAATTGATGATATTTTTGAGAATACTGTGGCGGCGATCGCGCATGCGTTCAACCAATTCTCGGCCCCGATCCGTGATCGAGACATAGACAACACGCCGATCTTCTTCAGAGCGCATACGGTCCACCAATTTGAGTTTAATCAAACGGTCCACCATACCGGTAGAAGCACCATGGGTCAGGTGCATGTCTTGGCTTAAGGAACTCATGGTTGTTTGCTCTTTGTGACAGAGACAATACAACAGGCCGAATTGCGGCGGCGTAATTGCTTCGTCGTCGATACTTTCAGCCAAAATTTGTTTTTTCATAAAATGCATAAACCAAATCATGCGATCGTCCAGGGCCTGAACCAGGGCCTGTTCTTCCGACTCCTTGGCACTCAATGCCAATTGCTTCTGTTTTTTTTCAGTCATCCGCTTCTTCCGTATAACAGATTAATTCAATTCAAAATCCAGATTTTTAAAACAATCTGGGACTGTATCACACCCAGCAAAGCTGAACATGGGTTAGGGTGTAGACAGGACCTTTACTGTATTCATTATATATAAGTCCCATAAAAATGGTTACAATCTAAAATGTTTTTGTGGTAAAAATTTTATATAGTAAAATATTTAGATGCACCTATGAATCTGACAAAAGGACATTTCATGAACTCACCGGTCCGGTTTTTTCTCTCCCTGAGCACAGGATTGCTCTTGCTCAACGGCTGTGATGCCCATCTGGGTTTAAATACGCAATTTAACGCGACTCAGCAAAGTGAGGTGCGTGCCACCCTTTTAAACACGGCCAGCGGCCAAGTCCTGTCTTTGCCCGATCCTGCGGTTTTGCCTGAAGGTCTGCGCACAGCCCAAACCATTTCTGCCCTGCTGGATAACAGCGGCACCCCTTACCCCGTCACCCGCAACGCAGATGGCTCACTGGCAATCCCACTGCCTGCGGGCCGTGTCCCCGATAGCAACGGCAAATTGGGCCTGATTCTCAGCGATGAAAACAAAAAAACCTATTTTATTCAAGTCAATACCGGCCCCTTGCTGCGTTTGGGTACACCGCCCATTCAAATCACCCCCGCTCAAGGCATTCTGCCCGGCAGTCGCATTGAATTGAGCCTCAACCCAGCAGAGAGCCAAACAGATCTCAGTACTTTGCGCTTTAATTGGTCGAGTGCCGCCAGTGCTCAGGGGCCCTTTACCCCGATCAGTGGTTCTGGGAGCAAAATCACCTGGGAACCGCCGCAGTCAGGCAATTATTATCTGCGAGTCGAAACGGTGGATACCCGCACCAATGCCTCCACGGTTTATACCAGCCCTGTGGCCCTGGTCAATGTCGGAGACAGTCGCCGGATTGCCAGCAGTGATCCAGCTTCAGGCGCCATTCGCTTGGGCCAAGTCATTGCGCTCAAGGCCGCTTTGCCCGAATCAGCGCCCGCCCAACGCTACCTTTGGTCGTACAGCCAAAGCCCCGTGGGTCCTTTTCAACCGATTACCGAAGAGGGCGCTCAGATCAATTGGGAGCCCAAACAGGCAGGTTCTTATTATCTGCGTATTCAGGCCTTCCCGGCCCAAGGCGAGCCCGGTACCTACACCTCCTCTGAAGCCCTGGTGCTGGTCTCTGAAGCCGATAACGCCATTGTCACCGACCCGCCTTCGGGTTCTTTGATTCGTGGCGAAGCCGTTCGTTTGAGTGCCGTGCCGCCCACCGAAGTGGCAGCCAATACAAATTATCGCTGGTTTTATGGCAGCACGCCGCAAGGCCCTTTCAGCCCGATCAATGGCGACACCCAAAGCATCAATTGGAGCCCCGAACAAACTGGAGAATTTTATCTGCGCGTGCGCCTGTTTGATCCCCAAACCCAACAAGAGCGAACATTTACGGGCTCCAAGGTGGGGGTTTCGGTGCGAGATTCTGACGCCTCGTTTGAACTCAGTCCCCAACCCGCCACCTTGGTGCGCGGCCAATCCGTCAAAGTCAAATTGACCCGTCCCGCTGAAAAACGCACAGCAGCTTGGTTTTATGCCACCTCTCCTCAGGGTCCTTTTACCTCAATTGCAGGCCAGGGCACGGAGATCAACTGGGCCCCCAGCCTGAGCGGTAATTATTATCTGCGCGCTGAACTCAGTGGCAATAATTTACCCAAATCGGTTTTCACCTCTGCAACAGCCCTGGTTTCGGTGGCTGAAAGTAGCAATGCCATTCAACTCGAACCCAATCGCTCGCTCTCGCTGGGAGAAGGGGTTAAACTCGTGGCCAATACCCCTTTAAAAGGCGAAAACCTCCGCTATACCTGGTCGTATAGTTCGGCCCCAACCGGTCCCTGGACAGCCGTTCAGGGACTGAGTGCCCACAGCCAGAATACCACTTGGTATCCCCCCCAAAGCGGCAGCTTTTATATCAAAGTCGATGTCGCAGATACGGCAACGGCCACACGTATGAGCTTTGTCTCGGCAACGGCCTTGGTCTTTGTCACGGATACCCCCTCTTTCTTCCAGACCTCTCCCACCCCAGCCACCATTGGCACCCAGGGGGCCGTCACCTTGTCTACCCGCTTTACACCCCCAAGTGCCAATTTTATCTATGCCTGGTCGTATAGCATGTCTCCAACGGGCCCCTTTACCGCGATCGGGGGCAGTCAACAACCCCAGATCACCTGGAAACAGCCAGGGATCGCGGGCAATTATTATATTAAATTTGACGCCATTGATACCAACAGCCAGCGTTTTCTGTCGTTTATCTCATCGAACACCCTGGTCTTTGTCAGTGAGAGTCAGACATCTCAGCCGAGGTTTTAAAACATGAATAAGCCCTTTCTTCTGAGCTTGCTGTTGGGCATTTTGGTCAGCGTAGGCAGTTGCAAGAAACCCGATGCCAATGCTGTTGATGCCCAGACCGCAAACGATAAAGTCTCCGAGCGGGTCGTGAATATCCGCACCCAGACCGTAAAAACGTCTGTATTTGAAGAAAAACTGACCCTCACAGGCGAGGTTGAAGCTTGGAAAAAAGCCACCGTCAGCAGTGAATTGTCAGGCAAACTCCAGTGGTTGGGCCTCGTTGAAGGCAACGTGGTGGGCCAAGGCAGTGTTGTGGCCCGCATCAACGGGCAGGTTTTGGCCGCCCAGCGCGATCAGGCCCTGGCCAATGTCCAACTCAGCAAAGCCCAAGAAGCCTGGCAGCGCCGCACGCAAAACAAACAGGTGGCCCTGGCTGAGACCAATTACGGCAACAGTGCTGTCAATTTTCAGCGCCAACAAAAACTGCTGCAGGAACAGGTGGTCTCCAAACAGGCCTTCGACAATGCCGAAAATGCCCTGCAAAACTCCCGTTTACAATTGGATATTCAGCAAGTCAGTCGCAATTCCACAGCGGAAATTAACCGCCTGCAAAGTGTCGCCGCCTCTGCCAGCTTGCGTTTGGCTCAGGTCAGTCTGACCAAAACAGCGGTCACCAGTCCAATCAGCGGCTTTATCAACAAGGTCTACGTCGAAGCCGGTGAATACCTCAACCCCGGTACACCAATTGCCGATCTGGTACAAATCAACCAAGTCAAAGTCAATGCAGGGGTGCCCGAAAGAGATATCGCCAAGGTCAAATTGGGAAACCTGGTCAATGTCAGTTTTGACGCCTACCCCGATCAGATCTTCACAGGTCCCGTGATCTTCATTGGTGCCGCAGCGGATTCTGCCAATAAAACCTTTCCGGTCAAAGTGCGTCTGAGCAACCCAGATTTGCGCCTGCGGCCCGGCATGCTCGCACATGTCAGCTTGGTCAAAGAGCGGATCGAAAACACCCTGGTCATCCCCCTCGATGCTGTGATTGAACAGGAAAAAGGCCGGATTGTCTTTGTCGAAGAAAAAGGCAAAGCCCTGCGACGCGAAATCGAAACGGGCCCCAAATCAGGCGCAATGGTGCAGGTACTCAAAGGCCTCAAGGCCGGTGAGCAACTGGTTGTATTTGGTCAACGCAGTTTAATCGGCGGCGAAAAGGTGCGGGTGACAACCGGGCGATGAAAATCACCAATTGGGCGATTCGCAACGCCACCACTGTTTTTATCCTGATCTTTATTTCAGTCCTGCTGGGTTTAAATTCATATATGTCGGTGCCCAAAGAGGCGGCCCCCGACGTCAAAATCCCGATTCTGATTGTGACTGTGCCGTATATTGGCGTGGCCTCGCAGGATATTGAAACCCTCGTCACCGTACCTGTAGAGAAAAAGCTGAAAGAATTGAGCAATGTGCGCTCAATCAGCTCAACCTCAGCCGAAGGCGCTTCGATGACCACGATTGAATTTGAACCCAATGTGGACCTCGATCAGGCGTTTCAAAAGGTGCGCGACAAGGTCGATCTGGCCAAACCCGATCTGCCCAAAGACGCCGAAGAGCCGATGATTCTCGAAATCAATATCTCTGAATTCCCAATTATGTTTGTAAACGTCTCGGGCGAGGCTGGTCTGGTCAAACTCAAACAGATTGCCGACGAACTCGAAGACGAAATCGAACAGGTCAAAGGCGTCTTGGACGTCAACGTGGTCGGGGGGCTCAAACGCGAAATTAAAGTCCAGGTCGATGCCGATCGCCTGGACTATCATGGCCTAGCCTATAACGACGTGATTACTGCCATTCAAACTGAAAATGTGAATATTCCCGGCGGTTCGATTCAATTGGGCAATGTCAAATACCTGGTACGCATCCCTGGCGAATTTACCTCTGTGCCCCAAATTGAAAATATCGTCGTCAAAACCCCCCAGGGCAAACCCGTGTATATGCGCGATATAGCTCGGGTTGTTGATGGCTACAAAGACCGCGATACCTATGCCCGCTTAAATGGCACCGAAAGTGTCTCGATCTCGGTGCAAAAGCGCATTGGCGAAAATATCATCGAATTGTCGGATGCGGTCAAAAAGATCGTCGAGAAAAAACAGGCAGAGGTACCCGGCGGCATTGATGTGGTTGTCACTTCTGACCAATCAACCTTTGTGCGCAATATCGTCAGCGATCTGGAAAACAATATCATCACAGGTCTTTTGTTGGTGATTCTGGTGCTTTTCTTTGCCATGGGTCTGTCCAATGCGACCTTTGTCAGCTTGGCGATTCCCCTTTCGATGTTGATGACTTTTATTGCGGTTGAAGCCCTGGGCCTGACCATGAATATGATTGTGCTCTTTAGCTTGGTGGTCTCACTGGGCATGGTGGTCGACAACGCGATCGTGATCGTCGAGAGCATTTACCGCTTTATGCAAGAGGGCATGGACCGCATGGAAGCGGCCAAAAAAGCCGCCGAAGAGCTGGGTATCCCGATGTTGACCTCGACCCTGACCACCCTGGCGGCCTTTTTCCCGCTGCTCTTTTGGCCAGGCACCATTGGCGATTTTATGAAATACCTGCCGATGGTTTTGATCATCACCCTGACCGCCTCACTCTTTATTGCCACTGTGATCAACCCGGTCTTTGCCTCGCGTTTTATGAAAGTGCGAAAAGGTGATTTGCTTGAAAGAGGTGAATTGCGCAGCCCTTTTATGCGTGCTTACAAACAGGTCTTGCTGATCGCTGTCAGACACAAATACCTGACCATTGGCATCTCTGTAGGCCTGCTGGTGCTCTCCTTTGTGGTCTACGGCAAATTTGGCAAAGGGGCGATTTTCTTCTCGCAATCCGACCCTTCTAATGCCTTTGTCAGCGTCAAATGCCCCGAAGGCACCCGCGTCGAAATTACCAACGGCCTGGTCGAACAGGTTGAAACCCTGGTCAACAAACACAAGAAAAATATCGACTTTGTGATTGCCAATGTGGGCAGCGCCAGTCAGTCGGAGGGGCCCGGTGGGGGCGGCGAAGGGTCTTATTCCCATCTGGGCCGCGTCTCGATCGACTTTATCGACCTGCAAAAGCGCACCCGCTCGGCCAAATCGATTCTGGATGAAATCCGTGATGAACTCAAAACCCTGACCGGGGCTGAATTTGAAGTGGGTGAACAGCAAGATGGCCCCCCCACTGGCGCACCGGTCTCGATCAATATTGCGGGAGCCGAGTTTGAAACCCTCGACCAATTGCGCCAAGAAGTGCGCACAATCTTGGAAAAAATCCCAGGGGCTGTCGACGTGCGCGACAACTTTAGCACAGGCAAACCCGAGGTGCGGGTCACAGTGGATCGCACCAAAGCCTCTTTGGTCAAACTCAATACGTCCAATATCGCAGGCACGGTGCGCACGGCCGTCAATGGCACCGATGCCTCCAACTTCCGCGAACTCGACGAAGAATACGATATCATCGTGCGCCTGCAAGAAAACCAGCGCCAAGCGATCGAAGACATTGGCCGCCTCAAGATCGCCAATAAAGACGGCGATCAGATTCCGATCTCGATGGTGGCCTCGATCGACACCACAGGTGGGATTGGCGCCATTCGCCGCAAGGACTCCAAACGCACAGTGACCATTGAAGCCAACGTGCAGGGCCGGGTCTCCGGCGATGTGATCGCTGATGTCGAAAAAATCCTGAAAAAGAAAACCCTGCCACCGGGTTATGAGATCAGCTTTGGCGGGGAACAAGAAGACCGCCAAGAAACCGGCGCATTTTTGGGCAAGGCCTTTATGATGGTGCTGCTGATGATCTTCTTGATCATGGTGATGCAGTTCAACTCTGTGCTGCTGCCTTTGATTATCATGAGCACCATTGTGCTCTCGGTCAGCGGTGTGCTCTACGGATTGGTAATGACCCAAAGCCCGTTTAGCATTGTGCTGACAGGTCTGGCCGTGGTGAGTTTGGCAGGGGTGGTCGTGAATAATGGGATTATTCTGATCGACTATATCCAATTGCTGCGCAAAGAGGGCCTCTCTGCCCACGAAGCCGTGATCACCGCCGGTCTGACCCGTCTGCGCCCCGTCTTGCTCACCGCAGGCACCACCGTACTGGGTCTGATGCCCACGGCCCTGGGGGTGGGGATTGACTTCCGCACCTTGAGCCTGTCGATTGGCGGGGAATCTTCGCAACTCTGGTTCCCGATGGCAATTGGGATTATCTCGGGTCTGACCTTTTCCACGGCCCTGACCCTGGTGGTGGTGCCTGCCATGTACATGATCACCGAATCCATGCTCAATGGCGGACGCAAACTATGGGGCAAAATCAGCGGGCTGTTTAAACGCAGGTCTGAACCCGAACTGGTGATGGCAGGGGCTGAAAGTATCAGCGTCGACGCCTTGCGCAGCGCCCATGAGGCCATGTCGGCCCAAGAGGACGAAGATCCGCCTGCTGGCGCTGGGCCTTGAGAAGATTGTATTTTACAATTTTCTGAATCACGGCTACGATTAGAGCAGCATTTTTAAAGGGCGTTATCTATGAACATTGCTGGTCTGACAGTGAGTACCTACAATGAGACCCATGATATTCAGTGGCCAGATGGTGTATTTCGGGTGGGACCCCCGATCAATAGCCAAGAAATAAGCAAACAATTGCCGATTCAGCCTTTTGACCCGTTCTCGAGTTGCGGTCTTTATGACCCGAACTATGAATGCTGGAATCCGCGTTATATCGGATTCTATTTTGAGAACGCCACAGGTCCTTATAACATAGGCATAGAGGTCTACAAGGGCATTAATCTGGTCTATCGCAATATCCAAGGCCAGCGAGGTATCTGGGGAGCCGAAGAGAATCAAGAGGGCTCCAGTAATCCGTATATTCAAGACTATGTTGCCCACCAATACCGACACTATCCAGCGGGCTATTGAGATGTCTCAAAAAAAATGGAAGAAAACAGGGATTGGATTGGTTCTGCTATTCTCAAGTTGTCAACTCACACAGACTTTACCATCGACACATCCAAACCAACAGAATCCTCTACCCAGCTCAACAGTCAGACCCACTGAGGGGAGTGCGGGAATAAAAACGCCAACCCCCATAAGTTCCCCTTTATTAAGCTCCCTTACGTCACAGGAACTTGATCTACTCAAAAACAGTAAACTCTTGAATGGATATAACCACCTGGCCTTCGAACTGCTGCACTTTTTCAGCAAGGATCTGCCCAAAGACAAAAACCTCATTTTCTCTCCCCTGGCCATTGCCAGCTTATTGACCGTATTCTATTACCAGTCTACTGGTACTGAACGCCAGACTTTGGGTAAAATTCTGCAAATTGAAGGGATGTCCAATGCTCAGGTTCAACAAGAGTTTGACTTGCTCAGACGCTATTTAAAATCGCTTACCCTCTTTTTGATAGAAGACCGTTATGATGGCAAAGCAGAGCTGCTAACTTCTCTCTGGCTCAATCAAAATAGTTCCCTTGCTTTACCAGGACAAGAACTTCAATCCGTGTTTAATGCATCGTTGTTTCACCTACCCTTTCAGCCAGAAACAGAAAAACAAATGAATCAGTGGATTCAAACACACACCCAAGGCCAGATTAACCAAATGGTGGCAGAAAAAAGTCTTTCGGCCAGCCAAAATCTCTATCTGCTCAACGCTCTCTCTTTCAGCTCCAGTTTGGCATTTACCTTTCACAAAGAACTCACCCAAAATACAGATTTTATCAATGCAATGAATAAACCTGTCTCTTTTCCTTTTATGAATATGAATGTAACTATACAACCAGGTAGATTTAACGACCACAGCAAAAATACCTTTTACGGAGAAACCCTGGATGCCAAAGCACTTGGGTTGTTTTTTCGCAATGGACTCCGGCTGATGTTGGTACTCCCCCAAGCCAAACCCACCTTGGATTGGGCTCAAATTTTGGGTTATGGCGAATGGTATACTCTAAAAAACAGCTTGCGCGAACACTCGGTCAAAGACGTCTCTGTCCCTCGCTGGAAGCAAAAGCAAACCCACAGTTTGCTACCACTTTTGCAAAGCTGGGGATTGGGTCAGGATAAAAACAACCCCTTGTTAAAGCCCGATCAGGCCCTACACACAGTCAACCTAGAATTAAGCGAAGATGGCATTGATGGTACTGAATTTGGTGCATTTCAAAACCTGGGACCCTTGCCCAACACCCTTTCTTTTTCCGTCAACCGCCCTTTCTTTTACACATTACATGATACACAGATGAACTTTATCCTCTATATGGGCATTATCAATGACCCTACCCAACCTTAAGCGGCTCTCTCTGAGCATTGAAAACCCAGATGGCGCCGATAACGTAGGCATAGAGGTTTACAAGGGCATCAATCTGGTCTACCGCAATATCCAAGGCCAGAGAGGTGTCTGGGGAGCCGAAGAGAATCGAGAGGATGCCAATAATCCGTATATTCAAGACTATGTCGCCCACCAATACAGACACTATCCAGCGGGCTATTGAGATGGTAACTAACTTAATCTGGAAACGCTCCCTCTTGGGCCTCTCTTTATTACTCTGGGGAGGGTGCCAACCCCCTCCGCCCGGTGGCCCTGGGCCATCAGGGCTGACCGTTTCAAGCCCTGCTTCTGCGCAACCCACAGCAGTACCGCTCTTAAGTCCCTCTCCCACAGCAACACCCAAACCAATAGCTGCACCTCTATTAAACAGTCTGACCGACACAGAGTTGCAAATCCTCAAAAACAGCCCGCTTGTCAATGGCTATAACAACCTGGCCTTCGAACTCTTACGTCTCCTCAGCAAGGACTTGCCCAAAGACCAAAACCTGGTTTTTTCACCTCTCGCCATCGCCCATTTTCTCACACAGCGCCACCAAAGCAGCTCAGACAGTGAACAAAAAAACCTGAGCAAAATCTTGGGAATTGAAGGCTTAAGTCAAACCCAAATCCAAGCAGAAAGCGAACTGCTCAAACGCTATCTGGAAAACAAAAGCAATACGGAGGCACATCAAACACTT
>JBPXJQ010000039.1:0-26594 GCA_051715345.1 Candidatus Blackallbacteria bacterium
TAGAAAAACTGTTGCCGACCGACAAAGACAGCAATTTGGTGCCCGACTACAACGTGGCTTTCAATGGCTTCAACTCCAACGATCGTCTCTTAAAAGACAAAAGCGGCATTTCCCGCAGTGAAAAACACTTCAAATTGACCGACGGCGATTTTGAAGAGTCTTACAAATTTTCGATCAAAACCGACGAAGTCAAACCGACCATTACCGGTATCACCGCTGAAACCAACGAAAACGGCGGCCAAAATGGCGACTCCGTGCGTGTCCGTTACAGCGAGCGCATGATCATCTATACCCGCGATATTTCAATTGCCGGTGGTATGGAAAACGTGGCGGGTGCCGATCAAAAAGCCCCCGGCGGTTATCCCAGTGGTACGGTTGCCACTACCACCGCTGCGGCCAATAATTACAATGTCACCACGGTTCAGACCGGTGGCGTGACCACCTTTACAGGTACTTGGGGTTCTTTGGGCGGCACCGCTGTCTACGACACCACCGACTTGACCCACAAAACAGTGCTCTTGCTGCCTCCGACTCAAGGCACTCTGAGTGCGACTGTGGCAGCCCCTCCCGGCAGCAACCAATTCCAGGCCCCTGGCATGACCTTCTTGCTGGCTGATGGTTCAACCACGACCCCCACGGCCACCAATACCCAAGCCAATGGCGGTAAGTATTTCCGCAATGTGGGTCAGAACCTGACCACGGCTGCAGCGCCTGCAAGTGGGGGTACAGTCGTTGCTACGAACGATACGGTTACCATTGATTTCTTCTATACTGACGGTACCAGTGAATTGGGTTTTGCAACGGGCGGCATTGCCGCTGCTGCTGACGCAGCAGCTCTGGATAACATTCTTGAGGCTTCGACAGGAAATGCCAATGTTTGGACTGTCACCGACAGTGATGCTGCTGATGCGCTGGCCAACGGTGGTGCTGGAACTGAGACAGTCACTCTTACTTTAGAAAAAACAGCCCAGCGCAATGGCAAGAATATTTCCAATGTGGTTATCCGCCGCGCCGGTGCTTTTGCTGCTACCAAGATGAACGCTCCTGACAACGGCTATGTTGTGGTCGGCAGCACTGGTGGTGTGACCTCTACGACCGAGTCTTTGTCTTCCTTCTTCCAGGGAGCAGGGGCTACCTCGCCTGCTGCAGGCGTTGGTATTGCCGGTCAGACAGCTGCTAATGATGCTATCAGTCTTGACTTTTTCTACACCGATGGCACAACTGAGCTGGGTGTTTTGACTACTGGTGGAGGGCTTCTTCCTGCCGCAGCGACTCAAGGCCAAGTTCAGGCAGCATTGAATACCTTGCTCACCGGTGGTGGTCAATTTAACTTCGCAGTCAGCCCCAAAGCTTCTGGTGATGGTAATGTTGGTAACGCTAATATTCTAGAAACGGCTGAAAAATACCATGTGGGTCTGGGTGCAAATCCTATTCGCAATGGCAAGACCGTTGCTTTGGTTAGAATCAACGCAACGGGTGCTTTTGATGCAGCCAAGCTGAACAGCCTGACTGGTTGGGTGTTGCCCAGTGAGTATGCTCAGGTTCAGCATTTGCTCAATAACTACCTGCAGAGCACGGGCGGTTTGTTCACTGTGACTGAAACGGCTTCAGTGGGTGCAGGCAAAACCGCTGGCGTCTTTAACGCTGGTGATACCTTCACCTTCTCCTTGGGTCTCAATGCCAAAAACGCTGCAGGCACCAACGTGCTGAAGGTCACCATTCCTCAGGGCGCTGCCAGCACTGGTTTTGCCACCAATGCCATCAATGCACCGACCGCAGGCTTTGTGGTTTACCCCAACGCTGCAGTGGGTGGTCGTTTCGACCTGTACAAACCCGGCGACACGGTTCGTGTGAAAGTCTCCAGCACCGTGTTGGATCCCGCCGGTAATACCTTGGATTCTTCTCGCGACAACGCTTCCGCCAACGCGAGCTAAGTGCTTCTTGCGGCACGCCAGTGCCGCTTAGAAGGCACTTATGCAAAGCTAAGTTAAGCTAAACGTGAAAGAATCTGCCCGGATTGGCTTTGCCAGTCTGGGCAACACCCTCAAAATGGGAACAAATCCTGTTTTGGGGGTGTCTTTTTTTTTAGGTTTACTTTTAAAATACTTGCATTTGTCCCTCTCAAGGGGGATGATCTAATGTGGACGACACAAGAACAATCGGATGGAGCTTTGCAATGAAATACCGTTTACCCCTCTTAAGTCTGACCAGCCTCTCTTTGCTGGCGGCTTGCCAAACCACAACCCCCACTCCGTTAAACACCCCCAGCCCCGTTCCCACTGCAACTCCGATTGCCTCTGCTCAGCCGACCCCCACCCCTGCCCCGGTTGCCACTGCGACCCCAGCGCCCACCCCGACCCCCACGCCAGCGCCCACGGCCACAGCCACACCGGTTCCAACACCCGTCCCCACCGCTGTGCCCACAGCCACCCCGGTTCCCTCGCCGACCGCCAATCCCACTTCGACCTTGCGGGTCTTGGTTTTCGACGATTTGGGCTCTCAGTTAAACAACGCCATTGTCAAAGTCAAATCCAACGATCCGCTTTTGGTTTACGAAGCCACTGCGAGCTTGGAAAATGGCTATCATGTGATCAAAACAATTCCCACCCAAAAAACAATGCAGGTCAGTGTGACTGCGCCGGGTTATACCACGCGCACACGGTTGGTCTCTCTCTCCGCATTGGAAACAAAGCTGGATTTGGAGTTCAAAGGCGATATCTTCGCCATTTCCAATAAACCCGAAGTGGTCATGACCAAGCCCGCTTATTCGGCCTCTTTGAATGCCGATGGCATCATCGAACTCACTTTCAGTGAAAATATGAACAAAGAATCGGTCCAGCGCTCTTTTTCGATTCAGTCCAATTCCCCTGACGTGGTTAAATTACAGGTGGGCACCCCCGTCCCCAAAGCCGTTTCTGTGCGCGGTATCCCCTCCGATTCTGTCTACGATATTCGCCATTTTGACTATGAATGGGACACCGACCGCGTCTTTCGGCTCAAACCCAAATATGGTCTGCCGATTGCAACAGATGCCCGTTTTCGTTTGATCCTGTCTTATAACGATGGCAGTGGCAGCGCCGATACCGGTGGAGCCAAAGATGTGGATGGCAATAAAATTCGCCAAGCCAATATCTCGACCTCCACCGTGATCAACGACAATACCAACAGTGCCGAGACTGTAACGGTAGAAGATGGGCCCTTTTTGGTGGGTACCCAATACAAGGCTTATTTGCCCTTTACCGTCACCGACAATCTGTCGCCCACACGGGTGGTGGGGGTGGGTTCAGAAGTGTCTCCCCGCGACAATTTCTTTTTGAATTTTTCCAAAGATCTGTTTTATGATTTGACCACAGCTCAAACGGTTGTCGGTGGCGCCAACGGCCAAGCCGGTGCAGCTGCAGCAGGCAATGCCTTCGTCAGCGCAGCTTTGGCGGCCAAAAATTACCGTTTGAGTTGCAATGGCGTCAATGTGACTTTGCCCGCGTCTGCTGTCGCAGTGTTTACTTCTTCCAACCGGGTGATGGTATCTGTGGCTGAGACCGACAATCTGTTTAATACCAGCGACAATTGCACGGTCAATTTTTCGGGGCTGGTTGATACTGCGGGCAAATTTATGTCTGATCCTTCGATCAGTTTCGTTGCCCCTTAAACAGAGGTATACCCAGCGCTGAATAGCTTTAACTGGCTCAGCAGCTCTTCCAGAGGGGCTTGCCAGTCGCCTGCCTGTTTTTGTCTAAACAGGCGCATCTGGGGATACCAAATCGAATCGCTGCGATTTTCCTGCCAGCGCCAATCGGCGGCAAAAGGCAGCAAAACCCAAGTGGGTTTGCCAAGCGCACCCGCCAGGTGAGCGGTGGCTGTATCGACGCTGATGACCAGATCGAGGTTTTCGATCCAGGCGGCGGTATCTGCAAAATCGTGGATCTCAGGGCTGCAATCGACCAATGTGGGAAATTGTTCCGTGAGTTTGCCACTGGTTTCGGGTTCGTCTACCTGCAGGCTGTGCCAATTCAGCTCTGAAAAGCTTAAAAGCAGGCTCAAAAAGGGCGCTGGCAAGGTTTTGGCCAGGCTTTTCTGGCGCGTGATCCGATCTTTGCCAGGGCCCGGCGCCCAAACCAGACCCACTGCCGGTTTTTGACTTTGAACAGCTGACAATTTGGATGGCTGTCCGCTTAAGAGATAGGGCAGGGCAGGAACAAGCCCTGGGTCTGTTTGCTGAAATAAACCAGGCAAACTCATGATCGGGCAATAATAATCTGTTTCTGGCAAAGCCTGCCCTTCGCTGGGCCAGATTTCAATCCCTGCGAGGGATTGAAAGAGCCGAACCAAAGGAGAGGGAGAGAGACAATAAATTTTCTCTGCCGCTTTTTTCTCTTTGAGCAGAGGCAGATAACGGCAAAATTGAATTTGATCGCCAAAGCCTTGCTCGGGCAAAATCAGGATGGTTTTTCCCGTCAGATCTTCGCCACGCCAGAGTTGGCTTTGGCCCATGGCAGGTAGCGCTGCGGTATAAGGCAAGCGCCAACGCCATTCATATTCCTGCCAACCCCTTTCAAATTCTCCTTGGGTCAACAGAATATGGGCCAAGCTGAAATGGGCTTCGGCCATATTGGGTTCTTGTTTGAGCAGTTCCAGATACGCTGCTTGGGCCGTTGCAAGCTCTCCTTTGCTCTGGGCCAGATAGGCCAGATTGTAGCGGGCGCCGAGATGGTTGGGCGCTTGCTCCAAAACAGCCTGGTAACAGCGAGCTGCTTCTTCAGGCTTGAGCAGGGCTTCCCAGGCGTTGCCGAGATAAATCCATGCGTCAAGCTGCTTGGGCAATGCCGCCACAACCTGTTCGAGCAAATCCCGGCTCTTGTCGGGCAGGTTCATTTCCAACAAGAGGCGGCTTAAATTGAGCGCAGCAGGGGTAAATCCAGGGTCAAAGCGCAGGGCCGCTTCGTAGCTCGGCAGGGCTTTTTCGGGCTCACCCATGGCCTCAAACAAGGTACCCAGATTATACGCAGCAGGTGCATAACGGGGATGGATTTCCAGGGCCCGTTGGTAATGTTGAAAGGCATCTACAGGCTGGTTGATTTGCTGAAACAAAGCCCCGGCATTGGTCAGGCTTTGGTAATGCTGAGGTTGGTATTGGTAAGCTTGGCGGTAACTTGCCACGGCCTCTGGGATTTCTCCTGCGGCCTGTTGCAAGAGACCAAGCTGGAACCAGGCCTCGGCATAATTGGGCTGGTAGCTGACGACCTGTTTGAGCGCTTCGCAGGCCTGATCGGGGTTCTTTTCGGCAATTTCGAGCAGGGCCCAATTGTACCAAGCATCGACAAAATTGGGTTGGCGGCGCAGGGCCTCGCGAAAATGCCCCCGGGCTTTGCCGATTTGGCCCAGTTCTTGGTAGAGGGTGGCGGCATTGTTGTGCATCTCAACTGAATCAGGCAGCTTTTTTAAGGCCTTGTGGGTGTGTTTAAGAGCGGACTCAAATTGACCCAGGCTGCGCATAACGGCGGCCAGATTGCCATGAAAAATCGGGTTTTGTGGGTCAAGCTCCAGGGCTGTTTGGATTGCGCTTTGGGCGGCTTCCAACTCCCCTTGTTGAAACTGAATCAGACCGAGTAAATGGTGGCTGTCTGCATCTTGGGGCTGGTTTTGCAGATGTTTCTGAGCGAGTTGGGCTGCTTGGGCCAGCTGGCCCTGTTGAAAGAGTTCCAGGGCCTGCTGAAAGGGAGCGAGAAAGGACATGCATTGTTTCCTGATTTGTATTGGCTGGGCAATTGGGATTGTGCGCCTTTAGTTATTATAACCGCTCTGCATTTTTGAGGCTGAGTACGATAGATTGTTTTACAGCCACAGATCCTCCCGGCATTTGCAGCCTGGCGTTTGGTGTCGAAATGATATTTTTGGCGGACCGCCTTTTTATGTTAAAATTTTTGCCTGTTGAGTTTATTTTGGCAATCTCATTTGAGAAATGTAAAAAGGAAGAATCCCTGATGCCCAAACAGCGTGTATTATCTGTCGGATTTGGCTTTGCGACTTCTTTTACAATCATGGCTTGCGGTCCAACCACTCCTCAAACCGCCCAGCCCAGTGCCAGCCCTACCGCTGAAGTGAGGGCCACATCCACAGCCCCCCCTATTCCTGTTCCAAGTGCCTTTGCCACAACCTCTCCTACTCCTGTTCCTAGCCCCACTGCCACAACCTCCCCCACTCCTGTTCCAAGTGCCTCTGCCACAGCCTCTCCTACTCCTGTTCCAAGTGTCACTTATATGCCTGTGGTGCCCCCCAGTCTTGCTGGCGGTCATTTTTCTGCCCCGTATAATGCATTAAGTGACAAACCCGAAGTGACCATGGTGACCCCCGCCCGCAATGGCTCGGGGGTCGATCCCAAAACCAGCTTCGTGCTCAAATTTTCTGAGCCCATGGACACAAAAACCGTTGAAGAGACCTTCTCGATCCGTTCTTTTAACACCCGCAAGCTGAGCGTTGACACCGCTAACTTACGTACAGGTGCTGATAACAACACGGTCACAGGTAACGGTAAGATTGCTGACACATCCACGGGCAGTCAGATTTGGGACAAAGAGGCCTTTAATATCAGTTGGAACAGCGATGACACCGAAGTCACCTTCTCTTTTAAAGAAGAAAAACTGCTGCCGACCGACAAAGACAGTAATTTGGTGCCTGATTATCAAGTTGCTTTTCGTGCCTTTAGCAACAACGATCGTGTGCTAAAAGATAAAAGTGGTATTTCTCGCAGTGAAAAACATTTTAAGCTGACAGGCGGTGATTTTGAAGAGTCTTACAAATTCTCAATCAAAACCGACGAAGTCAAACCGACCATCACCGGTATCACCGCTGAAACCAACGAAAACGGCGGCCAAAATGGCGACTCCGTGAGCGTCCGTTACAGCGAGCGCATGATCATCCATGCCCGCAGCCGGACCCTTGCTGGGGGAATGAACAATATCTCTGGTTCTGACACCAACGCCCCCGCTGCTTATCCCCTCGCCAATGCTGTAGCAAACAGCCGTGATGTGGCTAAAAATTATCGCGTTAGTCTGATGACAGGCACCACTATGAACTTTGCTGGTAGCTGGTGGGCCCTCGGTGGGACGGCTGTGTATGATAGCGCTGATCTGACTCACAAAACCGTGTTATTGCAGCCTCCGACCACTGCTGGTGTTTTGACTGCTGCGGCTGTTTCTGGCTCTCAGGTTTGTAGCCTCAACATTACCTATGCAGATGGCACCTTTGAGTCTGCTCAAGTCAATGCGACAGCTAACTTGACGGCTGCTCAGCTGGAGATTCTGCTTGATGGTCTCTCTGGAAATAGCTTCACAGTGAGCGCCCTCTCTGATGATGGAGATGGTGTCATTGAAGCCGATGAAACTTTCCAGATCACCTTGAATGCTGGTGCTTCCAAAGCTGGAAAAAGCATTGCCGCTGCTTGGCTTGTTAATTCGGGTCTGTTTGCTGGCTCCGTTCTAAACAAAGCAGGAGAGAACCTCTATTTCATTCCTGGCAATGCTGCAGGAACCAAAGGCAATCTGTATAAGCCCGGGGACAGTATCCATGTAGAGGTCAGCAGTACTGTGTTGGATCCCGCAGGAAATTCTCTTGATACCTCCCGAAACAAGGCGTCATCCAATGCGCGCTAAGGTGCTTCTTGCAGTGGCCTGTGGGAGAGATGTCTTTGACATCCACTGAAGAAGGTAGCCATAACCACGACCTGTGGTCTCATTTACAGGCCTTGTTTGCCCAGGCTCTACACTTACAGGAGTCCGGGTGTGGACCTGAGGCCGAAAAAATCTATCTGGATTTGAGCCTGCGTTTGCCCCAAAACCCCATTGTGGCACTGAATCTCGGCAATCTTTATCTCGAACAGGGGCTCTTTGAAGCTGCAGAAAGCCAATTTTTGAGGGCTTTAGAATTAGAACCTCAGCAGGCTTTGGCCTGGTATAATCTGGGCCGTTTGCAGCAGCAACGTGGCGCACTCGCGGCTGCTGAGCAGGCCTATCTGCGGGCTTTGACCCTGGCCCCCGGCTTGGCCCAAGCGGCCAATTCTCTGGGCACAGTCTGGCAGACCCAGCAGCGCTTTGAACACGCCCTCTCGGCGTATCATCGGGCTTTGGAGCTGCAGCCAGATCTGCTCGCGGCCCGAAACAATCTGGGAACCGCTCTGCTTGAAATGGGGCAGCTGTCTGAGGCCGAGCGCTGTTTTCGGCAGGTCTTGGCCCAGGCCCCTGATTTTAAAGAGGCTTGGCTCAATCTGGCCCAAGCTTTGCGCAGTCAGGGCCAGGCCGAGCAGGCTTTGACGGCCACACAAGCGGCTGTGCAAATGGCTGGGAATTCGGCAAACCTGGCTTTGTTACAGGCCTTGACCCTGCCACCGATCTATGCCAATCAGGCCGAAATACACACGTGGCGCAACCACTTTTCACAGCAATTGGCAGAATTGGAAGCCTCTGACTTGATTTTAAAAGAGCCCTGGCAAGAACTCAAAATTACGCCTTTTTATTTGGCTTATCAGGGGCTGAACGACCGCGAACTCATGGAGCAATGGGCACGGATACAACGCAAACTCTGCCCTGAACTGCTCTATACTGCGCAACATTGCCAGGCCTATCGCGGGCCCCGTGCAGCCAAACTGCGGATTGGTTTTGCCTCGTTTCATCTGCGTGAACACACGATTGCCACGCTCTTTGCCGGTCTGATCCAACAATGGGATAAACAGGCCTTCGAGCGGATTATCATTTGTTTTGCACCTCCCACAGGCGCGCTGATGCAACAGCTCAAAGAGAGTGTCGAAGGGGTTTTGCTGCTCTCGGATCAGTTTTGGCAGGCCCGCCAAGAAATCGCCGACCTGGAGCTGGACATCTTGCTCTGGCTCGATTTGGGCATGGATCCGCGCAGTGGATTTTTGGCCCAGGCCCGTTTGGCACCCTTGCAGGCTGTTACCTGGGGCCACCCTGTTACCACGGGGATCGCCAACCTGGATCTGTTTATCTCCAATCAAGTGCTTGAGCCATCTGAGCCACTCGCTGCCCAGAGGCACTACAGCGAAAAACTGGTATTGCTTGCGCATTTACACCCCTATTATGCTTTGCCCACACCCGCTTTGCCCGACCGAGAACGCTTTGGTCTGGGGGGGCAAACCCATTATTACCTCTGTCCGCAAAGCCTGTTTAAAATCCATCCCGATCTGGACCCTCTTTGGGCCGAGCTCTTGAGACAAGACCCCCAGGGGGTGATTCTTTTGCCTGCAGCGCCTGTGCCCGCTTGGCAAGACCTTTTACAGCAGCGCTTTCGGGCCACTTTGCCCGATCTCTGGCAGCGGATTGTCTTTTTTTCGCGCCAGTCCCCGCGCGACTTTCAGGCCCTTTTAAGCAGTGTCGATGTGATTCTCGACTCTGCGCCGTTCGGGGCAGGCAATACCGCTTATGAGGCCCTGGGCCAAGCTTTGCCAGTTGTGACTTGGCCCGGCGCCTTTTTGCGCGGGCGTTTTACCCAGGGTTTTTATCGCCAGATGGGTTTGGCCGATTTGATTCCTACTTCGCCAGAGGCCTATGTTGAGCGGGCCTTGGCTCTGGCGCTGCAGCCCGAACTCAAACAGGTTAATCGTCAACGTATTCGTGCGGCTCAGCCACTTTTGTTTGAGCAAACCCGAGGTTTGCGGGAACTGGAGCAGGTTTTGCTGCAGGAATGGGAGCTGCGCAGGTAAGACATTTAATCTGTCGAATTTAGCAAAAAAACACGCAAGTTTTGCTTAAGTAATTACTATATTGAGGTTAAGCGAAAGTAAAATTCGAGGTGTTTTATGGCTAACCTGCGTGTCAATGGAACGAACCCTTTTAACTCAGTCCCCTCTTCATCCCCCCCTTCTTCCCGACCGATTATTCCCAGCGACGCCCCCCGCCGTTCGGAGCCCGTTCGTGACAATTTCAGCAGCGACAGCCGCCGTGGCAATATCCCCAGCAATTCTGTACAGTTTGGCAGCAACCCCTTTAACAATTCTCCCAGCTCTGATTTCAGCAAACCCGTGATCCCCAATGATCGCCCCAGTGATCGTCCCTATGGTCAGGATCCCTTTAACAAACCCCACCAGCCCAAACCGCCTGTGTACAATGACCGTCCTTGGGGCCACGATCCCTTTGATAAACCCAATTACCCCCAACCCCCCCACAATGATCGTCCCTGGGGCCATGATCCCTTTGACAAGCCCAATTATCCCGTTTTGCCCAAACCCCCTGTTTTCCCCGATCGCCCTTGGGGTCACGATCCCTTTGACCACGATCCCTTTAACAGCGATCCCTACGGTTCAGGCAATTGGGAAGAGCGCCAAGCTTATGACCGTCTGCTCTCTGCTGAATCCAACAGTGCCGATGCCCGCCGCAATTTGGACGTGATTCGCAATGCCCGCCGCCCAGGTGAAACCCTCTCAGAAGTGACCGATTCTTTTATTCAGATTCTGCGTGCTGAAGGCGGGAGTGCTTATACCTCCGATGCCCGCAGCTCGTTTGAGATGATCCAGAACAGCCTGCGCCGGGGTGAATCTCGCTCCAACGCCACAGATACCTATCTGCGTTTGCTGCGGGCCGAAAATGAAAGCAGTGCTGATGCCCGCAGCAATTACCGCCTGATCGACAATCTGATGCGCCCTTACGACAGTCGCTGGTCTGAAACTGAAACCTTCGTGCGTCTGCAACGCCAAGAAGGTGGCAGCAGCTACACTGCTGATGCGCAACGGGCTTACCGCCGCCACAAAGAGTGGTAAACACCCCAGCTTAAAGTAAACGGCTCACCCTCAAGGTGAGCCGTTTCTGTTTGGGATTAAAAAATGGACTAAAAAACTAAAAAGAGCGCAGGCCCCCAACTTTAAGGGAAAGGGGGC
Source organism: Candidatus Blackallbacteria bacterium (assembly GCA_051715345.1). Classification (GTDB taxonomy): domain Bacteria; phylum Cyanobacteriota; class Sericytochromatia; order UBA7694; family UBA7694. Next base: position 10,883 of record JBPXJQ010000039.1, read on the forward strand.
CTGTGTTGCGTTTGCGGATCCAGTGTTTTTTTGCCAGGGGCAGCCATTTTAGGCTTTCTTCGTGGTTGGGATCTTTTTCCAGGACTTTCTCAAAGGCCGCAATCGCCTGTTGCCAATCTTCCTGGGTGTAATACAAATGCCCCAACCAATAATAGGTATTGGGGCATTCGGGTTCGCAGACAATCGATTGCTGGCAATAGCGCAGGGCCTCGGGCAAATTGCCCAGGTCAAAACAGGTGTAAGAGAGATTGAGATAGGCCACACAATAGTGGGGATCAATTTTGAGGGCGGTTTCAAAGGCCTGCATCGCTTTGGCGTGGTAACCCAGGGATCTGAAAATGCTGCCGGTATAATTGTGGGCGCCCGCATGGCTGGGTTGCAGGGCGATCACGGCCTGGAAGAGATCCAAGGCATGGCGCCAGCGGTCTTGGCGGTAATAGATCAGCGCGGCTTGATAGATGATTTCGGGATCTTCGGGTTGAATCTTCATGGCCATGCGGGCGTATTTGTGGCTTTTGTCGGTCTCCCCTTTGAGGTGATAGGCATTGGCCAAACTGACGTAGGCATGGGCGGCCTGGAGATCCGCTGCGATCACTTTTCGGTAACAGAAAATGGCTTTGTCGATTTCTTTGCGGTTGAGATAGAGATTGCCCAAATGCATCGAGGCATCGCTGTAACTCTGGTCGGGGGCTTGGGCTATGGCCTCTTCAAACGCGGCGATGGCCTGCTGTGAACAGGCCTGATTGCTGAGATAGGCCAAACCGATTAAATAATGAAGTTCACTCGCTTCTTGAGGCAGCTTTTGCAAGGCTGTGCGGTAGGTGGCGATGGCCTCTTCCAATTTGCGGGCGCGAGAATAGGCCAAGCCCAGAATCACGTATAAGCTGGGGGTCTGGTCGGTTTTCTGCAGAGCCGTGCGATAGCAGTCAATCGCTTTGTGTAATTCGTTTAAATTGTCGTAGGTAAAACCCAAATTGATATACGCTTCGACATGTTCGGGATCTGTTTTGAGGGTCCTTTGATACCATTTGAGTGCTTGGGCGAAGTCCCGCTGTTCGGTAAAGACCAGAGCCAAATTGTACATCGCCCGCGTATAATCGGGTGCCAAAGCCAAGGCGCGGTAATAAAACTTGATCGCTTTAAGGTATTCTTTGCGGTTTTGGTAGGCATAACCCAGGGCATTGTAAACCTGGTAATAGTCGGGCTTTTGTTCTAAAGCGGCCAAATAAGCACGGGAGGCCTCTTCCAATTGGTTGTTTTGGTGATAGGCCAAACCCAGGTAATAATAGGTTTTTTCTGAACCTGCGCCTTGGCTTAAGAGTGTCTGATAGGCTTGGATCGCAGCTTTTGCATCGCCTTTTTCAAAATAAATATGGGCCTGGATTTGGAAGACTTTCTCCATGGTGGGGCTTAGGGCCAGGGCTTTTTCACAGGCCACTAAGGCCTGATCATAGTCCTTCATGGCATGAAAAGTCAGGGCCTGATTGTGGTAAATCTCAGCCTGCAATTCAGGGGTGTCGGGCAGGACATAGGCATGGGCTTTTTTATAATGTGGCAGTGCTTTTTCATATTGTTTGAGACTCGTTAAAACCAATCCCAGGTGGTTATGGGCCACACTGTTTTCGGGAGCCAGATCGAGGTTTTTTAAGAGGCAGCGGCAGGCCTCTTCGGGTTTTTGGCTGCGCATATACAGCGCACCCAAATTAAACCAAGCGTCTTCACAATAGGGATAGTATTTGAGGTGGTTGCGGTAGGATTCAATCGCTTTGGCGATCTGGCCTTGGTCTTCATAGGCCAGGGCCAAGCTGTAATAAATATCGACCTGATCAGGGGCCACTCTCAGGGCTTTCTCAAACCAGTCGATGGCCTGTGTGTACTGCTTTTGGGCTGAGAGCGTGATGCCAATACTGGTCATATAATGGGCGTTATCGGGCTCCATGGCCAGAGCGGCTTGGTAATACTCCAGGGCTTTGGCGTGGCTGCCCTGGCTATAATAGGAAAAACCCAGGGCATAATAGGGTTTGCTGTATCCGGGATCCAGGGCGATGGCCCGCCGAAAATAGAGGTGAGCCTCCCCATTGCGTTGCAAGGCGCCCAAGGTGAGCCCCAGATTGTAGATCACTTGCAAATCTTCGGGGGCTTTTTCGTAAAGGTATTGGTAGTGTTGAAGCGCTTTGGCATAACTTTCGCGGGAGTAATAAATCTGTGCCAGGGCCTGGTGGGCGGGGGCATATTCGGGAAATTCTTTCAGGCATTTGCGCAGGTATTTGAGCGCCTCTTTTTGATCGCCTGCAGCCAAAGCGGTTTGGCCAAGACCATACCAGCCATCCAGCTGTTGTGGAAAGTGTTTGGCCAAAAGCAGGTAAATGCGTTGGGCTCCGTGATAATTCTGCTTTTCCAAGTGTTCCAAGGCCTGTTCTTTGAGATCGTCAAACCAGAACGTTCTCAGGGAGCGCTGGCAGATAAACCAATAGCGGTTGACCTTTTGCGCATTGAGTTGGTTGCTGTGGATCAGACGATAAATTTTGCTTACGGCACATTGGAGGTAATCGGCGGCCTGTTCAACCTTGATTACATCCATGTTGCTGTATCGCAATGAAAATGATAGGTGGCTGATGCACTCTCCTGCACGCTCACATGTACTGCTCCCAGATTTTAGCTTGCTCGATGATTCTTCGATTTTACAAAATCGTTGCAAAAAAAAGCAAGCGTTTGGAGAACTCTCTGTCGTGATGATACCTAATCTTAACCTTTGAGCTTAACCTTCGAGCAGGGGAACGAGGGTTGGCCGGGGATAATATTTGAGAATCTTTTTCCCAAACAGCAAGGTGATATTGACGCGGCGATTGGCATAGCCGGGTTGAAATTTGTAGACATCGCTGGCATGAAAGAGGCGCGAGCGAAACAGCACAGCCCGATTGCAGCGGTAGGGAATGCGCAGGGGTGTCTGTGGGTGTGCCTGCAGCCAGTTTTCAATCCCAGCTTGATCCATACGCAGATCTTCAAAATTCCATTCCACGGGTGGGTCTTGGGGGTAGATCAGCAGACCACCTGTCTCAGGATCTAAATTGGCATCATCGGGCGTGATCCAAAAATTGAGATTGAGGTAGGCACTGTCATTGTGCAAAGCAATGCCTTGGCCTTCGCTGTCACATTTAAAGGCCCACATATACACCAAGTGCTGCTCTGCAAAGACCTCAGGCAAAGCCTGTCTCAGTTCTTCGGCTATTTGGTAGAGCAAAGGGCAATTAAAGCCATCGTCAAGGGTGCTCGCCAGATAACCGGCGCGGCGGCTGCCGTCGTGCCAAATGGTGGAGTCCAGACAGAACTCTTGCAGCGAGTTTAAGGCTTCTGGGCTGAGAAAATGATCCCAATAGACTGGGCTATAGACTGGGGATCCTTCGTTGGCTTGGCCCGAGATGTTTGCTTTGAGCGTTTGTGGTAGATTTTGCAAGGCCGGCTTGGCGCTCTCAGGGGGAGCACAAAAATACAGGTTTTTCCCCCACAGCGCTTGCAACTCAGCATTGGCAGGCAATTGTATCAAGTCATGGGAGCTGTCTGAACTCAGCATTGCTTGATACCTATTTGTCAGGGTTTCAATTGGGCCTTGAAAGGCGGCGGGTAAAAGTCCTTTTTCTTGTAACCATTGCCATTGCTCGAGATCGTGTTTGAGCTTGAACGGACTAAATGGGGGAATTGCTCTTTGCAAAGGGCTGTCTGAATGTGTGAAGATTTGACCGGATATTCCCCGCCGCAGTTCGTAGGCCCGTTTAAAATAGGTCTGGGCTGTCATTTCTGCGGGCTGTTCTGTTTCCACTAAGCGTAGGCGTGCGAATCCCAGGCCATTGAGTGCTTCGATCAGATCTGGACGCAGGTTGTTGGCATTTTGATAAGCGGCTTGCGCAGCATGCCAATGGTCGAGATCGGCTTGGACATTTCCCAAAAGCAGCCAGAGATCTGCGCGTCGGGGTGAGAGCTTGAGAGCCCATTGCAGATATTTCTGTGCCGCTTCGAGTTGGCAATGTTCGGCCAGGGCCTCAGCGTAATGACCCAGGCTTTGAAGCAGTTTTTGCCAACTCAAGATCAGCAGCAGGGCGGTCCCGATCCGCGTGGTCAGACTCACTGGAAACCAGAGATAAATGCCCGCTCCGAGCAAGCCCAGGCCACTTAGCCAGAGCTGAAAAAGGAGTTGCAGACGCTGGTAGCGCAGCCAAGTCGGATACACCAATTGGGTTTTCATTGTGTTTTGGGGGCTTTTTTCTTGGGTATTTTGAGTAAGGTTAACACAGCTTTTGGGGCTTTGCTTCTCCCGCTTTCACTGCTTGGGGTACAATTTGATTATTATTTTTAATGAAACAGGCAAACTGACCATGGCACATTCTCCCTCCTCTGCTCCATTTCGTCTGGGTGAATTATTGGTCAAAGAAGGTTATTTGACGCACGATGCCTTGCAAAAGGTGATCGAGACGCAAAAACTGCACAAACAGGGGGAAGCGTCGGCTTACAAACCCTTTGGACAGGTTTGTGTTGAACTTAAATTAATCAGCGCGGAAGAATTGCAGCGCATTTTGCGCAAACACAATAAACGTATTTTGTTGGGCGAATTGCTGGTGAATATGCGATTGGTTCGGCCCTTGCAGGTTCAGAATGCCTTGCAACAACAGAGCCAAGAACCCAAAAAAAAGCTGGGGCAAATTTTGCTGGCGTTGGGCCATTTAAATGAAACCCAATTGGTCGATGCGCTCAGCATTCAATTGGATGTGCCGCGGATCTTGCCTTCGCTGGAACTGATCGACATTGCACTGATCAAAAAGTTCGATTTAAGTCTGTTTTCGCGTTACCAATTTTTACCCGTCCATCTCAAAAATGATCAGCTCACGATGGTGATGGAAAACCCCCAAGATGAGAAACTGATTCAACAAATCGAAAAGCAGTTTAAATGCCGCGTTTTGCCAGCCATTGCCCCAGCCTCGGCCTTGCAAGCAACTTTGCAGGCTTATTTGCGCCAACAACAATCCGAAAAGCCTGCCAGCGCTGCAGCACCTGCGACTTATTCCAAACCGGTTTCGATGACTTTGCCCGAAGAAGAGGACAGCAGCTATATTCCTTCTCCTTTGGCTGGGGTCAGTCTCTATGCCGATGAAGAGCCCCAAGAGCCTGAGATTCCCCAGGCAGCGCAAACCCTGACTGTTGGCGGCGTCAGTCTCTATGTCAGCGAAGAACAGCGCAAGCAGGAAGAGACCGTAGTCAATTTTCTGTTTAAAAATGCCCTCAAAGACAGGGCCACCGATATTCACATCGAACCCCAGGAAAAATACCTGCGCATTCGCTACCGGATTGATGGGGTTTTGCACCACAAAACCGATTTACCCCAAGACTTAGCAGGGCCGATGCTCTCACGTCTGAAACAGCTTTCGGCCCTCAATCCTGAAAATACCCTGGGGCACCAGCGCAACCGTGTGCAGGCAACGCTGATGGAACGCCAACTGGAACTGGGGGTGGCGACCTACCCCAGTCTGTGGGGGGAGACCATGGTGCTCAATATTCATGAGCGCCAAAGTTCGGCCCAAGAGCTTTTGCTCAATCTGGAGCGCACGGGTTTTTCGCCGCTCTGTTTGCAGCGTTATCAGAAGCTTTTAAACCAACCCGGTGGCCTGATCATTCTCACTGGTCCAGCCCGCTCGGGCAAAACGGCGACACTTTACGCCTCGATCAATTACCTCAATCAGCAAAATCGCTCGATTATGACCGCCGAAAATCCAATTGAAATCCAGGTGCCAGGCACGGTTCAGGGCCAGTGGACCCCTGAACGGGGTGATAGTTTTGCCGAAATGATTCGTTCGATGGGGTTTCTCGACCCGGATATCCTGATGGTCAGCCAATTGGAAAGCCCTGCCATTTTGGAGGCTGCGACTGAATTGGCTTTAAGCGGTGCCAAAGTTATTACCTCTTATCCCGCTTTTGATGCCACAGGGGCACTTTTGCGCCTGGCCAATCAGGGGCTGGAATCGTATTTGATCGCCTCCAGCCACGTGGCTGTTCTGTCGCAAAGGCTCGTGCGTCGCCTTTGCCCCGACTGCAAACGGCCCGAAGCGCCCAAACGGGAATTGCTCGATCTGCTCGGGCTGGTGGGGGTTGCCCCCGAGGCCTACCCGCTTTACCAGCCGGTGGGCTGTGCCAATTGCCTGCAGCACGGTTATAAAGGGCAAACCGCGATTCACGAATTGTTGATTATCAACGAAGCGATTCGCGAAGCGATTTTGGACCGCAAGCCCGCTGCCACCATTCGTGGGATCGCCAGAACCGAGGCCAAATTGGTGAGTATGGCCGAAGACGGTTATTTTAAAGCGGTTCAGGGTCTTACTTCACTCAACGAAGTGCAGCGCGTGGCCTTTGTCAATGAATACGATTCGCAAACCCCCTGGGAGGCCGACGAGATTCATGCCATTTGTCTGGGCCAAGAGAGTGAATTTATCTAGGTTCATTGGAACTTTTTTGAAGCCAGGCACGACTAGAATCCTAACGCAAATTTTATTTGCTATGTTTGATCCCCATTTTGGCCCCGATTTTGATCCCATTTTGACATTCCAAGGAGACTTGCTGACGCCAGCCATGAAAGTTGCACGCTAAAACCCCGTTTTGAGTTTTTTTACACTCTTGGAGGTCGCGTGCATGTCAGCATGTATTTTGTCTGTTTCTCAACTTGCGTTTGAATTTTCGGGTCACTCCCTTTTTTCCCAACTCAGTTTTCAGCTCTTCGAAGGCGCCCGCACGGGTTTGCTGGGGGCCAATGGATCCGGCAAAACCACCCTATTGCGTTTGCTCTGTGGGCAATTGCCCCTGCAACAGGGCCAGATCGAACGGCGGGCTTTGCCACTTTATCTCGAACAAAGTGGCAAAGCCCCCGATGCCGATACCCTGGCGTTTGAAACCCTTTTGGCCTTTCGTCCTGAATTGCCACCGCTTTGGCGGGCTTTGCACGAGCAGGAGTACCACATGGTTGATCCGGTGGCTTATGCTGAGCAGGTCGCTCACTTTGCTGAACTGGAGGGCTACCGCTATCTGGCCCAGGCTGAGAGCATGGCTGAGTCCTTTGGCTTTGTGTCCTGCGATTTGCTCAGGCCCTTGGCCAGTTTTTCGGGTGGGGAGCGGCGCCTGCTCCAATTGGCGGCCATTTTTGCCGCTGAGCCCGAATTTTTATTGCTCGATGAACCCACCCATTATTTGGACCAAAACGGCCTCGCCTATCTCTTGGCGGCTTTAAAACAAACCCGTGCGGCTGTCTTATTGGTCAGCCACGACCGCTGGTTTTTAGACCAGACTGTCGAGCAGATTCTTTTGCTCGAACGTGGAGAAACCCGCCTGTACAAAGGCAATTACAGCACTTTTGCCGCCACCCGCGCAGCTGAAAATCTGGAACGGGAGCGGCAAAAAGCCAAACTGGACCGAGAAATCGCCCAATTGCAAGAGGTGCGCAGACATTATAAAGTCTGGGGCAATCAGCGCGAAAAGACCAAGCACGCGAGTGCCGATTCGGGCTTTGAAAGTGCCCGCGCAGCCCGCTTGCAGAGCCAGTCATTACAGGCCCAAAAGCGTTTGCATGAAAGGATTGAACGCTTGCAGGCTGTGCGCCCCTGGGTGGAAAAAACCTACCAATTGGAATGGCAAAGTTCAGCCGTTGCAAACCAATTGGGACTGTATGTGAAAAATCTTGTTTTGCCCTATGGCTGTCTTCAGCCGCTCTCTTTTCAGCTCAATCTCGGGCAAAAATTGGCGCTGTCTGGGGGCAATGGCTCAGGCAAGAGTACCCTGCTCAAGACTTTGCTCGGGGAACTGGAACCCCTACAGGGCCTGGTTGGCTGGGGGCAATCGGTGCAACGGGGCTATTTGCCTCAATTCTTGCCCGAGAGCCTTAGCTTCCAAGATGTGTCTTCGCTCTTTCCTGCTCTGCAATGGGGAGAGGCCCGCCGCATTTTGGGGGCACTCAAACTCAAAGGGGAATTTTTTCATCATCCTTTGGCGGCTCTTAGCCAGGGACAGCAGCGCAAAGTCATGTTGGCGCGGCTGATTTTAATGGCGCCGCAGGTCTTGATCTTGGACGAACCCTCCAACCACCTCGATTATGAGGCGATTGAAATGCTCGAAAGCCTCTTGCAAGATTTTCCGGGGGCACTTTTATTGGTGAGCCACGACCGGCGCCTGCGTGAACGGGTCACCGAAGCGGAGATCTGTTTGGATTGACTTATTTTGCCCACTTGCCGTCGCGCCGGATTTTGAATTTGACTTGGGGCAAAACAGGATCTTTGGGGTGCAAAGGCGCTTTGAGTTCACTTTTTTCGATCCACTGCAGGGCTTCGACCAGACCTTGGGCCAGATCGTAATGATTGGCGGGGCTGTCACCTTTAAAATAGCCATTGGCATCGAGACTTAAAATGCCTGCATTGAGCAGGGTTGTCACAGCATCATGGGCCCAATGTTCGCTGGGTAAATCGCGGGGAATGGTAGGCAGACTGCTGAGATCTGCTGCCATGTTGTCGATTTGCAACCATTTTAAAAAGCCAAATAATTGTGCAGCCAATTCATAGCGCGTGACTTTGGCGGCGCCACCAAAGCGGTTGTTTGGGGCGCTGATCAGGCCATGAGCAAAGAGTTCCTGAATGGCGTTGATGGCCCAATGGCGTGCAGGCAGATCGCCGCCGTTTTCTTGTAAGAGGATGCGGTAATAGCCGAAAGTGCTCAGCGGGGTCTCTATTTGAAGTTTACCGATCTGTTTCAGGTATTGCAGAGCCATAAAGCTGGCTTGGGCCAGTTGATAGCGGGTAAAAGGGGTTTTTCCGCGAAAGGTCTGATCGGGGTAGGCTTCGAGAATTTTATAGCGTTCAATGGCCTGGTGGACCGAATGAAAGGCGGGATCCTGGCTGGGGACATCAATCAAACGGGCGGCTTGGGCCGGGTTGCTCCAGAACAAACAAGCAGACAAACACAGACAAACCCAGCGGTTTGTGTGGAGGAATGGGCAACTCATGATTGCAACTGAGGGGTGAGCATGATCATTTGGCCAAAGCTGATCTCAACCAGATTGCCATCGGGATCTGAAATGGCGCAAATATAGCCCACCACGGGCCCCGCGTCTTGGGGAGGAAGGGCCAAGATACCCTCGATCTGGGCCTGACGGGCAAGGGCATCGACCGCATCACGGCTGGTCACTTCAAAGCCCAGATGATGAAAGGCGCTTTGGGGGGCGGGTTCTGGGCGGGCCTGCATCAAAACGATCACAAAACCCGGCAACCGCTCAAAATTGCCCAACCAGATCACTTCGACATCTTGGCCATCTTCTTGATCCACGCGCCGTTGCAAGACCGACAATTGACAATAACGGGCATAAAATTCTGCGCTTAAGCTGGGGTTTTGGGCCCGCAAGGCAATATGGGTCAGGGCAATTTGGGGAGGATCGGAAGGGGGTGTTTGGGGGGGCTGCATGTTTTTATTTTCTCATTTAAGGCTGCATTGTGGAAGGGACTGCTTGTTCTTTCTGCCCTCAAAAATGGAGAATAGAAACAGGACGCCTTCAATCAGAAATACAATTGAAGAAAAAAAGAAGCGATTCTGGAACCTTTCTACAATGATCTGCGTCACATTAAATACGAGGAAAGACATTCCGCATGAGTATGGTAAACAGTGCCCTGAAAGAAAAGCAGGAACAGCTCATCCGGCAATGCCAAGAGGGCAATCGCCAGGCCTTTATGGATTTGGTGAAAGCCTATCAGAGCATGGTTTTTGCGGTGCTCTACCGGTTATTGCAGGACAAAGAGGAAATTGAAGACGTGGCCCAGGAAGTCTGGGTAAAGGTCTATCAATCGATTCGGAAGCTGAAATCTCCAGCTGCCTTTCGGAGTTGGTTACACCGGATTGTGGTGAATGCCTTTCGGGACCGGATGCGGCAAAAAGGCAATCACATTGCTTTTTCGCTCGACGATGACCTGCGTATGGAAGACGGTGACAGCATTCAGATGGAATTAGAGGCCCCCGGCCTTTTGCCCGAAGAAGAACTGCTCCGCACCGAATGGCAGGAACATCTCGAAGAGGCGATCCGGGAGCTGCCCCCTTCCCACCGGGCGGTGATTGTGATGCGGGAGATTCAGGGCATGTCCTACGAAGAAATTGCCTACGCCATGGACATCTCGCTGGGAACGGTCAAGTCTCGTATTGCCCGAGCCCGAGAAAAGCTGATTTTAAAATTGTCTGGTTATTTAAAAGAAAAGGAGGAAAGAAAAATCTAATGTCAGTCGCAATGCCCTTTGATGACCTTTCCGCCTATCTGGATCAAGAATTGACAGACGCTGATGCCATTCATGTCCAGCAAGGCCTCGGCGAAAGTCTGCCTGCACTGGTCGAAGTGCGCAACATGGAGTCTCTGACCCGTGCCTGTCAGAACCTTTCACAAACCTCTTCCCCCTCCAGTTTTGAAGATTCTCTTTTTGCCCGCCTCGATGCTTTGGGCTGGGAACAAGAAGATCCCGCTGAAGATTTTGAAAACCTCTCCGCTTATAGCGATGGCGAAGATATTCCTGAAGATGTTTTTGATTCTCCCCCCAGCAGCGAAATCGCTCTGACCCATGTACACAATCTCAAGGTCTTGGCCCAGGCCATTCAGACTTTGCCCACCCCAGAAATGAATGTTGCAGATTTTGCCGAACGCCTGATGGCATTTCTGCCTGAACCGGTTGAACTCAACCTGAGTGACCTCTCCGCGGTCTACGACCAACAGGAACTTGAGCCTGAAATGCTCTCAGAGGTGGCCTGCGCCACCCTGAAAAACTTTTCAGTGCTGACCCGCTCACTCCAAGCTTTGCCGGTTCCCGCCGCTTCTGCTGATTTTTACACCCAGCTCGAAAGCCTGCTCGACACCTGCGACGAACTCAGTTTTGAAACCCTCTCTGCAGGCTTTGATGAACAGGAAGTTCTGTCTGTAGAAATGGTCAAACATCCTTTGGCCCGTCAGCACAGCCACAATTTTTCTGTCCTCAGCCAGGCTTTGCAGGCCCTTTCTACACCTGCGGCCTCTGAATCTTTTGCCCAAGGCCTGATGGCCCGCTTGGATTCAATTGAAATCGCCCCTGAGTTTGAGCTTGTCTCAGCCCATTTTGATCAGGATTTGGAACTCAGCGCCCAGCAATTGGGTGACGCTGAGGTTCAAACTGAATTGCAGAACCTTCAAGTCCTGTCTCAGGCCTTGAAAGCCCTGCCCTTAACCGAAGCCAGTCCTGCCTTTATGCAGCAGCTTTCGGCCCAACTCGATGCTGTGGATTCACAGCAGAAAAAACAGATTTTTGCGCTTCCCCGCTTGCTTCAGGGCCGTTATGCCCGCATGGTGGCAGGGATTGCCTTCTTTGGTCTTTTGGTCTCTTTCTCCCAGCAAATGCTGGACAACCAGAATGCTCCTTCGGGAGTGAATGGAACTGCAGTAGTCGATAACACGAAAAATGTACCAACTGACCATGTGATTGATTTAGAGAATCAAGCGGAAGACGAGTTATTCGTTGATCTGCAAGATTCTTTTGAAAATACGACCGATGACGACTATAATAATTTAATAGAAGGGTAGGTGAGAGGTCATGAATAAGAATATCTCCTCACGCGTTCTGGCGGTTGCTGCCAGTATTATGTTGGGACTCGGGATGTACACAGCCCCGTCTCAGGCCAAAGATGCCTCTGAAAAACCTGCTGCAGTTCCTTCCTCGATTGATTGGAAAATGCTGAAACTCAGCCCTGATCAAATCAAAAAGATCAATGCGCTGCGCATTGAGTTCAACAAAAAGGCCATTCGCTTAAAAGCGGATGCCCAACTCAAACAGATCGAAATTCAGAATCAGCTGACGTCCCCAGCCCCCAATCCCAATTTTGTGCGCAAGCTCCTGCAAGAGAAATTGGCCCTCGATGGTCAATTGCAAAAGCAGTCTCTGGACCATTTCCTGGCTGTACGGGCACTTTTAACCCCCACTCAATTGGCGATTCTGCCCCAAGCTGTTTCGATGAAATAAAGCTTTATGCTTAAAAAACCGGGTCTTGTCTTGAACAGGCCCGGTTTTTTTATGGCGGTGGTGAGTAGGTAGCCCAGCGCTTTTGCAGGGCTGTATAGATGTCTGGATCTTCTTGCCCCAAAACCCAAATGGCAACGCCAGCGAGATGATAACGTTCCACAAAGGCCAAACGCTTGGCAAAGGTTCTCGCATCTCCCAGATAAGCCACACATTGTTTTGCTTGAGCACTTTGGTAAGTTCCCCAGCTTTCTTGGGCTTGGTTGTCCCACCCCCAGTGTTTTATTTGGGGGTTTAAGGTTTGCCAACTGACAAAATCTGCGGGATTTTGTTTCCATTGCCCAGCGGAATCTCTGCACCACGACCAGCCGTGGTTGTGCAAAGCCAATTGGATTTTGTTTGTAGGTAATTTTTTTGTTTCAATTAAATAGCTGAGGCAGCGTTGAATCCAGTCCACGGGTGCAATCGGACCCGGTGTGTCCACGCCATTTTCAAACTGATGATCGTACATCATGAGTTTAAATCGGTCGATTTCAGGCAATTGTCCCAGGGCTCTGTAGTCAAAGATTTTTTCTTGTTCTTGGGCATTGTTTTCCACCACTTGCAGGGTCAGACTGAGGCGCAGGTGGTGCTTGTGGAGGGCTTGCCCCAAGTTTCTCACAAAGGCCACAAAGGCCTGCCTGCCTTGCGGAAGCCCACCTTCAAAATTGAGATCCCAGCCATCGTAGTGGCGGCGTTGGGCGGTTGTGACCAGATTGGCAATCAAGGTCTGACTGGCCCGGGGGTTGCTGAGAATTTTGTTGATCACGCCTTTTTTGTTGCCTGTGGGATTGTGATCGCTGAGGGTGGGCAGCAGCCGGGTTTTATTTTTGTGGATTTGGGCCAGCCTTTGAGCCCGTATCAGATAACTGCGTTCAAAAATAGAGCCATCTGTGGCTGCCGCCTGAGGGCCCGTATCATCTGATCCCAGGTTATACCAATTGGGATTGACTTCACTAAACAGAGAAGGGTGCTGAAGATAGCTTCCATGGCTTCTGGCTTCCCAACCATCGTTGTACCAGCCTGACAGCTCAATTGAGAGGTGGGGACTTCGATCTGTGGCCGCAGGAGCGTGTCTTGGGAGTAAGAAAAGGCAGAGCAAAACCCAGAGTGCTTGACGGAGCTTGTTTTTCTTCATTTTTCCTGGCCTTTTAACACATGCTTGGCTGATATCCCGCGCCCATAGTACCATTAAGAAGTGATGAACAGATACGAAGGTCCTTAGACAGGACAACAGGAGGCTTTTAAGTGGCTGGATTAAAAGACATGATTCGGCGGTTTTTGGGCGGACGCAACCCAGAAGAGGCCCTGGCTGAATTTAAAGAAAAACTGCACCATTCCATCAATGAATTTAAAACCAACCCTGACAGTCGCCAAAAATTGCAGCGCCAATTGCAGTCTATGGTCATGCCCGTGCGCTATTTTAACAGCGCTGTTGTTCGCCCCCAATTGGAGAACAAGGAGGGCTTAAAAGAATTGGCCAAGCAGATGGGGATCAACAAAGTTGAACTCAAGCGGGTCTTTAAGGTCTCGCTGGAGCTCGAAGAAAAAATGACCCAGTATTTTGGCGATGAGCTGGATGTCGAACAAATGGCGGTGACCCTGCGCAAAGTGGTCAATGTGCTCGACGAACAAGTGGTGGCCGATTTGATCGAGGCCATGGATTATAATATCGACTTTGGCAAAATTGAGCGGGCCCAATTGGATTACCAAGAGGCGATTCAAAAAGCCTATAATGTCGATGGTCTCAACCGCGATCTCAACGGAATTTTGGGTAATCTCTTTGGCAATCTGCGCAACGTGATTAACCAATCTCCCCAGACGGCGCCCAAAGGCAAAGCTTCGGATCAGCATGCCGAAGTGCGGATGATGGAGCCTGAGTACCAAAATGCCTATGACCATTTCCGGGAAGAGGGTTATAGCCATGCTGAGGCAATGGCCTTTGTTCAAGAAAAGCAAGATTTGGCAGCACTGCCCGAGGCCTTTTTAGAGGCCTATCGCGTGTTAAGACAAGAAGGGCGCAGTCACGACGAGGCAATCAGTTATGCCAGGAGTTTGGCCGATAAATCTCACCAGGGTGAATAAAGGGGTTCTAGATGGGCATTGATGAACAGCAAAAGCTAGCAATTCTGAGCAAATTACAGGAACTCAAAAGCCTGAAAATTTTTTCCCAGATGGTTGAACGAGAAATCTTTGAGGTGATGAAACGCTCAGATATCATCAGCTATGAGACGGGTGAGGTGGTCTTTCATGAGGGAAATGAAGACGAACACCTCTATGTGATTATCAAAGGGCTGTTTAACGTGACCTCTACTTCCCGCAGTGGTGATGACTTGACTTTCTTCGTGGCTGGAGCGGGTCTGATCTTTGGAGAAATGTCCTTTATGGACCGCCAACCCCGCTCTGCCACGATTACCGCAGGTGAGCCCTCAGAGGTCTTTTGTCTGACCCGCGATGATTTTGACGATCTTTTGGCCAAAGAACCGACCACTGCTGCCAAATTTATGTTTGGGGTGGCCGAAATCCTCAGTCGCAGGATGCGTGGGGCCAACCAACGCATCAAATATGCCACCTGAGCCCAAACGCCTTTTTATTGCTATTTCCCTGCCCTCAGAGTTGCGGGCTGTGGCCCAGGCGGCCCAAAAATTGTTGCAAGAGCGCCATCGAGACCTCTCTTGTGCCTGGGTTTTACCGGAAAAAATGCATTTGACCTTGAAGTTTTTAGGACTTCAGGGTCAAGCCCAAATTGCGCAATTGTCTGAACTCTTGCCTTTGGCTCTGGCAGGCCGATCGGCTTTTCAGTTGCAATTAGATGACTTTGGCTGTTTTCCTGCTGTGGTCCGTGCCCGTGTGATTTTTTGGAATGTCTGTCCAATGCCTGCTTTGATGGAACTGCAGCAGACGTTGGAGCAGTTGCTGTTGCAGCAGGGCTTTGCGCCAGTTGAACATCCGTACCATCCCCATTTGACTTTGGGGCGGGTGCGTCAACCGCAGGCTGTGTCTTTAAGCCTGCCCGAATCCCATCTCTTGGCTGACATCTTGCCTATGCCTGCTTGGGTTTGGCACGTCGAACAGATAGAACTCTTGGAGTCCGTTCCAAGCCCGAATGGCTTTGTTTATAACACTTTGGAGCGCTTTTTGCTCAAGGCCTAAGCTTTCTCCACCCCACGAAAAACCCGCCCGAAGCCGTTGCTGGCCGTGGGCGGGTTTTCATTTAGGCGTTTATTTTGGGCTGTTTAAACTTCAGCGCGGCTGTTTTTTTTCTTGCCTTTGGCTTCATCTGCGGCGGTGGGCACGCGGAAGGCCATTTCAAAGCGGTTGATGGAGTGAACAATCAGGGTTAAGCTGGAGCCCACTTCGTTTTCGGCGGGAACCAAGCCCGAATTGACAATGGGGCCACTTAAGCCGCTGGGGCCATGTTGGGCCCTCCAACCGCCTTTTTTGGTGCGCTCTTCGAGCAGGGCCACTTCGACCCGATCGCCTGCTTGCACAGGCCGGGGAGCGGAGGGGCGGGCAGATTTAAATCCACCCAGAGCAGCACCTTCGGAGCGCCGGAAGGGTTTGTCTCCAGATCCTTCCCGCCGCGGTTTGCGGCCGCCGGGGCCTTCACCACTGCGCTCAGGACGTGGGCCGCG
>JBPXJQ010000040.1:0-64554 GCA_051715345.1 Candidatus Blackallbacteria bacterium
AGCGATATCTTTGAATTGGGCATGCTGCTGTACGAGATGCTCAAAGGAGAGGTACCCCCGGATGCGCTGAGCCGTTTGCTAAGCTCAAACTGGCAGGTAAAGGATTGTGGCGAGCCGTGGGACACGCTTTTGAGCGAGGCCTTGGCCATTCAGCCCGCTCAGCGACCGCGGGAGATTGGGGTATGGTGGGGCAAAAGTTTTGGTGTTGACTCAGCAGGTGGAGGAGAGAAAAAATGTCCTTATTGTGCTGAACTAATCAAGACCGAAGCCATAAAATGTCGGTTTTGTGGAGAGTATTTAAACCTTTCTTCGCAATCAAAAGGTTCAGAGCAGATACGTGATTCAGAAAAAATAAGAGAGCAAACCTATCCGACTTCTGATTTTCAGACGCTTATTGGAATCGACTTTGGCACATCATCCTCAAGAGTGTCTATTTTTAAAAATGGTAAACCCATTATTATCCCAAATCAATTGGGAGAAAAACATACCCCTTCTATGATTGCCTGTACTCCCAGTGGAAAGTGGCTGGTAGGAGAGGCCGCGAAGAAACAAATGATTGAAAACCCCCAAAATACAATTTGGGGAATGAAACGCTTAATCGGTCGCAATTGGCAAGAAACTAAACAAGAACGAAAATATGCGCCTTATCAAACCATCCATCAAGTTGATAATTCTGTCAATCTTTATCTGATGGGTCAAAACTATTCTTTAGCAACACTTATAGCCATGTTACTGAGCAAATTAAAGCAAGATGCAGAAGTCTACCTCGGTGCAAAGGTCTCCCAGGCAGTGTTGAGTAAACCAAGCTATTTTGATTATGCTCAATGTTTGGCTCTCCAAGAAGCCTGCAAAATTGCAGGTTTAGAAGTCTTCCGGTTTGTTCATGAAGGCACGGCAAATGCGTTGGCTTATGGTTTTCATAAAGAAGAAGAGGAAACGATTCTGATTTTTGATTTGGGCGGCGGAACCCTTGACGTTTCCATTCTGGAACTCGGTGATGGTGTCTTTGAAGTCAAAGCCACCAGTGGGAATAACCACCTCGGTGGGGATGACTTTGACGAGCGGATTATCGACTGGTTGATCGATGAATTTAAACGCGATCAGGGCGTGGATCTGTCCAAAGACAAAATGGCCCTACAACGTTTAAAAGAAGCCGCAGAAAAAGCCAAAATTGAGCTGTCCTCTGTGTTTGAAACCGATGTCTATCTGCCGTTTATCACCGTAGGTCAAACCGGCCCAAGACACTTGAATGTCAAATTGACCCGCGCCAAATTTGAAGCTATTGCAGCCGACCTGATTGAAGGTACCATGGGGCCCCTGAGGGCAGTCATAGCAGACTCCGGCCTAAATGCCCGCCAGATTGACAAAGTGATTCTGGTCGGGGGATCTACCCGTATTCCAGCTGTTCAGAAAGCGATCCGCAAACTCGTCAATAAAGAACCCTTCAAAGGGGTTAATCCCGATGAAGCCGTTGGCATGGGTACAGCCATTCAAGCAGGTATATTCAGTGGTGAAGTCAAAGACGTGCTCTATCTGGATGTCACCCCACTGAGTCTCGGACTTGAAACCCTCGGCGGTGTATTTACCCGCATCATTGAGCGCAACACCACCATTCCGACCAGCAAAAGCCAGATCTTTTCAACGGCCTCAGATGGTCAGACCAGCATTGATGTTCAGGTCTTACAAGGGGAATGTGAAAGGGCCTCAGACAACAAAGCCCTGGGCAGCTTAACCTTCGAAAATATCCCTCCCGCTCCGCGTGGGATTCCCCAAATCGAAGTCACCTTTGACATCGATCCCTGGGAGATTGTCCACGTCAAAGCAAAAGACCTAAGCACAGGCTCTGAAAAAAGAATCGTCTTATCATCATTAAACAAAAGTTCATACAAATATATTCCCGTCCCGAATCACTTATCATTAGCAGAATGTGCAATACAACGAGTATTTCAAAACAGCCTGAAAATGGACTTTGTATTGATCGACTCAGGACATTTTATAATGGGCAGCCCGGCAATTGAGGCCGGAAGATCAGAAGATGAAACCCAGCACCGTGTGACTTTGACGAATGGTTATTATCTACAAACCACGCCTGTGACTCAAGGCCAATGGGAGGCACTGATGAGGAACAATCCCAGTCATTTTAAAGGAAAAGATTTGCCTGTTGCGAATGTGAGCTGGAATGATTGCCAGGATTTTATTAAGAAACTGAACCAAAAGGGAGAGGGCCAATACCGTTTGCCGACAGAGGCCGAGTGGGAATACGCTTGCCGAGCGGGGAGCCAGAGTGCCTATTGTTATGGAGATACTATTGCGACATTGGGCAAGTATGCCTGGTATGTTGGTAATTCAGATGGTCATACGCATCTTGTCGGAGAGAAAAAGTCCAATGCATGGGGCCTCTATGATATGCACGGCAATGTCTGGGAGTGGTGCCAAGATTGGTATGGGGCTTATCCTACAGCATCGTTGAAAGACCCGCAAGGCCCTGATAATGGCGATACCCGCGTTCATCGCGGCGGTAGCTGGGGCGATGTAGCTCACCACTGTCGCTCTGCGTATCGCGGAAGGTGCCACCCTGAGTACGGTCACTACGGCCTGGGGTTTCGTCTTCTCAGGTCATTGTAACGCTATGCTCTGGTTGGTGAGCTTGGCGGGTCCTTACCCATTTTCAACCGAAGAGGGACTGGTTTTGATTTTGGAGTTTCTAATGACCATTTCTTCCAAGGTCGCTGCCCCTCTCCGTTCTTGAAGACCGCTTAAAGAAATTGCCCCCCTTTTCATTTGAATCGAAAAACCTTTGCCTTGGTTGGCATAGGCTTGTTCAAGTAAAATGGGTGTGTAGCGATTACTGAGACAGTGAATTTGTTGATTACTTGAGCCACGCCAGGGCAATGTGTCATCGTACAGAGCCGAAATAAAGGGACCATCAACCAACAGATCGGTAAGGCTCAACATGGCCATGACTTCTGGTTTATTTTGCTTTTTAAGATATTTAAGGGTATAGCCTGTATAAACCATGCTGGATAACCCCAGGTCAAGCACAGTCTCCAAAAGAGGTAGTAAGGCTTCTGCCTGTTCTGTGGGTTCTCCTCCCAGAATACTGATGCCTTCAACAGGCTCTGAAGCCAAATGAACGATTTGTCGCAAGCGATTTTCAATTTCTTCGGTTGTATAGGTATAACCGCCTTCTGTATCCAAAAAATGTGGGTTAAGACAGGTTTCTGTACAGCGTAAGCGGCATCCCTGTGTCCAAAGACCAATACGCCATCCCGGCCCATTGTGCAAGGTGGCTCGCAAACTTTCAAGCGGATGACCCAGTTTTAGAAGGAGATGCGCTGACACGGTGATTTAACCCAACCCTAATTGGGAATAGGCTGCTATCCCCGTTTCAATATCAACCCCTTCAATGGTCATGAGTTTCTCATTACTCATCTGCTCCACATTGCTTTTGGCCAGTCGGGATTTATACGCGCTTTCTGTTTTTTCAAAGAATTGCCGCACATTTCTGCCGTTGCCAAAATTGTCTCCTTTTGTTTCGTGCATCCTCTGCAAAAATGTTTGGGCTTTGTGTTGGGCCTCATCTGTCATGTGATATCTCTTTTGAACCATGGAAACAAAGATCTCAAAGAGCTCCTCATCATCATAGTCTTCAAAATCGATATATTCTGTAAAACGGCTTTGAAGACCCGGATTGGCGTTGATAAAGGTTTTCATTTCCAGTTTATATCCGGCCACAATGCAGATGAACTTGCCATGATCATCTTCTAAACGTTTCAGCAAAGCATTGATCGCTTCCATCCCAAAAGCATCATTTTCTCCCTGAATTAGATCATAGGCTTCGTCAATAAATAGAACGCCCCCCATGGCTGAGTCGATCACCCCATGAGTTTTTGGAGCTGTATGCCCTACATACGCGCCCACCAACCCAGAACGCCCCACTTCCACCAGCTTGTTTTCGGGCAGAACACCCATTGTTTTAAAAATATTGGCCATTAATCGGGCCACCGTGGTTTTACCTGTCCCCGGATTACCTGTAAAAACATAATGAATTCCTGAATCCGGATTGGCTTTCATGCCATCGAGCAATTGATTGACTTGCTGCTTAACACCTTTGAGACCAATCAGCTGATTAAGTGTTGACAGGGCTTCTTCGATTCCATTTTTTTCAGTTGTAATTTCTATCTTTGGAGAATCATTTTTTTTATTATCAGAATTTTTTTTAAAGAATATATCCATTAGAGGTTTTTTTTGACCTTCTTTTTCATTTGAATATACATTATTCTTGATTTGCTGTTGAGAATTGGTTTGCATTTTAATGTCGTTAAATGAATCAGAGGGAATATAGCTCCATAGAATTAGGGTTTGATTGTCCGTTTCCCCATTTTTCACATATGTTTCCATTATTTTGTCAGCTATTTCATTATCTGAATGGCATGTTTTGAATATCTCTTCTATTTGGAATTCCCTTAAATTACCGATCACGCCGTCACTACACATCAAAAGTTTATCTTGAGGTTGCAGTTCGCATTGAAAGAAGATCTTATCATCACTTGGAATCGGTTTATCCATCCCCACATAAAACTCCAAAGTACTTTTACCTTCATGAAAATAGTACATTTCAGGCGATATCACGCCAGACCGTACTAATGCCCCCGCAACGGTATGTTCTTTGGTCACAAGCTCAAGTTTTTGAATTGCATGATGATAGATATAAACTGGGCTGTCACCTAAGTAAATGCCATATATTTTATTTCCATCAATTAATACGATGTCCAACGTGCTGCCACATTTTCCCCAATTATTGTTTGCAGCCATTTTTGCGACAAATTGATTACTCAGATCCAATGCTTCGCGCAAGGTCCCTAAAACGAGATTTGAATCAAATGGAGTAGGAGCGTCAACCCTATTCAGTACTCTTTTTAAGACAAAATTATCAAAGCACTTGTTAGCTGTTTTTACCAAGGCCTGTTGACTGGCCAGCTCTCCATGTTCGTGCCCTCCCATGCCATCGGCCAAAGCGAATAGTATGACAGACCGTTCACACCAAGCCGGCATAAACTCAAAGCCCATGACACTATCTTCATTATTCTCTCGACCATTGACAACGGAGCGCACAACCCATCGACTAAACTGGTTGGATTCTGCCATATTCTCACCTTTAATAATTTCTCTCTTTAAAAAAATAACTAATGGGTGCCTGCACTGATCGTTTTACCCAACGACATCAGAACTTTTTCAAAATTATCTGACCGCTTACTAAAATCATCACCCTTTCCGAGGTCGAAAACCATACCACTGCCAACTTCCTGGGTGAGGCGAAGATAAACATTGGCCCAGGGTTCCGAAGGGCGTGTGACAGCATAGAATTGTGTCAGTCCGACACTCTTTATTGCTGCAATAACTTCATCGATGGATTTTGTTTCACGATCGGGAATATGAGGAGGGGCATCCGTGATAAGAACAACACAGCGATTTTTTTCTTGGAAAGGCTGTTTTAATGCAAGCATTATGGCATCTAGACTGCTTTCTCTTTCATCATCCCGGGTAAATTTATCACGACCACCTTCAGCTTTGAGGCAACTGGCTATATTTCTAAAAATTTCAGGCTGATTGGTAAAAACCTCTCCATTAAAGCGATGCAAAATATGTTCCTGATTCACGGTTCGATCTCTGAACTCTACCAACCCAACACGTGCCCGAACTTTTGCTTTTTCAATCGAGTTGACAAAGTTGACGATCGAGTTTTTAATTGCTTCAATTTCCCCACCCATACTGCCTGTGCAGTCCAGGACAAACATGATATCCACCCGACGTCCTTTTTCAATGTCTCCCATCATCTCCGTAAGAGCACCCAGGTCTATATCTTTTTTTCCCCGTTCCGATTTAGTCGCAGGTGGGGTATTTAAGTTTGGCTTGGGAGTCGAACTTAATGAACTCCCACATGAAGAACAAATAGGGGTACCGTCCTCTTCCAGTTGAGAACAATTTGGACACTCTAACATACTGCAGACTCATCCTTTACATCTTGTATTATTTTTTTAAGAGAACAAATCGCAAATAAATATCTGACCTTTACCCGTTTCAGAGGACACACAGTTAAGCAACTTTTCGCTGCTCGAACTGCTCTGGGCTGAGATAGCCCAAAGTTGAATGAAGTCTTTGCCGATTGTAAAAAACCTCAATATACTCGAAAATTGTGCTGGAGGCCTCTTTCCGAGACTCAAACACTCTATCACAACATTCCAGTTTTAGAGTGCCAAAAAACGACTCAGAACACGCATTGTCATAACAATTCCCCTTTCTGCTCATACTTTGAGCCATTCCATAGCCCTTCAAATGCTCTTGAAACGATTGCGAAGCATATTGTGAACCACGATCTGAATGAAACAACAGCCCCGGCTCTATACTTCTGCGTTGCAGAGCCATATCCATAGCGCTTGTGACCAGCTCTGTTTCCATTGTTTGAGACATACTCCAACCAACCACTTTTCGAGAACTCAAATCCAGTACAATAGCCAAATAAAGCCAGCCTTCACGAGTTGGAATGTACGTTATATCTCCAGCCCAGACACGGTTCATGTCCATAACTTGAAACTGGCGGTTCAAGAGATTTTCAGCCACTGGCCGTGAATGGTTTGAATCTGTTGTGCTTACTCGCTTTCGCTTCAATTTTGCTCTGAGATTGTTCTCTCGCATAATCCGAGCCACTCGATTGTGCCCCACAAAGTAGCCTTGTTGCCGCAAACTGGCTGTAATACGAGGGCTTCCGTAGCATTTACGGCCTTGGTCATAGATTTCTTTTACCTTGGTCAGCAAAAACGAATTTTCCTGAACGCGTTTGCCAGGTAAACGTTTTAAATGACGGTAAAAGCCACTCTTACTAACTTCTAGCAATTCTGTCATGCGTTGCACCTTAAATTGCTTGGTATGGTCTGAAATCCACTTCATACGTACTTGTGATTCTTCTGGGAGAAGATCTCTAAGGCTTTTTTTGCCTCAGTTGTTGGCGACAGAGGAGCCTTACAACTGTGGACCGCATAGCGCTATTTCCCTATCCTCCTTAAGGTTGGCGTTTTCTCGGCGCAACCGGGCCAATTCAGCTTCTTGGGCGGTCATATTGCCATTGCCTCTAAAAGCCTCTTCTCCAGATTGTTTCTGCTCTTGGCGCCATCGGTATACCATGTTTGATGGAATCCCAAGACTTCTTGCGGCCTGGGCACCACCCACTTGCTCTGCAAGGGCCAAGGCTTCCAGTTTAAATTCTTTACTGTATTTTTTATTTGCCATGTTTTCTTTACCTTCTGTTTTAAGTGTAAACCTCTCTTCTCAGGTGTCCACTTTTTTAGGTAAAGGTCAGTATGGCATTGACCCGATGCATGTCCCAAACGGCCTGTAACAGTTGGCGAAAGATTTCTTTCTTTTGTTCATTGTTTATTACTTTGGATTCAATTTGCGATTCGAGGTTACTGCCCTCAATATATTCCATTAAAACCAGATAAATCTGTTCCGTCCAGCGATTAAATCCGAGAGTCTTTGCGATATGGTCTGAGGGAATTTTGAGTGTTGCTTCTCTTTCTACCCGTTGGGCCAAATTGCCCAAATCCCCTTTCCCGCTCAAATTAATGCATTTTAGAGCGTATTTACATTTGAATGGGTATTTTCTGCCAGCCAAACCGAACCAAAAGCGCCATTACCTAAACACTCACCCAATCGAACTTCTTTTACTGGATGGATATCGACAGGGATAAGTCCACCCTTAAAAAGATTTAGCGTTTTAGACATTCAATACCGCCTTTTATATTTTTCAGAAAACAGATCATCGTTATTGTCGTATATCGTTGAAATTAAGCTCTATGCTTACGGGTTTAGGGTATTAATGTGATTAGCAAAGGCAGAAGTGGCAAGGCCTCCTGGAAAGGATGTATGGTTGATTTGTTCAGACACAGCCCTCCCGATCCCAAAGGAGGTTTGAGAACAAGTTACCATGCAACCACTCACCTGCCTACCCCCTTTTTGCAGAATGGCCCTTGTAGGACTTCGTTCGCAGTTCAAATGAGACCATTTACCGATCTTTTCCTGGCTCTTGGTCTTGCAAATAAAAAATTTTGGCCCCGGCAATCTCAGTACACTCAGCCGTAAGATAAATGTCATCAGCTATGATCAAATGCCTCATTCATTGGCTGAACACCACTATAAAGAACTTGATATCGATTTTATACCAGATACCAACAAAGCTCCTTCAATCAAGCCTGTGACAATCGGAAAACCTTCAGAATTTTGTCTTGAGAACACACATCAAGGTTTTTGATTCCCTATACTTTGGCTGTGTTTTGTCTGTGGACAATGAGATAACGGTGCGCTGTTGCCCACTGAGCAGGTGGAGATGAATATCAACACAGCCTTTCGCCCCCAAAAGCAGTTTTTACTAACCCTCTCTACTGGCAGGACACGGCCAACCAGGTGATCTGGGTCAAGATGCGCACCCCCCTGACACAACAGGCATTGCCAGTTGGCACCCCGCCCAATGACGAGGTGCTGTATCAGCCCTACCGGCTATTTATCGAAGGCTAGTTCAGGCTTGGCAGCGGAGAGTGAGTTAGGCTCCCGCTGCCAAGCCGAGCATGACTGCCAAAGCGGCAAAAGCCATGGCCAGACCAAAGATAATCGTAAAATAAACAACCATCATCACCACAATCGTGATCACGGTCTGAAAATTGGAGATGTCCAGCCCTTGGCGCACGGCAATAAAATAGGTGCAAAGCGACCAAATGCCACCAATCAAGCCAGCAATGGCACCCACGCCAGGAATAAAAGCCAAAACCCCCAAAGCCATGGGAGCTTGGGCAAAGCCGAGCACCCGCAGCATTTCTTGATGGGTGGCTTCGGCCTGGCCTTTAAACAGACTGGTACCTACTTTGTAGGTGACCCAAGCCCCAACCCACCAGCCAATCAAAGCACCCACAAGTGAGGCACCGGCCCCAGCGATCCCGCCGCCTTGACCCGAGCTTAATCCCGTCCCAATGGCACCCAAAACAGCGACCACGCCGACGACGGCCATGGCCTGGCTCATAGCAGACTCATCGTGTTCAATCTCCTCATAGGTGGGGATATCCAATTTGAGGATCCCGATCAGACGTTGCATCATGGCTCAAAACTCCTTGTATTTTTGCTCAAGTATAGCTGCTGCCCATTCAGAAGTCGGTGCAGTTTGTCGCAATTGAAAACCTTTCAGGCTTGACCCTCCCCTTACGTGATAGTTTATCTATTAAAGACATGGAGGTGAGCCATGTATCAAGTCAAAGAACTGGCCCAATGGGGTGGCGTATCCATCCGTACCCTGCATCACTACGACCAAACAGGCCAAAGAATGAAAATCAAGGAGATGTTTAAAGGCATGGACAAACAAGCGATTGAAGCCCACAAAGAAAAATATGCCCAAGAGGTGGAGGAGCGTTGGGGACAGACCCCTGCCTATAAACAGAGCCAACAAAAGACCGCCCATTATACAGCCCAAGACTGGGAGCGCATTCAGGCCCGCACAGCTGCGATTTATGAACAGATCGTGGCCGGCATGAGCCGGGGCCATGCTGATCCCGAGGTACAGGCGGCTGTAGCGGATTTGCGTCAAAGCTTTTGTGATTATTATTATGATTGCACCCCTGAAATTTTTAAGGGGCTGGGTGAGATGTATCTGGCTGATGAACGCTTCACAGCTTTTTACGAAAACATACAACCCGGATTGACGGCTTTTTTAAGCCAGGCAATTGCACATTATTGTGAACATTTGCCAGAGTCAAACTGAGCCGAATCAGACGGGAAGAAACGACTTTTCTTCCCGTTTTTTCGTGGACATCGCCATCCAATCTTGGCCTTAGCTGTATAATTAGAAAGTCGTTTTTGGTAACACTATTCAGCTGGTTGGGGATGCCCTATGTCGCAAAAGAAATACTGTATCAACTGTTTTTGTATCCTCAATGCTGAGGTGACGATCTGCTCGCGCTGCAAATACACCCAGGTCCTCGAAGAAAGCCCACTCTATCTCAAGCCCCCTGTGCGCTTGATGGACCAGTATTATGTGGGCCGTGTGCTCGGTCATGGGGGGTTTGCGATTACCTATCTGGCCTATGACCGCAATTTGGGCATGTTGGTGGCGATCAAAGAGTACTTCCCGATTGAATTTGCGACCCGCGACAGCGAAGATCTCTCAGTGGTGCCTTTTATTGGCAAAGCGGCAGAACTCTTTCAGGCTGGCAAAGACAAATTTTTGAAAGAGGCCCGCCTGCTGGCCAATTTCCGCAGCCCGAACATCGTCAAAATTCGCCAGTATTTCACAGCTTATAATACCGCATATTTTGTGATGGAGTATCTCACGGGCCAGACCCTGAACCAATACATCAAAGAGCAGGGGGGGAAATTGCCCTTTGCCCGTGTACGCGAAATTTTAATGCTTTTGCTGGATGCCCTCGACGAAGTGCATGAAAATGCAATTTTTCACCGGGATATTAAACCGGATAATATCTACCTCACAGCCAAAGGGGACCCAATTCTGCTGGATTTTGGCGCAGCCCGCCAGAGTCTCTCTTCGCAGACCACCCATCTGCTCTCGTTTTTAACCCCCGGTTTTGCAGCGGCCGAGCAATATTCCACCAATGGCGTTCAAGGCCCCTGGACAGATATCTACTCCTTGGCGGCCACGGTCTATTACGCCCTGACAGGCGTCTTGCCGCCGGTGCCCTCCGATCGCTTGCTCGGAGATGCAGAGCTGATTGCCCCCTCCAAACTGGGTTCGGATATCTTGCCCCGCGACGAAGAATGGCTGTTAAAAGCCCTGTCTTTGCAGTGGAGTCAGCGTCCAGGCAATATCAAAGCCTGGCGCGCAATGATCGAAGAGCCGCTCAACAATATCCATTTTGACATCGACACCCAAATTCGCAATGCCGAAGAAAATTTCACCAAAATTGCAGTATTGCCCAAACTCACCCATCAAATTCTCACCCCCCAAGACGAGCAATTGATCTATGATTCTGCGGCATTTATGGCCATTTCTGCCGAACGGGTCAAGGCCCTGATCGAAAAGGCCCTGAATGATACCGGTTCCAAACGGGGGCATACTCCCTGGTGGGAAGCCGAAGAGGCAAAAAAAGAAGCAGAGCAAAAACGCCTGGAAGAAGAAGCACAGCAAGAATCCGATCGCCTGCTCGAAGAACAGGAGAAACAAAAACAAGCCGAAGAAATCGCGAAAAGGGAAGCCGAGTTACAACGCAAAGAAGCCGAATTGCGCCAAAAAGAGGCCCATTTGCGCCGGGAAGAAGAACTGCAGCGCCGGGAAGAGGAGTTGCGCCAAAAAGAAGCCGAATTGCTGCGCAAGGCCCAAACCCCAGCAGAGGCAACACCCCCTGCCCCGCCCCCCAAAGCCGCTCAGCGCAATCTTTCGAATCAGGATCTTGAAGATCTGGCAGATCTCTCTGATGAACTCGAAGATCTGGTCAAACTCTTTGAAACCCCCTCTGCGGATCCGATTAAAGCGCCACAAGCGTCACCCCGTGCCACCCTCGATGCCCATTACGCCAAATTGGCAAGCAAACTCTCAGATATTCCCGTTTCAAAAACCCGCTTGATTGTGCCGGGTCCCTTGCCCTCACGCATCAGCAATGGCTTGGGCATGGATTTTGTCTTGATCACTCCCCCACCCCCCGACTCAGCCAAGGCATTTTCGGTGGGTCCCCCGGAGTGGGGCTTTCAACCCCTCTCACAACGCGCCTTTTATCTGCAGGCCACCCCCGTCACCCAGCGCCATTGGCAGATGTTGATGTACAACAATCCCTCGCAATTTAACGAAGATCCGCTTTTGCCCGTTGAGCAAGTCAGCTGGGACGATTGCCAGCTCTTTGTGATTCGCATGAATCAATTCCAAGAGGCCCATTATCGCCTGCCGACCGAAGTGGAGTGGGAATATGCCTGTTCGGGCTGCAACCAAAAGAAATACCTCTTTTGTGAATCGGAATCTGAACTGGGTCACCATGGCTGGTATGCCGAAAACGCCCATCAGCACACCCATCCGGTGGGCATGAAACGCGCCAATCCCAATGGTCTGTTTGATGTTCTCGGCAATGTCTGGGAATGGACCCAAGATCCCTTCATCCCCCTGACAGAACCCCAAGCGCCAGGCCCGACGAATCGCAAACGCCTGCCTCAGCGCACGGCCCGAGGCGGGGGTTGGAACACCTCTGCAGCCACTTTCCAGGCCCGGGCCAGAACCGGTGAAGTGCCCCATCAGCGCAAACCCGATCTCGGCTTTCGACTGGTGATTGAGATTGTCTAAGCACTCGCCTTCAGGGCTGATTGAAATTGAGAGCAATACAGAAACCTGGCAGGCCCAGAGTTTGCCCCTGCCCTGGAACCATCCGGCCTTGCGCAAACAGCTGCAAAAAACAGCGGGTTTGGCAGGCCTGGCTTTGCTTTTG
This sequence comes from Candidatus Blackallbacteria bacterium, assembly GCA_051715345.1. GTDB lineage: Bacteria > Cyanobacteriota > Sericytochromatia > UBA7694 > UBA7694. Next base: position 12,465 of record JBPXJQ010000040.1, read on the forward strand.
GCGGTCTTGGAGTTTCAAACGGTACTGACTGCGGGCATTCGCGGTTTTTTTCCGGGCCTGCTGGGCTTGGGGGCGTTTGTGCTGTTGATGGGGCTGATGCGCCATCGGGAACAGGTCGTGGAAGTGCGGGTCGATGCCAGACAGATTCAGATTTGGGAAGGCCCTCTGAATGAGCGTGGACTGGCCAGGGCTGAAGCGGAACAGACAGGCGTCACGGGCTATGCTGGCCTGAGCATTCCCCGCGAAGCTGTGGCTCAAATTGAAATGGGGCAGGCCGCCACGGGCCGGATCCGCTCCTTGCCGGTCTTGCAATTGAGACTCAAAGGGCAAAACGAGGCCATTTGTATCGGCAGTGGGCTGCCAGAAGCCGATTTGGATTGGCTCAAAACAGACCTCAAAGATTGGCTCAGCTGAGGCCGTGTTAAAATACAGTATGCCTCTCCCCTATCGTCAATTGCCCGTTTTACTCCTACTGACTGTCTTGCTCCAGGCCCAGACAGTCCCCCTGACGGGCGTGATCGAGCAAATTACCTCACAACAGCAGCTGAATATTGCTTCGGGAGAACTCAAAGGGCAAACGGTGCTGCGGCTCAGCAGCGTGCCTGCCAAAACCATGCGGGTCTATTTTCCCAGCAACCGGGTCTTGAACCAAGTCAGTTTGGGCGGCCAGCCCCTGCGCTTTAACCACCAGGGTGGCTTTTTGACCATTTTTATCGAAGGCCAGAGTTCCGCCCCCAATCAACCCCAAAACATGCGTTTGAGTTATAGCTCCAAACAAGAGAGTGTCCAAGGCCCCTCTCCACTTTTTGAACTCGAAAATTACCGCTTAAATTATGTGCTACAAACCGCTTCGGGTGTGTTTAAGGCCCAGAGCCACTTTCAACTCAAAGGCAAAAAAACGGCAGCCTCAGGCATGCCCACATTGCCTGCGCCCCGCACCATTCACTTGGCCCTGAACCGGGTCTTTACCGTCGAAGCGGTTCAAAGTGGGGGCCGGGCCTTGGCCTTTCAGCACAGGCAAGGCCAACTCAGAATCCAATTGCCAGGCCCACTGACCGCCGGTCGTTCGTATTCCCTCGAAGTGCGCTACAGTGGTAAACTTCCAGCAGGCAATAAATACCAAATTTGGGACATGCCCTTCGGTGGCGGCCCCTATTATTATCCCGCCCATCCCCTTTTGCCTGGAGCTTATTAGGAGCCTCTCAAATGTCTGCCACAGCCTCAGAAACCCCTTTGCCGACGATCTCTGCCCCAATTAAAAATCAGCCCCGCAGCGTGGCTTTTTTGGCCCTGGGCTGTCGGCTGAATCAGGCAGAAGAGAGCACCTACCGCGAACACAGCCTCGAAAGTGGCTGGAAGATCGTGGATTTTCGCCAGGTGGCAGACATCTATATCGTCAATACCTGTGCTGTGACCCTCGAAGCCGAGCGGCAATCGCGCCAAATGATCCGCCAGGCCCGGCGGCGCAACCCGCAGGCCACGGTGGTGGTAACCGGCTGTGCTGGGCGCTCCTTGCAGGGCCACCCCGAAATGGAGGGTGTGGCGGATCTGTATATTCCCAATCTCGACAAAGAGCAATTGGTGCCTCAATTGCGGCAGTTTTTGGGCGAAGAGTTACATCCCCACTTTGAGCGGCCCTTTCCGCCTGTGGCGGAGTCCCGCACCACACGCCTAAATCTCAAGGTCGCGGATGGCTGTTTTGAATCCTGCGCCTTTTGCATTATTCCCGCCCGGCGCGGCACGGTGCGAAGCTTGCAAATCGACGAGATTATCAAACGGATTCAATTGGCTGAGACCCTGGGCTACCAAGAGGTGGTCCTCACCGCCGTGCATCTCGGGGCCTTGGGCCACGAGCAAAACCGCCACGATCTGGACTTGCTCTTTGAGCGCATCAACAGCGAGACGACGATGCCCGCTGTGCGCCTGAGTTCGATTGACCCCCACGAAATTTCCCCACGCATGATCGCGGCTCTGGCCGCTTCGCCCCGGCTCTGTCCGTTTTTGCATATTCCGATTCAAAGTGGCTCCGATGCCATCTTGCAGCGCATGCGCCGCCGCGATACCTCCGCCGGCATTCGTGAGACAGTCTTGGCCCTCAAAGCCGCGATTCCCGGCATTTCGCTGACGACAGACATGATTGTCGGTTTTCCGGGTGAAACAGATGAAGATTTTGAAGCCTCTTATGCCCTGATGGCCGAACTCGGCATTCACAAAATCCACGTCTTTCCTTTCTCAGTGCGGCCTGGCACCCGTGCCGCATATATGAAAGACAAATTGCCCGAGGCCCTGATTCAGGAGCGCACACAAAAATTGCTCGAACTCAGCCGTGTCCAGCAAAAGGCCTGGATTGAGAGCTGGCAGGGCAAAGAGGCCCCGGTTTTGATCGAAACGATCACTTCAGATGGGGTGGGCAAAGGCTATACGCCTCATTATTTGCGCGTGCAGGTGCCCGGCTGCAGCCAAGCGGATCACAATACCTTTTTGCCTGTCACGATCACCGGTGCACTTTGGGAGCAGGAAGTGGCGCTGGGGACACGACTCTAGGGACACAGCTCCAAGCCCAGAATCGAAGGCTTAAGCCGATTTGGAGTTGGCTTTTTTATTGGCTTTTTGAAGTTTGGGAAAGAAAAACAAATAGAGCCCGCTCAGCCAGAGTGAAAGCAGAATCAGGCCCGAGGGCAAAAAGACAGCCTTGCGAACAACGGGGTGAAAGAAATCCCCTTCGTGGAATTTCTGCAAAACGCCGCTAAGGCGAAATTGATGGTGGAGCAAATCGCCACTGCTGGCATCGAACTGATATTCGAAATCGTTTTTCAGGCGCACCTGGTAGACCCCTTTGCCAGGATTAAAAATCACCGAACCCACATCTTTCCAGCTTTTGACCTCGGCCTCAGGCAGGCCTTTGAGTTTGGTCAAAAGGGCCTCATGGGTAAACTGGGGACTGCTCAAAGCGACGCTGCCTGTGCGGGTTTTGGGTTGAACCCATTCAAAGTCTCCCCGCACGATCAGCAAAATACCCGTGATGATCGTAATCAAAAGCGGAAGGGCAATCACCAAAGCAGCGCGACGGTGCCAGACCCGGCCTGTGGCAAAAAAGCGGCGGCCCAAAGACAGTTGAGGGGTGGGTTTCGATGTAGGGGTAGATTCAGTCATTGCTAGCTCCAAGGCGGGAAGCCTTTTTGATCTTAAATTCAAGGAAACATAAGCATTATAGCACCGTAAGCTCAGCAAATCGGTCAGCAAAGTATCCAGCTTAAACGGCAAAAATGGCGAAATGAAAAGAACCCCCACCGGCAGAACCGGCAGGGGTTAATTTAGCTGTACTCTAAATAATTTAGAAAAAAACTTAGGCTTAGGTATTTAGGGTTTGGGGGTTTTGGTGGGTTTGGGGCAGGGATGACGGCCATCATCGGGACAGGGATGGCGGTCGGTGTCTGCATCTACAGCCACGAAACTGTGAGCAGGGGGTGGGGTTTTGCTGGGTTTGGGGCAGGGGTGGCGGCCATCACCGGGACAGGGATGGCGATCAGATTCAACAGCCACAGCGGCCTGATAAGAAGTGGAAAGGGTCATTTGGGTGCCGATCAAAGCAGTCAGGGCAGCCAGGGCAACAAAAAGGGTACGTGCCATTTGAATAAAACCTCACAAAACAAATTTTAGAGTATCAGTTAAGATCAATATTAATCTATTCTTAACACAAAGTAAATAGATTTTTGATTATTTTAAGTATAAATGATTTAAATTGTAATTGCAAATCATTTGCAATTAAGTTCTCATTTTGAACAAGTGCTGCTAAAATGAATCCCAATACTCGACAGATCCGGATGCCCATGTTAAAAATTTCTGCTTTGCGCAAAGAATACAAAGACAAAACCGCCCTGGTCGGCCTTGATTTGGATGTGCCCGCGGGGGATATCTTCTGCCTGCTTGGCCCCAATGGGGCAGGCAAAACAACCACCGTCAATCTGCTCTTAAATTTTATTCAGCCCAGCTCTGGCAGCGCCACCATCAACGGCTTTGATGTCACCCGTCAGGCCCTCGAAACCAAAAAGCACCTGGCGTATATCCCCGAATTGGTGATGTTGTACAAACACCTCAACGGCTTGGAAAATCTGGAATACTTCAGCTCTTTGGCAGGTCACCGCTATGACCGCAGCCAATTGGGCGATTTTTTAAAACGGGCCGGATTGCCGCTGGAGGCCCATGCCCGCCCAGTCGGCGGCTATTCCAAAGGCATGCGTCAAAAAGTCGGCATTGCCATGGCGATTGCCAAAAAAGCCGGATTGCTGATTCTCGATGAACCCACCTCGGGGCTCGACCCCAAGGCGTCTTGGGAGTTTTCGGAATTGCTCAAACAACTCGCGGGCGAAGGATCCGCGATTTTTATGGTCACCCACGATCTGTTTCGCGTCAAAGAAATGGGGGCCCGCGTGGGCATTCTCAAAGCGGGCGAATTGGTGGCCCAGATGAATACCGAAGAGATCAACCACAGCGACCTCGAACAGGTCTATTTGAAGTATATGCATTAGCCCCATGCAAGCAGATATCATCGGCATCATCGCTCAAAAAGAATTCAAGCAGGTCTGGCTCGATGGCCGCTTTCGCTGGATCTTTGGCATCTTATTGCTCCTGTTCGGCTTGGCTGGCTGGGCGGGTTTCAGCCAGCAGCAGGATTACCGCTCCCAATTTGAACACGCCATGCACGAACAGCGTGAACTCTGGGTCAACAAAGGTGAGATGAACCCCCACTCGGCTGCCCACCACGGTATGCATGTGTTTAAACCGGCTTCATTGGTGGCTGCGCTTGATCAAGGCCTGCAGGCCTATTTGGGGGTCTCGCTCTTTTTGGAGGCCCACAAACAAAACCAAAGCCGCTATCGCCAAGCCGAAGACGGCACCGTCTTGCAGCGCTTTGCCATTATGAACGCCGCCACCGTGGCCGAGGTCATGGTGCCCCTGATGATTATTCTCTTGAGTTTTGGGGCTTTTGCCAGTGAGCGCGAAAGCGGAACACTGCGCCAATTATTGAGTCTGGGTCTGCCCCCCAGCCAGCTCTGGCTGGGAAAGATGCTCGGCCTCAGTGCCAGTTTGGCCGTGCTTTTGCTGCCTTTGGCCCTGCTCGGGTTGGGCACGCTTTGGCTCGCTGGGGGAGCAGAGACCTTTGTCAGTGGGGCCCCGCGCCTGCTGAGTTGGCTGGGCTTACACGCCCTCTATTGGCTCTTGTTTTTGTGGGGCGGTTTGCTGATCTCTGCCCGCTGTCGCACAGCCCGCTTGGCCCTGCTGCTTTTGTTGGCCTTTTGGTTCAGCAACAGTTTTGTGGGTCCCCGTTTGGGCATGATGGTGGCTTCGCTTTTGCACAAAGCCCCCACTTCGGTTGAATTACAAGCGGCGATTGAAGCCGACGCAGCGAAAGTCATGGACTGGGACACGCGCACGCAAAAAGTGGAAGCGCGGCTCTTGAAGCAATACGGCGTAAAAAAAATCCAAGACCTGCCCGTCAATCCCGCGGGTTTGATTCTGGCCGATGCCGAACTTGACGATGCCCGCGTCTACCAAATCCATCTCGACCGCTTGCAAAACGACTGGCAAAACCAGTGGCGGGTCTTTGCCAAACTGGGCCTTCTGCTGCCTGGCATGGCTGTGCAAAACCTCTCAATGGGTCTTGCCGGAAGCGATTGGCAGCACCACCGCCACTTTGCGGCGGCCGCAGAGGCCTACCGCCTGGACTTTGTGCAGCGCATGAATACCGATGTGAGCCGCAAAACCCAGGCTGTGGATGCCTATGAATACACCGCCGGCAAAGAGCTCTGGGAGGCGGTCAAACCCTTTCACTACGATTTACCTGCCCTGGCCTGGGTCTGGCAGCAACAACTGAGCGGCCTGCTGATCCTGGCCGGCTGGACCCTGCTCTTGGCCCTGCTCACCCCGTTGGCTCTCAAACGCATGCCGGTGGACTGAGGAAAAAATGTCTATTTCATTGCTGTTTACCCTGATGCGTCACGAATGGCGCATATTGCGCAAAGAAGTCATTCTGGTCGTGGGTCTCTTGGGATTCTGCTTCTTTCTGGGTGGTCTCAACGGCGCTTACCAATTGCAAATCCTGAACCAGAGCCAGGCCGAATTGGCACAAAAAGAACAGCAGCGCCTGGGCAAAGAAATCGCCAAGGCCCGCAGCGAAGAGGCCCAGTTTCAACAAGAGGGCATGCCACTCACGCGCTATGGCAAATCGGCACGCAATCCCTTTAAAGTGGCCCAAAAAGGTTCCCAAGCACTTTTGCCGCCTGGCCCACTGGCATCGCTGGTTTTGGGGCAGACAGATTTGCAGCCGCTCTCAACCCAAATCAGCCTGACCCATGTCGAAAATTTGCCCCGGCAAGAACAATTGCATCACCCCTTGGGCCTGTTCTTGGGCCAATTTGATCTGGGATTTGTCTTGATCTGGCTCTTGCCCTTGTTTATCCTCGGTTTGAGTTTTGACATTCTGGCCACTGAGCAAGAAAACGGCAGTTTGCGCATGTTGCTTTCGATGCCGATCTCGCTGCAACAATTGGCCCTGGGCAAAATTTGTATGCGGGCAATAGTCTTGACCGAGGCAATCGTGATTGGGCTCTTGTTGGTGAGCCTGGGCCAAGGTCTGGACTTGCGCCAGCCAGAGATTCTGACCCGCTGGCTGGGACTGCTGGGTCTCACCCTGCTCTATGGTGCAGGGTGGTTTGCCCTGGCGCTGTGGGTCAATAGCCGCAAACGTCCAGCGGCCACCCAGGCCACAATCCTGGCCCTGATCTGGCTGGCTGTGCTCTTTGTCGTGCCTGCCAGCCTGAACCTGGCGCTCTCCGCGCTTTATCCTTTGCCCTCGCGGGTGGAGTTCACCCAGGCCACGGCCAAAGCCAGTGAAAAAGTTCGCAATGCCAGCAGTCAGCTTTTGGGCAAGTATTTTGAGGATCACCCCGAACTCAGCAGCAGCAAACGAGACGAAGCCGAGTTTAATTTGCTGCAATTGGCCAAAGAAGACCTGATTGGCCAAGAGATCACCCCCGTGGTGGCCGCGTTCCGCGCCCAATTGGCCAAACAGCGCCAGGTCTTGCAAAACCTGCAATTTCTCTCACCGGCTTTGGCCACCCAGGCCGCGTTCAACCGCTTGGCAGGCACAGGCCATGAGCGTTTAGAGGCCTACCGCAACGGGGTCGAAGCCCACCAAAAAGCCTGGCGCGATTGGTTTACGCCGCGCATTCGCGACAATCTCGCTGTGCAGGTGTCGGACTACGCGCGATTGCCTGTCTATCGCTGGCAAGAGCCGGCCCCCAGCGGAGCTAAACTCTCAGGGCAATACAGTTTGGGGCTGACGGCTGTCTACCTGGCCCTGATTGTGCTTTTGCTCGGATACCGGGCTCTCAAGGCCTATCAAAATTACCAGGTTGTGGACAGTTAATGCACACAGTCAGCCTTGCTGGGGCTCTGTACTGAGCCTCTGTTCTGGGCTCCGAGCCTGTGTTATTATCTCTATTCTGATTTCAACGCTGACTGACCTTTCGTTAGAGTTACAAATGACTGCAATGATTCAAGGAGATTTATTATGAACACTTCACGGATTTGGCTCTCTGCCACTCTCTTGCTGGCCCTGGCAGCCTGTAACGGACAAAATCTGCCCAGCACACTTCCGACTTCGCTGCCGAGCAATTTGCCCGCCCTGATTCGCCCCTCGGGAACACCAAATACCACTCCGGCACCTGGCTCAGCTGTTGCGAATGCCCCTGTCACCGCGACCGCTCCAGTAACCCCCCCTGCCACTGGTCAAGGTGAGATCAAAGTCGTGGGCGCTGATCTGTTTAATAAATACACGGTCAATTACCGCACAGGCATGAAATGGGTTTACAGCTTAAAAATGCCCGGATTCAGCCTGCCCAGCCTGCCTGCCATTCCCGGTTTTACCACCACCCAGCTGCCGAGCAATTTGAGTGATCTCTTGAATATTGGCAGTGGTGGCTCCTCCGGTGGCACATCCGGTGGCAGCGGCAACAGCAATGGCGAGTTGGGAGAAATGACCATGGAAGTCACAGCCGTGCAAGGCGACTTGGTCACAATGGCCACAGCCGTAAAAATGAACTTGAATCTTCCCGGTGGCGCGCCTTTCAAGCCCACTGAAACCACCTTTTCCAAAGCTGAACCGCAAAAGCTCTACAGTGTCCTTGCCCAAAGTGGCAATACCAACGGCACCTATACCTATAGCCTGATTGCAGCCGAAAGTCTGACAGTGGCTGCAGGCAGCTATAACGCAGATAAAATCTCGGGCAAATTGCAAGCCGTCAGCAGCACAGGTGCTGGCGATGTGAACTCTCAACAAGATTCATTGCTCTGGATGGCCAATCAGGTCGGCATGGTCAAACAAGAGACCAAAACGGTCACAGCGGGTATTTCCTCTACGACGGTCTTGGAACTCAAAAGCTTTACACCCTAAGTTTGTAAAGCAAGCTCAAGACGCCAAGGGCTAAGGCAGGGTATAGTTCAGGTCTTTTTTGTAGAGCTGTTTGACCCGGCGATCAAACAGGGTTTTGTGAATTTCGGGAATGCTGTCACCAAAGAGATCCGACTTTGACAAACCGGCCCGCAAAGCCAGACCCAAATGAACCTCTGCCTTGCCTGTGATGCGTTTTTGTGAACCCACCACGGTCACTTTGGAGACCAGATCCCCATCGAGGTAAGAACTGGCTTCCACATAGGGCCCGATCATGGCCGCAATTTCACTTTCCACACGCAAACGGGGCAGGTGCAAGCGGGAGAGAACCCGGCCCGTAAATTCCAGTTTGGGATCTTTGATCAGGCCCCCATAATCATAGTCAAACGCAGACTTGAAGTCGGGGCTCTGGGAGAAATTCTGAGCCTTCATTTCGACGGCCACTTTGAGGCGGCCATTGACCTGTCCTCCCAACTCCACAGAGCCCGTACCCTGATGGCCCCATTCCAAGGCCGCCCCCGGCTTGATAAAAATGGTCAGGGGAATCGGCCCAATCGCGGTCACAATCAAAAAGGTTTTAAAATTGACATTGCCAATCGGTTTCAAAACCAGACCCGTTTGGGGGGCCACTGCTGGCGGTACCTGTTGGGTGGCCCAAGGCGTGGTCGGCGTGGCTGGATTGAGGGTACTGAGGTTGACCCGACTGGTGATGTCCCAGGTCAATTTTAGTTCGGGAGCCAGACGCACAAACAGCGCTTTGCCGTTTTCCAAGCGAATCTGCACGTCTGAGAGATCGGGTTGGGCACGCAGAGCGGATTCCACGGTGACAAAACCCAATTGGAAGGTGCGGCGGTCCAATTCAATCGGCTTGATCATCTCTGGGTTGTTGACCCCAGAAAGGTCCAATTCCTGAAAAGCATCAGCCAAGCTGGCGTTGGTGGTTTGCACCAGGGTTTGCCCATTTAGCTCTTGACGAGATAAAACGCGCCGCAAAAAAGCCTGGCCCTCGCTGCTGCGGCCGATTAAAATCTCTCCGGGTTGAAAGACCCGCATACCCCGAAAGACCAATTGCCCTGGCAAGGCGCGCAGTGGCTGGTTGATCGGCTCTTGTAAAACACGGGTCTGAGACTGCAAACGGTAAGTCTGGCGACTGGGAGAGGTATTTTGAACACTGGCGGATCTTAATAAAGCAGGGTTAGCGCCATTTGTGGCGGAATTTAAACTTGACGCGGAAAGAGGCGAGGAAAGAGGCGAGAAAAAAGGCGCAGATTGGCAAGCCGTCAACGCAGTGGTGATACACAGAGCGGGAAACAGAGCTGAAAACTTCATCTTTGGGCCTCTTTGGAACCAGACTTAATAATCTAATAATACTTATTTAATAAAGATAACAATTTATCTGGGCCATTTCAAGCCCCCCCCTAAGCAAGATTTGGCTGTTTTTTGAGATATAGAGATTATCTGAGATTTAATCTCTTTTTAAAGAAAGCTATTTTTTCACCCCTATGCAAATTTCCCCCCAGCGAGCGACCATTCAGGGCCAAAAAATTGGCATCCATGACAGTGGGCTCTTCGACCGCGAAGACACTCTCACGGTGGGCAAGCCCCTGGCCCAGAAACTCAACGCCCGCGAAGCCCAAGAACTGGCTTTCCGCACTCCTGGCGCGGAGCTCATTGTTCGCACTTCAGGTGATCCTGGCCTGAACCATTTGCACGGGGAAATGCGCCAAAACCCACTGGAAGCTTACGACGTCTATGCCATAGCGGTCATTGATCGCAACGGGGCCCCTGTGCCAGACAAAGTGCTAAACGTGGCTGAATTGATCTCAGCTGTGAGCATTGAAGCGGCCTTGATCAACCGCTTTGAAGATCCCAAAACGGGGATTGTCCCTGCAGGTTTAACCCTGGCCAGCTCTGATCGGAAATTGGCGGATCTCAAGCTCAAAGGGGGGGAAATTTTGGAGCGGCAGCTCTATACCTTGGTCAGCGCGGTTTCAGCTCCGGCTGTAGGAACGAACTCAATCAGGAGAAATTAAGTGCCTCCTTCTAAAGATATTTGCGGATCACAATCGGAACAGCCATCAAGACCAGGCTCAACAGGCTCAAAAGAATCAGATTGGGAATAAAATAAGGGACAAAACAGAGCAAAAAGCCAACCAACATCGCCGGTGCATCACTTTGTTTTCTGCCGTACAAAAAGTAGCCCCCGCCAATCGCACCCAGGAGCATCCCCACCCACAGTGCCGACTCATCCATTTTTAATTCGAATCCTTTTTCGCCAAGTTTTTCGGCGCGCATTTCAGCAAGAGTCTCAGCTTAAGCTTAACAAAATTCAGGTCTTTGAACAGGTTTGCTCAAGTCTTGCTAAACTAAAAGAATGTAATCTGAACAAATCCGAGTCTCAAGCCCACAGGGTGAGCGGTATAGATTTTCAAGGAGTCTGAATCATGTCTCACACCTTATTTGGCTTACCACAGGTTTTGCTCACACGCAAAACAACCCAGCTCGCAACATTCGCGACCATTGCATTCACCACAGGCCTGACTGTTTTCAACCCGAATGCAGGGGCGGCAGAGACGCCAAGACAGAGCAGCACTATCCGCATTAACGCCCAAGCAGAGACCCGGCCCTTTCCCCATTTCTGGGAAACCATCTTTGGCTCTGGGCGCGCTATCTTGAGTCTGCGTGAAAGTTTTCGCGACGATCTCAAGACGGTCAAAGATGTGACAGCCATGGCGTATGTGCGGCCCCATGCCATTTTTCACGATGAAATTGGGATCTATGATGAAGACGCCCAAGGCCAGGCTGTCTACAATTTTTCGTACATCGATCAGATCTACGACGGCCTGCTCGAACAGGGTGTGCGGCCCTTTGTCGAACTGAGTTTTATGCCCCGCAAATTGGCCTTGCATCAGACAGAACACGCCTTTTGGTACAAACAAATTACCGCTCCGCCCAAAGATTGGCAAAAATGGGAGGCCTTGATTGAGGCCTTTACCCGCCACTTGGTGCAGCGTTATGGCGTGGCTGAGGTCTCTCAGTGGTATTTTGAAGTCTGGAATGAGCCCAATATTGACTTCTGGTCGGGAGAGCCCAAAGCGGCTAGCTATTACGAACTCTATGCCCGGGCCGCAAAAGCCGTCAAACGCGTCAGTCCGCTCCTGCGCATCGGGGGGCCCGGGACGGCCCAAGCCGCCTGGGTGGACAGCTTTATTCAGTACTGTGTCGATCACAATTTGCCGCTGGATTTTGTCACAACCCATGTCTATGCCAATGATTCAGCCCAGGATGTGTTTGGCACCCAAGAAGTGATTCCTCGCAAAACCATGGTGGCCCGTTCGGTCCAAAAGGTCTATGATCAGGTCAAACGCTCCCCTCGGCCCGATTTGCCGATTATCTGGAGTGAATACAATGCCTCGTATAAAAATGAGGTGGCCGTTACCGATTCCGCGTTTATGGGCCCCTGGCTGGCCCACAATATCAGCCTCTCTGATGGCAAGGTTGCGGCCATGTCTTATTGGACTTTTTCAGATGTCTTTGAAGAATTTGGGGTGGTCAAAAAACCCTTTTATGGGGGGTTTGGCCTGATTGCGGCAGGCAATATTCCCAAGGCCTCTTTTAATGCCTTTCAATTGCTGCATCAGCTCGGCACAAGGCGGATTCCGATTGAAACAGACCAGCTCTTGGCGACCCGCCGAGAGGATGGTTCTTTGGCCATTGCCGCCTGGAACTACGCCGAACCCGAGGCGATGGGCAGCCCATTACACCTGCGGCTGCAATTCAGTGGTTTAAAAGGGCTCAACAAAGTCTTGATTCAGCAAGTGGATCCTGAACACGGCTCGGCTTTGGCCACCTGGGAAAAACTGGGCAAACCCAACTTCCCCAGCCGCGAAGAGCTGGTTCAATTGCGGGCAGCAGCCCAAATGCCAGCCCCCCGTGTGCTCGCACTGAAAGGCCCCAGCGATCAGCTCGAATTGGAACTGCCCGCCCATGCTTTGGCTTTGATTGAAGTGGTTCCCTGATGTTCAATTACTTAAAAAGAGTGGGCAGGCCTGGTGCATTGCTCTTGGCAGCGCTGGCGCTTTCGTCAGGTCTCGGTCTTTCCAGCTGCCAGGGTGTGGCTCTGCGTGCTCCCTCACTGGCCCCCACCCGAACCACCGCTGCCGCTGTCAGACAGAACGCCGCCCAAGCCAATGCCTCGCTCTATCCCCAAACCACACTGACCCGCGACGATGAGGCTTTTCTCGAAGATCTCTCGCGGCGTTCCTTTCGCTATTTTCTCGAACAGGCAGATCCCAAAACCGGACTGGTGCTGGACCGCGCCCACACCGATGGCAGCACAAATGGCGAGCGGATTGCCAGCACTGCGGCCACAGGTTTTGGCCTAACAGCCCTGTGTATTGCCGCTGAACGCGGTTGGATTCAGCCCAGCACAGCCCGTGAGAGGGTGGTCAATACCCTGACATTTTTGCTCAAGCGTGTGCCACATCAGCACGGCTGGATGCCCCATTTTATCGACCAGGTGACCGGCGAACGGCGTTGGCAAAGTGAATATTCATCGATCGACACGGCTCTGTTGTTGGCCGGGGTCTTGAGTGCCCGTGGCTATTTTCAGCACGATGCTGAAATTGTGGCACTGGCCACCCAATTGTATCAGCGCGTGGATTTTAAGTGGATGCTCAATGGCCATGCCGGTCTGCTTTCCCATGGTTGGAGCCCTGAGCAGGGGTTTATTCCCACCCGCTGGGATACCTACAGCGAACATCTGATCCTGCAAATGCTGGGTTTGGGCTCTCCCACCCACGCTTTGCCGCCCAGTGCCTGGCAAAGCTGGCAGCGCACGGGTCTGAGCTATGGGGGCTATACCTATCTCAACGCGGGCCCGCTGTTTACGCATCAATTTTCTCACAGCTGGCTGGACCTGCGCCATTTGCACGACTCTGTCCCGCCTTACACAGATTTTTTCGCCAATTCGGTCAAAGCCACCCGGGCCCATAAGGCCTTTAATCTGAGTTTGGCCCCCGAATTTCCGGGTTACAGTGATACGATTTGGGGCATTACCGCCTCCGACAGCGCCAAAGGTTATGTGGCCTGGGGAGGTCCTCCGCGCACGCCTGAAATTGATGGCACGGTGGTTCCCTGTGCCGCTGGCGGCTCGTTGATGTTCTCACCCGAAATCACGATCCCAGCCCTGCGGGCCATGGCTGCTCGCTATGGTGCCAAAATCTATGGCCGCTACAGTTTCAGCGATGCCTTTAATCCCAATACCGGCTGGGTCAACCCTGATGTGATTGGCATTGACCTGGGGGTGACTTTGTTGAGTGCCGAAAACTTGCGCACAGGCCATGTTTGGAAGTGGTTTATGCGCAATCCAGAAATAGCAAAAGCGTATCAGGCGGCGGGATTGACCCGTTGAATGTCCTGGCTCAAAGGCCTTAGTTAGTGAGGCGTTGAGGCACTTAGGCCTTAAATCTATGATGGATCAGTTCTGAAGGGTGGGGCAATCTGCTCCGGTTGGCGCAAGGCTCTGAAGTTCGGGCCGCTCACTGCGCACATCCATGTGCTGCGCTCGCTAATGCGCGACCCGCGTCGGATCCATCCGTGGGCCACGGGCCGCGCAATTGCCCTCTTTTTTCAGAGCCTTGGCCAACGGAATGAATTGTCTTTGGTTTTTTTGCCTACAGGTTTTTGATTTTTTTTGGTTTTGGAATAGGTTGAGGGATTTGTCAAACCATCAAAGTGACCTAGCCCCATTTGAGTGGTCACCCCGTTGGCTCAGGCCCTGAAAAGTGAAGGCAACAGGAACCCCGCCGGTCCAGGATGGACAAAGGCGGGGTGACTCTTAAGCGCTTCTTACAGAGCCAAAGGCGAGCTTTGGCTGTTGGCGACAAGCCTTGGCTGTTGACGAGGAACGAGTTTTACAGCCAAGGACAGCATTGCTAGGAGCCTTACAGCCATAGACAGCATTGCTGTATAGAAGGCGCTTGCCTGAGCCGTTGGCGGCTTTGCCGACTTTACGGCTTAGGACAGCATAGATACTTAGCACCGCAGGTGCTGTAGCGAATGGAGCACACGATGTGCGAAATGAGCGGCCTGAACTTCAGGGCCTTGTGCCAAGAGAAGCTATCCACCCATTTTGGGTTTTGTTCTTCGATCCGCGCTCTTAAGATGCAAAGGTTTTGCCTAAACCGAAAACCAACCCCCTAAAACCTATCACCCCATCCCCCCTTGGGTCGGCTGGTATAATAAAAAGGTAATCAGACAAAAAAGTCTGGACGACCAAAGGAGAAGACCATGGGCAACCTCACCGTTTCCAATGAACTGTATTTAAGCGGGTTAGATGCCCTGCTTCAGGGTCAGGCGCCTGTGGCTCTGCGCGCCCCCCACGGCAACGAATTGCACTGCAAGGGCTGGATACAAGAAGCCGCCTTGCGCATGCTGCTGAATAACCTCGATGCCGAAGTGGCCGAAAAGCCGGAAGAACTGCTGGTCTACGGTGGCAGCGGCAAAGCGGCCCGCAATTGGGAGAGCCTGCGTCAGATTGTCAAAACCCTGATGAATCTCGAAAACGACGAAACCCTTTTGGTGCAGTCGGGCAAACCTGTGGGCGTGTTTAAATCCCACCCCGATGCCCCCCGTGTCTTGATCGCCAATTCCAATTTGGTGCCCCATTGGGCGACCTGGGAAAAATTCCGCGAATTGGAAGCACTCGGCCTAATGATGTACGGCCAGATGACGGCAGGAAGCTGGATATACATTGGCACCCAGGGCATTTTGCAGGGCACCTACGAAACCTTCAGGGCTGTGGCCGAAAAACATTTTCATGGCAGCCTCGAAGGCCGTCTCTGTGTGACCGCCGGTCTCGGAGGCATGGGCGGCGCTCAGCCCCTGGCGATCAAAATGAACGGCGGTGTGGCCCTCTGTATCGAGGTCGACCGCAAACGGATCGAACGCCGGATGGAAACACGCTACCTGGACCAATGGTATGAAGACGTAAATACTGCGATCGACCAGGCCATCGAAGCCAAACGCAATGGTTGGGCCCGCTCGATAGGTGTGCTGGGCAACGCCGCCGAAATTTTGCCTGAACTTGTCAATCAGGGGATTGTGCCTGATGTGGTCACCGACCAGACCAGTGCCCACGATCCGCTCAATGGCTATGTGCCTGCTGAATACAGCCTGCAAGATGCCGAACACCTGCGCAGGGCCGATCCCGAGCATTATATAAAGTTGTCGATGCACTCGATGGTGCGCCATGTCGAAGCGATGATCACCCTGCAAACCCGTGGTTCAGTGGTCTTTGACTATGGCAATAATATCCGCCAACAGGCCTTTAACCGTGGCTTGGAAAGGGCTTTCGCCTTTCCGGGCTTTGTGCCCGCGTATATTCGCCCGCTGTTCTGTGAGGGCAAAGGCCCCTTCCGCTGGGCAGCGCTTTCGGGCAATCCCGAAGACATCTTCCGCATCGACGAGCTGATTCTCGATGAATTTGCCTATGACGAAGGCCTGATCAAATGGATTCACCTGGCCCAGGATCAGGTTGCCTTCCAAGGTCTGCCCGCCCGCATCTGCTGGCTGGGTTATGGGGAACGGGCCCGTTTGGGCAAACGCATCAACGACCTTGTCGCCAGTGGCGAAGTCTCGGCCCCGATTGTGATTGGCCGCGACCACCTGGACTGTGGTTCGGTGGCTTCGCCCAACCGCGAAACCGAAGCCATGTTGGACGGCAGTGACGCCGTTTCCGATTGGGTCTTTCTCAATGCCATGATCAACGCCGTGGGCGGCGCCTCTTGGGTCTCGATCCACCATGGCGGTGGGGTCGGAATTGGCTATTCCCAACACGCAGGCATGGTGATTGTGGCTGATGGCAGCAAAGAAGCCGAAGCCCGATTGGAGCGGGTCTTAACCAGTGATCCAGGCATGGGCATTATTCGCCATGTCGATGCCGGTTATCCCGAAGCCGAAGCCGCCGCGCGCCATCATGGGGTGCGCATCCCGATGTGGGAACAATAAAACCACCATGAAATTGCTGACTTTTCGGGCGGTTGGCGCCGCGCCCCGTGCCGGACTCTTGCTTGAACGCCAGGGTCAACCCAAGGTCGTGGATCTGGCCCAGGCCGCGACCAAACTCTGCCACTTAAACCTGCCCGACACCACCCTTGCTTTGCTTCAGGCCGATCCTGGCCTGAAGCTTACCCGGCGTGTCTTTGAGGCGCTCAACAGTACCCAATCAGGGGAACAGACCCCAGGTTTTGAACTGGCTGAGATTCAGCTTTGCCCGCCGGTGATGTTTCCGGGGGCGATGCTGGACTTTTATACTTTTGAGCAGCACGTGGCCACCTGCCGGGCCAAACGGGGGCTGGAAGTGGTGCCAGAATGGTACCAATACCCGGTCTATTACAACGGCAACCCCCGCGCTTTAATCGGCCACGGGGCCGATGTGGCCTTTCCCAAGGGCGAGAGCAAACGCGATTACGAGCTGGAATTGGCGATTGTGATTGGCAAAGAGGGCCGGGATATTCCCGTTGAAAGTGCCGAGGAATATATTGCGGGTTATACCATTCTCAACGATTGGAGTGCCCGCGCCATTCAGGCCGAGGTCATGAAGATCGGCCTGGGCCCCGCCAAAGGCAAAGACTTTGCCAGCAGTTTGGGCCCTGTGCTGGTGACGCCCGATGAGATCGGCGATCCCCGCAATTTAACGATGTTGGCCCGGGTCAATGGTGAAGAGTGGTCACGGGGCAATTCGGGCAGCAGCTTTTATACCTTTGCCCAGATGATCGCCTTTGCCTCCGAAGGTGTCACACTGTATCCAGGGGATTTGCTCGGTTCTGGCACGGTCGGCACCGGCTGTGGCCTGGAACTGGACAAATTTCTCCAACCGGGTGACAGGGTTGAATTGGAGATCGAAAAGATCGGGATCCTCACCAATCGCGTGGTTTAAGCTTTGCGTTTAAAGTCAAAGACAACCACAGAATCTCTGCTGCGGGTCTTGGTCTGGGACGAAAATCCCGGCCATGTGCCCCAGGCCGTCTACCCCGAGGGCATACGTGAAACCCTGGCCCAGCTTTTAAGGGCCCAGTTCTTAAGTACTCCATGTTTTAACGGGTCCCCAGAAAGCGCTTGGGCGATTAATACGGCCCATCTCGATCAGCCTGAACAGGGTCTGCCAGATGCCCTTTTGGCGGAAACAGACGTCTTGGTTTGGTGGGCCCATTTGCGCCATGCCGAACTGTCTGACAACCGCACAGCGGCCATTGTTGAAGCGGTTGAAACACGGGGCCTGGGCCTGGTTGTCTTGCACTCGGCCCATTATGCCAAACCCTTTTTGCAATTGCTCAAGGCCACGGGCCATCTCAAAGGCGGCTGGCACGAAATTGGCCAGCCCGAAGAAATTCGGGTTTGCGCGCCCCAACACCCCATTGCCCAAGGCATTTCAGACTTTACACTCCCAGCTGAAGAGATGTATGGCGCGCCCTTTGAGGTGCCCGCGCCCGAATGCCTGGTTTTTCAATCGTATTTCCCACAGGCCCAGCGCTTTTTTCCCTCGGGACTGGCTTGGAGCGTGGGGGCAGGCATCGATCCGAATTTTGCATCTGGCCCCGGAGGGGGACTAGGTCAAGGCGAGGGCCAAGGCCGCATCTTTTATTTTAGGCCAGGCCATGAGGCCCATCCCACCTATTTCCATCCCCAGGTACAGGCCCTGCTCTTGAATGCCGTGTGCTGGGCAGGCCACAGAATTTAGCCTGGATAGCGCGTTATTTTAGTGGGATTCAGCCACACGGCTGGGATAGAGTTTGACATGGGAGCGCTCGGCCACGGGTTCGCCGGGCAGGCCCCAGAAATAGGTATAACTCAGGGCGCCCCCTTGGTGCAGGGTGATTAAAATGCGCTCGCGAAAGCCCTCTGAACCGAGCAAATCGCCATGTTCAAAGGTCAAAACATGTTCGCCCATGCTGTTGTACTCTTCTGAGACCAAGGCATGAGCGACCAGACCGGGGGTATTGTTGCTGATCACCCAGAGGTGAATCAAACCACTGGGATCGGGGGCCAAATAGGTGTGTTCGTGGTGCAAAAGAGCGGCTTCGCGGCTGGCGGTATATTCCAGCCGCAGGCCATTGCAATGGGCCAGGGGCTCCAGTTTTAATTCTCCCTGAAACCCGTCTCCGTCATGGGCAACCCCTTGTCCAATATACCGGCCCTGGCGGTCGCCCAAAATTTGTATCAGACCCATTGCATTGCTCCTGCCTGTTGATTACTTCAATTCAATTTCAAGTGTGTATTCGCCGTCCACATCGGCAGGCCCTGTGACCCCAATCAACACATTATACGGGTTGGTGGTGGAATTGAGGGTCACGACACGGTGAAAACCGGGCTGGCCGACGCGGGCCACATCGTCTTGAAAGCTGGCTTCACAGCTGACCGCTGACGAAATTTTGGGGGGAATGTCAAAGCGGGTGGTTCCGATCTGATAGGCATAGAGGCTCATATTTGCACTGCTGTCTTTGGGAATCACGCGGATCACCATTTCGGTGCGGGCGGGCATTTCTACCGAATAAAAGGTGTGGTAGCCCCGAAATTTGCTGTTTTGGGTGGCGGTGAAACAGGCCATTGAGCTACTGGAGGCCCAAGACAGATCGCTGACTTCGACACTGTTGTCAAAATTGCCTTGCACAGAGACCGTTTGCTTGGTTTTGACATCGATCTTTTTGACAGTGCTGGGCCAGGTTTTGGTCGCTGTGACGGTGTTTGAACTGCCTGAACTGCTGCTATTGGTGCCTTCAAATACTTTGGCCAAATTGGCAGGGGTGTCGCAGGCGCTGAGCAGTAAAAACGAGGCAACGACAAGTGTGAGCGATTTTTTCATAAACATTCCTCAATGACGTGGTTATAAGCCTTTTGGCGAGACGTTCCATTTTAACACGCTGTAAGAACAGGTGAAAGAGCCGGATCTACACCACATTCAGACACAGCCCCTCAAAATCCAAAGCCAACTCAAGCGGCGCGATCCCCTGCGCACGCCAGTTTTGAGAGAGTTCTGCGAACAAGGCGGGATCACCCAAGGCCAGGCCGCAGTCTCCGCCCCCTGCCCCCGAAGATTTGGCTGCCAGCCCTTGGGCCTCTGCAGCCGCAATCAAAGCGACCAGGGCCGGCGTCTCGATCGGTGAGAGAAAATCTATTTGCAACTCCTGCAAGAGGTGGCGGTATTGACCCACTGCTTGCAAGAGGGGAGCGTTCTGCCCCTCGATGAGAGCAGAACGGGCAGCTGAGGTGGCTGCGTTGGCGCTGAAGAGAAAGCGCATCCAGCACTCAGGGTCTTTTTCTTTGAGGTAGCTGATCTCTTCGAGAAAATCCAGGGTGGCAGCAGGATGGCCTGTCCAGCCCACTTTCAGGCCCAAGTCTGAAGGCCAGGGCAGTTTTTCAATGCCTAATAAGGGCCAATTCACTTCCAGCAGCTTGTTCAAGGGCAAAGCACCTGGTTTGAGCCAGGAGGCGTCATAGCGCCGGTAACAGGTCACACTGCCAAAGATCACTGCAGCCAGATCGGCGCCACTGCCCCCGCCCTGTGAGCCGCCCTGTGAGCCGCCCTGTGAGCCACTGTGGGCCAGGGTTGCCAATTTAAACAGTTTTAAACGGGCTTCGTGGCTTTCAAAGGTCTCGCCATGAAAGGCCAACACCGCCGCCAAAACGGCCACGGTGACGGCTGCACTGCTGCCCAGCCCCAGTTTGGCCCCGCTGCTGTGCAAATCCGACTGCAGGTGCAGTTGAAAGGGAACAATCGCCTGATCCAAACTGCCCAGATAGGCAAAGGCCCATTGCAGGGCCTCACCAACAAAATTGAGTTTGTCGGACTGATTTTCAGCAGGTGTTTGCCAGACAATCTGGCCCTGTTCATAACCAAAGCCGATCACGGCTTCTGGCAGCAAATCTGTTTGCAGCGAAAACTGCTCAGCGGGGGCAATTTCCGCATCTAAATAGCGTTGAAAACTCAAGAGCAAGGCCTGACTGCCAGGCTCTAAAATGGCATATTCGCCCAATAAAAACAGTTTGCCAGGCACCCGCAATTTGAGCGATTTCATACAGCCGGCACCAGAAACGCACCGGGCCCCGGTCGGCAGGGAATGAGGGCCTTGAGTTCGTGCCAATGGGCCAAGGCAGCCTGAAAACGGGGCCAATCGCGTTCTTGCATCAATACCTTGAGGTTGGGTCCGGCATCTATCGTGGCATAACATTCCAAACCAGATTGCCGCAATTCCCGAATCCGGGCCAATAATTCCAAGGTTAAAGGCATCCAGTAGATCACCGCCGGGCGCGAGGCCAGGGCTGTGGCATGCATTTTGAGCGCATTGTGTTCCATCAGCTCACCCAGGGCACTAAAATCGCGGGAGGAAATCGCTTGCCGCATCTGTGCCAGATCTTCGTCGATTGAGGCCAACCAGGCAGGATACAGGGGCGAGGTATTCACGGTTTGGGCCATGCCGTCGCCCGAAGACAAAGCCTTGGGCAAATCGTTTAAAACCAATACGGCCATACAGAGATCCCAGTCGGGTTTTTCCACGAGGGGAATGGCATAAGAATCAGCCCCATCAGCGGCTTCTCCGCGCTGCCACTCGGCAAAGCCGCCAAAGAGCGAGCGACAGGCCGAGCCTGAGCCTTGCCGGGCCAGCTTGGAGAGTTCTGGTCGAGAGCGTTCAAGACCTGCGGCGGCAGTTGCCGCCAAGGCCAAGGCCGCAAAACCCGATGCCGAGCTGGCCAAACCGGCCCCAGTGGGAAAATTATTCTCACTTTCGATCTTGGCGGCACCAAGATAAGTCTTGCTGGCGCCTGCTGCTTGGTGGCGCAGCAAATCGAGCAAACGCTGAACCTTCAGGCGCATGGGTTCGCTTGCCAATTGCCCATTGAGCCAGAGTTGATCGGGCCCATTTGATTCGCTGTAGGTCACACGGGTGCGGGTCCAGAGTGCATCAAGGGTCAGCGAAATGCTGCCATTTTGGGGCAATTTGAGGGCCTCGTCGCGTTTGCCCCAGTATTTGATCAGGGCAATATTGCTGTGGGCCTGGGCCAAGGCACTTTTTACAAGTTGTGTCACAGGGTGTCTTTCTGTGGATTCATCGGTGGTTTGAGCTTGCGCGGGGGGCGGCCCCGGCGGCGGGGCGAAATGGCACGGGTGTTTTTGCTCTGCAGGCGCTTCACACAGCGGCTCATGGTGGCAATGCTGAGCTGGATCTGCGCGGCTTCAGCAAAGCGTTCACAGAGATCTTGCAGAGTGGCTTGGGGATGGGCCTGAATGATTTGTGAAAGCAGGTCCATGCCTTCGTCATCCACACGCAGCTTTTGCCCACCGCCTCTGGGTTTGGGTTCGATGCTGCCTTTTTCACGGTACTGTTTCACCAATGCCAGCACAAAACTCAGGCTCACTTCAAAACGGGCGGCAATCGCCCGCATGGAGCCTTGCTGGTTGAGGTAGGCCTGAAGGACGCGAATGCGTAGGTCTTCGGAATAGGGTTTCATGGGCTGCTTTTTATCAAGTGTGCTGTAGTTTCAGAATAACACAGACTAGAATGGCTTCACCACGGCCAGAATCACGACCACAAAGAGAACCAGAGTGGGCAATTCATTGATCAGCCGGGCCTGTTTGGAAGTCAGCTTGCAGCTGCCTGCTTCCAGCTGTTTGCGCACCTTGGCGGCGTAATGGTGATAGCCCATTAAACCAATCACAAACAGCAATTTGACATGAAACCAGCCGCTTTTCATAATCACGGGCCAACGGGCGGCAATCAGGCCACAGCCCAACAACAATGACACCATCATTGCGGGATTCATAATAATGCGCAGCAATTTGCGCTCCATCACAGCCAGGGTCTGTTTGACCTCGTCGGAAGTGGCTTCGATGTGATAGACGTAGAGCCTAAAGATATAAAAGAGGCCAGCAAACCAAGCCACCACGGCAATAATGTGAAAGGCTTTGAGCCAAAGATAGAGTTGGGCCATGAAATCAAGTGCTCCTGTGTTCGGTCAAGATTGAGTTGCTAGCAGTATCCCCCGCGCAGGCTTGATTGGACAAGGCGTTTACAGGTGCTTTGGTGATACAATGAACGGGCTGTTTTTTTGTAAATACTGGCCGTTTTATGTATTTATTATGTGTACAACGGGCTTAAATAGAAAGTGATGTCCCAATGAAAAAAACACTTTTGACCTTTTTCTTTGGCCTCCAGTTCTCCACATCCGCCCTGGCTGCAAATCTGCCCCCAGAAATTATGGCCTCGGCAGCCCAACGGGTGGAATATGGCCTCAACCCAGCCCTGGCGATTGTCTATCTCGAAAAGGGGCAGCTCCCAGTGATTCACACCTGGGGCAGACGCAATTTGAGCCCCCAATCAGAGGCCATTACGGCACAAACGTCGTTTGAATTGGGCAGTTTGAGCAAACTTTTCACCGCCCTCGAAGCAGCGCTCTTGATCGAACAAAAAAAACTCAGCCCCGAACAAAATCTCAAGGCCTTTTGGCCCAGCAGCTGGGGTGTTTTGCCCGCTTCGCTGGAAAATATCTCACTGCAGTCGCTGCTGGCCCACCGCTCGGGACTGCCCCGCTTGCCAGATAATTTTGCCCCAGCCAATCCCGACGACCCTTACCAGGACTATTCCAGACAGAATTTATTGCAATTTTTGTCAGGCTTTGCGCCCGAAAAAACACCCGCCGCCTATAGCTATTCCAATTTGGCCTACGGCCTCTTGGGCGCTTTGGAAGCAGCACTGAGTGGCAGCCCCAATTACAATAGCTTATTAAGCCGCGATCTGTTTTCACCCCTGGGCATGAAATCGACAGGCAGCGCCGCTCCTGTGCCACCCCAATTTTTGGCACAGCCCCATTTTGATGGCATTGCTGTGCCCGCCTGGACCTTTTCCGAGGAAACAGCCGGGGCCGGAGCCTTGCGCTCGAATGCCGAAGACATGGCCCGCTTTTTGCAGGCCCAATTAGCTCCGCCGCCCACGCTCCTGGGCAAGGCGATCCAACGCAGCCAAATGCGCCTGCCCGGTGAAGACAAACCGCATGTGGCTTATGCTTGGCATATCGTGGATTATAAAGGCAGTACGTTGCTTTTTCACAACGGCCAAACAGGCGGATCGCTGAGTTTTATTGGCCTCGACCTCAAACAGGGCAAAGGTGCTGTCGTTTTAACCAACAATACCGATGCCGTCGAAGATCTCGGCTTGCGCCTGCTCAACCCCAACTCCCCACTGCGCACCATCAAGGACCTGCGCAGGCCGACCGCCACACTCGAAAACTATACCGGCCAATACCAACTCGCGCCAGGCATGGTGTTTACCATTACCCAGGCAGCAGGTTATTTACAGGCCCAACTCACAGGGCAACCCGCGCTGCGGATTTTCCCAACCGACAAGCCCCATCAATTTAAATACCAAGCCGTGGAAGCCGCTTTGACCTTTCAAAGCGACGACAAGGGCAAAATCACAGGCTTAAATTTGGAGCAAAATGGCCAAACCCATGGGGCCGGGAAAATTTAGTACCCTTACCCGGTGTGTTGCATCGCTTCGGTTTTGATCACCTTGTAGCGCAATTGCTTTTTGGCATAATAATACTCGACAGTCATGACCTGGATTTGCTCTGGCCCAATCGGCGTGGCAGCTTCAAAGCTCAGAAAGTCTTTTTTCCAGCTGACCACAGGCTCTTTGCCACGGGCCACATAGGTCTGGATGTGGTGGTATTTTTTGCCATCAAAAAAATAATAGGCGTAATAGAAAAAATCGCCGTGATTGCCTTCGTCACGCAGGATCAATTGGCGTTTTTTATCTGGGCTGACATAGGTTTTAACCGTGCTGCCTTTGGGCAATTTGGCCACAGTTTCAGTGACCGTTTCTGTCTGCCAAACCGGGGGAGACGTCGCCCAGGCGGGGAAAGACAGTAAACTCAAAGACAAAAGAGCTGGTAAGAGAGACTTAGCCGTTTTCAACTTAAACATGTTCACAGGGTGGCACTCTTTTCGTGTGAAGGTGCTTCATTTTAGCAGAGAAGCCCTTCAAATAAACATCAAGATCCGTTCCAAGCCCACACCACTGATCAGGCAATTTAAATGCCGATCCCCCCGCAATTCTGCCGCCCAGGGCACCAAGCCACAATCCGCCAGTTCCAAGGTTTGCTCCCCGAAGCGGGCATAGGTCTTGATCTGAAAACCCTGGTAATAGTCACTGCCCGTTTCGGATTGCAATTCTGCCTGAAATTCACCGCTGTGTTGCAAACACTCCCAAAGGGCCAAACCCACCTGTTTGCGCGCAGATTTGAGCCAGAATTTGAGACTCATGTCGTGCAAGCCAAAATGTTGAAACAGGGCCTTTTGTAAAACCAGATGTTTTAAAACGGCTTCGAGCACAGGTTCCGTTGCTCGGGTCTGCACAAGTGAACAGGCCGCCAACATCTGAAAATGGGCATAGCGCCCAGGCCCTTCAAACAAGGCTGTTCGCAGGGTGCGGTGAGAGCAAATCCAATGCAGTTCAGGTGCTTTGGACTGCATTTGCTCGGCAGCCATCAACAGGCAAAGTAAATTGCTGGGATCGGCGATCACTTCACAATTACGCAGAGCAGAAAGCACGTTGTTTTGATTGATTCGCCCATAGACCGCAGACGAGCCCAAAGGGGTAACCGGCCCCAATTCGATGGGCTTAAAGCCCAATGCGGCAGCCAATTTGAGCGCATCTAACTCCCCTTCTTTGAGCGTCAGCGGATCCAAGGTTGAAGGCACAACCAAGCGATTCTGAGACAGGCCGGCCAAGAGATCCGCCGGGCGCAATTTGGCGATTTTCTGGCGATAGACCTCCAGCAGCAAACTGCTCAACTCCCCTTGGCTGAGGGTATTTGCCAGCTGCTCGACCAAGTCTGGGATACCCACTTTGGCCAAAATTTTCTTGAGGGCCGGGTGATTGGGTTCAGGCATGGGGATTGTCCTCAGGCCTCTGGCAGTTTGAGGCCAAAATGCTTTTGGATCACACCAACATAATGGGCGTCACCGATGGGCCAAGGTTGTTCGAGCAGGTATTCTTTGCGCTCCCAGAGGGTGCGCAGGTTTTCAGCCCGTTCCTCAAAATCGTCTCCACCTTCGTCTTCGACGATGAATTTGAGCATTTCCAAAGCCTTGGCCAAATTGGCCTGGGAAAAAAGGCTATTGTCTTCCCAAGGCTCTCTCTCGCCGGCCACGGCCAACCAGGTACTTTCACTGCCATCGGAACTCCAGCAGAGCTTGCGCAATAATTGCCCCTCACGGCTGTGTTCGTAATCAAATTGGTCATTGCGTGAATCGATACAGAGAAAGATCACCTCACCAAAACGGGCTGAAAGATCCAAGGTAAAATCGTCATCTCCTTCAAAGAGCCCATCGACAAAATCGTTGCCATAATTGCAGACCTTCCAGTCTGAATCGGGAGGGGTTTGAATACGTGCAAAGCGTTTGCGGAGTTGCTCATCGCTGGCGGTGGTCTTGAGAAAATAAGCGCTATAAAAGACACCCATGTCAAATCGTTCTCCTTGCCTGAATAACGTATAAAGAGCTGCGAACTGCTAAAACCTCACTCATCATACGCTTTTCAGAAAAAAAAACAAGGTCTTCAGCCCAATTTGGACTTTAAAGCGCGTTTTATTCCAGGTGATCCTGAATTTGATTGACCACGGCAATCATATTGGCATAGGGGCCCGAGAGCGGGGAAATATCTATCTGTGCTAAATCCAAATCGTCGAGTTGATCGGCAATCAAATCACAGTGATCCACCAAATGATCCCATTCTGTATCGAAGTCAAAATCGCTCAAAGCAGCCCTTACTTTCTGCAAAAGTCCGAAAGCCCGTTGATTGAGTTCATCGATACGCTGAAAGACCGTCTGAAGTTGTTCTGACTGTTGGCGGGCGCGGTTAAATCGCATCAAAAGTATTTCCAGGGGTCGGGCCTTCTTTTGCAATTCAGCTATATCCATTTCCGTTTCAAGCAGTTTCAATTTGGTTTGCAATTGGGCATACTCGGTTTGTAATTGGCTGCATTCTTGGCACAGTTTTTTATAATCCTCAGCTGAAAGCGTTGGGCCCATCCCAGAGAGTCCGCTGTTCATCAGCCCTTGCACTTTTTGGTAGAGGTATTTTTCGATCTGGGCATAAAGCAGATCAAAATCTTGGGCGGCGTCAGGCCCGGCCTGAAATGGTTCTATCTTCGCAACAGGTCTGGGATCTGTGGCTGCGCTGGTATTCTCAGACAAAAAGGCGAGATAGAGCAAGACATCGGGATTTTGGGCATCGATTTCTTGGGCCAGTTTGAGGTATTTCAGGGCCTGTCTGTCATCCTGAAAAACCAAAAAAATCCGGGCCAGATGCAGATAGGGATCGATTTGATGCCGGGTCGCTTGAATGGCGTCCATAAGCAGGTGACAGGCCTGAATCACCCTTTCACGGTTGTGGTAATTTTCTTTTTCGGCCAGGCCCAACAATGCCAGAGCCTGACCACAGGCCAAACTTGAGAAGTGTTCCCGCTCTTGGCGCTGCTGCTCCAATTCGCTGCTCTTTGCCAGGGTTTCCAAATTGAGGGGCATACTCAACGATCTCACTTATTTTGTTTTTTTTCAGTCCTTTCAAGCGGAATAAGGCATATCTGCACCTTTGACACCAATATTGTAAAACATTTGCAAATAGTCGGTTTGACCCTCTTGGGCATCGAGTTGGGTGGCCAAAGAGCGCTGGAATTTTTTGTCGTCGGACACGCTATAGGTTTTGTTGTCGTCATTTGCCCCCAGCGAACGGCGCAGCATCATGCGTGGACTTGCCGGAGATTCAGCCATGCCTTGAGCCGGCCCCAAATAATTGACCAGGGCCCGTGCGGCTTGGTAACCCATTTCGGTCTCCATTTTGACCTGGCCATGGGCATCTTGACGGGTGGTGACTTTGAGCTTGCCATACCCGCT
The DNA here is from genome assembly GCA_051715345.1 of Candidatus Blackallbacteria bacterium. Taxonomy (GTDB): domain Bacteria; phylum Cyanobacteriota; class Sericytochromatia; order UBA7694; family UBA7694. The sequence continues at coordinate 39,869 of JBPXJQ010000040.1, forward strand.
GCCGATTTTCTCTTTGCCGACACTGGCACCTGAACGGTCAACCCCTGTGACGGCATAGTCTTGGGCCGTTGAAGAGGCGGTCGAGAACAAGCTGCTGCCTGCAGTTTTAATCCCTGAATCTATCGCTGCCGCTGCTGTGTATCGCACACCCATGGCCCCAATTTGCGCTCCCACCCCACTGGCCAGTGAAGACGAGGCCCCAGTCAAAGCAGGGGCGATTTGGGTTCCGGGCACAAAAGCCACCGCCGTGGTAGCGACCGAAACCGCACCGCTGATAGCTTGGGTATTGCGTTTGCTCTTTTCATGGGCTCCCAGCGACTGCGCTATTTGCAAAGCCAAACTATTGCCCGTTCGCTCAGCATGGCGGGCAATGCCGTTGAGGGCCTCTTTGTTTTTGTGGGCCCGCACGGCATCTTTGCCATAGACACAAATATTGACCAAGGGCAACATTCTGGCGACATTTTTTTTAAAGCGGCCCCCATCGACAGAGCCTTCACTTTTGCCGCAGGCCTGCAAAAACCGCTGGCCCATCGAAGGACTAAATTTTTCCAGAATTTTGCCAAATTTGGGATCGTGCATGGCATCAACCAAATGCCCGGCATTTTTAACTTCTTGGCTGGGTTTGCTGGCCTGAATACGTGCCAATTGGGTGACTGAACGGGTGACCGCTTGGGGATTTTGAATGCTCGCCAGTTCAGCACTGCGGGCCTGGGGAGAGGAGAGATCAGGCGCTTTGCTGGGGGGCTGGGGAGGGGCGTAGCTGGGGCGTGGGCCCAGGGTCTTTTCTGAAGCCGAAACAGGCGCACTGGGAGCGGTAGCTGGAGTCGCCGGGGTTGGCTGAACTGACTTGGAGGGTGATGCTGGCTGTGTTTTGGGGGTGGGTGGGGTATAGCTGCTGCCTCCACCGATTTTTAGATTTCCCATGATTCAATTACCTCTTTTTCTCTGCTTTCAGCTTAAAAGCCGAAACTGAATCATGGCTGGTGGCCCTTTAAACAGGGCCTTTGGATTGACTTAAAGTTTGCTTAAAACCCCAATTATCCCAAAGGCCCTGTTCGCAAGACAAAAAAACAACGATTAGACTGAGGGGTTGAAGACCTTTGCAAAAATTTAAACGGCAGCAGGTTCATTCCCCCCTGCGGCCCCCCGCAGCCGTGCCCGATTCAAAACCACGGCCTCACCACGCAAAGTGACTGTTCCACTGCTATCTTCAATCCAGGTTTCGATTGTGGCGCGGGATTTCTCGATGCTGCGAATCTGAAAATGGGCCCGATACACCGTGTCGACATACATGGGCGCTTTGAATTCCAGGTTTTGCGACAGATAGACCGTGCCGGGCCCCGGAAAATCCATGCCCAACACCCGCGAAAAAACAGAGGCTGAAAGCATTCCGTGCATAATCGGCCGTTTAAACAGCGTTTGCGCAGCATAGTCAGGGTCCAAATGCAGGGGATTGGCATCCCCGCTGATACGCGCAAACGCGATCACGTCTTCTTGGCTAAAACACACTTCTGAGCTGAATTGAGCTCCCACAGTTAAAATTTCGGTCATAAGATCTCCTTAAATCTGGCTCCTTAATCGGGCCACTTAATCGGGGTAAAGCAGGTATTTTTGGCGCAGGGTTTTGTATGCGTTCAAATCAGCCTGCCAGCTTTGGCGAATTTGCGCTTCAGACTGACCGGCCTGTATGGCCGTGCGCAATTGGGCTGTGCCTGCAAGTTTGTCAAAGAAGGGATTAAAAAATGTGGCGGGCTGCGAACCCTGATGGTATAACCCGATCAAAAAGTCCAAATTTAAGCCACCTGCGGGTACAGTGCGCAAATCCCAGCCATAACAGAGCTGGTTTTCGTACATCGGGTGCAGGGCTTTGCCGGGCAGGCTGACAGGCGTGAATTGAAAGGGGCCCGTCGCGGGATCGGGTTGGCCGATGACCTGAAAGGGAAAAGGCGTGCCCCGTCCCACGCTGATACCTGTGCCTTCAAAGAGCCCCAACGAGGGATAGAGTCTGACGGCCTGGGCATTGGGCAAATTGGGAGAAGGGGGCACCGGCAAAGAATAGGGAGTGCTGTGAGAATAGGAAGCCACAGGCACCACCGTCAGCGCACAAACACCGTTTTTGAGCCATTTTTCGCCATTGATCATCTGGGCCAATTCGCCCACAGTCAGGCCATGTAAAAGCGGAATCGGGTGCAAGCCCACAAAAGATTTCAGTGAGGGCTCTAAAAGGGGCCCATCGACAAAGGCCCCATTGGGATTGGGCCGGTCGAAGACGACCAGGGGTTTGCGATTTTGGGCACAGGCTTCCATGACATAGTGCAGGGTGGAGATATAGGTGTAATAGCGCACCCCCACATCTTGGAGATCAAAGACGAGCAGGTCAATCTCTTTCAGGGCCTCAGGTGAGGGCTGCTTCTGCTCGCCATAGAGTGAGACCACCGGCAATTGGGTAATTGGGTCTTTGCCATCGACTATCTGGGCTCCGGCTTCGGCTTCGCCGCGAAAGCCGTGTTCGGGGGCAAAGACCTTTCTGACCGGCACCTTGTTTTGCAATAGATAATCAAGCAGATGTTGTTTTCCGACGCGACTGCTGGGATTGGCCACCAGTCCCACTTTGCGGTTTTTGAGCAGGGGCAGGTAGCGCGAAGGCTGTTCGGCGCCTGGGCGAATGGAAACATTGGGCAAGCGCTCAACAGATGTGGCCCAGGCCTGAGAGGCAGGCACAAACAGCCCCACACAGAGCGAGAAAAACAGGCAGGCCCCACTGCTTACATGGCTGAAAATCCGCTTCATGGCAACGTCCCCCGCAAAAAGAGTTTGATCATCTTTGTTCGTTTGCTCTTTCAAGTGTAATGCTATTTGAGAGCAGCCACCAGAATGTTATGCTGAACGGCATTCAGATTCTGCAAGTGAGATTTAGGAGAATTTATGGCTGACGGCAGAAAACGCAGTGACTTACGTCCCGGCCTCAAGGTGCAAATTGTCCTCAAACAGGATCAACGCAGTGGCAAGCTGACCTCGGGTGTGGTGCAAGAGATTCTCACCCCATCAGCCAATCACCCCCACGGAATCAAAGTTCGGCTCAGCGATGGCCAAGTTGGGCGGGTCAAGCAGATCCTTTTGGGGCTCTTGCTTCCGGGTCTATTGCTGTTGGGGCTGGCGGGACTCACAGCCACTTCAGCGACGTCTGCGCCTCGCCAATACACAGATCTGCGCCAAGTGACCTTTGCGCAGCTCAAAGCCAATCAAACGATCACACTGGACTTAAAACCCGGCGAACAGTCATTGCTCTTTTATGCCCATGCCCAGAGCAAAACAGAAAAATTGACACTCTTAGAGATCACAGGCCCCGATGACGAATTGCTTCATAGCTACGATCCGGAAGAAGACACGCTCGAAGGGGAGCATTTACAAGAAAGCATTGACAATACTGGGGAATTGAGTGTGTATTTACCAATCTCCCCCCAACATGCCTTACAACCAGGCAAATACACTTTCAAAGTCAAGTCTGATTCAGGCCAGCCACTCAAAGACGCTGGGGCTATTTTACGTACAGGCTCCCTCAAAGGCAAGCAGGCAATTGACATGACGTTTTGGATATTGAGCCAAAACAAAGCCCTGCAAACGCCCCTCACTTACCAAAAATATGTCAGCGATGTGCGCAAACAGATCAACCAGATCATTCAGCCCCATGGCCTACACATGGGCAAGATCAATGTCAAAGTGGGTACCTCGGCCATGATTCAGGCCTATTCAAAGTTGCAACCCAGCGACGAAGATAAATTTGATTCAGACATTTGCCAAGACCTGGCCAAACGCACCGACGGTTATCGCCAGCTCAATGTCGCTATTTTGGACCAAATTATGCGCACCCCCAAGGAAATTGAAGACGACGCTGCTGAAAGTGTCGGCTATGCGCTGGGTATGCCCGGCCTCTTGCCGCTGCCAAACTCACGCTGGTCCTGTGTGGTCATCGCCTACGATGCAAAAGATCCCCATCAGGGGGGTACCCTTTGGCACGAAAGTTCACATATGATGGGGGTCGTACACACCACCGAAAGTGACGGTGAGGGCTTTGATCCACTTTCAGACACCCCTGAATGCCCCGCCGCAAAATTCGACAAAGACAAAGACGGCTTGGTCGATAGCGAAGAATGTGCCCAAATCGATGCCTCCAATTATATGTTTTGGGAAGGCGATGGCAAAGGCATGACCGCCCAACAGGCCTGGGTCTTAAAGCGGCACCCCCTCTTTTATCCTGTACCTTAAAGTGCTTAACGCGTCTTATTCTGGCCCCAACGAGGCCTGTAATTTGCGCATACGCCCATAAAATTCAAGCGCCTTTTGCCACTTTCTCAGGCCCCAAAAAGGACGGGCCAAAACCGTCTCCACCCGTTTTTGGGCCTCAGGGGTGGGCATGCGAAAGATAAAGAAACTGCGCAAAGAAGCCTGAAAAATAAAGTCAAAATGGGCATGCACCTGTTTTTCTAATTCCACCTCACGCAAGAGTCCGGCTTGGGCAAAGAAATCCTCCCACCAGCGGGAACTGCTCCAGGTCAAATGCCCCATGGCCGGGATCGGCGGTTCGAGCTGGTCGGCCAGCAAATAGGCAAAAGGCTGATGCTGTTCCAGGGCTTCGCGGTTCTCAGCCAATTCCAGTGGAAAGGTCTCGCCAAAGACGCGATCTCTGCCATAAGCGGGAATGACAAAATAAAACAGGGAATTGGGCGCGCAGCAGGTGAGCAATTGTGCCAGGGTGGACGCCAGTTGTTGGGGCAAAAGATGTTCCCAGATATCAAAGCCGAGCAGGGTATCAAAGTGCAGGCCTTGGGTCTGGTAATTTCCAAGCAAAGTATCAATCGGACCCAAATCAATCCGTGCTTTGACAAGCGCTGGCGCAAAGGCCAAAGCCCCTTCGGAAAACTCAATCCCTTTGACCGTCAAATGGGGGTTCTGACAAAAAGGGGCCAAAATATCCCCGCGTCCACAGCCCAACTCCAAGATCGACCTGGGCCTTAAAAAATCCACAACCGTGGAAATAAACAGATTGCGGATTTTGACCTTGCCCCGGCGGTAGCCCGAATGGCGCTGAAAATAGTCAGAGCCATAATAATCTGTCTCCAAAATCGACTGCAGCAGGTCCAGATAATCCTGCTCCGACTCAATTTGAATCACAGGCATCTCGGCCGCATCAGGGGTGTGCAGGGTTTTGAGCTTATGTATTTTCACGTTTTAAATCCTTCACCGCAGGTCCGATTATTTCAATTTTATTGGTCCAGAGATAGCCCGAAAAATCGGTGGGCACCTGTTTGAGCTGTTCCAGGGTGTCAATGCCTGCCGTGCCCGGATCACCCTGGGCATAAGGCCCCAAGAGAATCACTTCGCTGCCCACGGCTTGCAGACGCATCAAGAAAAGATTTGGCCAGCCCCAAAGCCAAGGCGCCACGTTGAGGGGCACCATGACCGGGGTTTTGCGGCAAGCTTGAGGTACCCAACCGCTCCAGCCCAGGGCCAGGTATTGGCCCAGACACTGCATCAGCCCCTTGCGCGACCAGACCTTGAGAGCTGCCTGTGGGGGGTGTTTTTGCTCGGGCGCATTGAGCAAATGTGCGGCACGAAAGCTTGGGACATCGCCGCCATAGGCCCCCCAAACCAATTTGCGCCAAGCAGGGTTTTTGCGCAGGCGTTCGGCCAGCATATCTGCCTCGCGGGCCTCGTTGCTTTTAAAATTGATCAAAAACCGTCCCTGCGGAAACGCGGAAAAGACCATTTCCAAAGTGGGCATCAGGCCTTTGCCGCGCCCACGCAGGGGAAAACTGCGTCCCCCATCAGCGGTATAGCCGTACCCCAGATCGCGGCTTTTGAGATAGGCCCAATTCTGCTCACGGGTCACGCCTGTGCCATCAGTGCGACAATCGAGGGTCCAATCGTGTAGCACGGCCAAATGCCCATCGCGGGTGGGGTGTATATCCAGTTCAACCACCGAAGCCCCTGCAGCAAAAGCAGCGGCCATAGAGGGCAAGGTGTTTTCAAGATAGGTGTGAGTGGGCGGTTCTATGCGCTGGGCAGTGCAGGTGTCGGATTTCAGCCCCTGGCGGTGAAAAGTCTGATGCACCCCCCGGTGAGAGAGCAATTTCAATCCCCCCGGCACAGAACCGACCCGCCAAGCGGCATTCCAAAGATAGACCGCCAGCAGCACAAACAATCCACCCAGAAATAGCTTCAGTTTTGGCATGGCTTTTTGTCTATACAGATTTTGAGCTGAATTATACCATTCTCAAAATTCAAAGCTTGTATTGAGAAAACCCAGTGGCGCGTTAGTCTATTTTGCGAACCCTGTGATTGTCGCGGTCGGCCACGTAGAGGGCATTTTCGCTACAAAAGATCCCGGTCGGGCCATTGACCTTGCCCTCCGACAGCGGGCCATCGACAAAACCCGGTGGAATACCGCGAATCAGGCTGGTGATTGTGCCATCGTTTGCCATTTTGCGCACGGCATTGCCGTTAAATTCGACAAAATAGAGATTGCCCGCTTTGTCACTGCAGAGCGAAACAGGGCTGTTTAAAAGGGCCTCTGCAGGTGGGCCGTCTGTGGCTCCCTGGCTGCGGGCCCCAGCGCCGACCACCGTGCTAACTGTGCCATCAGCCGCAATCAGACGAATGGCATGATTGCCGTCATCGGCCACATACAGCCCCTTGGCAGTCATATGCACATCGGTCGGGCGGCGAAACAGCGCCGCTGCGCCTGGGCCGTCTTTGAGGCCATTGCTGTTATCTGCTGCCCCCGCCAAGGTGGAGACCTCTCCACTGGGAGAGATTTTGCGAATTAAGTTATTGGTCTGGTCGGCCACATAGAGATTGCCTTCGGCATCGCGATCCAGGCCTGTGGGGCTAAAAAAGCTGGCCTCCAGCGCAGGCCCATTGGCAAAGGCATTTTTGCCATTGCCTGCGATGGTCGAAACAGTGCCGTCAGGGGCAATTTTGCGAATGCGGTGATTGCCCGAATCCGCCACATAGAGGTTGCCCTGGAGATCCAAAACCAGATCCCAGGGATTGCGAAATTGGGCCTGATCGCCCGCCCCGTCTTTGTAACCCGCCACACCCGTTCCAGCGAAGGTGGTCACGCCACTGGCTGTAATTTTGCGAATCGTGTGGGCGCCTTCATCGGCAATATACAGCGTGCCTTTGCCATCGCTGACCACCCCTGTGGGTGCATAAAAGCGCGCTTCTTCAAGCGTTCCATCTTTGCTCACTTGCTCGCGGGTGCCCGCCACGGTGGAAATTTTACTCAACACGGGCAGCATCAAACCCGGCTCAGCCGTGGGCGAGGGTGCAGCAAATGCGGGGCTGCTTGCAGGATTTGCGGTGGTCCCTGTACTGGGGGAGGAGCTGGCGGGATTGGAATTGCTGGCCGGTGTAGCGGCGCTGCAAGCGGTCAGACAAAGAACGAGCAAGAGGGGGGATAGCTGGCGCATCTGAGAAAAACTCCTTTAGCTGTGCGGAATGAATCCATTGTACAGGAGCACACTGAAAAAACCAGGGAGGTTTTTTGCTTGTTTCAACGAAAAAGCCAGCGGTGAACCAGTTTGGTATAGCGCGGCATAACCACATAAACCATATTAAACACCACCAGCCCCGTCACACAGAGTGTTGCCAGATAGTGATTCTGGGGCAGCCCCACCCCTTGCAAAAGCGGCAAAACAATCAGGGGCATGAGCAAGACCAAGGGGTAAATCGCCGACCAGGTAATCAAAAATTGTTTCCAGCGCACAGGCAATTTGGCCTTGGCGCCTTCGGGGGCAAACCAAAAATCCAATCCGCTGCGCACAAAGAAATCATCGTCGCCCGAGAGCAAAGGCAAGACTTCTGCGATCAGGCGTTTGCGGTCCTCTGAGAACAACCAGTTCTGCAACTGGTCGTGGGTATCAAAGCGGATAATCACCGTATAGGTCAGGGTCAGATCGGGAATCGGGCGAATCACCTGCCAATCCAAAATACCTGGATAACTGCGGCAAATCGGCCCAATTTCATGCAACCAGGCATCGTATTGGCTGTGCATACCATCGCGGACGCGGTGGGTGATGACCGCGGTGGCCCCCGCATCGGCTGTGCCGGTCACGTGAATTTCGTTTGTCAAAACCGTCTCTCCTCTGGGGTTCGGCGCAGATTTTAGGGCAACTTTCCGCCTTCATTATATCGGTTTGGATGTTAAGCTTGTGAATCTCCCCGCTCTTAGAAAGGCGCCAGATGACCCACAAATGGCCTGTGTACTGTTGTTTTTTGCCGTGCGCGGCGAAACAGATCTCCGCAAGTTTTTCCCCACAATTGGTAAAATACCCCCCATGAATTCCGCCAGCCAAGATCACTTAAGCCAGCTGCCTGTGCTGCGTTATTTCCCGTTTGAATCCGGCAAATACGACATTTCCACACCTGGTTTATTCCATCTTCAGGTCGAAACAGAAACGCCTGAAAAACGGCTCTTTCAAATTGACCAAAGCTATCCACTTTATCTGCAAAACAAAGCACACTGCCGCCAAGAAAACATCAACAAATATTATTTGGAACAAGATTTGGACCCGGCCTGTCAACGTGTAGTGAATCAGACAATCGTGGACCATCTCTGCAGGGCCTACCCGCAGTGGTTTCAATTTGAGCAACAGAGCTTAAACTGCCGTTTGAGTGGAGATCAACTCAAACTCTCAGCCAAGTTTGAATTACAAGCACACCCCTTATACCTGAATCTGTTTGATGCCTTGGCCTCTCAGCTGCAAGAAGATCTGGCCATTTGGCAATTGCAGGGAGACCAAGACTGGCTGGCTGCCTTACACGTCTGTGCCCCCAATTTTTGGGCCCCGGCTGAAAAAATTGGCAAAACCTTTGCCGAGGTGCATCAATCTGTGCCGGGCATGGCAGCCCAGCGCGGGAATTATCTGCCGATGCTCAAAGGCCTGATTCAGAAACCTGCTTTTTATCGCTTTATTTGGGACCTCAAAACCAGCTCCCGACTGAATCACCACCCCTTGGCCCCGGCAGATATCTTGCCTGAAAAATGGCCATTTCCGCCCTTTTCACTGGGCGCACCCGAACTGTACGTGCGCGTCGAAAGGCAGGTTCTCTATGGTCTGCCTGCTTGCCAAGCCGTGCTCTTTGCCATTCGCACTTATCTCTACAAAGTTGAAGATCTGGATTTAGCTGGTTTGACGGGTCTCAAACAGGCCCTGGGGACCATGAGGCCTGAGTTAATCGCCTACAAAAATCTGGATAAGAGCCGAGGGGACATACAAAGCTGGCTACAAGCATTGATCGCTCAAAAATAGGCTGTTTTGGGAATATAACAGTCATTTCTGGGGAGCGCGCGGAGCTAAATGGCTCCCCATTCCAGTCGCCCAGGCATTTGTCGGTCTTCAGCCCGGAGGCGAGCAACAGGGCTTCGATCTCTGGTCGGGACCAAAAGCGCAATTGGCTGTGAGAGGTCAGGCGTTCATGGGCAAATTGGTAGTTTTACGCAGGGATGGGCGAGAGCAAATCCCAGAGATTGCCATAGAGGTCTTCAAAGACGGCAACAGTGCCATAGGGCTGCTCTTGGGGTTCGCGCACAAAGCGAATGCCCTTGGCCCGCATGGCCTCATAATCGCGCCAGAAATCGTCGGTGCGCAGAAAAAAACTGACCCGGCCCCCGGTCTGATTGCCGACAAAAGCGACTTGTTCGGGCTGAGAAGGACGGGCCAGCAGGATATTTGTGCCAGTGGAACCGGGGGGAGCCACCACCACCCAGCGTTTGTCCTGTTCGGGGATATAGGTGTCTTCGAGCAAGTCAAAGTGCAGCTTTTGGGTAAAAAAGGCAATCGCTTCATCGTAGTCATCAACGAGCAAGGCCACAGAGACAATATTCTGGATCATGGATTACATCAACTTTCGTGTCATTGCTTTTGAAATATCTCGTTCAGAGTGTCTTGCACCAGATGTTTGGGGCTTGAATCGTTTGCCGCAAAAACCTGTTTTAGCTCTTTGGCGAGGAATTTGGGATAGACATTCGATTTTTCAAGCTCATCTGGCGCGACCCATTTAAAGTTATGCCATTTGCCATTTTCGCAAATTTTGAATTCGGATTGGGCAAAAAGTAAACTTTCAGGTTGTAATTCCACACGGTAATACAGACAGAGTTCGTGGAATTTCTCCTGAGAGACGTCTTCGACAAAGAACTGCTCGTTGATCCAGAGCAATTTGGCAAAGGCCATCTCAGCTTGAAGTTCTTCTTTGAGTTCTCTGCGCAGGGCCCTTTCACTGGGTTCATGCAGCCCAACCCGCCCGCCCGGAAGGTAATAATAGGGCAATCCCGGCTCGCTCATCACAAGCACATGCTCTCCCTTCAGGATCACAGCAGCGACGCGGTAGTTAAACCGGCCTTGGTCGGTCACAAAAGTGAGATCAGTCATGGCCATGGTCGCGCCTGTTATAAATTGCTCAAAAGTGAGGGCAGACCTTTTAACAAATCTGAGGCGGAGGGCTCGCCCTCGCCCCCATTGTCCCCATTTGCGCCACCGCTCCGGCCAGAAGACAGCGCCATCTTCAAACCCTTGGCAAAGTCGGGATTGTCTTTACAGGCGGGGGGAATTCTGGAGACATCGGTTTTGCCGCAGGTTGTTACATCTGCGCCTAATTTGGCGCATTTGCCAAAGGCCACTCCGATCTCATAACAATTGACATTCTGATTCGCAGACAGAGAGAGAGGGGATGTTTTGGGTAAACGGGCCTGGACCACTTTCAGGCGCTGGGCAGCGTCTTTGTATCTGGGTGCATAATTGACAATCGCTGCGTAGGCTTCTTTGGCCTGGGCAAAGCGACCCTGCAGTTGGGCATTGATTCCCAGCTTATAACTGGCTTCCAACCATTGTTTTTTTTGTTCAAATTCCCGGTTTTGTTCGCGCACAGCGAGGTATTGGCTTACCATATTCAAACGTTTTTGGGCGTCTTTGTAATTTGCTTTCAGCGCCAAAACACGTTGGTAATTGGTTTTGGCCTGGGCAAACTGGCCATTGAGCTGTTGATCATAGGCCTGGGCATAGGTTGTTTTGAGGGTGTCTTCCAATTGCTTCTGCTGGTGGCTCTCATAGGCTTTTTTGGCTTGGGGATAGAATTTTTGCTGTTCTTTGAATTTGGGATTGACGGCTTGGACTTGAGCCAAGGCGTAATAGGCGCGGGGATAGTCCTTTTCTTGCAGGGCCTTGACCCCCAATTCGTACAGGGCCTCAATAGGGGCATTGTCTTTGGCCTGCATCAAAGCCCCAATCGTTTGGTCATATTCTGTGGCTTTTTTTTCTTTGAGCCATTCCAACTCTGCTTTGAGGCTGGCTTGGGCTTTATTGAGGTTTTCCTCGCGCCAAACGTGTTTTTTGACCTGTTTCTGCAATTGTTTGTTTTCAGTCTGAAGCGAATGAATATTTAAATAGCCCCATAATCCCATGGCTGCGGCGCTCAGCAAACAGCCAAGCGCAAAGGGGATCAGCTTTTCTTTGAAAGTTTTCATGTTTTTCATTTCCCTTTCAGAGTGTATCACACTGCCTGGATTGAAAGGCCTGAGCAACGTTTCAGGAGTCTCTGTTTACACTATTTCAGTGGGTTCGATGGCCTGCATGAAAGATCATTTCCGGGGAATGTTCTGGATTCAAAGACAAACTGGCCGTGCAAGATCTTCGCAGGGAGCAGTCATTGTGTTTATTCCCATGAGCAACTTCTAGCCAGAAATATAGGCTCCTAGCCCGAAAAGTATCAAGTAAACTCCGAAACAAAAACAAGACAACGAAACAAACCAAAAAAAGGGTCTGCGGCGGTCCGTTTTTTCAAACGGATTGGTTTCATTTTGAAAGAGCTTTCCAGAAAAAAACAAGCTCCAAAAAAGCTTTGCTCGCTCTTTGTTGCTGCCCCAGAGATACAACCGCCCTGTAATAATCATTACAAAAGACATGATTACAAGGTACATTCCACCTACAGAGAATAACAGATAAAACGGATCGTGATACATAAAATCCCTAAAATAATTCAAAAAAGTTTATCTCATACTTCTTCTTGCCTTTTGTGTGGCTTGCGCTGCTTTTTGGCAGGGCTGGGCAATTCTGCTGCCGTAATCTGAATTAATTGGCAGAGCCAGTCCGCGTCTTGGATATTGGCTTGAATCAGAAAACAGGGCTTGGCCCCAGGATAAGGACTGGCCTCGACCGGTTCTTGTATCAGTGCCCGCCCGCCGGGGGTGGGTTTGACGAACAGTTGGTTGTCTGAGATCAGCGCGACAATTTTGTCACCAGCATAGAGGGCATACTCCCCAAACATCTTTTTGGGGGCGATATTATCGAGGCTTTTGAGTTGTCCGATGACACTTTCAACAAATTCAGGATCTGAGGCCATGCATCATTTTTCCTTTTATTTCACAAATTTGACTCTGTACCAACGTACCAGAAAAAACCCCGCAACAAAATAGCCTCCCCCCATTTGCTAAAATGGGGGAATTAATCCTGTCTGTCTAAAAGAGAGGCCAGCGATGAGCAATTGGATCTCCAACAAGAAAGCCCAGGTCGAGATGGGGCTGAGCAACGGGGCCACCGCTGTTTTACTCAGCCTCTTGCTCTTGGCGGGCTCAGATTTGGCCGAGACGCCTTGGGAACAAGCCTGTATCACCTGGTTGAGCGAGCAGGACCAAAGTATTTTTGGCTTGGGTGTCGTGAGTTTCGATCTCGATCAGCTGGCTTGGCAGCGGGCAGACTTTGACAGGCAAAAGGCTTTTTTACTCCGAACGGTGGATCTCGCTTTGATGCGGCATCGCTGGGAGCTGCTGGACTATGATCCCCCTGCGGGCCCAGATTTTTTGCGGGAATTTCGCAGTGTCTTGGAGAGTTATGATCGCGAGATGATTGACTCAGACAAAGACTGGGATTGGTTTCAAGCCCCCGAGCGCTTTGAAAAATGCCCCCAGCACCAGGTCTTTCAACACGCCAATGGCTGTCTCATTTGCCACGATGCCGCTTAAATTGAACCGGCTCCGGCTATTTTAAGTTTGGGCCTGTGCCAAGTTCAGCAATTGCTTGAGACAGACTTCTGGGCTCATTTTATCTGTTTCAATCTGCAACGCATAATCCATGCCCTGGTGTACCCGTTTGAATTGGACTTTTGCCAAACCGATTTCCCGGTCTCGCCTTAATTTTTCCCGTTTTTCCAGGGTTTCGAGGCCACAGAAGACCCCCACAAAACGCACCGGATAGGCAGTCAACTTTTGAAGGAGATCGTCTCTCCACTCGGGCTCTTGCAGCACATGATCGACAATCACGTTTTGCCCTGCCTGCAAATAGGTGCGGATCAGGTCATGAAAAGAGAGCACAAATCCATGCAAGAGATAACCACTCAAGGGATGTTTGTTTTCAGCAGATTGAGCCAAAATAGGGACATATTTTTGTTGGTATGCCTCCATCAGAAGCTGCAAATGGGTATCAACGGCCAAATAGTGATAATCGGGCACTGCTTTTAAAAATGCCTGGGCTAGCGTGGTCTTTCCGGAGCTAGAAGCACCATTTAAAACCAGGGCATGGGCGTGGGGATTGGTTTTAGACATTCTTGATTATATCCGCCGTCCCACCAACATGCCATCGCGGATACTGAGCATGGTGCACTCCACCCGTGGGTCTTGGGCTGCCCGTTTGTTCATGCCATCCACTGCCGCGGCGGTTTCAGATTCAGGGTTTAAGGCGCGGCCCCCCAAGAAGACATTGTCAACCACAATCAGACCTCCGGGGTTGAGCATGGGCACACAGGCTTCCCAATAATGGGGGTAATTGTGTTTGTCGGCATCAATAAAGATCAGGTCAAATTGACCTTCGAGTTGGGGCAGGGTATCCAAAGCGGCACCGAGCTTCAATTCAATTTTTGAACCATGGGGTGAACGGGCCCAAAACTCTTGGGCAATGGCGGTGGTATCGGGGTCGGTATCCAAGGTGATCAAATGGCCATCAGCGGGCAAAGCCTCAGCCATGGCCAAAGCGCTATAACCTGTAAAGCAACCCAATTCCAGCACCCGTTTGGCGCCGCTGGTTTGAATCAGCATGCGCAAAACACTGGCCTCCAAAGGACCCACCAGCATAATCGCCCATTCGGTGCGTGCATGGGTGGCCTGAAAGAGTTCATCTAAAAGGGGGGAAGGACTGTGGCTGTGGCGTTCGCAGTAGGTATCCAGTTCGTTGGCAATTAAAGGCATGGTGTTGCTCCTGTTTGTTTGCGCCAGATTGTTTGGGCGCTGTTTGATTATTTTCAGTTTATGAGCAAATTTCTATCTGAACAATAGATAACGATAGATAGTTAGCATCGAAATCATCGATATAAAGCGACCACACAAGCGACCACACAAGCAACCACACAAGTGACCTTTCAGTTGACAGCCATTCCGCAATTCATGTGTTTGAAAATTGAGTTGAATTTATTTGCCTTTGGTCAGCTATTTCTTTGATATGTATCATTGTCGCACTCCCGCCACAGACATCCCCCGAAACCCTTGATAAACACAGGAACAGAGCCCTTTTTGGGGCCCAAGATCTGCCTGTTAAAATAAGAGTAGAGCCAGACCCGGAGGTGAATCTCATGAACAAATTAGAAGAACTTGAAGATTTAAAAGGCAGTCTGTCGGATCAGCGCCATGCCATCGCCACCCAAGCGTTTGAACAGGGTATGAATCGCTTTGCTCAAGCCCAAGCAGCGGGGTTTAACGACCCCAGCCAATTGCGGGAAACATGTCAGCTTTTACTCGACGCCATTCGCCACCAACACCATCTGCCCGACCCTTACATTGCCTTGGCGTATTTGATGCTGCTGCTGGATAACCGCAGCGCAGCGTTGCACTACCTCGCCGAAGCCCTGCGCATCGATCCGGGCAATCCCAGTGCAGCCAGCTTGAGTCAGCTGATTCATACAGACAGCACCCCCCGGCAGGTGAATCCGCACTTTGAACATCGCTTTGAGGCCTTGTTGGAAAAGACCATCCGAGAAATTTCTCAATCCCCGCCGCCCGAACCCTGTGCCGAAGAGGAAGGCCTTCGACAACTTGAGGCACAGGCCATCGCTTTGCGCCGCCAATACGATGAACTCTCAGATCTCGCTTTGCCCGAGGAGCGAGAGAAGCTGCCTCCCATTGCCAAGCGGCTGGAACTCTTTGAAAAAGCCCTGCAGCTGTCTTGCGAATTGCAAGAGGTACACACGCGTCTGATCGAAGAGCAGGACACAGCTGCCAGTTTAGATCTGCTCACAGAGTCGAATGCGCCCTTGGCGGGACAAGAGCTGGTCCAAACCCTCAGCCATTGCGATGAGTTGGCCGACGAAATCAACGCCCTTGAATCGATTGGAATTCCGGTATCTGAACTCGAAGCAGATTACGCAAAACTCGCTGACACCGTGGAGCAGGTACAAACACACCTGCATGAGAAAGGAGTAAATTTATGAATATCGGCATACATCGCGTCACATCTGGTGCCTCCCCCAGTGTACCAGCTGCGGTTCCACAGGCACCACAGTCACCGGGAGTGACCCCCGCAACCGCTCCACCCAGCACGGCCAAACCCAGCACGGCCATGCACGCCCAGATTCAGCAAAGTCAAACCCAAACGGCGGTCCTGCGCAACCTCACGGCCCCGCAATTGCCCGAAGCGGTCATGGCTCAAGCCCAAGAACATGGGGCCGATCAGATTCAACGGGTGGCTGCCCGGCCGGGCGTCTTGGCGTGGCTCAAAGCGTCAAGTCTTGGGCATTTCTTTGCGAAACTATTCACCACGCCCCCTCCACCGCCCTATGCCCGAGGCACCCTCAACATACCTGAGGGAACAGTGCCTGAGCGGGTTCAGGATCCAGGCATCAAAGGCAAATTTGCCCACGCGACCCGCATCTACAAAACAGATCCCACGCAGCTCCGGGGAGATCTCTCCCCTGGCGATTTTCTGGATGTCTCAAAAGGGGAGCACTGTACCTATAGCCGCACCGCTAATCCCCATATTCTGGCTGTCGAAAAATACCACCACGATGACGATGACAATCTGGTCTTTGACTTCAAAGGTTATGTCTATACCCGCGACATTGCCTCCCACTTCCAGGCCCGCAGCCACAAGGCCCTGGATGAAAACGCGGCTCTGTTCCCACATCCCCCCAGTGTTCGGGATATCAAACAGGGGGCCATTGGCGATTGTTATTTCATGGCTGGCCTTGCAAGCATTGTGGCCCAAAAGCCCGAGGCTGTAAAAGACATGATTCGTGACAATGGAGATGGCACAGTCACTGTGAAATTATTTGATGTCAAAACCGCCGAGGGTCAGAAGACCTTTGCGCCCAAATACCTGACCTTTGATAAATCCGTTTTACACACCGACTTTGCCATTCGCGAGCACGCCAGCAAAGAGGCCCCCTGGGTGGCGCTGTTGGAAAAAGCCTATGCCATTCACACAGGTTCTTACGCCCGCATGGGAGAAGGGGGTTTCGCCAGCGATATCTACGAAACCCTGCTGGGTCAGCCTGCAATTAAACAGGAGATCCAGGCCACTCCCCTGTCTGCCGCTCTGCGGCAAGCCTTTGTCTTGCCCAGCAGCCAAGAACAAGAGCGGGATCCACAAGTCCGTGAGTTGGCGCTGTTTATGCAAGCCATGGTTCCCAGGGCCCAGGCGCTGATCGAACAGGAAAAAAGCGGCCCGGTCACCCGTGAAGCCATCCATGAATTGGTTTCGGCCCAGTCTCCCGTGCGTTTGGGAGACCCTCAGACCCTGAGCGCAATTCGCACAGCTTTGCGGGCCGATCATCTCGAAACGCCTGAGTTGACCAAGAGCCTGATCTCTGCTTGGCGGGATCTGCCGCCGCTGACAAGCCGTGAAGCCGTGATCGACGCCTTAAAAAGGGTCACCCCCCCACTCTCAGAGGCCGTTCAGCAGAGTATTCTCAAAGTAGCTTCTCCGCTGACTCTGAGCCCTGAAAACCAGCAGCGATTGCTGCATCTGCTCGAACCACAACTTTCTGGGGCCCGGGGCTCTGGAATCTATGCAGACAGCCAAAAGACCCTTTTCGAACAAATTCAGGCCGGCTTGGCCGCAGGCAAACCCATGGGAACAGGCTCTCGCCATACCCTTGCTGCGGAAGATGGTGAGGCCGGAGGGGTCGGCACGGCTGGAGAAGAGGTCATTCATGGGTTGGTAGGGGGCCACGATTTTGCGATCACAGGTGCAGTAGAATTGCGGCCAGGGGATCGGGGTTATCCGGGTCCCGCAGATGGCCCTCCCTTGCGTTTTGTGCGATTGCGCAACCCCTGGGGAGATATGTCAGAGACCTTGTCTGGGGTGCTGAATGCCACAGGCATACTCAGTTACGGTGCGCGGGAATACCGCTTTAACCGCGAAACAGGCAAACTCGAGGCCCATGCCACCCACGGGGCAGAATACCTCTGTGAATTAAGTGATTATACGCGCAACTTTGAGCATATTTACTCCACTTAATGGATCCTTCGTTCACGATTTCCGAGTGACCCTTGCGTTGATCCTGAACGGGGCAAAAGGTATACTCAAAGCTATGAAAGCCTATTCTGAAGCCTGCGAGCGCAACAAAGGACCGATACTTGCTGTATTGAAGCCGCTGCTGCAAAAGAGCCAAGCCGTACTTGAAATTGGCAGCGGTACGGGTCAGCACGCCGTGCATTTTGCGCGGGAGCTGCCGCAGCTCACTTGGCATGCCAGTGATCAGGCTGTGCATCACCCAGACCTTCGCGAAAGGTTCGCCGAAGCCGCTTTGCCAAATCTTCGCGGCCCTGTGTTGCTCGACGTGAGCCAGCCCGACTGGCCAGCGCTGCGTGTTGACTTCATCTTCTCGGCCAATACCCTGCATATCATGGACGAAAAAATGGTTGCGGATTTTTTTGCGGGGGTGGCACAGCTTTTGCCTGCACAGGGCCAGTTGGCAGTCTATGGGCCGTTTAATCAGGCGGGGCAATTCACAAGTGAAGGCAATGCCAATCTAGATGCCTGGGCCAAAAGCACCTTTCCAGGGGGTGGGATCAAAGATCTGGAGGCTGTGTTGGCCCTGGCGCTGAACCATGGACTGAATTTGCAGCAAAACCATGCCATGCCTGCCAATAACCGCCTGCTGCATTGGCTTCGGGATTGATGAAGCCAGAGACTTGTGGCGATCAGCGTTGCGAGGTCTTGAGCGCCGGATTCTTGATCACTGGGTTCATGAGTACTGGGTTCTTTTCAAAGAAAGGCACCTGGTAGATTTCTGCCTGACTTTTCCAGGCTTCTCCCAATTCAAAGCCCGTTTGATTCTCTCGTTTGATCAGCAATTTGGCGGCGGTTAAATGGGCCAAAGCCTCTTCCACCATCGGTAAAAAACAGTCAGGGTGTTGGACCACAAAGGCCTTGGGATTGGCAAAGCGCAGACCGTTCTGTTGAGACGCTGCGTGAAGCAATTGTGAATAGGCCTGTTGCAGCGGCTGAAAAAGGCATTTTAATAGGGCCTGCAATGGTTCATTGTGAGGGGAGAGCGTCGCAGGTCGGCTGAAGCGCTCCGAAAAACTGTTGCTGCTAACATGGTGCAAGATTACCGGGTGATGGGGCGAAAGCGCCAAAAGGTCAGGAAAAAACAGGTGCATCCACTGGTAGCGCAAGGTATACTCTGTTTTGAAATCCAGCAGGGAAAGATCTTCGAGCGGGCTTTCGAGTACCGTCCCACCGCGGGCCTGAACAGCTTCGCTCAGGCTTTGCAGGGTATAACCCAATTCGGGGTGAAAATGCAAAAAAGCGCGCAAATGGTAAGTGCTGACAACATAATTTTCTTGCAGTTCTTTCATCACAGCAAGGCTGACGGCATGGACATCACTCTCGGGTTCCATCGTCACGGGTTCTCCACAGACCAAGTGGACCCTGCCAATTTTGATCTGGTCATTGAGCAGTTTTAGGCTCCAGTTAAGCAGCGGTCCCAGTCTCATTGTGGGTTTGGGGCCGCCTTGAAGTTCTCTCATCAAAGCGTCTTCTTCGGGCACCCGGTCGTAATTGATGGTGATCGGCAAAAGCGTACAGCCCACACCCGTTTGCTGAAGTGCGCGCAACAAGCCGCGTTTGGGGGGCAGGCACTGACGGGCCCGGCTGCGGGTGCCTTCGATAAATATTTCCAGAGTTTGCTGGGCATCCACCAATTGCCTGAGTTGGGCATTTAATTCGGGATCCGCTTTGCCTTGGCCCCGTTTAAGATAAAAGGCATACGCCTGTTTGAGCAACCAGCCCAAAAACGGCAATTTTCCCAATTGTAAATCGGCGGCAATATACGGGATCGAAATTTTGAGTTCGGGATGGGCAAAACAGAGATAAGAGCAGACCAAAAAATCCATCATGCTGCGGTGCGTGGGCGCCAAGACAACCAAATGACCTGGCGCGATTTGGGCCGTGGCCTTTTCAAAGCTCAATTTGTCAAAGGTGATGCTCGAACAGCCTTTGCGAAAGGCCTTGCGCAAGACAAAACCAAGCAGGCGTATGGCCCAATTGCCATGGGGGGCACGGCAGACCCACTTCAGATCTGTGTAAGCATCTTGGTATTCGGCTCCAGCGAGCAGGGTTTCACGGTTATTTTTCAGCATAAAATGGATGTCAGCGTCCTGACTTTGATTTCACTTTTGGGGGCAGACAGCGGGTGATTTTCAACACTTTTCAATATAACATTGTTCAGATGCTTATTCATAAAAATTGTGCGAGACTGCCCCAAGGGCGGGGCAGTTGACTTAGCCCGTATTTTTTAACCCACTTGAGATTGAATTGATAACACTGAGTGCTTGGGTGAGTAATTTTTCTTTTTCAGGGTTACTTTCATCAGGAACCTCTCGCCACTGTTTCAGATATTTGATGTGCAATTGATGTAATACGCTTAGCTTTTCATTTCTCCATTTTAAATTGTCGTATTGACCTTGTCTGCGATGGGTTGCGTGATCAGCAAACAGTTCTTCAATTAAGTTGAACCCATTTTCATAATCACTCAGAATTTTGCCCATGAACAGTTCTCGCTCGGCCTTATCTTCATCTAACTGCGCATACAGATTCATCATCTCAGAATTAGCAAGAATCAAATTCGTTTCACTCTGAATCATCAAAAACTTAAAAAATGGCCAATCATTGATGCTTAACTTTAATGCTTCAAAGTCTTGCGGTTTTTCGGCTTTTAATGTTTTTAAGGCTTCGCCTAATCCATACCAACCCGTAATGCTGATACGAGAGAGGTTCCAGCTAAAAACCCAAGGAATGGCTCTGAGATCTTTTAAAGTCCTTGTGCCCGTTCGTCTGGCTGGTCTGGAGCCAATTTTACTTCTTTCAAGCACATCAATACAGGTCACTTTGCTGTAAAAATCAATAAATCCTGGCGTATCAATTAAATTCCGATAATGCTCATAGGATTTTTGAGCTAAAAATTCGATTGTTTCAAATGGGTATAATTTTTTTTCTATCGGATTCTGACTTATTAGCATTTGTTTGGCTACACCCGACGCCAGGGCATTGAGGTTATAAGTTGCGGTAAGAGGATTTCCAAATAGTTGAGCTACGGTTTCACCTTGAACCGTTATTTTAATCGCTCTATTGACGGTATTTGCCGGCATGCTTTCTAAAAATCGGTGGTATTTCCCCCCTCCTCTACTGATGGTTCCACCTGTTCCGTGGAAAAAATAAATGTTGATATTGTTTTTTCTTCCCACTTCTGAGAGTTCTTTCTCAGCTTTAAACAAATTCCATTTACTGGCAATGGTTCCACCGTCTTTATTACTATCGCTATAACCCAACATGACTTCTTGTTGATCAATCATTTTGGCTGCTCTTGCTTGGGTTATCGGATGTTTCAGAAAATGCTCTAAAATGATGGGGCCCTGTTGAAGGTCTTCAATGGTTTCTAAAAGGGGAACGACTCTGATATTTGTGAAAAGCAACTGGGTTTCACGCATCAGCAGGTACACCACCAATAAATCACTGAGATTTCGAGTCATGCTAATGATAAAAGAACCAATGCCATCCGAACCATATTGATTAATATGGTTTCGAACTACCCGGTAACAATCCAAGACATTATCAGCTTCAGGGCCATATGAAACTGTAATATCTGTAATGGGTGAGTTATTTTCCAGTGCGTTGTTTAAAAAATTCAAGCGTTTTTCTTCGTTCCAATTTTCAAAATCATACGATTCAACACCATTCACTTTCAGGATTTGTGAAATGGCCTTGTCGTGAAATGAACTGTTTTGACGAATATCTAATTTGGCCAAATGAAATTCAAAACAACTTAACATTCTTTCGATAGAAAAAAGTGAACCTTCAGCGATACCTTTCATACCGTTTTCAATCAGGATTTCTCTTAAGAATTTGAGTTCATTTTGAAGATCTTTGCTTGATTTATAATATGAATTTGAATCTGAATATTCATTTGAAATCGTATTTTCTAATTTAGCGACCAATAAACTTACATATTGCCGCCAAGGTTCATATGGATTTCTTTTTAGAGCGTTTTCCCCTTTTAAGCCCAATGCTTTTGACTTATTCTCAATCGCTTCAGATAACTTATAGGGTACCGGATTGCTGATCGCAGAAATTGAAAGCTGAGAAATCAAAAGCTCAAGTTTTGTTTTCAAGAGAGAAAGAGCTATTTTCCTTTGTAACAAAAGCGTTTCTTGGGTAATGCCAGGCGTGACAAACGGATGTCCATCTCGATCCCCACCCACCCAACTACCAAAAGTAAATTTTGGCAGTACATTCGGATTCATGATTTTGGAGCGATTAAAGCCCATTTTAATCCAGGATGCTATCAGTTGCTGGTCACTTCTCTCTAAAACATTCGGAAAAACCTTAGTCAAATAGTATAAAATATTCGATCTTTCATCTACGATACTTGGTTTTTCAAGATAAATTTCTCCTGTTCTCCACCATCTTTCCAATAAATTAATAATTTTTTCGCTTATTGTTTCTTGTTCAAGATGACTCAGTGAGGTATTTTCTCGTTGGATTAAAAGCAGATATAATTCACGATGAATTTCAATGACAGTCACTCTTTTGGCTTCTGTTGGGTGGGCTGTCAGCACAGGCATGACATGTGTGTCTGAAATGACCTTTAAGATTTCATCCTCAGAGATGCCCTGGTCTTTCCAAAGCTGAAAGGCCTCTGCCCATGAACCTCTGACAGAAGAAATACTCTCTTGGTTTTCCAATTGTCTGCGATATTGGGTGGCCGCATTTTCTTCTACCAATGTCATTAATTGAAAGTAAATGCTTAAGGATTGAATGACTTTATCACTCGCTAACTGTTCATATTCAAACTCAGAAAAGGTGTTGCTTTTAATCAATGAAACAATGTCCGGTTCATTGATTCTGGCTAACATTTCAACATAACAATCAATGATGAAACTTCTGTCTTTGGTCAGCTTTTCAAAAGAGCTAGACTTTTTCATACTTAAATATCCAATTCTAGTGGTGGGAAAGATGATTATACAACACATTTTATTGTCTGACGACAGGCCACAGCGATCGTCATTTCTTCATCAATAGATTATTTTAATTGCAAGAAACTGTGTTCAATGACTATACTTCATTGCTGTTTAACAAATATCAAGGAAGATAACATGATTAAAGCGTATGCTGCATTTGAAGCCGGAGGAGAACTTAAACCTTTTGAATATGATCCGGGTGAACTTAAACCGAATGAAATAGAAATAGAAGTTGCCTCCTGTGGTATTTGCCACAGTGATCTGAGTATGATTAACAATGAATGGGGGTTTAGCCAGTATCCCTTGGTTGCTGGTCATGAAGTCGTCGGATTTGTCTCTCAATTGGGCAGCCAAGTGAATGGTTTTACGATCGGTCAACGGGTCGGACTGGGTTGGCATTCTGGCTATTGTAATCAATGTGAAGATTGCAAAAACGGAGATCAAAATCTTTGCACCCAGGGGCAGGGAACAATCGTTGGGCGTCATGGCGGTTTTGCGGATAAAGTTCGGGCACAGGCCTCCAGTGTCGTACCCATTCCCGAAGCTATCAATGAGATTTCGGCGGGCCCTCTGTTTTGTGGTGGAATTACTGTTTTTAATCCCCTGGTTCAATTTGAGGTCAAGCCAACTGATAAAGTGGCGGTGATCGGCATTGGGGGCCTGGGACATATGGCTTTACAGTTTCTCAACGCCTGGGGCTGTGAAGTAACCGCATTTACTTCGAGTGAATCCAAACGAGAAGAAGTAAAAAAGCTAGGTGCTCATCATGTCCTAAATTCACGTGATCCCGAAGCGATTCGAAAAGCAGCAAGAAGCTTTGACTTGATTATTTCTACTGTCAACGTCAAATTGGACTGGAATACCTACTTGGGAACGCTCAAGCCAAAAGGCCGTTTACATCTGGTGGGTGCGATATTAGAACCGCTGGATATCAGTGTCTTTAATTTGATGCCTGCACAGCGTTCGATCTCGAGTTCCCCTGTTGGGAGTCCGGCAACGATTGCAAAAATGCTCGACTTTACGGCCCTTCACCATTTGGATCCTGTGGTTGAAACCTTTCCCATGGAAAAAATCAACGAAGCGATCGCGCATCTGGCATCCGGCAAAGCCCATTACAGAGTTGTGCTGACCAGAGAATAATAGAACGCGCTTAATCACCGAGGCTTGCGCTTGATCCCGCGCACAGCCTCGGCCTGCAGCGGGTCATCAGGCCAATAATGGCGGGGATAACGCCCTTTGAGTTCTTTTTTGACCTCGGGATAGGTCTCCCGCCAAAAGCTGGCCAAATCGCGGGTGACCTGCACTGGGCGCATCGCGGGTGAAAGCAGGTGAATCAGCAGCGGCACCTGCCCACCCGCGATCCGGGGGGTGGCGTGGAGGCCAAAGAGTTCTTGCAAACGGGCCGCCAGTACAGGCTCTTCGCCGCTGTAATCGAGGCGAATTTGCGAGCCGCTGGGCACAGGCATATGGGTGGGGGCTGCCGCTTGCAACTCCGCCAGACGGGCATAACCGAGGTGGTTTTCCAGGGCCTGTTGCAATAAATCAGGGCTGATGGCGTCCAAGCGTTGTAAACCGCTCAAAAAGGGCAAGAGCCAATCGCCCAGGTCGCGGGCCAGGGCTGCATCGCTCAGATCGGGCCAGTGCTCAGGCAAGACCCGGTGCAAAAATGCGACCCGCTCGCGCCATTGCAACAAATGGGGGTTCCAGGGCAATTTGGCAATGCCCCGCTGCTTGACCCCTTCGAGCAGGGCCTGCGCCAGGGTAGTGGCATCGGGTTTGTGAATCCGCTCTTTTTTTAAAGCCAGCGCGCCAAAACGGATCACCTCAAAGGCCTGCACCGAGCCGGTTTGCGCGTTAAAATTGACCTCCAGACCGGTTTCAGTTTGGCCTTCGGTCAGGCTGGCCAATTGCTCGGGGTCCAGGGCTGCAGCCAGAAAGATTTTGGCTTCGCGGGGATGGCCATCGAGGTGGGCAATCACCAGCCAGGGCTCGCGGGCCAAAAAATCCCCTTCGGGCAAAATCGCCCCGCGCCCGTTCGCCAGCAAATATCGCGGCGAGTCGCCCCGGCGCATGGCAATCCGGTCGGGATAGGCCCAGCCCAACAACAGGCCCAGGGCTTCAGCTGGGCGCGTGGCGGGTTTGAGTCGGCGTTTTTCGGCAATTTGCTGGGCGGCCTGTTCGA
>JBPXJQ010000041.1:0-26551 GCA_051715345.1 Candidatus Blackallbacteria bacterium
TAATTTAATATGAATATTACGAACTCCGAGTGAGCTTAAACAAAGCGTCACGAATGGTCTGGGTGTAACTCCCAGCCGCAACCCCAGGAGGGAAGGCAGCGTTCGTCTTTTGGCAACAAGAGGCGTTTAAAAGCAAGCCTATCTGCTCAGTGAGAGTTAAGACCTTGAAGTCGGGTCCGCAAGGATAACGGCAAGAAGGGAGTCCCGCAGAAGTGTGGGAGCAGCTCTGAGCAGGGAGAAATCCCTGGAGGGAAAAACTCAGGAGGGTCAAGTTCGGATGGCAACATCTGGAACACTGCCACAAGGGAATAATTCCCTGAAGCCGTTGAAACGGCAAGAGGGACAGGCGCTGGTAACGGTGGCCGATCGGGTGGCGGGGCAAAGCCCTGAAGAGTGAAGTACAGGAGGGGATCGGGTTTCTGGTTGGGTTTCGGCTCAGTCTAGAAGCAACGGATCCGGTTCGGGTGAAAAGCCTTGAAGCTGTCAAAACAGCACGAAGGCCAAGGCAAGAGAAGCCGAGAGGTTTGTTTTGCACACACGGGCCGGGGGAAAACCCCTGTAGTACCCAGAGGAAGTCTGGAGGAGGACCTGTGCCGCAAGGTGCGGGTAGCCGTGTTCGGAAGCGCGGGCTGAAAGGCCCGATGTCAGGTGCGCTGAAGGTGTTAAAACGCCAAGAGTGCAACCGGGAAACCTGAGAGGGACCTTCCCGCCGATCAACGGTAAAAACTCCATGAGACGGTCAAGGACGCACGAAGTTTAAGTTCGCCGGGGTTCTTCCCATTTTTTGCTCCAGCAAACGCGCTGTCTTTTTCTTGGTTAAGAAAAGGTTATATTTCTGTATTATTTTATTTAATCTAACTTCATTTTTCCGCTCTGGCTGGCTACAATACAAGTGGAAGAATTTAACCGTTAAGGGATAAGACCTTGTTGAGCCGTTACTTAAGCAAAAAGCTGTGTCTGGCACTGTCTTGTGTGCCCCTCCTGCTGGTAGGTTGTCAATCTACTGCGCCGCTGGGGTCTGTCTCTTTTCGTACCCAGGCCACGGCCAGCCCGCCGCGTGAGGCCCTCTTCAACCAACCCGCAGCAGCCCCGTTTATTTTCAAAAGCCGCCAGGGTTTACTTTTGGCCTATCGGGGTCTCCAGGCTGACAGCCGCCAAGTTTACGTGCGCCGCTCCCGCGATGGCCAGAGCTGGGACAGCCCCGTTCAGGTCAGCCACAACAATCTCTCGGTCAGCCACCCGCAAATTGTCGAAGAGGCCTCTGGCAAACTCAAACTCTTTTACCACAGCAATCAAAGTGAAGCCTGGCAGCTCTACGTTTCTGAGTCCAGCGACGGACAAACCTGGACCCCTCCCCGCAAAGTAGACCTGCCCGAAAGCCAGATTTCAGACTCCAGCCTCTTCTACAGCAACAAAGAATATTTGCTCTGCTACCAGGCCTTTGGGGGCGGTCTCTTTTTAACCCGCTCAAGCGACGGTCTGCGCTGGAGTCAACCCACTCAAATTTCCGAGAGCGGCGAAGCCCCCTCTCTGGTGCGCACAGCCCAGGGGCGTTATGCCTTGGCCTATGAAGGCCCCACCGATACAGGCTGGACGATCTATCTCTCCAGCAGCAGCGATCTCAAACAGTGGAGTGCCCCACAGGCACTGGGTCAAGATCTGGGCCAAACACAGGAATCAGGCAGCCGCTCGCGTTGGGGCCGCTTGGTCTCTGGCAGCAAAGGCACCACCCTGGTCTTTTCAACCCAAACTGAAAGCGGCGCCTGGGAGCTCTACAAACGCTTTTCCAGCGACCTACAAACCTGGAGTGCCCCCAAACAATTGACCCAAAACGGGCTGCGCAATGTCAATCCCCAACTGGCCCCGGCCTCCAGCTCTTCGGCCTATCTGGCCTGGGAACTCTCCCAGCCAGAATCGCCTGCGGTTTCTCACCTCACGGTGCAACAGCTCCAGTTTTAGCCTGGGCTGAATTGCTTTAAAACACCGGCTTGTAGCTCTTCGCGCTTAAAAATGCCCCGATCCGTCACCAGTGCCGTCACCAATTCCACGGGTGTGATGTCAAAAGCCGGATTGTAGACCGGAGCTTCGTGGGGAGCCCAATTCAAGGCCCCGGTATGCTGGACCAGCCCCCGCACTTCTTCTGCTCCCCGCTGTTCAATCGGAATGGCGCTGCCATCAGCAGCCTGAAAATCCAAGGTGGAGTAAGGAGCCACGGGATAAAAAGGCAAGTGGTGGTAAAAGGCGTTAACCGCCACGTTATACGTGCCAATTTTATTGGCAAAATCCCCATTCAAAGCCACCCGATCGGCCCCCAGAAAAACCTTGTGAATAGCGCCCTGGCGCATCAGCATCGCGGCCATATTGTCACAGATCAGGGTATAGGGAATGCCCCATTTGCTCAGCTCCCAGGCGGTCAAACGGGCCCCCTGCAACAGTGGACGGGTTTCGTCGACATAGACATGCAGCTTTTTGCCAGCAGCCCAAGCGGTGTAAATTACCCCCAAAGCAGTGCCAATGCCCGCCGTGGCCAAGCCTCCGCTATTGCAATGGGTCAAAATATGATCGCCATCTGCGATCAACTCAGCGCCCATTTCTCCCATTTGGGCGCAGAGACGCTGGTCTTCTTCAAAAATCGCCACCGCCTCAGCTTGCAAACGCTCTGGTTCTGCACAGAGCGGCAAGAGCCGATCAATGGCCCACATCAAATTCACTGCCGTTGGACGGCTCTGACGCAGCTGAAGCGCCAAAGAACGCAAGGCAGCCGGGTCGGTTTGCTTTTGGCTAAAACAGGCCAAAGACAGGGCCGCCGCCACGCCAATTAAAGGCGCCCCACGCACTTTGAGAGCTTTGATCGCGGCAATCATGGCTGCGGGGTCGGTGGCATCCAACCAGAGTTCGCCGTGGGGCAGGGCCTGCTGATCCAATAAAAAAAGGCGATCGTGCTCCAGTTTCAGGGCCCGTGAGTTAAGGTTTTTCATAATGACTCCTGAGGGGTATTTTCCAATAGTTTAAGCAGACGTTTCAAAAGATGTTGTAAATACTGCATATCTTCTTTGCCAAAAGACTGGGCCAGGTCTTTTTCCATGGTTTGCAATAAATCCAAACCATGGAACAAAGCAGCGCGGCCTGCTGAGCTAAAACAAACTCTGCGGGCCCTTTTGTCATCTGGATCTGCTTGCATTTCGACCAGCCCCAAACTCTCCATCTCTTTGACCAATTGGCTGGTGGCCTGTTTGCTGATGCCCAAACGGCTACTCAACTCTGTAATCCGGGTGCCCTCCAGATCCAAATGAGGCAAAAGCGCAGTATGCGCCAGACGAAAGGGCTGCCCCCCTGTCTGCTGCTGGATTTTTTCGATCGCTTGGCTGTTCCAAAGCCGCGCAGCCTTAAAAAGCAATTGGGCGACACTGGCTTGTTTGGCTGCTTCAAGCTGGGCCTTGAAGATCTCTTCTTGCATTTAGTAAACCTGCTTGACTAATTCGGGGTAATGGTTCAAACCAAATAGTAAACCTACTTGACCAAGTAGCGCAAGCGAAAGGATGCTCTCAAAAATGACCTTATCTTTACAAGCCGTGGCGGACAATCTTTGGGTGGTGGCTCACCCCTTTGAAATAATGAAGGTCAAAATGGGCACCCATACCACCGTAATACGACTCCGCAACGGAAATCTGTGGCTGCTCTCACCAGGTGCAGGCCTGGGCAGCTTAAAAAAAGACTTGGCTGCTTTGGGGCCTGTCGCAGCCATTGTCGCTCCCAACACCATGCACCATCTATTTTTACCTGAAGCGATTCAGCTCTTTCCAGAAGCCCGGATCTATGGGCCCAGCGGAGTGAAACGCAAACAGCCCACTTTGGCGATTGAACCGCTGACAAACGAGGCTCCAGATCTGTGGCGGGAAGATATTGAGCAAACCCGTTTGGATGGTCTCAGTTTTTTACAAGAAACGGCTTTTTTTCATCCATCTAGTCGAAGTCTGATCGTAACCGATCTGGTCTTTAATTTGCAACACTCAGACCATGCTTGGAGTCGCTTATTTTTGCGCTTGAACGACGCCTACGGCAAATTGGGCCCGAGTCGCATGTTGCGCAAAATGGCTCTGAAAGACCCGCCTGCTTTGGCAAAATCTTTAGACACCGTCTTGGCTTGGGACTTTGATCGGATTGTACTCAGCCACGGCGAGTTGGTGCAAACGGGAGGCAAAGCTCTGCTGCGTGAAGCTTTTGAACGGATTGGGGTTTTAAAACAGATTTAAGGGCTGCGCAGATAATTTTTGGCCGCAGGAATCGAAAGCGTGGCCTGGGTGGCATAGCACCAAGCACTCAAACGGCCCCCATAGACACAAGCGGTATCTATTTGCAGACATTGGGCTTTTTTCCAGCGTTTGAGCCGGGCCACGGGCGTATGGCCCGAGACATGCAAACGCAAACTGTCAGGCGGGGAACTTGGGGGCACCCGGTTCCAAACCAGAGAATGGCTGTGTTGTAAAAAAGCCTGGGCAGCATCGGCATTGCGCAGCCGCACCGGCTGCAAGGCGTAAATCAGGGTCAGATCTTTGGGACGCGCCAGGGCATGGGTGACCACGACTTGCTGATCACTCCAGACATAGGGCAGATGCAGCAGGAAATGCAGCAGTTCTGGTTCAACTTTCCAACTTTCAGGTTGTTCAGGATCGCAGCCAAAACTGCGCAGGGTCTGATACCCGCCCTGACTGACCCAGAGACAGCGGGCATAATTGCGGTAGTCTTCCCAACTCAGCCAGCGGCTGAATCCCGCCTGAGAACGCCAACTTTGGCGATAAGTATTGAGCCAACGCGGCCAAGTCATATTCTCAAAATTCCAGGGAGCCCACTCCTGCAGACATTCCAACATCATCAACTCATGATTGCCCATCACCACAGCATGGGTGCCTGCGCGCACCCCTTTCAAAAAATGTTGCACCACCCCCAACGAATCGGGGCCCCGGTCGATCAGATCGCCGACAGAGACAATCAGCGGCTTCCAACCTCTGCGAACGGCTTGGCGCTTGATTTTGGCCTCCAAGGCCAAGAGTTCTTCATAACAGCCATGGATATCGCCAATCAGGTAGACAACGGTTTCGGCTTCGGACATCAACGGGGCTCCAATTCTTTTAAACAGCGGGCCCAGGCCAATGGAGCCAAAGGGTCTTCCCACAAAGCGGGTGCTTGGGCCCGGATTTTTTCACGTAAGGCCTGGTTGAGAGCTGGGTCGGTCGCCACTTGCAGGGCTTTTTCAATATACGCCTCTGCGCTGCCCACAACGCAATCAGGCAGACCCAATTTGAGATAAGCCGCCAAAGCGACACGCCCCTGGGCCATTTCCGTCGGCCAAGTGATCACCGGCAGTCCCAATGAGAGTGCCTCGAAGATCGCTGTGCCCCCTCCACAGGGCCGGGGGTCGAGCATGACTGAACCCAAAGAGAGTAAATTGAGGTATTCATCGTGTTCAAGCGGAGGCAAGAACCAAATGCGGGGCATGAGGTCACTCAGGTTCGTCTCAAACCGCCGCAGCAGTGCTTCGCGGGCTTTCTCGCCGTCAGGCTGGGTCAGCAAAACCAGATGCCCATTGCGATCACTGCGCAAGATCTCCGCCAAGATCAGCTCAAATTCTGGCTGCAGCTTGGAGAGGCGATGGGGGCAGAGATAAAGTGCGCCCTCAGCGGGCAGACCATAGTCCGAACGCGGCCAAAGCTGCCCTTCTCGATGGCGCAAAACAAAGTCCGGCGGCTGAAAAAAAGCGGGCAACGCCTCCAACTGGATCAGCTTTTCGCTGTAAAAACGCTGGGGATTGTCAGGGGGTTCGACAGCTGTGGCAGAGATAACATAGTCCATTTCGGGCAGACCTGTCGTGCCCAGACTAAGCCAGGAAGTCAATTGAACAGGTGCCAAGCGATAAGAGGCCAGCAGCAATTGCAGACTCTGCTCGGCATGGGGCTCGGTCAAACAGAGCAGATCGAGATCCAAGGCCAATAATTGGCCCAAGGCTTCGGGAATCTGATCAGACAAGATCGTAAAGTCGCAATCTGGGGGCAGAGGTTGAAAACTCTGAAAGGCGAAAAAATCTGTAAACACCCATTGCAAATCGAGCCCTTCCAAGGGCAGACGCAGAATCAGCTGAAAAAACTGTCTCAGGGCCGGATGAGCAGGGCCAAAGACAAAGGCCACGCGGCGTTGCTGAGCCGACCTGGGCAAGGCCGGGGGCTCGGCCGGCAAGGGTGGCAGCAAACGCTGCAGCAAACGAGCCAATTGTTGGCGTGGGACAAGGGCTTCGGCGCCGGTATAGACCAGATTGTGCAGGGGCAGCCAATTGGAGAAATAGGGTTCGACATTGCTAAAATCCGGCCAAATCTGGGTCCCTTCTGGCAAGTCTGCCAACAGGCTGAAATGGGCCAAATGAGCCTTTAAGGCCTGCACAGCTTGGTTTTGGCTCTCAGCTGAAGCGGGAAAAAGAGGCATGATCAGACCCTGTTTGAGTTCCCAGGCCAAGCGATCGGGCAAAGCCGGGTCCTCCAAAGCCATCTGATAACATTTTTGGGCCTCTTCCAATTGGTATTCACTTTCCATCAAAATGCCGACACGTGCGGCAATCAAATGGCGCAAAGCAGGGTAAGACGTGGCAAGTGAAATCAAAAAATCCATGGTCTGTTCTGGATTTTTGCCGGTTTCAATCTGCAGCCACATGCTCAGGGCCTGGGGATGTTCAGGCTCCAATTGCAGGGCCTTAAAATAATACTGAGCGGCTTTATCCAGAGACTGCATCGAGAGAAAGAGATCTCCCAGCACCACCAAAATATCTGCCCGATCGGGGTGAAACTGCAGGTATTTGAGAAAGTGTTGAATCGCTTGGGCCGGTTGGTTTAACTCACGGCAGAGAAAGCCAGCATGGTAATAGGCTTCGGTGAATTGCAGATCCAATTTGAAGGTCTTTTGGTAATATTCCAGGGCCTCTTCAAAGGCCCCAAAATAGCGCTGATAAATCTGACCCAATTGGAAATAGGCGGGGGCAAAAACCGGGTTGTGATCCAAAACCTGCTTAAACGAGCGGATCGCAGGGGTATACTCATGGCGCTCAATCTGAAGAAGCCCCAATGCATAAGCAGCCTCAGTCATATCTGGCGCCAATTCGAGTGCCATTTGATAATGCAAAGCAGCCAGGTCCAACAGCCCCTGCGCTTGCAGTTGCTGGGCCTCTTCAAAATGCTGAAGTTCTGCTTTGGCTTCCACTTTTCCCGCCTTAATTCTGGTAGTCATTATACAATAGACTCCATGCCCACTTCTCTTTCAACAGCCAAGAGATTTAACTGATGCCACCGCGACTGTCACAGAACTCCAATCAGCTCGCGTTAAAACTGGCCGTAAATTTTGGTCGGTACTATTCAGATGTGTAAAACCACGACCTCGCGTGCCTTTCGCAAAAAAAACCTCAATCGCTACACGGTTTACGATTTTGACAATTTTGAGGATTATTTTCTCTATTTACATCTCAATCCCCAGATTCAATGGATCCATGTCTTGGGGGGCGTTGCCATTGTGCCTGTTTTTCCCTGGGTCATTTACGCCCTGATACATTTGCATCAACCTTTGCCCTTTGTGCTTTTTTCGCTGGTCTTTTACGGGGCCGGATTTCTCAGCCATTGGACAGGAGATGGCCAGATATCCAAAACAGTCAAAGCCTTTGGGCCCTCTTACCTGTATGTGATTTTACTTAATTTTCGCGTCATCACAGGCAACCAAAAGGCCTATGAAGCCCGCTTTATGACCCGTTATCCCCACACGCTTTGGGTCTACCAAAGCGAGAACGAGACACAAGCGCAAGCCATCGCCCCTCCCCAGAATCAGCGCCGGGCGCAAATCGGCCTGGGGTTGATCGCCCTGCTGGGACTGGGGTTGACCCAAGTGGAATCCTTGCTCGTCTGGGGCTGGGGCCTGGTTCTTTTGGCCCTGTATTTGGCTACCGGATTTTTATTGGTCTATTTACAAGACCTCGAACATGCCGTAGACCTGCTCGATCAGCCCATTGCCAGCCAGCGTTTGGCCCTGACATTGGCCCTCTCCCAACAGAAGCAAACGGCAGCCCCTGAACAGCAACAGGCCCTGACAGACTTGCAAATTTTGAATAGCACTTTCTGGTACCGATACCGCCAAAGCCGCTGGCGCCAGCTGAAAGTTTGGAGCCAAGACGGTGAAGCAGTTCCCTCTCCTGCGGCCCAGCAACTTGCCCAAGCCTGGCTGCAACGCCTGGAGCAGCAGCTACAGACAGGTGTCTTTGCCATCAACAGTGAGGATCAGCGGCTGCTTGAACAATTGAATCTGTGTTACTCTGAAAACCATTCCGCAATGAGAGAATAGCTTGATTATGTCCAAATTGAGGCTCTTGCTTCCCGTCTATCTTTTGTTTTCACTCTCAGGTTTTGCCGGCCTGATTTATGAAGCGCTTTGGGCCCGATATATGAAATTGATCTTGGGTCACTCCTCTTATGGCCAAATCCTGACCTTGGTGATCTTTATGGGGGGACTGGGACTGGGTTCTTTTTTGGGTGGCAAATATGCCCGCATTTTCAAAAAACCGTTGTATTTATACGCCTTGGCAGAAGTGCTGATTGGCATTGGGGGTCTGTTTTACCACTACCTCTATAAACTGGCCAGTCAGGGTGTCTTTCAACTGGCAGGCTCATTTTCTGGCAATACCTGGCTACTCTGGGGCCTCAAAGGCGGAGCCGCCCTGCTGATCACTTTGCCCTGGGCAATTTTGCTTGGAATCACCTTTCCGGCCCTGGCGATTGGGGTGATGGATCTGAGTGAAGATGCAGGCCGAGAGAGCCTGCCCTGGCTGTATTTCACCAATTCCTTGGGAGGTGCCCTGGGCATTTTGGTCACTTCGTTTTATCTGATTGACCACTTTGGCACCATTGGCACCCTCTCTCTGGCTGGCAGCCTGAATATTGGCTTGGGTCTGGCCTTTTATTTACTCACACGGCAGTTCTGGCCGGATCCAGAAGAGAACCCAGAAGACACGCCAGAAGCCCCCGCACAAAACCTCGATTTGGAAAGTCAATTATCCCCAACGGCCCTGGGAAAAAGCCTCTTGGGCGTTTCATTACTCACCGGATTCTCCTCTTTTTTATATGAAATTTGCTGGATACGGCTTTTGGCACTGCTGATGGGTGCCTCAACCCATGCCTTTGATTTAATGGTTTCAGCTTTTATTCTTGGACTGGCTTCGGGCAGTTTGGTCGTGCGCTTTGTCATGCAAAAAAGCGGGGCGGCGCTCAAAGTTTTGGCCTGGGTACAGATATTAATGGGGCTCTGTGCTGGCCTTAGCCTGGTCTTTTATGAGCAATTGTTTGTCTTTATGAATCAATCTCACACCATTTTGACCCCCACCGCTGGCGCCTATGGTCTGTATTCTGTCTTTAGATACGGCCTGAGTTTGCTCTTGATGTTTCCCGCCAGTTTCTTTGCAGGCATGACCCTGCCCCTGATTACCTGGGCTGTTTTGCACCTGCTGAAACACGAGCGCTTTGTCGGACAGGTCTACGCCTACAATACCTTCGGTGCAATTTTGGGCTCGGCCATGGGAGGCCTGTTTTTCTTGCCCTGGCTGCAACTCAAAGGCACCCTGATTTTGGCTGCGCTGATCGATCTTGGGGTGGGCCTGGGTTTGCTCAGTTTGACCCCCAAAGCAAAAATCCGCCTGGCCTGGGCAACGGGCCTTTCGCTGGTGTTGATGGTGCCGGTTGTGGGTGTCAATCTCAATGGCTTTACGCTCACCTCGGGCGTGTTTCGCGAATCGCTGGATTTTAAGGCCAGTGAAGCACGGCACCGCATTCCCCCAGAAATTCGCCATGGCCGCACAGCCAGCATTTCTTTTCATGACTATGGCAATCTTAAAACGATCAAAACCAACGGTAAACCCGATGCCAGCGTGGCCACTGTGCCAGATATGAGCCAGCCCAATGATGAAATTACCCAGGCCGCTTTGGCGCTGTACCCTGTTCAGCTCATGAAAAAGCCCTATCAAGCAGCCATGATCGGCCTCGGCAGCGGCATGACCGCCCATTACCTCTTGCGCGACCCCCAATTACAACACCTGGATATGATTGAAATTGAACCGGAAGTCTATGAACTGGCCAAAGGGTTCGCTCCCTTTAATCAAGCGGTTTATCACAGTCCCAAAATCAAAATGGCGTTTGAAGACGCACGCACCTTTTTTTACAGCCAGAACAAACAGTATGACCTGATTGTCTCAGAGCCCTCCAATCCTTGGATCAGTGGGGTTTCCAGCCTGTTTACCCAGGAATTTTACCGGGATATGCGCCGTTTTTTAAAACCCGAAGGGGTTTTGGTGCAGTGGATTCACTCGTATGAGTTCGATTCTCAGCTTTTGCTCTCGATTTTAAAGGCTTTAAAAACCCAATTTTCACATGTCTCGATTTATGGCCTACCGGGCCTTGAATCCGATCAAACACTGCCCTCCAACCTCTTGATCTTTGCCAGCGCTTCAGGGATTCAATTTCCCGCTGGGCCCCATTTGCGCAGGATTCCCGAACTCGATGCAGATTTAAAGCGGCTGAAAATGACGACCCGTGATTTTGATGGCACCTATCGCATCGCGACCCAACAGACCTTGCAGGCCCTGATCGCCAACTACAATGCCAACTCTGACTTTTTTCCCGTGGTGGACTCTCAGGCCGAAAAACACCGGTTTATGAACAGCTTTGTGAATATTCACGAATTTTTACTGTTTACCCCGGTCTATTACCAGTCTTTTTTCGAGCCCGATTTCCACCCCTTGCTCATAGAGCGTCTCAAAAAAGGGGAAAACCGTCTAAACCTGCTCTTAAAAGACTTGAACTATAAATTGACACACAGAGCCAAATTACAAGACCCCGAGCGCCTGCGCAAAGACTTTAAATACCTGCTCACGCGTTTTATGCCCATTTTAAATTGGAGCCACCCCACATTGCAAAAATACAGGCAGTATTTGAGCAGCACACCGGCCCTGCAGGTGCAAAGGGTGGAGTTTGAGCTCTTTCAGCATTTTGCCGATCCAGATCTGCGCAAAAGTATTCCCGCCATGCAAGCCCTTTTAAAAGCGCCACCTCAGGCCTTGCAACCGGCCACCATTCGGGCCTTGGCACTCAAAGCGATCCAAATGAAAAACCTGCAACTCTACCAGCAGATCATCACCAGCTTGGCCAAACCCCACCCGGAGATCAGCGAGCTTGAAAAAGAGCTGATGCAGAGCTTCTTGCCGAAAACCGCTGTGCCGCGCTAGGCGCAAAGCGATTCCGACAGCGACTTTTACTTTTTCAAAAAACATGATAGAGTAAGGCTTGTTTATTTACAAAAAGTAAAAGGGTTTTGATATGCTAAAATCGCGTCAACTGTTCGCTCTCTCTTTGGCTTGCACTTTAATGGCCTGCCAGACAGCGCCATTGGAAAGCCCCAACATACCTAAAAAGCAGGAAACACAGCCCCTCTCTGATACAAGCAAGCAGAATCCAGCAATTATACAACCCTCTGCTTCACCCGTGATAACGGCAAGCGCCAACCCCATCGTTAAAAACACACTTAGCAAATACAGTCAGGCTTTACAGGCTTATCAAAAAGAAAGCCTCAAATCCGCTGTGACCATAGCCCCTGGTTTAAATACAGCTTCACTCACGGCCCCGAGCCCAAATACCGCACCGTCACCCATGCCTTCCGGAACAAGTGCGCCAACTGAACTCGGTAATAATAGTAGTTCAAACAGCAGTTCGGGGATTTTTCCTGAGCCGACTCCCGAAGACTTAAAAAAATTAATTCAACAGTCTTATGAATTAATGCTCAAACAAGTTGCTGAATTAGAGGCAACCCAACCCCCCGAAGCCCTGGCAAAGCAACACACAAGGCTATTACAAGGCCTGAAACAAAATAAAAGCAGAAGCGAACGGTTATTAAAAGAAATAGAAGGGAAAACACTTACTGTCAGTGAATTTCGTTCTCTTAGTGAAAAAATCATCACAGATGAAGGTCTCTCACTGAGTGAAAATGCCAAACAAAGTCAGGAACTATCTGAACTCCAATTTGAAATCATGCGCATGGCATTGGCAGAGGAGACCCAAAGTAAATATCCGGGCAATGCTTTAGAAGAAAGTGCTTATGCACCAGCATTGATACCTATTTGGAAAAAATACATTTACGCATTAACAGACTCTTTTGTTTTAGAGAACCCATTAAATGGGTCTCTCTATTTTCGTGAAAATGAAAAGTTAAAACAAATTCAGCCAAAGATAAATGAATTCATTCAGGCCTTAGAACCGCTCAATCCGCCAACGAAATATACAGAATTGCACTACACCTTATTGGCGCATGGCAAACAAAGTCAAACACTCTTTGAATATCTTTTAAAAAATCCCCTGCCGATCCAAAACCCACAGGAATTAATCAAAGCACTGTTTGGTAATTTTGAATTGCTCTACAATTTTGGCCTTGTGAGCCAGAGTAGTTATCTGCTCCAAAAAGAAGTCCTTTTGGACCAAACCAAAGAATTAGAGCAACAGGCCAAAGAGTACGATATGCAAAAGCTCACTGAAGCCCCCCGTTTCAAAGGTGATTTTAAAGCCTTGCGAACGAGCAATGAGGGCATTCAGCTGACTTGGACGACCCCACCGGAGGGCACAACAACACTTATTCTTTATCGCAATGAACCTCAAAAAATTTTCAAATCTCTGGTCCAAATTGCCACCCTTGAGCCAGGAACATCCAACTATTCTGATCAAGCCTCTTTAGCCAGTGGAAAAGCCTATCAATACACACTCTCTTTTCAAAATGCCAAAGGAGAAATTCTGGCGGCGTTAGAAAGTAGCCAAGTGGTGTTCTAAAGCGTCAGCTCAAGCACTTGACCCGCTTGCGCAATCTGGCTCTGCCAGCCTTTGGCCTCGGCCAGACGGTTTTGCAGGGCCAGGGCCGCATCGGGCTCGCCATGGACAATAAACAGCTGCTGGGGAGCGCTCGACAGCTCAGAGAGCCAATCCAGCAGACCGGCTTGGTCGGCATGGGCCGAGAGACCGTGTAATTGTTCAACCCGGGCCCGCACAGGGTAATGTACCCCTTGGATTTTGAGGTGCGAAGCGCCTTCCAAGAGATCGCGGCCCCGGGTGCCTTCGGCCTGATAACCCGAGAGCAAGACCGTTGAGGCCGGGTTGGGCAATTCATAGAGCAAATAACCCAACATGCGTCCCCCTGTGAGCATGCCACTGCCTGCCAAGACAATTTTGGGCTGTTGGCGTTTGGCGATCCGCAAGCTCTCCTGGGCCTGGGTCACGACATGAATGCCCGCCGTCAGAGCTTGAGCATCGGCCTCACTCAGTTTGTGCCATTCAGGAAATTCAGCAAAGAGTTTGAGAACCGCTGAGCCCATCGGGCTATCGAGAATGATCGGCACCGAAGGCAGGCGTTTTTGACGGATCAATTGCGAGAGCAACAAGAGCAGGGTCTGGGTGCGCTCCACGGCAAAACCGGGAATCAAAAGTGAGCCCCCTTCTGAGAGGGTTTCCTGCGCCAATTCCAGCAAACGCTCCGCCACATCTTCGTCGGGATGGAGCCGATTGCCATAGGTCGATTCAATCAACAAGAGGTCGGCTTTGTCGGGCTTGTGGGGCGGATAGAGCAGCATGTCATCGCTGCGGCCAATATCCCCAGAAAAGATCAGGGTTTTGCCCGCGATTTCCAGTTCAATAAAACAGGCCCCCAAAATATGACCATTATAATGCCAGCGTGCGCGAATCCCCGCCTCGGGAAAGAGTTCAAGCCACTCTTGCTGGGACACCGTCTGCAAATGGCTGAGGGTTTTTTCGGCCTCGCGGATGGTATAGAGCGGTTTGGCTGGGGCATGTTTGGAATAGCCATGCAAATTGGCCCTCTCAGCCTCTTCTTCTTGTACCTTGCCGCTGTCACGCAGAATAATTTCAGTCACGGCCCGGGTCGGCGCCGTGGCGTAGATCGGTCCCCGAAAGCCCTGCTGCAAGAGACAGGGCAAATAACCCGTGTGGTCCATATGGCCGTGGGTCAACAAAACAGCGTCGATCTCTTTGGCCGGAAAGGGCAAGGGCTCCCAATTTTGCAGACGCAATTGTTTGAGCCCCTGAAAGAGACCGCAATCGATCAACAGCGTATGGCCTTCGGCCTGAATCAAAAAGCGAGAACCAGTCACGGTTCCTGCTGCACCTAAAAAACGAATCTTCAATGGGGTCATGGAATAAGCACATCCGCATAATTAAATTCAATTGCCAAAGATTTGGCTTTCCAGGGTCTGTTCAAATTCTTTTCGGCAGCCTGCCGCACGACAGTATCCACGGCAGGTTGCTCAAGTACCGCTGCATAATTGCGTTTGGCCTCTGAACGCAGACCGGCGACATCAAAGGCCCGGCCCCGCCAGAGATAAAAAGCAGCCACCCGCTCAGGATCTGGGTGCCCGAGTTCCAGGGCCCTGTGAAAATAGGGCAGGGCCACCTCCGGCCGCTGGGCTGAAAGTGCCACCAATCCAGCAATATACGCATAAACGGACTCGCGTGGAGCCACCTGACAGGTGGCCTCCATGGCGCTGAGCGCTTGGATTTTGTCATTCTCATCAAAATAGGCCCGGTAGGCACGGGTGTAGTGAGCAAAGGCCTGCTCTTCTTGTTCGGGCACGTTTCGCCCCAGCAGTGGAGGCAGGTTTTCGCACACCGTTCCCTGTTTGAGGTCAAAGGCATAATAGGGCCGGGTGGAAGTGGGCACCGTACCCGCCCCGACCCAGACCCGCCCGGCTGCGGGCTCAAACACCGCCGAAGAGACCGTCAGCAGCATGGCCAGCGGCGTGCGCATGCGGCAACGGGCATCCACCCGGTCGCCAAGCAAATAGGCCATGTCTTGGGCCTCAAGCTGGCCGTGCCGGGCTTTGAGATAGCTGTCGATATGTTGGTATCGGCCCAAATTAGAGCGCCATTGCGAGGGATAGAGATGGGTCTCGCGGTCGGCCAGCTTTTTGCTGAGATACATATTGCTGTAAGCAAAGGTCTCTTGATCGGTGATAAACCAGTGACGTTCGCTGCCCGTGACCTCGTAACAGAGCAGGGCCTTTTCCGCTGCCGAGGTGATGATATACGTCCAACAGGCTGTGGGCCGATGGGCATCGAGGATTTGACGGGCCTGATCCAGGGTCTGGGCCTTACGCATGACTTCATCGCCGACAATCCCCACAGGCTGCCCACCCAATTGCAAATTGAGACAGGCTATATGTTGATGCACGGCCAGGGTCAGGCCTGCTTCGTTCATGGCTGTGACCCCACCCAAAGGAATCCCGGCTGAGGTAATCGAGAGATAATTCAAGCCATCTTCGGGCTGAGAAAAAATCACAGCGGCTTCGCGATCCCAGACCTCGGCCCCCATATAGTCGAGGTTGCGGGCATGTAAGAGCTGCCCTTGTTTGGTGGCACCGCCCTGGGCCACAGCACTGGAACAGCCCATGGTCTGGACAGCCAATTGCGGGGCCAATTCCAGCTTGCGCATTTTTTGACTCTGGCAGGAAAGCCAGAGAAAGCTATCTGGCAGCACAAAGGCTTGCCAAATCAAAGCTTCGGGCAAACCCGCCCCTTCCGCTAGCCCTTTGACATGGGCCTTGACATGGGCCGGAAATTCCGCCACCAATTGGCGTCCAACCCAGCGGTCCAGGCCTTTTTTGAGGGTTTTGGCCGCTCGCTCTCCCACTGCTTGGCGCAAAATCTTTTCCAGATAGACCGCAAAATAAGGCACTGCTCCTTGGGGAATGGCAGCTTTGAGCATTTGCCCATGCTGAAAGCCCATTT
Source organism: Candidatus Blackallbacteria bacterium (assembly GCA_051715345.1). Taxonomy (GTDB): domain Bacteria; phylum Cyanobacteriota; class Sericytochromatia; order UBA7694; family UBA7694. The sequence goes on from JBPXJQ010000041.1 coordinate 15,849, forward strand.
CGTAGTCACTGCCGCCGATCTTGAGCACATGTAAGCCCTGATAACGGCGATAGCCTGGCATTCCAGCATTAGCAACGGCAAGGGTCTCAGACATAGGATCACTCCTGTTCGCAAGCTGCTTTTAGTATAGCCGCAGCCAGCCCCTTTGTGAGAAAATAAAAGGCAGAAACCCCAGGAGATCAGCCATGCCGCGTTATCTGGTTCTGTTTTTAGCTCTCTCTGTTGTGAGCACAGCTCTGAGCGCCTGTGAAGAATTACCCGAAGCGGTGGTCAAACGCAATTCGGCTTTGCAGGGAAATATGGGCTGGAGTGATGGATTTGCACCGCTGCCCCCTTTATCTCAGCCCGCTCAACCCGCTCAGCCCGTTCAGGCCAATACCAATACAGGTTTTACAGATTTACCGGCGCTGCCTTTTCCGCCCTTAACCCCCTTGCCAGTACCCAGCCCAGCCCAGGCAGAGGAAGCCCCAGCGGCGACGCCAAACGCACCCACATCACCCGCACCGGACAGCAGTCCAGCAGCGGATGATGTTCAGTGATAACACCCAGTCAGAGGCCTTAAACAACGCTATTTTCCAATCTCTTGAAAAGGGCCGTTGAGTTCTGCCTGAACCTCAGCGCCTGTAACGGTGCCTTTGGCCAAAGCCGTAAAAAGATAGACCAAATGAGCGGCCTGAATATTGGCGGTATCTTGGCCGATTAACTCGCGCAGAGATTTTTCATAGGTCTCTGTCTTGGTTGCAAGGCTTTCAACATCGTTGTAGCGAATTTCCAATTTGATCTTCTGATCGAGCAGGTTTTCGACTTTGTTGGCTTTGAACTGCTCCCAAAAATACTGCGAAGTATTAAACGAAAAATTGGTGGGCTGGACTTTGCTGGGATCTTGAGAAACCTGCTCTGCGGCAGATTGACCATGATAGAGTTGGCCGGGATAATCCAGTTTAAAACGCACATTGCGGGCTGCCAAATCGATCAGGGGAATAAAACGATCGGTCATGGCCTCTTTCATATCCGTTTTGCTGACCACGCTGTAATAGGCCCCCCGGCCCGCTTCGGTCAGCGCATTCAGCAACTCTTGATTGTGCTCATAACCCAGCCCAATTGCGGAGAGGTACAGCCCTTGCTGATTGCGGCGGGCCGCCAAATCTTTAAGCGCAGCCAGATCTTTGCTGCCTTCGGTCGGCAGGGCATCGGTAATAAACAAAAGACGGTTATTTTTACTGGCATCGCGGTATTTTTCGGCCACACGGTACCCCTCTTCAAGGGCCGCCTGCAAATTGGTATTGCCCAGGGGCTCCAGTTTGCTCACCACCTGCAAATAGGGTTTGAGATCGGTGCCAAATTTAAGTCCTTCAATCTCTTTAAACGGCTTGGCGGCAAAAGTCACCAAGTTGAGCACATCGCCCGGTTTGAGTTGGTCGAGCATTTGCTGCAAACCCGCTTTGAGCAAGTCCAGGCGCGAAGGCGGAGATTTGCCCGGCTCATCGGCCAGCGGAGCATATTCGGTCATCGAATTGGAGACATCGGCGACCACCGTTAAGACCACATTTTTACGTGTGCTTTTGCAGCGATAGGGCGCTGTGACATGAACCCCCAATTCGTAGGTATCCAAAAGCGGATGGCTGAGATGGGCGCGGCGGGTCATGCCCATCGAAACCTGAAAAAGGCCCGTGGAACTCTGTTTGACATGATCAAAATTTTCGTAATTCAAAAACTCCCAGGGGCGGGCCCACTCGGGTTTGGGCAATTGATTGCCCTGCAGGGCCTGTTTGGCCAATTCCACCCCAGCGGTACTGGCCGAGTCGTCGTAAGAGAAGTAAAACGATTCACGCGGTTTTTTGGGGGCTGGCAGAGGGGTGACCATCGGGGTCGGAACGGGGGTTGGGATGGCGGTCGGTGTTGCCGTGGGAACAACAGTCGGAGTTGGAATGGGGGTCACCAACGGGGCCGGCACAGTGGTCGAAGAGGTCAGCCGAATGCGGTTGGGGAACAAAATTGCCTCATAATCGCCATCGGTCAATTTAAAGTATTTTTCTGTACGGGCCACCCCAGATTTGTCGAGAATCTTGCCATCTCCGGCCTGCAGACCCCAGCTGTATTTGCTCAAATCGCTATCCAAAACCAAGTTTGAAGGCAATTTAACCTGTACCACCAGATCATCACTCGACCAAACAAATTGAAACTGTGCAGGACTGGCAACCTGCTCTCCCAGGTCATTGGCATTGCGCAGATGTAAGGCAATATTGCTTTCGACCGAGGCTTTGTCCATGGGTTCACTGAAATTGAGGGTCAGGCCTTGAGGTGCGAGATCCGCTTTTTCGCGCAGCCAAGCTGCGGCACGCACTTCGGGCTTGTCGGCCAAACCATTGTAACCCGCAGAAAAAGAATTGCCACTGCCATCGGTGCCAAAATCATAGCGATTGGCATTGGGGTCGCCCTGTTTATTGGATTTGAGTACTTCAACACGGCTGCGATTAGTAAATCCCGCTTTCGATAAAATAATTTCAACCTGCACGCCCGAGGGCGCGTTATTAAAAGCGTAGGTGCCACCTGCTGTCACTGTTTCAGCCTCAAAGGGAACCGAGCTATTGAGCGAGCGCACCTTGACCGTCACGCCATCTACAGGATTGCCCTGATCGTCAAAGATCTTGCCATTGAAGGTCGTTTTTTCGATCACCGAAATATCCGAAGTGGCGCTGGGCAGGGGGGTGTTCTGCGGAACAGGCGTGCCTACGGGCACTGGCGGGGGGGCGCCAAAGATATTGCCCGGCCCCTGGCTGGGATCACTGGGCCCAAAGCCTTTGAGGGCCAAAAGCTTTTCAATCATCTGGCGGTACTCACGGGCGGTTTCGCGGGCGTAGCCCTGCTCTCCTGCGACTGCCTGTCCACTACAAAAACGGGCCACAGTGGGGTCGATACCCCCACCGCCCAAAACCTGAAAGGTGCCGACAGGGACCTTGGAAGTGGTTTCTGGAGGCGTGTTGATCACAATCACCGGATTGGTGGTGATATTGGTGGCAGGAGCACAGGCTTGAAGACCGATCAGCAGGGTGAGTGCCAAAGATGATTTAAAGCGATGGAACATATCTAAAGAGCCTCGTTTGCAAGTGAATATTTTTAAAAGGACGTTCACACAAGTACGGGGGTTCCCTCTCCCGGTGTTAAAAAGCTAAAAAAATTAGACATCAGAGGCATAGTCGGGCCGAAGCAGTGGTTTTCCACTGCGAGAGCGCTCCAATTGCCAAAAAGAACCATAAATTTCAGCCAAAAGTTCGGGACGCATCACGGCTTCGGCAAGCCCCTGGGCCACAACTTGGCCCTGATGCAGCAAAAGCAATTGATCTGCAAAATGGGCGGCCAGATTGAGATCGTGCAAAACCACCACAATGCCCACCTGATTGCCTGCAATCTCACGTAACAGACGCATGACCTGAACCTCGGCCTGAATATCCAAATGGGCTGTGGGTTCGTCCAAAAGCAGCAATTGTGGCGTTTGGGCCAAAGCCCTGGCCAGTTGCGCTTTTTGCCATTCCCCACTGCTCAGACTCTGCACCAGTTGCTCAGCCAAGGCGGTTAAATCACAGCGCTCCAAAACCTGGGCCACAACGTTCCGGTCAGAGGAGCTGAGGCGACCCAACCAATCCTGAAAGGGCGATCGGCCCAAAGCCACATAATCACACAGGCGCAAAGGGAAAGCGGGAAGGGCCTCTCGGGGATTGATCACGGCCACATGCTTTGCCCTTTCGGGTGTCGGATAATCGACCAGCGGGCGGCCCAACAATTGCACCTGTCCAACAGATGGAGTGAGAAGCCCCGCCAAAAGCTTGAGCAGGGTGGACTTGCCCGCGCCATTGGGGCCCACCAGGGCCAGAATTTCACCAGGCATTAAACTGAGCGAAACCCCTTTGACCAAGGTACGTTTGACCAAGGCACGTTCGCCCAGGGAAAAACCCAGTTGAGAGGCCGTTAAAAGCGGCTCCTCCCCCAACGCCACAGCCATCAGCGGGACCGGTTTTTCTGCAGCTCTTTGAGATCCTGAATCACCTTGCGAATCTTGGCCACATCTTCGGCCTGGGGCTCTCGTTTGAGATAGGCCTCAAAATGCTGGATCGCAGGCTGAATTTGCCCCATTTTGGCATAGGTCAGCCCTAAATTACGCAAAATATCTGGCCGCTGTTTGTCCTGTTTGAGAGCCGCCTGTAAATCCAAAATCGCCTGGGGATAGTTCTGGGCATTGTAATAGAGCACCCCTCGCAGAGCCAAAGCATCGGCGTAGTTGGGATTGATCTGAAGCGCTTGGTTGAGATAGGCCATTGAGCGGCCACGGGTGGCGGGATCGGCAAACAAGACACTGGCAAGTGTGTAGTTCAATTCCGCATTTTGAGGGGCCAAACTCAGGGCCTGATTAAAATGATTCAGGGCTTTGTCGGTATTGCCCTGCTGGTAGGCCAATTTGCCGAGCTGAATCCAGGCTGCTACAAATTGGGGTTTGAGCTGCGTGCTGGACTGGAAATAGGCCTCAGCCAAATCAGGGTTGTTCTGCTGCAGATGGAGTTTGCCCAGGCGATAGAGCGTATCTGAATAGGTTTTGTCCTGTTTCGCCAATTGCTCAAAGCTGCGGATCGCCATTTCGGGTTGCCCACCCTCTTCTTGCAAACGCCCCTGATCATAGAGCGCAGGCAAATAATCGGGACGAATCAAAAGCAGATTGTTGAGCACTCCCAGGGCCTTGGCATTTTGGCCGAGGCGCTCATAACTCAAAGCCATCTGGTGATGGGCATTGACATGGGTGGGTACCTGGGCCACGGCTTGAACCAGGGCTGCCAAGGCGGCGTTATAATTGCCGGTCTGGTTGTAAATCCAGCCCAATTGGTAGTGGGCTTCGCTAAAAGTGGGGTCTTGGAGCAACGCCTGTTGATAAGCCTGAATGGCTTCTTTCCAGCGCTTTTGCAATTTAAACTGATTGCCGGCCTCATAACGCTGAATCGCAGAGACCGAACGGGCACCGGACGAGGTTGCTGGAGTGGCCTTTTGTTTTTTCTCTAACAGACTCAGCTGTTGTCGGGCCCCAACATGTTCGGGCTGCAGGGTCAGCACTTTGCGATAGGCTTCAATCGCTTTGTCTGACATATTGGATTGGGAGTAAGAAATAGCCAGATTGTACCAAACATCGGGATCTTCGCTGCGAAATTTGAGCAAATAGCGGTAGACTTCCAGGGCCTTGTCCCAGGCCTTGGTTTCGATATACACCACACCGAGATTGTTATACGCGTCAAAATAATCGGCGTCCAGGGCAATCGCCTGGCGGTAGGCCTCTATCGCCTGTGTGGTCTGTTTATTAAAATAATAGACCACACCCAGGTTGTAGTGGAGCTGGGGATCGGTCGGACGCAGCTTTTGCAAAGCCAAATAATGGCGAATGGCCTCAGGATAATTTTTACTGCTGTAGGCCTGATAGGCTTTTTGCTCCAAAGCCGCTGTGTCTGCGGCAAAAACGGGAGGAGTCAAGAGCAGAGCGAGCAGAGTGAGAGAGAAAACTATTGTTCGGGAGCGCCTTTGTGGGCCCATGTTGCGTATGCCTCGGAGAGTTTAAGCGGCTTCTGCTGGAAAGGTTGGGGTCGGTTGCTGACAAAGACCAGAAAACTTTCGAGATCAGAATAGGTGATCTCCCGCAGCACATCATGCATGGGGATTCCCATAAACGGGCCACGGGGGGGAACGGGTAATTTTTGCCCATAAGGGGCACAGTTGCGAATTTCTTCAATCGCACGGGTCATCCACTCGTACTCCTGGCGCTTGTTGCCTGGCAGCAATTCACGCACGTCTTTTTCAGTCAAAAAAGGCCGGTTGTGAATCGTGGAAAAAAAGATTTTTTGTTCCACCAATTTGCCAAAGCCCGAACGGAAAGAGGGCAATTGAGAATCATCGGGTTCAGCCTCAACAAAGGGGGCCGTTCCCAAAGGGACATGGGTCTGAACAGATCGAGCAGGCGCTCTGCGATTGCCTCCCAAGAGTTTATCTGTGAGGGTGCGCAAGACAAAGGTAAATTCTTGAATGATGGCCTTGACCAGACCCACCGTAATTTTATGAAAAAAGTGGGCCAAGGCATCCGCCAAACCCATCACCGTTTCGACAATCGGTTCAAACAGGCGCTGAAAGCCATTGCTGATCCGATCGCCAAAATTATCGATGCGGTTGCCCACCACATTGGAAACCCGGTCTATCTCTTGATTCATCTCAGAAACATAATGGTCGAGGTGGTTGGTGCTGTGTTTGACGGGACGGGAGGGGCCTTGAGGGATACCATCTTTGATCTGGCGCGAAGTCGAAGGCAGGGCTTTGGGCAAACTGTCTGCGGCAGGCAGGGGCGCAGAACCGGCAGCCAGCGCAGCAGATCTGGGCGTGGCTTTGGTTGCAGATTTACCAACAGGCGGCGCAGGCAAAGGAGGAGCCGGCAGATTGCCTGTTTGCGCAGAGCTTTCGGGGGGGGCAGGCAATTGACGGGTATTTTTTTTCTGGCTCTCGTTAATGGCTTCGCGACTGAAGGACATATTGTCACTCCATTGCGAACGCCGATAGAGTTCATCGGTGGTGGGTTTTTTCTTATCAGCCACTGTCTTTAGCCATTTCCGGCACTTGCCGCTTGTTCATAAGTCTCAGCAGAATACCTCACAATTGCAAAATCAGGAGAAAAGTGGGGAGATGCTGCCTAAAAATAATTATAACGTATGTTGCTGCGCTTCTTGCCAAGTCGCCAGATTGAATTTTGGCAAAGTCTTGTACTATGCTTGTACTATGTTCAAACAGATCTTTCAGCAGGACGGTTATAAACCCCGCGAGGTAGAGCACGCACTCACACCGCGGGCGCTGGTCTTTTTGACCGTGATGGTGGCCATTCTCGCGACAGCTTTTACAGCCCAAAGCCCCCTGTTTTTGCCCAGCGCGGCAATCAGCGTGACCCTGGGGGGCAGTTGGCTGAGTTGGAAGCGGCGCGAGGCCAAAAATTGGTGGATCAAACTGATCCTGGCCCTGCTGATGCTGGTGGCCCTGGCCAATTTTATGTTTGAGATCAGCGACAACCCCTTTGATGCCCGTGTACCTTTGGCCCATCTGCTGATCTGGCTGCAGGTGCTTCACAGCTTTGACTTGCCCCGGCGCAAAGACCTCTTTTATTCGCTTTGGGTGGCCTTGGTGCTGATCAGTGTGGCGGCCACGCTCAGCCGCGAAGCCAATTTCAGTTTGTTTTTAATCGCCTACTCTTTTTTCAGTCTGCTCAGCATCTATTACAGCCACCTCTCCAGCCAGCATGTCAAAGCCCCGCCGATCCGGCTCAGCTTCAAAATCCTGCTGCCTGTGATGGGCCTGACCCTGCTCGGTGCCCTGCTGGCGTTTGTGGTCATGCCCCGCTATTCAGGTCTCAAAATCCAGAGTTTTCCCGTTTCGATTCAAATGAAAAACCTGCCCTTTTTTCAGGGCGAGATCAAAAACCGGGCCTATCAAAACCGCAATAACCAAAACAGCTCAGGCAATAATCAGGTACAGAGCAAACGCGATAAATTTGATCCAATGGCCTATTACGGCTTTAGTACACAGCTCGATTTGAATTACCGAGGCAAATTATCTGATCAGGTCGTGATGCGGGTTCAGAGCAACCGTCCGGCCTATTGGCGCGGCATGTCTTTTGATGTCTACAACGGCCAGAGCTGGAGCATGACCCACCCCATGCGCCTCAAGCGGCTGGGACAGGGCCAAAACCCGATCTGGGTGAGGCAGACAGCCCAACTCAAACAAAATGTGGTGCCGCGCGAGCGCCTGATTCAAACCTATTATATTGAAAAAGATCAGAGCAATCTGGTCTTTCATGCCGCTTATGCCGAGCTGGTCTATTTCCCCACCACCTATTTGCTGATGGATCTCTATGGCGGCCTGCGCAGCCCGATTGAACTCTTTGAGGGCACCGTCTACACGGTCATCTCCGAAGTGCCCATCTTTGATACCCAAAAATTAGAAAATATCCGCTGGGAACAGGCCCTAAACCCCATGCCCAGCCAAGAGCAACCGAGCGAATACAAACAGATTCCCACCCGTCTGCCTGCGCGGGTCAAAGCCCTGGCAAAAAGCTGGAGTCAAGAGAGCGAGGGGCCTTATCAGGCTTTGCGCAAGATCGAGCAAAAGCTCAAACAAAACTACCCCTACAATCTGGATATCCCCGAATTTCCAGAAAAAGCAGACACCGTCGATTATTTTCTCTTTCAACAAAAGTCGGGCTATTGTGAACATTTTGCCTCGGCCTTTGTGCTGATGGCGCGCAGCTTGGGCCTGCCCGCCCGCTTTGTGACAGGTTATACCTCTGGGCAATACAATCCCATCACCGGCTATTTTGAGGTGCGCAGCAGCGACGCCCACGGCTGGGCCGAGGTCTATTTCCCGCATCAGGGCTGGGTGCCGTTTGATCCCACCCCCGGCTATGTGGCGTATATCGCCGAACCCAGCGTGAACAAAGAAAACAACGCCAACCAACTGGGCAAGTTTCTGATGCGCTTTTTGCCCGAGGGCCTCAAAAAAGCCCTCGAAAGCGGACTCAATGCTGGCTTGCAATTGCTGGCCAACGGCTTTAAAGCCCTGAACCAGTTCTTGCAGGTGGTCTCTCCCGCCCAGCTGACTGTCTGGGTCGCGGGCCTGATTGGCCTGATTCTGGCGGGGGTCTATTTGAATTCTTTGCGTGTCAAACGCAGCGTGGCCGCCACGCTCTGGCAACCGGCTTATCGCCAAGAGAGCGCCCGCCAAGCCATCGTCGCCCCCTACTTGGCTTGGCTTGAAAAAGCCGAAGCCCGTTTGGGAATTGAGCCGCCCCTGGGGGCCACACCACGGGAGCGGGTTCAGGGTATTTTGGCAGAACGTGAGAGTGAAACGCTACAGCCTGCTTTGGGGGCCTTAACTGAGCATTATTATGAGCTGCGGTATAATCCCCAGCCGGTGACACCTGAGCGCGTGGCCGCTTGTGAGGCGCTTCTGCGCGAAGTGGAACGGGAATTGGGGCAATGGGAAAGAGAAGTCGTCAAAGAACTCCAGGCATAGCTCTGCTGATTCATTCAGTTTAAATTCAGGGGCTTGGTGTGCTGCTGGGAGTTGGGGTTGGTTCAGTGGGTTTGGAGAGATGAAGGGTGACCTCTGTTGACGTGCAATTCGGATATTTGGGACTACACCCAGGATAAATTTCCGTGCTCAGCTTAAAATTTTGCTGAGCCAACACATCACCTGCAAGGTTTCTTAGAATTACTTGAATTTCCTTTTCTTTGATGCCCCAGAAAACAAGTTCATTAATATCAATACGTTGAATGTCTTCTGGTTTCAAAAATACAGGGAGTGGCAGTTTATGGGACGAAGGTGTTGGGGATGGCGAAGGTGCTATTGATTTACTGGTGCCTGAGCAATAAAATCCCATGTTCCCCTGTATGTCATCTATTACTTTGGATGGTTCCTGGGGATAAAAATTACATTTACGTGTCATGATCGTTTTTGTTTTGTCCTTAATTTCAATCTGCACACTTTCTTTAACAGGCGGGTCCAAACGTATATTTAAAAACTGCCCCATGTCCTGACAGGGAGCACACTGCATTAGCTCTTGTTCAGATACGCCACATGAAAATAGAAAGGTAAACAGAATACAAAGATAACTTCGCCAGAACGTCTTAAAATTCACTTTGACACCTCACATGAACACTCCTGTTCAACCTCAATGACTATTCCTGGTTCAGTACAACTTGCGTGATCGTGAAAAAGATAATGCCCGTCTGAGTGAGCAAGGCATCAGCCCCTTAATGCAGTCGTATCTGAAAGATGGGCGAAGCAAGCCGTTCATCATTTTGATAAAAATTCTGCTTGAAGGTAACGTAAACATCGCCATCTGCGTCCACGTCCATATCGTTAATCATAAACAACGGCAAACCCTCTGGCATTAGATCTTTCAAGATATAACGAACCACTTTTAACTCTTGCGTTTTTAAGTTGAGGGCAAATAAATAATTGCCCAATAAATAGAGTATTCCCCGCGACGGGTCAATTGCAAAGGCTTCAAAATAGGGCTTTACAGGAGCACACACTTTATTCTCAGGGCAATTAGAGGGCGGGGGCAATAATCCCGGCAGTTCTTCTAGAATATGTTGGGCAGGCAGCAGGCCTCCCGAAGCGATAGTTCTCTTGGCCGGCGCGATCAACAAACTGTCCTTTTTAAGGCTGATCAAGGTGGTGAGCTTTCCGTCGGGGGATATTCGGCGTAAATAGGTCTCATAGATAAAAGGTTCCGAAAAATAAATATTGCCAACACTGTCTACCTGCAATTTCTCTGGATCGTAATAGCTCGCCTCACCTTTAAGACCATCACGCAAAATGGGAACATTTTGTGAAGGCACATTATCCCCATAGATACCAATTGAGTGACTTTTGGGCCTTCCCGTTGCTGAATGATAATCCCAAAAATAATAAACAGCGTTAGGATGTTCTCCTGATCTAAATGACCCTGGTTGACATACTCCAACACCGCAATTTACAGGCATCCCATTAAAAGTTCCAAAGGACATTTTGGCGGAAATCCCCCCCAAAGGCCCACTCTCAAAGACCATTTCGACAACTTTGTTGCGGATACGTTTGAACTTTTTATTATCAATCAGATAAATATCCCCATTCGGGGCCACAGTCAGGGC
>JBPXJQ010000042.1:0-76280 GCA_051715345.1 Candidatus Blackallbacteria bacterium
TGGAGGAGGACCTGTGCCGCAAGGTGCGGGTAGCCGTGTTCGGAAGCGCGGGCTGAAAGGCCCGATGTCAGGTGCGCTGAAGGTGTTAAAACGCCACGAGTGCAACCGGGAAACCTGAGAGGGACCTTCCCGCCGATCAACGGTAAAAACTCCATGAGACGGTCAAGGACGCACGAAGTTTAAGTTCGCCGGGGTTCTTCCCATTTTTTGCGTCAAGTTTGTGCCAGTGGAGGCACAATTTTCATGTTGTACACGTTTAATCAGGTGATTCAATCTGTGTCTGCCCGCCAGTATGAGCGGGCTTTGTTGCTTTTTTTGCCACTTTTGCCTTTGCCCCATTTGCCGCAGCTTGAAAAACGCGCGCCTTTGGCACAGGCCTGTTTTCAATTGGGGCTCTTCTGTGAGCAATCCGCCACCCGTGTAAATGCGTCTGAGGAAAGTGAAGCGCTCTACCGACAAGCGGTGGCATTGGTCCCTGACTTTTTGCCTGCTTGGATGGCCCTAACGGCCCTTTTGGCCCAACAGACCCGCAGCGCAGATGCCGCTGCAGCCTTGGCCCAGGTGGAAGCTTTGGCCCCTGACAGTCTCGAACTTTGGCTTTTAAAAGGCAATCTGGCCCAACTTTCCTCGCTGTTTGACTTGGCTCAGGCAGCTTATCAGCGGGTGTTGGCACAGGACCCTGCTCACGCTGGGGCCTGGAATAATCTGGGGATGCTGCATTGTTTAAACGGCCATTGGCAAGATGCCTTGCACTGTTTTCAGAAGGCTGTGGATCTTCAGCCACACTTTGCTGAAGCCCTGTGTAATCTGGGGTTGGTGCTGTTGAATCTGGGTCAGGCAGCCTCTGCTTATGACGCGCTCCAAGCGTCGCTGAGTTTGCTGCCCGAGCGCGCCGAAACCTTGGCCACACTGGGCATCTGGGCCCAGTCCCAGCAAGAACGAGGCCTGGCAGAGGGCTATTTGCTGGCCGCCCTGGACAAAGATCCCAATCAGAGTGCCGCGGCGATTCAGCTGACTTGGCTCTATTACCGCATGCAGCGTTGGTCTGAGGCCCTTGCGCTTTTGCCGCCTTTGCTGGAAAATTCCCGGCTTTTACTTCCTTCGCGCGCCGATCTTGCTTATACCCAGGCGCGCTTACATGATTTTTTGCAGCAGCGTTCCGAAGCTGAGCGCTATTATCAGACCAGTTTTGCTCTGCGTCAGCCGACGCTTTTGCGCCGATTGCAGGCAGCTCTGCCCGGCCCAAGCGACCGGCTCTTTGACTCTCAAGATGCGCTTTTGGCCTGGCAGGCTGATTTTCAACAGGTCACCCGGCAATTTGAGCCCGGCTCTCTGTGTTTAGAGGATTGTTTCCAAGAATTGATGCAGCAACCGCTCGAAACCGGCTGGGGCTTGCTCTACCAGGGAGAGTGGCCGCTGGCTCTGAAAGCCGATTATACCCGCCTCTTTTCTGCCCCGGCTTATGAATTGCCTGCACGCCGCTCTGGGACACGTTTGCGTTTGGGGTATTTGGTCAGTTGGGAACACGAAGGGATATTCCTTAAATTTTCTCAGGGCCTGATCTCCCGCTTGAACCCTGAGCAATTTGAAGTCTTTGTGATATGTGGTGCAACTGCAATTCCAAGAATGCAGCAGGCGTTTAAAGATCAATCTATTCAGTATTTGCCCCTCTCGCCTTTTTTGCCAGGCAATATTGAACGCATCCGATTCCTGGATCTGGACGTGCTCGAATATTGGGAAGTGGGTTCTGACAATACCAATTTTGCTTTGGCCTATTATCGCTTGGCGCGCTTACAGTTGACGTCTTTGGGCACGCCTGTCAGTCCCTGTATTCCCGGTTTGGATCTCTATCTCACGTCACGGCACTTAGAGGCGGCGCAACCCCAGCAACATTATCTTGAACCGCTGGCCAGCTTAGATCTATTGCCAACCTGGTTTCCGGATCTCTCTCTCAATAGGCCTTTGCGCACGCGGACTGAGTTGGGGCTGTCTGAGCAAAAGCATCTCTATCTCTGTGCTCAGAATCTGCTCAAATTTCACCCCGATTTTGATCTGCTTTTGGCAGGGATTTTAGACCAGGATTCAGCCGCCCAAATCGTGATTTTTAAAAGCAAAGATCCGCATCTTAATGCTGTTTGGCAAAAGCGCTTTGATACCTCTTTCCCAGGTTATCTGCCGCGTTTGACTTGGATTGAGACCTTGCCTTACGCGGAATTTTTGAATTTACTGGCTGTGGCCGACGTGGTGCTAGATACCCTCTATTACAGTGGAGGCAATACCGCCCACGAAACCCTGGCCTTTGGCACGCCGATCGTGACTTTGCCTGCTCAAGCCGCTCGCAGCCGTTTGACTTTGGGGCGTTATGCCCAGATGGGACTGGCTCATTTGGCTGTTGAAAACCGGAAGGAATATCTGGCTCAGGCCTTGCTCTGGGGCCAAGACAAAGATGTCAGAGATAAGGTGAAAGCAGAGATTTTAGCCAGGAAAAATTTACTTTTTGCGTCTGATGAGTCTGTTAGAGAATATTCCGGTTTTATGCTTTCTCATGCGTTCTGAATTGGCCTTGCCTTTTCTGAAAATTGCTTAAAATGCAACAAAAGCTCAACAAAAGCTCAAAATAGAGCTTTAAATTCTGAAAGGCGTATAATAAAAGCGGTGGAAGACCTTTCCCCAATGTCTGCCCAAGAGGAGCTTATATGCCGTATCCTATTTTTTTCGTTATTGCGGTCTTGCTGGTTGTGAGCAGTTTTCGCATTGCCCAAGAATACCAACGGGCTGTGGTTTTTCGGCTCGGACGCTTTCAGGGGATTCGCGGTCCTGGTCTCTATTTTTTGATACCCCTGTTTGAATGGGATCGCAAAATTGACATTCGCACCATCACGGTGGATGTTGAACAGCAGGAAACGATCACCAAAGACAGTGTGACGGTGAAGGTCAATGCTGTGCTTTGGTACAAGGTGGTCGATCCTGAACTGGCACTGATCAGTGTTGCCAATTATGGTGAAGCGGTTTACCAAGTGGCGCTGACCTGTCTGCGCAATATTATCGGCCAACATCAATTGGATGAGGTGCTCAAAGACCGTTCAGCGATCAATCAGGCCCTGCGCCAATTGGTCGATGATGCCACCGATCCCTGGGGGATTAAAGTGGAAATGGTCGAAATGAAAGATGTTGAAATTCCGACCTCGATGCAGCGGGCCATGGCCCGTGAGGCAGAAGCCGTGCGCGAAAAACGGGCCCGACAGATCAAGGCCCAAGCTGAGCTCGATGCCTCGCGGCTCTTGGCCCAGGCCTCGCGTGAGATTGCCGAAAACCCTGCGGCACTTGAATTGCGGCGTATGCAAATGATCTCGGAGGTCGGTGCTGAGAACAATACCACCACGCTGATCATGATTCCCTCAGATTTTGTCACCTTGGCAAAAAATGTCAGCACCCATTTGCAGCAAAAGGATCGGTCCGCTGAAGCCAGTTAGGCCTGTCAAGCCAGCGTGTTGACCTCTTTAAATAAAATACTTGATATACTATGGGGGGTATGGTATATTTGGGTTAACAAGATACAACCTGGGAGAAAAAAATGAAAATCGCTTACTTCAGAAAAAGTACCCGTTCCTTTGACGAAACCCTGGAAGCCCTTCAGGCCAAAGCCCTCGAACAGGGTTGGAAGCCTTTGGGCACTGCCCCTCTGCCCGATGATCAGGGGAGCTTGGTTTTGCTCTGCCGTCCCGACTGGTTGGCCCAAGTGCTGAAAACAGATCCTCAGATCCTGGGTTTTGTGCCCTGTTCTGTTTCGGTCTTAAAAAAAGACAATCAGGTTTTGGTGGGCGTGAGTCACTTGATGCAACTCCTGGCGCAAACGCCGCATATGACCGAAATGGCAGATCAGGCCATGGTCCAACTCAAAGAGTTGGTACATACCGCAGCTGGGGTGGCAGAACCCAAATTGGAAAAGGTCAAACTCTATTCGACCAAATCCTGCCCCTATTGCAAAATGGAAAAATCCTGGCTCGAAGGTCAAAAAATCGCCTTTGAAGAGGTCTACGTCGATCTCAACCGCGAAGAAGCGGAACGCTTGGTGTTGCAGACCGGGCAAATGGGCGTGCCTGTGACCGAATTTGTCTACGACGAGGCCGAACCCGAATACGTGATCGGCTTTGACCGTGAGCGCCTCAAAGGCCTGCTCAAATTAGAACAGCCCATCACTGTCTAATCGCGCTTTCGCCTTTCTCTTTTCGATTTTCCGATTTCTGGCCCGGGGTTGTTTAAGCTCCGGGCTTTTTTACAGCGCTTGAAAAGCCTGGAAGATATTCAGGGCAATGGCTTCGGGGCTCAGCTCCCATTGTTCAAAGACATATTTGCGGTTGCCGGTTTCAGAGAAAAAGCGATCCGGCGTTCCCAGACGCAAGAGGGGCGCATGTTGGCCTCGGCTGCTCAGCCATTCTGCTACCGCCGAACCCAAGCCACCGATGGTGCTGTGCTCTTCTAAACTCACCAGCAATTCAAAATTGGCATTGAGCTCTTCCAAACAGTGCGTGTCCAGCGGTTTAACCGTGCCAAAATGCACGACTTCTGAGTCGATCAGGTGATGTTGACTTAAACTTTCAGCGGCTTTTAAGGCCAGGTGGCTGGCGGTACCCGTGCTCAGAATCGCCACGCGTTTGCCGGCTTTTAAACGCTGAGCGACCCCAATTTGAAAGTCAAAGAGGGCCTCATGTACGGCCGGTTCACCTTTTTTGCCCAGGCGCAGGTAGACCGGACCAGGGGCTGTCAGGGCTGCCGCCAAAGCCAAACCGGTTTCAAGCGGATCCGCCGGGCAGAGCAGGGTGAGATTGGGCATGGCCCGCAAAACGGCCAGATCTTCGCAGCTGTGGTGGGTGGGCCCCAGCGCTGCATAAGACAGGCCCGCGCCCACGGCGACAATCACCACGGGCAGATTGTAATAACAGAGATCGACGCGGATTTGTTCCAGGCAGCGGTAGGTCGTAAACGGCGCGATCGCGTAAGTCACGGGTTTGAGCCCCGACATGGCCATGCCTGCCGAGAGCGAGATCATATTGGCTTCTGCGATGCCACAATTCAAAAAACGGCTGGGGTAAGCGGCTTTAAAATCGTCAAAGAGGCGGTTGCCGGTATCACCTGAGAGCAAGACCAGCTCTGGATGGGCTTCTGCGAGGCGGGTAATTTCACGGGCAAAGGCGTTTCTCATATATGGCTCACCCCCAGTTCACTCTGGGCCAAAAGTACTTCTTCGTAGGTGGGAATGCGGTAATGCCAATTGTTGTCGTCTTCCATAAAGGTCACTCCTTTGCCTTTGACCGTGTGTGCAACCACCGCCACGGGTTTGCCCGAGCCATCGGGCACGTTGCGCAAGAGCGCCACCAATGCGGGCAAGTCGTGGCCATCGACTTCGTAGGCACTCCAGCCGAAGCTCTCCCACTTGGCTTTGAGCGGTTCCAGAGCCATGATCTCTTTGCTGCGCCCGGTGGCCTGCCATTTGTTAAAATCGACAATGGCGACCAGATTGCCTAATTTTTGAGCCCCTGCCAGCATGGCGGCTTCCCAGACGCTGCCTTCGTTGCATTCACCGTCACTGAGCAGGGCATAGACCCGGTAAAAGCGCTCCTGAATGCGGCCTGCGAGGGCCATGCCCAGTCCCACCGAAAGGCCGTGGCCGAGCGAGCCCGTGGCCAATTCCAGTCCGGGGACCGAGCCGGGACTCGGTTGTTCGGCCAAAATTGCGCCGTTTTGGTTGTATGAATTGAGCAGCTCTTGGTCGAAAAAACCACTTTCAGCCAAGGTCGCATACAGGGCCGGGGCGGCGTGGCCCTTGCTGAAAATCACGCGGTCGCGCTCTTGGGCCTGGGGGTTTTGGGGATCGACACGCAGAAATTCACCTGCGTAAAGCGCCACAAGGATGTCGATACACGAAAGGGCCGAGGCCAAATGGGGGGTGCGGGCCTGGTACGACATTTCCACCGCTCGCACCCGAATGCTGCGGGAGAGCTGATCCAATTTGCGAAAATCTGGGCCCATCTTTAGCGCCCTGCTTCCAGAGCTTGGCTGAGCGGGCTCTGTTTCATGACACGCAGATTGTAATAGCGATCGTCTGTCAGGGAGTTGGGGACCTGTCCTTCGGAGAAGGCTTTGACCAGATCGGCAATGGCATCTTCGAGGCTGTGACTGGGTGCAAAACCCAGTTCGTCGCGAATTTTTTGCGAGGAAATATGGTAAGAGCGGTGATCGTCACTGGGCGTCACGACAATTTCAACATCGGGGCCCACTTTGTTTTTGACCATCTCGGCAATTTCGCGCACGGTGTGGTTTTCGTAGCCGACATTGTAGGTTTTGCCATCGATTTGGGCATCGTCCCAACGCAGGGCTTTGAGGTAGACCGCCACCATGTCTGCGATGTGAATATTTGGGCGCATTTGCTCACCGCCAAAGACGGTGATCTTGCGGTTGAGATAGGCGTGGTGGGTGAGAATGTTGACTGTCAAATCCAGGCGCAAGCGGGGGGACATGCCACAGACGGTGGCTGGGCGCAGAATCAGGCCCACAAAGCCGGGGCGACGCTCTTGCTGCAGGATCTCTTCACATTGGGCCTTAAATTTGGAATAGTCGGTGAGTGGGTCCAGGGGCAGATCTTCGGTCACATTGGGCACGTCTTTGATGCCATAAACACTCGAAGACGAGGCGTAAATAAAACGCCGAACACCGCTCTCACGGGCGATTTGTACCAAGGGCCGGAAGGCGTCGTAATTGATCGATTTCCCCAATGCGGGGTCGAGTTCAAAGCTGGGATCGTTGGAGATACAGGCCAGGTGAATCACGGCATCGACCCCGGCCAGGGCCCGTTTGAGCAGGGCCTGATCGCGCAAATCGCCTTGGATCACTTCCAATTGGGGGTGGGGAGCCAGCACCGTCTCGCCATAGAGCAAAAGATCGAGCACCTTGACCTGGTAACCGGCGGACAGCAATTCGGGCACCAAAACGGCGCCGACATAACCGGCACCACCTGTGACAAGAATGGTTTTAAACAGAGGGGGTGAAGAAGGGGTCATGATGAAGTGCCTGCCAGGGTAAATAATCGGTAAGAATGCCCTCAGTATATCATCCTCGTTTCGGAGCGGGACGGTTCTGAGTTGCTGTGCCAGCTCTCAACGAGAGGGGGTAAAATACCAATAGACCAGATTTTTGGCCTTGAGGAGGTGTTTATTGCTCTGATGTCGCTGAGTGTGATTATCTCCTTTTCACCGGGGCGGCAGGCCAATTTATTGAGCTGTTTAAAGCTGCTGGCCCGGCAGAGTTTGCCCCCAGATGCGGTCTGGGTGGAATCTGATGGCAAAGAAATCGCTTTGCCCAAAGGCTTTGAAGCCCGATATCCGTTGCCTCTGCAATGCCACAGTCGCCCCCGCGATTATGCTGTGGCCCGCTCGCGCAATTTGGGAGCGTCTCGCTCATCCCACGATCTCTTGGTCTTTCTCGATTGCGATGTGCTGCTGCAACCTGAAAGTCTGGCGATCTATACCCAATTGGCCCAGGCCCATCCCCAACACGCTTTTTACGGCTCGGTCACGCATCAGGTCGAAGCGCTCAGGCCTTCGCAGTTTTTTCCTGAACAGCAGGTTTGCGCTGAAGATTTGCGCTTTTTGTGGCGCGAAGGCCAATGGCAGATATTGCCCACGCTCTGGCAATATCCCCAGCTCTTTGCCTGGACGGGCAATTGCTGTATTCCCCGCCCACTCTTTGAGGCTGTGGGTGGCTTTGACTCGGGCTTTGTGGGCCCCGGCTGGGAAGACGTGGACTTTGCCAATCGCCTGCTCAAAGCGGGTTTTGGTCTGGCTTTTAGCTTAGATACTTGGGCCGAACACCTGGATCATCCCAAAGGGCCGACTGCACCGCTGCAAAAGGCCCGCAACCGGGAGCGGGTCGGGCCGCTGGTGGAGGGGGCTGCGGTGCTGGTTTTGCCTTGAGAAACGATGCGGCTAGGGTTGTCGTTAGGCTTTCTCATCCAGCACTTCTTGCAAAATGCGCACCAGGCCCAGGAGATCGTGATACGTTGTCTCCAGGGGCTGGATCGAGATCTTGCGGGTTTCGAAATCATCCAGTTGATCGGCCAAAGAATCACAGGCGTCGAGCAGGAGATCAAAGCCCTGACCAATTTCTTGTCGTTGATTGGCTGCCTGGATCAGCCTGCAGGTCTCTTGTTTTAAACCTGCGATCTCTGTTTCCAGGCGCAGGAACTCAGCGCTGGTCTTGAGGGCCTTTTGGTAGCGGCGCAGGATTACCTCCAGCGGATGCAATTGAAAATACAGGGGCGTTGTATCCAGTTCGTCTTCCAAAATCTCAATCTGCTTTTCAATGCCCGCCTTGAGTTCAAGCAGTTCTGCGGATTGTTCCCTGAGTTTGGCCAGGGCCTCTGGATCGAGCACGGGTTCTGCCTGGTGGGGAACAGACATCACCTGTTTGAGGGTTGTGGCAATCATCTTTTCCAGGCTTTGGTATTGCAGATCGGGATCGCTGCTGGTCTGAAAACGCTCAAAACGTTGCAGGGTATCCTGGGCCTGCAATTCAATTGCTGCGGCCTCGGCCATGCTATCGAGAAAATTCTGGGCGGTCTCATTCTTGGGATCCAGTTTTAAGGCGCTGAGAAAATAGCGCTTGGCTCTGTTGCGATCGGCGCTGATCATCAAAAGATAGCCCATGGCAATATAGGGCCGGGGGTTGTTGCGGTTTTTTTGCAGGGCCGACATCAGGCGTTCGCAGGCTTGCTTGAGCAGGGTTTTGTCTTGAAAACCAGCGGCCTTGGCCTGAGCCAGGGCCTGAATACCCGCTTGGTAATCCTCTTCTGAGCGGTGATGCCGGTTTTGTGTCAGGGCATTCAGTTGATGCTCAAATCCTGCCATTGCTTTAAGTTGAGGCACCCTGCATTTTCCTTTGCGCCAGATTCAATCAGGGCTTCAAGCGCCCTGTCTGCATTATGTTAACAGGTGTTGAATCAGAAGGGAATTGTTCACGCTTTTGACCTCTCTTTCTCTGGATTTGTTTCTGTGTTAAGATGCTGCGCATCTTCATTCAAACAAGTGAGAGCCGTGATTATGCAGGTCAATCAACCTAAAGTTTCAATTCCTACCCAAATTACCCCCACTACGCAAAAACAGACGGTTTCTAGCCCCTCCCCCACTGTTTCAGAGTCGCCTTCCCAGCCCAAACCCACCCCTCAAACCACCGAAACCCCACCTCTGGGCAGTTCCCAAGAAGGTCAGCAAATTCAATCTCAACTTTCCAGTACCCCGCCTGAGACGATCCAGACAGAGGTGCAGACCCTGGAAAAAACCGAAAAATTTAAAAAAGGCGAAGAATCCATTTTCGGTGATGTCAAACTCGAAGAACAGCCCAAAAAATTGGGAGATATCATCGCCAAAAAGACCCAACAGACTGTTCCGCCTGAAATGCTGGGTCAACAACCGCAAGATCCTTCCACGCTGCCACCGGGCCAGCAGCCCTCGGATCAAATTGGGGTGGGTGGTGTCTTGATTCCCACCGCCAATGGGGTGGTCGCCCGTTTCCGCCTTTCAGATAAGAATATCGCCAACACGGGTCTGACTGCCGTGCTCAGCGGCGGCTTTGCCGTGATCAACCAGGAGAACCACCTCGACGACGGGCGGGTCTTGCTGGTGCGGGCCCGGCAGGTGGATGTCAATGTTGGTGTCAAACTCAAGGGCGCAGAAAGCTCTCTGCCCGTGGGCGGCTCTTTGAATATTGGCGTGGAGGGCAGCTCCGATGTCGCTTATGCCCGCAAACTCCAAGAGGGAGAAACCCTGATTCAGGTCAGAGAGACCGATCCGCCCAGCAAAAAAGAGATTCAGAAAGACCCGGTCGGCAGCTTGGCACCGGGGGATGAAATTGCCTACCGGGGCATGCTCAAGGTCTCTGTCAAAGCCGGGGTGGTTGAGCCCCACAGCCATGTCAAATTTTCGGTCGGGGGAAGTGTCGAAAATGAATTTATTACCTCGATCAAGCGCATGGAGGGAGACCCACCCAAATTCCTGCTGCATATTGAGCCCGGCAACCGCAAGATCGACGTCAATGCCAGTGTCGGTTGGGGCCCTTTTTCTGTGACCGGCGGCGGCGGTTTTGCCTCAACTGTGCATTACCAGTTTGAGATGACCCCTGAAGCCCTTTCTAAGTTTATGAAAGATGGCAAATTGCCCAAGGTGCCGGATCCCAACAAATACCTGCGTTCGATGGATTCTCTCAGCCAACGCAAACAGGAAAAGCTCTTGGAGGCCTTTAAACAGGAGACCAACGGCGTCAAATTGGTGACCTTTGGTGCGACTAAATCGATGGAAGGCTATCTCGAAGCCAGTGCCACCGTGGCCAAGGCCAAAACCAGCTCCACCCGCATGGAAGCCATCTATATCCGCAATGGAGATATCTTGCACGAAGATATTCACACCATGGTGGCCTCCCATTCTGCTTGGTTTCATGGCGAGCTGAAAACCTCACTGAGCCTGAATCAGGCCAATCGCTTTACGATCGAAGAGGGCAAAGATCCGGTCAAGACCTATCAGGGCTTGGATGTCGGTTTTAAAATTGGGGACACCAAAACCAACGACAAAGATTTGCGCAAGCGCATCGAACAGTTCAATACCCTGCTCGGGCCAGTCAAGGATTCCAAGGGACAAACGGGAGATGCCTTGGTTCTGCCCACTCGTTCAGACAGCAGTTGGGGGGAATCTTCGGTTTCGATGAAGGCCAATATCACCCCCGAGATTCTGGGCAAATTGGAAGAATTGGGTTCCGAGCTGATCTCCCGAGAATCCCAATCGACCCCCACCATCAGTGGCACGCGCTCGGTGACGGCCACAATTGAACACCTCAAAAACGAGCACGGTATTTCCCGCACCGAACTCAAGTCTCTGCTCAAAGATTTGCGGGCGATCAGCGAAAAACCCGAACTGCAGGGCAATCAAGACGAAATCCGGCGTGAGCAGGGCGTGCGGGTGGCCGCGTTCTTGGCCAGCGGTATCACCTCCCATGTGGGCGACGAAGAAATGAAGCGCGTGGCAGCCTTGCAGCGTCTGATCGGGCCAGATACTTCGCTGGTGGAACTCAAGTTCAGCAGCGATATCCACACCCGCCGGATTGATGGCTTGGCGATTGAAGGGTTTCTCGCGCCCGAGCGCTCCGATCAGCTTTCAGAAATGACCCACACCCTGCCGACCAGCTCCGATGGCCTGCAGGATCTCAAATCGCGGATCACGGGAGACCCCTGGGATCGCTTCAATGTGGGCGCCCAAAAGCTCAAGGCCCTCGAACAAATTCGGGTAGATCTGGTGGCGGACACCACCCTCGATCCCGAAGAGAAAACCAATCTGCTCAAAAAAGTCGATGAATTCCTCGATGGCCTTGATTCCGCAATTACACGCCAGCTCGATACGCCAGAGGGGCGTTTGGCGGTAACCAAGGGTCTGATGGCCGCTGGCCCGATTCTGCCCAAAGAGTTGAAGAAGCTCTACAGCTCGCCTGAAAAAATGTATGAAGACGCCTCGGTCAGAAGTGAATTCCTCGATATGGTGCTGCTGACCACCCTGCGGGATATGTCACCGAGCAATACCTCCGAAGTGGCGAATTTGATCAAAGAAATTGCAGGCGAAGACAAAGGGACCATCGGCATGGAGCATGCCTTTAAGCTGCTCAACAGTGTCAAAGAGTTCAGCCCCGAATTGCAGGGCGATGTGATTCGGCAGGTGGGGGTCAAAACCTTTGCCAGCATGGTGCCCCGCATGACCGATGATCAGAAGTGGAGCCTGCGCAATGAAATTATTCCTGCGGGTTTTCCTGATGATAAAAAAGCCCTGGAGACGATTGATAAGGCGATTATTTCTGCCAGTGAGTCCGGGGCCAAACGCTTTAAAGAACTCGATGGCCGCCTTGATAAGATTGAACACGAAATAGATAAACTGACAGATAAACAGAACAAATTATTGGGCCGCACCTCCGGCATGACCACGCTGACCTCGTCAAAAAGCGAAGACCTGCTGGAATTGGTCAAAAATAACTACAAAGAGACCCAGATTCCGCTCGAATCGGTCAAAGAAAAGATTGCCGAAGACTTCTTTGTCTTGGGTGGGGTGCGCCACCAGCAATTGGTGAACCGCTCTGAACAATTGACCCAGGAAGTCGAGACCCTGATCGGGGGCATTGACCGCATGGAGACGGGGCAACGCAAGGCCCTGTTTTCAGAAGTGCTCAAGCAGGACATCATGGGCGATGTCAGCCAGTCGATTCTCAAGCGCCTGATTGGCAGCAGCCAAGATCAGGGTGAGCTGATTGGCTTTGCCCGCGCGATTGAGGAGAAAATTCGCAAAACCAATACCACCACCGGGGATAAAATTTCTTCGCCTTTCCGCAATTACAGCAAAAGTGAAACGCGGGAAGGGCTGCAGCAGCGCCTCTTGGAGATTCAGTTGATGGTGGGCTAGGCGTGTTGGTGTCACCCTTGACCCCCCGCCGGTTTTCTGCCAATCTGAAGCAATGCACAACTCACCCAAACACCCCCGCGCCCGCGATCTGGGCCTGAACCTGCCCGGCTTGCCTGGCCCGCTGAACGCCATCACCGACGTGCCTGGCCTCGAAGTCGGCCATTGCACCCGGATTGCGGGCGCAGACCTGCGTACAGGCATTACTGCGATTTTGCCCCAGGGCCTGCAGCTCTCTTGCTTGCCTGCTGGCAGCTTTGCCCTGAATGGCAATGGTGAAATGACCGGGCTGGCTTGGGTCGAAGAGTCGGGCTTTTTGGAGGGGCCGGTGGCGCTGACCAATACCTGCTCGCTGGGGCGGGTGCGCGATGGCGTGCGGGCCTGGTTGGTCGAGCGCCTC
The DNA here is from genome assembly GCA_051715345.1 of Candidatus Blackallbacteria bacterium. Taxonomy (GTDB): domain Bacteria; phylum Cyanobacteriota; class Sericytochromatia; order UBA7694; family UBA7694. The sequence continues at coordinate 12,883 of JBPXJQ010000042.1, forward strand.
GGCGCAGATGGCTTGCTCGGGGGCGGTTTGCTGCCCGTGGTCGGCGAAACCTGGGACGGGCGCCTCAATGCGATTGAAGCCCAGGCCCTGACCCGCGATGATGTCTTTGCCGCTCTCGACAGCGCTGCTGCGGGTCCCGTGCCCGAAGGCAATGTCGGCGGTGGTACGGGCATGGTTGCATTTGGCTTTAAAGCGGGCATTGGCACAGCCTCTCGCCAAGTCGAAATCATGGGCCAGGTCTATCAGGTTGGGGTCTTGGTGCAGGCCAATTTTGGGGCGCGCAGCAATTTAATGATGAACGGCCTGCCCGTCGGGCAATGGCTCAAAGACCGCCTTTTGCCCCAGCTTTTCCACAGTCCCAAACAAGATGGTTCGATCATTGGTCTTTTGGCCACCAACGCACCGCTCTTGCCGATGCAACTCAAGCGGCTGGCCCGGCGCATGGGCCTGGGGGTGGCCCGCACCGGGGGTGTGGCTTACAATACCTCCGGCGATTTTTTCCTGGCTTTTTCAACGGTGGCCCCCACACTGCAAAAGGGCATGGAGCATTGGCAGGTCTTGCCCAATACCCAGCTCGATCCCCTGCTCGAAGCGGCTACTTATGCCACCGAAGAGGCCATTTTAAACGCGCTCTGCGCCGCCGAGCCCATGACGGGTGTGTTTGGCAACCGCATCGAAGCCCTGCCCTGCGAACAGGTGCGTGCCTGGATTGCCCAGTACCAGCCCCCTGTCAATCTGAGTCCTGCCCCTTAAATTCCTGAACACGGAAAAGCATATGCCTAAAACCCCGCAAACAAAACAGAACAAGCCCTCTCCGCCCGACTACCCGATTCTGGCCTTTGCCAGCGAGGCCGAGTGGGAAAGCTGGCTCGCTGAAAACGGTATGCTGGTCCCCGGTATCTGGCTGCGCTTTTACAAAAAGGCCTCGGGCGTTGCCAGTGTGAACTATGCCCAGGCCCTGGATGTGGCCCTCTGTTATGGCTGGATCGACAGCCAGGTCCAAAAAGGCGACGAACAATCGTATTTGCAAAAATTTACGCCGCGCAAAAAGCGCAGCCTGTGGTCCCAGGTCAACCGCGAAAAAGTCGCGAAACTCATCGCCGCCGGGCGCATGCAACCCTCCGGCCAAGCTGAGATCGACAAAGCCAAAGCCAATGGTCAATGGGAGCAGGCCTACGCCTCGTTTAGCACCATCGAAGTCCCCGGCGATTTACAGGCCCAGCTCGACCAAGACCCCGACACCAAAACCTTCTTTGAGAGCCTGACCAAGACCCAGCGCTACTCTCTGCTGATGCCACTCTCGCTCGCCAAAAAGCCCGAAACCCGTGAACGCCGCCTAAGCAAAGCACTGGAACTGTTGCGTGCGCGAAAAAAGCCCTGAAATTTCAATGAGGGGTCAATTATTCTACAATTTTGCTGCAAGCTCTGTTTTCTCAGGCTGTTTTTATTGTCTTTGAAAACGCAGGGAAACCTTCCTCCGTTGGCCAAGCCCCTGAAAAGTGAGGGCAATTGAACAGCCCGCGTCCCAGGATGGGATAGACGCGGGCTGTGAACTTAGCCTGTTGCACGCAGGACGCGTGCGGCAGGCGGCCCGAACTTCAGGGGCTTGTGCCAACCGGAGCCGATTACCCACTCTCTTACTCTCAATTGAAACCACAACCAAAGCACGGGCTCCTCCCAAAGGCCTTGAACACTCCACCCAGAAACAGGGTCTCCTCTAAACCCCCGTTCTGTTCGTTTCCACTGCTCGGCTCCATCCCCCATGGGCAGTTTTGAACAGAGAGGGTATAGTACACACAGAAACTTTGCTGGAGGAAACCATGAAACCCCTTGTCCTGCCCCTCTTATTGGCCCTGAGTCTGCAACCCGCTCTGCAACCGACCTTACAACTTTCCGCACAGGCCGAAACCATCACCGAATTGAGTTCCTCGCCCATTTCCAAGGTCATCGCCTACCAGGGCCAAGGCATCGTCAGCCGCGAAGCCCGGCTCAGCTTGGCCAAACCCGGTGATTACCGCCTGCGGGTGACAGATATCCCCCTCGGCATGGTGACCGATTCCCTGCATGTCAGCGCCCAGGGCGCACCGGGTGTGAGTATCCACAATGTGCAGATCATGCCCCTGCCGCCGGGCGAAGAAAACAAAGAGACGCTCAAACTCAAGGCCCAGCTCAAACAACTCAATCAGCAAATGGCCCGCCTCGAAAATACCCACACCCTCAACGAACGTGGCCAAGACTGGCTCGACACCTATTGGGAGCAGGTCTCCAACAAGACCCCGGCTTATCCCCAGCCTGCTGAGTGGCAAAAAACCCTCGATTTTCTCAACCAAAACCAGGCCAAACTCTTGGAGAGTGAGACCCTGTTTCAGCAGCAAAAGCAGGATCTCCAAGCCAAAATCGCGGGGGTCAACAAAAAGCTTTCAGAGCAGGCCTCTCAATTGGCCCACAAGACCCAGGCCGCGGTGGTCTATTTTACGGCCAAAACAGCGGGGCCTGTCAGCTTTCAATTGCGCTACCTCGTGCCAGGCATCCATTGGACCCCCTCTTATGATGCGCGTATGGATGAAAAAGCGGGCAAACTCTCTTTGACCTATTACGGGGATATCGTGCAACAGACCGGCGAGCCCTGGCAGGACGTCGATGTCAGCCTTTCAACGGCGGTCCCCCAGCTCAATGCCGCCGTGCCCATGTTAGAGCCCTGGGTGATCACCCATCACCAACCCCAATTGGAAAAAGGCATGTTGAACAATGCCCCACGCGGCGGCTTCTCCGATGAAGAAGAAATGCGCGACAGCGATGGGCCTATCACCGGCAGTGACAATTCAGGTTTTATTGAATCGGATGTGCAAACACAGGGCTTATCTGTGCTCTTTGCGATCCCACAAAAGGTCAGTATCGACAGCTCACCCCATGCCCGCCGGGTCTCGATTGCCACCCGCAGCTTTAATTACGAAGCTGAATACCAGGTCGTGCCCAAACTCTCGCGCCGGGTCTATCTGCGCGCTCGCTTTCGCAACAATGGTGATTTGCCTTTGCTCGCGGGCCAAATTCGCAATTATGTCGATCTCGACTATACCGGCACCAGCCAGATCTCCTTGGTGCGCCCAAACGAAGAGGCCAGCTTGAATTTTGGCGTCGATGAAAATATCCGTGTGGCCCGCCGCGAGGGCTCAGAGCAGACCACGCTCACAGGCCTGATGCGCGATACGCGCCGCCGCGAAATGAGCTACGAAATTGAGGTCTCGAATTTTAAAAACAAACCTGTGCAGGTCGTTGTTTGGGACCATCTGCCCCTGGTGCGCCACGATCAGATTCGCATGACCGTGCTGAAAATGACCCCCCAGCCCCAAGAGCAGACCCGCGAGAATGTGCTGCGCTGGGTACTCGATCTTAAGCCCCAAGAAAAAAAGAAGATCAGCGTGGCTTATGCGGTGGAACACCCAATCAGCCTCGAGGTCTATAGCAATTTCACCAACGAAATTCAGGCCCCCATGCGCCAGAACAAGCAGCGCCAATACGAAAAATTTTAGCTGGGTTCTGAGCTGAGCGACCTTTTAAAGGCGTTAAATCCTTGATCAAAGGCCGCTTGGCCTGCAGGGCTTAACCAAGGGTAAAGCAAACCGAGCAAGACCGCGCAATAATGTTGCAGCAGGTCTGGCTTGGGTTGGGGATTTAAAATGGCAGCTTCTCCAATCCAGGCATTGCCGACAATAAAATACTGTTCCACCAAACGCTGAAAGGCCGGGCCCTCCAGCGGCAAATGGGCCATGCCCCGCGCGTTGAGCTGTTTAAACAGCAATTGCAATTGCTGGTGGCGAAGCGCCTGCAGGGCCCTGAAATGGCTGTTAATCTCGGGATAGGTCTGCATGATGCGCACAAAATCGTGCATCAGAAATTGGTAACGGGACTGAATGCCCAACATTTGGTGGGTCTGAACAAAGGCCTCTTCAAAGCTGTACTCGCGCATGTGCAGATTTTTGAAGGTCTGGTCAAATTCTGCCACCAAGGCCTGATACAGCCCCATAACCAGATCTTTTTTTTGGGGAAAGTGGTAACAGAGATTGCCCTGGCTCATGCCCAGGGCTTGGGCTATTTGGCGGGTGGTCACGGCTTCGTGGCCCTCAGCGTTAAACAACTCCAGGGCCTTGGCCAGAATTTTGGCTTTGGTTTTCATCTAATTAGTATACTTGACCTAAAAAAGAAAATTTAGTACACTTGACCTAAATCGGAGCGAAGATGCAAAAGAGTCCGCACGAATAAGGAGCACGTATATGAAAGTTTTAATTGTGGGGGCAGGGATTGGTGGGCTGGGCGCCGCTTTGGCCCTCGAAAAAAAAGGCCTTGAGGTGGAAGTCTATGAAGCCGCTCCCGCCATTCGTGCTGTCGGTGCGGGGCTGTGGGTGGCCCCCAATGGTTTGGAGATTCTCAATCGCATTCAACCTGCCCTCAAACAGGCCGTGATCCAAGCTGGCTGGGAGTTGCAGGCCTCGACTGTGGAAGACTTACACGGCCATAAACTTTCGGGCTTTAACGCCCAAGACCTGCGCCGCCGCTATGGAACCGGGCCTTTGGCGATTCGCCGCTCGGCCCTGCACGCAATTTTAAGGGATGCCCTCAAACAGACGCCCCTGCATACAGGCAAGCGTTTTCAGGCCTACGACATCCAACAGGGGCAGGTAGTTGTGCAATTTGAAGACGGCAGCAGTGCCACAGGGGATTTGCTGATTGGTGCTGATGGCCTGCGTTCGCGGGTGCGCACACAGCTTTTGGGCGAGATTCCCCTGCGTTACAGTGGGCAGAGCTGTTGGCGGGGACTGGCGCCTCTGCGCTTGCCCGAACCCTGGCACCACCAGGCCCAAGAACTCTGGGGCGATCGGCCGGGTTTGCGGGCTGGGTTTTCTCAGGTCAATGCCGATGAGGTCTATTTTTATCTCACGCAATTTATGTCTGCGGGTCAACATGACAGCCCCGAGAACTTAAAACCCGATCTACTGAGGGCTTTTTCCGACTTTCCCGAACGGGTTTTGCAGATCATTCAGGCCACCCCCACAGAGGCCTTTTTGCGCAACGATCTCTCGGATTTTGTGCCACTCAAGAGCTATGGTCAAGGCCCAATCTGGCTTTTGGGAGACGCGGCCCACGCCACCACGCCCAACCTGGGCCAAGGAGCCAATCAGGCCCTCGAAAGCGCTTGGGCCCTGGCGGAGAGTCTTACTTCCCGTGATTTGGATCAGGCTTTGCAGCATTACCAACGCCGTCGCATGGCCCGTGCCCGTTTTATTACCGAGACGTCTTGGAAACTGGGTCAACTCAGCAATCTCAAACATGGTCTGCGCTTGCGAAATTGGCTGATGGCCCATCTGCCTGAGCAAATGGTTCAGCGTCAATTGGATCAGGTGTTTAGACTGGCCTGAGCGCTTTGTTTGAAGCTGCTTTGAGCCGGGAGCGTGCGGCTTCAATTTGGCCCAATTTCTGCCAGAGCTTTTGCAGTACAGGGCCCATGGGACTGGCTTTGAGCACGACAGCCCGCAATTCAATCGTGCGCACCTCAAATCCCTCCAAATTGCTAAAAGGCACGAGCTGACCTGAGGCCAGCTCCTGTTCGATCAAATGATACGGCAAAAATCCGTAGCTGCGCCCTGAGAGAATGATCTGCTTTTTGAGATGCACGTCGTTGACGTACCAGCGCTGGCTGTGGGGATTCAGGTTGGAACTGCCCAAACGAATATACTGCTCCTGGGTGCGTTCCACCACTTGGATATACGGGGCGAGTGCTTCAGCTTGTACGGGCTCATCCTGTTGGAGCAGCGGAAAATTGCCGGCGACCACGGTGCTGGCTTGAATGTGGGCCAAAGATTGACTCAAAAACGGGGGCTGGTTGCGGTATTCGGGCGCCCAGGGCACAATCACCAGATCACAGGCTTTTTCGACCAATTTGCCGATTGCCCCGCCCAAGAGTTCACAGCTGATATGCAATTGGGTACAGGGAAACTCCAGATTGGTCTCGTGAAAGGCACAGAGCATTTCCGGCAGCAGAAAATACGTGTCAATCGCGATTTTGAGTTCGGGTTCCATGCCCTGGGCCATTTGTTTGCTTAAATCGCCGAGGTTTTCAACCTGTTTGAGGATCTGCTGAGCCTGGTTGTAAAAGGCCTGGCCCTGGGGGGTTAAAACGGGGCGGTATTGCTCGCGCGAGAAGAGCGCAAAGCCAATTTCGGCCTCCAGGTTTTGTACTGCGCGGGTCACGGCGGGTTGGGTGACAAGTAAAATCTCATTGGCGGCTTTGGCGAAGCTGCCCGCTTTTACAACGGCATCCAGGGCTTTGAGCTGTTCGAGTTTCATGCTTCTCTGCTTTCAAAAGGGGATTTGTATAAATAACTTTAATTGTCTTTATAATCAAGCAATACTTTTTTTTATATGTATTTGTCAATTATACTGCAAACAGTGAAATACACAGGAGCCTGAAACATGAACAAATCCAAACGTTTACCCGCTTTTTTTATTCCCCATGGGGGCGGTCCCTGCTTTTTTATGGATTGGACGATGGGGCCCGCAGACACCTGGGACGCGCTTGCGACTTGGTTGCGCCAAATGGCCGATCAGGTGGGGCAACGCCCCAGCGCCATTCTGGTGATTTCAGCCCATTGGGAAACCCCTGCGGTCACAATTACTGGCCATGCCCGGCCTGAGCTGATCTACGACTATTACGGCTTTCCCGAACACACCTATCAACTGACCTATCCGGCGCCTGGTGCACCTGCCTTGGCAGAACAGATTCAGGCCCTGCTCAAGGCTGCAGACATTCCCGCTCAGGTGGATGCCGAGCGCGGCTATGATCACGGGGTCTTTATCCCGCTTAAGCTCATCTACCCCGATGCGGAGATTCCCGTGTTGCAGATTTCCCTGCGGGCCGATTTGGATCCAGCCTTTCACCATCAATTGGGGCAGGCCTTGGCGCCCTTGCGCGAGCAGGGCGTGCTGCTGATTGGCAGTGGTATGAGTTTTCACAATTTGCGTGTCTTTGGGCGCGATGTGCGGCCCCAAGCGCGGGAATTTGATACCTGGTTGAGTCAGGCTGTGGCCCAGACTTCGACCGATCGGGCTGAGCAACTCAATGCCTGGAGCCAAGCGCCGTCGGGGCGTTTTTCGCACCCACGTGAAGAGCATCTTTTGCCGCTGATGGTGATCGCTGGAGCTGCTGAGCAAGAGCCCGGAGAAAAGGTCTTTGAGGGTGAGATCATGGGCTCGGTGATTTCGGCCTTCCAATTTGGGGCCGCCTGAGTTAATCTTTGCTGCTGCTGTGGTTTTTCAGCTCAGTGCTGTAGAGGGTCTCAAATTTGATTTTGGCAGAGACGCCAAAGTGGTCTGACAGGAAAAAGCCTTCGACAGGTTGGTTGTGGGTGATTTTGGCTTCTTGCACGCTGGTTTTGTAGGTGTTTTGCTTGAGCACAAAGATATAGTCGATGCGGGCTCCTTGTTCTTTGCCCGCTTTGTAGAGATTGCTGGGGTCGGAGGTATAACCGGGTGCATTGGGGTTGGCGGTGCGCCAGGTATCTACCAAGGGCAATCTGCGGTTGAGATCCAGGTATTCGGGGAAATCGGGCTTAAAGTTAAAATCGCCGGTGATGATGGTGGGGTAAGGGGAATTGTTCTGGCTTACAAATTCCTGCATCACTTTATTGTCTTCTTCAATCCGGATTTTTTCGGCCACGGGTTTGGCTTCGGCTTGATAATGGGTGGTGTAGACATCGACTGCGCCCAAAGTGGGGTGGTCGATGCGGGTAAAAAGCACGCCTTTGCGGGCCAGACAATCGGCCACGGTGCAATTGCCAAATTGGCGGAAATCGTTGCGGATGATCGGGTATTTCGAGAGCACATAGAGGCCACTGCCCATACGCAGGCCGGTATTGTTCCAGCGCAGGTGATAGGGAAAGCGGGTGCTCTTGCGCAGAATTTCGATATCGTTGGAGAAGGTCTCTTGCAAGGTGACGATATCGTAGTCATTTAAAGTTTGGCCGAGGCGCTCAAAACGCGCTTTGCGGTCTTTGCCCAGCAGGCTGGGCAGGCCCCAGACATTCAAGGTTAAAACCTTTAATTCTGCGCTGGCATCTTTGAGCTGAGCGGGGATGGGTACAGGTGTGGGATCGGGATTGGGTTGATGGGTGATTGCTGCGGGTGTTTTGGGCTGATTATTGGCTTCTGGCAGGGGGTAACTGACGTTACCTGCGGCCACATCGGGGGGCAGGGCTGTGTTGGGGTCTGGGTAAGTCGTGCTGTTGTAAGCATTGGGATCATACTGGGAATTGGGGTAAGCTGCGTTTGCTCCATAGGCGTTGGGGTCGGTATTGGCAAAACCATAACCTGCATTGGGGTCGATGCTGCCATAAGCACCGCCAGGCTGATTGGGTTGACCCGTGGTGGCATAGGCATTGCCGTAAGGGTCGGCGCCCTGCTGCCCATAATAGGGAGAAGTCATCATCGGAGACTGACCACAGGCGGTCAGTAAACCCAGAAGACCCAGCAAGACTAATTTTTTTATAATCACAATTTTACCCAAACATAACCTTATCTTGGAGTTATCCCACTCTGCATTCAAAAACTTGCCTTTTCCCTGTAAAAAGATCTTAAGCGGCGATTTTTTGAGAGCCGAAGGTTTTGAGCAAACCATCGCGCACCCCAGTCGCTTCGAGCAGTCCGCTGCCAACGGAGGCACCAATTGCGCCGCCAATAAAGGTAATCACCGTGCCAAAAGTCCCTGTGGCTCCCATGGCGCGCATGGCCAAACCTGTCAGCCCGCCTCCGGCTGTCGCCCCGAGCCCGGCTGCCCCGCCGCGCAGGGTATCTGTAATGACGTTGGCAGCCGCACCAGCCGCATCTTGTTTGCCGCTCATTAAGCCAAATCCCTGTTTGAGCACAGAAAGTCCGCCATAGACTCCTGCGCCAATGCCTGCATTCATGCCGGTCTGACGCACATAGCTGTTTTTGAGGATGCCGCTGAGATCAGAACCCGCTGGATTGCCGTTGTTAAAGATCAATTTGCCCATGTTTTTACCGGCAATGCCCCCAAAAATAGTGGAAGTGACAAAGCCATCCACGCGGCTATTATACGGATTGCCAGTGGGGGGAGGAGTGGTTGGGGCTGTGGGGGTGTTGCCATCAGTCTGAAGCCGAACCGTGGGCATATAAATCGGGCGAACCAGATCAGAAACGTTCATACTTTATTTCCTCTTTATACGATGTCTCACAAAGAGCACAAAACACTTGTTTAGATAAACAAGTTATAGTCGTTTCTTAATCTAGCCATGTTTGGCTTAACTATTAATTTCCCGTATGTTAATTTAAAATTAATCTATTGATCCATCAGGGTATTGGCTTTTTCAGGCCAAAATGGCCCGGAGGTCAGACTAAAAAAGCCTGGAGGACTCTTGCTCCATTTGGATGCAGCGTCTCACAGGCTTGGGGAAAAACTTTTTTGTGGCTATTTACATCACAACAGCCACGTTTAATTGGCTCAAAAATGGATTTTTGGCGTCTTCGGCCTGAATTTTGGCAGCGTCTTCGGACGAAACCATCAGATCGACACGGCCTTCGCTGGTGCCCGTGGCTCTGACCACCAGTGGGTTGCTACCGGCCCGGCGAATATCTTTCATGCTGCGGTGATAGACAATAATGCCTTCTGCAATCACCCGATCAATGTCCAATTCAAAATTGCCGATATAGACCTGTTCGGACTCACTCAAGACCATCGGTGACATCGCCGGTTGGATATCCAGACCGCTGGCATCGATAATCAGGCCGGTATAACCGCTGGCAGGTTTGACCACGGGTTTGACAGGTTTGGGGGTCGGTTTGACCACAGGTTTGGGAGTGGGTTTGACCTTGGGTTTGGCGGCCAGATTCCAAGGTGCGAGTGCGTATTGTTGGCCGGGAATCAAGACCGGTTGCTGAGCATCGCTGGCACCCGGCCAAAATCCCTGTTGGTTGAAGCGCTCCTGCTGTTTTTTCAAGGTTTTTTCCAGTTCAATCGCTGAAGAAAGACCCTGCTGACCATTCATCGACATGGCCAAATCCACTTCCACAGAGCCATCACTCAAGTAGCGCTCGGGGCCCGCCGGTGTCGCTTTGATCAAGGCTGAAACACGCAAACGCACCGTATCACTTTCGGTGACAAAGTCTTTCACCACCGTTTCGGAATCGACCTGAACACCGTTGACGATCTCAGCCAATTGGCGATAGGCATCGGCCTGGGCGGCCCGTTTGGCCATCAGGCGTTTTTGGGCGGCGGAGCCGTTGGCAGGCGGCGCGCCGCTGCCGGTGACTTTGAGCATTTGGTGGGTCCAGTCAATGCTGCCATTGCCGACATTTTGCATCACAGCTGTGTTTTGGGCCTGGGTGGCCTGGGGCAAACAGACAAAGCTGCCTGCAGTCAGCAAGAGGGCGGAAGAGAGCAAAATCTGAAGTGATTTTTTCATGGTGATTAATTAAAAACTCCTATGGATGGTGACTCTATTATAGAAAGGGGTGGGAAAATGTAAAGCGGTCTGGCTTACATTCCCGAGTCAAATGGACTTAAGTTTTGTTTTTGCTGTAAAGTTTTTTTAAGCGATCAGCGATTTAAAACGCATAACCCAGCGAGGCTGTGGCATCAAAAATCGTGGGATCATAACCGAATGGCGCTACATTGGGGCCAACGGCCATCCCAAAACTCAACCCACTGGAGGGGTTCCGGTATTCAAAACCCAGTCTTGGCTTGAATGCCATGCTATTAAAACTGATCATGGGAAAGACTGCCACCAACTCAAGAAAACCAGCCAGATCATGGGGGTTAAAATAGACCCTGGGAGCAAGGGCCAAGTGGGGGCTGATCGTAAAACTCCCGGCGGTCACTCCCGCGCTGGCACCCAGGGCAAAATAGGAGCCAAAATTGTAAAAAGCACCGCCACTGGCATAACGGGGCCAGCCGCCTTCGAGAAAAATCAGCCAGGGTCTGGCCTCGCGCACAGGCAAACCAGACACGACCTCGGAGCTGGTTGCTGGTTTGGATTCAACCGCTTTGGCGCTGTTTAAGACTTTGCGTACCAGTTCGGGGGCCGTTTGGGTCATCAGCGATTCCAGAGGGCAAAGGCAGTCTACGTACTCTTCCTTCAAGATAGAGCCTTTTTCAACATCGATAATCCGCAGGTTGAGGGAGTATAAATTGCCCAGACGGCTGGCACTGCCCGTGATCATGTGACGGACGGAGAGAATTTTGCCAATCGCAACAGAACAATCGGTGGTATCGCAGTTTTGAGTGGCTTGAAAGCCCTGCTCGCGCAGAATGCGATCCATATTTTCACGTTCAATAATTTCATAGGGGCCACTTTGTACCATCAAACTGCGAATGCGATCGGTGAGAATACTGGCATCGCTGGCCGTAATATTGCCTTTGGGGTTGAGATCGAGAACCGCGGCCCGCTCTTTGGCCAAACTGGGCAAGGTATTGAAACAAAAGATGGCGCTGAGTGCTGTTGCGATTTTGAGGGTTTTCAGCATGGTTTACTTTCTGTTTTGATTTCCAGGGTGGGAGCGTATTACATGTTTATCACACATTGGCTTAAAAGACTTGTGAAGATGGGCGCAATTCGCAGTTGAAAAATTTTCTCAGATTTTTTGAACACTTATTCAAAGCCCTGTGTCTCCCTTCTGTGGCAGTCAAAAAAGCGTATAATTGCTTCACTGCCAAGCAAATAATCAAGCAATGTTCTTTAAAGGAGTACTGCAATGAAACGAAATACCCCCTATCTTTTGGCTCTTTCCCTGACGGGAATCCTGGGGCTGGGGGTGGGGTTGGCTGCGCCGCAGTTGACCTCCCTGGTCACCCCACCCGTTGAGGCTCAAACCAGTCAGTCTCAAAAAAGTGTGCCCACCCTCAACAAACTCAACGAAGATTTTATTGCAATTTCTGAAACGGTCACCCCGGCGGTGGTCAGTATCTCGATGAGCAAGACCCTCAAAGCACCCAGTCGCTCACATCCCCAGGTGCCTGAAGAATTTGAGGAGTTCTTTGGAGCCCCTTTTCCTGCTCCCCGCGGTGAGCAAAAACAGCAGGGCGTGGGCAGCGGCGTGATTGTCGATGCCGCCAAAGGCTATATTTTGACCAATAACCATGTTGTGGCAGATGCCGACGAAATCAAAGTGACACTCAGCGACCGGCGCACGTTTAAAGCCAAAATTATCGGTACCGATCCCCGCACCGATCTGGCTGTCATTCAGGTCAGTGGCGCCAAAGGCCTGCGTCAGGCCTCACTGGGCGACTCCAAAGACCTCGAAGTCGGAGAATGGGTGCTGGCGATTGGCAATCCCTTTGGGCTCAGCTCAACTGTGACTGCCGGGATTATCAGCGCCAAGGGCCGCGCCAATGTGGGGGTGGCAGATTTTGAAGACTTTATTCAAACCGATGCGGCCATCAACCCTGGCAACAGTGGTGGGGCTTTGGTCAATATCAAAGGTGAGCTGATTGGGATCAATACGGCGATCGCCACCCGCTCCAAAGGGTATATGGGGATTGGCTTTGCCATTCCCAGCAATATGGCCAAACAGGTCATGCAGAGCCTGATCAACAAAGGCAAAGTCAGCCGGGCCCAATTGGGGGTCTTTATTCAGCCCCTCGACGATTCTATGGCCCAGGGCCTTGGGCTCAAAGACAGCCGCGAAGGCATTTTGGTCAGCGGTGTGGTCAATGGTTCGCCTGCCGACAAAGCCGGAATCAAAAAATACGATGTGATTCTCAAATTGAATGGTAAATCGATCAACGACAGCAATCAATTCCGCAATCAGGTGGCCATGACGCCCTCTGGTTCGAGTGTCGAGATCGAGATCCTGCGCAATGGCAAAACCATGACCTTTAAGCCGCTCTTGCGGGAAATGGAAAACACCGGCAAAGCGGCTGAAAATATGCAAGCCCCTGCGCTGCAGGACAAACGGGGCTTTCAATTGCAAGATCTGAATCCCACTCTGCGCCAGCAATTGCAGGTACCCGCTACTCTGCAAGGGGTGGTCGTGACCGATGTCTCTCCTTCGAGCCAGGCCTATGAAAAAGGCCTGCGCGAAGGGGATCTGATTACCGAGATCAACCGTGCTCCCGTGGGCTCATTGGCCCAGTTTAACGCTGAGTTTAACAAGCTCAAAAGCGGGGATGTAGCGCTTTTGGCCGTGCAGCGTGAGCAGGCCTCGGTTGTGATCGCCTTTGAAATTCCTTAAGTTGATTTGAAATGTTGATGTGAATCCCCAACGTATTGTTAGCTCGCTTAAGTCCCCTGGCAAACTCCCTTGCCAGGGGTTTCTTTTGTCTAGAGCTGGCCGCGCATCATACCATTCCAGTACATTTGCGGCAGGCCATAGGCTTTGAGCATATACATACTGAAGCGTTCCTGAGACTGGTCAAAGGGGAACGACTCGACAGGTTTGCTATCGTAATCAAATTCTGCCAGGATCAAACTGCCATAACCTGTCACCAGGGGGCAGGAAGAATAGCCGTTATACGCTGCTTTTAATTGGCGATTTTGCATCAGTGCGAGCAGGTTTTCAACCAAAACAGGTGCCTGTTTGCGGATCGCTGCACCGGTTCGGGCAGTGGGGGCGTTGGTGCAATCGCCCAGCGCAAAGATCTCGGGGTATTTCACGTGTTGCATCGTGTGTTTGTTGATATCCACAAATTGGGTGGCATCCACCAAGGGGCTGGCTTTGATAAAATCAGGGGCACTCATCGGCGGCGTGGCATGTAAGAGATCGTATTTGATCACCTGCTCAACACCCGTATCGAGATGTTTAAATACGGCTTCTTGTTCGGGGCCACGCACTTCGATCAACTCATTGCGGAAATGGGTATCTGTGATTTCTTTGCGTTTGAGCACTTTTTCCAGGGCGGCTTTGTATTTGGGTACGCCAAAAATACCCGCTAAACCACTGCAGAAGACCATTTTGGTTTTGGCCCGTACCCGTGATTTGCTGCGGAAATAGTCCTCTGTCATATACAGGGCTTTTTGCGGGGCGCCCCCACATTTGATCGGGGTACCCGGTTGGGTAAAGATCGCCGTGCCACCTTTAAAATTCTTGACCAGGTCCCAGGTGCTGTCGACGGTTTCGTAAGAGTAATTGCTGCAGACATTGTATTTGCCAATGCTTTCGCGCAGGCCGGGTACCTTTTCCCAATTGAGCTGCATCCCCGCAGAGACCACCAGATAGTCATAGCCAATTTTTTGGCCTGAGGCCAAGGTCAAGGCTTTTTCTTCTGGTTGAAAACTTGCCACTTTATCCTGCAACCAATCGACCCCAGCGGGGATATAATCTTCTTCATTGCGTTCAGAGATTTCTTTGGCAAAAACCCCACCGCCGACCAAGGTCCAAAGCGGTTGGTAATAGTGTTTGCTGGAGGGCTCAATCAGCCCAATATCCAGGCTTTCCGAGGCGTTGCGCAGACGAGCAGCCACGGCGATGCCGCCGGTTCCGCCGCCCACAATCAGGATTTGGTAATGGGTTTTAGACATTTTAATGAACCTCTTTTAATTTTTTGAGTGGGGCAGACGTTCGGCCTGCAAAGAACGGCTGAAATGACGAATAAAACTGAGTAAAAAGCCCATGCTATTGCGGAACTCAGGTTCTCCCAAGGCCTTGAACATCGTAAATAAGCTTGCAGGCTTATAATCTTGTTCGCTGCTGGCCAGGGCTTCTCCTGCAGAGGCCACCAGTGCCACGGTGTGGATATCCAAGATGCCGTGGCGCAGGCTGTGTAATAAGCTGCCAAAATCGTGGCCGCCAAGATCGTAATGTTTGTAAAATTCATCCAGCGAATCCACAGCCATGCTCACAATGCCGGGGATATCGCGCATGGCATGTACCCCCATCAAAAGTGTGTCGCGTTGGTGCAATAATTCGGAAAGCAGGTGCAAAGTGCGGGGATCACTGGCCTGCAAGGCCACTTGCATCAGCGCTCTGCCCCGCTCTTGCAGATCGACACCATTGTTTTTTAAGTCGGCCATACTTTCATCGAGACCGTCTACACTGGCACTGAGCAGGCCGGGTACATCTGCCAGCATTTTGATCCAGGGCACAAATTGATCTGCATGCGCAGCCACTATTTCCAGGGCCTCCAAGACATTGGGTTGGGTCAATTTTTCTACTAGATTGAGCAGTGAAGGCAGTCGTTCGGGCCATTCACTGCCTTCCATCCGCAGAGGGGCACTCAATTCATCCAGGGTATTGAGAGCGGTGGCTGCTACGCCGGGAATTTCCTGTAGGGCCTTTTCACTTTTCTCTAAACGCGATTCCAGCTGGTCCAAGCGATTCAAAATTTGGTCAAGACGGCTGATAATGGCTTCAGAGGCTGATTCAGAATTGCTCATTGTGCAATACCTCTTTATATACTATATAGGGTATAATACACGATGTTGCAAAAAAAGCAATTGATCCATGTCAATGGGGCTTAACCGATTTTAAACAATGGGAGAAAAATGGCTCTGGCGCTGAGCCTGTGCTGTGATTGATTGATCAGAGATTTGAGCCTGAAGCTGAAGTTGGATTTTGCCTTGAGCTGTCCATTGGGCTTGAACCTGCAATTGGCTCTGTAACTGGCTTGGGCTGCGCTTGAGCAAGCGACTGATTTCCGTTTGAAAGGTATCGCGGGCCAGACGCTCTGCTTCGGCAGGGGTTCGGCTCTGGGCTGCACGCTGAAGGGCGCTGTCCAAGGCTTGGCTCAGTGGCCCTACCAAGCGGGCTTGGGCGCTGCTTTCCACTTGGGGATTGGCAGTGGTGGGCAGGGGCGTTTGGCAGCCAGAAAGGCCCTGAACCCCAATGATCAATGTGAAACATAAAATAAACTTGTGCAGCATTAACATATCTTAACACTCTTCAAATAATTCAGAGAAGATTAATAAAATAAGATTCTGTTTTGATTGCGTTTATTTTTTGCCAGACAATCTTGGCAGCATTTTAGGTATAAGAGAGACACCCGGTAATCTCGAGAATTTGCCCAATATGCTGTGTACCTGTGAAAAATAACACAGGAGAAGAGACTATTATGAATTGTCCACGTTGTCAAAAGGCTGAGCTGCAGGATAAATCCCGCAACGGCCAGGGCTTTCTCGTCTGTCCGGCGTGTAATTTGGTCAAGGTTGCCCTGCGCAGCGGCTTGTCTGTACCGCAAACAGCTTTGGATCATCAACCCCGTTTGAGCCTGAATAAATTGGTGTATGAAAACAAACAAGACCATCTGGCCAAACAAGAAACCCAAATTCGCCATCGGCACGAACAGCAAGAGGCGCGCCAAGATTTTCAAGCACAAACCCGGGTGCTGTTGGAGCCACAACTCGAAGAGGTCTTGGCCCATCAACACCTTTGGTCTTGAGAGAGTAAGACCTTTGGGCTTGAGTCTGCACAAGTCCATCGGTTTCGCTTGATACAAATCAAAGAAAAATCACCCTTTCTCAGCCCTTCCTTTTGCGTTCTCTGTGCGAGAATAAGAATGTGACAAAATATACCCAAAGGGGTATTTATCATGTTCCGGAAACGTACTTTTTCGCTGGGGCTGACCCTGTCTCTTTTGCTCGGGGGATGTCAGGCTCAAGACAAGGCCGTGCAAGCGTCAAGGCCTTTTTCTCAGGTTTCTTCGGCCCTTCCGCTTTCGTCGCCGATGGTTAAAACGAGAGCCCAATCTCAGGTGCGTTTGGGCTTACAAATTCAAGTCCCGCGCTCTCCCCGCAATTTTCAGATTCAACAGGCGGCAGCTGGCTCTGTTCAATGGGTGCGTTTGCGGGTAAGCAATTTGGCGGGAGAGGCCCTCTTGCCCGAAACAGATTTTTTACCGGTAACAGGTCAAAGTGTCTCCCACGAGTTGCTTTTGCCCGGACTCGAGCAACTCTGTTTTGTCGATGTGACTTTTTTTGATGTCCAAAAACAACCTTTGGCCACGCCGTTAAGTGGTTATTTCCGGCCTGCTTTTTACAGTAAAAACAAATTGCCAGTCGAAATTCACTGGCTGACGACGCCTGTCGTTCAGACCTTGAGAGCCTTGTATTTGCTGAATCCGTCGCTGGCCCTTGCGCTCAAAGAGTTGGATTTGCAAGAGCGGATCAACCGTTTTGTGATCAATCCGCTGACCCGCCAGTTTTCTCGTTTTCCCACAGCGATCAATGCCGATGCGCTGGCTGCGGCAATTCAAACTCAGGGACAATTGCCCGAGCAACTTGATCCCGGTGTTTACCAGGCCAGCAGTTTAAAACTCAAGATCAGCGGGCTGCCATCAGGTCAAACAGCCAAACTCAAAATCCCGGCTTTAAATTGGGAAAAAACCTTGCCTTATGACACCGTTTTGCCCATTGACTTGCCTGCGGGTACCTGGGAATTGGAAACAGAAATCCCCTCCTCTGTCTTTGGCTTTTTATCGGCGTCCAAAGTCACGCTGCAGGCCGGGCAGAGTACCTATCTGCAACTGCCGCTGATCGCAGGAAGTGCCAACAATTCCATCAATCAGGGCAAAGTGGAGTTGGGGGCCCGGCTCTTTTTTGAAAAAGCCCTCTCGGGCAATAACCAGATGTCCTGCGCTACCTGTCACGATCCCCGCAAAGGTTTTTCCAATGGTGAGGCCAATGCTGCTGGCATTGATGGCATTCGGGGTCCCCGCAATGTTCCGGCTTTGTTTACCTTGGCTTATCAGCCTGCCTTTTTTCACGATGGCCGAACCGAGACTTTGGAAGCACAGGCCTTGGAGCCGATTCAAAATCCAATTGAAATGAACGAGAGCCTTCCCCAGGCGATTGCAGATTTACAGGCCATTCCCTATTATCCGCAAAAATTTCAGGCCGTCTTTGGCACGGGGGTTTCGGCCGAAGGTATGGCCCAGGCTTTGGCCAGCTTTGAGCGGGCCTTGGTCTTGTACGATTCCGCTTATGACAAGCGCTCTTATGTCAGTGGTGTTTTCTCGGCGGCAATGTTGCGTGGCTATCAGCTCTTTAGCGGGACCGCCAATTGCACCCTGTGTCATAAATTGCCCCATTTTTCAGACTTTGCCTATCGCAATGTTGGGATCAGTGCGGCTCAAGCCCAGCCCGATTTGGGCCGGCAGGCGGTGACACAGCTCGTGGGGGATGCCGGTAAGTTTAAAACGCCGACCCTGCGCAATATTTCTGCCTCTGGGCCGTATATGCACGATGGTTCTTTGGCCACGCTTAACGATGTGCTTGATTATTATATTCGTGGCGGAAATGCCGATCCCAACCTCGATCCAAATAAAGCCCCACTCAATTTGAACTCTGAGCAAAAAGCGGATCTCTTGGCCTTTCTGGAAAGCCTGACTGGGCAGAACAATCTCAAACAATTGCTCGATTTACCAGGAACACGTCTGCCTGGTGAAACGCTGGATTTGCCTCCGCTGGATTAAATCACAAGCGCTGGAAGATTCTTGACTGCCAGTGGTATGATCGATCTATGTCCAATCGCTTAACGCTTTGTTCCACTTATTTTTGTCTGGGCCTGGGACTTCTGGGGCTCTCCACTCCTGTGCTTGCCAATCCAGCGGCTGAAAAGGCCCTGGAGGCCAAAATTCAGGGTCAATTGGAGGCTGTCTTGGGGCCCGGCAAAGCCAAAGTCACTGTTTCGGGGGAGACAGAACGTGTGCGCCGTCAGAGCCGCTCTGTCACTCACCATAATCCGCAAACGGCCCATGAACGCATCGTGAGCGAAACCCAAGCTGGGGTCACGCGCCGCAAAGTTGAGCGGATTTATACCTACGATCACAGCGAATCTTTGACGACTGAAGCGAGTGGGCATCTGACACAGAAATCGGTTTCCGTGATCTACGAACCCCCCAAGCCGGGGGAAGACCCCGAAAATGCGGCCCCACCTTTGGATCCTGCTTTGGTGGAGACGATAGTCAGAACCACGGCTCGGATCAATGAGTCTCAGGGTGATCAGGTGCATATCAGCCAGGTCAAAATGGATACCTCGGCTTATGATCGGCTCAGGGCTGAGATGGAAAAAGCCCGTCAGGGCACACCCTTGTGGATCTACGGGCTCTGTGGTCTGGGCGGTATGACTGGGGGGGTGGGTTTGGGCTTTTTTCTGGTCCGCAGGCGTCAGCGCAAAGCGATACCCGTCTGGGAAAATTCGCATAATTTGCCTGTTTACCCTGGGATTACGACAGTTGATACCAGGCAAGGTGTCTCAGTAAATCAGGCCCTGGAGCAACCCAGGGCCTGAACAGGATTTCGAAAGATATTAGCGGCCCGCGCCGTGAATGGCACCGCGTTTCCACTGTTGAAGCTCACCCTGGTTGTCTGACAGGCGCAGGGCTTCATCAAAGTCGATGGTGCCCTCTTCAAAATGTTTAAACAGGGCTTGGTTCATGGTCTGCATGCCGTCCATGGCCCCGCGCTGGATCAGGTTATAAATGGCATCCAATTCGTGTTTGTACAAATGGTCGCGCACGGTTGCGGTGACAACCATAATTTCATCAATGGCGACACGGCCCACCCCATCGGCTTTGACCGCCAGACGCTGGGCAATTGTGCCGCGCAAAACGGCGGCCAATTGTTTCAGAATCTGAGGCTGTTCGTGGGGAGGGAAGGCGTTGATCACGCGGTTGATGGTCTGAACCGCGTCGTTGGTGTGCAAGGTGCTTAAAACCAAGTGACCGGTTTCCGCCGCTTTGAGGGCCGATTCGATGGTGTCGCGGTCACGCATTTCCCCGACCAAGATGATATCGGGATCCTGACGCAGGGCGTATTTGATTGCCGTTGGAAAAGAGGCGGTATCGTTAACCAGCTCGCGCTGGGTAATGATGCTCTTTTTATTGCGGTAGACAAATTCAATCGGATCTTCAATGGTGATGATATGTACGTCATGATTGGCATTGATCAAATCGATCATGCCCGCCAATGTGGTGGTTTTGCCCGAGCCTGTGGGCCCGGTGACGAGAATCAGACCTGTGCGCTCATCGGTAAATTTGCGGATTTGATCTGGCAGGCCGAGATTGTCGAGATTGGGCACGTGAATGGGAATAACACGCAACACAGCGCCGACGTGGCCTTGTTCCATAAAGATATTCACACGGAAGCGGGCCAGCCCGCTGATCATGAACGAAACGTCCATCTCGAAGTTCTTTTCAAACGCTTCCCGCTGATTGTTGCTCAACATACTGTAGAGGGTGCGTTTGGTGTCTGCTGGGGTCAGGGGCCGCATTTCGGTGGGCACAATTCGCCCGTCAATCCGCAACATGGGCGGGCAGCCCACACGGATGTGAATGTCTGAAGCGCGTTTTTTGACAGCGACGCGGAGAAACTCATCGATATTCATGGGAAGGCTCCTTTACCGGCACTCGGCCAGGGGTTTACCCATCATTTTACTCAAGGTCGGCAGCATTCTGTAGAGAAATTTGATGTCTTCAGGGCGAGAGGCATCCTGATTCCACTCTTTGACCGTTTCGCCGTGTTCGTTGACAAAGACGGCCTCCAAACGGATTTCAAGGGGGTTGAAGCCCCGCTCTTCAGCGGTGGTGGCGTCTCCTTCACCTTCATAACCAGTGGCAAAACGGTTGGTCAGGGTAAATGAAGCCATTTTGTGAATGTCTTCTGCCATGACTTGGTGGTAGGTCGGGAAAAATCCCAGGGTCAGAAAGCGCAGTGACGTGACCAAACGGATCTCGCAACTGCCCATGAGCACACGTTGCTGGCCAGCTTCTTCACTCACTTCGAGGTGGTGGTAGGTCAGCAAGATACGCTCTTCGGGCTGAAGGGCTGTTTTGAGCGTGCGGCTGATCAAGGTGGCAATGGGACCCAGGGACTGCAATTTTTCCATCAATTCATTGACGGATTCAGGGAAAGCGGGATCGGTACTCATACAATCAGATTGGCTCCTCCCATATAGGGTTGAAGTACGTCGGGTATTCTGATTGTACCATCGCTTTGCTGAAAGTTCTCAATCACGGCCGCCAGCGTGCGCCCAATCGGCAGACCTGAGCCATTGAGGGTATGGGGAAAGGCTGTTGAGCCCCCGGCTTCGGGGCGGTAGCGCAACATGCCACGCCGGGCCTGAAAATCTGTGCAATTGCTGCACGAAGAAATTTCTCGGTATTTGCCCTGGCTGGGAAACCAGACCTCGATATCGTAGGTCTTGCTGGCATTAAAACCCGTATCCCCCGAACAGAGTAAGACGACGCGGTAAGGCAATCCCAGGGCCTGCAACAGGCTCTCTGAATCGGCCACCATTTTTTCCAGTTCGTCAAAGGAAGACTCTGGTTCGACAATTTTGACCAATTCTACCTTGGCAAATTGGTGCAGGCGAATAATGCCACGGGTATCGCGGCCTGCAGCACCCGCTTCAGCGCGGAAACAGGGGGTGTGGGCCGTAAAATATTTGGGCAGATCTTCTTTTTCGAGAATTTCGCTGCGGTGCAAATTGGTCAGGGGTACTTCGGCAGTGGGGATCAAGAAAAAGTCTTTGAAATTGAGCGCAAAGAGATCCTCTTCAAATTTGGGCAAATTGCCATTGGCGGTCATGGTTTCACGGTTGACCATGGCTGGGGGGGATATTTCGGTGTAACCCCGGCCTGTATTGTGGTCGAGCATAAAATTGGCCAGTGCACGCTCCAGGCGGGCTCCGAGGCCTTTCATGACCACAAAACGGGCTCCCGTCAGACGGGCTGCCCGCTCAAAGTCCATGATATTCAGGGCGGTGCCCAGATCGTCGTGGGCTTTTGCTTCAAAGCCGAAATCGGCAGGGCTGCCCCATTTGCGCACTTCTTGGTTTTCGTCTTCGCTTTTGCCTGTGGGCACGCTCAGATCCAAGGTGTTGGGAATATTCATGAGCAGATCTTTGCGCTCATCTTCACAGGCTTGCATGCGTTCTTCGACCGCTTTGGTCTCTTCG
The DNA here is from genome assembly GCA_051715345.1 of Candidatus Blackallbacteria bacterium. Lineage (GTDB taxonomy): Bacteria > Cyanobacteriota > Sericytochromatia > UBA7694 > UBA7694. Next base: position 34,780 of record JBPXJQ010000042.1, read on the forward strand.
GTGATTTTGCGCACGGCTTCCATTTGGGCTGAGGCGTCTTGGCCCTGTTTTTTGAGGTTGCCAATTTCTTTGGAGGCTTGATTGCGTTCCATACGCAGCTGATCCACGCGGGTCTGGCAGCTGCGATGTTCTTCATCCAGGTTTAAGAGCCGGTCCACAACTGATGGGTCCGCTTGGCGACGTGCCAGCGAATCCCGGACCGGCTCAGGGTTGATCCGCAGATTCTTGAGATCGAGCATCTGTTTAGAAAACTTTGTCCGCCAAAAACTCGCGATCGAGAACTTCAATTCGCTGATGGCTAATGGCAATTGCGCCTTCATTTTGCAGGCGGTTCAGGGCGCGGGTGACGGTTTCACGCGAAGAGCCAACCATATTGGCCAGATCCTGGTGGGTCATGCGCAGCGAGGTCAATGGGCGACCTGCATTCTGCTCTTCGATTTCGAGCAATTGGAAGAGGGTGCTGGCAACACGGCCATGCACATCTTTGAAAGCCAGATCTTCAACCTGTTGGTTGATCTGACGAATACGGCGGGTCAAATCTTTCATGATCCGCAGGGCGATTGAGGGGTTTTCGTTGATCAGGCGCTCAAAGTCACCTTTGCTGATGGCAAAGAGGTGGACATCGTTGTCGATTGCTTCGGCAGTGGCGGAACGGGGCAGGTTGTCAAAAATCGCCATTTCGCCAAAGAAGTCGCCGCCCTGCAAAATGGTCAGGGTTTTTTCACGGCCATCGATTGCCACTTTAGCAATTTTGATCCGGCCATTTTTGATGATGTACAGCGTATCGCCATGATCACCTTCATGGAAGACAATGCTTTTGCGTGAATAGAGCTTTTCGGACATGATCGCAGCAACGCGCTGCAGGCTGTCTTGGTTGAGGGCTCCAAAAATGGGCACCCGGCGCAGAAATTGAATCTTCGCTTCTAAATCCGTTTTTTTACGTGAATCCATTACCATCGGTTCTGTTTTCTCCTGAAAAATTATCGCTCAATGAACCCAAGATTAAAAATAGATCATGGGGTTTATGCAACTATTCTAGTACAAGGTGCTTATAGGGGTTGGTGATCATCGTAACCAAAATAAAAATATTTGTGAGGGACTAAACTCACAAACGTCTTAAAAAATTCTAGCTTATAATTTTCTCAATTCAAATATCTTTCAGATCTTTTCTTAAAAATTTATTAATCACCCAATATGGCCATATATCTAAAAAATAGAGATTGATCATGATCTGGATCTCGGTAAGATCTGCCCGATCGAATTTGCCCTAAAAAAGCCCCAAAAAGCCAAAATTTGATCACTTCTGATCTAAACCGATCCAAAGTGATCAAATTCTGAGTTGTGAATTTTTTTTAAAAAACGCCCAAACCTTTTCAGGTCGGGCAAGAGCCCGCGATCATGACCGCTGAAAAACAGGTTAAAAATTAGGCCTTTTTGTCGGGGGTTTCACAGCCGGTGATAAAATCCGAAAGGCAATCGACAGCGTCATAGAGATCGCTTTCGGCATAAACCAGGTTATCTGATTCATCCTCACCCAGGCTTTCTCTGAATTCTTTTAACAGAGCTTGCAGCTCTTGTTTGAGTGTTTCTGCTCTTTGGGCAAAGTTTGCGCATTTTTCTGCTGAGAGGGGCATGGCTTTTTCCTTCAGTCCAATATTGGGGCTAAGTATAGCAGATCTTTTTTTCAGGAACTGTGTCTTGGATCCTCTGTCGCTGACCGACGGTGTTGCCTGACTGCGCCAAATTTTAGCCGAGCAGGGCCTTTTTCATGCGGGCAAAGCCCGTGCGGATATTTTCTTCGTTGGTCGAAAAAGAGATCCGCAAATGGCCGGGCGCACCAAAAGAGGAGCCCGGCACAACCGCCACATGGGCCTCTTTGAGCAGGTATTCTGCCAATACATCGTCATCGGCAAAGCGCTCACCCAGGTATTTTTCCACGTTCGGAAAGAGATAAAAGGCCCCGCCGGGTTTGACACAGTCGAAGATCTCACGGCAGAGCGGGTAGGCTACATCCAGGCGCTTTTGGAAAGTTTCCTGCATTTGTTGCATGATCGCGGGATCCATGTCCAAGGCGGCCAATGCGCCAAATTGGGCAAAGGTGCAGACATTGCCCGTCAGGTGGCTGTGTAAATTGTTGATCGCCTTGATCAGGGCCTTGTCGGCGATCATAAAACCGACCCGGAAGCCCGTCATGCAATAGTCTTTGGAAAACGACTGGGAGGTGATCACCCAGGGAGCAAAGCGGCTGTCTAAGGCGGCCAAACTCAGGTGTTTGGCGCCATCGTAGGTCAAACCGGCATAGGCTTCATCGGAGACCACGTAGATTTGGTGTTTGAGCGCCAATTCACCCATCGCGCGCAGATCCGCTTCGCTATACACCGCGCCGGTGGGGTTGTTGGGGCTGTTGATCAAAATCGCGCAGGTTTTGGGGGTAATGGCCTGTTCAATCAACTCAGGGACGAGTTGGTGTTCGCGGGTATCGACAAAAACCGGCACACCGCCTGCCAATTTGACGATCTCGGGAAAGGTCACCCAATAGGGCGAGGGGATAATCACTTCGTCGCCAGGATTGCAAATGGCCTGAAAAATATTGTAGAGGATCTGTTTGGATCCATTGGCCACCAGTACGTTTGCCGCTTCGGCGGCGATGCCATTTTCTGTTTGGACCTTTTGGGCAATCGCTTTGCGCAGGGCAGGCAGGCCGGGAACGGCTGAATATTTGGTCTTGCCGCTTTTGAGGGCCTCAATCGTGGCGTTTAAAATCGGTTCGGGGGAGTTAAAGTCGGGTTCACCGGCATTAAAGGAAATGACGTCAGTGCCGCCTGCCTGCATTTTTTGGACCAGATCCATCAGGCCCGTGGTTTTGGATTCTTCAATATTTAAAATGCGTTCAGACAGTTTCATGGCTGGTATGCTCCCGGTTTTAAACAAGATAAAGTATGCGCTGCATCATACCACAGGGGGCCTTGGCTGAGGGGGGATGGGCCGAGTAAACAGATTGTGCGTCCTGAGCTGGGGACGTATCTTTTGCCCACTCCCAAATATTCCCAAGCCCTGATCGATAAAACCGAGTCGATTCTGACCCGGTTGCGCGAGCTGAAAAAGAAATACGAATCGAAATAGGGTTCTTGACGGCCATAGCCAAGAGTCCGACACCCCCTTCTCATCCGCCCTTGCGAGCAGGTTAAAATACCCGCATGACCTCTCAACTTACCAATCCCCTCTTTCTGGTTTTTAAAGCATTGCTGGCCTGTGTGCTGGTTTTGATGCTCGATCAGCTCCTCGGCAATCCCGATCATGTCTCTTCAACTTTTGTGGCTTTGCTCTGCCTGACACCGACGGTTAGCATGGGTTTGTGGCATGCCCGCGATCAGCTTGTGAGTGGGCTTTTGGGGGCCTGCTGGGGCACGGCCTTGAGTGTGTTCGGTTGGCCGATGGAATTGGCCTTGCCCTTGGCAGTGGGACTGTCGATTGCCAGTTCTTTTGGGCTTAAAATGGGGGGCAGTTATGCCACTGCTGCCTTTAGTGCCTTGTTTGTGGTGCTTGTGCAGTTTCAGTCGCCGGGACATACCCTGCAGGTGCGCCTGCTGGCGCTCTCGATTGCGGCGGTGAGCAGTTTTATTGTCAATGCCCTGGTCTCTTCGCTGATCTACCGGGATATTTTCAGCGAGCGGCTGGCCAAAGCCGAAAAAGAGGTCTATGCGGTTTTGCCTGCTGTGGTGGCGGGCGAGGGGGCCAAAGCCGATCAGGTCTTTGAATTGCTGGCCACGCTCAAACACCAGATGCGGCAAACCCTGCAAGAATTGGCTTTTCGCAAAGACTGGCAGACCCATGCCCAGCTCTTAAAATTGCTCAAACGGGCCCAGTGGCTCAATTATCTCCTGCATCTGATCTGGGATTTGGCCTGGTTGCAGCGCGAAGAGGGGCTAGATAACCACGATTTGGAAACCTTTGTGGCCTGGATCCGGGGAGAGGCTTCGGAATTTGTCTTTTTGTCTGATTCTTTGCTGGGGGTGCAAAAGCGCGTGGTCTCGGTCTTAAAACGCCTCAATGCCCAGCATGAAACGGCAGCTTAGCCAAGTCTGATTATCCAGGCTATAATTTCAAGACAGATTTGAAATTATCCGAGGAAATTGCCATGGCCCCTTTCGTTGTTCTTTTGCCTGTTCAGGCCCGCAAGCGCTTCACGCTCCTCGTGGCGGCGCTGGGTTTGGGGCTCTTCAGTGGCTTGCCCACTGCTGTTCTGGCCCAAACGTCGCGTCAGCCTGGCCTGCAGGAGGCGCAAAGCAGCCCGATTCCCAGCCGCTATTTGCAAATAGATACCTTGGTGCAACGGGCCATGGATCAGCAGGACTTGGTGGGTGTGGCCCTCGGTCTGGTTGAAAATGGCAAACTCACCTATCTCAAAGGGTATGGCTGGGCAGACAAAGAAAGCCGCGAAGCGGTGACTTTAAATTCCTCTTTTCGCTGGGCTTCGCTTTCCAAACCTGTGACAGCGGTTTTGAGCCTGCAATTGGTCGAGCAGGGCAAACTCGACCTCGATCAAGATATTCGCAGCTATTGGCGCAGTTATAACAATGCTCAGGGCTGGAAAGTCACCCAGCGCCAATTGCTCTCCCATTTGGGCGGCGTGGGGAATTATGACGATGTGCCCCAGTGGGGCGAGGGACTCAAGCGTTATCTTAAGAACGATTCCAAGCCTGAAAATGGCGGGGCAGACATGGTCGCTGCTGCCCGCCAGATTTTTGCTTCGGCCCCGCTGCTGAGCCGACCCGGCACCCAATACCGCTACAGCACCTTTGGCTCGGTGCTCGCCGGAGCTGTGTTAAGCCAGGCGGGTGGCAGGCCTTATCTCGAGCAATTTCAGGCCCGCATTGCCCAGCCGCTTGGGCTGACATCCACCCAGCCCGATCGCCAAGGCCAGCATATTCCCTACCGGGTCAGTGGCTATTATCGCGACAATCAGGTGATCAAAAAGCGTTTGCCCGACGATGTGGCCTGGAAACTGGCTGGCGGCGGTTTTACCTCCAATATTCACGACCTGACCCGGTTTATGCAGGCTTTGCTCAACCAGGAATTGGTCAATGCCACCAGCAGCCAGGCACTCTGGCAATCGCAACAAACTCTGGACGGTAAAAAAACCGGGTATGGGCTCAGTTTTGGGATTGCTGAGCGCGATCATCAGCCTTTGATCGAACACAGCGGTAGCCAAACCCAAACCCGCACTTGGATGAGCTTGATGCCCCAAGAAAAAAACGGCGTGGTTCTGATGAGCAACAGCGAATGGGCGGACTTTGGCCCCCTGCGCAGCCAGATTTTGGATGCCCTGCGGGCTGGGGCTGTTTTGGCCCCTTAACTGACCAGGGCCTCACCGCTTTGCAATTGGGACTGTTCGTCTTCGTTGAGAATTTTTTCAATATCCAACAAAACCACCAGCCGTTCTTTGCGGCTGTTTTCGTCTTTGTTTTTGAGCCGGCCCACGCCGACCATATAGCGGGCGCTGATCGCGGTGCGCAGCCGGGCTGGTGGCGGGGCAAAGAGCTCTGCTGGGACCCGCAAGACCTCTGAGACCGCATCGACCAAAATGCCGACCACGTCTTCGCGGGTTTCGACAATGATATAACAGCTCTCGCGGCCCGGTTCGAGTGGCAGCAGATGAAAGCGCTTGCGCAGATCGAGTATCGGAATGATCTGTCCCCGCAGGTCGATAATACCTTCAAAGAAAGGGGGAATATCTGGCATCTTGCGTGGCAGGCTGAGGCGATGACAGCGCTGAATTTCTTGGACATGGCTGACGGGGATCGAATACTCTTCGGAGCCAAGTCGAAAGATGACAATATACAATTCCTGAGCAGTGGGCCCGGGCATGGTGGGATCTCCTTGGCTGACGTTTTAAAAAAGGGGTCTGTTTTCAGTTTAATCGTGCCGGGGCAGCAGGGCAAGCCCAAGCCTTTTGTGAATTGACATTCACTGATGACGCAGTGTATAAATTTAGAGGACCTTTTAGAATGACTTGATCATGACGATCATTTGCGCATTTCTTAATTTTTTACATGCTGAATATTCAACAAAGCCTGATCCCAAACAGGCGCTGAAACACACAAACGAGTGAAATAAACCAATGGAACATTCTCACAGTATTTTCTTTGGGCCCCTTGAAATGGCCCTGTATACAGTGGTCATGCTGGGTTTGATCGGCCTTTCCGCCTATGGCGCTTCGATCAAATACCAATTGGTCCAAATTGGCCAAGCCGAAAACCGCCATCCTGAGCCCGATGATTTGCCCAAACGCCTTTGGGGCACTGTTTACGATGTCTTTTACTGGGCCCTTCGCGGCATGCGCCCAATTGTGGGCCTGATGCATACCTTTGTCTTTGTGGGCTTTTTTGCCTTTTTATTGGCGACCACCCACCATGTTTTGCGTCTTTATACCAACGACGTCGAATTTTCCCTGCTCAAATTGATCAGCCCTGTGCTCGATCAGGGCTATGCCTTTGTGGCTGATGGCTTTGCCATTTTGGTGCTGCTGGGTATTGTCTCACTGGGTTATCGCCGCTATGTCATGAAGCCCAAAGCTCTCTATCCCCCGCCCGAAAACCAGAATATTTTGGTCAATCAAGAGTCCCGCGACAACCCCTGGCTGGAATCCCTGATCACGATCTGTTTTATTACCCTGTTGATGCTCTCTTATTTGAGCACCGAAGGTCTGGCGATGGTCTGGGTACAAAAAGCCAATTCCAGCTTTAACTTTGAACTGTTTCGGCCCTTTAGTTCTGCCACTGGTTGGGTACTGTTTCAATTGCATTTGCCCGAGACGGCCCAGGTCGTGCTCTACCATCTCTCCTGGTGGGTGCATATCTTGTGTGTCTTGGGTTTTGCCTGTTATATCCCCTTCTCCAAACATTTGCATTTGGTGGCAGGCCCGATCAACCTCTATTTCAAACGCCAGAAATCTTATGGCAAGGTCGACAAGAAAAAAGACCTGATGGCCATGCTCGAAAATGAAGATGCCGATGATGACGATATGAGCATGGGCGGCATCCAATACCTGCACGATCTGTCTTGGAAAAATGTGCTCGATACCTTTGCCTGTATTGAATGTGGCCGTTGCGACGATGTCTGCCCGGCCAATGCCACGGGCAAAGAGCTGTCGCCCAAGTGGATGATCGTGAACATGAAGCACCTGATCAGCGACGAAAAAGACAAATTGCTCAAGGGCGAAAAGTCGCAGACCCCCTTGGTGGGTCACGTCATGACAGAAGACGCACTCTGGTCGTGTACCACCTGTGGCGGCTGTATGGAAGTGTGCCCGATGGGCATTGAACATATTGTCGACATCGTGGGTATGCGTCAGCACCAACTCATGGAAGCCGAAGAATTTCCCTCGGAATTCACCACGCTCTTCAACAATTTGGAGCGCCAGGGCAATCCGTGGGGCCAGGCCCAATCTACCCGTGCCGACTGGGCCAAAGGCCTGGAAGTCAAAACCCTCTCTCAAATTGAAGACATCAACGAAATTGATGTGCTCTATTGGGTCGGTTGTGCCGGTTCTTACGACGACAATGCCAAAAAAGTCGCCACTGCTTTCTCTAAGCTGATGCAGGCCGCAGGTATGCGCTTTGCGATCTTGGGCAAAGAGGAAAAATGCTGCGGCGATCCCGCCCGCCGCTGTGGCAATGAGTTCTTGGCCCAGTCCATGGCTGCTGAGAATGTCGAGGTCATGAATGAATACGGCGTCAAACATGTCGTTACGTCGTGCCCCCACTGTTTCCACACGATCAAGAATGAATTCCCCGATTTTGGCGGCCATTACGAGGTCAAGCACCACACCGAGTTGCTGCAGGAGTTGATCCTCAGTGGCAAGTTGCGGGTCAATACCGAAACGGCCCAACACCTGACGACTTTCCACGATCCCTGCTATCTTGGGCGCCACAACGATGTCTATGACCAGCCCCGTGAGCTGATTGCGGCGGTGGGCTTGCCCCAGGTCGAAATGAAGCAAAACCGCAAGACCAGCTTCTGCTGCGGTGCTGGCGGCGGCCAGATGTGGAAAGAAGAAAACACGGGTACCCGTGTCAATATTGCCCGTACCAAACAGGCCCTGGATACCGGTGCCGAGTTGGTGGCTGTGGGCTGCCCTTTCTGCAAGACCATGATTCAGGATGGGGTCAATGACCACAGCAAGGGTGATACCGTCAAGGTGCGCGATATTGCTGAAATCCTCGCGGACGCTGTCCAAGTGGAAGCGCCAGTCGGCCCTCAGGTCTAACCGTCTCCCTGTTTTAATATTCAAGCCCCTGCATCCAGATGCAGGGGCTTGGTTTATGGGGGGGAATTCTAATCGATGGGTTTTATGCGAGCTAAAAACAGCCCCAACTCTTCAACCTGGACACCCGCTTTGGCCAGCTCTTTCAAATAGGTTTGGGCTTTGAGCTGACGCTCTTCTAAATAGCGATTGAGGTGAAGGCGGCACTGACATTTGTCCAAAAGGTAGCGGATCACCGTGTGGGCCGCCTGATCCTGATCGGCTTTTTCGAGGGCTGTGAGCAGGGTTTCACGATCTGCCCCCGACAATTGCTCCAGACCAATTAAGACGGGCAGGGTTTGGCAGCGATTGCTGAGATCGCTGCTGGGCAAATACTCCCAAATATTCAGGTAGTCCCCCCGCATTTGCGACATAATCCCAATTTCTTCACCCAATTGGGCAAAGCAGTTTTCGACTTCGGTTGAAGCCCCAGCCAAGTGGGCCGCTGTCTGAAAATAGAGTTTGACCGAGGTGCCCGTTTTGAGCTTCATGGTCAGAATGGCATCATCAGGGCTTTTAAATACCCCTTGCGGGGAAATCAGATCGCGGTGTTGACCTGCTGTGAGAGACCAGCCCGCTTCGCAGAACATCAGGCGCAGGTGGGCAATCACCTCTGGAGACACACCTTGTTTGCTCAAACGCTCCAGCGCCAGCAAAGACAAAAACAAGAGGCCCGTACCAGTGTTGATCGCCACGGGTTCTGAGCCAGGGGGCCAATCGGTTGCGGATAATTCGTGGTCCTCGACATCGTCAGTCAGATCGAGGAAGGCGTAAAAGAGCGTATGTGCCGCTCCCAGCGTAGCCAATGCATAGGTCGGGCTCTCTGGATGCAGGGCTTGCCAAGCCAGCCAGGGGCCAATCAGGGCCGGAAAGACCTTGTCGGAAAAAAAATCTCGCCGCAATTTATCCAGCGCTGCATTTAATTGGCGACTTTGAGAGGTGTCCGTCCGCCACTGGCGCAGGACCTGCTCTACCTCCAGAAAAACCTGGCGGAAAAGCAGGTAAAATCGTTCGTTGCTCATGCCTGTATTATAGCTTTTTGCGCTGGGGCTTCTCAGGCCTTGAATGAGGCGGCCCGATTTTTGCCTTCATTTTATCTGATTAAGCTGGTGTACAGACCGGCCGTTGTGTAGTAATATGTCATCCGTAAGCTTGGCTGTCTTGTACTGCCTCTCTTGTACTGCCTCTCTTGTGGCTCCTGATTATACCGGTCTTAATTTATACAATTTTATTTGACCGGTTCTCATTTAAGGCGCCGCTCTGAAAAGTAAAAACCGCTTGAAATCATAAAAGCGCGATTATAAAAAAAATGCATACCGTCATAGAAAAACGAGGAGATAACTGAATGGCATACATTATTACGTTCCCCTGTGTAGATACCAAAGACGCCGCTTGTGTGGAAGTCTGTCCGGTGGATTGTATTCACTCGGATGATAATGCCAACCAATACTATATCAATCCCGATGAGTGCATCGATTGTGGTGCTTGTGGTCCTGTTTGTCCAGTAGAAGCCATTTTCCCTGAAGAAGATGTGCCCGAAGATCAGCAAGACTATATCCAAATCAACGCTGATTATTTTAGTAAATAAAATTTCGTCTTGATCATTAGCCCCTGTTGGTCTTGCAAATGCCGACTAACAGGGGCTTTTAACGTTCGTATCGGGCTGTTGATAAACGCGCTTAAAACAGATTTGAAAGCCGGTGTGAGCCAGCTCACACCGAATCTGATTAGGCTGGGTACAATGGTTTTATACCGACAGTAGAGGATGCACAGCCATGACTACGTTTGAACAGGTGATTCGTGAATTTCATCAACGGCGGATTGAAAAAGAAATTTACGCCGATCAGATCAAGGAGGATCGCCTGCGCCATCTCCAAGAACTGGCTCAAATTGCCGATTGTGAACTCAAACAACGGCGCCGCCGCAGCAAAAAAGCGGTTTGAGGCCTGGGGCTTTTTTAAAATTGCATGACCAAAATGTCTGACTCTTTGCCTCTTTTGGCCCGCCTAACGGTTGAGACCTATATTAAAAACGGTGTTTTGCCCGATTTGCCACCCGACCTATTGCCTGCTTTTCGTTCACAGCAAGCGGGGGTCTTTGTCACTTTGTATCATTCTCCCGGTCTTCAACGTGAGTTGCGGGGGTGCATTGGAACCATTGCTCCGACTCAACCCAATATTCTCGAGGAAACTCGGCAAAATGCCGTTTCTGCCGCTGTGCGGGATCCCCGATTTCGGCCTGTTTCCGAACCTGAATTGCCAGGACTGGCTTACGAAGTCAGTGTTTTGCATGAACCTGAACCGATTTCTGGTTTAGAGCAACTCAATGTCGATCTCTATGGTGTGATTGTGACCCATGCTGGGCGACGGGGACTGCTTTTGCCTGGCATTGAAAGTATTCGCACCGTTCAAGAACAGGTGAGTCATGCCATGTATAAAGCCGGTATTCGGCCTGGAGAGCCCATTTCACTCTTCCGTTTTCAGGTCGATAAATACGCTGAATAGATCTCGCTTGGCTGATCTGAAAGTTTGGCTGTTTTTCTCTCAAACCCCCGCTTAAGCCTTAAAAATCTTTATGATATAATGATCCTCTGAAGATTTAAACTCAGGCATATTTTCCGTACCGGTAATGCGTGAAGACGTGGCGCGTAAAGACGTGGCGCGTGAAGACACTGAGTGTTGCACCGTGTGTTGATGCGGATTGCGCTTTCGATCTGTTTGGGATTGTGGGCATCTGTAGACAGCTTCACATCTTTTGGGCCAATTATATGCTTGAATTTAACAAAAAAGGTGGTTGGATGAATGGGTCTCCTCAAAGCAGCAGATGTTGAATATCTCACCCTCGAAGAGGACGAGGAGTATCTTCTTGAAGAGGGAGATGATGGCGCTTATAGCGAAAGTGAGTCCTATTATCGCGCTGGCCGTCAGGTAGACTTTGCCTCTCCCATTATTATTGGGGGCGAAGGCATCGACTTTGATTTCGATTCTCTCGACCTTCTGACTGACAATATGGCTGGCGTTGTCTTCTTTACCAACGCAGACACAGAAGTTACTTTGGGTGAACCCATCACTGTGGGGGGATCTGCCGCTTTTACCCAGACCGATGAAACCGGCTATGACAGCGGTTATCAAGAAGACTTTTACGAAGAAACTTACGAAGAAACCCCCGTTGACGAAGGTTTCTACGATGAAATGGGAGTGGAAGAGGACACTGGCGAAGATCCTGCTTATTTAAAAGATTTTGCCGCTATGTCTGCTCCCGATGACGAATCGGGCCAGGAAGCCGCTTCTGCTTGGGCCGCTCAAAAACGCAACACGATGTTGACCCGTTTGGACGACAAAGTCAAACGGATGATGGACGAACAAAAATCCGCTTTTAAAGAGCAATCCAAAGAACAACTTTCGTTTGTCTCTGCCGAAGAAAAACAACGTCTCGTCAGCGAAGCCTTGGACAGCCTGCGCAATTCTCCCCAAGCCGCTGAGCTTGATTTTGAAAAGATTTTCCAAGATATTGCCGACTATATCGAAAATCTGGCCTGGCACCACACCGAAAAACTCCAGCAGGACCTTGAAGACGAACGGGCTCAGATGTTGGCCAACGTCGAAGAGTATGTCGAAAATTCAATTCACGAGCAGCGCGAAAGCATGATGCTCGAAGCCGAAGAGTATATTTCTTCGACTGTTCAAGAATACAAAAAATCGCTGAACGAAGACAATGAGTTTATCAAAGCGGCCAACCAGATCATTTCACAGCGCGAATCGATTCTGAACGAGGCCTACGACAAATCCCTGATGATGATTCAGGAAGCCGAAGCCGAACATGCCCGCATTGTTCAAGATGCCTACGGCCAACAGGAACAGGCCCAGCAGATGCTGCAGGAAGCCGAAGCCCAGGTCGAACTCATGGCCCAAGAGGCCCAGGCCGAAGCCGAGCGGATTATTTCCGAGGCCAATATGGAATCGGCGCGTATTATCGAAGCTGCCGAGCAGTCACACCAAGAAATCGTCGAAGCGGCCACCCAGGATGGTTTCAATGTGGGCTATCAAGAGGGTCGCGAAGAAGCGATCAAAGAAAACGCCCAATTGTTGATGGAAACCACCAATGCGCTGAACAAGCTGCATGCCGCCTTCCCTGTTGCCGTCAAACAAAACGAGGACAAGCTGATCAAACTGGCTCTCGAAATTTCCCGCGAAGTGATTCAAGACGAATTGGCGATGAAGCCCGAAATCGTGCTCAAGAGTGTCGAGCGTGCGATTGGCAAGGTCAGCGACCTCGAAAAAGTCATCATCAAGGTCAACCCCCTCGACCTCGATTTGGTCTTGCCCAAACAAGAGTTCTTCCGCAAATTGCTGCCGGACGTTCAGGACTTTATTATCACCGGTCACTACTCAATTGAGCGCGGTGGCTGTCATATTGAAACCAACTCAGGCACGATTGATGCCCAGGTCAACACCCAATTAGCGGTTGTTGAAGAGGTCTTCCAACAGATCCGCAGTGAATACGACTTTGACGATGATGGTGAAATGGAGGAGGATGGAATCTAAACATGGGCAATTTAGCTCTGGATACAGGTCTTGACTCTTCTTATGAACATTATTTTGACTACCAGAATTACGCAGTAGCTCTCTCCAATACCAATTTGGTGCGGGCCCGTGGCTCTGTGGTTCAGGTTGTCGGTCTGGTGCTCGAAGCCCTTTTGCAAGGGGTAGAAATCGGTGAACTCTGTTATATCCGCTCAGCGGATCGCAAGCGGACCTATCCTTGCGAAGTGGTCGGTTTTCGTTCCCGCCGCGTTTTGCTGATGCCTCTTGTCAACCTCGAAGGGATCGGCGCCGGTGCGGAAGTTATTGCTACGGGCAAACAGGTTTCGGTTAAATGTGGCCCTGGTTTGCTTGGCCGGGTCGTCGATGGTTTGGGCAACCCGATTGATGGTAAAGGGCCCGTTGTGGCCGAAAAATACTATCCCCTGCGGGCGGGCGCTCCCAACCCGATGAAGCGCAAACGCATCGACACAGTATTGCCGACGGGTGTGCGCGTGATTGACGGCATGTTGACCATTGGCACAGGCCAGCGCGTGGGGCTTTTTGCAGGCTCTGGGGTCGGTAAATCGACGCTCTTGGGCATGATTGCCCGCAACGCGAAGTGCGATATCGCCGTGGTCTGTAACGTCGGGGAGCGCGGTCGCGAAGTTTTGGAATTTATCGAAGACAGCTTGGGGGAAGAGGGTTTGGCCCGTTCCGTGGTTGTCTCCGCGACCTCTGATACCTCTTCGCTGGAACGTGTGAAATGTGCTTATACCGCCACCGCGATCTGTGAATACTTCCGCGATCAGGGCAAAAACGTCTTCCTGATGATGGACTCGGTCACCCGTTTTGCGATGGCCCAGCGTGAAATTGGTCTGGCGATTGGTGAGCCTCCTGCTACCAAAGGCTATACCCCTTCGGTATTTGCACTGCTGCCTGAATTGCTGGAACGCACAGGCATGGGCGAAACGGGTTCAATTACAGCCATTTATACCGTACTCGTAGAGGGCGGCGATATGGACGAGCCTGTTGCTGACGCGGTCCGTGGTATTTTGGATGGCCACATTGTCATGAGCCGTAAAATTGCCTCAGACAATATTTTTCCCGCCATCGATGTGCTGCCCAGTGTTAGCCGTCTGTTTAACGTCTTAACCACGCCCGAACACCGCGCGGCGGCCTCCGAAATTCGCAATATTCTCTCGACCTACGAGAGCGCCGTTGACCTGATCAATATCGGGGCCTATGTGCGCGGTTCGAATGCGGATATTGACCATGCGATCTCAATGATTGACCAGATTAAGAGTTACCGGCGGCAGGGCATTCACGATCCCACGCCTTTCCAAGATACGGTCAACGCAGTAAAGACCCTCGGTACCAAGACCGCCAGCTGGGCGAACTTGGCTTAAACTATGGTTCGACATTCTCCCAGGCCGACCTTATCTCTTTCAAGGCAGGCCATTTAACCCCAATGTCAGGTGGTCATGGTTTAGGTACCGATTCGCTACCTTTGGCAATGGGTGCCGTTGGTTTTTGTGTGGTGATGGTCGCGGCGTTTGCCAGTTCCGAAGCCTCGATTTTAGCAGCCAATAAAATCCGAATTCAGCAATTGGCTGAAAAAGGCGATAAACGCGCCAAAGCCTTCTGTGAATTGCGTGAAAATGAAGACAAAATGTTTGCCACGATTTTGGCTGTGGAGAACATGTTTATTATCTTTGGCTCCTCGTTTGGGGTCTCTTCGGCTGAAAATATTCTCGGCCCCAATGCCATCATTCCCTTGGGATTTGCAACCATCGGGGCCCTGGCCCTGGTGCCCTTTTTATTGGAGTTTGTGATCGTTCTTTTTGGCGAAATTACACCCAAGACCTATGCCGCTCGGCATGCGACCCGCATGGCTCTTTTGGTTTCACGGCCCCTGAATTTGATCGTCAATTTGCTTTATCCGCTGATTAAATACACCTTTGTGATTCCCTCGCGGCTTTTAATCCGTGGACTGGATCGGATTTTTGGCAGCAAAGAGTATTCGCCTTCGATTACCGAAGAAGAATTGCGGATGATCATTGATCGTTCCAGCCAAGAGGGCGTGCTCGACAGCGAAGAGCGCGACCTGATTCACAACGTGTTTGAATTTGGGGATACCGTCGCCTCAGAGGTCATGACCAACCGCACCCGGATTGTGGCTTTTGAAGGCGAATCCAAAGTCTGGGATGCCCTGCCCAAAATGATCGAAGAGGGCTATTCCCAATACCCGGTCTACGGCGATTCGATTGATGATATCCGTGGCATGATCTACCTCAAAGATCTCTTCCGGGCCCAGGTCAACGGTCAGTACCGCGAAGGGGATACCCTCGAAAAATACATGCGGCCCACAGTCTTTGTGCCCGAAACCAAAAATGTGGTGCAATTGCTGGAAATGATGCAAAAGAACCGCACCCGTGCGATCATTGTTGCCGATGAATTTGGGGGTACCGAAGGTCTGGTCACGCTGGACGACTTAGTGACGGAGATTGTCGGCGAATTTGACGACGATCAGGTCCCCGTCGAAGACTTCATTCAGCCCCTGGGCAACGACAGTTTTCAAATTCAGGGGGCGACCCCGTTGTCTGAGGTCAATGAAACCCTCGATTTGGATTTGCCAGAAGGCCAGTACCAGACGATTGCCGGCTTTGTTTTGGCCCAATTGGGGCATATCCCCGATCAGGGTGCCTCGGTCAAGTACCAAGAAATTGAAATCGAAGTCACCCAGGTCATGGGCCCCAAAATTCTCTGTCTGGAATTGCGCAAACTCAATGGCTCTTTAGAAAGCCGCGAAGGTTCTGGCCTGCCTGAACCGGCCTGACCTGCTCGATTGAACCTGAGTCTTCGTTACTGCATGCCAAGAGTCTGGGCTTAGAGAGCTGGGCATTCCTCCACGCTCCAGCGTGGCAGGCGCGTGCCCAAACTCGTGAGCACTTCGTAGGGAATGGTTTGCAATTGGTCTGCCCAGTCTTGGGCGGTGATGCTGTGTTGGCCTTCGCTGCCAATCAGGGTGACTACCTCTCCCTCTTTGACTTCGGCGGCTAAATCTGTCAAATCTATCGCCGCTTGATCCATTGAGACCCTGCCGACCAGTGGCAGGCGCGTTCCGTGCAGCAGCACATCTTGGCGATTGGAGAGCAACCGGTTTAAGCCGTCGGCATAGCCAATGGCAACCACGCCAATCCGGCTGGGTCGCTCGGTGATAAAGGTTCTACCATAGCCCAGGGCTGTTCCGGCAGGCACCACTTTGAGCTGCGTGATCTGGGCTTTAAGCGCCAGAGCGGGTTTTAAATCCAGACCGGGAATACCCCCGTAGCCGTAGAGCGAAATGCCGGGACGGACCAGATTATAATGGGCTTCGGGATACTGAAAGACCGCGTCGCTATTGGCAATATGGTACATCAGTGCCTCTGGCTCGCGCAGATGGCTGCGGGCATAGGCCACAACCTCGGCAAAGATCTGCAATTGTCTGGCTATATGGGGGCATTTAGGGCGGTCTGAGGTCGCCAGATGGGAGCAGATGCCCCGCAGGTTGATCCGCTCTGTCTTTGCCAATTGATCCAGGGCCAGGCCCATGTCTTCGGGGCGGATCCCGACCCGGCCCATGCCTGTGTCTACTTTGAGATGGACCTCTGCTGTTTTGCCCGTGCCATTTGCCAGGCCTTCCAAAATGGGCAAATGGCTGAGGGTGTGGAACATAAAGGCAAAGCCCTCTTCCAGCGCCAAGTGGTATTGGTCGGTTGTGAGGGCGCCGAGAATCAGAATATGTTCGGCTTCGGGCAGGATTTGGCGCAGATACAGGGCTTCTCCCAGGGTAGCTACGCCAAAATGGTTCACGCCTGCTCGCCAGAGCACGGGCGCGACCTGAGAGACATTGTGGCCATAGGCATTGGCTTTGACCACGCCCATGATCTGGGTTTGTGGATCCCGGCAGGCCCTTTTGAGCTGCTTTAAATTGTGTTCAAGGGCCGCCGGACTGATTTCGGTCCACTTGCTGTAATACTGGCGCGGGAGCGGTGTCACAATCATGGCAAGTGGCGAATCATCATGGTTAAAAGGCTTTAAAACTTGACCAAGGGTAAATTGAAGAACAGGGGTTGTTCTTGGGCCTTTAAGGTCATTCTTGAGCCATCGCGGGGATTGGTAATCACGATGTCGGGGCCCTCATTGGCTTTGGCATTGGCGCGGGCCACCAAAACAATACCTGTAACAATTGCGCCGATCACCAAAACACCGGCTCCAATGGTCCAATAAATCCAGGTATTGTCAGCGGATGTCACGCCCCCTTTGATTTGGGTGCGGGCCATTTCCAATTCGGCATCACTGACATAGAGGCCGAGCTTTTGCGGAATCAGCAAGGAGAGGTAATTGGTGACAGGCAGAATTTCGTTTTCGGATTGGAAGGCATAACTTTCACTGACCAGGACTTTGCCTGTTTCTACTTCCAGCATGCGGACATTGATTTCAAAGCGCGAGCCGCCTTTGACAATACTGCCGGTCACGATTACACCTGCGCCCGCCATTTTGCCCAATTGGGCTGTTTTTGAACTGTCGGCAAAAGCCGTTTGACCAAAGCCAATTTCTTTGATCGCTTTGTCGATCTGGCTGCGTTCGACCAGATGCAATTCGGGGCGTTTGGCCAATTTTGTCACCAGAGATTCAGAGATCCCGCGTTTGAGATTGTCAAAACGGGCTTCGCCGGTATCATTGGCAAAATCCACAACAGCCACAGCTTTGGAGACCACATGCTGATTCATGCCACCTGAATTGGGATCTCCGCCTACCTGTAGGAACGCGTCTTGCACGATCTGGGTGTAATTGATCTGCCCAATTTCTTCTGGCATGTTTGTGCTGGTGGCCCAGGCAGGGGTGTGAAAGGCAATTAAACTGGCGCTTAAGAGCCCAGCGAGTATTTTGTGAGTGGATCCAGAAAGCATATCAAATCTCCTTGATCATGGTGAACGCCTATTTTTAGCTTGGTCTTCCCGTTCATGATACACCAAGGCCGCGCGAGAGGGAACGGTCAGGCAGGTGGGATCAGGGCCCTGGCCCCATGGGCCTGTGTCGGTCTGTTTCAAGGCTGGCGGAGACAAAAGCCATTCCGTTTTTCCCACCTGGAGTTGTAGCGGGCTCGTTAAAATGGGGCTGTTATTGCCCAAACTGTAAGCTTCCCATTGGCGTTTGGCCCAATCTGGGCTGCAGAGGCGCTGGCTGGTCTGGGTGGCGTTCCAAATCACGAGTATGGCTTTGCGCTCTCTGTCCAGGTTGTCCAGCGCAGGCAGATCGTCTCGCACTTCCATGGCAAGTAGGCCAGGAATGGCCTGGGGGCCTGTGTTGTGAAAGCGCAGGCGTTGAATAATGTCTGCAGCCGTGCGCAGGCGAAACAGTTGAGAACTCTTGCGAATGCGCAAATAGCGGTGAATCTGGGCCAAATGGGTCAGGGCCAATGTTTGATCGGGCTTAAATTCAGGCCGGGGCAGGCGGGGTTTCCAAAAGTCCCATTCTTGGGCATTGCGCCAGGCGGGTGGCAGGCCACGGCCCCAGGCGTGTTCTGCGCCAGTCCAGTCGATCAGATTAAACCAATCGCCCGAGTCGTAGCTGTCACCATCGCCGGATTTGGAGCGCAGCAATTCACTGCCGGCGTGCAAAAAGGGAATGCCTTGGCCCAGCAAGGGCAAACTCAATGCCAGGGCTTGCATCTGCATGCGCTCTTCGGCAGTGGCTGTCGTTGGCGTGCGCCCAGCGAATTCAAACGGCGCTTTGGCGGCAATTTGATCCCAGAGACTGTAATTGTCGTGGGCTTCGACATAATTGATCGTCTCTTGGGGATCGTGGGCGAAGCCCGCTCCGGGGTTGCCCCGGTAGAGCACGGCTTGGCCTTTTTGAACCTGGCCCAGTGCATTTTGGATTGGAAAATCTGCCAGCCCTCCCGCCAGACCGACCTGTAAATTGTCCATATAATTGCGCAGCAGAGCCGCTTGGGCCTCTGGAGCGGTGGGGGTATCGCGGTTAAACGGGCTCAGATTGGGATCCGTGTAGAGCCCTGTGGCAAAGCCCTGATCTGAGCGGGTGCTGTGGTCATAATTGCCGCCACGGGCCGAGTCGCGCAGGCGATCGTTGAACATGCCCACACCCAAGCCGCTGCCAAAGACCTGGTTCATGGCGTTTTGGGGTTGGATGGCATCCAGTGAACCAAATTTCCAGCCCTCGCCGTAGAGCAAGATGCTTTTGCCCTCTATGCCGTCTTTTTCAAGGGTCAGCATATCGAGATCGGCCCGGATCTGTTTCAGGTTCTCGCGGGTGTGGTGCCCCATTAAATCAAAGCGGAAGCCCGCCACTTTATAGGCCTTGGCCCAGCGCAAAATCGTGTCTCGCATCAGCTTTTCCATCATCCGATGTTCTGTGGCGGTATCCGGGCAGCAGGTACTCTGTTGGATCTGGCCCTTGGCGTCGAGGCGGTAATAATAGCCGGGTACAATTTTGTCGAGCACAGATTTGGGGCCGTTGCCTGCGGTGTGGGTGTGGTTATAGACCACGTCCATGACGGTGCGCAATTTGTGCTGGGCCAGGCTTTGCACCATCTGCCTGAATTCTTTGATACGGGCCGAACCCTGAGGATCGCTGGCATAACTGCCTTCGGGCACACCATAGTGCAAGGGGTCGTAGCCCCAGTTAAAGGCGTCTTTGTCGCGCACGAGGGCCAGCGCATCTTGCTGGCGGGGGGAGTCGGGCGGGGCTGACGGGATTTTGGCTGTATGTACAAAGCGCTCGGGAATGGTGGCGATGTCAAAGACAGGCAAAAGGTGAATGTGGCTCAGGCCCGATTGGGCCAATTGGCTTAAGTGCCCCAGGCCTGTGCTGCTTGGGAGTGCAAAGGCTGCATATTTGCCGCGCAGCGCCTCTGGCACGCTGGGGTCGGAAATGCTGAAGTCGCGCAAATGCAATTCATAAATCATGCTGTCTTCGGGGGCGGCCAGGGGAGGCAATTGCATTTGCTGCCAGCCTGAGGGCTGATGAATGGGATCTTGCAAATCCACGATCTGGCTGTGTGTGCTGTCGGCGGCGAGAGAGACCGAATAGGGATCTGTCACGCTGTGGCTTTCGACTTTTTCCGTATCTGGGCGATAGGCTTGGACTTTATAGCGGTAATACAGGTTTTTCCACGTTTCTGGCCCTTGAATTTGCCAACTGCCCCGGCCTGTTCTTTGCATGGGCAGGGTTTGGCTGGGTGTATGCAGATTCTCGGCTTGAAACAGCTCCAATTCGACACTTTGGGCTGTTGGAGCCCAGAGCTGGATTTGGGGCTTGCCAGAGGCAAAACTCAGCCCCAAATCCAGATTCAGATCGCTGAAGTGCAGATCGAGCAAAGAGGCCAATTGCACACCTGTGTGGGCAATGAGCTGGCCTTTAAGATCTTGAGCGACAAGCCAGAGTTGTTGCTGAATCAGGCTTTTCAGTTTGTCTTCTGGCAAATCTGGCAGCTCAAAGTGAGGCAGACTGTGTAAATGCACGAAGGCTGGGTTGAGCACTTTATTGGGGGGCCTGTCTTGCGGTTTGAGCGGAATACATTCGGCACCTCCCCGCAATTGAGCTTGGGCGAGATACATTTGGGCTTGTGGGTGGTGGCAGAGCTGATACATCTCTGCCGCAGGGGCTTTCCAGACCAGGCTTCTGCGATTGAGCCAATGGGCTTGGGCCTGAGGAGGGGCGTGGGCAGGAACCTTTGCTGAGGCCGCCTGTACAGACAAAACAGCTCCTCTTCCCAGTCCGATCCAGAGAATTCCGGCCAGGTAAAATTTCACACCCAATTTCACATCCAATTTCACATCCCAGGCCCCCTTGTTTTTGCTCTCAAACTCAGGATACTTCAGCTCTGGAAGCGGGGCAAATTCAGCGACCAAAAATAATCCTGTATTTTTCTTGAGATCTGTGTCACAAGTACTTTTTCTTTAGATCTCGGTGCTGTATTCTTATGTATAGTTAGCTGATCAATCTTGTATGTTTTTTGGGGTTTTTTTGATACACGCTGTGTAATTTACTTCGTGTGTATAAATGTCTGAAATGAGCCTTCCTGGCCCGTTTGGACCTGCCTCTGGGCCTGCAAATTGAAATCGGCAAGACGTATTAATACAATTTGTGGGCCCGTCATCAGCCAATGGACAATCGCAATCGCCAGGAGTACCATCGCTTCAGCCTTCTGCTTGAAGACGCTTTGCCTTTGCGCCTGCTTAAATCCGACTATGCGCCCGTGATTTTAAGCACCTTTCAATGTCTGTTCAAAGATCGCAACCGCTTGGTCTTGCAAGAAGAGAGCCTGCATGAGCTTTTGGCTGAGTTGCTCGAAGACATCCGCTTTCGCTCCAGCGAAGGGCTTGAGCGGGGCTATGAAGCCCAAGCTCGGCATCTGCTGGCCCGTTGGACCGATCAGGGCTTTTTACGCAATTTTCTGACCGAAGAGAGCACGGTTTGCTACGAATTGACGGCAGACAGCGAAAAGGCCCTGCGCTGGGTTGAATCGCTCGAAAAACAAGAATTTGTGGGTACTGAATCGCGCTTTCGCGATATTGTCAGCAAGCTGCGCGAATTGCTGGAGTATACAGTCGAAGATCCCGAGCGTCGGGTGACAGAACTCGAACGCAAAAAAGCGGAGATCGATGCGGAGATTCTGCGCATCCGTGAACATAACGAAGTCAGCTCTTTCGACGATTACCAGGTCAAGTCCCGCTTTCAGGAACTCAGTCGCTTGGCCCGTGACCTCTTGGCGGATTTCAAAGAAGTCGAAGACAATTTTCGCCAGATCACCCGCACAATTTACCAAAAACACGCCGAGCAGCAGAGCCGCAAAGGCCAGATTCTGCGTTATGCCTTTGATGCGATCGAAGAATTGCGCCAGAGCGATCAGGGCAAGAGCTTTTATGCCTTCTGGGATTCGCTCTTGCGCACCTCTGGGCCGCAAGAATTGCAAAAACTGGCCGACGAACTCTACCAGATTCTCGATCGGCGCAATTTGGCCACCCAAGACTCATTGCTGCGCTCGATCAAAACCTATTTACACCAAGCAGCCCAAAAAGTGCTCGAATCCAACGATCGCATGGCTGAAAAGCTCAGCCGAATTATTATCGAGCGCGACCCACAAGAGACCCGCCGCCTGAAAGAGACGATCGGCTCGATCAAAGAACTGGCCTTAAAATTGGCCGAAAACGACTATTCGGGAGAGGGCTTTCTCTGGGTTGATGGCCAGCCAGATATCTCGATGCCTTTGGAGCGTAAGCTCGGCCGCCCCAGTGTTGAGCCCGTCTTTGACCAGCAGCCCGAAGAGCCCGATGGTGAAATGGGCTGGCAAGAAGAACCCGAGGTCATGGACCGCCTCTTTCAGACCTTCTTTGTCGACAAAAAGGCCCTGCGCAAGCAATTGGGACATCTTTTGCAAGAAAACCGCAGTTTAAGCCTGCAGGACGTTTTGCGCAGTCATCCGATTGAAAAGGGCCTGCCTGAAGTCTTTGCCTATCTCACCCTGGCCAGCCAGGTCGAAAAACACGAAATTGATGAAGACAAACGCGATCTGATCACCTTTGATCATGAGCAGCAGCGGGCCTTGGTCATGCCCGAAGTCCGATTCAACCGCTAAGAGGAAACCAGTAAATCCATGAGTACCCCCGAAAAAGTTGAACCTTACGCCGCCATTATTGTCAAATTGCTCGGTGGCGAGATCACCGAAGATGACCGCCTCTGGAATGAGTTATTGCATTACCGCGTACCTGTGGGGGAATATCTGGCCCGGATTGGGATTGAAGTCGTCATCGACCAAAAAGAGGGCTTTGCCTTTTTGCGCCAGGTCGAACTCGACGAAGATGGCCGCACCATTGGTCTGATCAAACGCAATCCCCTTTCTTACGAGGTCACACTGATTTGTGTGGTCTTGCGCGAAATGCTTGAAGACTTTGACATGAGCCCCGCCACCTCTCCTTATTGCCATGTCACCCACAAGCAGATTCGCGAACAAATTGAACTCTTTTTTAAAGAAAAATCCAATCAGGTCAAGCTTTTGCGCCAGCTTGATCGCTATATTAAGCAGATTGTTGAACTGGGTTTCCTGCGGGCGATCCAGGAAGGTGAGCTGCTGGATGAGCGCATTTATGAAATCCGAAGAATCATTAAGGCAAAAATAACCAATGATGTACTCGAAGACATCCGCTACGCCATGGAACAAGATGCTTCCATTGTCTGAGGCTGAGCCGGTGGGAACCGGTTACCGCCTTCAGACCATGGAACTGTACAATTGGGGCACGTTTGACAACCGTATTTATACGATCAACCCCCAGGGACACTCCTCATTGCTGACCGGCGCCAACGGTTCAGGCAAGACCACCTTGATCGACTCGCTGCTCACCCTTTTGGTGCCCGAGCGCAAATACCGTTTTTACAATCAGTCTTCAGGCAGCGAAAAAAAGACCGAGCGTACCGAAGAATCTTATGTTTTGGGCCAATACGGCAGCATTCAAGAAGAGGGCCGCAGCCACTCCACCGCCATGCAATTGCGGGCTGATAAACAGAGCACCTTTTCGATTCTTTTGGCCCATTTTTCCAATCAAGCCGGTCAATTTTTGACCCTGGTGCAGTGCCGCTGGTTTGTCAATCAGGAGCTGCGCCGTGTTTATTTGATCGCCGAAGTGCCCTTGAGTATCAGCGAAGATTTTATTCCCTTTGATCCCAAAGGCAATTGGCGCAAGCGTCTGCGCGAAAAATACCCCGCCACAGCTGAGGGCGATCCGCTGATGTTCTTCGACAGTGCCAGCAAATATGCCCGCCGCATGTTGCGGGTCTTCGGCATGCGCTCACCCAAAGCCCTGACCCTGTTTAACCAGACCGTCGGTATCAAGGTTTTGGGCAATTTGACCGATTTTATTCGTCAGAACATGCTCGAAGCGGGCAGTATCGACGAAGAGTTTAACAAACTCAAAGACACCTACAAACTCCTGCTTACGGCCCAAAACGCGATTGAAAAAGCCGAACGCCAGCTTGAGTTGCTGCGCCCCATTCGCCTGCATGCGGAAGCGCTCAAACAGCTCAAACAGATCAATACCCTGGGTTCAGACCCCCACGAGGTGGTCAATTTGTATTTTGCCGAACGCAAAAAAGGCTTTTTGCTGGGTGAAATTCTGACCCTCGACGAACGCGAACGCGAACTCACCCAGCAGGCTGCCCATCTGCGTGAAACCCTCGACGAACAGCGCGAGCTCAAAGAGACCCTGCGCCACGCGATTCAAACCGACGCCACCGGCCAGCAATTATTGCAATTGGAGCAGGCCGGTCGCCGCCACGAGCAAGAAAAACGCAAACGCCAAGAAGAACTGGTGCGTTATAACCTGCTGGCCAAGACCCTCGATTTCCCCGAAAATCCCGATCAGGCCTGTTTTAAACGCTCACTCAAATCTTCTCAGGAACTCGAGAAAAAATTCCAGCAGGAGCGCCGCGAACAGGAACACCGCATTTTTAGCATCGAAAAAGAGCAAGAGGCGACCCTGCGCCAATTGCGCGAAAAAGAGCTGGAAATCCGCTCCATGACAGGTCAGCGCAACAATATTCCCGGCCGCCTCAGTCAGATTCGCCAAGAACTCGCGGATTATCTTGAGGTCTCAGCTGCAGCTTTGCCCTATGTCGGAGAATTGGCTCAGGTCTTGCGCCGTGAACACGAGTGGGAAGGGGCGATTGAAAAATTGCTGCGTGGCTTTGCCACCAGCTTGATTGTGCCTGAGCATCTCTATTCGCGCGTCAATGCCTACCTCAACCGCATCAATATTGGCGGGCGGTTGGTCTATTTTAAGGTGCCCGAGGCGTTTGAACCGCCAAATAAGTTTTTCGCCCCGCCCAAGGCCCTGGTCAATAAATTGGAATTTCACCCCGATTCCCCGTATACCAATTGGGTCAAACACCAGATTTCAGCGCAATACGACTATCTCTGCGCCGACAATTTGGGGGAGTTTGAAACCTACAAAAAAGCCATCACCCGCCAGGGTCTGACCAAATCGGGTGCCCGTCACGAAAAAGACGATCGTGAGCAAAATTTTAACCGCAGCCAGTATGTTTTGGGTTGGTCGAGCCAGGGCAAAGTCGATTTTTACAAAGACCAGCTCGACGCCCTGCAAGACATGATCTCAGCCCAACAGCGCAGCTTGGAAAAACTCAAACAAGAACAAGAGCGCTACGACTGGCTCTTGCGCAACTTGGCCAAATTTGAACAATATGTCGACTTTGAGCTGATTCACTGGCAGGCCTTGCAGCGCGAACAGGAAAAACTGGTACAGCAGCAATTGCTGCTCGAAAGTGGCAGTCAAAATCTTCAGGGTTTGCGCACCCAAGCCGAAGACCTGGTCAAACGCATCCAAGAGCTCGAAAACCAGCGCGACGATCTGCTGCGCCGCGAGCAAGATGTGCGCAGTCTGCTGATCGACTACCGGGCCCAGGTGGAGGATATCAACCTGACCTTTGCCGACGAAGACCTCGACAAAGCGACTTTGCCCGCGCGTTTTGTGGCTTTTGCCCAGAGCTATGCCGAGAGCCTTGAAGGGCTCAATCTCGACAATTTGCCGCGCATCAGCAAAAGCATTCACGACCGCATCGAAAAACAGGTGCGCGAGGAGCGGCAGCAGCGTGAGCAATTGGAGCGCCAATTGGAGCGCGCCATGATTGCCTTCAAACGTCCCGACAAAGAGATCCTTTACCGCTTCCAGGACTGGTCGGCGGATACCTACCAGCTCTCTGAAGACATCGCCTATGTGCAAGATTACCTCAATATCTGCCGCCGCATCGAAGAAGACGATTTGCCCAGCTACCGCAAGGAGTTTGAGCGCTATCTGACCACCCACATGATCCAAAAAATGGCCGATTTCCGCGAGAGCTTTTATATCCGCGAGCAGGAAATTCTGCAGACGGTCCAAGACCTCAACGATTCACTGGCCAAGATCAATTTCCGCAACAATCCCGAGACCTTTATCCAGCTCAAGACTCAGCGCAACGCAGCGCCCCATGTGCAGCGTTTTAAAGAGATGCTTGAAGGTTGGTTGCCGAGTCAGGCGGGGCCAGAATCACTTGCTGGGCCGGGCTCTGGCGAAGACCTGGCCCAATTGCGCCAGAGTTTTGAGGCCATTCGCCAATTGATCGAACGCCTTGATCAAGAGGAGCATTGGAAGGCCTATGTCACCGATGTGCGCAATTGGAACGAGTACTACGCCGAAGAATTCTTCCGCGAAACCGGACGACAGATGAAAGTCTACCGCAGCATGGGTGAGCTTTCTGGCGGTGAAAAAGCCCAGCTGACCTATACCATTTTGGGCTCGGCGATTGCCTACCAATTTGGGATTACCCAAAACGAGCCAGGGCATTCTTTCCGCTTTATTGCCGTGGATGAATCTTTCAGCAACCAGGACGACGAAAAGGCCACCTATTTGATGGACCTCTGCCGCCAATTGGATTTGCAGCTTTTGGTCGTGACCCCCAACGACAAAACCCATATCGTCGAGCCCTATATCTCCTCGGTGCATTTTGTCTTCCGCAAACCCGACCAGAGCTCGATGCTGCTGGACATGCCAATTGTCCAATTCCGCGAAAAGCGCAGCGAGTGGCAAGAGCTCAGCGCTGCCTCGCTGGAAGTGGCAGCAACCTAGTTCTCTGCCCCTTGGCCGGTCTTTGGCTTGCCGAGAGGACCAAAGCATTGTAAAGTCGAAGCAAGTCTCGAATAAAAGGAATCTTGCTTCTATGCAGTATTGGTTGATGAAAAGCGAGCCGCATGTCTACTCCCTTGAAGATCTGGCCCGTGATGGCAAAAGCGGTTGGGAAGGCGTGCGCAATTACCAGGCCCGCAATACCATGCGTGATCTGATGCAAGTGGGCGATCTGGTCTTGTTTTATCATTCCAGCACAGAACCGCCAGGTGTGGCTGGTTTGGCACGAATCAGCAAAACAGGGGTCGTGGATCCTTCTCAATTTGATACCCAGAGCGATTATTACGATCCCAAATCGACCCCCGATCATCCCCGCTGGATCATGGTTGAAATTGAATATGTCGAAACCTTTCAGCAATACCTGAGTTTGGCCGAACTCAAAAACCTACCTGAGTTGGTGGGTATGGTGCTCTTGCAGCGTGGCTCTCGGCTCTCCGTGCAACCGGTCAGCCCAGAACATTTTGAGCTGATTTGTAAAAAAGCTGGGCGTTCAGCCAAGAAATCCAGTAAGAAACCCAGCAAAAAAGTCCAAGCAAAACCTTCCGCCGCCAAGCAGCCCCTTTCCAAATAAGTCAGCCTGAGACCTGTATTGGAGAGCCATTGCAGATCTGCATTGCTCTCAGGGTTCTTTCAGCACGATGGGGTATAATGGAACAACCCTATTAACAGACATATATTGATAAAGATTCTGGAGAGCAAGCTGTGAAGCTGATTCGTGCCGAAAATCGTCAAGAATTGATGAAACCCAAAGGTATTTTTTCGCTGATTCTCATTTTTTTGGCGAGTCTTTTTTCGCTGATTACCCTTTTTTCTGCCATCGGCTGGATTGGTCAGCCGTTTTCGGGTTTTCGCATGGAACCCACCCTGACTGTCTCTGCCCAAAATGAGTCCTATTGGGAGGGTCCCAAAGCGGGTCTCAAGACCTACGACCGGATCTTAAAGATCAACGGCAAAACGGTCATGACCCCCCAAGAGGTGCAGGCCCTGGTCAATCAGACCCCCGAGGGGCAATCCCTGACCTATACTATTCGCGCCAAAGGTGAAAAAGCCACCAAAGAGCTGAAAGTTCCTGTTCGTCGTTTTTCGATCGAAGATTTTACCCGCTCTTTTCTGATTATTTTTATTGTGGGATTTTTGCATATTTTGGTGGGTGTGGTTGCCTATCTGATCCGGCCCAGCAGCCCCGCTGCGCGCGCGCATCTGTATATGACCCTCTGTCTGGGCTGTGTTTCGACCCTTTCCAGCGACTTTGACTCGGTCATGTTTTATCCCCGGCTCTGGATAGTGGTCGCTTCGCTCACCGGCGGGGCCTGTATTCACTTGGGCCTGTATTTTCCCCAGAAAAAGAAAATTGTTCAGAACAAACCCTGGATTCTGGCGATCCCCTATGGCATCAGCCTCTTGTTTATGGGGGCCTGGCAGGCCACTTTCCGGCCGATGGGTTATGCTGGCTACGAAGCCCAGAACCTGCTTTGGATGTTTGACCTCTATTTTGAAGCCTACGACTTTTCGATTCTCTGGTCGGTGGGCATTGGCTTCCTCTCGCTGTTTATTCTGATTGGCCACTCACTTTGGAAGTCCGAATCACTGATCATTCGCAATCAGGCCAAGGTCGCGCTACTCGGCGCGCTGGTGGCGTATATCCCCATGACCGTCTTTTGGATGATTCTCGATCAGACCTTGCATATTTCCGTCAGTCGGGACATTGCCAATATCTGTTGGATTCTGTTTATTGTCTTTCCCTTGGCGATTGCCTACGCGATTATCAAACACAAGATGTTCGATATTGAGTTTATCCTCAAGCAGAGCATGACCTATACCGCCTTGGTGGCTCTACTCGGGGGTGGCTACGTGCTTGTGGCTACGGGGTTACAACAGGCCTTTAAGCCGCTGATGGCCAATTCCAGCGAGTTGACTTCGTATATGCTCACCACCGCTGTTGCGATTATTTTGTTTGAACCGCTCAAACTCAATATCCGCAGTTTTATCGACCGCAAATTTTTCCGCTCGGGTTATGATTTCCGCACAGCTTTGAGTGAATTCGTCGATGCAGCCCGGAGCACCATTGACCGCGACGAACTGTTGCCCAAACTTGTGGATACGATCGAGAAAACGATCCACCCCAAACACGTGATGATCTTTCTCAAAAATCCCGAAACAAATTCGTTGCAACAGGCCTACAGCCATGGCATCGACCTGAAAATGAAAGACGAAATCCCAATGGATGATGTGGCCCTGATGACGGCCATGGGTCTGATGAAGCGCAAGAGCCTGACCACCCGTTTAACCGGGGCTTTGAGTTTGGCTGGCATTGGTCAGCAAGGCCCTGTGGCCTCGCCGATTCCCTTTCTATTGGCCAAGCGCATCACCGGAGAATTGATTGACCCAGCGGTGATGGAGTCGATTCGCAACAGCTTGACCCTGCCTTTGACCGTCAAGACCCGCAATGCAGCGGGGGGGTACCATGATGAAATTTTGGGACTCTTAACCCTCGGTGAAAAGCGCTCTGAACTGGAATACACGATTGAAGATCGGCAGCTCTTTCAGGGCATTGGCCAGCAATTGGCGCTCACCCTGCACAGCTCCCAATTGGCTGATGAAGTGGCCGAAAAAGAGGCCATGAAACAGACCCTGCTCAAGGCCCGTGCGATTCAGCGTTCGATGCTGCCGCAAAATGAGCTTGAACTCGAAAAGTTTGAAATTACGGGTTGGTCGGAATCTGCTGATGAAACGGGCGGCGATTATTATGATTGGTACGACCTCGGTGCCGGCCGCTTTATGGTGGGTCTGGGCGATGTCACAGGCCACGGCATTGATGCAGCCATGATTGTCAGTATGGCCAAAAGCTGTCTGTATAACCAAGCCGAAAGTGATCCAGATGTAGCCAAGGTGATGGCTGCTCTCAACCGCACGATTAACGAAATTGCCAAATACACCGAGCGCAGCAACCGCAAGTTGATGTCGTTTATTTATTCTTGGTTTGATACCGAAACGATGACCTGCCAGATGGCCAGCGCCGGGCATTGGTTCCCCTATCACTACCGAGCGCGCACAGAAGAACTGACCAGTTTCCCTGAATTTAAAGGGGCTTTCCCGCTTGGGCAGCGCCCGCCCGATAAATTTAAATGTGAGTCCTATCAGATATCCTTGGAGCCTGGAGATATTCTGCTCTATTACACCGATGGTTTGCAGGAAGCCGCCAATACCAAAGGCGAAGAATATGGTCATGAACGTCTTGAAAAGATGCTGCGTTGGTACCATGAACTAGAAGCTCATGAATTGCGCGATCGCCTGCGTGAAGACTGGGAGCGCCATATTGAAGGCCAGGGTATGGACGACGATATGACACTGGTGGTGGTTAAAGTTAAAGATGTGTTGCAAGAAGCCTAAAATTTGGGGTTGCTTCACTTTCTGCTAAAGCGCTTTGAAATCAAGACTTTGGCATTTGAAATTTAAATTTCTGTTAATTGACGCATAAATCGTCTGTCTCAACTCTATACTGATCATAAGCATCAACTGAAAAGAGAAGATAAGCTATGTTTATCAATAATAAGTCCCTCGGTACCAATGGTTTGGATCCCATGAGCATTCTCAAAAAGAAACCAGCAGGAACCGTTGAAGGAGCTCCTAAAAACTTTGAGTCTAAAGGCGCTTCCCAAGAACCCAAAGAAAATCTCGAAGTGACCAAAACCCCAGGTGGTTCTTCTCAGGCCGTCTTCAAAGCCAATGATGAAGAATCCATGAAGAAAAATTGGCTCGCCCTCGGTGAAAAAGGTGGCGCCCCGATTAAATCCATTTCTGAAGCAGTTAGAAACAAACAATCTGCCACTGCTGCTGTCTTGGACTACATGAAATCCCAAGGGTATTCCAAAGAAGAAATTGCCAATGTGGGTGAATTTATCAAACAGGTATCCACCTATGAAAGCAAAGGCAATAAAGGTGGCGAGATTGACTTCAAAGATCCCAAAACCGGCAGCGTAACAAAACGCAAATTATTGGATGTCTTAATGGAAGGTCTCAAAACCAAAGGCATCAATGACAAGCAATTGAAAACCTTGGGCAATGATGGCTTCTCAGTTAATGCCTATGTATCCCTCGTCAAAGACGGCCATTTTATCACCTAGACTTTCAGTCTCAACACAGATTTGATTTTAAAAAGATCACCCGAATATCTGAAGGTGATCTTTTTTATTGCATTTGATGACAAAAGGCTAGGGCAAATCCCCTCAATCGCAGTATGATCAGGTTATAATCTGCTTTTGATCTGTTCAATCTGGAACTCAGCCCAGCGCACTCCCGTCACTGAAACAGATACCCAGAAATGAGAAACTAAAGCTATGTTTGCCCGGCCTGGACGATTAAAACAAAGTGCAATGGCGTTGGCCCTTTTGACAGGGCTTACAGGCTGTGCCAATTTGCCTCCGGCCCTGATTCAACGGGTTGGCACGATTCTGGCCCAAAACAAAGTCAATTTGCAACAGGTCCGGATTGCATTTTTGAATCGCCTGCCGAGTGGCACCACGGTTCCGCTGGTCTCTTCCTCGCTACAGACCTTGCGCTTTAACACGGCTTTTAGTTTAGATGGCTCAGCTTTGGACCGAGAAAAACCACTCGAACAAAATTTGCCCTTTATTCAGAGCGGTGAACACTTGCTCGAACTCGAATTTAAAAAACTCAAAGAGTCCGTGCGTATTCCCGTGGTGGTGCCTGAAAAAAGTGGCAATGATCCTCTCAATATTCTTGTAATCCTGGCTTTCAATTCGGAAGGCGATCAGATCAGCGAGGTGCAGGTGGGTTATGATCAAAACCGGGATCGGCAATTGGATTCTGACTCAGATATCTATCGCAGCAGCAACGGCAAAAATTACCTGCAAGAACGTCCCGATGGGTCTGTCAAAGAATGGCGATCCCAGCTCTTGAATGAAAACGGCAGTCCTGTGATCTCTCCCAGTGAAAATGCGCCGATTCCCCCAGGTACAGATAAACTGCAACCCGTGGGCACAGAGCCCGATCGGCCTTTGCCCCCCACCCAAGAAAAACCGCCAGGACCGATTGATGTGCCCTTGCCACCTTTGCCACAGCCCTTGCCTTTGCCTGTGCCTCCCGCCTGAAAACACCATTAAGCGGGAATGTCACCGAAGAGCTGTTTTTCTTCTTCCCAGAGCGATTTGATTGCTAAAAGCGCCTTTGAGCGTGTGCTGTAAATATCGAGCAAGGTCTCAAGGTGTTGTTCTTGTAAAAATTGTCTCCAAGCGGGGGGCAATTCACACCAAAAAGTGCGCAAATCTGATTCACAGGCCAATTCCTCGAGATGTAAGAGTGTGCGCAAGAGTTTGGGCGTGACCTGCTCCTGTTGGTGGAAAATAATCAAGAGATAGACCCGGGTCTTTTCAAAGAGCTGACTCAAGGCTGTCCAAATGCTTTCCAGACCTGAATCCTGTTCCGAGGCCAGGGTTAAGATCCAGACTTCTGGGGCAAAGGGATCGTTGCTGAGTTTTGGGTGCAAATTGAGGGAATGTGCCATTCCCTTATTATAATCCATTTCAAGGGACTGTCTCCTCGGGGTCTAACTCGGGGTATAATAAGGGCAGACTAAACAGAAAGAACGCACTTAACCATGTCAGAAAATGCCTTGGCCATGATCACTGTGCTCTTCCTGGCTTTGGCTGTACCCCTGGTGATTGTTGTTATTTCAAGGGTCTTGGGCGGCAGTCACCCCGGCAGCGCCAGCAAATGGTTGCCTTACGAGTCAGGGATTATGCAAACGGTGGGCACTGCCGAAGATCGGGTCTCAATTAAGTTTTATTTGACTGCTATTATTTTTATCATCTTTGACGTAGAAGCTGTTTTCCTCTACCCCTGGGCAGTTAATTTTAGACGCTTGGGTATGAACGGTCTGTTCGAAATGCTCTTGTTTCTGACTGTGCTCTTGGCCGGTTTTGTCTATATCTGGAAGAAAGGGGCTTTAAAATGGGATTAGAAGATTTTGCTGGTGAGGGTTATCTTACCACCCGTCTTGATGCCGTCTTGGATTGGGGTCGAAAAAACTCCCTCTGGCCTTTGCCTTTTGGTACGGCTTGTTGCGCAATTGAATTTATGAGCGTGATGTCTTCGGTCTTTGATTTTTCCCGTTTTGGCGCCGAAGTTGTGCGTTTTTCTCCCCGTCAGGCCGATCTCTTGGTCGTGGCTGGCACAATCAATTACAAACAGGCCCCGATTCTCAAACGGATCTATGAACAAATGCCTGAACCCAAATGGGTGATTTCAATGGGGGCCTGTGCCTGTTCCGGTGGCTTTTACAATAATTATTGTACGGTTCAGGGCATTGATCAGATCGTGCCTGTCGATGTCTATGTGGCCGGTTGCCCGCCACGTCCTGAGGCTGTCTTAGAGGCTTTGATGATGTTGCAGGAACGCTTGCGCGAAGAAGAGGATGTCAAATCCCATCCGATTGGCGATGCGATTGAAGCCAAGCAGCGCCAACCGATTTTCATTCAATAATTTCAGCTTTATTTTAAATGCGGATTTGCGTTTCAGCCGTCTCGTGCAATAAAATCGGCAGGGATTGTTGTCGTCCTTGGTAAAATTCCTGCAGATTATAATGCAGGGGCAGGAGTGTCTCCTGGATCTGCCTTTGGGCGATTTCGACCGGAAAGCGTTGGCTTGAGAAGAGACGCAAAAATAGTTTGCGGTTGAAGATCAGGCTTTCTTCAAGCAGACGCAGATCAAAGTCGGGCTTTTTTTTCAAAACCAGTCGGGCCAGTAGATCTCCGGCTTCACTGTAGAAGGTATCGATCAAATTGGCATTCCAGAGTTGAATCTGCATGGCATTGTCGGGGGTCAGATACATGCCGTCAAAGAGGGTCCAGATCAGGGTTTCTTGCTGACTGATCGGGTAGCCCTGTTGGTATTTGCGGGCGGTGTCTTCAAAGCCTGCGCGTATCTGTTGTAAAACCGAAT
The DNA here is from genome assembly GCA_051715345.1 of Candidatus Blackallbacteria bacterium. Lineage (GTDB taxonomy): Bacteria > Cyanobacteriota > Sericytochromatia > UBA7694 > UBA7694. The sequence goes on from JBPXJQ010000042.1 coordinate 68,304, forward strand.
AGCCCTCCAGCGGGGCCTCGCAAAAATGGGTGATCAGATCTCGGTAAGAAAGTCCTGAGGCACTTTCTAAGACCATCAAGGTCGGTTGCAGCAGCTTGTGGGTATAGTAAAGAAAGGCTGTAAACCAAGCAAAGACATGCATTCTGAGCCAATCTGAACGGGAGAGATCTTTGCTCGCCACGACAATTTCCATCAATTCGGGAATGCCATCCTCTGCGGGTGTATGGCCTGGCAGGCTGACCCAGGCGGTTTCAAGCCCAAATTGCTGGCGGTATGCGGGGGCGGCCATTTCTGCATTGGGCAAAATTGTGGCATTGTGAAAGAGGATTTTGGTGTGTTGGCCGTTTTCAATCACCGTGTTGATCCCATTCACAAACGATTCATAACTCTCTCCCGGCAAGGCCAAGATCATGTCTGTATAGGCCACAATCCCCGCTTCGAGTGCAGCAGCTTGGACCTTGCGATAGGCTTCCAGGGAAATATTCTCGCGTTTGATGCTGCGCAATGTATGCGGATCGACCGATTGCAGTGAAATGGCGGCATAGGTGGCCAGACCCGCTTGGTGCAAAATGCGCTGGATTTCGATCACGCGCTCCGAGGCATTTTTGGCGGTCTGGTTTTGAAAGCTCAGGGGAAAGCCGTATTGGGTTTTCATGCGGGCCACATAACTGGCAATTTCGACATCCCGGCTGAGAATGCCAAAATTGGCGTCACAGGTGAAGACATTGCCGACTTTATTGCGGGCGATCCATTCAATCTCAGCAAAGACGCGCTCCTGGGGAAAGCGGTAGACCTTGCTTTGAATCGCCGAACCCCAATCGCAAAAAGTGCAGGCAAAAGGGCAGCCCCGATTGGTTTCGAGCAGGCCGATCCATTGACTGTTTTGGGCCAAAAGCGGTTCAAAGACCCCTGTTAGGTAGGGCGAGGGGAATTGGCTCAGGTCTGAGGCCCGTGGGGCCGGCGACTGATGGACAAACTGGCCTTCTTGAAGGTAACTCACCCCGGCAATGCCCTGCCAGTTGCGCTCCGGGAAGCGTTCCAAAATTTCCAAAAAAGTCTGTTCCCCTGGTCCGTGACAGCAGAGATCGACCTGGGGATGATGATGCAAATAGAGCTCTGCCTGGTCGGGTACCTGGGGTCCTCCAAAAACAATCAGAACGTTGGGATTGGCCTCTTTGAGGGCTTTGGCCAAAAGCAGTGAACGCCGCTCATTCCAAACATAGAGACTAAATCCGACAATCTGGGCCTGGGCAAACTGGGCCAAGGCTGCTTGGACATTCAGGCGGTGGTAGACCAAGGGCAAAAACCTGTAGCGCTCTGGGCTTGGCGCCTTGGCCTGGACATAGGCCTGTAGCAGCCCGACCGAATAGGGGAAGTAAAAACTGTCTCCGACTTGTTGGCTGATCTGAGCCAAGCCAATGCTGATCTGTGTATGTGCCATAGCTGATTATAGCCTGTATCCCCCCTGTTTCAGCAAGTCTGCAAGAGATTTATGGGGATTTGAGCTTAATTGGCTTTATCTAAGATTAAATATTCTTTAATCTAATCTTGGTTGTTGCTTAAGAATGTTTTGCGGCTTTGAGGCGAAATAGAGAGTATACAAATCAAGTGTTAAACATTCCGTGGAGGATTCCGAAAATGGCTGGAAGTATCAATTTTAGTAATGCTGAGTGGTTGGTCCGCTCTTTTGACCGCAACAACAACAAAGTCATGGACGAATTACAAGTCGATGGCAATATCAAAAACAAAGTAGACAGCGACAGAAATGGGGAGATCAGCACTTCTGAACTCACCAACGCGATCAAAGCCGATGCCGTCGAAGTTCGTCAGGGCGTGATTCAAGAGAGCAAAGGTTTCCGTGTCTACGTCGAAGGGCTCGAAACCCTCAAAAGTGTCAATGCCACTGCCAAAAATGGTGTTTCCAGCGCCCATGTTTGGGCCCCCACTATTTACAGCGACGACAATTCCCGCGATCGCTATTACAAATTGCTCGACAGCAACCGCGCCTACGACGGTGCCATCGACAAGCTCGAAGGCTCTCTGCGCTCGATCAAAGACATGACCGCCAATGGCAATGATGCCACCACCCGTGGTATCCATATCCAAGCCAAAACCACCCTCAACAGCGCTGGCTGGCGCACCTGGACTGCACGTATGCAGCAGAGTGTGGTCAATACCCGCGACTGGTTCAATGATTACAGCCCCCGCAGCGGTGGCGGCATGCGTCAAACCCGCGACCCCTTTAAAGACAATGGTGGCAGTGGCAATGCTGTCGGTACCGATCCGTTTAAACCCAAACCCGGCAGTGGTAACAATGGTTCACCCAATGGTGTCGACCCTTTCAAACCCAAACCGGGCAATGGCAACAATGGTTCACCCAATGGTGTCGACCCCTTCAACCCCGGCAATGGCAACCAAGTCGACAACAGTCAGCCCGTGATTCCCCAGGATCCCTATTATGATCGCCTCCAGCCCCATATCCATGAGCAGGAGATGATCAATACCAATCTGCAGGCCGCTTATGCCACCATGAACAACAGCCTCAAAGCGATTGAGCAGCAGACCAACGACCTGCCCGATCTGCAACAAAATATCCGGGGTACCGATGCTGCGATCAGCCGCGCTTTCAGCAATATTACCGCGATTGAAAACAGCCCCGAATCCGCCAACGCTGTGGGTTCGAGATTGCGCAAAGAAGCGGATGCCACTGATGCTCAGGCCACAGGCCGTACCACTCCCTTTGCTTTGACTGGTGCCGGTATCGGCGCTGTTGCCGGTGGGGCCATTGGTTTCTTCGCCGGTGGCAAAAATGTCAAAAACGCCGCGATTGGCGCAGGCATTGGGGCCGCGGCCGCTGCTGGCATTGGCGCTCTGATTGGCCATAGCAAAGACCAGGGCTTCAAAGATCAGGCTTCGGGTCTGCGTACCTTGGCAGACAAGGTCGAAAGCTACAACCCCCAGGCCGACAAAACCGCAGCCATGACTGAAAACCAGAATTTGTACAACTCGCTGTTTGAAGCCCGCTCTGCCCGTGATATTGACCGTGCCCAAGTGGCCGATAAAAATATCGACGGCATCCGTGGCCGCGCAGCCAACATCGCCGACCGTTCAGGCGAGATTCTCCAGGCCTACCAGAAAAAATAGTTTGATTTGCCCCATCTTTGGGTGGGGCCTCCCTCCTCTTTATTAACACTTGTCACCGGGTTAACAGCCCGGTGTTTTTGTGTCTGAAAGGGGGTTTAGCGATTAAAATGCTGGGTTGACAAATCTGTATTCAGATTGTTCAATGCCACTCTATCGTCGTTGATATCAGGCGTTCCTGCTGCGGCCATTACCAGAGCTAATTGATCCAAAATGCTTTGTTTCTGAGCATTTGAAAGGGGCGGTGTCATTTTGTCGGTGATTTCAAACATTTGATTAATTGGACTTTGGGCATCGACCTGATCAAAAGCCGATGCTAAAGCTGAGCCTGTAACTTGACCACTCATGGATGCCACAGCTTGGGTCGAGTTTGAATTGTTAGCCAGGCTGGTTTCAAGCATTTGCGTAATTTGGGCTTTGAGGTTGACTTGAAGTCGCTGTAACGCTTCTTGATGATGTTTATTATTCTCATCTAACTTGTCTTTATAAAATTGCGTAATGGCATTGTTGACCATTTTTTGTGCAAGTTGTTTTAAGACCAATTGCCGGGTTTTAAAATCGAGATCGCGGATAATTGTGAGAAATTTGCCTAACAAATCGCTCAAATACTCTTTACCATTACCTTTGGGGATTGGAGACAGCAATGCATTTGCAAGTGCATCTGCTTTATCCACCAATTCTTGGGCTTTGGGACTCAGCTTTGCTCCAGGGGACACAGAATCAATACCATCATTTGAGCTGAGAGGAGGGTAACCATTTGCCACCATGTATTTATCATTGGCCTGAGTGAGTCCCTGCAAGCTTTTGGCAATATTTTGATTCATGCGATCGATGATCGCATCGCTGGCTTGATAATCAGTCAAGGTATTTTGCCAAGCTGCGGCACGCTGTTCAGGTGGCAGGCTGTAATTGTGGTTTCTCACAACCTCTGTGGCTTCATCATATCGGCTCAGCGCGACTGCCGTGGGATTACTTGGATTTGTCAATCGCTCGGGATCTGAGAGGTAAGTCATGCTCTCTTGCCGTCTGCGCTGGGCCAGGGTTGGGATTTCTGCGGCTGGCGGTTTACCCGTTAACTGGGAGCGGGCAATATCCATGGCATCTGCCATTGTCAGTGAAGCATCTATATCTGATGAAATGACCTGGGAAGGTTGGAATCTTCCCAAGCGCTCCATTAACGCTTCAAACGACAATTGGGTTTCGCTGGTCGGTAGATCCAGTGCTGATAAGAGTTCATTTTGTTTTGCCAAATTGTGTGGCGCCCGAATGGTTCCCTGTGTAAATCCCTGAATGAGCTCCGCAACTGCTGCATCTTTTTGGGCAGGAGTGCCTGTTCTCAGGGTCCCAAAAATGCGCCTAATTTTGTTCCCTCCTTCTTGTGTCTGCTGGGGATCTGCATTTAAGACCGCTTCTGCAGTATTCATCCGGCGTTTAAATTTAAAATCGGCAAAATCAGCCGCAGAGGTGGGGGACAATTGGCCTGTTGTTTCTAATTCTGTCAGAACGGTCTTGAGCATGGCGACTTCAGCACGTCTTGGGTCGTTCTGAGGGAGTTTTTCTAACTCAGAAATGGCTTTTGTCAATTCAGACTTCACGGTTTGGTAATTTGTATTTACCGCTTTGAGTTGCTCTATACCGGCAATTTGGGGGGTCAGTTGCGTCTGTTTTGTTTTTAGTTCCTGAAGTTTTAAGAGCATTTCACTTGCCCCGGGTGCTGATGACCTGCCCAAGGCAATAATCGCCTCATCAATGGTTTTGACTTGACCTGTCTTCACCATATTCTTGCTATTGATTTCATTTATCAAAGCTGTGGCTTGTGAATTTAAAGCTTGTAAGTCTGTCTTGGCTGTATTGAGAACCTGGGTGTAGTGGGTGTTGAAATTGGGACTTTGCATGACCTGCACAATATAACTGGGAGAGGTATCTTTGCCGGTCTTTTGTAAAAATTGAACGGCTTCTTCAACCGTTTTGACATTTGCACCGCCTTCCAGTTTTTGTACTTGGCTGACAAAATCAGCGCCAAGAACACTTGTTGCAAGGCTTTTCGCGAGTTCAGAATTATCCAGACGATCTGCAATCCGTGCAACCATTTGTTGATCACCCACAAAATGCTGCACGCGAAACTCTTGCAAAGCTGCCGTAATTTGTTCCTTGCTTCCACTGCTGGCGATTTGCTGAACTTGCGTTTTGATATTTTCAGGAGATTCTCCTTTTTGTACCAAGCGAGCGGCGAGCACAAACACCGCTTCGGCATCTTGGGGAGCAATCCCTTTGTTCGTCAATTCTTGATAAGACTCCAATACCGCCAAACTGGAGTCAAATGAACCTGGTGGAGGAGTCAGGGTTTGCCCATTGTCCAATTGAATGGGGCCATTGTTTGGATTCTTGACCAATTTTTCGAGAATTTTTGCAGCCTCTTTGGCTTCTGGAGAACCATTGGCATTAATGGCGGCAAGGGTTTCAAGTGCCTTGGCTTGACGCTGTTCTTGTTCTGGGGACAGGGGTTTGACATTGGCAGGATCCACCCCCACGCCCTCAAGAAAGACATTTGACATCGAGGGGCGGGGGGCTGCCGCAGTGTCTTTGCTTGGCGAAGGATTCATGCTTGGCAGGGAGAGCAATGGCGTGTTCAAATTGTAATTGCCCAGCCCACAGGAATAACCACCGGAATTGAATGAGGGCGTATACAACAAACTGCTGTTGTCCCAGAGTGAGCTTCCTGAAAAGGCATTCCAGGAGAGCGTCTGATCAGGCAAGGTCCAAGCCGCGCTGTCGGTAAAAGAAGGGCTGTATGGAACGGGTCCATTGATGGGCGGCAACCCTGTCGTAAAATCGGCAAAGGAAGTATCTACCGCTGTGGGGGCCAGAATTGCGGCTGTTGCGGGATCGAATGTCGTAACAACGTTTGGAGAAACCCCGGCATCACCAGGGGGTGATGTCACAACCGGGGCAGGTTTCATCTTTTGCAGGTTTGCTAAGACCTTGTTAAAGGCCTCTTGCTGTGCGGGTTGTTCAAACTTGACTTCTTGATTGTTTTTAAGTTGCCCTAACGCCGCGCGGGTGGCATCCAACTGGCTTTGTAATTGGGCCCGCCCAGTATCTGAAATTCCGTGTTGGGTCAAGAGATTGGCCAGCGTAGTTTCGGCCTGCTGCAGATCGTTGATCATATTGCTGCGAGAAGCGGCAGAGTCCTGGGCTGCAGAAGTGGCATTTGCAATGGCACTTTTGGCATCTCCCATGGCTGTTTTCAGGGCTGCCAGCTGTTCTTGTGAACCCGCTGGGAGAGCTGAGGCTGAAGCCTGGACTTCTAATGCCGCCAATTCTGTACGCAGGGTAGCTTTCTGGTCTTCCGGTGTCGCAGGATCGTTGATAAGGGCCTGTTTTTCGGCAATTTGAGTTGAAATGTCTGAATTGGGGAGCTCAATATCTACTGTTTTTTGTAACTGATGTAAATTGGCATAAATATTGTTGAGCTGAGCCATTTGGGCTTGCCCCATGGCTCCACCATCTTGAATATGTTTTTGCAGGGTGCTTACCTGATCCCGAAGCAGGTTGACAGCACTTTCATCTTTGCCGCGCAGTACTTTTTCATAGAGTGCAGGATTTGTCTCTTTGAGCTTGTCCAATTGTGCCAGCAATGTGTTCGCTTTTTCCAGAGCTGCTTGTGTATCGGTCTTGGCCAAATTATTGACTGACTCAAGGGACTTATTGATTTCTTCTAGGGAAGCGGGAACCTGAATATTTCCTTCTGCTTGGTTCACCTTTTGCTCATTTTCCAATGAAGTGGCGTCCCAGGCATTCCAGAAAGTACCCAAAAGTGAACTCATATAAGCGGAATTGATACGGGGATTATCTGTTGGGGGATTTTGTGCATAGCTGTTCATCAGAGCGGTAAGATCTGATGAAGCCGTCCAATCTGCTTTTGCGGGATCTCTTTTAAAGGCTGTAATTTTATCAGACAATCCCTTGATCTTTGCCGAGACCTCTTCACTGTTTGGATCTAAGCCCAAACTTTCACCCAGACGTTTGCGCACATCCGAGTCTGGGGCCAAGCCCGCTTTTAATTCTTGATCCAAAGGTCCCAACGTTGAAATCAAATTATTGCGATCAATTTCCCGACGATCAGTCATATTCGTTGTCTGCGTGGGGTTTTCGGTACGGGGCAGGTTGCCATCATAGATGGTAATTCCATGAGTCGTCTTGTTGGTTCCTCCAAATAATCCGAAGGAGGCCTTTGACAAGAGATCTTTGGATTCATTTACTAGATTTAATTTTGAAAAATTTAAGCTGTTTGGGTCGTTTTCGTGATTTACTATGCTTTTTAAGGTTTTAACGTTTTGGTCTACTACTTCTTGGCTTGTTTGACTTCCTCTGAGTTTATCAAATAAAATTTTTTCTTCGGGATTCAAACCAGAGGTATCAAGCTTCTTGGTAAATAAACTTGTCAGGATGTTTTTTTCATCATCGGTTAAGCCAGCAGCATCTTCAGATGCAATCTTTACCAATTGTGCAATTTCTTTGGCGTCAATGCTATTGTCTGAGGCTGCTTTATGCATTTCTTGCATAAAACGTGAGGAAACCGAAAAACTGTTGCCAGATTGAATTTCTGTCATGAAACCCGCCTTAACCGTTTGATCTTAAAACATGAAACAAAATTTGATTTGACTGCCTCATTGGAGCGCTGCTGCTTAAATTCACAAAGTTTACGGGTGATTCAGGCCGCATAGCAATCATAGTCTGACTCAGACCCTCCTTTTTTCCTCAAATGTGACTCGCGTTCATCAAAGATTCTTCCTAACAAACGCCATTTAGCCTGAAAAATACTCCAAGATGCCG
>JBPXJQ010000043.1:0-77560 GCA_051715345.1 Candidatus Blackallbacteria bacterium
GAGTCGATTTTTAATCCTGTGCCTCGGCTGAGCATTTCAGCCATTTTGGGTGGCAGCAAGAACCCTGCCCAATTGAGCAAGTGGGGTGACTTTTTGACCCAACAGCTCGGTGGCGGTGGCAAGCCTCCCGTTGGGAAATAAAAGGCTGCAATGTTGCACCGTGCTCAGCTCTATTTCTGTTGTTTAATCATCCTTTTACTCTTGAAAGGTCCCGTGATGAGCCACGCCAGCGAAAACCAACCCGAATTTGACTCCCTCTGGAATTACGAACAACCGGCTGAAACCGCCCAGAAATTTCGGGCCCTGCTGCCAGAAGCAGAAAAACATCCCGACCGCAGCTATTACCTCGAACTCCTGACCCAAATAGCCCGCACGCACTCATTGCAACGCCAATTTGCAGAGGCCCATGCCCTGCTTGATCAGGTCGAAAAAGAGTTAAAACCCGAATGGAAACGTGCAGAGGTGCGTTATTTGCTTGAGCGCGGACGCAGTTTTAACTCCGCTCAAGCCCAGGCAAAGGCCCTGCCCCTGTTTGTGCGGGCCTGGGAAAGGGCTCTGGAGGCAGGCCTGGATTTTTATGCCATCGATGCCGCGCATATGATCGCCATTGCCGAAAAACCCGAAAACCAATTGGCCTGGAATCTCAAAGCCCTCGCAGCGGTTGAAAAAACCACAGATCCCCGCGCCCAGAAATGGGCTGGCTCTTTGTATAACAATATCGGCTGGACCTACCACGATCAGGGCAAATTTAGCGAGGCTTTGGGCTATTTTGAAAAATGTCTGGCTTGGCACCAAACACGCCAGACAGGCGAATCGCTTTTGATTGCCAAATGGAGTGTGGCCCGGACTCTGCGCTCTTTAAACCGCACCGAAGAAGCTCTGAAACAGCAATTGGCACTTGCAGCAGAGCGCCAAAAGCTCAAATTGGCAGAAGATGGCTATGTCTCAGAAGAGATCGCCGAATGTCTCTTGGCCCTCAAACGCGAAGCAGAAGCCGCCGCTTATTTTGCCAAGGCCTATCAGCTTTTGGCAGAAGATAGCTGGCTGCGTGAAAACGAAAGTAAACGTTTAGAGCGCCTCAAATCCCTTGGGGCAAAATAGGCGTTAAAGTTCGGGTGGGTGAAGTTGAAAGAGCAAGCTGTGGGTGGTGTGGGCTTCGCCAGGCTGGTAACTGCGCTCATCAAAGATCACCTGGGCTTGGTTATCCACCGTCAGAAGTGAAGAGGAAACCGTGCCATAATCGCCCAGATCAAGGAAAATGGGGGAACGCTCGTGTTCAACCACAGGCGGATATCCCCGTTTGGGCAATTCCTCTTGGGGAAAACGCAAGGTGCGCCCGAGAATCTCGAACAATTCTCCGCGCTCTTGGGCAGTCAGATTGTCGTCGATCATGCGCTTTTCCAGGTTTTTTTTAAGATAGCGGCATTTGGGCATGGCACTGTCCATAAAATAATCACTCAGGCTGTGAATCCCTGGGCTGAGTTCTTCTTCCAGATTGGAGACCGAACAGCAGTAAAACAAGCGCTCACGATCCCCCACCAAGAGATTAAAAGGCAAACTCTTTTTGCGTTGACTTTGGGTTTGGCTGAGAAAGGACTCTGGGTCCAAATCCCCCAACAAATACGACAAAAGCAGACGTCCCCGGCTTTGGGCGTGGGGAATATCTGTTACTTGATGCCAATGAAAATCCGTCAAAGCAGCAAATTTGCCCGTTTCAGTCATGCCCAACCAAGTCCCCCCACTTTGGGGATCTCGGCCCGCATAGATCACCGGATCCGTATCCCAGCGCATGAGTTTTTCAGTCGGACGGCTGCGAAATTCATCGCGATTGGACAAGACAACCAAGGGATAATGGCTGTAATGTTTCCAAGCCAAGGCGATTACCGACATGGCCTAGGCCGTACGCGAAAACATCTGCTGCCCGGCGCGTTTACCCAAATAGGCATCCCAAACCATGCAGACATTGCGAATCAAAATCTGACCGCGCGGCAAAACGGCAATATGCCCGTCCGTCAATTCAATTAAGCCATCTTTGGCCATTTCCTTGCAATTTTCCAGCTCGCTGTGGAAAAACTGTTGAAAATCGATTTGAAACTGCTGACTGATCTGGGCAAAATCGAGGTAGCCATTGCAGATCAGGTTTTCGATCAGCGCTTTGCGCAAATGATCATCGGCACTCAAAAGCAGCCCCCGATGGGTCGGTAAATGGCCCTCGGCCAAAGCCCCTTCATAAGCCGGCACTTCGCGTAAATTCTGGATAAAATGCCCATCGATTTCACTGATCGAAGAGACCCCCAAGCCATAGAGGTCGACCCCAGCCTGGGTGGTATAACCCATAAAATTGCGGCGCAGGCTGTGTTCCTTCTGAGCGAGCGCCAACTCGTCTTGGGGTTTGGCAAAGTGATCCATGCCGATATAAACATAGCCCCGCTCCAGAAACGCGGCAATGGCCAACTCAAAAATCGCCAATTTGGTGTCGGAGTCGGGCAAGGTCTCCTCTTTGAGCAATTTTTGCGCGGGTTTGAGCCAGGGCACATGGGCATAGTGAAAGAGCGCCAAACGATCCGGGCTGAGACTAAAAACCTGTTCCAGGGTCTGTTCAAAACTGGCCACCGTCTGGTGGGGCAAGCCATACATCAGGTCCATATTGATACTTGCAAAGCCCTGTTCACGGGCAAAGTTCACCAAATGTTGGGTCTGTTCAAAACTCTGCACACGGTGCACGGCCTGCTGCACCTGGGGATTAAAATCCTGAATGCCCATGCTCAAACGGTTAAAACCAGCCCGGCGCAAAGCGAGAATATGCTCATCGGTGGTCACACGGGGATCGACCTCAATCGAGATCTCAGCCCCCGGCGCAAAGTCAATCCGCTGGCGGATCATCGCCACCAAACGCTCGATTTGCTCGGGTTCGAGGTAAGTCGGCGTGCCCCCGCCCCAATGCATCTGACTGATCGTGCGGGTTTTGGCTATCAGCGGCGCAATTTTATCGAGTTCTTGTTCCAAGGCCGTTAAATAGGGCTCACTCACCTGCTTTTTGCGCGAGATCTGCACATTGCAACCGCAATACCAGCACAAACTGGTGCAAAAAGGAATATGCACATACAGCGCCAAGGGAGCCGTTGAACCCTCGGGATTATTGGCGCGGTACAGCGCTTCGGCATCGGCCTGGGTAAAATCGTCGGCCCATTCGGGCGCAGTGGGATAGCTGGTATAACGGGGGCCCGGTTTGGCGTATTTGCTCAGCAGCTCACGTGGAACTTGGTAGTCCTCAAGTTGGGTTCCTCTGCTGGCTTCAGTGCTGGCCATATTCCTTGACCCATTCCACCAGACGTTTGACATTCTCGACGGGTGTCTCGGGCAAAATGCCGTGGCCCAGGTTAAAGATATGCCGGGTGGGAGATTTCCAGCTGGCCAAGACGTCTTTGACGCCCTGCTCGACCCCCGAAGCAGGCCCAAAGAGCAGACAGGGATCGAGATTGCCCTGCACGGAGACAGATTCACCCACACGGGCAGGCACCTCACCCAATGGCACACGCCAATCCAGGCTGAGCACATCGGCCCCCGCTTCGGCGGTGGCTTCGAGCAAATGATGAGAATTGTTGACGTAGAGAATCAAAGGCACATCGGGCTGCAGGGCTTTAAAACCCTGAATCACACGCTGCGTGGTCGGCAGGGCAAAGCGACGGTAATCGGCCAACGAGAGCGCACCCGCCCAGGTATCAAAGATCTGCACGAGGCGGGCACCGGAGCGGGCCTGGTAGTCGAGGTATTGAATCAACACCCCTGAGATATGTTCCAGCAAGCGGTCAAAGAGCGCAGGTTCGTGGTACATCATCGTTTTAATATAACGGTAATGGCTGCTGCCACCGCCTTCGATCATATACGCAGCGGTGGTCCAAGGCGCACCCGTAAAACCCAGCACGGGAATGCGGGGCTCAACAGCTTTGACCAACATGGCAATCGCTTCACCCAGCGCCGGTGAGGCCTCTTGGGGATGGGGCGCACGCAGATTGTTGACATCGGCCTCTGTGCGCACAGGGTTGTGGATCACCGGGCCTTCGCCTTTGACGTATTCCAAATCGCCGCCCATGGCCTGGGCGGGAATCAGCAGATCTGAGAAAATAATCGCGCCATCGACATTGAGCTGATCGATCGGCTGCATCGAGACTTCGACGGCCAATTCGGGGGTATTGCAGAGGGTGAGAAAATCGACTTTTTGGCGAATGGCGCGAAATTCGGGCATGTAGCGACCCGCTTGGCGCATCAGCCAGACGGGGGTGCGGGAAACAGGCAAGCCACGGGCGGCATCCAAGAGTAAAAAAGAGGGGGAAGAATCGGTCATGATTAATATTGCTCCAGGAAAAACTGGGGCAGGCTTTGCTTGTTCGGAGAGGGAAATCTGCCCATGCCTATTTTACTCCGCTTGCAAGAGGGGGGTAAGGTTATATGAAGAGACAATGCTGGGTCAGTGGCTCAATGGCAGCTTCAAATGACTTTTAGGCAATTTGAAAAAAGCGCCTGGTTTGGCCTAAATTGAACGCTACGTTTGAGCTCATACATGGATGCAGAGGTGGAAAAATAAGTAAAATATTTGAATTTTAAGAATACCGGAATATTTGCGATATTTTTAAAAAACCCACAAATATGACTGAACATTTCACCTTCGGTTTGCGTCTCATCTGCATCAACTTCCACACGGAGCAATTAATATTTTTTATGAGTGATACACAATCTCCCTTCTTTGTCGCAGGTATGGGTCTGCTTTCAGCAGCCTTGGTGATTTCTGCTTGGCTGGGTGGGCAGGCGATCAGCAAAATTCGCAGCGAAGATCAGACCGTGAGCGTAACCGGGGCCGCAAAAAAAGCGATTACATCCGACTTTGCCATTTGGCGCAGTTCGGTGGGGGTCGAAAGCACGACCCAACAACAGGCGTATATCGGCCTGCAAGAGCAGGTCAACAAGGTCAAAAAATACTTTACCGAAGAAAAAGGCATTCCCGCTGAAGCCCTCAAGCTCTCTTCGATCGATATCACCACCCTCGAAGAGCTGCTGCCCAACGGCAATCCCTCTGGCAAAACACGGGGTTACCGCCTCGGCCAGCGCTTCGAAATCCAGCTCAAAGATGTCAAAAAAATCGAGGCCCTGGCACAAGAGTCCGCAGAGCTGATCGAACGCGGTATTCCGTTTAGCTCCTCTTCTCCCGAATATCTCTACACCCGCCTGAGCGATTTGCGTGTGGAAATGTTGGCTGAGGCCACCAAAGATGGCCGCTTGCGGGCTGAACAAATCCTGAAAAGTGCCGGCAGTCGCCTGGGCCCCATTCGCTCCGTGCGCACAGGCGTCTTTCAGATCACCCAGCCCCATTCGACCGAAGCCAGTGATGGCGGCTCGTATGATACCAGCACGATCGAAAAAGACATCACAGCGGTTCTGACGCTTTCGTTTGCGGTAGATTAATTGCCGCTGAGGGTGGGCTGTGGCACGTCAAGACCAAGATCCTGTATTATGTAGTATCTTTTACACTTCGGAATACTTGCACCATGATAGCGCCTACGTCCACCCTCGATCCAACCCTAGAACCCACGCTCGAAAATCTCCAAACCACCCTCAAAGACATCCACCAAGATCCCCTCGACAGAGCCCGCATTCAGGCCTTTGCCCGCGAACTCGACCAGCTCAAAGCCGAGGTCATGGCCCAGGTCGGAGAAGAAGACGTGGTCTATGTCGAAAGCGTGCGCCAAATCGCGCGGATCTGTGAAATTTCAGGCCGCCTCTTGATTCACTTCAGCAAGGACCCAATCAGTTGGAGTTTGGGTGTGCTGTCGCTCTGGGTCTATTTGCAGCTCGACAATCTCGAAATCCACCACCCCGCCCAACACGGGGCCTGGGACAAATTGCCCGAGGCCAAAGCCTTTCATTCAGACAATTATTACCACAACTCCCCCGTGGATGAAGAGGCCTGGCGCTACCGCCACAATATTTTGCACCACTCGTACACGGGACAAATCGACCGCGACCCCGATGTGACCTTTGGCTTTTTCAGGCTCGGTGAAGAGATCGACAAGCGCTATTACCACAGCATTCAGCCTGCAATGCTGATCTTAAATAGCTTTGTGACGGATCAGAGCATTGCCTTGCTCTCAGCGGGGCTGGGCGATTTTATTGGCAGGCTCATACCCGGTTATCACCCCGAAGACAACGCTGGCATGCACAAAAAACTCGATGCAAAGGCCTTTCAGACTTCGCTCTGGCAGTATTTGCGCAAAGCCATCCCCCACACAGCCTATAACTACGGCCTGTTTGGCTTGCTGGCAGGCCCCCAGGGCTTTGCCAAGGTCACCCTCGGGACGATGACGGCCATGGTGCTGCGCAATCTGTTTACAGGCCTGAGTTTTTATACCGGCCATATGGTCGAAGGGGTCAAACACTATTCCGAAGCGCCACACAGCAAAGCCGAGTGGTATGTGCAGCAGATCGAAGGCACCGCCAATGTGCGCGCCTCTCGCCCGATCTCGATGTTAATGGGCCACCTCAATTACCAGATTGAGCACCATCTCTTTCCCAAACTGCCCCCCAACCGCCTCGAAGCCATTGCCCCCAAAGTCGAGGCCCTGTGCGAAAAATATGGCATCAACTATATTAGTGGCAGCTTTCCCGAACAGGTGGCGAGCGTTTTTCGCCGTTTGGGCAAATACACCCGCTGAAGTCGATCTGCAAAAGTGAATCAAGGGCTATACTGATCAGAGCATCTTGAGAACGAGGTCCATTATGAATAAACCCGCCCCCACCCCCGCAGATTTGATTGATCCCATCCGCGAGCGCTGGAGCCCCCGTGCCTTTGATCCCAGCCAGACTGTGGCACCTGAATTGTTGAATGAAGTGCTTGAAGCCGCCCGCTGGGCTCCCTCCTGTTTTAATGAACAGCCCTGGCGCTTTCTGGTCTTTGGCAAAGAGGATGCCTTGCGCCCAGACGTTGAAGCCTGCCTCAACCCCACCAATCAATGGGCCAGCCAAGCCAGCCACCTGTTGGTGATCTGCGCCATGAAACAGTTTGCCAAAAACGAAAAAGACAATCGCCATGCCGCCTACGACACAGGCGCAGCCACCCTGGCCCTGATTCTACAAGCCCAGAGCAAAGGTTTGGCCAGCCACCAGATGGCGGGTTTTAAACGCGAAGAACTGGAGGCCCTGCTGCAAATTCCCGCTCAAGCCGAATGCCTGAGTGTGATGGCTCTGGGGTATGAGTGTGAGGCCAAAGAAGAAGCGGGTTTGAGCCCTGAGCATTTGGAAAAAGAAAAGGGCCCACGGATGCGCAAAGAACTGGCACAAATCGCCAATTCAGGCCAGGTCTGGTCGTTTTAACGATCTGGATCAATGCCCAAAGGGGCAAGTGCTGGTATGATGCAAGAGCATTAACCTGAGGGAGAATCTAACCATGCCTGCTCAATCTGCCCCCCAAACATCCCCCCCCGATCTGGCCAGCGAATTGCGTGATTCATTTGTGCGCAATATTCACCACACCCTGGCCAAAGACGCCTATTCAGCCACAGCCTGGGATCTGTTCCATGCCACGGCCCTGAGTGCCCGTGAGCGGATGGTCGACCAATGGCTCAAAACCCTGCAGCGCTATTATCACGAAGATGTGAAACGGGTCTATTATCTTTCACTCGAATTTTTGATCGGCCGTTCGTTAAGCAATACCTTGCTCAACCTCGGCCTGTATCCAGAAATGGGCCAGGCCTTGGAAGCCCTGCAAATGGATCTGGGCACGATTGAAGAGGCGGAATGGGATGCGGGTCTGGGCAATGGCGGCCTGGGGCGTCTGGCAGCCTGTTATTTGGATTCGATGGCCAATACAGGCATTCCCGGCTATGGTTATGGCATTCGCTACGAATATGGCATTTTCTTTCAACATATTCGCGGGGGTTATCAGGTTGAAACGCCAGACAACTGGCTGCGTTACGGCAATCCCTGGGAGTTTCCCCGGCCTGAATTTCTGTACCCGGTTCACTTTTATGGCCGGGTGCATGAATTTGTCGACGATGCGGGCCATTTGCGCCACAACTGGACCCACACCGAATCGGTGATGGCCATGGCTTACGACACCCCGATTCCGGGCTTTCAAAACGGCGTGGTCAACACCATGCGCCTCTGGTCGGCCAAATCGACCCGTGAATTTGATCTGGCCTATTTTAACAGTGGCGATTATATCAACGCCGTGGCCCACAAAAACGAAAGTGAAAATATCTCAAAGGTTCTCTATCCCAATGACAATACCCTGCATGGCCGCGAACTGCGCTTAAAACAGGAGTATTTCTTTGTCTGTGCCACTTTGCAAGATATCTTTCGCCGCTACCTCAAAACCCACACGGATTTTGAGGCCTTTCCCGATAAAGTGGCAATCCAAATGAACGATACCCACCCAGCTCTGGCTGTGGCTGAGCTGATGCGGCTCTTTGTCGACAAATACCACCTGCCCTGGGAAAAAGCCTGGGACCTCACCACCCGCAGCTTGGCGTATACCAACCACACGGTCATGCCCGAAGCCCTGGAAAAATGGTCGGTGCCGATGCTGGAAAAATTGCTGCCGCGCCATCTGCAGCTGATTCAAGAGATCAACCGGCGCTTTTTAGATTCGGTCTATCTGCAAGCCCCCCATCAGCGTGAATTACTGGAGCAGGTCTCGATCCTGGAAACCGGCCTCGACGAACCCAAGGTGCGCATGGCCCATCTCGCCCTGATTGGCAGCCACCGCGTCAATGGCGTCTCCGAACTGCATTCCGCCATTCTCAAAGAGCAAATTTTTCCCCATTTTTATGCCTTGGAACCCGACAAATTGACCAATGTGACCAATGGTATTACCCAACGGCGTTGGCTCTTGCAGTGCAACCCAAAACTGGCAGCACTGATCAGCCAAAAAACAGGTCCAGACTGGCTGCGCGATTTGTCCCAAACCCAGAAATTGCTCAAGTTCAGCAAAGATCCAGCTTTTTTAAAGACCCTGCGGGAGATCAAATTCCAGAACAAAGTCAAGCTCTGCCAATATATTCACAAACACCACCACCTGGAACTGGATCCGCACTCCCTGTTTGACTGCCAAACCAAACGCTTACACGAATACAAACGGCAATTGCTCTTGATTCTGTATATGATCACCCTCTACGCCCGCAGCAAAGACGATCCCAATCAGATTGCTGTGCCGCGGACCTTTATTATGAGTGGCAAAGCTGCCCCCGGCTATTATATGGCCAAACTGATCATCAAACTCTTTAATGCCGTGGCCGAGCGCATCAACCACGACCCCAGTGTAAAGGGCAAAATCAAGGCGATTTTCCTGCCCAATTACAGTGTCTCCTTGGCAGAAAAAATCATCCCCGCAGCAGATCTGAGTGAACAAATTTCGACGGCGGGCATGGAAGCCTCTGGCACAGGCAATATGAAATACGCACTCAACGGCGCTTTGACCATTGGTACCCTGGACGGTGCCAATGTCGAAATGATGGAAGAAGTGGGAAGCGAAAATATTTTTATCTTTGGCTTGCAAAGCCACGAAGTCGAAGCCTTGCGCGGCCGTTACCACCCTTGGGAAGCGGTGGAAAGAGATCCCGAACTGCAACGCTGCCTGGAGTGGATTCAGGAAGATGTCTTTTCGGCCACTGAGCCCGGCTTGTTTCAGCCCATTTTGACCTCCCTGCTCAAAGGGGATCCCTATTTTGTGCTGGCCGATTACCGCGCTTATGTTCAATGCCAAGCAGAAGTTGACAGCGTCTATTTAGACCCAGAACGCTGGTCATTCAAAATGCTTCAGAATATCGCCCGGATGGGCAAATTTTCAAGTGACCGAGCGGTTTTGCAGTATGCCTCCGAAATTTGGGGTGTCACCCCTTCTGCGCAGGTCTCACCATGACCCCCCCCAAACCAGAACAGATCTTGCCCCTCTTGGCGGAACTGTACCAGACAACAGCCAGCCAGAATGAAGGCCGTGTCGCCAGTTATATTCCCCAATTGGCCAAAGCCAATCCTGCGCATTATGCCGTGGCCGTCTGTTTTGCCGACGGCAGCCAAGCCAGTTGGGGCCACGCTGATTTGGCTTTTTGCCTGCAATCAGTTTGCAAACCCGTTAATTATTGCCTGACCCTCGAAGAACATGGCGAAGAGACCGTTCACAAACATGTCGGTTTTGAGCCCAGCGGCCAGGTCTTTAATGCCCTGACCCTGAATAGCCAAGGCCTGCCCCACAATCCGCTGATCAATGCCGGCGGAATTATGTGCTGCAGCTTGATTCGGCCCCAACTCAAATTGCCCGATCGCTTTGAGGCCATCACCCAATTTTGGAGCGAACTGAGCGGAGGCAGCCCGCCGGGTTTCGATAATGCGGTTTACCAGTCTGAACGCCAGAGTGCCGATCGCAACCACGCCTTGGCCTATTTTATGCGCGAAAACAAAGCTTTTCCTGCAGACACCGATCTCGAAGAGACCCTGGAGCTGTATTTTCAGTGCTGCTCACTTACGCTCAATGTACAAGACTTGGCGGTTGTGGCTGCAACCCTGGCCCTGGGCGGGAAAAACCCACTCACAGGCCAGAGACTTTTGCAGCCACGCACCCTGCGCAACTGTCTGACGGTGATGGCGACCTGTGGCATGTACAATTTTTCGGGCGAATTTGCCTTTAAAATTGGCCTGCCCGCCAAAAGTGGGGTTTCGGGGGGGTTGATGCTGGTTGTGCCGGGCCTGATGGGGCTCGCACTCTGGTCACCGCCTTTGGACAGCTATGGCAATAGCGTGCGGGGCGTGGCCTTTTGCCGTGAATTGGTCAATCGGCTGCCCCTGCACGTCTATGCACCCAAGCCCTGAGAACAGAACTTAAACCAAGCCTTGGGAAAGAGCCCTTAGGGCAGGTTAAAATAATAACGGGTGCCGTGGGCTTCAATCGCGCCACTGAGTTTTTTCAGGGCTTCGACATAAGCGGCTGTGCGCATATCGCACTTGTACTCAGTCATGGTTTCCCAGACATTGATCGTGGCTTTTTCCATGATTTTTTGAAGTTTTTCTTGGACTTCTTCCAGCTCCCAATAGAAGCCGGTCTGGTTTTGCACCCACTCAAAATAGCTGACCGTGACCCCGCCCGCGTTGGCGAGAATATCCGGGATGACCAAGACGCCGCGTTCATGTAAAATCGCGTCGGCATCAGCCGTAACCGGACCATTGGCCAATTCCAGCACAATTTTGGCTTTGATATCTTTGGCATTGCGGGCCGTGATTTGGTTTTCCAGGGCCGCGGGCACCAGCACATCGACGGGCAATTTAAGCAGTTCTTGATTGCCCATCGGCTGGGAAGTGCCATTGGTGGGGGCTCCCGCCAAAACCTCTTTGTGCTCCTGCTCCCATTTTTTCAGGGAATAGGGGTCGATGCCATCGGGATCGTAGATCCCACCTTCGGAATTGCTGACCGCGACAATTTTATAGCCTGCATCGTGCAGCAGACGGGCACAGTGGTAACCGACGTTGCCGAAGCCCTGAACAGCAACTTTGGTCTCTTGAGGCACAATCTTGAGCTGTTCTTCGAGGCGGCGCAAGACGTTCATGCCTCCGCGACCAGTGGCGTCGGTGCGGCCGAGTGACCCGCCCAAACTCAGGGGTTTGCCGGTAATCACACCCGGGTATTTGCCGCGTTTGATGCGGTTGTATTGGTCGCTCATCCAGCCCATGATAATTTCGTTGGTGTACATATCCGGGGCCGGAATATCCACCTCAGGGCCGATCATATCAGCAATCATTTCGATGTAGGTGCGGCTCAGGCGCTCCAATTCGGTTTTGGTCAGCTCTTTGGTGTCGACACAAATGCCCCCTTTGGCACCGCCAAAGGGAATGCCCACCACCGCGCATTTAAAGGTCATCCAAAAAGCCAAGGCCATGACCTCGTCGAGGGTGACGTTTTGGTGGTAGCGAATCCCGCCTTTGGCAGGCCCACGCGAGTCGTCATAGCGCACACGAAAGCCTTTAAAAGCACGGCGTGCGCCATTGTCCATGCGAATCACAACTGAAACAGCCAGGGAAGATTTGGGGTATTTCAACTGTTCTTCGACATCGGGGGAAATCGGGAAATATTGAATCGCCTTGTTGAGGCGGCGACGGGCATCGCGGAAGAGTTTATCGTGTTCCTCTGCGGGTTCGAGGGTTTGAGCATTCTGTTCAGCATCGGTGGTCATCAGTTCCATATAAGCGCTCCTTCATGAAATCGGGCATCAGAATTGCCTTGAGGCATGACGTGTTAAAATACAAAGTCACCGATTGATGGACCAGTGACAGGTGCTTTCACTGCACCCACTCCATTATAATGATCGCGCGGCAGAAATGACGCGCCGAAAAGCAAAAGATCTTTAAAAATTCTGATCAGAAAGGTTCTCAGGCATGGCCGGACATTCCAAGTGGGCTCAAATTAAACGCAAAAAAGCCAAAACCGACGACGCACGGGGCAAAGTTTTTACCAAAATGGCCCGTGAAATCATGGTGGCCGTACGCGAAGGCCGCAGCAGCGATCTCAATGGCAATTTCAGGTTGCGTCAGGCCGTGACCCGCGCCAAGGCTTCGGGCCTGCCCAGTGACAATATCGAGCGGGCGATTCAAAAAGGCATGGGTGCCCTGACCGGCGATAAGTTTGAATCGATCCAATACGAAGGCTACGGCCCCGGTGGCGTGGCCGTGATGATCGACGCCCTGACCGACAACCGCAACCGCACGGCCGGAGATATTCGCTCGTATTTTAATAAATGCAATGGCAATCTGGGTGAGACCGGCAGCGTGAACTGGATGTTCAGCAAAAAAGGCCTGCTGCGCATCAATGAAGTCGAAGATCCCGACAGCCTGATGATGGAAGCGCTTGAAGCCGGGGCTGAAGATCTGCGCGAAGATGGCGAGACCCAAGAAGTCTTAACCACCCCCGAAGAGTTTGAAACGGTGGTCACAGCCCTGCAAGACAAATACAATCTGGAATCATCCGAGGTCAGCTATTTGCCGATCAACACCGTCAGTGTCAGCGATGCCGATGTGGCCAAAAAGCTGCTCAAATTGCTGGATCTGCTCGAAGAGCACGATGACGTGCAAGCGGTGTACGCCAATTTTGAAATGGATGATGCTGTGCTCGCCGCATTAGAGGCTTAGACCATGGAACAGGCCCTGCTGCTGGTTGCACTTTTAATCGCCGGTGTGGCCCTGGGCACCGTGGTCTGGGTCATCAGAGGCGGTAAATCCCGGCAGCAATTGCAAAACGAACGCGATGAGCAAAGCCGGGCCCGCAGAGAGGCAGAAAGCCGCCAAAAAGAGCTTGAAAAAGAAGTTTCGGGCCTGCAAAAGCAATTGGAGCAGAGCCACAAACAAGTGGCTGAGCAATCCATAGAGCTCAACCGCCAGGCAATCCAGATTGAGGCCCGCAGCCAGCTTTTGGCCGAAAAAGATCTGGAATTAAAAAGCCGTCTGGATGACCTGCGCAACCAAGAACAGGCACTTGAATCGGCGCGCCAAACCCAGGCCGAAGCCCATACCCAGGCCATGGCTGAATTGGCCGAACTCTCCCCAGAGCAGGCCCGGACCCAGATTTTGGGGGCTTGGGAAACGCGCCTGGAAAAAGACATCGCCAAGCGCATCCACGCCGCCCAGACGTATATCCAAGAACAAAGTGACCTGATCGCAGGTAAAATTTTGGCCCAGGCGATTCAGCGCTGCGCAGTTGATCATGTGGTCGAAAACACCGTGGCCACCGTCAATTTGCCCAATGAAGCCATGAAAGGGCGCATCATTGGCAAAGAGGGCCGCAATATTCGCTCCTTTGAGCTGACCACGGGTGTGGATCTGATGATCGACGATACCCCCGAAGTGGCCATGGTCTCCTCCTTTGATCCGATTCGGCGCGAGGTCGCACGACGGGCGCTCGAAAACCTTGTGGCCGATGGCCGGATTCACCCCACCCGGATTGAAGAAGAAGTCGCCAAGGTCAAAGCTGAACTCGACAAATACCTGCGCGAAGAGGGCGAAGCCGCCGCCCTGGAAGTGGGCATTCACGGCCTGCATCCTGAAATTATTCAATTGCTGGGCCGTTTGCGCTACCGCAGCAGTTATGGCCAAAATATTTTGCAACATTCCAAAGAAGTGGCCTATACAGCGGGAATCATGGCGGCCGAAATTGGTGCAGATATCCAAATCGCGCGCCGGGCGGGGCTCTTACACGATCTGGGCAAGGCCCTGACCTACGAAGAAGTCGGCACCCACACGGCCCTGGGCATCGACGCCGCCCGCCGCTGGGGTGAAAAACCCGAGGTCTTACACGCCATGGCCGCCCACCATTTTGACGTGCAGCCAATGACCCTCGAAGCGATCTTGGTACAGGTCGCCGACACCCTTTCAGCGGCCCGCCCCGGTGCCCGGCGTGAACCTGTGGAAAAGTTCATGACACGCATGAACGCCCTCGAGAAATTGGTGATGGACTTTAAAGGGGTCGAAAAGGCCTTTGTGATTCAAGCCGGACGTGAAGTGCGGGTGATTGTGGATCCCGATGCCCTGCCCGAAGCTCAATTGGAGCGCTTGGCCTTTGAAATCGCCCAAAAAATTGAGCAAGAACTGGAGTATCCCGGCCAGATCAAGGTCTCATTGCTGAGAGAGATGCGCGCCACGCACTATGCCCGCTGAAACCCCTGAAGCCGCTGCTGGTGAGCGCTTGGTCTATATCGACGCCCTGCGCCTGCTGGCAATTTTGATGGTGGTGGTCTTGCACACCTCGGCCCGCGCGCTCGCCAAAAGTCCCGCCTTTGGCGAAGTCTGGTGGGCGGGCAATCTCTTTGACTCGCTCAGCCGCTGGAGTGTGCCCGTCTTTGTGATGGTCAGCGGCACGCTTTTGCTCAATGCCCCCCGGTCAGAAAGTGTCAAATCCTTTTTGCGTCGCCGTTTTAGCAAGATTTTGATTCCTTTTTTTTTCTGGAGCGGGATCTATCTGTGCTTTCGTGGGCTGATTCTCAAAGAGCCCCTTTCAGCCTGGCTGATCGCCCAAAATCTGTTGCAAGACCCGGCTTTTTACCATCTCTGGTTTATGTACGTGATCCTCGGCCTCTACCTGATCACGCCGATTCTGCGCAATTGGCTGCCCGGCGCCTCGGAGCCAACCCTGCGCTATGCCTTGGCCCTCTGGGCGCTGTTTACCTGTTTCTTGCCTTTTGGCAAACATCTGCTCGGCCTGGGTCTGGGCCTGCCGATGGACTTTCTCACGGGTTATGCCGGTTATTTTGTCTTGGGCTATTATTTAAATCGCCAGCCCCGCCTGCCTGCAGCCTGGCTCTGGTGCCTCTTTTTGAGCGGAGCCTTGCTCACACTTCTCGGCACCTGGGCCCTGACCCTTAAAAAACACGGCCTGCTCGATCAGCTGATGTTCAGCTATTTCAGCCCCAATGTCTTGGGCATGAGTATCGGGGTCTATGGCCTTTTTCAGGGGGCCCCGCGCTGGCAAAGCGCGCCCCCAGCTTGGCTCACACCCCTGAGCCAGTGCAGTTTTGGCATTTATCTCTGCCACCCGCTGCTGCTGGCCCTGGCCCTGAACACCACCACCATGAATCAATTTAAGCTGGAAAATATCTTGCTCGCGTCCTGGTGGGGCATTCCACTCTGCAGCAGTCTGGTCTTTGGGCTCAGCCTGGGACTGGTGTTGCTTTTGCGCAAAGTGCCGCTGCTCAAAGCCACGGTGCCTTAAGTCAAGGTCAGCCTAAAGCCTGGGCCCTGAATCTGGGCCCTGAATCTGGGCAAAAACAGCCTGGGCCCAGTCTTTGGCAATTTTACGGCCCTCGGCCCCTTTGAAGTGAATCCCATCGCCGCCGGTTTCGGGGTAATGGGTAAAGGGCCGCGAGTCGATAAACCTCGCCCAGGGTTTGACCGCCGTGTGCAGCCAGCCACAGAGCCGATCGAGTTTCCAGCGCGGTTGCAGGCGAATCACCGGCGGCCCCACCCAGATCAACTCTGCACCTGCCTCAGCAATGTACTGGGCCATTTTGGCCGATGTGCCGATCACCGTCTCGCGCGAATAATCCACCATATTGGCCCCGAGCGAGACAATCACCAGCTCGGGTTCAAATTGTTTGAGCAGCAGCGGCAGACGCGGCGTGCGTTTGAGCTGGCCAAAGGGCACACGCACAATCTGGCCGCTTTCGCTGCGCGAAAAATAGCCGCAATGGGTGCGGGTGCCATCAAAAAACCAGATCGGGTGTGAGCTGCAACTGGCATAGGTTCTGACCTTTGCCCCGGCATCGCGACAGGCCTGATCGAGGATTTTGCCATAGTGCCCAACGGTATGGGAATCGCCCAGAATCAAAACCCGCCGACCGGGACCAATGGGTTGTATGACTGTGTTTTCAGGCATCTTGGCAGGTTCTCCTTGGATTTACTCAGAATAGCTTAGATCCGTTTGAGAGAGAAGCATGCCATATTGCCCAGCAACACAGCAATATGCCCCGATTGCTTCTGAGAAATTTGCGTTGGCCCCATCTCCCGGTATCCACCCGATCCAAACTCTGCTAAGATCTAATAGAACCCCCAAATTTGAGCAGTCAAACTGGTACCGCGATCGGCACAAACAATGTTGCAGCAGATTCACAAAGATCCCATCATGGCCCGCATGACCCAGGCCATCGAATCAACAGGCGAATACACGCTTTTTCTGCGCGATGCGCTGTTCTTTTTGCTGCGCGGACGCATCCACTGGCCCAATACCCTGCGCCAGATGGCCTTTATTGGCACCGACTCCCTGCCGATTGTGCTGATCACCGGCTTGGCTGTGGGCATGGTTTTTTGCCTGCAGATCTCGGGCGTCATGATCAAATATGGCAGTTCAGGCGTGATTGGTGGCGTGACCGCCATGTCGCTGGCCCGCGAACTCACCCCTTCGTTTACCTCTGTGGTTGTGGCTGGCCGTGTCGGTGCCGCCATCGCCGCTGAAATTGGCTCCATGAAGGTGACAGAGCAATTGGATGCCTTGACTGCCATGGGTGTGCCGCCGATGTATTATTTGCTCTTGCCGCGCATGCTCTCCGCCGTGGTCATGATGCCCCTGCTCACAATTCTGGCCCTGGGCATTGGCTTGGTCGGCGGCACAGTGGTAGGAGTGCTGGCCAAAGGCCTGATCTTAACCACCTTTATCGACTCGATCAAATCGCTTTTGTATATCGAAGATGTGGTCAAAGCCCTGTTTAAATCGTCCTTCTTTGGGCTCTTAATTGCCACAATTGCCAGCTTCCAGGGCATCAAAACAGGGCAAGGCGCCCAAGGCGTGGGCGAAGCCACTACCAAAGCAGTGGTCTATTCCCTGATCGCGATTTTTGTCAGCAATTATTTTCTCACCTTTCTTTTGTTTACGGTACTCGCCTCCCCATGATCGAAGTCAAAAACCTGAAAAAAAGCTTTGGGCGCAAACAGGTCTTGCGGGGCATTGACTTTGCTTTTGAAGATGGCCAAACCACGGTTGTGATTGGGCCCTCGGGTTGTGGCAAAAGCACGATTCTGCGCCTGATTCTGCAATTGATCAAACCCGACGAAGGTGAAGTTTGGGTCAACGGCATCAATATCGCGACCCTCAAGCGGCAAGAAGAACTCGACAAATACCGCTCACAAATTGGCATGGTTTTTCAATCCGCCGCCCTGTTTGACTCGCTCAAGGTCTGGGAGAATGTCGGCTTTATGTTTCTCGAAAACACGCGCATGCCCCGCGACAAGGTCAAAGCCCTGGCCGAAGAAAAACTCAAATTGGTGGGACTCGAAGGCAGTGGCGATCTCTTCCCCTCTGAACTCAGCGGGGGGATGCAAAAACGCGCAGGCATTGCGCGGGCGATTGCCCAAGACCCCAAAATTATCCTGTATGATGAACCTACAGCCGGGCTGGATCCCGTCACCTCCACCGTGATCGAAGATCTGATTATAGATATGCAAACCCGCTTGGATGGCATTTCGATTGTGGTGACCCACCAGCTCAGCACGATTTTTCGCACAGCAGACCGGATCACCATGTTTTATGAAGGTAAAATTCTGGACACAGGCACTGTTGATGAGATGAAACACTCCTCAAACGACACCGTAAGAAATTTTCTGGAAGGCAAAGTTGTAGCCCCATGAACGCAAGCTTTAAAGTCGGTCTGATCACCATTTTGACGGTCATGACATTGATGGTCGGCGTGATCTTTATTTGGCAGATCAACCCCTATGCCTTTTACCAAATCAGCGGTTATTTCCCCCATGTGGGAGGCATCAAAGCCGGTTCCAAAGTGACCCTGATGGGGGTCGAAATTGGGGATATTGTCGCAGTAGAAGCCGAACCCGACAAACGCCGGGTCAAGATTTTAATGAATATCAAACGCGATATCAAATTGCCGCTCAAGTCCACGTTCACGATTGTCACCACCGGCTTGGTTGGGGACAAAAACGTCGAGGTGCTGCCGCCAGACAAACCCAGCAAAGCCTACCTGGAATCGGGCTCGGAAATTTCGGGCACCCCGCCTGCCAGTTTGGACGCCATTTTTACCGAAGCCCAGGCCATGATTAAATCGGCCCGCGAATTGGTCGACAGCCCGCAATTGCGCAGCGACATCACCCAAACCGTGGGCAATGTCAACAAAGCCACCTTTCAATTGACAGGCCTGTTTCAAGATATCAAAAAGGTCACATCGGGCTTTGGCAAATTGACCGATCAGACAGACATTCTGCTGCGCCAGATCAACACTGCCACGGCGGCCACGATTCCCGAAGTGCAAGGCATTATTGCCAGCACACGCCGGATCGCGGGCAATATCGAAGGCATCAGTGGCAGCATCAACGACCTCGCCCATGATCGCCAATTGATCGGGGATACCCGCCAGAGCATTCAAAACGTCAACGGCCTGACCCGCCAATGGCAGGACTTTACCAAAGACCTGCAAAACCTGACGAAAAAATTCCAAGGCATCGCCGATGACGTGAATATCATCACGGGTGATGTCAAAGAGATCAGCCACGACCCCGAGATCAAAGGCAATATTCGCACTGTGGCCAAAAATGCCACCCGCCTGACCAACGCCATTTTTGACCTGACCAACCCCCAAACCCAGACCAATCAATGGGATTTAAACTTAAGGGCTGAGACCCTGGGCGCAGTACGGCTCAATCAGGAGTTTAAAGCCACACCGGGTGCGGTGGGCAATTTTAATGTCTTTGGCGATCTTGGCCTCGGTGGCCCTGTCTCGTATTTTCGCGTCGGCCTCGACGAAATTGGCGACGGCAATTTGATCAATCTGCAGGCCGGTAGCCAAGTGACCGACAACAGCCTGTTGCGCTTTGGTTTGGTTCGAGGCAAACTGGGAGCCGGCGCGGACTTCAGCATGAAAGTGATGGACCAACCCCTGACCCTGAGTGGCGAGTTGTATGATATCAACTCCCCGCGTATGCGCCTGGGTGTGTTGCAAAATATCTGGGAAGACTACGGTCTCTCCCTCTATTGGGACAATCAATTTGTGCGCGGCATCAACGAATTTAATCTGGGTTTCCGCTGGCAGCCACGCATGGGCCAAAAACCAGAACCGATTCGGCCCCCGCGCTAAAGACCAGAATCGAGGTATATCGTCTTGGCCAAAAACCTAAGCTCCTTGGAACGGATTCAGCAACCGCTGACCCTGGTGGGGTTCGAAACCTGCCTTTTGCCCAAAGGGCCAGAGAGCCCCTTTGAACAATTGCTGGTGGCCCTCGATCAAGACCTGGAAGAAGACGAAGAGGCCCAATTGGTCTTGCAGCTCTTTTATACCCGCGATGCAGCCCAAGACTCAGAGACCGAGCCCTTGCAGAGTGCGCTTTCGGTCTTGCAGTTTTTTGTGGCCTTGCCGGGGGCCATTGCCGAAGAGCAGTTGATCGAAGCCTGGCGGCTCTGCGCCTTTTTTACCCAGCTCATGCCGATGGGGGCTTTTCAGATCACGCCCCAGAACCGGCCCTATTACCGCTATTGCCATCTCAATCCAGGCCCCGCGCTCAAGCCAGAAACTCTGGTCGAGATATTGGAGTTGATCAGCTTGTTTGTGAATACCTTGCAAGGGCAATTGCCCCTGCTGGGCACCATGCCCCTGGCCGAAATCAAAGCAGGGGCCCAGGCCCAGTTATTGAGCGCTGCACGTTAATTGGGGCCAGCAACAAATGGCAAAAATATCACGCCAGTCCTGGCTGATCGGATTTTCTATTCCCCTGATCGGTCTCTTGCTCTACCCCAGTTTGGCCTTAAATTA
This sequence comes from Candidatus Blackallbacteria bacterium, assembly GCA_051715345.1. Classification (GTDB taxonomy): domain Bacteria; phylum Cyanobacteriota; class Sericytochromatia; order UBA7694; family UBA7694. Next base: position 20,274 of record JBPXJQ010000043.1, read on the forward strand.
CCCAGCCTTGCCATTTAATGGGCTCACCGATCTCTATGATCAGTACAAGCGTGGACATTATTATTCGCCCGTAATGACACAGAATATGCAAGCTTTTAGAGGCATACTCGAAAAATACCACAGCCAACACCAACAATACCCGCAAAATGTCAAAAGCCTGTATGAAGACGCCCAAGCCACTCAGCAACGCAAAGCCCTGCAAAGCACATACAGCCCCCACGACTATTCTCAAGAGAATTATTATGGCATCGACCAGGATGCTGTCTTTGCAAGCAATCAAAACGGCACTTTGTTAATGGCCAAAGGTGCTTATTTGATGTTTTAACACTTGGTTTTAACACTTGGGCCAAGCGCTCACATGGGCTTAAAAATTACCGCTGATCAAAACCTGAATACCTCAACGCAAGAAATCACACCGATAGAACCCGATGAATCCGTTCAAAAATTTATTCCACGTCCAGATCTTTACACGCCTTAATATTGTGAAGGATTTTTAAAGGAATTGTGAAGATTATGAAGATTATGAAGAAGAAATAGGTTCCGCTATTTATTGTTTTTATGATTATTTTTGAACACCCAAAAGTGGCTTATAAACGTTTAGCTGAGATTGTTTTAAACCTTTTCATCAATCCCTCTTTCTTCGATTGTGACAAATAAAATACACAATTAAGTGAAATTTAACTTTATTCTTTTTTGACTTGGTGTTATTATCCAGAAAACATTTTGAGCAAAAATAAAATCAATTGCTCTGCCTATTTTCCACTTCGGGAGGGTGCATGAAACGTTTATACGTTGCTTTGTTTTTCTCATTTGTTTTACCTTTAAGTGCTTGCCAACCCTTGGTTTTGCCTTTAAACCAAACCCAAATACCTCTAGAAGCAAGCCTGCAAGACTTTTTGCTGCAATCGGTGCGTGGGCAATCTGATCGCGACGCTGAACGCGGTAAAGACAAACGGCGCGAAGACGAAAAACACAAAAAGCCCCCCAAACTGGCTGAGCGCGATTGGAAAGACTTTAAACCCCGCTCCCGCTGTGAACGCAACCCCGAATTGTTGATCACAGATATTCTGCTGACAGAAACGGGCGAAAAGGTGATGGGCCCCAATGCCCCTGTCGCTTTGAGACCCGACTATGCCGGGACTGAAATTCGCCTGACGATTCAAGGCCAATTTGAAAAGCGCAACGAAAAGGCCTTTAAACTCAAAGATTTTCTCTTTCAATTGGAATCGCCGCTGGTACAACAGAGTTTTATTGGAAATGAGCCCCAAGCCCGTGTGCTGCTCGATGACAGCATTTTGCTGCAGGTCGAAAGTGTGACGGCCACAGAAATTAAAGCACGGCTGATTAGCAAATTGCTGCCCGATCTCTATCTCAAAGGCAATCACCGCCTGAGTGTCGAACTCAATCGCTGGTACACCGATGCCCTGCTGAATGTGGGAGAGCCCGCGCCCGTTGAAGTGAGCAGCTTGCAGCCCCAGATTGAGAGTGTCGAAGTCCTGCGGGAGCGGGGCAAGCCGATGCATATCAAGCTCACAGGGCGGGGGTTTATGGTGTTTCCCAAGTTTAGCTATGCCACGATTGATGGGGAGTTTGGCTTTGGGTATCAGACAGAGGTGACTGCGGATGGTTCAGCCGAGACGGTGGTGCATATTCCCGATCCGCAGAGCTTTGATCTGAACCCGCACCACACGGTGATTTATGCTACGCCGTTTGGGGTGACGTTTAAGGAGTTTGAATCATGAAAAAGAGGATTTGTTTTTCCCTGCTGAGTCTCAATTTGCTCAGCACAGCTTGCCAGCCAGGGCCAGCCAACCCCATTCCCTCTTCTGGACTCAACCGAATTCTAACCATTACATCTGAAACCCAAGACCCCAAACTGCCGAAAATCCTGGTGCCGGGGCTGGAGCTGAAAGTCTTTGCGGGCAGCGGCAAAGCGGGCTATAAGAATGGGCCTAAGCTGGATGCGGAGTTTAAGTCTATTGGCGGCATTGCACAAGATGATGAGGGCAATTTATATGTGTCAGATTATCAGGATTTGCGCATCCGCAAGATAGATAATCATGGTCAAGTCAGTACTTTGGCTGGAACAGGAGAGAAAGTGTTAAATGGCAAAATGGGCTCTTTTGCGGAGAACCAATTTTATAGTGCGGGGGCTCTCCTCTATCAACCTCCTCACCAATTATATGTATCAGACTTCGAAGCGGATCGCTTATTTCGGCTTAATTTAGATACCCAAAGCTCCGAACTTTTTATGATCGAACCTCAATACACTCCCCCTGAGCGTCTTCCTACATTAGATACCTCTGTATTGCCGATTGTTTTTAACCGGCCGAGTTCCCTCGCCGTGTATAAAGGGGATTTGTATTTAAACATGAGGTTTGAGATCTGGAAATTGACTCAATCCAATCAACGCTATCATTTGGAGCGGTATGCTGGGAATGTAGATGTGAGCAATGGTCCTATTGATATTGATGATGCAGGCAAAGACTTTAAAGACGGTCCACCGGATGATTCTAAATTCAATAGAATTATAGGATTGGCTTTTGATCGTGATGGCAATCTCTATGTTTCAGATAGCCAAAATCAGCGAATCAGAAAGGTGGCTGCTGGCACGCGTGAGGTAAGCACCTTCAGCGGTCAAGGTATTCCCTCTAAAAGAAGCATTGATAGAGATTTTGTGGGTGGCTTTCAGGATGGAAGTTTAAATGAAGCCCAATTTGATAGTCCTGGTCCTTTGGCATTGACTGAAGCGGGAGATGTGTTCGTTTTGGATGCCAATGAAGGGGGTGCATTGCGCTGGATTAGCCAGGGGCACGTCAAAACATTGTTTCAAAACTGCTTATGCACCCTCTTAAAAGACGGAAGAAAAAATATCCTTTATGTTGCGAGTTATAAAAATCGACAAATCTACACCCTGGATTTATCTCAACTCGAAAAACTAAAACCCCAAATCCTCAAACAGGAGATCAAACCATGACCAAACTCAAACATCAACGCCTGTTTCAAGCATTTTTGGCTTTTGGCATGGTAAGTGCCTCAGCTTGTTCGTCGATGTCTTTGCTCAATTCAGGTTCAAGCTCACAATTAGAAACCATTGGATCTGCTTATGAACAAAAACAAGCCACCCTTTTAAAACAGTTCCAGAATAAATCCTCATATACGGGCCCTGTTAAACTGGCGATTCATACAAATTTACTCAACCCTCAAAAGCCAGGAAAACACCTGGATCTAACAGCAAAGTTAAACTCACAAAATTTTCAAATTCAATCCTTGCCCCAAGGGCCTTTGATTTTCCAAGAAACCTTTACCAAAGGCAAAGGGGGCTATGAGATCATTCGTGGATTCCGGGTGCCCGACACCAATCAACGCTACACCTTGCATATTGAGCCGGTGGGCAAAAACAACTCTGGTCATCAAATAGCGGTCAATATCAACGGCACAAATTATTTCAAACAAGAGAGTATTAAGGGCAAAGAAGCAGAAATCAATACCCTTCTGCTCAATGCAAATAATTCTCTCCGGGTACGTTTACAAGGCAAAGAAGGTTCTTCTTTTATTGTCAGTATTGTTCAAGGTGGTGAGGCAGGTACGCTTTTGCGCCGCCGAGGCCGATTGGGGCAGCCCGGCGAAAACCAAGCAACCCGTGTTCGCCGCAATGATACCAATATCTTTGACCCCAGTGACCCAAATAGTTTGGGAGGATTAATGCCTTATGAAGGGCAATTGGATGAGGAGGGGGTTCCTCCCGGTGTTACAGGAGTGGCCGTTGATGGGACATCGCCGCTTCAATTTGAAGCTGGTACCTTAATTCTGCGTTTGCGCAATCCTGAAATTATTTTGCCCATTCTGCAAGCCAAGTATGGTGCGACCGTTATCAACCGGGTTGAAATTCCTGGTTATCCAGATTTTGTCTATTATTACTTGCAATTTGATCTCAGCAAAAGCCCCATTGATCAAGCAGCCAGTTTGATTCAGGCTTACCGGCAGAAAATCCCCGCAGATTTTAAGGATTTTGTGTTTGCCTCTCCCAGCGGTTTTCAGACCTTTGTTTTGTTGATGGATTTGCTGGTCAATTATGAGGAATACATTGCCACTTGGGAGTTGAATGGTTTTAGCAAAGCACCTTTGGAGCCCCTTGAACCAGTTAAGGTGAACGATTGGGATGCCCAAGACAAAGCTCCAGCCCAAGGGAACAACCGGGGATGGTGGCTAAGAGACACATTTGTGCGTGAGGCTTGGAATCTCTCGTTGGGCACGGGGGTGAACGTCGCATATATTGACAGAGGGTTTAAAGGGATTTTCACAGGAAACACCCCAAATCCTGAGTTTGGGGAACGTTTAAAGTTGAGTCTAGCGACTTATGGTCTTCAAAATATTCTGACTGCAAGGTACTCCAGTATACTTAATTTAGATCCTCAAAACCCCTTGGAGTGCGTACAACGAATACCTGAAGATCAATCAAGTTTTGAAAAATATTGTGATTTCAACCACGGTATCAATACTGCAATGGCAGGGTTTGCCCAACGTGATAATAATACGAATCCCCCAAACCCACTCTATAAAAGTAATGCTGGGGTAGCGCCCAATGTCAATTTGATACCGTATAACACAGATCAGTTAACATTTACATATGCATTGTCTTTGCTGAATATTGCGATGACTTCGCAATCTAACTCCATTGATGTTATTGGCTATAACATGCAAAACGAAGCACCCATTGGCTGGACTCCTGTAGATATCGATATCACTCCCACTAATCCAGATGGTAATGAATTCTCTTTTACTTTCTTGAGAACGGCTTTTGCGGTGATCACTGGCGAAAAAAAGATTCCGGTCATTGTCGCCGCTGGCAATGAAGGAAGTCGGTGTCCATCAAAAAGTTATAATCCTATTTCAAAAAAATGCGAAAAAGAGTTTATTCCCGCTAGTTATCAGGACTACCCAAGCCCGCTTAATCCAGGTGACCCTAGCAAAAAAATAAACTTAATCATGGTGGGTGGAGCACAGCGAGATCATTCAAAACCCGTGCCCGTTCATCCAACAGGAGATCACAAACCCAATTCCACGGGTGCCATTGTCTCTTGGGGAATACCGGGTTCTAGTGCTATTTATAGTTCTGGTTCCAATATTGGCCCTGGATATATTTGGGCGCCAGGAGCAGACATTGAAACATTACATTCTGCGAAGGTCGGTAAAAAAGAGCATCCTCAGATTGTCAATGAAAATGGAACCAGCTATTCATGTCCAATTTTAACCGGCGTGGTAGCACTGATGAAATCCCGGAATCCCAATCTCACCATTCAAGAGATCAAGGATATTCTGGCCAGCAGCCCTACAAAGATAGATATTGTTCACGAAGCGCCGGTTATCTCAAATCAGCCTTTTGTGGATGCCCAGGACGCTGTTGAAAAAGCGATTAGAAAAAAAGGAGCCAATCCGGCAGATTATAAAGCAAAAGATTTTTTTGCCTTTGTTCAAGCGGATCCGACCGCCCCCAATGGAAAAGTACTGCGCTTCAATAAATATGTTCAACCAAACACAGGAATTAAAGACAAGGAACGTCGACCTTTGCGCTCAGTGGCCGACAATATCTGGAATGGTCCCTTGGCTCCAGGCAAACTTACGCAGATTAAAGGGTGGGCAGATATTACAGCGGGTGAAGATATTCTCAGCGACAATCTAGAAATTTTAGAAGCACAGGAGATTTGCGCCGTACCCGCTTCTGGAAGCTGTAGCTCCTCTCTGGCGACTTTCGATCCAATACTAACAAATGGCCAAGTCACTGAAGACAGTGCCAGCGCTTCTTATCACATCACTTTAATGGGAGAAAACCTGATCGCAGATCTCCGCAATGGCATTGCAAAACCCGTAACACTGGCCTTCAGCGGCACAGCCACATCAGGCACTCCCGTAAACAAAGAAATGGCCTTTGCCTCTGCAGATATCTTGAGTATCAACAACGATGGCAGAGAAGTCAAAGTCAGGCTTTTAAAGAACCGCTTAAGTGACGGTATTGAGGTGCCACCTTCAGAGAAACTCCCCAAGGGAAATTATAAAATCGCCTTCAAAAACACCATCACAAACAAAACCAGCAATCTTGTTGGCAATGGAAGCAGTGATTTCGGAATAAAATCGGAAAGCAGTGGTTTCACATTTGAAAACATCAGCACCACCCCACCCGCCAACGGCCCCAGCAATGTTAGCGTCTGGATCACCCGCAACAATCAGCGCAAAGCGGTCAATGCCAGCCAATTGCTCGGCATCGGCATCACGGGCCTTGACCTCAGTGGCATTGAAATTGTGGTGGATAACAAGGTCATGCCTATTCAACAGGTTGCAGCAGATTATGTCACCTTTGGCCTGACACCCGATCTCGCTCCGGGTGTCAAAGACATGTTGATCAAACTCGCAGGCAATACCGTCACCCTGCCCGAAGCCATTGAAGTGCTCGCCATGCCCCCTTTACAAGAAACACAAACCTTGCCCACTGTTGGCGCGCTTCAACCCGCTCCCTTTCAGATCAACGGGGAACATTTCTTGGCGATTCCCAATTATTTTAATGGCCAATCTTATCACCTCAACTCCCATATCTATAAATGGAACGGCACTCAATTCTCCCTGGTTCAAACCATTCCCACCTTTGGGGCCTACGACCTGCACCCCTTTTCGGTGGGCGACCAGCATTTTCTCGCCATTGCCAATTTTGACCAGAATGTATATGAAGCCAATTCTGAAATTTACAAATGGAATGGCTCACAATTTGTCCATTTTCAAACCATTCCCACCACCGGGGGCATTGATTGGGAAAGCTTCAACATAGACAACAGGCACTTCTTGGCGCTCGCCACCCATTACAATGGCAGCTTTGAGCGCGAATCGCTGCTCTACGAGTGGAATGGTTCTCAATTTGTGCTCTTTCAGAGTTTGCCCACCCGAGGCGCGCACAAATGGACCCATTTCCTCACGATTGGCACTGAGCGTTTTCTGGCCCTCACCACCTATTTTTATGTCGGCAGTGGGGTAGAAGACAGCCAATCAGAGCTGTACAAATGGAATGGCAGCCAATTTGTGTTTAATCAGACCTTTGCCACAGATTTTGATCTGGATTTTGACACCTTTACCATCAACGGTCAGCTCTTTGCTGCGATTATTAACAACAGCCGCATCAGCAACACGGTCGATTCCAAGATCCTGAAATGGAATGGCAGCCAATTCGTGGATTTCCAAAACATACCTACCACAGGCGGGCTTAATTGGGACTATTTCACCGTCAAAGGTTGGCATTATCTGCTTTTGACCACCAATACCACCCTGCCTCAGATTTACCGCTGGAATGGCTCCCAGTTTGAGTTATACCGGGTGCTGGCCATGGACAAAGCCTTTGGTTCAGCCCTCTTCAGCGCAGGCCCGCTCGAAAACTACCTGATTCTGGGCAGCCTGATTGGCCCGCAAGGCTACGGAACTCCCTCGCGGGTCTACAAATTCGACTAAACCCCAAAACCCCGCCAGAGAACATCTGGCGGGGACAGGGCACAGTTTGGCTATATTTTTCTCACAAGGACAGACCCGGCTCGGGGCTTAAAAATTGCCGCTGGTCAAAACCTGAATGCGGGAATTGCCTTTGTCGAGCACAAAGATCTCGCCTTCTTCGCTGACGGAAATGCTCTCAGGGCCCCAGAAGTCGTTGGGCCCACGGCCCTTGGTGCCGAAGGCTTCAATAAACTCGCCTTTGGGATTAAAGACCTGCACCCGGTGGTTGAGGGTATCTGCCACGTAGATCCGGCCCCGGATATCCACGGCAATGCCACGGGGAATGCTGAACTCACCGTCGCGTACGCCGCGCTTGCCAAACTCCAGGCGGCAGATGCCGTGGCGGTCGAGCACCTGAATGCGGGGAATGCCATAATCCAAGACATAGAGATTGTCTTTGGCGTCCAGCGCAATCGCATAAGGGGTTTTAAACTCACCGGGGCGGGTACCCGGACGGCCAAAGATCTTGGAGACCTGGCCATTGCTGTCGAGCACCTGAATGCGGGAGTTTTCGGTATCTGCCACATAGATTTCATCTTTGGAAGAGACCGCAATGCCATAGGGATTTGAAAATTCCCCTTTGGCTTTGCCTGTGGAACCAAAAGCCTTGAGAAAACGGCCCGATTGATCAAAAACGGCAATCCGGCAGGTGCCGGAATCGACGACATAGATCTGGCCCTGTTTGCTCACCGCCACATTACAAGGAGCTTTGAGGTATTCCTGCTGGCTGCTGGAGCGAATCAGGTATTGCCAATCGCCAATTTTGCTAAAGACCTGAATGCGCTGATTCTGGGTGTCGGCAACAAAGATCATGCCTTGGTTGATCGCCAAACCACGGGGCTGATAAAACTGCCCTTTGCCGGCACCGACCTGACCAATTTTATGGCTAAAGCGCACCTGCAAAGAAGAATTGGGCACATCTTCGCCACCGAGGCCACCGATATCGCCGGGGTGGGTGGCCCGCATGGTGGGAGAGGATGCGGCGGCATGGGTGGTGCCCATATTTAAATGGGCAAAAGGGCTGGCGGTCTCCAGGGTGGAGCGCTGTGACACAGCGGGGTTTTGGAAGGTCCGGCGCGACGTCGGAGATTCTGCTGACGTGTCTTCGCGGCCCTCTTTGGCACGGGTAAAGCTCGCGCCCATGCCTGCTGCCTTGGGATTGCTCTGGTAAGTGGTGGCCAATTCAATCAAATGGGAGAGCCGCGAACGGAAGGCATTGGGCTTTTCAGGTTTGGGTGGAGCGGGGGTCGCTGCGGGTTCGGCTGAGCGGAACATGTCCTGCTTCATGGCCGCATTGCGATCAAAAGCCACATCTTGTTGGGGCTTGGGGGTGGTCACGGTCACACCGGCACTGGCTTGTGCAGGAGCGGGCATTTGATCCAGATTCAAGCCGCAATAGGGGCAAAATTTGGCCCCTGAAAAAATCATGTTCTTCTTATCGCAGGGGCAAACCACCATGCCCGAGGCACTGGATGAGTCCTGTGAACTGGCCCCCGTCTTCAATTGCTTCAAGGCCTCGACAATTTCAGAGGCACTCTGATAGCGGTAATCGGGTAATTTTTGCAGGGCCTTCATGATGATCGTTTCCATGCGCGGATCCACGTCGGGATTCAAGCGCGAAGGCGGAACAGGATCTTCTGAAACAATTTTGAGAATGGTTGCGCCCAGATTGCCACCGTCAAAGGGCAATTTACTGGTATAGAGTTCATACATCATCGCGCCCAAAGAGAAGAGGTCGGCACGGTGATCAACGGCGCTGGAGTTTTGCAATTGTTCGGGCGAGATATACCCCAAAGTGCCCAACATCGTGCCATCTTGGGTCATCTGCATCATGGGGTTGTTGGTCGACATGCGGGCAATCCCGAAGTCGGTAATTTTGACCACGCCTTTGGAGGTGATCGAGATATTGTCGGGTTTGATATCGCGGTGGACAATTTTGCGCTCATGGGCATGTTGCAAGCCCTCGCAAATCTGGATCAAGATATCATAGAGCTGATCTTTGCTAAAGAGATGGCCATCTTCCATGTATTCTTTGAGGTTCTTGCCCTCAATGAACTCCATGGCGATATAGTGCTTGCCACTGTCTTCACCGAAATCGTGAATGGTGACAATATTGGGATGTTGAAGACTTCCCGCGGTTTGGGCTTCGCGGTGAAAACGGGCAATGATCTCTTCCGCCGCCTTGACCAAAGCGGGATTGATCAAGAGTTCTTTGATCGCCACAATTCGGTCAATTCGGATGTCTTTGGCACGGTAAACAACGCCCATGCCACCACGACCAATTTCCTCAAGAACCTCGTACTTACCCAAGATCAGGCTTTTTTGTGTCATTGGCGCAGAGGCTTCTGAATCAGAATTTGGGTCCGCATTTTCACCACTTTAGTCGTTGTAAAGCAAAACAACAGTAATATTGTCAGTACCACCATTTTCATTGGCAAGAGAGATCAATTTCTCACAGGCGGGCAAAGGCTCGTCATGAGCAGAGACCACTTCCTGCATCGTCGCATTGCTGACCATATTGGAAAGACCATCTGAACACATCAGAATGCGGTCCCCTGGCTGTAAGAGCAATTCCATTGTATCGGGCTCAACATTGGCCTGCATACCCAAACAGCGGGTAATGACGTTTTTATAAGGATGCACAGCTGCCTCTTCTTCAGAAATGGCACCGGCCCGAACCAATTGTTGTACCACCGAATGGTCCTCAGTGAGTTGCGACAATTGTTGATTGCGCACCAAATACGTCCGGCTGTCTCCAACGTGGCCAATAAAGACGCTACCATTATAGGCAATGGCCACAATCGCAGTTGTACCCATGCCCTGTAAATGCTGATTGCTGAGTGAGGCCAAAAGAATTTGCTCATTGGCTTCCTGAAGGGCATAACGGATCAACTCTTCAATCGCCAAAGGGCTGTTTTCTTCTGCATCAAGTGCTTCTGTGGAAAAATCGTAAGCAGACAGGATTTCGTTAATGGTTTTGACGGCAATTTTGCTGGCTTGATCACCGGCAGCGTGCCCCCCCATACCGTCAGCAACGATATATATGTGTTGATCTTCCAGGATTTGAAAACTGTCCTGGTTGATCTGTCGAACTTTACCTACATCTGTGACTCCAGCCGCTTTTACCACGTTTACTCCTCACTCATTCAGCAAAACATAGATTTATTCCGGTCCTGAAGCAGGTGGCCGGGGGGATCGGTACCAGACTCTGTCGCCTTTGCTTCAGAAGGTACAACAATTAATAAAACAGGCATTAAATCCCTTGCTCTACCAATTGTAAAAACGGTATCTGAATTATAACATACCCTCAGAAACCGACAGAGTCCGGCTCTCCGATCACAAGACTTTCTTCAAATAATCAAATAATTGCTGCCACTGTTGACCGGAAAATGTCCGGACTTTGGCTTTAAAACCATTGTGGGCAGCATCCGTCATGGCCAATTTGGCCAATTCTTGGCTACTGGCTTTCCAGGTGCGCGAATGATGCAAAGCTGTCAGCGCGCGCCCATGATCATAGGCCGCAGACTGAAAGAGCAAAGCACCAGGACTGCTGTCTTTTTTGACTTGAGCCAAGGCTTTTTCAACCTTTTGCCGATCTGCTGCAGATTCTTCCACCAATTTGCTGATGGCCAGCGAGACCGGAATGATCTGGGCCTTGCCACCGGAAGCCAGTGCTTTGGCCAAACCATATTGCTGATCGAGTTTATTCACTTCTGTTTCAGCAATGGCTGGATAAATCGCTTTATTCAAGCTGCGAATATAGTGGATAATCGCAACCCGATCTTTGGCAGAAACATGGCCATAAGCCGACATCGCTCCACCGGGAATGCCTTCTTCAAGGGTCTTGTACAGACCCGCAAATGAGGTTCCGTTTTTCCAAGCGGCGTTGGCATGAAAATTGCGGGGTTTGGGGTTGAGGGCTGCTGCCGCCAATCCATCACCCTTGCCATTGTCTCCATGACAGGAATTGCAATTGTTCTTCATAAACAACTTTTGGCCATCTTTGACCAAGGCATCAGAGGGTTGCACCTGTTTTAAGAGAGCGGCATCCGCCAAAGCCTGTCCACCGCCACCCAGATGAGAAACACCTGCTACAAGAACCAGCGCCAGGCAAGCGGCAGATAAACGCTGTGTAATCGGACTATTCATTAAAGTCATTGTCGTTTAACTCCTAGAGACGGAATGCCAAACCACGTTGCAGCTTGGGATCACCCACTGCCACGAGGTTTTTCTTTTTGGCCTGCTGGGTCACCAGCACAATCAGGAAGCCGATTGCAATTGCAATGAAACCGAATTCGGTCAACCGCAGGGAGGGCCCTTCGGGCTGGAAGACGGGCACCACAATCCAATACAGATCGAGCATATGGGCAAAGATCACCCAAGCTGCCATAAAAATCATGCGGCTGGGGTTGCGTTTGTTCTTGCGCTGAATCAGCCCAAACAGGGGGCCAATAAAATGCACAAGCAAAAGAGCGATGGTGATCACTTTCCAACTGCCTTCCCAGCGGTTCAAGAACCAGGGGGTTTCTTCAGGCAGGTTGGCATACCAGATCAACATGCCTTGGCTGAATGCGGTATAGGTCCAAAAGACACAACCTGCAAACATACCAAAACCGAGACTGTAATAGTGATCGCCAATAATGCCTTTGACAAGGTAGCCATTTTCGTTCAGCAGAATCACGGTAATGGTGATCACGCCCAGAGCGGCCACCAAAGAACCCGCAAAGAAGTTCACACCGAACATGGTGGAGAACCAGTGGGGCTCCAAACTCATCAAGAAGTCAATCGCCAAAGCGGTGATTGAAATTCCGAAAACCGGAATAAAAACCGCAGACAGTTTAATATTCTTGCGGGTCAGGTCCTGATCTTTGGTTTCGTCTTGTTTATACGAACGGCCCGTAAAGAGCTTGTAAAACAGAATCCAAATCCCCAGGATCAAAGCCAGGCGGATCAAAAAGAAAGGCTGGTTCAGATAAGCCGCTTTGCGTGCCAGAATATCGTCGGTTTTGTGGGTCCAAAGATAGAGTTCCTGCATAAATGGCAAGATAGGCAGCGCAAAAAGCGGTAAAAACAGCAGGCTGGAAGCCAAAATCTCAAACACGCGGCGCAGCGGCGTGCTCCAAACAGCACCAGCGAGGTATTCAATCGAAACCATAAACAGAGAACAAATCCCCACCCCAGCCAAGAACATAAACAGCATAATGCTGCTGTATTTGGCCCGCATGGGATCCATGGCAAAGGAGGCACCTGCAACCGCCAGACCGGCGATCAAGACACCCCAGCCCAGGGTTCCAGCCGAAGCCGGAAGATGTTTCTTTTCGTAGTGGATAGCGTGTGTAGTACTACTCATTGCAAGTCAGTTTCCTTCGGCTTGAGGGATCTTTGCAGCGCACGGATGTAGTGAACCACCGCCCAGCGCTCATCCCGGGTTAATTGCTTGGCATAAGAGGGCATCACGTTCTGACCTTCAGTGATGACGTGATAAATATTGGCATCGGTCCACTCAGACACTTTTTTGGAGTGCAAAGTGGGAGGAGCCGGAAACTTGCCGTTAAGACGGCTGTCTCCTTCACCATAATAGCCATGACAGGCAGTGCACTTAGAGTCAAACTGGGTTTTGCCCAGCTCAAAGACCGCTTCGGTGCGAGGCAGAGGATTGGACAGGTATTTACCTGCTTCAGCCTGGGCCTTGATCTGATCATCGAGTTTAAAAGGATAAGGCAAAAGGCCCCGGGCCACAGTTCCCGCCACCGGCTTCTGCATCGAACGGCCATCTTTGAAGATATTGTTCTTCTCTTGGGCCACGGCACGGCCCTGCACGCTCATAAAGTTAAAGGGCACCATAAAGACCATGCGGTTGAGACCAAAATAAGCAGCCCCCGAAACACCGACAATCACAAAAGCCAGAAACGAAACAAAGGCGGGATGAGTCAAACTCAGGCCTGCATCTGCTTCCGCTTTATCGTAATAGACGGGCTGGATGTTTTTGGCGCCCATTTTTTCGAGCAGGCCTTTGGCATCTGCTTCGTTAAAATTGGGATCCGCGGCTTCCAGACAGAGGCCGAATTTATCATCAGAGGTCCGTTGCATATACGGGGTATCGTGCAAAGGATGGTTGTTATTTGGGAAACCCGAAACAATAAAAAACAGAATCAAAACGGTGGAGACAGCCCCTGTTAAAACCGTGACCTCAAAGAGGATGGGAATATAACCGGGCAAGCTGAAAAAGGGCTTTCCTGCCCAGACGTTGGGATAATCGACCAGAGAGACCCAGGCGATGAATCCCAGCATCATCAACATACAAGAGGTCCCAATCAGCAGGGTACACCAGCCAATTGGAGACTCACCCAAGCCCATGGCATCATCCATGCCATGGACAGGATAAGGGGTGTGCACGTCGTATTTGCGGTACTTTTTAGAAGCAGCGCTGGCGGCATGCATGATCTCATCGGGTGTATCAAACAACCCCGTGAGGGCAAAGAGTTTTTGGCTTTCTTTGTTTTCGCTCATAGCATTATTCTTGGCTTTCTTGCTCATCAGTGGTCACCTCCGTGGTGACTGGGTTTGGCATCGTCCATCACACTTTTGATTTCAGCAATCGAGACCACGGGCATGAACTTCACGAAGAGCAAAGTCAAAGTAAAGAACATACCAAAACTGCCAAGCAGGAGACCGAAGTCGACCAGGGTAGGATTGTACCAACCCCAGCTGGAGGGCAGAAAATCGCGGGCCAGCGAAGTGACGGTAATAACGTAGCGTTCAAACCACATACCAATGTTCACAAAGATGGAAATCACGAACATGATCGGTACTGAACGGCGCAGCTTGCGGAACCAGAACATCTGGGGGCTGATGACGTTACAGCTGATCATGATCCAATAGGCCCAGGCATAGGGACCAAAGGCACGGTTAATGAAGGTGAACTGTTCAATCAAGTTGCCGCTGTACCAGGCAATGAAAAACTCCATGCCGTAGGCGTAGCCGACAATGGTCCCGGTCAAGAGAATGATCTTATTCATTTTCTCAAGGGTCTCTACCGTGATCAGGTGCTGCATATCAAAGATATAGCGGATAAACACCAGAACGGTCACCACCATGGCAAAACCTGAAAAGATCGCCCCGGCGACGAAGTAGGGGGGGAAGATCGTGGTATGCCAACCGGGTAAGCCCGAAACCGCGAAGTCGAAACTCACGATCGTGTGGACGGACAATACCAGGGGGGTAGAGAGACCGGCCAGGATCAAATAGACCCGTTCATAGTGGCGCCAGTGGCGGTTGGAAAAACGCCAGCCGAGACTGAGCACAGAATAAACAGATTTTTTGATCTTGCTGATCAGGTCTTTGCCCAGGGTGCGGTCACGCAGGGTGGCAAAGTCGGGGATCAAACCGGTATACCAGAAAAACAGAGAGACGGTGAAATAGGTCGAAACCGCAAACACGTCCCAAACCAGGGGAGAGAGAAAATTGACCCAAACCGCATGTTTATTGGGGTAAGGCATCAGGTACAGGGGCAGCCAGGGGCGACCCGTGTGGAAAAGGGGAAAGAGGCCTGCGCACATAACTGCGAAGATCGTCATCCCCTCCGCAAAACGGGCAATCCCGTTTCGCCACTTTTGCCTAAACAAGAACAAAATTGCGGAAATCAGGGTACCGGCGTGGCCGATCCCGATCCAGAAAACGAAGTTAACAATCGGGAAGGCCCAGGCGACGGGGATATTGTTTCCCCACATGCCAGTGCCGTAGTAGAAGCTGATTCCCCAGCAAACCATTTCGAGCATCAACAGTGAAGCGGATACAGCCAGGGCGATATACCACTTTAATGTTGCTTTGGCTTCGATCGGGCGGGAAATAACCTCGGTAAGATCATGAAGGCTCGGACTTTTGAGAACCACCGAGGGTTCAACAGCAAAGTCCTTAATGGTGCCATCGGAATTGAGGGCGTCTGAACTCGGTCTGTTTGCTACCTGCATGGTTGGTTTCCTACGCGTGTGTATTTCTAAGTTTTGCGACATAGGTCACGTTCGGGCGGGCGTTTACTTCCTCGAGAACGTGGTAGCCAGTCACATGCTTGCGATATTTACTAATATCTGACTCAGGATCGTTGACATCCCCGAAGACAATCGCTCCACTGGGACAAACTTCCTGACAGGCAACGGTCACATCACTTCCCTTTAACGGACGCTTTTCGCGAATCGCTTCCTGGCGGGCCCACATAATGCGTTGGACACAGAATGTACATTTTTCCATGACCCCGCGCGAGCGGACCGTGACTTCGGGATTGTGTTGAAGTTGATGGACCTCTTGGTTATAAAAGGCTTTGGCAAAGCGATCGCGATAATCAAAGAAATTAAAGCGACGCACCTTGTAGGGACAGTTATTGGAACAATAACGGGTACCCACACAGCGGTTATAAGCCATCTGATTGAGACCATCGGGGCTGTGGTTGGTGGCATTGACTGGGCAGACCACTTCGCAGGGCGCGTTGTCACAATGCTGACAGAGCATGACCTGCAGAGTCACAGTGGGCTCTTCAGGGGTGCCTGCATAATAGCGATCCAAACGCATCCAATGCATTTCACGGCCTTTATTGACCTGGTCAGGCCCAACAATGGGCACATTGTTTTCGACGTTACAGGCCATAATGCAAGAGCCGCAGCCCGTACATTTATTGCTGTCAACCGCCATGCCCCACTTGACCCCTTCGTAGGTGTGCATCTTGGTGACATTCACCAGATGATGACCGTGCATCTCTGCTTCGTGGGGGTCTTTGAGGTATTTTTGGTAATTGGCTTCTTTGACAATCCCGCGGGTGAACTGCAAGTTCTGCTCACGATCGACGTCAAAGGCATGGTGCAATTGGGTTGTGACCAAATGGTGTTTGCCATTGGCCTTGGCCAAATTGGCTTTGCCCAGAATCCAGGGACTGGTTTGCTCGGCTTTGCTGAGCAAGACATTGGCGTTAAAGCCAACACCTGTGCCAATCGTACCTGCGACACTGCGGCCATAACCCAGTTCAATCGCAATCACCTTGTCGGCCATGCCGGGTTGAACCAGAGCAGGCAGTTCCAGTGAACGGTTGCCCACCGTGACAGTGACCAAATCATCGGTTTTGATCCCGAGTTCTTTGGCGGCCGTTACGGAGACAGCTGCGTAATTGTCCCAGACCACTTTGGTGACAGGGTGAGGTACTTCTTGCAGCCAGCCATTGTGGGCCAGTTCGCCTTCGCCGGTAGCATAGCTGCGACCGAGCAAAACCACAAACTCTTTGCCCAACTCGGGGGCCTTGGCCTCACTCAGCGCAGCTGCGCGGAAGGGGCCCGGTTTGGCCACCGGCTCAGCATATTGGACAAAGCCATCATGCAAAGCGGCGTTCCAGAAAGATTTAAAATCGGCCAAAGGCTTGGCTTTGGGGTAAACCTGTTTTTGCCAATAATCTTGCAAATAGGTCAGCGACAAATCTTCGTTATAAGCAGCGCTGTCACCTTTGAGCCAGGTTTCGAACAGCCCACCGAGATGGCGGGAGTCGTGAATCGGCAGAATCACGGGCTGCTGAATCAAATGCAGACCTGTGTGCAATTTATAATCGCCCCACGATTCCA
The DNA here is from genome assembly GCA_051715345.1 of Candidatus Blackallbacteria bacterium. Lineage (GTDB taxonomy): Bacteria > Cyanobacteriota > Sericytochromatia > UBA7694 > UBA7694. The sequence goes on from JBPXJQ010000043.1 coordinate 37,403, forward strand.
AATCGTGGTGCAGTGGCAAGACATAGGTGCTCTTGGCTGAGGTCTCACTGACCCGCTGGCCCAAGGTCACACTCAAAGCGACTTTGCCCAGGGCATCGGCATAGCCACTATCGCTGGGCAAGTCGAAGACGGGATTGCTGTTGACATGAATCACAGCACCCACTTCTCCGCCTTTCATGGCGGTGATCAGGGCATTCCAATCATCGGCAGAAGTAGCGGGCATCAGATGCACTTCGGCCTCATCGCGATAGAGCGCAGAGGCACCGAGCAGATCGTTGAGGGCGTTGACGGCAATATGAACGGCTTCGGGCAGGCGATCCCCAGCATAGACCAGGGCCTTGCCGTGTGAAGCCTTTAAGTCTGCCACCAAACTCTTGAGCACGGCCTCGGAAAGCCCCTGTTCTTTGGCCACGGAGGCCAAGGTGGTGCTGCTGGCGGAGGAGCCCAATTCATTGAGCAGCCCCATCACCAAAGCATATTGTGCATCAGGACGCAGGCGCAGACGGTAATCGGCGTTCATGCCCGTTTGGCTGAGATTGCCTTCGGCCACATAGAGGCGGTTAAAGTGCTCTTTGCTCATCACATCGCGGCGAGAGGCATAGAGTCTTTCAATTTCGAGATTGCTCTCGTTGCCGAGGAAGTCAGATTCCAGGGCCAGAATCACATCGGCTTTGTCCCAAGCCAAGCAAGGAAAAACATCTGTTCCGTGGGATTTTTTCCAAGCAGCGTGACGCATGCCATCATGGAAAGTGGTCTGGCTATAAACCTTGACCTGTTTGTACTTGGCTTGAAACGCTTGTAAAAGCTGATGAAAAGAAGGGGACATCACCCGGTTAAAGACCAAAGCCACCTGTTTATCGCCTTGCAAGGCCTTTAAGATTGCCTCATCGGCTTCTTTCCATGTGACGCTATTGCCATCGGCCTTTTGCGGCTTTTGCAAACGTTCTGGATCATACAGCTCCATCAGTGAAGCCAGAAAATGACCCGAAACCCGCCCCTGGCTAAAGGGATTGTCGGGGTTGCCTGTCAGGTTCAGGGGGCGGCCCTCACGGGTGCGGACCAGCACACTGGCGACATCGTTGCGGCCAGTGACCACTGAGGCAAAGAATGTGGGGCGGCCAATCACAATCTGTTCAGTCTGATTGTTGTAAGGCACGACCTTGCCATGATCCAGATAAGACTTACAGCTGGTCAGAGCAAAGGCGGCAGAAGCGCCCATCGCGGCCAGAAAGCGACGGCGAGAAACGCCGCCCATTTCCTGAATGTCAAAATCGTCGGTCACGCCCTGTTTAAACTCATGGGCACGCGCTTCAAGGGCTTCAGGACTGCCTTCTAATTCTTCGAGGGCCTGCCAATACTTGAGTTTGGGTTTGTGTATTTGCTGCATTTTTCAGTTCCTCATTTATCCCGTTTCACAGCCCGGGGGTGGGCTGCGATACGAGAGGCATATTTGTTGCGGGGCAAACTGCGGGCAGGCTTTTTGACGGGCAGAGGCAGCGCGAGCGCTTCCATGGGCAGCAATTGCAGCAACCAGGCTCCAAGAGCAGTCTGGCCTACAAGGGACAAAAATTTACGCCGTCCCAGACCCGATGGGGATGTTTCTGTTTGAAGGGTTTTGTCTTCCATTGGGTTTCTCCGTTAGCGATGGCACGCGGCACAGTTTTCCGGCCCTTTTTTAAGGCCGGTCAGATTGACCAGATGCGGATAACGCTGGGGTGCATTGCGGTGGCAATCCAGACAGTTAGACATCATAAAAGGTTTGACTTGGGCCACCTTGGCCATGGTCTGAATCGGACCGTGGCATTCTTGGCAGGCCAAGCCTTTGTTGACATGTACACTGTGATTGAAGTACACATGTTCGGGCAATTTGTGAATACGTTCCCATTCCAAAGGCTTGTTGTCTTTGTAATAGGCCGTCAATTTTTGGATTTCGGGCTTATCAGTCGCGGCCACAGCGTGGCAGTTCATACAGGTTTCAACGGCGGGAACATTGGCATGGCGGCCTTTTGAAACACCGGTATGACAGTATTGACAGTCGATTCCCATGCCCATCCTGCCATCACTGGTTTTAACTGTACCAGCGTGGAGTTCGTGGGAATAATTAATCGGTTGTGTAGGTTGATAACCAACATGGTAGCGCTCGTCGCGGGATACAAAATAAGTAACTGTATATGTTGCAACGACGATCAGGAGCGTCACCGGTAAATATATCCGAAGGATATAATCAAGAACAGACTTTCTCATGGGTCACCTGAAACATCTTATTTCTTTTAATTTAGCTGCAAACTCGTCTGCGGTTCCAATCAGGAGTCCGTTAATCAGGATACCATTAAATCGTTTCAATGCCAGTGTATTCCGTTACAAAAGCAAGGCAGATCCGGTCTCCAAAAGAGCTTAAAAAGCCTTCAAATCTGGATTAAGGTACCTGAACACGTTCAAAAATTTGCTGAATGATCTGTTCTGCAGAAATCTCTTCAGCCTCAGCCTCATAGGTCAAGCTGATCCGGTGGCGCAGAACATCAAAACCAATCGCTTTAATATCTTCGGGAATCACGAAGGCCCGCCCCTGCAAAAAAGCGTGGGCTTTGGCGCAGAGCGCCAGATAGATTGAAGCGCGGGGTGAGGCCCCGCAGCGGATCAGATGTTTAAGCTCAAGTTGGGCCCCTTCGGGTTTGCGGGTGGCAAAAATCAGGGCCACGATATAATCGGCGATGGCATCATCAAGATAGATCTCGCGGATCAAACTGCGGGCACCGACGATATCTTCGGCTTTGAGCACGGGATTGATCTTGGTTTTTTCTTGGGCCCCAACATGATTAATAATGATCTTTTTTTCTTGGGCCGGGGTGGGGTAATCGACATGGACCTTGAGCATAAAGCGATCCAATTGTGCTTCAGGCAAGGGATAGGTACCCTCTTGTTCCAAGGGATTTTGGGTTGCCAAAACCAAAAATGGCGCAGTCAAAGCATAGGTTTCTTGCCCAATTGTGACCTGGCGTTCTTGCATGGCCTCCAAGAGTGCACTCTGAACTTTGGCTGGGGCACGGTTGATCTCGTCTGCCAATAAAAAATGGGTAAAGATCGGCCCCTGTTTGACCTCAAAACTGTTGTTTTGGGGATTGTAAATCCGGGTGCCAATCAAATCGGCGGGCAACAGGTCGGGGGTGAACTGAATGCGCTTAAAACTGGCAGTCACAGCCTGAGCCAAGGAGCTGATCGAAAGGGTTTTAGCCAAACCGGGCACCCCTTCGAGCAGAATATGCCCATCGGCCAAAAGGGCGATCATAAGGCGTTCCACCAGGGTTTCTTGGCCCAGAATCACCCGGTGAATTTCCTGGCGCAGATTTTCGAAATAGGGCTTCACCTGCTGAAGTTGGTTCTGCAGCGGAGTCAGATCGGGGTGTTTCATGAAAATTCCATCTATAAAAATTAATTAAAAGTTTGAGTTTGCTTAATCTGAATTTTAAGTTGCACTGACAAGTTTGGTCAACCTGCCGGGGATAAATGAACTATAAGAAGACGGATGTAGAGAGTAAAAAGAGGAACGCGAACGATGAAAAGTATTAAATATCTGACCCTCGGCATTCTGTTAGCAGGTTCTTTGACCGCTTGCAGCCGCAACAATACTTTACCCCCTGTTCCCTATTATCCCAATAGCTTGGTCAACGCCCAGCAAAATGATCCCAATTTTGGCAGAGCCAACCAAGTCGCCGACCCCCTCAGCAACAATACCCTGCCCTCCGACGTGACTCTGGGCCAAGAAGGTTCCATTGTGGGTCAGGTCGTCAGCCGCATGGGCCAACCCCTGCACAACGTCGAAGTCTCTCTGCAAAGCAATCCCGAAATCAAAACCACCAGCAAACGCGGTGAGTTCACACTGATGAATATTCCCGCAGGCCCCCAGGTGCTGGTTTTCCAATTTGGCAATATTCAAACCACCGCTCAGGTCACCGTTCTGCCCAACCGGGCTGTACCGCCCATGCAAAACCCCGTGCGGATGGAAGGTGAAATTGGCAGCAAGGCCCTCGAAGCGGCTCTGCCCAACAAACAAATTGGCGCTTTCAAAGTGGATCAAGACTCCTTGCTCAATCTCTGGCAGCCCGTTGGTTTGGCCGCTACCGGTGGCACCTTGTATATCTCCGCCATCGATACCCGCAGCCTGATCACCAAAGGCACCGTGATCAAAATGAACACCAGCGAAGGCAAAGAGTGGAAAAACCTTGCCAGCGCTTGGCTGGGACTGCGCCACCCCCTCAATGGCTCGACCCGTGGCATGACCCTCAACAGCGCCGGTCAGATTGTGGTGGTTGACGAAAAAGGCGGCACCTTCACCGTTGAATCCAGCAATGGCAAAGTCACCAAGGCAGACAGCGAAGGCGCTCTCGACATCGCCTCTGGTGGTGGCAAGACCTATATCTACGGCATTGGTGGTATCGCAGAATCCGATGAAACCGGCGCAACCCGCACCCCCATTTCGGGTGTCAATGCCAGCGGCGGCATTGCTGCTGACAAAGAAGGCAATGGCTATGTCCCCGTACAAAATACCCTGTATAAAATCAGTGCCGGCAAGCCCAGCGTCTTGATCGACCAGTATCTGAACTCCCCCAAAGATGTCGCCATCGACAATCGCAACGGCGACATCTATGTGCTCGACGGTGGAGAAATCAAACGTTTCGACAAAAACGGCGAGTTCATCGTCAACTTTGGCACCGGTGGTCTCAATGCTGTTGCTCTGACCCTCGACGAAGAAGGCACCTTGTTTGTGGCCGACTTTGGCCGCGATCACCGCTCAGCTCAAATCATCAAATTTGAAGCGGCTCCCCTGGTAAATGCCAATAGCGTCACCACAGCCCCCGCTGCTGACGAAGCCCTCGGAACAGAGGCCGCCCCTGCTGAAGAAATGGCAACAGAAGAGTTGCCTGAGCTGGATCCTACGCTCTAATTTTCCAAGCCTTGCTGATCCAGCACCCAGCTGTCCATGCTCTCGGCGTCAATCATTTCCACTTCGCGGTAGAACTCTTCCATGACTTCTTCGCGGGAGTGCATGGCGCCGGCGTCTTCGTAGCTATCGTGATAGCCCATTTCTTCCTCTTCTTGAAATCCCGGAACCGCTTCGTCAAAATCACTTAAGACGCCCAGCATGTCCAAACTGAGCTGGAGAATGCGCAGAAATTGAAAGAGTGAGCCCCCCATGCGCAGTGGGTAGCCCGCCGCCAAGCGGTAAACGGCAGGGTCCCCATCTTCACTCTCATTGAGTTTGAGGACCAGCGGTTGATCGTCAAAACTGCCAAAGTTCAGCCAGCCAGAGCGAAGTTGAGCCGGCGTTTGTGCCGACTCCAATTCTTCCTGGGTCCAAAATGTCACCGCATGGTACTGGGCAAAACGAATTTCACTGCCATTGGGCACAAAATGCTCTAAAAAAAGCCGGTAACTCTTGGGCAATTCCACCCCAGCAACCGTGTCGGGCACAGAACTGCGTAAAAGGGTATAATCATGACCCAAGCGATCCAAGGTGGACTTTAAATCTTCAATCATATCAATCAGGGCTGTTTGCTGCATGCTATCTTACTCCTTGGATTACCATCTAAACCATTGAAATACACATTGGCAGAATCAGCAAGCGATCTTGCTCACAGATTGCCATTTTAAACTTAATCAGACAAAAGTTGCTGAATTTTCTGCAATAACAAATCCGGTCGTACAGGTTTGGTTAAATAAACCGATTTTTCAAACTCTTGCAAGCGGGCATGGGTTTGCTCATCATCGTAGCCTGAAATAAACAGCAGAGGGACTGGGCCCCATTCACGAATACGGCGGGCCGTCAGCACTCCATCCATTTTACCTGCAAGCCCCAGGTCCATGACCACCAAATCGGGAAATTCCATATGTTGTAACTGCTTGAGCGCCTCTTCACCCGAGGACACTTTGCTACAGACAATATAACCTGCCTTTTTAAGAATAAACGAAAAAAACAAAGCGGTGGTGGCTTCATCTTCTACCACCATGATTCGCAGAATCGATTCTGACACTCGTTTTATACACGCTCCAAATAGAGATTTTTACAAAAGCGAATCTGCCAACAGGTGCCCTGCTCAGAAGAGCTTAACTGAAACTGCCCCTGTAATTGCTGTTCAATTAAAACCAAGGTCGTTTGCAAGCCCATATTCCCTTGCACCTCTGGATCAAATCCCTCGGGTAATCCAGGCCCATTGTCCGCAATTTCCCAACACAAATCCTCCCCTTCAACCCGCAGAGAATGCGAAATGGTTCCGTTTCGGCGGTCTGAAAAAGCATGTTTAAAAATATTGGCCAACAACTCCGAAAAGATCAGGCCACAGGGCATGGCCACATCCATGAGCACAAAGACGTCTTCGCAGGCATGTTCCAGGGTGATTTCGCGCGCCTCGGCCTGGTAACTCTCCAAGAGAAGAATCCCCAATTGTTGCAGATATTCTTTGAGATTAAGACGCGAAAGGTGCTCAGAGCGGTAGAGCATTTGATGCACCAAGGCCATGGCGTGAATGCGGTTTTCCAAATCCTGCAATTGTTGGCGAAAACGGGGGTCCACCTCCACCATGGCCTGCAACCCCAACATGGCACAAATCACCTGCAGATTGTTTTTGGTGCGGTGATAGAGTTCCCGCAAAAGCACATCTTTCTCCTGAAGGGCCTGTTTGAGCTTCTCTTCGGCAGCTTTAAGCGCGGATATGTCTGAAGAAATCCCGACCACACCCGCCAATTTACCCGATTCGCCCATCAACGGTGTGATGGTGGCCAAGACATGCAGATCTGAGCCCTCTTGATTGCGAACCGGCAGCTCGCCCGACCAACTCTGCCCCTGGTAGATATGGTCAAGAATGGCATTCAATTGAGAGGGTGTTTCAGGAGCGGAAATCTGTTTAAACAGCGAAGACCCCCGGCCCTTCATGGCCGAAAAACCATAGAGATTTTCAGCCGCCTGATTCCAAAAGCTCAATTTACCGCTGGCATCCACAGCCACAACGGCCTGTCCGACGGTATTGAGCAAAAAAGCTTGGAATCGCAATTGTTCTTGCGATTCCCGCATCTGAGAAATGTCTTGTTGAATCCCCAAAATACGGGTGACTTGCCCCTGGGCATCTTTTTCAACCAAAGCTGAGGCCTGAATCCAAACCAGCTCACCATTGGGGCGAATGATGCGAAACGCTTGCTGACAGCGTTCATGCTCGGAGTCAATCAATTGTTGAAACTCAGTGCGCATGCGTTCGCGATCATCAGGGTGGATACAGTCAAACCAGGTTTCAAGCGGGGAAACCCGCGAAAAAGCATGAACCCCATATAATTCAAGCAAATGCTCACTCCACATCATTGTGCCCGACTGAATATCCCACTCACAAATCCCCATTCGGGCATTTTTTAAGGCCAATTGGAGACGGTCTTGGCTGGTCTGTAAACTTTGCTTGGCCAACATCAGATCTGTGCGTTTCTGGGTTGTCATACAGACCCCAACAACCTGCCCCAAAGCATTGCGAACCGGACTCATATCAAATTCAAACCACTGGACTTGCTCTTGGTGATCGTAAAAGGGTTTGATCACCCAATAATTTTCGCCAGAGAGAGCCTGTTTCATCGCTGCGTCAAAGTTCGGCCGATCTTCGGGCAAAACAAATTCGTAAATCGATTGGCCTGGATAGATCTCTTTGCCAAAAACCAAGCGGGCATTTTCAGCCGAACGGCGATTAAAAGTCTGAACTTTGTATTCAGGCGAAATCAGGGTGAGTGAATGCAAACTGCTGTCGAGAATACTGCGCAATTGCGTAACTGAAGCCACTGAGCCGTTGACATCTTCGCTTTGCTCTTCTAACAATAAATCAATCAGCGCCTCTTTAGAAAGCTGAGCAAGGGCCTCGCGCTGCAATGGAAATTGGCCGGATGACAAATCCCAAGGCCTCCCTGCTTTGTTCTTGTCGCAATTTGCTTGCTATTATAACACTCCAGACCTGCGCGGTCTTTGATACGTTGACCCAAGTCTTCTGTATAATAAAAAGACAGCCCCCAAAAGACAGCTCAAAGTAAAGTAGTCAAAACAAATCGCAATGAGTCGCAGCCGGCCAGAAATCTTATTGATTGATGATGACCCTGTTTTGTGCCAGGTCTTCAAGGATATCTTCAGCAACGAAGACTGGAGCATCCGCACGGCATTAAACGGCAGTCAGGGCCTAGAGATTGCCAAAGAGTATAAACCCGACATTGCCGTCTGCGATATTATTTTGCCTGATATCAATGGGATGGAAGTCTGCAAACTGCTCAAGAAACGCCAACCCAAATTGCAGGTGCTCTTTCTGTCGGGTCTGAGTCAAACCACCGAAAAAGTGATTGGCTTGGAGCTCGGGGCCGAAGACTATATCACCAAACCCTTTGGGATTCGGGAGTTGCGGGCCCGTCTGCGGGCTGCTGTGCGCCGAATTGGCAACAGTTACGCAACATCGCAGGCCTCTCAAGCTCCCCCGCAGATAAATGCCAACGGCCAAATTCAATTGGGTCCTTTCACGCTGCTGCCAGAACAAAAACAAATCTCGCTCGAAGACACTGTGATTCAACTCAGCAATCGTGACTACGCAATTCTGTCTGTACTGGCCTCCAAGCCCGACCAAGTCTTCAGCCGCCAAGACCTGATTTCACAGATGGAGAACAATGAAGTCAACGAACGGACCATTGATGCGCAGATTCGCAGGCTCCGTGATAAGATTGAAAGCAATGGAAGACTAAAATGCATAGAAACAGTGCGGGGCGTGGGTTATCGCTTTCGCATTCCCAATACAAATGAGAGGTTAATACATGAATATTCTGAAGCTGACCTGGGAATATCCCCCGAGAGTGGTGGGGGGCTTGGCCCGTCACAGTGAAGAAATTTCAGAAGCCCTGGTCCATGCCTGGGAAAAGGTTGATGTCATCACCGCTGATCATCCAGGCACGCCTAAATATGCCCAAGTCAATGGCGTAGACATCCACCGCGTCAAAGACTTTCAGTTTGAAGCCCCCGATTTTTTTTCCTGGGTCTTACATTTCAATTTTGGGATTATTCGCACTGCGATGGACTTGATGGCCACCCAAGAGATCGATATTATCCATGCCCACGATTGGCTGGTCGCCCACGCCGCAATCACCCTCAAACATATGTACAACAAACCGCTGGTAGCCACCATTCACGCCACCGAATCGGGCCGCTGGAACGGGATTCACAATAAAATTCAGAACTATGTTCACAGCATGGAGTGGTATCTCAATTATGAGGCCTGGCGGACAATTGTCTGCAGTGACTATATGAAAGACGAAGTGATAGGCAATTACAATCTGCCCGCGAGCAAAATCGATATTATTCCCAATGGCATCAAACGGGATAAGTTCATTTTCCCCTTTCCCGATGCCATGGACTTCCGCCGCCGCTTGGCAATGGATCATGAGCCCCTGATTGTCTCGGTTGGACGGATGGTGCCCGAAAAGGGCTTCCAGATCTTGATCGATGCTGCTGCAGAGGTGCTGCGCGAGGTGCCCCACGCCCGTTTTGTAATCGCAGGCAAAGGCGGCATGCTGGATGAATTGCGCTACCGCGCCCAGGCCCTGGGCATTGCCGATCGGGTCAGCCTGCCCGGTTATGTCTCTGACGATGACCTGCTCAAATTGCTGCGCGTGGCCGATGTGGCCGCTTATCCCAGCCTCTACGAACCCTTTGGCATTGTCGCCCTGGAAGCCATGGCTGCCCGTACCCCCGTGGTGGTTTCGGATACCGGCGGCCTCGGTGGGATTGTCGAACACGGCGTGACCGGCATGAAAACCTACAAAGGCTCTCCCGATTCCCTGGCTTGGGGCATCAAACAGGTACTTTTCCACCCCGACTGGGCCAAATGGATGGTGGATCAAGCTTATCAGCGATTGGTAGATACCTTTAATTGGGATATCATCGCTGAACAGACCAAACAAGTCTACCAGCGTGTTTCTCAAGAATTTCATCAGGGTTAAATCCCGATGCATGTCTTGATCGCTGAAGATGACCCGATTAGCCTACGGCTGACCAGTAAAATCCTGAACAGCTGGGGCTACCGGGTTACAGAAAGCACAGATGGTCAGACCGCTTGGGAAAAATTGGAAACAGATCCCGCCCCAATTGTGATTCTGGATTGGCGTATGCCAGGCCTCGATGGCCTGAGTCTGTGCCGCCGCATGCGCGAGAGTGAGAGGCATAAATCCACCTACATTCTCCTGCTTACAGGGATGGAAGGCAAAGCCAATTTGATCCAGGGGCTCGAAGCCGGGGCCGATGACTACCTCGAAAAGCCCGTCGATCCAGCCCAGCTCAAAGCCAGACTCAATGTCGGGGTGCGGATTGTGGGGCTGCAACAATCGCTGCGCCAACGTCTGAGCGAGTTGGAAGAAGCCTTGCTCAATGTCAAAGAGCTGCGCGGGCTTTTGCCGATCTGCTCCTATTGTAAAAATATCCGCAACGATGAAAATTACTGGCAAAAATTGGAAAGTTACCTCTCTGAACACACCCACGTGCGACTCAGTCACGGCATTTGTCCCGCCTGTTACAAGGACGTGGTTCAAAGAGAGTTAGACGAAATGCGCCAGCAAAACTCAGATCTGCCGTGAGTGAAGTAAAGCCCCTTGATCGATTGGTTGTCGTTGCAGGGCCCACCGCTGTAGGCAAAAGCAGATTGGCCTTTGAACTCGCCCGAGACAATCAGGGAGAATTGCTCTGTGCGGATTCTCGGCAAATCTACAAAGAGCTGGATATCGGCACAGCCAAACCGAGCCGTGCGGAACAAGCCGCCGTGCCCCATCATCTGTTTGATATTGCTGACCCGCGTGAGACCTTCACCTTGGTGGAGTATTTGGCCGCTGCCGAAATCGCCTTGGCAGATATCTGGAGCCGAGGCAAATTGCCCGTGATTGTCGGTGGAACGGGCCTCTATCTCAAAAGCCTGCTCTACGCTTATAAAATCCCCGAAGTAGCTCCCCAGATAGAACTGCGCCAAAATCTTTTGGCCGCCGAAACCGAACAGGGCGAAGGCCATCTGCATCAGCGCTTAAGCCAAATGGACCCGGTGGCAGCGGCCCGCTTGCACCCCAATGATCTGCGCAGAGTGGTGCGTGCTCTGGAAGTGATCGCCGCGACAGGTCAGCCAATCTCAGCCCAGCAAAGCCGGGAAGCCGAACTTCGTTATCCCTGTTTGTATCTGGGTTTGAGTATGCCTCGCCCACGTTTGGAAGAGCGGATTGTGCAACGCATTGCCGAAATGATTCAGACCGGCCTGATTGACGAAGTCAAAAGCCTGCGTGAACGCTACGGTGCCGATTTACCGCTTTTACAAACCCTGAACTACCGCGAAATCGGGGATTATCTCGATGGAAAAATGGATTTGCCCGCCGCAATGAAGGCGATGCATATTCACACCCGCCAATATGCCAAACGCCAAATGACCTGGTTTCGCAAAGATGCCGGTATTCATTGGCTGGAATTGGGTCAGGCCGATCTGGCTGAGCATGACCCTTGGCTGCAGAGCCAAGGACTTAAGCGAGACTCCGTGTTACCTGTAAGCTCATCAAGTTCAGAATTAAGTCCAGAACTTACGGGGAGACAATAAACCATGGCCGCTTGGTTTCAAAAGGCCCCTCTGCCCGAAAAAGACAGCGAAAGTTTCTCGCTGAGAATTGAATCTCATCCCGATACCCACCTGCTACAAACCCTCCAACTCAGCGAGAGTGACAGTATTCAAATTCTGCAATTGGGCAAACATTATTACGCCCTCAAAAAAACCAAATACCAACGCAGCCCCGCTCTGCTGATTCAAGATCCCGAAATTTGTGAACATATTCGCAAACAAGAATTGCAGCCTGGACATTTGGAGCATTTGTTTCCAACCCGGCGCTTGGATATTTTGATCGACGATCAGAGCCCTTTGCCGCAAGAAACGAAAGAAGCGCCAGGGCCATCTCAAAGCAACAAAAATTTAACCGCCAAGCTCAAAGAGGCCATGGCCGAGTTTATTGAAAACAATCCAGATACTGCCCAGGCCTTAAACCTCAAGCGAAGCTCCGAAACGGCCGCCCCTCAGAGAAGTGAGTCGAAACCCGCAGCCCTGGCAGCCTATAGCCAACATGGTTCCTTGGCAGGCGCCACAGCAGAAAAAACCCACCCCCCCCTCAATCAACTGACGCAGGCCGCTGTCTTTACCGCCTTGCAACAGGCCAGCGAGAACCAACAGGCCCATCTCGAAAAGGCCCAAATGCTCAAACAAAACCTCGAAAAAAATGACCAACGCCTGCACACCTTGTTGGAACAATTGCCCACACTCGAAGCCCGCTTTGAAAATCTCAGTCTACAATTGGAAACCCTCTACCTCAACTGGAGCCCCAAAGACAGCCTCAACCCCGAAGAGCTGCTCAAAAAAACCGGCAGAGAATTGGCTGAGCTGCAAAGCGGCTTGGAAACATCTCTGACTGAGGCCTTGAGTCTGCACAATTTGATTGAAATATATACCCCCACCTCCTCTCAGCGTTTTAAAGAGCCGCTCAAAGATCTCAAATACCTGATCGAAGCGATCGTCGCCCAGCGCCACCAGGTCAATTATTTTTTACAGCAACAGGCCTTTAAAGAGCTGGAACAATTGCGCCTGAGCCATCTGCTCCAGCGCAAAGACGAGTTGCTCGCTGCGATCAATGAACTTCAGGCCAGTATTGAACAACTCGACACGATCAACCAAGAGATTCTCAATCACGATCCCCTGGCCGTGCCCGAACCGATTCCGGCCTTGGCCTTACACGAACTCAGCCGCCTCGAACAAGAATTACAATATGTCTTGGCCGATCCGGCCCTGCGTCTGAATACCTCTCGGGAGAACATCTAACCATGAAAAGCCTGCTGCGTTTTGGCATCTTATTGCTGATCTTTGTGGGTCTGAGCCTGACCATTCCTGGTCTGTTTAAACATGTACCCTTTCTTGTGCTGCCACTGCTGGGCATTCTCAGCGTTTTACTGATGCGTCAAAGTTTGCTTATGCCTCTCGGGCAAGCGGCGACAGACTTACCTCCCGAATGAAACCACTTGTCCCCTTGATGGCTGTGGGTCTACTTCTGCTCAGCCCCTTGCTTCTTTCGGCCTCTCAAGCAGCCCCCAAGACGGCGGCCCCCCAAACAACAGAGCCTTGCCAGAGCAAACCCGTGATCCATGCCGTGGAACCCGTGATTTTATTGAGCAAACCGCCCCTGCGTGTGATGGCCCGTGTCGATACCGGGGCCACGTTATCGAGTATTGATCAGCAATTGGCACTCAAACTCGGTTTTAACCAAACCATTCGCAAAATTTCCGTGCGCAATGCCCACGGCACCACCCTTCGCCAAGTGGTCAAAATTCCGTTTTTGCTCAAGGGCCAAAAGCGCATGGCTGAATTTACCTTGGCCGAACGCGGCAATTTGGATTATTCGGTCTTGCTTGGGCGCAGCAGTTTAAATGGATTTTTGGTCGATCCTGGTCCTCTTCCTGGTCCACTTCCTGGCCCATGAAACGCCAAGCCACAGCCCAAGGTCTCTACCTGCATCTGCCCTTTTGCCTGCGCAAATGTTTTTATTGTGATTTTACGGTCCGGGTTTTAGAGCAGCGCAAGCAGATCAGCCGCTACCTGGATCATCTGGAATTGGAATTGGCCGCATTAAGCACATTGCCGATGCAACTCAAAACACTCTATCTGGGTGGCGGAACCCCTTCACTCTTAAACGAAGCAGAGATAGAGCGGCTTTGCATGGGCCTGCACGAGAGACTCGACTTGACCCATTTGCAAGAATGGACCCTCGAAGTCAATCCCGAGACGGGCTCACAGGGCTATTTTGAACAGTGCAAAGCCCTGGGTATCAACCGGGTGAGTCTGGGTGTGCAGAGTTTTCAGCCCAACGAATTGCAGCAATCGGGGCGCAGCCACAGCCCAGCGGATATTTTAAGGTGCGTGGCAGAGTTGCGGGCAGCGGGTCTGAACAATATCAGCCTGGATCTGATCTATGGCCTGCCAGGTCAAACCCTGTCCGCCTGGCAAGACAGCTTGAAACAGGCCTTGGCTCTCAAACCGAGCCACCTCTCACTCTACAGCTTGGAGGTTCACGACAAAACCGCCTGGGGCCAGCGCGAACGCCTGGGAAAACTGCAACGCCCCAGCGAAGAGAGCGAAGTGACCATGTATGAAACGGCCTGTCAGCTTTTGGCAGAGCAGGGCTTTGAACATTACGAAATAGCCAATTGGAGCCTGCCCGGCTTGGCCTCTCAACACAACCGCCTCTATTGGCAAGCCGCTCCGGTGTTGGCTTTGGGCGTGGGCGCCCACGGCTATTGGCAAAACCGGCGCTATGCCAATTCTGACCAACTCAAGACTTATTACCAGGATTGCCAAAACCAGGCTTGGCGCTGGCAAAACACCGCTGCGCAATCCAGGCAAGACGCCGCTGCCGAGCGTGTGATTCTGGGACTGCGCCTGCTGCAAGCGGGCGTCGATGATCAGGCTTTTACCCAGGAATTTGGCTGCAGCTTGGCAGAAGCTTACCCCAAAGAACTGCCTGAACTGCTCGCAAAAGGCCTGCTCATTTGGCGCGAAAAGCGCCTCTGTTTGCCTGCTGAGGCTGTTTTACTCAGCAATGAGGTCTTTGCGGCTTTGTTAGAACCCCTGCTTGAAGAGTCGATTTAAAGACAGCAAAAAACCGGCTTTGAGCAAGACTCAGAGCCGGTCTAAAAATGAAAAACGGGGCTATTTTTCTTCTTTGAAGTTGACGTGCCGACGCAAAACGGGATCGTACTTGCGAAGCTCCATACGATCGGGCGTGTTACGCTTGTTTTTCATGGTGTAATAATAGAAATGACTTTCGCTGCTTTTCAGTTTGATCTGCAGACGGGCTGCTGCTTTAGCCATGATTTGCGTTTCCTTTCAGTGGGTTGAGGCGTGGGCCTGTTATTTTTGAACCAGGGCGGCATTGGCCCCATACCGGCGAATCGTAGACAGCAAACCATATTTGGTAATGGTTTTGATCACCTTGGTGGAAACACGCAGACGCACCCAGCGCTTTTCTTCGGGAATCCAGAACCGCTTCCACTGCAGGTTGGCTTGCTGACGATGCTTGGTCTTCCGGTTGGAGTGGCTGACCCGGTTGGCATTGTTGTATTTCTTTCCGGAAATGTCACATGCTCTCATGATGCATCGGTCCTTTAATATTTCTTTTAATTGAAGTTAACACTATATCACAAAATCGGGGACGCGTCAAAAGCAAACCAGAAACAAAGCCGAAGATTTGATCTCTGAGCAGAGCAAAGACACAAAAATAATAACCCGAAAGTTGGGAAATGACGTTTGAGATCAGAATAGCAGATCTTTTGCCAAAACGGGTAGGAGTTTGCGTGATAAGATTTGCTTTGCGGTGTGTTCAGGCAGTGTACAGGTGTTGGGTCTGGGTTTAAACTGAAGAAAAACGCAGGGGTAAACACCATCATGCAGCGCAACAAACAGGTTTCAGCAGAAGCAGCCATGGCCCTGATCGCCGATGGAGATACGGTGGTGACAGGCGGTTTTGTTGGCAGCGGCTTTGCCGAAGAATTGGCCATTGCCTTGGAAAAACGCTTTTTGGACAGTGGCAGCCCGCGCAATCTCAATCTGGTTTATGCCGCCGGGCAGGGCGACGGCAAAGACAAAGGACTCAATCATTTGGCCCATGAAGGCCTTGTAAAGTGTGTGATTGGCGCCCATTGGGGACTCGTGCCCAAACTCGCGGATCTGGCTTTGGCCAACAAGATCGAGGCCTATAATTTCCCCCAGGGCGTGGTCTCACATCTCTTTCGCGATATTGCGGCAGGCAAACCGGGCACGATCACCCACGTGGGCCTGCACACCTTTGTCGATCCGCGCCACGGCGGCGGCAAGCTCAATGCGATCACCCAAGCAGATCGGGTCGAATTGCTGACACTCAAAGGCCAAGCGTATTTGTTTTTCCCGGCATTCCCCCTGACCGTGGCCCTGCTGCGCGGCACAACTTCGGATCAAGAGGGCAATATCTCCTGCGAAAAAGAGGCCCTGAGCTTGGAGAGTCTGGCCATTGCCCAGGCCGTCAAAAATTCAGGCGGGATTGTGATTGTCCAGGTCGAGCGCATGACCGAGCGCCACCACTTGCACCCGCAAATGATCAAAATTCCAGGTATTTTGGTGGACTGTGTGGTGGTGGCCCAGCCCGAAAACCACTGGCAGACCTTTGCCGAGCAATACAACCCAGCCTATACCGGCGAGATCCGCGTCGGCGCCAAAGGGCTTGCAACACTGCCCCTCAATGAACGCAAGATCATCGCCCGGCGTGCGGCCCTGGAACTCAAAATGAACGCCGTGGTTAATTTGGGCATTGGCATGCCCGAAGGCGTGGCGGCGGTGGCCCAAGAAGAAGATGTGCTGGAATACATTACTCTGACCGTCGAGCCCGGAGGGATTGGTGGCATTCCCGCGGGCGGCAAAAGCTTTGGGGCTGTGGCCAATGCCTCAGCGATTATCGACCAACCGGCCCAATTCGACTTTTACGACGGCGGCGGCCTCGATCAGGCCTTTTTGGGTCTGGCTGAAGTCGACAAAGCAGGCAATGTCAACGTCAGCCGCTTTGGGGGTAAATTGGCGGGCGCGGGTGGTTTTATTAATATCAGCCAAAATGCCCGCGAGGTCTATTTTTTGGGCACCTTTAATTCCCGCGCCCAGCTCGAGATCAGTGGCAACCGCTTGAAGATCCTCAAAGAGGGCAGCGGTCAGAAATTTGTCGAAGCGGTGTCCCATTTGACCTTCAACGGGCAATATGCACTGGAGAAAGGCCAAAAAGTCAGGTATATCACCGAACGGGCGGTATTTGAACTGCACCCCGAAGGCCTGACCCTGACCGAGATCGCCCCCGGCCTCGATTTGGAGCGGGATATTCTGGCCCAGATGGGTTTTGCACCGCATCTGCCGGGCAAACCCAAGGAAATGGATGTAAGGCTGTTTAAAACAGTGGAGATGGGCCTGCGTGAACGGGCGACAATCCCCCTGCGCGACCGCTTTCATTACGAGCCCCAGAGCAAGCTCTTTTACGCCAATTTTGAAGGACTGCAGATCGAGAATGAATTCGACATGCACCAGCTCAGCAGCTATTTGCGCAAGCTCTTTGCGGGCCTCGGACACAAGGTCAATGTGATCGTCAATTACGATAATTTCAACCTCAATCCCAGCCAGGAAAAGGCCTTTTTGGAGATGATCCAATACAACCAAGAGCAGTTCTTTTTGTCTTCGACCCGCTATTCGACCCAGGCCTTTTTCCGGCGCCAACTCGGACAGCGATTTAAAGCGGTCAACACCCCTGTTTACCCAGGTTTTGCTGAGGCCCGCGAGGCCCTTTCCGAACTGAACAGCTCGGAAAGTTAAACCACCCCAAATGAGCCCAGAATCACCGCCGCAATCGTCGCGAACAGGGGTATGACCACCGCCACCATGCCAATATCCGCATAAGATTCGCGGTGGCTCAGGCCACAGATCGCCAAGAGAGTAATCACAGCCCCATTGTGGGGCAAAGTATCCAGACTGCCACAGGCAATCGCCGCAATACGATGCAATGCCTGAGGATTGATGCCCGTGGCCTGGGCCATTTCGAGGTAACGCTCACCCAAGATATTCAGGGCAATGCTCATCCCGCCCGAAGCCGAACCGGTGATCCCCGCCAAGGCACTGATGGAGATGGCTTCCGCAATCAGCGGGTTGCTCGAAACGCCCAACATGGCATTTTGAATAATCACAAAGGCCGGCAAAGTGGCGATCAAATTGCCATAGCCCACTTCTGAGCAGGTATTGGCAATCGCGAGCAGCGAACCCAAAGCCCCTTGATTCAAGCTCTCACGAATACTGGCGATATAGCGAAACTGCAAAAGCAAAGCCGTGACAATCCCAGCTGAGACCGCACAGATCAGGCTCCATTGGCCTATCACGGTTTTGAGATTGGTTTCGTAAGGGGCTTTGGCCAGATAACTTGCGTCTTGACTGGGAAAGACATATTGCGAAAAGACAAAATTCAACACCAGCACCACAAAAATCGGCAGCAGGGCCAGCAAAGCAGGCGGGTGGGGTTGGCTATGGGTCGGTGGGGGTGCCAATTCAGGCAAAGGCCCCGTACCAAAGCGCTCGCCTTTGACCGCGGCCTGTTTGACGCGAAAATTGAGCCAAATCATGCCGCCGATAAAAATAATCAGCCCGCCGACAATCCCAATGATCGGCGCAGCATAAGCTGTGGTGCCAAAGAATTTCATCGGAATCGCATTTTGAATCTGGGGTGAGCCTGGCAAAGCCGTCATGGTAAAGGTAAACGAACCCAGGGCAATGGTCCCAGGAATCAAGCGCTTGGGAATCTGGGCCTCGCGAAACAGCGCAGCCGCAATCGGAAAGACCGCAAAGGCCACAACAAAGAGCGAGACCCCGCCATAGGTCAGCAACGCACAGGCCAGCACAATCGCCAGCACGGCGCGCTGACGGCCCAATTGCTGGGCTATCATATGTGCAATCGAACGCGCAGCCCCTGAGTCGTCCATGATTTTGCCAAAGATCGCCCCCAGCAAAAACAGGGGGAAATAGGCTTTGGCATAGCCGGCAAAGTGTTTCATAAAGACTTCGGTATAACTGGCCAGCAGGGGCACCCCCCCATTCATCAGCACGGCCAGTAAGGCCAAGAGCGGTGCCAGTACCAATACACTCAGTCCGCGATAGGCCAAATAAATCAACAGAACCAAAGACAGAAAAATCCCGAAAATGCCCAACATGTTTTAGCGCTCCCCCTCAAAATAAAACAAATCAGGCCTCTGCGCTGGCCAAGGCTTGCGTGGGAGCGCCCATTTTCATCAAGATGGCATAGAGCGCAAACGAAATCCCGAAGCTGATAAACCAGGCGTAATTGTACATTTGGATCCAGACAGGTGCGACTTTGAGCATGCCAATCGTGCCAAGAAAGCCCGGAATACAGGGCACAATCCCCAACACCAGCGCAACCACGGCCTTGGGATTAAAGCCCCCGCCATACCAATAGGGGCCCTCTTTGCGGTAGAGCCCCTCCAAATCCAATTCGGTTTTGCGAATCAAAAAATAATCGGCAATCAAAATGCCGCCAATCGAGCCCAGCAGAGAAGAATAGGCCACCAACCATTTAAAGATATAGCCCGTGGGGTCTGAGACCAATTTCCAGGGCTGAATCAAAATGCCAATCACGCCCGTGATATAGCCGCCAATTCGAAAGGTGATTTTTTCGGGCCAGAGATGGGCAAAGTCGTTGGCCGGGCTGACCACATTGGCGGCTATATTGGTAGCCAAGGTGGCAATGCCCAATGAGAGCATGGCAATCACCACCACAACCGGATGGGTAAAACGGGCCAGCAATTCAACCGGGTCCCAAATGGCCTGGCCATAGATCACCACGGTGGCAGAGGTCACGGCCACGCCAATAAAGGAGTAGAGCCCCATTGTGGGCGGCAAACCAATTGCCTGCCCCATGATCTGGGCTTTTTGCGAATAGGCATAGCGGGTAAAGTCGGGAATATTCAGCGAGAGGGTGGCCCAAAAGCCGACCATGGCCGTCAGGGCCGGAAAGAAAAAGACCCAGAATTGCCCTGCTTTGGCTTGGCCCTCGGCAAAGGCCGAAGGTTTTGCAAACATTGGGCCAAAGCCACCAGCCGCCACATAGGCCCAGGCCAGCAGCGCCAGCCCCAGCAGAATCAGCAGCGGGGCTTTGATATTCAACAACACCCGAATCGAGTCAATGCCTTTGTAAATCACATACATATTGATTGCCCAGAAAAACAAAAAGCAGATCAATTGGGGCAGGCTGATGCCCAGGAAAAACTTCGGCAATTGGGCCCAACCGGGATTGTAAACTTCGAGCATTTTGTAAATCGCCCAGCCGCCAATCCAGGCCTGAATGCCAAACCAACCACAGGCCACCAGGGCGCGCAAAAGGGCAGGAATATTGGCACCTAAAATGCCAAACGAAGCGCGGCAATAGACCGGAAAGGGAATGCCGTATTTTGTTCCGGCATGGGCATTGAGGATCATCGGCAGGAGCACAATCACATTGCCGAGGAAGATCGTGATCACGGCCTGAATCCAGCTCATGCCCTGCTCAATCAGCGAAGAGGCCAACATATAGGTGGGCACACAGGCCGACATCGAAATCCAGAGCGCCGCGATATCGCGGGTACCCCATTTGCGCTCGGCCCGCGTTGTGGGAGCCATATCTGCGTTGTAATAGGGCGACGCACTCACGTCTTCTTGCAGTTCACGGATATCTTCGTTTGTGGTCGCCATGCCTGAAACCCTCACATTGCCGGAGAAATTTCTTTACAGCATAGCGGATCTTTGGCTTAGGGGCAAAAAAGAGCAAGCGAAGTCTGGTTTTGGGGTTTAAGAGGCTGAAAGGGTAATCGACCCCGGTTGGCACAAGCCCCTGACGTTCGGGCCGCTCATTACGCACATCCATGTGCTTCATTCACTAAGTGCGCGGGCCGCGTCTGTTCCATCCTTGGGCCACGGCCCGCGCAGTTACCCTCTCTTTTCAGGGACTTGTCCAACAGATTTGATTTTCTGCGGGACAGCACTTTTAAAATAATTTAAAATAAAACCAGAGGTTTTCAAGCATGAAATGGGCGTATCAAAATGAAGCGTAGTTTGGGATTGCTATTCACTCTCTTTGGTCTGTTTTATTTATGTGCTTGTCAATCAGGTGTGACGGGTTTGCCACAGTCTCAAGTATCAACAAAGCCACCCATACCAAGCAGTGCTCCAACATCCGCTCTTTTGCCCATTCCAAGTGTGCCTGCCGAGCTTTATCCCCTTTATCCAACACCGACTCCCAAGCCTGATTTTCCATCTAAAACCTTGGCTGCGCCCATTCCTTATCCGACAATTCTATCGAATTACCTACCCCAAACCCCAGATATACATGAAATTACAGGAATGATCCACAACCAAAATGCTCCCCTTTATACGGATGTCAAACTCACAATTAAGGGCGGAATATGGGCAGGCTACAGCTTTAAGACGAGAACCAGAGATGGAAAATACAGTTTTGTTCTGCCATTAATGGAAGACAAGCGGGTGGAAATCAAGGTTGAACATCATGACTTGTTTCGACCTTTGAGAGATCCTTTTTGGCCTTATGTCACAGAGAGAGAGCTGAAATCTCCCCAAGAAAGCCAAGACATTTTCTTGTTTTTTGATTCCCTCCCGTCCTGTTGCCCTGCCGAAGAATATGAAGATCCAATCAAAAAAACATTTGTTTTTGGAAAAATGACCGCTCCCAATGGCCAGCCTCTCGATCAGGTTCGCATCCAAATATGGGGTGTCAAAAGTACTCATCTCAACGAAGAAGGAAAACTGTATTTTGAGCAAACTTTTTCCAAAGGTATTTTTCTGGCTGCGCGCATCCCTTCTCTGCCAGTGCTTGTGAAAGCCCATTGGCAAGATCACATATTCACAAAAGAACTCCTGGTTTCTGAAAGCAATGGTTCGATCAGCAAAAACCGCGTCGATTTTGTCTTTCCTTCTCCCTAAAACCTGTTGTCCAACACCTATTTCGCCGTTTCTTCGCTGCGCATGGTCAGATAAGCCACTGCCGTCGCCATCGAGCGGCTCATCAGGCGCAGGGAGAAAACGCTGACCTTGTTGAGCAGGCCCGGCACGACCGAAGGCACAGCTTTGAACAACGCATTCAGGCCAATTTGAACCACGGTGGGGGAGTCCATCATGGCCATTTTTTGGTAGGCTGTTTTTTCCTGGCCGGAGACAGTCAAAAACTCGGTGGCCGTGACGCCGGGGGAGAGCACTGAGCAGCTCACGCCTGTGCCCTTGAGTTCGTAATTGAGGGCCTCGCCAAAACTCAGCACAAAGGCCTTGGCTGCGCCATACGAGGCATAAGTTGGGCAGGGCTGGTATGCGCCAATGGAGGCCACTTGCAGAATTCGGCCATAGCCCCGGCTGACCATATCGCGTGCAAAGAGTTTGCTCAAATGCACCAGGCTCAAAATGTCCAGCTCGAGCATGGCCTTTTCGCGCTCCCAGGGAATCTCGAGAAAATGGCCATAGACGCCAAAACCTGCATTGTTGACCAAAACATCCACCTTCAGGTCTTTGGCTTTGACAGCGTCAAAGAGTGCTTGGGCAGATTCTGAATTGCCGAGATCCATCGCCAGAATTTCAATCTGGATTGTGTGCTGGGCCAAAATTTCTTTGGCCAACTCTTCCATGCGCTCTTTGCGCCGAGCCACCAAAACCAAATTCGCACCCCGGGCAGCGAGCTGGCGGGCAAAATCCGCACCGAGGCCACTCGAAGCCCCGGTCACCAAGGCCCATTTTCCCTGTATCTTGTCCATTTTAAACCACTCCAGCTTTCCATCCGGCCAAGAGCCGGGTTAATAATAAGGTCAATTCGCTTTCAAAATCCACTTTGAGTGGGGCCAAATGGGGTGCCGCCAAAATCTGCGCCATTTGCGGTGTGAGCCGCGACATCTGCTCCAGGCCAATCACCATTGCATTCAGCGCCAGCAAAAAGCGCAGGCCATCGCCAGGGGCAAAGTCGCCAAAACAACTGTCCAATTGCCCACTCAAAGGCGCAAGCAAACTTGCCAGGCTTTCTTTAAAGGCCAACGCCGTCTCAGCATCGAGGTTTTCTTCAATCACCGGATGCAAAAGCGCCAATAAACGGCGAAAGAGCATACGCTGAGACAGGCTGGTCACCACAATTTGGGCCAATTGAGCGGGCAACAAAGCGCCTTTTCTCGCGTCCTGCTCCAAGACATGAGCCAAGTCCAAAATCCAGGCCTGCATTTCGCTCAAGAGCACCCCCAAAAACAGCACCTCTTTGGTTTGAAAATAGAGGTAAAAGGTACCTTTGGCCAAGCCCGAAGCTTTGACAATATCCTGAACGCGAATCTCTGCGTAGTTCTGGCTTAAAAACAGCTTGCGCCCCGCTTCAAGCAGCACCTCTCGGCGGGCAGCTTTGGCGGCGGGGCTGCGCATCCGGGTTTGTTTTAAAGGGGATGGGGATTCATTTAAATGACTCATAGTCATATATTAAATGACCAAAAGTCATTTGTCAATCTATGACATTGAAGACCCACGACCAGGGAACCAGATGGTTGTTTGACACGTCTCTCGCTCTTGTTTTTCGCTATAATAAGCCCCACACCACACAAAGAGGTATTTAATCCATGAAAAAGACAATCCTGGCCCTGTGCGCCGCATCTCTGCTGACTTTACTGGGCTGCGCCACCGCCAACAATACGCCCACAGGCAGTCAAAGTCCGGCCCCCACAAACAGTGCAAGTCCTTCACCGACTGCCAGCCCCGCTTCAGGCAGTAGCTCCAGCACCACCGTGGGTGTCAGTGGCAAAGCCTCTCTCGAGCAAATGAAAGCCTATTCTGTTTGCCTCAAAGCAGCTGGCAGCAATGGCGCAGCACTCAGCTCGTCTTTGGATATCACCCTTGCCGGCGCAGAAGCTCTGATCAAACAAGGGGCCACCGCTCAGGCCCAAGGCATGTTGGAGCAAGCGTATAAAACCATGGATGGCTTAGAAGCAACGTATAAAATCGACTGCCTTAAATAATTTCAGGCCTTGAAATACCACCTGCAGACCCTGGCTGAGACCGGCGCGCGCTGGAATGACTTTGGTCCCTATGTGCCCTGTCTCAGTCAAACAGGGGCTGTAGCCTTCCAAGCCACCTTGTCCTCTGGCAGCAGTGGTTTGTATCTGGCCCAGGGCAACACAGTTCGCTGCCTGTTTGAATCGGGTTTTGGGCATTTCAGCCATTTTTACAGCCACCCAGATCTGAATCAAAGCCAAGTCCTGTGTTTTTATGCAGCCCTTCCCAACCGGGTTGCCGGGGTCTATCTCAGCGAGGGAAAGCAGCTCACCCCCTTGGCTGAAACGGGAAAGACCTTTGAAGAAATCGGCCCACTGGGCCCCACCCTCAATGAAAACGCAGAAGTCGCTTTTCGGGCCAATCTCAAAAATGGCCAAGCGGGGATCTTCAAAGCCTCAGCCCAACACGGCCTGAGCGAGATTGCCAAAACGGGTGATCGCTTCAGCGGGTTTCAGGGCCTGCCGGTGATCAATCCAAGCGGAGAGGTGCTCTTTCGGGCCGATCTCAACAATGGCGCAGCGGGGCTTTTTTATTGGCACAGCGGCCAAATGATCCCCCTCATTTTAACCGGTGAAAGATTCGCGGAATTGGGCGCGTTTCCCGCTTGGAACGCCGAGGGTCAGGTGGTTTTTGCCGCCACTTTGCACTCAGGAGAGAGCGGGATTTTTCGTCTGCAGACAGACCAACCCAACCAGACTTTAAAACAAGCGCTATCAATCGAGAGCGGCTTTAGCCACTTTCGCGGCGCATTGCTCAACGATGCAGGGCAGATCATCTTTTTTGCCACGCCCAAAGGCGGGCAGCTGGGCCTGTTTACAGGACCCGACCCTGTGCAAGACAAGTTAATCGGCATCGGCGATAGCTGGCAAGCGGCCAAAGTGACAGAAAAAGTGGCAGAAAAAGTGACTGAGTTTGCCCTCAATTCTGTCTCATTCAATCAGCAGGGCCAAATTGCGCTGCGGCTCAAACTCAGCAACGGCCAAGGACTGATTCTGAGAGCCGACCCGGCTTAAGCCAACTGCGTTTGCAGCCAGTCAATCAGGTTTTCCATATGCACGTTTTCCTGGGCACCCGTGCGCAGATCTTTGACGCTGACCTGTTCGAGCAGAGCTTCGTCGGGGCCTTGCAGCACCACCAGGGGAATGCCCCGTTTATTGGCCAATTCAAATTGTTTGCCCAATTTTTGATGTTTGAGCACACTCTCCACTTTAAAACCGGCGCTGCGCAAGTGGCGGGCCAATTGTTGGTTTTGCACCAACATCTCGGGGTCAAAGAGTCCCACCAAAATGTCCACATGGGCTTTGACCTCGGGCAAGAGGCCGTGGACCTTGAGAAAGTCCATCAGGGTCACATCACCCATGCCAAAACCCACACCCGGCATCTGGGTCTGGCCAAACATGCCCACCAGATTGTCATACCGCCCGCCGCCAAAGAGTGCGCGGCGGTTGTCGGGGTGTTTATCAAAAAGTTCAAAAACAATGCCTGTGTAATAGTCCAATCCGCGCATAATCGAGGTATTAAAGCGGCAGACCGGGCCCAACCCCAAGGCATTGACGGTGTCAAAAAAGCGGATCAGGTCTTTGTAACCTTTGCTCTCGCCACAAATTTTGCCAATTTCGAGCAGGGGCGCAGTCAGAAAGTTTTCTAATTCGGCAATTTGTTCGGGGCTGCAACCAGCTTCGCTCAAGAGGGTCTGAAAGGCCTCAGGGGCAATTTTGGCCCGTTTGTCGATGGCCCGCGCCACCGCTTTGGTCTGACTCGCATCGAGTTTGAGCACCTGCTCAAAGACGTCGTTCATGAGCTGGCGGTGGTTGATTTGAATTTCAAAATCCACAGGACTGGCACCAAAGCCACGCATCATGTCGATTGCCACCTGAATAATCTCGACCTCGGCTTCAACCCCTTCGACGCCGAGCAAATCGACATTGAGCTGCCAATGTTCGCGCAGGCGACCCCGCTGGGGGCGTTCATAGCGCCACAAATTGGGAATGCTGAACCAGCGCAGGGGCTTTTGCAGATGTTGGCCCTTGGCCGCCACCATGCGCGCCAGGGTCGGGGTCATCTCGGGACGCATGGCCACCTTGCGATCGCCGCGGTCAACAAAGCTATACAGCTGTTCGTTGACAATTTCGTCCCCGGTTTTGGCAGCGTACAATTCAAAGGGCTCCAGCATGGGGCCATCGTATTCCTGGTAGCCATAGCTGCCAATCACCTGGCGCAGGTGATCAAACATCCAGCGGCGCTGCTGCATCTCATCTGGGTAAAAATCGCGGGTGCCTTTGTAGGGCTGAGTCGAAAGCTTGCTTTCAGTCATGGGGTTGGTTTCCGATTTGTGATTTAATTAAAATTATGCCACACCCTGTTGGACTCCTGGGCGGAACCTTTGATCCGATTCATGTCGGCCATCTCAGCATGGCCCAATGGGCGCTGCATGCTTTGGGCCTGTCGGAGATCTGGCTGATCCCCGCCGGACAGCCGCCACACAAGGCCGACCGCCCTGTGACGGCAGCCCAGCATCGGCTCAAAATGACCGAGTTGGCGGTCCAAGACAATCCCCAGATCCAGGTCTGTAAATACGAAATTGAAAAGACCACCTCCAGTTATACAATCGAAACCCTGGTCGCCCTGCGGCCTCAATTTGAGACTCCGCCGATGTTGATCATCGGTCTGGACTCGCTGCTGAATTTGCACAAATGGCACCGCTGGCAGGAGTTTGGCGATTATTGTGAATTGGCTGTGCTGCCAAGACAAGACGCCCGGGTGCAAGATGCTGCCAGCTTAAAGGTCTATGTCGCGGAACATCTGCCCAGCTATTTGGGCAAAGTCAGCTGGCTCGATTTGCCCCAGGTGGATATTTCTTCGACCCTGCTGCGGGGTGTTTTAAGCCAGGGCTACGATTGCCGCTATGCGCTGGTGCCAGCGGTTTGGGAATATATTCAGGCGCAGGGCTTGTATCGGGGGTTGTATCGGGACTTGTCTCGTTAATCCGCTCTGTTAAAATTGAAAATGAACAACTCGGTCCCAGCCTGAGTCTGATCTGATTATATGCCCCACCAAGGAGGCCGCCATGTTCAAAACCCCCTTACTGAGTTTATTGGCGGCCAGCCTCTTGCCCAGCCTGGTTCCCGGCCCAGCCCCCACCGGCCTGCAATTGGCCAGCCCTGAGCAATTGCGAGCCATTCCGTTGGCCTCCATGCCCTATTCGGGGGTCGATCTGCCCGGCAAAGTGGATTTGTCTGAACACATGCCCCCACCGGGAGATCAGGGCGGGCAAAACTCCTGTGTGGGCTGGGCCACGGCCTATGTACTCAAATCGTATCAAGAGCGAATTGAACACAATCACCTCTTGGCCAAACCCGATGGTTCACCGCAATGGCAAAAAGTCTTTAGCCCAGCCTTTGTCTATAATTTGCTCAATAACAGCCGCGACGGCGGGATCACGTATATCGACGCGCTGAATTTGCTTTCCAGTCAAGGCGTCGTGCCCTGGTCGGAAATGCCCTATAATCCCGACGATTTCCGCAGCAAACCGGCACCGGCCTTGCTGCAAAAAGCCCGCGCCTGGCGCATCGACTATTGGCGGCAGGTCAATGTCCTCGATCCAAAAGAACTCAAGGCCCATCTCAATGCCGGTTATCCTGTGATGTTGGGTGCAGTGATCGATCAGGGCTTTTACAAAGCCCGCAAAGGCCATGTCTGGAAAAAGCGCGAGGGCAAAAGCCTGGGTGGCCATGCTTTGGTATTGGTCGGTTATGACGATGCCAAACGCAGCTTCAAGGTCATCAATTCCTGGGGCCCGCGCTGGGCCAATGGGGGTTTTGGCCACATCGACTACGCTTGGTTTGCCCGCGTGGTGCGTGAAGGTTTTGTCGCCAAAGATGCGATCAACGGCCTGCCGACACTGGCGCAACCCACCCAACCCTCGCCCCCGAATCGCTCCGGCAGCTCCCCCGAAGCCTGGGGTCGCCGCTTACAAGGGGGAGAAGAACCCGACGATGGCGCGGTCGAAGAAGAACAGATGTTGGTGGATCAGCTCAAACCTGCGCCTGTTCTCAGCACCCTCCCAGCAGAGCCTTCCAAACCCAAATCCGATAGCCCCCCACAGCCCCCAGCCGACACAATTCCTCGGCCAGGCAAAGCGGACGGACTCAGTTTAAAAGGCACATTGAGCCTGCCCATGGACCTCGGTCAAAACCAGGGCCAAAACGCCCAATTGCTGCTGCGGGTTTACGCCCAAGAGGGTACCCGGCGTGGCCCGCTGCTCAGCACCCATTTGGTCAGGCAATTTTCGGGATACGCAGGTTTAAATGCCCAGGCCCAATTGCCCCTTCAGACCAAAATGACCGAAACCAATTGGCTGGCCGAATTGGCCTTAAACAAACTCAATCTGGAGCGCCATCCAGGGCTGAACTCCCCACAGCCGCTGGAGTTGGTGATTGTGCCCGAACTCTTTGTCGATGGCTTTGGGGTCTGGGTCGGCGCTCCGATTTTAAAGCAATTGCCCACAGACAGCTATGCTGTGCCCAAACGCAATGCCGCTGAGATTACCGAAGCCTTTTTAAACGCCTGGCAAGCCCAAGACGATGGGCAACTCTGGTTCTTGCTCAGCCGCCAAGCCCAGCGCGAAGTGATTGATTACCTAAGCAAAACCCACACCGACCCTGTCTTTAGCAGCAGCCAATGGCAGACACTGCTCGAAAACGGCCACCCCCTGATCCGCGAATGGCTCTGGAGCCGATTGGCGCTGAAATCTGAATTCAAAGCAGAAGCCGACAAACTGAGCGGGGGAATGGCAAATCAAAATGTGCTGGCCAAACCAGACCCGCAGAAAAAAATCCAGCCCCAACTGCCCCTGATCCCCAGTGGCACAAGCTGGAAAATACAGACGATCAAACATCTGTTGCCACAAGATTGAAGCCTAAATAGCGATCTTACAGGCCCTCCAAAGCCGCCTGTAGGCCAGGGAAATCTGGCCTCAATTCGCGGGCTTTGAGCCAGGCCCGGCGAGCCGGATCTTTTTGGCCCTGTTCACGCAGACAGAAACCCAAATTAAACCAAGCCTCGGCGTAGTCAGAACGCAATTCCAAGGCTTTTTCAAAGCTTTTGGCAGCCTCTGGCCAGCGTTTGAGCTGGAGCAAGGCCAAGCCGAGATTGTACTGCACCACAGGATGGGTCTGCATCTGAGCAGCTGCTGCTTGCAAGTAGTTCAAAGCCCCATCTGGGTCGTCAATTTGCAGATGGTATTGCCCCAAATCGTTGAGCAACTCGGGTTTATTGGGGGTTTTCTCCAACTCGGCATGTAAATAATAATAGCGATAGGTACTCTGATTAAAGGCATTTTGGGCGACTTCAGGGCTCGACTTTAAAAATTGACTGTAATGGCTGAGGCTTTTGGCCCACTGGTTCTGCCCTGAATAGAGCATGGCCAATTTGCGGTGAGCCTGAGGCGCTTCTGGGGTTTCTAATAATTTGAACCATTCAGCTTCAGCCTCAGCCGCTTGGCCTGCAGTCAGGCGGGCATCGGCCAATTCAACCCGCAATTTCAACCGTTCGGATTCATGCCGGACCAGGGCCAGGGCCTTTTCGTAGAGCAGTACCGCCTCAGCGGGCTTTTGCTGGTAAAGGTGATATTCATTTGCCAGTTCGCGATACAGTTGAGCGCGCAACGCTGGGGCTTGCACCAACGTCAGGGCCTGTTTTAACCACGCTTCACGTTGAGGGCTTGTCTTTTCAATCTCAGAATCTGAGCCCAAATAATAGCTGTTGGCCAATTGGAGATAAAGCGAAGCCTTCAGATCTGGTGCTGGAGCGGTTTGAACCGCTTTGGAAAGACTTTCACGGGCCAATACGAGCTGATGCATTGCCTGTTGATTGATCGCTTTGAGACGCCAAGCCCGCCAGATTGAGTCGGCATCTTGCTCGGGCAGCAAGAAAGACAAGGCTTGATCCAATGCCTGATTTGAGGCCGGGTAATCTGAAGTCGTGCTCAAAAGCAAACCAAACAAATACCAACCAAGTCCAAAGCGGGGCGCCAAACGAATCATGGCTTCTGCAGAAGAGCGTGCGGCTGCGGGCTGTTCCAATTGCAGATAAAGGCTACACAGCAAATAATGGCCCAGCACAAAATTCGGGTGCTTGCGTAAAAGTGTTTGCACACTCTGCATCGCTGCATCTGGATTTTGGGCCAAAAACTGTTTTTGCGCCACCGCCAATTGCAAATACGGATTGTCGGGTCCAAGCGCCAGGGCCTTTTGCAAGCTGCTTTCAGATTTTTCAGATTCCTCCAGGCGCTGATAGATCTCACTCAGGCTGAGGTAGACCTCGGGGTTTTGGGGCCAGGCTTGGGCCACCTCTTCCAACCAAAGACGAATTTGAGCCAGTTCCACCCCCATTCCAAGGTTGTGCAGAGCTTGGGTTGCCAGCTCATATTTCAAGCGGGGATTGTCTTTGATATACGGCTGAAGCAAAGCCAGGACCTTGCCCGCATTTTCAGCAGACAGGCCCGTGCCAAAATCTGAATAGAGCTGAAAAAAGAGCAGAATCAGCTCGGGCCGATCGCCATGGGCCTTGGCAGCCGCTTGCAAGACATTTAAAGCCTGGGGCTTGTCCCCACCGGCATAAAACAAAAGGGCCTGGAGCGAACGGCCCTGGAGGCTTTCTTGCTCTGTGAGTGAAAGCGATTTAAACAATTGTCCAGCCGCTTGCAAGGCCTGCTCAGGCGAGAGATCCAAGAGATTCATCTGAAAGCGCTGGCTTAAAATCGCGTGATTGACCAGATTGTCAGCCTGCCCCAAGACAGCGGGGACATACACAGGATCCAAGATCAGGGCTTTTTGATACAGGTCATAGGCTTTGCGGGCATCGGATGCAGCACTGGCCTCTTGGGCCTGTAGATACAAGGAATGGGCCTCGGTCGAAGTGGTCTGCAGAAAACGGGCCGCCAAAGCCACACGCTCGCGCTCTGATGTCACAATTTTGAGTTTTTCAGCCAGCGCTGTGGCCAATTGACTTTGCAAAAGAAAGAGTTGATTGACCGACCCCTGCAACTGTACGCTGAGGGCCGGATCTACCTTTCCGGTCTCGACATTGACAAAGCGGGCATTGATCAAAAGTTGCTGCCCTTGACGCTGATAACTGCCGATCAAAATCCATTTGGCTCCCAGCATTTGCCCCAATTGCGGGGCCGACTGCTCATTGACCTGCAGGCTCTGACCAAAATTTTGTTCTTTAAACAGGGCCTGAATTTGGCTGCGCTCTAAAATCTCCAGGGCCTGCAATTGACTCAGGCCTTGGGTCAGGTTTTCAGCAAAACTCTTGCCCAACCACTGATCTTCGGTCTGCGCCGAGAGATTTTCAAAGGGCAGAATCACGGTGCGCTGAGGTGCAGCCTGCACATGCTGTGGAAACAATGAAAACAGCGGAAAGGCAACCGCAAGCGCCCATTTTTTCATCGGACTAGAGCTGCCCACCACGTACGGGTTTGTGTTTGGAGAGATAGTCGTAGATCCCATCGCGAATCGCTTTGGCGACCAGACGCTGATAATTGCTATTGCTCAATTGCGCCTCTTCTTGGGGATTGGAGAGAAAGCCAATCTCGAGCAAAACCGAAGGCATCTTGGTTTTGCGGGTTACAAACAGACCCCGCTTGCGCACGCGGCGATCGGGGGCCTTGAGTTCTTTGACCAAATATTGGTGCAAAACATCCGCCAACTCTTTGCTCTGGGGCGTGGTGAAATAGGTTTCAATCCCGCGCACATGTTCATTATTGGGTGGCATCGAATTACAGTGAATGCTGATAAACAGATCCGAATTGCGCAAATTGGCCACATCCACACGGGGCTGAAGCAAGACCTCCATGTCTTCGGCGCGGGTCAAAATGACCTTAAACTGATCATTTTCGAGGTAGCGTTTGAGGTATTCCGAGACGGCCAAAGTGACCTCTTTTTCGCGGGTACCGCCTTTGCCAATGGCACCGGGGTCGTTGCCCCCATGCCCGGCATCAATCACAATAAAGGCCCTGCGACTGTCTGGCGGCAAAAGGGGCGCGCGATCTTTTTCACGGGCCTGCATCACAATCTCGACATAACGCTCATGGGTGCTGTACTGAAAATTGGCCTCCCCTTTGAGATCAAAGACAAAGCGGATATCTGTGTTTTGCTGGCGATTAACCGGAGCCATGCGAATCTGGGTCAAATTGCTACTGGATTGAATTTTGCGCAGATCTTCACGCTGGGTCAGCACCGTACCCAATGTATCCATCACCAGCCGGTGGGGCTTTTCGAGCGCGTAGATCTGGTAATCAAAGGGACGGTTGGTGTGAATCCGCACCCGTGTGACCTGCTGATCCATTTCCATGATTTCGATTTCGTCGAGCTGGGCCAGATTTTTGGAAGAGGCCAGCACCAGAAACTGAATTGTGCAGCTGTTTTCTTCGCTAAAGGGCACAATTTCAACATCGTCACGGGTGAGTTTAAATTGAATTTCGACCCGATCGCTGCTATTGGCAATTTGCACATCGCGGAAGAGGTTGGAGCTGAGTTCGGGACGTTTGCCCGTAATACTGCTGCGCACATTGTAAAGGGTAACGGCATAACGCTTTTCTTCGGCATCCAGCTTGCGAATCTCGGGATAAAGGGGGCCCGAGCCAGTTAAATGGAGATTGTTATTGCGCACTTCAATTTGGCGCAGTTCAGCCGCCTGGATCGCAGCCAATTGCAGGGGCGGCGGATCAACTTTGAAGACTTTGTGGGCCGAAGATCCGCCCCGCAGACGGGGTTGAATCCAGGTCTGAAAGCCCTGGCTCAGCGCTTCGGTGCGAATGGCCACGTCCACTTCGGGTTTAACATCAAGCACCATGCGCACAGCCGGGGGATTGCTGCTAAATTGGCTGATCCGCACCTTTTCCACACCGGGAATTTGGGTAATGAGTTCATCGCGGACCTTGGGGAAAACCGCATCGGGCAAATCGATCACAACTTTGCGGCCCAGTTCGCGGGGCAGGTATTGAATTTGAGGCAGGGGACGGGCACTGGAGACAAAGCCCAACATTTGTTCCTGGGAATTGTACTGCAATTGCTGAATCACAGAAGCCACAAGCGCTTGAGCCTGGGCCGGCGCCGCAAAAGGCCCAAAAGATGTCAAAGGCCCAAATCCAAAAATAACCAGCAAGGCAATTGCTCCCCAAAACCGAAAAGGGCGGGGCGCAGCAAGGCGAAGGGGTAAATCATCCCAATTGTTTTTCATTCTTTTCAGACCTGATCCTCTGGGTATTTTATCCTGTCTCCCAACAGGGAATCTGTGAGGGGGGTACCCCTGACTTAGGATGGCTCCGCAGGCAGGCGGATCTCCAATTTGGCGCCAACTTCAATGTTGTGTTGGCGAAACCAGCCCTGATTCATTTCCAGGGCGTAGAGGGCGGGAGAGAGAGAGACATGGGTATTTTCATCCAGGGGCATCATATCCTGGATATCCACAATTTTGAACTCTGAATTTAGAAAAGCAATGCTCAGGGGGAGATAGGTATTTTTCATCCAAAAGCCCAAGCGTTGCTCTTTTTCAAACACAAACAACATGCCCTGATCGGCAGGCATGCTCTTGCGAAACATCAGGCCTTTTTGCTGTTCTTGCTCGCTGCGAGCGAGTTCAACCTGCAGAGCAACCTCGCCAAAACGCGCGGGCAACAAGACAGGGCTGGCTGAAGCGCTTGCAACTGAAGTGGGCAAAGATGTTGGCGATGGGACAGCCTGCTGCGAGCGGGCGTCGACAGAGACACAGGCCGTCAAGATATTCAAGACCGAAAGGCCCAAAACCAAGCCAGACAAAGAGCCCAATGGCCAAAGCCGCGATGATTTTTTAGAAAAATGCAACATCCCCTTATTTAAGCAGGTTGAGGACCATTTGTGCCAGTGGTTTGCGCCAAAAGCCTGACTATCTCAGCATTTGGGTTTGTCCAATCAGCAGGCAAAGCTTGACGAAAGATCCGCAAGGACGGATACCAAGGCGTCTCGCTGCCTCTACTTGGCCAGATCCAGGGTGAAGGCTCAGGCATAAGCAGCCAGGTCGGCAACCCGAGCGATGCAGCCAAATGGGCCACAGCAGAGTCAACCGAAATGACCAGATCCATCTGTAACAGGTGTTCTGCCGTCTGGGCAAAATCCCCAAGCTGATTGCCGAGGTCACCCAAACCAGACGGCAGACTCCCCGGCTCTAGATCTGGCTGAAAGGCATAAAAACACAGTTTGGGAAAAGCCCTGATCCAAGACTGAATGAGCTTAAGCGGAAAGACTTTGCGCATTTGCAATTCACGGTAATTTGCAGTTTGCAACGCTGCGAGGGAGGCCTGACGGCCTTGCCAGACCAGTCCCACCTGTTTAATCGTTTCGAGAGAAGGCACAGAAGAGAGCGAAGGCTGGACAAAAAATCTTTTCCAGGGAGGCAAGACCACAATCTCGGCAGTCTGCGAAACACCCAACCGGTGAGGCAAACTGAGCAGTGGCAACAGATACTCACAGGCCGGAAGAGGCTCACCCTCTGGATGCAAAGTCAGGGGTAAATCCAACTGGGCCGCCAAAGGCATCAGCGCCATTGGCAGTTCCAGAATGACCTCACCAGCTTGTTCACAGAGCCCCGGTAAAAAACGCCAGAACTGAATCATATCGCCATAGCCATATTCCGCTTGGATCAAAATCCGCTGACCACTTAGCTTTTGACCCTGCCAGCGGGGACGATGCCCCGCTTTGAAACGGCTTTGGGGCTTCTGCAAACGCCATTCCAAATGGTGAAATCCCTCACGCCAGGCCCCCCGAGCCAAGAGCAACACCCCCAGATTAAAATGGACAGCGACCCAATTCGGAGCCAGTTTTAACAGGTTGCGATAAACCCGCTCAGCCTCAGCGTCTTGTCCTGCCTGCTGAAGTAAGAGGGCCTGTTGAAAAGCCCCCTCAGGGTCGCTTGGATCTGAGTCTAAAGCCAATTGCTCTGCTTCCACCAGGTGATAAATTCAGTGGTGGCATCCAAGAGCGACTGCCGGGGCTGATAGCCCAAACGCGCGCGGGCCTTTTCGATATTCAGGGTTTGACTTTTGGCGAGCATACAAACCGTGTAGCGGGTCAAAGGAGGCTCTTTATACGCCGGGTCGAGTGTGGCAGCACTCTCCAGAGCCGCAGCCAGCGAAAAAGCCAAGTGATAGGGAAGATGGCGGGTATCAAGCGTGAGGCCAAGACGCTCAAAGGCCATCTGCAAAAATTCCCAGAGTTTAACCGGCTCTCCGTTGGTGATATTGTACGCCTCGCCCAGGGCCTCTGTTGGCGCGTTCAGGCACAGTATCAGGGCATCGACCACATTGGAGACCGCTGTTAAATCCACCCGGTTTTGGCCTTTGCCAATGATGCGCAAGCGGCCCTCTTTGTGGGCCCGCAGCAGGCGGGGCAGAATCACCGTGTCGCCCGATCCAATCAAGGCCCGGGGGCGAATCATGATCGTCTCGAGACCTTCTTGGGCAGCCGCCCGCACCCGCTCTTCGGCCAAAAACTTGGTGGTTGCATAGGCATTGGCAAATTTGCTCGGCAAGGGGTCAGATTCTTTGACATCTTCGCGGTCGCGGTATTCGACATAAATGCTGGGGGTCGAGACATGCACCAAACGGCGAATCTGATTCTGCTTGCAGGCCGCAATCACCGACTCTGTGCCTTGCACATTGGCGGCGTAAAAGTCGGCATATTTGCCCCAGGGCGAAGACAGGCCTGCGGTATGAATCACAGCCTCCATCCCTTGGGAAATACCGGCCATAAAGTCGGCATTTTCGACAGAACCCCCTTCAAAAGCGATCCCCAGATGGCGGATTTTTTCGGCCATGGCGGGATTACGGCCGGTCGCCATCACAAGATGGCCCTGTTCTTTCAGGGCTTGGATCAGGCGAAAGCCCAAAAAGCCTGTGGCACCCGTAACCAGAATTTTCATCATGCGCTCCTTTGTTTGGGCCAATGGCCATTCCATTCAATATCCAGGGTGGAAGCTGAGAGCAGATCGGTTTTGTATTTGCGCGATCGGCGCCAGGTTTCAAACATCAACTGAAACTGGGCCCAAAAGGGCTGCAGATCATCGGCACGAAAAACCGCATCATCGGCCTGTTGCATTTCGGCCCACAGGCTCTGAAAAGCGCTTAAACTGCGCACCTGCGGCATGGCAAAGAGCCACATCGCAAAGGCCACCATGCGGTTGCGATCACCTCCGGGCCGGTGCACAGGGCCCGCGTCTCCGGGGGCAAACGCTTGGCTCAATCCATCCTGGGGTTCGAACAAAAGCGTACCTGTGGTGGCGCGGGGATTGCATTCAATCGGCCAATAACGGCCCTCGCTGTAGATAAAATCAAAGGCGATTTGCCCCGTATAATCCAGACCATCCACAATTTTGGCCACAATCTGCTCAATTTCGGGTACGGTGACCGACTCAAAATAAATGGTCGAGCCCTGCCCGACACAGTGCACGCTGGCATAGACACAGTGGGCGCGGATTTTGCCGGCACGGGCCACTGTGTACGAACAGAATTGCTGCCCTGGTAAAAAGCGCTGCACGACCCAGGCCTGTTCGGGGCTGGGCTGGACTTCCGCCAAGGCCTGCTGTAAAGGCTGATTGATCAAGACATGGCTCGAAAAACGCGAAAATTCTGCTTTGAGCACATATTGGGGGTATTCCGCCAAAGCCGCTTCCAATTGTGCCGAAGTCTCAACCCGGACCGTCTCTGGTGCCGAAAGTTTAAGACCGCCGAGAATTTGCACAAATTGGTATTTGCTGTGCAAATTGGTCAAGACATCAATTGTCGAGGTAAAGACCTCACAGTGTTTTTCCAGGGTTTGCTTCCAACGCGAGACATAAAAAACCTCTTCACAGGTCGGGATCAGCAATTCAATCCGGTATTCCTTGAGGTATTGCTCCAGCGTGGCCACAAAAGCGGCGCTCTCCTGGGCTGGGGGTGGCACCTTCAGGCTTTTTTGACAAAAGCGCGAGGCCCCCGCCAAATTAAACGGAATGCTTTCAGCCACATAGGCCCGCGTGCCATGAGCGGCAAAGAGGCGCAAAAGCGCCAAGGTGGCAGGGCTGCGCCCCCCCGTAAACAGCACACGTTGCAAGGGGGGATTAGTAGACAAAAACCAGTCCACCCAACGATAAACCTGCGCCGGTACCCAGCAGACAGACCCGGTCTCCACGCTTAAGGCGTTTTGCTTCAATCGCGTCACAGAGCGCCATCGGAATCGAAGCGGCAATACAATTGCCATGGGTTTCAATATTGCTGACAAATTGGGCATCACTCAACCTAAAAAAGGCCTGGGCCTTTTCTAACGCCACACGGCTGGCCTGGTGCGGCACAAACAG
The DNA here is from genome assembly GCA_051715345.1 of Candidatus Blackallbacteria bacterium. Classification (GTDB taxonomy): domain Bacteria; phylum Cyanobacteriota; class Sericytochromatia; order UBA7694; family UBA7694. The sequence continues at coordinate 74,464 of JBPXJQ010000043.1, forward strand.
GTCGACTTCTTGCAAAGAAAAATCCAACTCAGCAAAGAGTTTTTTGACAAAGCCCCGCAATTTGCGAAAGGCCATACCCAAAACGGCTGCGCCGTTCATGTGGAAGGTATACGCCTCGGCATCAAAGGGCTCATGACCCGGATGAAAAGCATTGCCGCCGCCCCGCACCCAGGTATGAAAAGCGCCGTCGCCGTAGGTTTCCATCGCAGCACTTAAAACCCCTGAAGCTTCGCCCTCGGGCGTAAGACGCACAATCGCAGCAGCCGCCCCATCCCCCAGCAGAGAGGCACTCTCCCATTCGTTATAATTCAGCGACTTCGAAGCCGATTCACTGCTCACGATCGCAATTTGGCGGTAGCGACCACTGCTGAGCAGACACGAAGCCACATCCATGGCCGTGATAAAACTCAGGCAGGTGGCATCCACGGTAAACGAGGGAATGCCCGAGTCGCCATGGCCCGCCTCTTTCTGAATCAAGCAGGAGGTATCGGGAATCGGGTAATCATAAGAGCCTGCAGCTGAAATAATCAAATCCAGATCTTCATAAGCCACCCCCCCGCGTTCTAAAGCCTGGGCCAAGGCTTTGGCTCCCATGCTTGCATTGCTGTCTTCTTCGACAAAATGGCGAATGGCGACCCCTGATTTCTCCATAATCCAGCCGGGCTCCAGACCCATTTTGGCCTCCAACTCTGAGGCTGTCACCTGATGGGGCGGAAGATATTTGCCCATGCTGACGATCTGTAAGGCTTTTTTCATGATAGTGTCACTCGTTCTCCAGAACTTTTAATAATGGGCTTTTGAGGCATTTAGGGCCATTTTGCATTTAATTTTAACACCCCTATCTTCAATGCGGATGTATCATTGCGCGCAAAAGTAAAGAAAATTATTTATTCCTTAGCAAATAATTAACTATTTATTTCTCTTGACTTAACCAAACCATAAGAACATTAGCTGAGTTTCTCCCGATAAGAAAACTATCCAAACTCAAGTGTAAATGAAAAGAGGATCCCAAATTATGCCAAATTTAACCAATCTCAAATCCCAAGACTACATGGCCCTCACACGCGCCCTCGACACCAACCGCAATAACCGTGTCGACAAAACTGAAGCCAATATCAGCTGGAACGCACACGCCCAAATGGGCAATGCCAATGGCATTGCTGGCACCCGTGAAATGGCCACCTCGCTCGAAAAAGGCGATGTCTTTATCTCTCGCTTGAGTCCCGAAACTGCAGATAAAATTGCTGATTATTTCTCTAAACGCAACGAAAATTTTGATCGCCCTGTGGCCGAATGGGTATCCGATGCCTGGATCTCCAAAGAAGATTTTGCCGCCAGTCCTGAAGTACTGCGTTCTGTCGATGTCAATGGCGACAACCGCATCAGCCGCAAAGAATTTGCCGAAGCCTTGGTTGCCGGCAGCTTAACCCTGGGACAAGCCAGCCAAACCAGCCACAACCCTTTTAAAGAGCCCGCTCCCAGCAATCCCTTTAATTCTCCCAGCAACGATCCCTTTAAACCTCAGCCCACTCAACCCCGTCCCGTTCAGCCCAGCAATCCTTTCAACGATCCTTTTTCTGCTCCCCCTTCTGAGCGTGATTCTGGTGCTTATATGAAGCTCGAAATGGTTCGCAGCATGAGCTCAGACTATGAAAAAGGGCAGATTCTCGGCAAAATGGTTGGACAAACAGACATGTCCACCCGTGAACAGCTGATGTTGGTTGAAACCATCAGCAAATCCATCAGCTCTGATTATACCCAGACCGAATTGCTCAAGAGCTTGGCCAAAAACCCCAGCCTGCGCGACGAGTCCGTGATCAAATTGGCCAAGTCTGTGCGGGAAATGGGCTCTGATTTTAACAAAGGTCAGGTGCTTGGTAATCTGATTCAGAGCCAGCGTCTCTCTCCCCAGGCCCAACAGTCTGTGATGATCAGCATTGGTACGATTGGAAGCGAGTACACCCAGGTTGAAAGCTTCAAAAGCCTGATTCGCGGTCAACGTCTGGATATGCCCGAAAAAGAATTCCTGATGCGCCAAGTGGGCCAGAACTTCAGTTCTGACTTTAACAAACGCCAAGTCTATGATGCCCTGATGAAATAGACTCCACGCTGATATAAGACTGACACAACACAAAGCGGGCCTCAAATGAGGCCCGCTTTTGATAGGTAAAAACCGGAAAACTAAACTGTGGCTGCGAAAGCCTGATCGACAGCCTGTTTCAATTCACCGCTTTCAAACATTTCGCGGGTGATATCACAGCCGCCGACAAATTCACCATTGATGTACAACTGGGGAATCGTGGGCCAATTGGAATACTGTTTGATGGCTTCACGCTTTTCCTGATCAGCCAGAATATTGACAGAGGCATAGGGCTGCCCGACTTGATTCAGGATTTCGATCACAGTATACGAAAAGCCGCACATGGGCTGTTCGGGAGTGCCCTTCATATAGAGCATCACTTTGTGGGTTTTGATCTCTTCTTCAATTTCTTTGATCACATCACGGGACATGGCAGTTCTCCTTCAGAGAGATTATTTAGGGGTGGCAATTTTCAAATGCCGTAATAGGCATCAGCGGGACGGCTCAATTCAGCGGGCGCAACGGCCCAGGTTTTCATCGAGAGGGCGTGAATGGGTTTGCCATCACCAATCAAGTGATTGAGCAGTCCGTACACGGCCTGCTGTTGGCGCACGCGGGACATGCCCTCAAAACCGGACCAGACCACATTCACTTCCAGATGATCGCCTCCGCCCGTAAAATCGCGGATAAACACCTGGGCATTTTCCAATTGGCTTTCGATGATCTCTTTGACTTGCTGAGCAATCATGGGCAACTCCCGAATACATTGATAATCACAGGTTCAGGTTAACACAGACGCCACAAAACAGACAAGATAGTCGGAATTATCCGCAACGGGATTTGACTCCCCTTCAGCAACTGGCTTCCCTTGCCCCATTATTTCCCAACGGGAGGCTTGCCACCGCCACCGAGCTGTTGGGTCAAAAAGTCACCCCACTTGCTCAATTGGGCAGGGTTCTTGCTGCCACCCAAAATGGCTGAAATGCTCAGCCGAGGCACAGGATTAAAAATCGACTC
>JBPXJQ010000044.1:0-47435 GCA_051715345.1 Candidatus Blackallbacteria bacterium
ATTCGGAACATGGTAAATTATCTCCAGGCCTTTGGAGGGTTGTTTGTTTTTTGTTTGCAAACCTAAACATAACGCACTTTAAAGGCCTTTTCAATTCTTCTGTTCCTCACATCATACCCCCGCAGGTATAAACTTTGTGTACTTACACCAGTGGGCTCCTTACCCAGAGATTATTACAGGAGGGCGCTTAAATATTTATTCAGTAAAACTAAATGATCAAGAAGCACAGCAAATACTCCTGAATCTTAACAAAGATCAAAATCAGGATTATTTTGGCCATACATGTATTTTGAATGGAAATTTAAATATTCTAGCTAGCTCACAAATGAATATAAGACTGGGTTCTCTTAATAAAAACACTGGTAGCTCTTTTGATAAGCTTAAATTTTTATCCTGGGAAGATGGAACTCCTGCCAATCAAAGGCTGAACATGACAAACCCTTTTGCCTGCTCTCCCTATAAAAATCAAATTTATTTCAGTGGAATTTTGTCTAAATCAGATTCGAACTATCAACATTTCATTGCAGAACTTGACTCTGAAACAGGTACGATTGCTCAACCCATTGTGTTCAAGTCCATTTCTTTTGACAAAGATAACCCACAAGAACAAGGACATTTACATGAAGTCACATTTTTAGGCTGGAAAAATGAACATACCATTGTGTATTTTCAACGTTCTGATACAGCCATTTATGAGTTCGATCTTGCTAAGAGAATAGTTTCTTTGCGCTCAGATATCTCACAGCCTATTCTAACGGCATTAAGAAAACCGCTTTATAAAGCGGTTTTCTCTCCAGACTTTAAAAAAGTTGCCTATACCCAACAAGACACAATCAATCCCCTCAATACCCAATTAATTATTTCAAATCCTGATGGTACCCAAGCAAAATCTCTTTTATTTGTTATGTCAGACTTACCGAATAAGGATATACCCTAATGAAAAAGAAGCTTTTCTTTCAATTTTTATGCCTTATTATGAGCGGTAAATTTCTCCTTCTTGCCTGTTCTCCTGTTTCAAATTCAAATCAGAACCAGAGCAAACCCATTGTTGCTGATCACAAACAAGATTTTTCCATTCAATCAGCGCTAGGGAAGTTTGGTTTTTGCTATCAGGCAGAGGTGACTGCCGATAATTCAGCGGAGACGGTGGTGCATATTCCTGACCCGCAGAGCTTTGATGTAAACCCGCACCCACACGGTGATTTATGCTATGCCGTTTGGGGTGACGCTGAAGGAGTTTGAGGGATGAGACTATTAAAAACTCTTTGTTTTACTGCCAGTATTGTTTTGCTTTCGTGCACTATGCCAACATCAATAATTGGAGTAATTCCTACTCATAAAATTGAATCTCTGGTTTGGTCTCCGGATGGTAGCCAATTGGCCTTGATCGAAAATTTTGATTTCAGTCCTCACAAACACTTTGACTACAACATGTATTTGTGGAATTTCAAAGATTCAAGCTTAAAAAAGATTCAAGAAAATCCGCTGGATATCACATATTATTCGCTATTTCAATGGGTTTCAGAAGACAGATTATTAAGCGGTAATTCCTGGAATATGTATCAAGTCAATCGTAAAGGGCAGTTTCAAACCCAATTGCAAACAGTGAAAGATAAACATAACATACGCAGTGGTTGTCTCACATTTGCCACCCAGGATCTGATAATCAGTGCTTACGGAGAAAGCACAAGTATTCAAGTACCTGTAACAAAAGACAATCAGACTTATGAGATTCCTGTTACCCCTTTCAAGCTTTTTGTACATCCATCTTCTTCTGAAACACCTTTGTTTGAACTTAAATTAGAAAATCAACCTGAATTTAAAGCACATCATTTTGGTTCATTTGTGTCATGTTCCCCATTCTCAAATCGCATTTACTTCAATTATGGAGATATCAACTCCACGCAAACGCAACACGTTGTGGCTGAGCTCAATACAAAACAGAACCAGCTTGTTAATCCGATTGTTTTGTTGACACACAAGCCCGTGAGTAATTCTGGTTCTGAATCAGGATTGCCTCATTTTAAGTTTGTGGGTTGGAAAAATAAAAATACGGTGATCTACTTTTTCAAAGCAGAAAAAGACCCCAAAATTTCTTTTTATGAATTTAATCTGACAGATAAAACGTCAAAAAAGTGGTCAGATCTTTCAGAAAAAGTGATTGACCAAATTGAACAAAAGGGAGTCTATAACTATGCTCCCGATTTTCAAAAGGTGGGTGTTTTTACTTTTAGCCCCGATTTTCAAAAAGTGGCTTATGTGGATCAAAAGGCCGACAAGCTGATGCTTTCAGACTTAAGTGGCAACAATAGCCAAACGCTCTTAGACATTCAAAAAGATTTCTCCAGGGACTAACGCTCATGCCAAACTTCACTTTCAGAAAAAGCGCCTGTTTCATGAATAGGCTAAAGTTAGCCCTTTGGGGTTTGGCCGTTCTGAGCGCATCTTGCCAGCCCCAGCAAACCCCCACCAATCCGTCAGCGTCAAACCCCGCTCCCCAGAACAGCACAGGGCGAATTCTAACAATAACATCCGAGACCAACGATCCCAAATTGCCCAAAATCCTTATCCCAGGCCTGGAGTTAAACGTCTTTGCGGGCAGTGGGAAAATCGGCTCCAAAGATGGGCCAGCCTTAGAGGCTGAATTTAAATCTTTTGGTGATATCACCCAAGACGATAGGGGCAATGTATATATCTCTGATCCTGACGACGCCCATATTCGCAAAATCACCCCCCAAGGTAGGGTCAGCACATTGGCTGGAACGGGTAAAAAAGTTTTGCGTGGCAAAGTGGGCGCTTTTGCTAAAACTGAATTTTATACTGTGGAGCTTTTGGCTTTTATTGCTCCAGATTATTTATATGCGAGCGATGCCCCAAGTGGAAAAATAATTCGACTTGACTTGAAAACACAAGAATCAGATGTGTTTATAGATGAAGAAACTCTTAAGGAAAACTTATCTTCTCCCCTTCAACAAAATAAATTGCCCCTTCATTTTGTTATTCCCAGTGGTTGGGCTGTTTATAAAAATGACTTATATTTTGGTTTAAGAACAGAATTTTGGAAATTAAATCAAAATACGCACAACTATATATTTGAAAACTATGCAGGAAATGCAGATGCACATTTAAGAACCGAATATTCTATTGATGATCCAGAAATATACTTTAAAGATGGGCCTCCCGATGACTCTGTTTTTAACAGCCCGAGAAGTTTTGCTTTTGATAAAGCCGGAAATATCTTTGTGACAGATAGCCTCAACCACCGCATTAGAAAGATAGCGGCAGGTAGTCGTTATGTCAGCACTTTATCTGGCTATGGTATTCCTCCTTCTGGGATGAATCAACAATTCATTGGCGGGTTTCAGGACGGCGCCATCAATGTTGCGCAGTTTAAATTGCCACGCTCATTGGTGGTGACAGAGCAAGAAGATCTATTGATTCAAGATGCCAACAAAGAGGGAGCAATACGGCTACTCAGCCAGGGCCAAGTGCGTACGATTATCCACAACTGTACCTGTTTGCTTTTAAAAGACAATCAGAAAAACCAGCTTTATATTTTGGATTTTAAAAGTTTACTGATCTATACACTGGCACTGGCTGATTTAGAAAAACTAAAACCCCAAATCCTCAAACAAGAACCCCGACCATGAGCAAAGACAAGCCTCAACGCCAGCTTCAATTTATTAACCCGCACAGCTTTGAGGGGTTGAATTTTAAGGAGCTTAAATCATGAGAACCCGGCATCGATTTATTATGATGGCCGCCATAAGTGCCTTGATTTTTTCAAGTTGTTTTGATTCTGCTATTTTGGTTGCAGGGCTCAAAACACCCGAAGAGTATGCGCGACGCCCCTCTGCAGATAAAGATATGGATGCGGTAGATGGCGTGGGCTCTTTGGCTCGATTTACTTATATCCAAGATATTGCAGTCGATAGTCAGGACAATGTCTATGTTGCAGATCTTTATAGCAAAAAAGAAACTCCTCTCCATGTGCTTGTAAGCATGTTTATTCGTAAGATTTTGCCAGATGGGACAGTTATAACCTTGAAAAATGCGAAAGTTAATGTGTTTAATACAATGGCAATCAAAGAGGATGTCCTTTATTTCGCCAGCAATGACTGTATTAATACTATTGATTTAAAGCAATCTGTTGAAAATTTAATCATTAAACCCTATTGGGGCTCTTGCCAAAGTGGAGAGCAAAACCAAAATTTAGAGAACCATCCAGAAACAGCCAAAGAGCGTATCACGATTAAATCCAATCTGACCCTAACCCATGATGATACGCTTTATGCCGTCGCTGAATCGTCAAGGGTAGGGAACTTTATATTTAAACTTTCGCCCAATCAAACACAAGCCGAAAAGACAACCTTTAATGGTTCATTGGCTAAAACATTTGGTTTTAGCCATGACCATCGTGTATTCATTGGCTATTTTGATCCCCCTGTAGGCCCGCCACCTATGGGAAAGGGAAAATTGTATACCGAAATTAGAGACTCAAAAGGTTCTAGCGAAGTTGACTATTTTTTTAATCACATGGTGTTTGATAAACAAAATCGGCTGTACACATACAAAAATTCTGAAATTGTTCGTTATGACTCAGACTGGAAACCCAAATGGATTGGGCGATTGTATAGCAATAGCCGAGTTCAACGCATGGTCTTAAACCCGTCTGAAACCGCTTTGTTTTTGGCGAGTGAAACAGCTGTTTACCGCGTACCACTCCCCAAAGACTGAGTGAAAGGGGAGCGCGAACAACCCCGCCTTTAAACCAAGCGGTGGCTCTTGATCGCCGTTAAATAGGCCTGCTGCAAATGCAAGAAGCGCTCGGCCTGCCCGCCCTGGTCGGGGTGAAACTGTTTAGCTTGGCGGCGGTAGGCCTGTTTGATCTCGTTGAGGCTGCAGGGGTATTGCAGACCCAGCACCTGCAAGGCCTGGCGCTGCACCGGGCCACAATCGCCCAGACCGTGTTCGCCGCGAAAGCTCTCTGTGGCATCGAGATAGGCCTCGCGCTCAGCGGGGCTCATTTCCATCAGGCGCTTGATCTCCCGCACAAAGACCCGGCGGCTGATCTCCGAGAGCGGGTCAAATTGGCGGCGCAATTCTGGGCTGAGGTATTTTTCCTCGTCGGAGAATTGCTGAATCAAATGACTGAGTTCTTGGACCAAATAGGCATGGGGCAAATGGGGAGCCAGGGCCCGCGCATGCACCTCTAGACGGTGGCGGTGGTGATCGGGCAAACGCCGGGAATGAAAACGCACAAATTTGCGCAGCTCGGGCGCTGCCCAGTCATTGGCGCAAGAAGATTTGGAGCTTTGGCGTTGCATATTTTGATTATACCCGGCAAGAGCGGCTTTTTTCGAGAGTTTAACACAGCGGGAATTTAAAAGCAGTAACCGCTAACACCTATCTATCTCTCTCAGGGCCAAATCACACCAGGCCAAGCGCTGCTGCTCATACATCAGGCCCGCTTGCAGGGTCAGCCAGATCAGGCGCTGGGCATAAGCCAAGCTGGCGGGGTCGGCAAAATACTGGCTTTCAATCGCCAGATACATCTTCAGCCGGTTGGCGTGTTGGGCGCGCTGCTGGGCCAATTCAGCCAAAAGGACGGCGGGCTCAACGCAATTGCCAGCATAGAGCTTGACCAAAAGGGCATCGCGGATCGGAGCGGGGTCGGCAGGGCTGGCAATCCAGCGCTGGAGTTCACCCAGCCCCAAGGGGGTGATTTGGTAAAGCTTGCGCTCGGGTTTGCCCACCTGGGGCATGACCTCGTGTTGCACCTGGCCTTGGGCTTCGAGTTTGGCCAAATCCCTGTAGATTTGCTGGTGGCTGGCTTTCCAGAAATGGCCCAGAGAGCCATCAAAATGCTGGGCCAACTCATAACCCGTGGCACATTGTTGGCTGAGTGCGGCCAAAAGGGCGTGGGACAAAGACATGCTGTTCTCCTTGCGCGGCTGAGACTTGACTTATGCAATTTGTTGCATATACAATCAGTATAACATTATGCAATTTGTTGCATATGCTTTCCTTCAATCCAGATCACAACAGAGGTAAAACACCATGACATTCTGGCCCGCTTTGGCCAGCGCCCTGCACCTGCTCAGCCTGGCTTTGGGCCTGGGAGGCATTGTCTTGCGGGCGGTGGCATTTTCTGAATTGGCCAAAGACCCCGACAACCCCCAATGGCGGGCCCGGCTCTTCTTGGGGGACAATCTCTGGGGCCTGGCAGCCCTGTTCTGGATTGGCAGTGGCCTCTGGCGGCTCTTGGGCGGGCTCGAAAAACCCACCCTCTGGTACCTGAACTACGGGGTCTTCTGGGGCAAAATGGCGCTCTTTGGCTTGATCTTTGCGCTGGAGATGCCGCCGATGATCAGCCTGATCAAAGCCCGCATCTTGTCTGCCAAACAGCCCTGGCAGCCCCCCGTGGCCCTGCTGCAACGCTATGCCCTATTCAGCCGAATCGAAGCCGGTCTCACCGTCAGCATTGTCTTTGTCGCCGCCCTGATGGCCCACGGCTGGCAATACCCAGGCACCTAACCCAGGCACCTAACATCGGTGCGGCCCCTCACCCCTAATCCTCAAACACTGGAGCCGGGGTGCTGCGCATAAAGTCTGAGAGCGCCAGCAAGAAGTCATCCCAGGCACTTTCACGGGCAAAGCGGGTCTCTTGGTAGGTTTTGAGCAGGTAATTGCGGTATTTGTCTTCGGTCAGGGCCGTGCCGGGGGGCATCAAGATCGAGAGCCCGTTAGCCTTGGCGCCAAAGCTATCGCGGGCATGAATCGTGGCCGCTTCTTGGGCCCGGCGGGCATTTAAAACCGCCGCTTCGATTTGGGGATCGTTGATCTGCTCCAAAAGGGCCGAGCCAAAGGCCCAAAAATCGCGCAGGAAATAGCCCTCGTTGTTTTCTTTAAAGCCCGGCACCGAGAGATAGACCGCGCGGATCTGAGCACCATGGGTCGGCATTTTGGCTTTGAGCAGATTGGCCAATTGATTCACAGCTGTTTTGAGGCCGCCGAGTTGATTGAGGTCAAAGGCTGCCAAGGTGGTATAACCCTGGCGCTTGCCCCCATTTTTGGCATTGGCCTGGATTGCCAATTGGCGGGCAATTTCGCGCGGAGCCACGCCTTGACCTGCCATGTCGTCAAATAGGCGGGTCATGGTGATATTCGAATTTTCAACCGAATACGAGACATCTTCCGAGGCCAGGGCGTAATCGACGGTGCCAGTGAGTTCGTACAGCGCTTCGAGATTGCCCATCAAACAGGCGCGGAAATACACCAGATCGAGTTTGCGGCCCCGCAGGGCTTGGCGCATGGCACCATTGAGCTGAGCGGGCGTTAACATCTTTTGTTGCTGTGTTGCGGGCAAAATCTGACCACTGGGGGCGGTTTGCACCTTGTCGGTGCCAATCCCCATCAGGCCACCGCCGTGGGTGTAGATCTGCAGGTATTTGTATTGGGCGGGATAGCGATCGAGGCTCCATTTGAGTACCTCAGAAAAAACAGCGGGATTGTTGGACTGTACTTCGCCCACCCCCGGTGCCAAAACGCTTTGGGGCGCGCGGACGGTTTTGGGATCGGTATCTGCCTCTTGCAGATAATACAAGCGGCTGTCCCCCATTTGATTGCCATCGCGAAAGACCAGATTGTAGACCTGGTTTTGGGGCAGATCGTCCATCATCTCCAACATTTGACGCGACCAGGGGCTTTGGTGACCTTCGTCATCGGCCATCATATATGTGAGTTTGACGGCTTTGCGGGGTTCTTTGCCAACGGGCAATTGGGGCTGGGCCTGAAAGTTTTGGTAGGCCCCGGCATTGAATGCCGACTGGCTGAGGGCCTGCAAAGGGGATGATAGAGCACGGCCCGGCTGCAGGGAGGGGGTAACAAGGGGAGTGGCTGCGCAAGCGGCCAAAAGCAGCGCACTGATCAAAGCGGCAGACAGGGATTTCAAGACCGACATAAAGAACCTCTACGCAATCATATGGATAGGTTTTTATCCGTTGCAAAACCCGTTTTCTGACGCAAAAAAGATTATCCTCAGTTTATTTTTTGGCTAATTTTTCTGACAGACACAGGCTTTAACCCTCTGTTTGCAAAGCAATCAAAGCGAAGTAATATGGATCCTTTTGCAAGTATGTTAGACTGTTAGCTGTATGTTAGAAACCTGCTTCCGCAGATTTTTACTCCGCGTACAGTTGGGCCCTTTCTCCACCCGGAGATCCGCGCCCCCGCAACGAGATAACCGGCTCAAGCCAGGAAATCCTCTTACGCCCCAGGTCTCTACATATTAATTGAGGAAAGCCCCTTTTAATGGGTCTCTCTTCTCCCTATTTTTTAAAAGCTTAAAGATTTTTTCGGAAGGACCAGCGAACTGTGAAGCGTACATTTCAGCCAAACAAACGGAAACGGAATAAAACACACGGGTTTCGCGTCAGAATGAGTACTGTTGGTGGACGTCGTGTACTGAGTGCTCGTCGTCGCAAGGGCAGGAAACGGCTGGCTGCTTAGCCTGATTCGGGAGCGCAACGGTGTTGCCTCGTGAAGAACGCCTCTGTCGGCGCAATGATTTTTCTCACCTGCAAAAAGCGGGAAGGTCTTTGCGCTCACGGCTTCTTCGTCTCGTCGTGGCTCCTGCACCAGATGAACGCAGGTTAGTCGGGTTTACCGTCAGCAAGCGCATCAGCAAAAAAGCCACGGAACGCAATCGCATCAAACGGCGGTTGCGTTCCGCTTATCGTGTTTTTTACCCCCAGGTCAACCGGGGGGTGTTTTTGCTGTTTGTCGCTCAAGACGCCATTCTCAACGCCAGTTTTGATGAAATTCAAATTCAGATCAAACGCCTTTTGGGCGAGGCTGGAGTGTATTCAAGCAAAAATGCTGGTACGCCTGCTTGTGCGTCTGATTAAAATTTACCAGTGGACCCGTCCCCTGCGTCCGCCTGTTTGCCGTTTTTATCCCAGTTGTTCGCAGTATGCCGTTGAGGCCCTGCAAACCCATGGTTCCCTCAAAGGAAGTTGGCTCAGTCTCAAACGTTTGGGAAAATGCCACCCCTTTCACCCCGGGGGCTATGATCCCGTAAATCCGGCAGACCCAGTAAACAAGCGGCCCCACAGGTGTCAGTCCGAGATCTAGATATTAGGAAAACCGAATGAACCCGATTGATTTTCTCGTAGCAAAAATGATGTTGCCCATCGTGGAAACCTGTTATTCCATTACCGGCAACTACGGCTGGGCGATTGTGCTGCTGACCGTGATCATTAAAATGGTGCTGATGCCTTTAACGGTACAGTCCTATTATTCAATGAAAGCGATGCAGAAAATTCAGCCCAAGCTGAAAAAGATTCAGGAGCGCTATCGCGGCAAACCCGAAGAGCTGAACAAACAGATGATGATGCTCTACCGGGAAAACAAGGTCAACCCCCTCGGCGGCTGTCTGCCGATGTTGATCCAAATGCCCTTTCTGATTGCGCTTTATGCCTCTTTGATTGGTCCCCAGTTCAAAAAAATGCTCGAAAGCAGCGGGCACAAGTCGTTTTTATTCATGGACGACTTGGCCAAAATTGGCGTGATGAACGGCAATAGCCCGTATTTTGACAATCTCTTTATGGTCGCCATGTTCGGGATTACGACTTGGTACCAGCAAAGAATCATGACCCCACCGGGGGTGCCCGAAGATCCCCAGCAAGCCGCCATGCAGCGCTCGATGGCGGCCATGCCAGTGATTATTACTGCCATGTTTTTGTTTTTCCCCGTGCCTTCGGGTGTCTTTGTCTATCTGGTGATCTCCAACGTGATCACCATCGCCCAATACGGCTTCTTAAACGCCCAAAGTGCGTCCCGTGAAGCCAAATTGGTGGCCGCCGGTGGCGCTCCCGTCGCCGCTCTGGACAAAGCCGAAGAAGACGTTGAAAATGATGACAAAGGCGAAACATTGTCTGCCGTCGCAGGCAATAAATACAAAGTCAAAAAAAGCGCCAAAAAAAAGAAACGCAAATAAAATTCCTTTGAGGTAGATGCCATGCAATTGGATGCAATTGAAAAAGAGGGTGAAACCGTTGATGAGGCTCTTCAGTATGCGCTGGAAGAGTTAGAAGTGGACTCTGATTCGATCGAGTACGAAGTGCTTGAAGCCGGCGAACCAGGAGACGAAGACATGGATCCCAAACCCGCAGTTGTGCGTGTTTGGCTCAAAAATCCGGATGAAGTGGGCCTGGCCCGCGAATCTCTGAAAAAAATGCTCGATGCCTTGGAAATTGATGCCCAGCTCGAACTCGAATACAAACGCGGCGACCGCACGATCTATATCAACATCCTCAGCGACGACGCCGGGGTCTTGATTGGCCGTCAGGGTCAAACCCTCGACGCCCTGCAGTATATGCTGCAATTGATCGTCAACTCCAAAGACACCAATCTGGTGCTGGACGTGGCCAATTACCGCGAGCGCCACAAAGAATACCTGGTCAAAATTGCCGAGCAATTGGCCGACCGCGTGCTGCGCCGCCGCCGCCGTGTGACCCTCAAGCCGATGGATGCCCGCGACCGCAAGATCATTCACGAAGCGATCAAACCCTTCCCTGAATTGTCTTCCTCCAGCGTCGGGGTTGAACCCAACCGCCGGGTCGTGATCTCGCTCAAACGCGCAGATTATGCTGAGCGTCCTGCCCGCACTGGCAACAGTGGCGGTGGTGGTGGCAATCGCTACCGCTATAACCGTCACAGCCGCTATTACAACAGCAACAACAATTAAGGGCAATGCTCGACGATACCATTGCCGCCATCTCTACCCCTGTTGGGGCGGGCGCAATTGGGATTGTTCGCTTGAGCGGCCCCGATGCCCTGGCAATTGCCCAGGGCCTGTTTGCAGGGGTCGCAACACCGCAGAGTCACCGCGCCCATTTGGGCCTGATCCGCCACCCAGAATCTGGGCAGCCGCTGGATCAGGCCCTGCTTTTGTATATGCAAACCCCGCATAGTTTTACCGGCGAAGACGTGGTCGAATTTCACTGCCATGGCGGTGTACATCTGTTGCGGACAGTGCTCAATCTCTGTTTACAGAGTGGGGCCCGTCCTGCCAGTCCCGGCGAGTTTTCGCAGCGGGCCTTTCTCAATGGAAAACTCGATCTGACCCAGGCCGAAGCGATCATGGATCTGATCCACAGCCGCAGCGACCCGGCCCTGTTTCAGGCCTCACACCAGCTCGAAGGGCAGCTCTCGGGCCCGATTCGGGCCCTGCGCGAACAATTGATGGAAGCCCTGGCCGCCATCGAGGCGAATATCGACTTCCCCGATGAGGTCGACCCGGTGCCCGAAGATGAACTGACCCAGGCGATTGAGACCTCGCTGACCCAGGCCGAAGCCCTTTTGGCCACCCATCAGGCCGGACGCATCTGGAAAGAGGGGCTGCAATTGGCCCTGATCGGCCAACCGAATGTGGGCAAATCGACCTTGTTGAATGGCCTTTTGCGCTATGAGCGCGCGATTGTGAGTGAAATTCCCGGCACCACCCGCGATACCGTCGAAGACGATTATTCACTCGGGGGCATTCCTGTGCGCCTGGTCGACACAGCTGGCTTGCGCCAGACCGGGGATAAAATTGAGCAGATAGGCATTGAGCGCAGCCTCAAAGCCCTCGAAAGCGCAGATCTCGTGCTGCTGATTCTCGATGCCACGGTGGGACTCACCGACTACGACCGGAAATTGCTGCAAACCCAAGCCCAGAAAAAGACCGTGGTGGTCTGGAATAAAATCGATCAAGTGGCAACGCCCCCTGCCTTGCCACCTGAATTTGATCTGCCTCAGGCCCAGGTCGCAGCCTTGACCAAACAAGGCTTAGAGGAATTGGAAGAATTGCTCAAGGATGAGATTTTAAAAAACCAGCCCCTGGATTTTAAAGTGACGATCAATGAACGCCACAGGCTGTGCCTGGCCCGTTCTCAGGCCGCTTTGGGCAAAGCCAGAGAGACCTTGCAAAGCGGCTTACCCGCAGATTTTATCGCCATCGATTTAAAAGAGGCGATTGTGGCTTTTGGTGAAATGATCGGTGCAGCGGTGCATGATGAGGTGATCGATCGGGTCTTTCATCGCTTCTGTGTCGGAAAATAAAAGAAAATAACCCTCTTTTGTGACTCTGGCTGTTGATACCTACAAGCTCTTCAGTTAATATTAATTAAGACTTAAACCGGTGAGGCATTCGAATGTTACAGGCCATTACCAAAATTTTGAATAATCTGAAATCCGTGGACGGCGTGCAAGCCTGCGTGGTCGTCGATCGCGATGGTTTGCTGATTGCCAAAGAAGAATCCACGGAAATGAACAACGCCGAGGAATTGGCCTCTCTGTTCGCCCGCGCCATTCACTCTTTCGAACGCAGTACCAAGACAGGTCTTAAAGGTGAAAGCATTCAACAGTTGATCATCGAGCGCCAGGGTGACGAAAAGCTGATCATGTCGGTTTCCTCCCTGTTTATTCTGGCCGTTATGGCCCGGAGTAATATCAATCTGGGTTTGTTAAGGATAGAAATGAAAGAAACCATTCGCCTGCTGACCCCGCTGTTGGAATCCTGATCCCACCCGTAACCCTCTAGAGCTGGAGAATAGATGTCGCATGTCAAAACTCACAAAGGCTGACAAGGAACGCCTCTTTAGCATTTCCTCAAAGCTTCACCTGACCACAGACTGGAAAAACAACGCCGCACAGATTTCCGATTTGTATTCGGTCAATGTCCCCGAAATTGAAATGGCCACCTATTGGACCCAAACCAACGATGCCATTTATCTCACTCCCGATGCTGAAAGCATTTTTTCTGAATACGTGCAATCGCTCAAACGCGGTGACGTGGTCCAAAGCGAATCGCTTCAGCCGATTCCCAACCTCGAAAACTGTTACAGCATGTCGGTCAAACTTGGCACCCAGATGCTGGGGCTGATGCTGGTGCAACTCAAAGAAGATGTCTCGCAGCAAATGGCCGAACAATATATCCAGGTGCTCTTGCCCCAGTTTACCTTGGCCCGTTTTGCCACCGAAATGCAAGACGAAGTCGAAAAACGCACCAGCAGCGACAAAATGACCGGCCTCTGGAAACGCTCTTATTTCAACGAGCGCTTTCGCGAAGAGAGCGAGCGCCTGAGCCGCTCCAAAGAAATTGGTGTGGTCGCTGTCATGGGCATGGACGACCTGGCCGCCATGGTGCGCATGTTGCCGCTCGAAGAACAAAACCAATTGCTCTCGATGGCAGGCAAAACCCTGCGCAACCTGCTCCGTCAAACTGACTGGGTCGTGCGCTGGGACAATTTTGAAATCCTGTTTTATTTCCCCAATACCCCCCCCGAAGCCGCTGTCGACGTCTTTGGCCGCTGTATCAAAGCCTTGGTGCGCATCAACCCCCTGCTGCAAGTCGTGGTAGGCATGTGCAGCACCTCCGAGACCACCTCGGCCCGCGGCTTGATTCAATTGGCCGATAAACGCCTGAACCTGGCCCGCAAAGACGGTCGCCACCAGCTGATCTGCTTTGCCAGCAAATCCGCAGGGCTCAAGTTTTGGCAGTACAACTCCTGATTAGCTGCGTCTTTCACTTGGTTTTGAGCGAGGGCACCTGATGACAGAATCACAGGTGCTCTCTGCTTTGAAGCCCAGCCAACCTTTGGCTGTGGGCTTTTTTCAACAGGTGCTGCAGTCTCAGCGGCTGTCCCACGCCTATTTACTCAAAAGCCAGCCCGTGGTGGCCGCCCCACTGATCACGGCCCTGGCGCAGAGCCTGTTTTGCCCAAATGGTGGCTGTGGCATCTGTGCGACCTGCCTTTCGGTGGCCCACGAGAGCTGGCCGGATTTGCACTTTGTGCGCACGGCCCCCGAGGCCAAATCCCCCATTCTTAAATTGGCCCAAATCAAAAAGCTGATCGAACAGGTCACCCTGCCGCCCCTGCAATCAGCGGTGCAGATCTTTGTGATTGAACACGCTGAAAATATGAATGCCGAAAGTGGCAATGCCCTGCTCAAAACCCTCGAAGAACCGGTTTCCAGTTCGCTTTTGATCTTGGTTTCCCCCTACCCCGCACGGGTGCTGCCCACCCTGCGCTCGCGCAGCCAACAGGTCGCTTTGCAGGTCGGTCATAGCCCCAGCAGTGCAGACAGCAACCCCGAAAATGCTGACCTCTGGAGCTGGGAACAATTGGAAGCAGTCATCAATGTCGAGGGCCAATTGAGTCTCTACCGCTATTTGGAAGGTCTGACCCGGCCACTTTTGGTTTTGCAGATGCAGCTCTGGCAAAAAGCCTGCTGGCAACGCCTGCGTGGGCATTTGCAGAAAAAGCCGACCGTCGCGCTCTTGCGCCGGGCCCAGGCCTATCTCTCGCTCTTTGAGCAGGCCCTGGAGACCCTTTCGGTCTATGGCAATACCAAATTGGCATTGGAGTTTTTCTGCGGGGATTTTGTACGTTTACGCCGCCAACAGAGCGAACGCAGGAACCTCTCGGGCTCCGCTGCGTCAGTTTGAATATATAGAGGTATTTTTGTATGAAACGCATGGCTTTGTCTTTGATTGTGAGTTTGGCCCTGGTGCCCACCTTGATGTCTACGCTCAGCAGCTGTACCGAACGGCTTTTGCCGGGCGCTGTGGGCAGCAACCAGCAGAGTGCCCAAACGGCCAGCCTCAAACTGACCCTGGTCTTTCAAGATCCCCAACAACCGACCAATGCCCCCGGTGAATTCTTGAACAAACTCAAAACCCTCAAGCTGGAGATCCGTGAGAACAACAGCAACCTCAAGAGCGATGAAATCTCCCTCGACGATTCGGCCAAAGCGGCAGCCGAACTCTCCCGCACCACTCAAAAAATTCCCGTGGGCCAGGTGGAGATCAAAATCAGCTTCTTGGACAAAGACGGCAAAGAGCTACAAAGCCTCAGCCAGAGCCTAAAAACCCTCGCCAATGGCGAATCGACCCTCAAATTGGCGGTCTATGGCAGCAGTGCTCAGGTCTTGAGCAGCACCAGCCCCAACCCAGTGCAAACCCTGAGCAGCCGCTGGCAGGAGCAATTGAGCCTGCAAAAAGACCTGCAGGGTCTCTACCAACAAAACAGCACGCTCTTGGTTCAGGCCCGCACCCTGCTGCGCTCCCAGGCCCCGGAAGACCGCATTCAACTCGAACAGGTGCGCTCAGAGCAGAACAGCCTGGCCCAACAAATTGAACCCAAAGAGGCCCGCCTCAAAGCGATCGAAGCGGAACTCAAGAGCCTGGAATCTCAGAGCACGGCCACCGACATGGTCAAATTGCTGCTGCTTTTGCAACAGGCCGAGAGCCAGCGCAAAGATGTGGATGAGCTCTTGCAACGCCGCAGCCTGGTTTTTAGCCAGTCCAAGGTCTTGCTCAACCAAGGGGGCGCAGCAGCCCAAGAGCAATTGAGCCAAAGCCAGAGCGAATTGCAAACCATCAACGACAGCCTCAACGCCAAACAGGCCGAGTTAGAGAAGACCATTGCCGAGCTGGAAAAACTCCAGGTACAGGTCGTGGCCGCCAATACCACCGAACTCAACGCCGAACAACTCAAAGCCCAATTGGCCCTGCTCACGCCCTCAATTGAACAATTGACCACCCACGAGACGGAGCTCAAGCAGCAGATCGCAGGCCTGATTGAAAAAACCGACGCCCTGAGCGTGCGCCGCCGCGAAGGCTTTGAAGCTGAATTGCAGGGGCTGCAGCGCCGCCTCGCAGATCTCAAGGCCCAGCGGGATGCCTTGCAAAAACGCCTGGATGCGGTTCAGGCGAAATAAGTGAATGTTTGAGAGTGCAATGGGCAAAAAACCATTTTTTACCCATTTCATTTGGTTTTGCAAGCAGCATTTTCACCCTTATGGCCGCCTCAGCCGGATTGAATATTTAAACACCCAATTGTTTAATTTCATTCTCTTTGTTGCGCTCTATCAATTTTTTACAGCCATGAAATGGGAGTCTCAAAGCTGGGCCATGGTGCTCATGCTATTAATCGCCGTGACGCTCATGCTCATGGCCACCATCAAACGGCTGCGTGACATGCATGAACCTGTCACGCGGCTGGTCTATAGCTTATTCCCAATTGTGGGGCTGTATTTTATGCTTGAGCCCTATTTCAAACCGGGTTATCCCGAAGAGAGCGAAGGTATTCCCCCGCCTTCAGAGCTGCGCTTTGACAAGCAATGGCTGATCTTTCAGTCGCTGCTGCCCTTGCTGTATATCCTGCTCGGCTATGCAATGTCCTAAAGCAGCCTAAAAAGAGCTCAGGTCAACACTTAAAAGCTATTTCAAAACAGGCCGCGTGGTCACGCGGGTGGGTGTGCCTTTGCGCAGCACAAGCTTCTGGCGGGGCACAGCCGCTTGGGCTTTGACACCAGTTTTGACCAGCTTCATTTCGACATGCCAGCCAGGAATGGTGTATTTGGCGTAGACAATGCCCAGGCCGGGCACGAGCCAATAATCGCCGACATTGGTATAGGCCTGCTGGTAGGTGCCAATCACATCAACGCGGGTGGCATCAAAACTGCCTGCCGGCACCACGATCTTTTCGGGGCCACGGACTTTGGCCAGCCAATTTTCTTCTTCCCAACGCTCACCCACATTCAAAGGGAAGTGCATAAAGTCCAGTTGCAGGCCTTCGGGATAATCTGCGCCCGCGCCGAGGAAGGTCGCGTCTTGAACGACGGCACCCGCAGGGGTCAGCCGCAGACTGGGAAAGGTATAGCCATTGGAGAAGGGGTCGTCAAAGCGCAGTTCGAGCACCGTATCTGCGCCCTGTTGGGTGACTTTGTCGGTGCGCAGCACCACCTGCATGGTCTTTTCGTCGTAGGGGTCCATCACGGGGGCGGCAGTCACTTCGTAGACCCACTCAAAGCCGGTTTGGGCCTGAAAGAGGTGAGTGCGGGCCGTCTGAGGGCGGGACTGAGCTTGGAGTTGGTTGAGTTGGGCGGGCGGCAAACCTGCCATTTGGGGGGCACAGGCAGTAGACAGGCTGAAGAGCAGGGCCAGAGAGGCGAGACGTTTGAACATGGATGGACCTCGGAGTGGGGAATGTGGAACTGAATATTCAGTTATTTTAACACAAATTTAATATTTAACCAATTCAAACTGCAAAGCGGTTTCCGACATGCCTGTCGGCAAATAGCTGCGCTCGATCAGCAGGGTTTGGCCCGCATTGTTTTGGCGCAGCAAGGTGGTGGAGCGGGTGCCGTAGCGCTCGCCAGGGATAAAAATCGGGGCCAGACTGCGCTCTAATTCAGGGCCCACACCAGTTTGGGGCAGGGTCTCGTCGGGATAGGGATCGGTGTTTTGCATCAGTTGGAGCAGGGCGGCTGGGTCGGGCTCGGCCTCGGATAGGTGATTTTCTAGGCCAGCTTTGGCGTTGAGGAGTTTGGGCCAGGGGGTATCGAGCAGGGCATTGCTGACGCCATAGAGGCCGGGGGTCAGGCGGCGATAAGCCCCGCCCCGGTTGGAAAACCAACAGATTTCGTCGGGGGTGCCCAGCAGCAAGTTAAAACCAGCGTATAACTCAGGCTGCAGATTGAGAATAAAGTCTTCGGGGGAGGTCTTTTGCAGCAAAAAATCGCGCACCAGCCAGCCCCGGCTGAGGGCTGCTGCGCTTTCGTTCGGCGCACGGAAATTGGTCACCGCTGCCCAGCGGCCCTGGGGTGTGATACCCAGCCAGGTGCCGCCCTGCACCTCGTCTTGACCGGCATAGATCAGCGGCTGCGTGGACCAGGGGTGCAGAGGGGTGGTGGGCCGCAGCTTAAATTCGTCGCGGTTGGCGAGCAGGATCAGCGGATAGTGGGGGTGGACCTGCCAGGCCCAGACAATCAGGCACATGGGATGTTTCCTTTTGCAGGCAGAAGTACCCTTAATCTAGCGCAGAACCCGGCCTGAGAACAAGGGCAGAAACAAGACCGCGTCTTGACCCGATTGGCCCAGAGCCCTAAAATAGCACTCATGTCAGACACACAGAAAACACGGATTGAAGGCGTTTTGGTTTATTTAAACAGCCTCGAAAACTGCACCATCCAGATCTCAGAACAGCTCTGTTTTGATCCCCAACGGGCCTGGGATCGGCATTGCACATTGGTCAACCGGCTCAGTTTTGAGGTCCAGCGGGTGGGCTGGCAAATGAGCGGGGGCCATCTCTATCTCTGGGGCGCTGAGATGCAATACGGCTTTTTTTCAGGTCATCTGGCGACCTTTGAGCAGCAGGAAAATGGGGCAGAGATCATCGAGCACCTGTCTGAGACCCTTTGGCGCAAAACCCGGATCAACAACCGGATGGGGCTCTTGCCCTCACCGACCCGCGACGAATAAACCCATGGGCGCTTATACGCAGGTTATGGCCTTTGATTTAGGGTGCTACCGAGAGAGCGAACTCCCAGACCTGCGGGCAGCACTGGCAAAATGGGATTTGCTTGAGGCCTGCCAAAAACTGGATCTGGATTTGGGTGTCAAACATCACGGGCTCAGCACCTTGTCAGAGATCCAAGCCGATCGCCAAGGGGGATGTAATGCCACAGACTGTGAGGCCCGAGAGCGCTGCCCCTTCCACAGACGCTCGCAGGCCCCGCTCCGCAGCGAACATTTTATGCGGGTATTCCAGGCAAAGGCCAAAGCCCATTGTCTGGAGAGCCCAACCCCCGTCAATCTGGGCAACGATTTTCAGTTTTATACGCTGGCCTGGTGGTATGGCAACGAATTGGGGCTGGAATACACAGACGCTGAAAGGGCTTTTGGGGCGGCCCAAGACCGCCTGCCGCTTTTATTGGCGCGTTTGTGCAAGCGGGCAGCCATCTGGGGCTGGGCCGACGGGGGTTATGGCGAAGGCTGTTTGGGCTGGCTCAGCGCCGAAGAAGCCTTGCAATTGGCTGAAGACTTACAGGCTTATGATCTGTCTACCAATGCGCCCCTGCCTGCGGATTTGCAAGATGATTATGTGCGCCAAGAGACATTGCCCGCCATGCGGGCCTGTTTGGCGAAATTGCGGGATTTTGCGCAGGTCTGTGGCAGAGAGCAATTGGGAATGTTCTTAGAGCGGGTTTAAGCTTTGCGCTGACGTTTTTCAACACTGGCCCAATTCACAATGGCCCAAAACTGTTGCAAATATTCGGCCCGCCGATTCTGGTACTTGAGATAATAGGCATGCTCCCACAGGTCACAGCCCAGCAGTGGAAGTCCTTTTTCAGCACTGAGATCCATCAAAGGATTGTCTTGATTGGGGGTGGACACAATCGCCAAACTGCCATCTGCTTTTTCGATCAGCCAGGCCCAACCCGAACCAAAGCGTTTCAGGCCGGCACTTTCAAATTGTTTTTGAAACTGCTCCCATGAGCCAAATTGTTTTTCAACTCGCTGGCGAAAGGCCTGTGAAGGGGGCGATGCCTGGGTGGGAGGGGTAAGACTTTGCCAGAAAAAAGCATGGTTCCAATGTCCGCCCGCATTATTGCGCACGGCATCCGGCCATTTCGAGACTTCTGCCAGCAGGGCTTCAAGTTGCGCGGGCGCTGCACGCCCAGATTCAGTTAAAGCCTTGTTGAGATTGTCCACGTAGGCCTGGTGGTGTTTTTGATGGTGAATGCGCATGGTTTGCGCATCGATCACAGGCTCTAAAGCGTCATAAGCATAAGGCAAGGCCGGAAGAGAATATGCAGCAGCGCTGGGGGTTTCGGCCTGAACAGGCAAAACAGGGGCAAAAGAAAGGGCCATAACAGGGCAGGTCAAAGCCATCAACAAGCATAAACGCAGCATCATGTGTCTCCTTAAAGGATAAACCCCAGGGGGTCCAGGCCTTTTTTCTGATATTTACTCATAGTACAACATCCTGGTACAACATCCTGCTCTCTCACTGTTTGAGGTAACAGATCCTTGAGAATGAGGGATCTTTGTTATGCTAAAGACACCTCATCCCCAGGAGTTCTGCCATGACCTTCTCCACAAACGACCACTGGAATCCCACCCCGCCCCCCGATTCAGATCTCGACGATCACGGCGTAACCCTCAAAGGCCAGGCCCTGGCAGGCAAAGAAATTGCCCTCTTGGTCTGTGGCGGCATCGCCGCGATCAAAGCGCCACTTTTGGCACGGGAACTGCGCCGCCAAGGCGCAGGCGTGACGGTCTTTGTCTCTGAAGAGGCCCTGCGTTATACCACTGTCGATAGTTTGGCCTGGAGTTCGGATCGCCCCGTGATTACCACGCTTTCGGCCCGCTCGGAACACCTCAGCGGACGTACGCCTTTTGACGCCTGTTTGGTGGCCCCCGCGACTTACAATACCCTGAACAAATTCAGGCAGGGGATTGCAGACACACTTTTAACCACCTTTTTGGCCTCGGCCCTGGGCAAACAAGAGCGGGGCCAAACCCAGATTCTGGTGGCTCCGACTCTCCATGGCAGCATGCACAATTCCATTTTGATCGAAAGCCTGAACCACTTACAAAGTCTGGGTGTGACGGTGATTCCACCGCTGCAGGCCGAGGGCAAAGATCTGCTGCCCGATCTCGAAGAAATTGTCATGCGCACCGCCCGCGCCCTCTCGCATTCACGTTTGCGTGGCCAAGCGATACTGGTGACGGGAGGCCCAACCCCTGTTCCCCTGGATGGCATTCGCCGCCTGACCAACCGCTTTACAGGCCAATTGGGGGTCGAAATCGCCAAAGCACTTTGGCTCACAGGCGCAGAAGTGAAGCTGATTCTCGGCCAGAGTGGCTTGGTGCCGCCGAGTTGGCTGCCACATGTGCTTGTGCCAGATTATGCGAGCTACCATTCCAGCGTGCTGGAGACCCTCGCCACTCAACCCTACCGGGCCGGGATCTTTTCAGCAGCTGTGGCGGATTATGCCCCCGAACAGGTGTTTGACGGCAAATTGCCCAGTGGTCAGCAGGAAATGGTGTTTAAACTGGCTCCCACCGCCAAGGTCATACAAGCTGTGCGCAGCCAATTCCCAGAATTGGCGCTGATCTCGTTTAAATTTGAGCAAAATCTCAGCCATGCCGCATTGATGCAGATCGCTCAGAGTCGCTTGGCTCTAGGCCATGCCGCTGTGGTTGCCAATCGTGCCGAAGAACAGGGGCAAGAAAAAGGGGCAGAGCAAGTGGCCTGGCTGGTGAGCCCCGGCGAAAAAGAACAGCACTTACAGGGAAAAACCGGCATCGCGCAAGCCCTTTGCCACTGGCTCGAAAAACACCTGATTCAAAATCCCAGCCCTTGGGTATAAGCAGCAAAGAAGACGTTTCACTTCGAGAATACGCTAGAGTTGAAAAGGAACCTCAAAAAATGGTTGAAATCAAAGGCAATACACAACCTTGGAGCCCAGCAATCCCCGTTACCCCAGCGCCGATCGCTCCGAGCAGTCCCGCGCCCGCACAAGCCGTTCCCGCGCAGCCAAGCACAGAGACAGTGGAAATGCCGACCTTGGATATCTTCGTCGAAGCAGGCCCAGAAACGCCCCCCTCAGCCCCAGCTGAGCCCACCACAGAGCCCACAGCATTGCCGTTACAAGCCGTACGCAAACTCGATGCCTCAGGCCTGCCGACCCGGCCCGCTGGCGGTTCGATGCGCGCCGAAATACTGCAAACAGCCTTGCAACAAAGCCTCAGCGCCGGAGTGATGGATCCTGGCTTGGCCCTCTCTTTGGCCGTAGAGGCGCAGGGAATTGTCGAGCAAATCAGCCCCAGTTCAGCAGCCGCGGCTCCTCTCAACTTGCCAACGCTGGCACAGGTCCAAGAAAAACTCACAGCCCTGAGCGAAGGGGGTGAGGGCAAAGCCCCGCGCCTGTTTACAAGCTTGGAAGCAGCCATCGAAGCAGCCAACCAAAACAACAGCGGCAACGAGGCCCTGGTTGAAGTGATGGGCGAAGACGGCAGCCGGGCTTATGCCCTGGTCGAACTCAAAAGCAGCACCACGCCAGCCCAACTCAGCGAGACACTTGGCAGTCCACGGGGCAGCCTTTACAGCACCAATGGCAATGGGGTTTTGCAAAGCCACCCTCCCGCCAACGAAACACCCCAAGCCCTGTTTGGCCGCGTGCAAGAACTGGCCCAAGTGGCCATCCAGGACAAGGCCCGAGGCTTTGATCTCAATCGCGCAGGCACCCAAGAGGCCGACCGCACCCCGGCCTATTTGGCCA
Source organism: Candidatus Blackallbacteria bacterium (assembly GCA_051715345.1). Taxonomy (GTDB): domain Bacteria; phylum Cyanobacteriota; class Sericytochromatia; order UBA7694; family UBA7694. Next base: position 22,123 of record JBPXJQ010000044.1, read on the forward strand.
ATTTGAGTACCGCCCTCAGCGAAGTCAGCTCGGCTCAAACCACACTGCTGAGCGAAAAAACCAGCCTGGACGCCGAACTCAAGGCCCTGAGCCAAGCCGGGAAAGGCAGCAGCCCCGAAGCCGAAAAACTGAAGACCCGTCTGGGTGAACTCGGCAGCCAACTCAGCCAACTCGAAACCGCCAAAACCATTCTCGACGCCCGTTTGAGCCAATTGCCCCCGGCCCAGGCCCTGATTCCTGGCAGCGAGCGCAAAGTGGGCAGCGATCGCCCCCATCCCGAACGGATTCAAGCCCGCTTACAAAGCACCTCCGATCTGCTTCACACCCATTTGGCCCAGGCCAAAACACCCGAAGAGCGCAGCCAATTGGAGGGGCAAATTCAAGCCATTGCCAGCGAAATGGAAGGGGTGTCGCAACGCAATTTGCAAATTCAGGCTGCAGCTTTACACACCCATATCCGCCTCGGTTCTTTGGCCACCATTCACAAAGCACTGGATTCGGCCCACAGCACCCTGGAAACCGACCTGCAAAAATTGGCAGATCTCGAAGCCAAAATGCCGAGTTTAAAAGGCGCTGAACTGGAATCTACCCAAGCTGAAATCACCCGTCTGCGCAGCCACATTGACAGTGGTCGCAAAGATTTGATTGGCCGCATGGAAAAAGAGATTGGGGTTTACAAAGAACACGCCAATACCCGTCAAAAAGGGGCCCAAGATGCCATCAGCCTGCTCGAATTGCAGGTCGAAAAGCTCAAAGCCGTGGACAGCAAAACACCTGCGACTTTGCTCGCCACCATCGCCGAGACCCAGACCGTCCTGCTTGATTCGGTCTCAAAAGCCGGAGACAAATTTGTGGGGATTACCCCCGAAGAGGCCACAGCTCTGGCCGGTATTTCCAGCAAAACCGATGGGTATATCTCCGATTACCGCAGGGCTCTGAGCCAATTGGCCGATCTCAAAGCAGATGTCACACGCAAAGCGGGTTTATTAGAGACCCCCCCGGTTTCGGCGATTGGCAACAGCCAGTTGGGCGCCCTTGACGAAGCTTATCTCAAACACGTGCAAACGGCCTTGAAAGACGCCCCCGAAGGCAGCAAGCTCGAAAAGCTGAAAAAGCTCTATGTGGCTCTGGAAATGTCCAAAAGTGATCAGGTCGATGAAGACCTGCGGGCCCGTGTCGATACAGATAAAATTCAGCGCAAAATTGCAGAGCTGAGCCAAGATCCTGAGGTGCAAAAAGCCTTTGAAGCCGCTCGCCAACAGGCTGTCAAAGATGTCTTTGGCGAAACCGATCCCAGTACTGAACTGGCAGAAATGATGTTGAGCCCAGAATTTGAAGAGTATCTGGGCCTTTTACCTGAAGCTGAGCAAACCCAAGTGCTTCAATCTGAGTTGACCAAGCTGATGGCTCTCAACCCCGCCAAAGGCAAAGAAGTGCAAGAAAACCTGGTGGCACGCAAACTGCAATCCAAAGCCGGTGAGGTGCTCAAAAACACCTCTCTGGAAGAGCGCAAAGCGGCCTTTGAGCAGGTCTTTGGCTTAGTCACTCCTGTCAACACAGCGGGCGACAAAGGCTCCAAAGCCGCAGACGGCCTGGCCAAAGCGATTGAAGCCCTGAGCCCGGCTGAAATGGCCAAAATGGAAGAATACCTCAGCCTGATGGAGCGCAATCCCAATGCCTCAGAAAAGCTCTACCAATTGCTGGCGGGCAAACTGGAAGGCATGGGCCCCAATGGGAGTGCAGCCCTGGGACATTTGAGTGAACTCAATGGCAACGGCAAACTTGGTGCCTTCATGACCCTCGTGGCGGGTGTAGCAACGACAGGCAAGGTGCCCGATGCTGTCAGCAAAGGTGATTTTAAAAGTATTACCGATTTAACCAGTTCGGCCCTCTCAGTGGCGGGTGGTGCGCCTGGGATTATCAAAATGTTTGGCTTTAGTACCGAAAAAGGGATTCAAGCAGCCAGTCTGATGATCGAAGCCGGAGACATGGCCGCAGGCCTGAGCAAAATGAGCCACATGGCGACGGCAGCCAAAGCCCTGAAAGTCTTGGAAGTACTGGGCCCAATCGGGGATACCCTGGGTGCAGGCCTGGATGCTTATGGTTCTTACCAGGACTTCAGCAGCGGCGATACCGTGGGGGGTTATGCCAAAGCCACAGGCGCAGCGGCCGGTGCCACAGGGGCCATTGCCGGAGTGGCGATTCTGGCTGGGGCCAGTGGACCGGCTGCCCCCCTCGTACTGGCAGGCGCAACCGTGGTCGGCTTGGTGGCCTGGGGCATTGATGCTGGCTGGGGTGAGTCCGAAGAAGAGACCTTCTTGCGCCAATTGGACGTGCTCAAGCCGGAGGTGGTCAAACCCTCGCGGGTCTTGACCCCCGACTTTGAAGGGGATCCCGGCCTGCGTTACGGTGCGCGGGAAATTTAAACGAAAAAAAGCCCGTGGAAAGCACATCACACGGGCCTAGAAAAGTACGGAAATTCTTATAGCAGACTATTTAGCAGGTGCAAAACCGGCTTTTTCCCAAGTCTGGCGGGATTTTTCCATGTTGATACGGGCCTGTTCGGGGGTATCAAACATCGAGCCGATCGGGGGCTCGGTGGTGTCGATATTCATCGAGCGGGTTTTATAACCCACAGCACCGGCAATGGCGCCTGCACCCATGCTGGTTAAAAAGACGCTGGAACCCACAGCCAAAGCCATTTTGGGATCTTTGGCAAAGACGCCGATGGCTGCTGCAGAGGCAAAACCAGCGACGGTTCCGACGATCACGCCGGTCATGGCGCCAACAGCGGCACCTGTTTTAGAACTTTTAAACGGAACCCAATCTTGGGTGGCAGGAATGCCTTTGCTCTGGGATTTAAATTCGAGCTGATCTTTGGGAGCCAATGTCGTGGGGGCGGCAGGCTGTTGGGCAGGGGTGGGGTGGGTGTGATTGTGTTTGGGCGTAAAAATATCGCCAACGGCGTGCATCATGCGGTCGATGGTGGGGTGTCCTGCAATATGTGTCATTTTTTTATTTACCTTTGAGCTTAATCGAACATTTTGTTCTTGTTAAAAAAATATTAAACCTTTTTCAGAGGCTTGAAAATGCAGCAGATTGTTGCAGGTCTTTTGATTAAACCAGAATGTCGTGCCAGGCCCAAGATAGGTGCATCAAAATGCAGGGGGGTTTTAAACAACAGCCATTTCCCCATCATCACTTTCGGGCAACCAAGGCCCCAAGGGATCTTCGAGGGTGAGCCAAGCTTCAGGGCCGGCTGAAAATTCATCCTCATTCAGCAAACAGGCATCCAAATCGCGCCGAAGCGCAGCTTCATCCAGGTTTTGCCCAATCATGACCAGCTCTGTACGGCGATCCCCATACGGCTCTTGCCAAACCCGCAAGATTTCACGGGTGGATTCATCATCCAAAGGCCATTCATACCGGGGCAAAGCGGCCCACCAAGTGCCCAAAGGGGAAAGATTGAGCATCTGTCCGGCTTGAGACCATTCCCCAATGAGATCAGGGCGGGTGGCAATCCAAACAAAGCCTTTGGAGCGCAAAAGCTGTTGCAAGCGGGTTTCGACAAAGTCAATCAAGCGGGCGGGATGGAAAGGAATCCGAACCGTATAAGCAAAACTGCTGATACCATAACTTTCAGTTTCAGGGATATGGCTGCCCCGGGGCTCTTGCAGCCAATTGTCATGGGTTTCTGCCTGTTGAAAATCAAACAGGCCCGTGTTTAAAACCTGCTCCAACTGAATTTGAGCCTGGGTGGTGGTCAGAATTCTGGCCTCTGGATTGAGATGGGCGATCAAAGCCGTGATCCGCGCCAATTGTTCTTGAGAGACCAGATCCGCTTTGTTGAGCAAAATCACATTGGCAAATTCAATTTGATCGACCAACAAATCGACAATATTGCGCGCATCTTCATCATCCAACCCAATTTCACGATCCCGCAATTCTTCCAGGCTGTTAAAGTCGGCTTGAAAATTCAGGGCATCCACCACCGTGACCAAGGTATCCAAACGTGCCAAGTCAGACAGGGAACGCCCCTGTTCATCGGCAAAGGTAAAGGTTTCAGCCACGGGCAAAGGCTCAGAAATGCCGGTGGACTCCACCACCAAATAGTCAAAGCGCCCGTCCTGGGCCAAATTGGCGACCTCTTCGAGCAAATCCTCGCGCAGGGTACAGCAAATACAGCCATTGCTCATCTCGACCAGTTTTTCATCGGTGCGGCTGAGTTGGGCCTCCCCTTTGGCCAATAATTGGGCGTCAATGTTGATCTCGCTCATATCATTGACGATCACAGCCACCCGCAGATTTTCGCGGTTATTGAGAATATGGTTGAGCAGGGTGGTTTTGCCTGCCCCCAAAAAACCTGAGAGAACGGTGACCGGCAAACGGGAATCATGGGCGGGCATGGGGGGCTCCTTTAAATTCTTATTGCAAACTTTTTGCATTTAAAATATACTCAAGCTTACGAAGATTGATCCTGAATGTCAATGGAGATACAACAATGACACATCCCCTCTACCTGCTTTTACCTGCGCAAATGCGCAAACACGGCAACCAACTCTACCAGCAGCAAATGTGGGCTTGGGGTCAGGATATTCGCCATGATGACGGCAATCTGCTCTTAAGATACGGTTTTGGCAAACAAAGCGGCCCCACCCCCCAAAATCGCGCCAGCCAGTATGTTTTACCCGTTGAGCCAGATTTGGCCTGGAAACTGTGGTCCTTTGGCACAGCCTTAGAGAGCCAGAATCAGGGGCTATTATTGCCCCGGCACAGTTTCAGGCCCCGCTGGTACCAAGGGGCTTTGCCTCCCCAGATGCACCCGGCCAAATTTCCCCGGGCCAAGCCCCTGCTCAGCACCCAGGAGCAGGTTCAAGCACTGGATCTACTTGCAATTAATTTGCATTTATTCTCAAATTATGAGCAATGGGTTCTCAGCACCCAAGGGACAATTTACCGCCAGGAAGTCATGGCGCGTTGGCAAGAAAAAACGCGTATTCCCGGCTCAGAAATGGCAGGCAGTTGGCAAGCACTGAGCGAAGCCGTGAGAGAACTGCAGAGAGCGTTGAAAATACAGCCGGTTGCCGCCTAAAATGAGTGCCGACCCAATAAAAACTGCCCAACAGGTGCATCCCTATGCTGGCCCTCGGCAAAGATCAACTGCCCACGCAAATACGTGCGATGAACTTTGCCCTGCAATTCCTGGCTCAAATACGGCGAAACCGGGTGTTTAAAAAAGATCTGCTCAGGGGTCAAGGTAAAGCGGGTCTCAGGCTCCCAGACCACCAGATCGGCATCCGCGCCGACGGCAATCCGGCCTTTTTGCGGCTGGCCAATAAAATCGGCGGGAGCGGTGGCCATGAGCTGCACGAGTTGCTCCAACGAAAAACCCCGGGCTGAAGCGCGGCTCCAGACACTGGGCAGGCCCAATTGCAGAGAGGCAATCCCACCCCAGGCGTGTAAGACATCTCCGGCTTCAAAGAGCTTAAGACCGGGCACACAGGGCGAGTGGTCGGTGACCACGCAGTCGATCAGGCCCTGGTGTAAAGCCTGCCAGAGCTGTTCCTGGTTCTCTTTTTCGCGGATCGGCGGCATACATTTGTACTCAGGGTGTCCGTCGGGAATGGTTTCTGCGGCAAAATAGAGATAATGGGGACAGGTCTCGACCGTAAACGGCAGTCCTTCGGCTTTGGCGGCCTGAATACTGGGCAGAGCCGAGGCCGAAGAGAGATGCACAATATGCGTCGGGCAGCCACTCTGGCGGCAGAGGTCGATCATGAGTTGAATCGCCCGGTCTTCCCAATCTTTGGGGCGCGAACTTAAAAAAGCACTGTAACTTTGGGCCTGTTCTTCGGGATGGGCTGGCGCCTCCCCTTCGAGTTCAGCGTGCACCAGCAGCGGCACCCCCGCCTGTTTGAGAATCGGCATGGCAATTTCGAGGTCTGCTGAGCGGGACTGGGGGAAATCGTCGATGCCCGAATGAACGAGAAAACACTTAAAGCCCAGAACACCGTCACGGACCATGGTTGCCAATTGGGTTTGGTTATTGGGAATCACGCCCCCCCAAAAGCCAACGTCAATCCAACACTGGTCTTGGGCGGCTTGGCGCTTGAGCGCAAAGGCTTCAGCCGTGGTGGTGACCGGATCAGAATTCAGCGGCATATCCACCAGGGTGGTCACACCGCCGGCTGCGGCGGCACGGGTGGCGGTCCAAAAGCCCTCCCATTCGGTGCGGCCAGGCTCGTTGACATGCACATGCGGATCCACCAAACCGGGCATCAACACTGCATTACCCAAATCTTCTGCCTCGGGGGCCTTGAACCCCGGCTCAATTTGGGCGATTTTACCATCTTGAATAAACACCGTGGCCGCTTGGGTACCCGTGGGCAAAACCACCCGTTGGCTATACAGGCAAAATGAATCCAATTCAGTCATACAAAAAGTCCTTATGCCAGATCTGTTTTTATTGGGCCAGGGCGATCAGAAATTCATCCCAGAGAGAATCTTTGGCAAAGGGAGTCGTGGCATAACCTGAAGCCTGAATATATTGCGGTGCTTGGCTGGCTGGGGGCATAAAGATCGAAAGGCCATTGGCTGAGTCGCCTTCGCTATCTCGGGTATGAATCAAAACCTGTTTGAGGCTTTGAACCAGATGACCGGCTTCACGCTGGACAGAAGGAGCCGGTACTTTGAGCAGGCGCTTGGCAAAGGTCCAGAGATCCCGCTGTCCGGTTCCGGCTGCATTTTTAAATTCAGGCACCGAATTGTAAGTCGCAAGAATCGCGGTTTTGTGTTGGGGAAGTGCTTGAATCAAGGCTTGGGAGAGTTGATTCATGGCCTGTTTGACCTCTGTTACCCGATCCAGGTTGATACTGGTGGCTGTCGCAAAGCCATAGGGATTTGAGCGGGCCTGGACCTGAATGGTCACTTCGCGGGCCACCTTGTAGGGGTCTAATTGGGGCTGCTGCAAAAGCGTATTCATGATTTCAGTGGGTTTTTCGGTGCCTTCTTGGTGGGCGCCCACCACGTCTTCAGAGGCAAACATGACCTTGGCGACCCCACGCAAGCTATAAGCGGCTTCAAGATTGGCCATCAGGCAGGCGTGAAAGTGAATTAAATCCAGTTTTCGGCCCTTGAGCCCCTGCTGAAAAGCCTGGCGCAGGTCTTCGAGTTTGAGCATGCCGGTAGAGGTCTCATAAGCCCCTTCAGGCCCCGGTGTTTCGTCGGTGGCAACCCCCATAAACCCGCCGCCATGACCGAGATAGGTAAACGCTTTAAAGGGACTGTTATAGCTGGAAAAGGTCCAGGCCAAAACACTGGCCAAGGTCGCAGGGCTATTGGTGGTCATTTCTTTGATTTGCGCACTCGGCGGCACGGTGGCAGAAGTCACCAGGGCCGATGTATCGTGTTGAATCAGATGAAAAAAGGTATTATTGGGCCCCCGGGCATCGGTAAAGGCAATTTGGTGGGTCCGGGAAGTGGTGGTGCGTTCGAGTGCATTCAGATAAAAGGGAATATGAAAATCCAAGCCATCGTCAATCGGCAGATAAGACAAGACGGTGGCTGGCCGCGGTGCGCGGTTGCCTGGTAAGGTGGGATTTAAAGGGAGAAAAGCCTGGCCCTTGCTTGCACGCTGGGCTTGAAGCAAAGAGGCTTGTGAAGCCTGATAAGTGGGAGACAGGGCGGGTGTACCGCAGGCCGTCAAGGTCAATAAAGCGGAAACAAATAAAGCAGACAAACGGGCTTTCATGGGGATTCTCTCTTTTTACGCGATGATTATTGAAAAGTTATATGAAAATACGCGGCTCAACTTGATAAAATTAGTGCCAATTTATTTCAAAATTAAACTCGCTTTTATATTTAGCTGCTTTCATTACAGCTCAAACCCCTAACGAAAACGCACCCAACGCTCACCCAGCCAACCTTTGCGGGTTTCGAGCTTCACTTCTCCACCGTCTTTAAAACGCGACCAGAGATTGGCCGTCACCCGGATCTCTGGGGCTGGGCTCTGCAAATCGGAGCAACTGAGATGGAGGGTATAAACCGGATTGGCTTTGCTCTGCGGGTCAAAAGGCGAGGGCCGAACTTGGCAGGTATATTGCTGAACTTGGCCCCCTTCGCTGAGAAAATTCAGGGGCACGAGCAGAGCACAACATACGCCCAACGCCAGCAATCCCAGCAAAAGCGGACGGTATTGGTGCAAGGCCCGCAAAACCAGCAGCGGCGCGTGATTCTGGCGGTTGATATCGCCAAAATGAAAGCGAATCCGCAACAAGACCAACGCCAGCAAGAGAAGCAGCAGATTTGGAAAAACCAGCAAGGTGGGTGGCTCTAAAAAGCGATTGGCGACCCAGAGTGTGTAAAGTGAAAAAGCCGAGCTCAATAATAAAATCCAGGCCGCGGCCAGCAAGGCCTGAAACCAAGTCGTGCTTCGCAGCTCTTCAAACTCTTCGTGGAGTTCAGCGGTGCCTTTGAGAGCCATAGTCGCTCCTACTGGTTAGAATACCTTTAGCATAGCTTGAAAGCCCGTGAGCAGCAATTTCTCTTTGCAAAGGAGCCACCCACATGTTCCACTTTGATAACCTAGACAGCGCAATGAAGGCGAATCCGACTGAAGTCAGCAGTTTGGCTTTGGTGAATCAAAACCTCAGCGATTTGCCTGCCGAAATTTGGCAACTGAAACAGCTCAAATTTCTCAATCTCTCCAACAATCCCCTGCGCCAATTGCCCGCAGAAATCGCCCAATTGCAAGCGCTCGAAACCCTGCAACTCTGGCGCTGCCAATTAAAAAGCCTGCCTGAGAGTCTGGACCAATTGCCCCAACTCAAAGTGCTGGGTCTATCTGAAAACTGGTTGCAAACGCTGCCAACGCGTTTGGGCCAATGTGCAGCCTTGCAAAAGCTGGATCTGAGCCACAACAGTGGTTTAAGCCATTTACCTGAAGATCTCTCAGGCTTGCAGAGCTTAGAAGTACTCAACCTGATGTGCAATAGCCTCAGTACTTTGCCAGAGAGCGTGGGGCAATTGCCCGCCTTAAAACAGCTTTACCTCTATTGGAACAAGCTGGAATCGCTGCCCGCCAGCATCGGCCAACTTAAAAACTTAGAAATTCTGCAATTGTGCAAGAACCACTTGCACAGTTTGCCTGAGAGCTTACAAACGCTCTCTCTCTTGCGCGATCTGGACTTACACGAAAACCCAATTCCACTGGACTTGCGGCCCGTCATTGAGGGCTGGTTTCCCCCCCAAACACGGATTATTTGGGAGCGAGCATACACTTTTGGCGATGATTGAGTCGCATTTATTTTACAAAAAAGAAAATATTTGTTATGATACCTCAACAACAACGTGATTGGAAGTTTGTCCATGTTAAATCGCCTTCCGCTTTCGGGTCTCCTCAGTTTTTCGCTGTTGACTTCACTGTTTACCATGCCCGCGTTGCTGCCTGAGATTCTGCCCGGCAGCGTGGCTTTTGCACAAGAAACAGAAGTGGTGGCCATACTCGGACTCAAAGCACTCGGCAATCTCTCCCCCGAAGAGGCGGAGCTGGTCACCTCGCGGGTACGCAGTTTGGTGGTGCAAAACCCGCGTTTTCAGGTCTTGGACCGCGAAGGCATGGATCGCATTTTGACAGAAGCAGGTTATCTGAACAGCCAAAGCTGTGAAAGTGAAGATTGCTCCCTCAAAGCGGGGCGCAAACTGGCTGCCCGCAAAGTGATCACAGGCAGTTTAAGCAAGGTCGGGCAGGTCTACACCCTGACCCTGCGCATATTAGACGTCGAACAGGGACGCATTTTGGCCGAGCGCTTTGTCGACTGTGCCTGCTCCCAAGAAGCCCTTTTGTTTGAACAGGTCTCCCCGCTCTTACAACAATTATTGGGTGAAGCCCCCACCACATCTTCAACCCAGCCCACACAAGAGATCCCCGTTCGCAAACTCAAACCCCTGCATGTGGGGCTGGAAGGCGGTTATTCAGATTATTGGGGTCTGACCCTGGGCTATAATATCAACGAATATGTGGCCCTTCGCCTGGGGTTGACCTATCATCAGGAGCAGTTCAATCCCAATTTCAACACACCGGCAGGTATCGGTGCTGTTGGCGCACTGCGCACGTATTTTAACCCCCATGATTTGGCCGGATTCGCCGAAGTGGCCGCCACCACCGAACTCTGGTTTATTCCCCGTCTGGGTTTGGAATACCGCAACAAAGCGGGGCTCAATCTCTGGCTGGCCGGGGGCTGGCGTTATAGGTATGTCAACGGGGGTGTCTTTGATGCGGTTGCGGGTGTCGGCTACGCGTTTTAAGTTTTTTAAAAGATGAAAGAAATAGGTTAAAAAAATGCTTCAGGAACAACCACCGGGCGAGCTATCTGAATTAGAATCCAAGGAACAGAAAAAAGCTGGCATTGATCGCGATTTGCCGTTTATCACCAGATGGGAATTGTTTCTGGCCGATCAAAACCACGCCACTATTTACCGCTATTTTGAGCTGCCCAAAGACAAAAACTTCTTAAAAAAGTATATTTTTGCAGAGCAAAACAAAGCCGAAATCATCAATGCCATTCCCACAGGAAAAACGAGTTGGCGAAGATTTAAAGCAGGATGTTTGGAGATGCTCAGCGCGCAGGCTTGAAAACTTCGCCTGCGTGTATAATGAGTGGGTATAAAAAACCCTGCCCCAGGAAGGACATGGCGATGACCGAAGCACATAACGATGCACACAGCCTGGAAGAAATAGAAACCCGTGAATGGCTTGAATCTCTGGACTATGTGATTCAGGATGGCGGCCCCGACCGCACCCAACGCCTGTTTGGGCGTTTGCAAAATCGCGCAGCCAAACACGGCGTCTCACTGCCTTTTTCGACCACCACCCCTTATGTCAACACCATCCCCCGGCATTTGCAGCCGCCCTATCCGGGCCGTTACGAGATTGAGCGCCGGATCAAGAGCATTATGCGTTGGAACGCCATGGCCATGGTCGTGCGCGCCAACCGCAAGGAAGACGGCATTGGCGGGCATATTTCTTCATTTGCTTCCAGCGCCACCCTCTACGAAGTCGGTTTTAACCACTTCTTTAAAGGCAAAAACGGCGAAGACAGCCCCGACCAGATTTACTTTCAGGGCCACGTGGCCCCCGGCATCTACGCCCGCGCCTTTCTCGAAGGCCGCCTGAGCGAAGCCCAATTGAATCATTTCCGGCGCGAATTACAACCCGGTGGTGGTTTGTCTTCTTATCCTCACCCCTGGCTCATGCCAGATTTTTGGGAGTTTCCTACGGTCTCAATGGGTCTGGGCCCCCTGATGGCGATTTACCAAGCCCGCTTTAACAAGTACCTCGAGAACCGCGGTCTGAAAAAACAGACAGGCCGGGTCTGGGCCTTTTTGGGCGATGGCGAAATGGATGAGCCCGAATCGCTGGGCGCAATCAGCCTGGCTGGCCGCGAACACCTCGACAATCTGGTCTTTGTAATCAATTGCAATCTGCAGCGCCTGGACGGCCCTGTGCGGGGCAATGGCAAGATCATCCAAGAACTCGAAGGCAGCTTCCGCGGCGCGGGTTGGAACGTGATCAAGGTGGTCTGGGGCAGCGATTGGGATGCCTTGCTGGCCAAAGACAAAACAGGCCTGCTCGCCCAGCGCATGAACGAAGTGCTCGACGGCGAATACCAGAAGATCAAAGCCAGTGGCTCTGGCGCTTATGTGCGCGAGCATTTCTTTGGCAAATACCCCGAATTACTGGAATTGGTCAGCGACTATACCGATGATCAGATCTGGAATCTGCACCGGGGCGGCCACGACTCGCTCAAGGTCTACGCCGCTTACCACAAAGCGGTCCATACCAGCGGAATGCCCACGGTGATCTTGGCCAAAACGGTCAAAGGCTACGGCATGGGTGATTCGGGCCAAGGCAAAAACGCCACTCACCAGCAGAAAAAGCTCAGCGACGAAGAGATCAAAACCTTTCGCACGCGCTTTGGTATTCCCATTTCTGACGAAGATCTGGCAGAAGTGCCGTTTTACAAACCCTCTGAAGACAGCGAAGAGATGCAATACCTGCACGAACGCCGTCAAAAGCTCGGGGGTTCTGTGCCCCTGCGCCGGGTTCAGATCGAACCGCTGGCTCCGCCGCCAGACAAGCTCTTCTCCGAATTTGAAGCGGGCACAGACGGCCGTGAGCTCTCAACAACCATGGCTTATGTCCGCATTCTGACACGCTGCCTAAAGGACAAGAATTTTGGCCCGTTAATGGTGCCGATCATTCCCGACGAAGCGCGCACCTTTGGCATGGAGGGCCTGTTTAACCAATACGGCATTTACTCCCATGTCGGCCAGAAATACGACCCGGTCGACAGCGATTCGCTGATGCGCTACCGTGAGGCCCAAAATGGCCAGATCCTCGAAGAGGGCATCACCGAAGCGGGGGCGCTCTCCTCGTTTATTGCTGCAGGCACCGCCTATGCCAGCCATGGTGTGAATACCATTCCCTTTTTCACCTTTTATTCGATGTTTGGTCTGCAGCGTGTCGGCGACCTGGTCTGGGCCGCTGGAGATATGCGCTGCAAAGGCTTCTTGATGGGGGCCACCGCTGGGCGAACCACCCTGGCGGGTGAAGGTCTGCAGCACCAAGATGGCAATAGCCATGTTTTGGCTCTGCCCCAACCCAATCTCAAGGCCTACGACCCGTCATTTGCCTACGAAATTGGCGTGCTGCTGCAAGAGGGTATTCGCCGCATGTACGTCGAGCAAAAAGACGAATTTTATTACATCACGATTGGCAACGATAGTTATGCCCATCCGGCCATGCCCGAAGGGGCCCGCGAAGGGATTCTCAAAGGCCTTTACCGCTTCCGCAGCTCCCCCCTGGTACAACCCAAAGCACGGGTGCAGCTCTGGGGCAGCGGGGCGTTGATGCCCGGTGTGCTCAAAGCCGCGGAAGAACTCGAACGTTACGGCGTGGCTGCTGACGTCTGGAGTGTGACCTCTTACAAAGAGCTGTACCGCGACGCCTTGGATGTGGAGCGCTGGAACCTATTCCACCCCGAACAGCCGGCCCGTTTGCCCTATCTGGCAGAATGCCTCAAAGACAGCGAAGGCCCCGTGATCGCCGTTTCCGACTATTGCAAGGTCTTGGCACTGTCTTTGGCCAAATGGCTGCCTCAGCCCCTGGTGGCCCTGGGGACCGACGGCTTTGGCCGCAGCGAAGGCCGCACCGACCTGCGCCGCTTCTTTGAGGTCGACACCGCTCACACGGTCTGGGCAGCCCTGAGCCAATTGGTTCGGGCGGGCCAATTGGACGCCTCGCTACTGGAAGAGGCCCGTCAGACCTTGAAGATCGACCCCGAAAAACCCAACCCGATGAACGTTTAAGGAGACCGCCATGCAACGTGAAATTAACGTGCCCAAATTGGGCGATAACGTCGGCGCAGGAGAAATCACCCAGGTGCTCGTGGCAGTCGGTGAGACCATCAGCGAAAACCAGGCTTTGATTGAAGTCGAATCCGACAAAGCGGCAGTTGAAATTCCCTCCCCCGCCGCAGGCAAGGTGGCATCTTTGGCCGTCAAAGTGGGTGACAGTGTGCAAGAGGGCAGTTTGATCCTGGTGCTTGAAGAAACGGGTGCGGCCCCTGTGGAAAAACCTGTGGAAAAGTCTGTAGAAAAAGCCCCCGAAGTGAAAAGTGAGCCCGCTGTTGCAGCAACGCCAGCCCCCAGCGCCTCGGTTTCAACGGGCCCCCTCGAAATGCGCGTGCCCAAACTCGGCGACAATATTGGCGCAGCAGAGATCACCCAATTGCTGGTGGCTGTGGGCGATGTCTTGAGCAAAGACCAGGCCGTGATGGAACTGGAATCCGACAAAGCGGCGGTCGAAATCCCTGCCCCCGCAGCGGGCAAAGTGCTCTCGCTGGCCGTTAAAGCTGGAGACAAAGTCCAAGAGGGAGATTTGGTGCTGGTTTTGGAAGGTAGCACAGATGCCAGCACAGGTAGCGGCACATCTGCTAGCGCCGGTGCTAGCAAATCTGCGGCGGCATCACCTGTTGCCTTACCTGTTGCCTTACCTGTCGCAGCCCCTCCGGCTGTCCAAGTCAGCCCTGCCCTCAATAACCCCGATGTCTTGGAGCCCCTGCCCGGCAGCGCCCTGCCCGCAGCCCCCTCCGTCCGGCTCTTTGCCCGCGAATTGGGTGTCGATCTGCGCAAAGTCACGGGCACAGGCCTGCGTGGCCGCATCTCCAAAGAAGATGTCAAAGCCTGGGTCAAAGGCACCTTACAAGCCGGTCCAGCCGCTGTTTCAGCAGGCCAAACCATGACCCTGGCCACCCCCGATCTGCCGGACTTCAGCCAGTGGGGCGCAATTCACAGCGAAAAACTCAGCCCCGTGCGCCGGGCCACCGCCGCCCAAATGCACCGCGCTTGGAGCCAAATCCCGCATGTGACCCAGTTTGACCAAGCGGATATCACAGAGGTGGAAGTCTTCCGCAAGGCCCGCGCCAAACAGGTCGAAGCCGCAGGCGGCAAACTGACCGTTACCGCCATTCTGCTCAAAATCTGCGCCCTGGGTCTCAAACGCTTTCCCAAATTTAACGCCAGCCTCGATCTTAAAAACGAGCAGGTGATCTACAAAGACTACATCCATATCGGCGTGGCCGTCGACACCCCCCGGGGTCTGCTCGTGCCCGTGCTGCGCAATGTCGACAGCAAAGGTGTCACCAGCCTTTCGGTCGAATTGGGAGAAGTGGCCAAAAAGGCCCGCGACCGCAAATTGGGCATGGATGACTTGCAAGGCGGCGGTTTCAGTATTTCCAATCTGGGCGGCCTGGGCACCACGTATTTCACCCCGATTGTGAACTGGCCCGAAGTCGCCATTCTGGGCGTGGGCCGGGCCCAAACCATGCCCGTCTGGCGCGAGGGCCAATTTGTGCCCCGCCAGATCATGCCGCTCTCACTCTCGTATGACCACCGTCTCATTGACGGTGCCGACGCCGCGCGCTTCCTGCGTTTTGTCGCCGAAGCCCTCGAAACCCCGCTGATGCTGCTGATGGAAGGAGATCTTTAAACATGAGTCAAGAATCGTATCAAGTGATTGTCTTAGGGGGTGGCCCCGGTGGCTATGCCGCCGCATTTCTGGCCGCTGATCTGGGCCTCAAAGTCGCCCTGGTCGAAAAACGGGTCAATCCCGGTGGGGTCTGTCTCTACGAAGGCTGCATTCCCTCCAAGGCTTTTTTGCACGCCGCGGAGCTGATCAACGAAAGCCAACACGCCGCTGAGTGGGGGATTGAATTTGCCCCGCCCAAAATCGACATCGACAAGCTGCGGGCCTGGAAAGACACCAAAGTCGTCAAAGGCCTGACCAGCGGTCTGGGCCAATTGGCCAAAGCCCGCAAGGTCAAATTTATCCAGGGCACAGGCACGATCCAAGATGCCCACCACCTGCAGGTCGAAACCGCAGAAGGGCCACAAACCCTGCACTTTGAACATCTGGTTGTGGCCACGGGTTCCAGCCCCATTGTCTTGCCCTTTTTGCCCAAGTCCCCGCGGGTGATGGACTCCACCGCCGCCCTGGAATTGCCCGATGTCCCCGCACGTCTGTTGGTGCTGGGTGGCGGGTATATTGGCTTGGAAATGGCCACGGTTTACGCCGCATTGGGCTCCAAGGTCACGGTGGTTGAAATGCTCGACTCACTCCTGGCGGGGGCCGACGCCGATCTGGTCAAACCCTTGCAAAAGCGCATCGAGAAAAAACTTGAAGCGATTTTGCTCAAAACCAAAGTCACAGGCGCCAAAGAACAGGGTGAAGAGCTGCTGGTCAGCTTTGAAGGCCCCGACGGTAAGGCTTTTGAACAGACCTTCGACCGGGTGCTGGTCTCGGTCGGTCGCCGCCCCAATGGGCGCGGCATTGGCCTGGAGAACACCAAAATTGAACTCGACAAACAGGGCTTTATTCCCGTCAATTTACAGCGGCAAACCGTGGAGCCCTCGATCTACGCGATTGGCGACGTGGCCGGACAGCCGATGCTGGCCCACAAAGCCTCTCACGAAGGCCGCGTGGCCATCGAAGCCATAGCCGGACACAAAGTGGCCTTTGAACCTTACGCGATCCCTGCCGTGGTCTTTACCGACCCCGAGGTCGCCTGGTGTGGCTTAACTGAACGCGAAGCCCAGGCCCAAGGCCGCAAAGTCGAAGTCGTCAAATACCCCTGGGCCGCTTCGGGCCGGGCCCTGACCCTCGATCGCACCGAAGGCCTGACCAAGCTGATTGTCGACCCCGAAACCGAGCGCATTCTTGGTGTGGGCATTGTTGGCAAAGGGGCGGGTGAGCTGATCGCCGAAGCCACCCTGGCCGTGGAAATGGCCGCCCTGGTCACCGACGTTAAACTGACCATTCACGCCCATCCGACCCTCTCAGAGACCTTTATGGAAGCCGCTGAGATGTACTTTGGGCAGAGTACCCACGTGTACAAACCCAAGCGGAATAAATAGGGTTCTCAAACCATTCACAGAGCAGGGCTTGGTGGCCCTGCTCTTGTCTGTTTTTGGCGCAAAGGTTAAAGCCCAATGTCCCCCAAGACAGGCTCTAACTCCACCTTCTGTGCCCCCGACTTGCGCCCGCTCAAGCGGTCAAAATAGACATAGAGCACAGGCGTGATATACAGCGTGAGCAATTGGGAGACCACCAAGCCCCCCAACACAGCCAAACCGAGCGAACGGCGTGGGCCTTCAGCCCAGGCAATCGGCAAAGTGCCCATCAGCGCGGCAAAGGTCGTCATCATAATCGGGCGAAAGCGCACCAAACAGGCCTCATAAATCGCATCTTGGGCAGAGGTATCCTGATTGCGCTGCACTTCTAAGGCAAAGTCGATCATCATGATGGCGTTCTTTTTAACAATCCCGATCAGCAGAATCAGGCCCAAAAACCCGTAGATATTGAGTTCTTGCTTAAACAGCAGCAAGGCCCCCAAGGCTCCCAGGCCTGCAGGCGGGAGCCCCGAAAGAATCGTGATTGGGTGAATAAAACTCTCATACAAAATCCCCAGCACCAGATAAATCACCAGCACCGCCAGCAAAAGCAACCAGCCCAGCCCCTGAAGTGAATCTTGGAAAATCTGGGCGGTGCCCTGAAACTGGGTACGCACATTGCTCGGCAGGGTTGTGTTGGCCATCGCTTGAATTTTATTGACGACGTCTCCCAGGGCCACCTCGGGCGGCAAATTAAACGAAATACTGGTCGCCGGAAAGGGCCCCAAATGATTGACCGTTAATGGCCCCACCGTTCGCTCCAATTCGGTGACCGTACTCAAGGGCACCAGCTCGCGACTGGCTGAGCGCACAAAGATCTGATCGAGGGCGTTCAGATTGTGCTGATAAGCGGGGTCCAGCTCCATAATCACCTGGTAATCGTTGGTTGGCGCATAAATCGTGGAGATCTGGCGGGTGCCAAAAGCGCTGCTCAAGGCGCTTTCAACCTGTTCCTGGGTCAATCCCAGAGCCGAGGCCTTGTCGCGGTCCACCGTCATCATCACCTGGGGGTTTTTGAGTTGCACATCGCTGCTCACATCCAGCAGACCGGGAATCTCCTGTAGGGCCTTTTCCAGCGCTGCTGTGCCTTTGTAGAGGGCATCGGTATCCGGGCTGAGCAGTGTCAGCTGGTAAGCGGCTTTGCTCGGACGCCCCCCGGTGAGACGAATGCTCTGGGGAATCTGCATAAAGGCCTGAATGCCCGAAATCCCCCCCAATTTGGGGCGCAATTCTTTGACCACGTCTTCGACATGTTTGCGCTGGCCAGGAGGCTTGAGCACAATAAACATGCGTCCAGAATTGCTGCCATCGATGCTCGACATGACAGCTGCAACATTGGGATTTTTGCGCACAGTGGCCACAGCTTTGGTCTGAAAGGCCACCATGTCTTTAAACGGGGCCCCTTGCACGGCCTCATAGATGCCCGAAATCTGGCCGGTATCGTCGGTGGGCATAAAGCCTTTGGGGGTTTTGTCAAAGAGCCAAACGGTCAAAGCCGTCAGTCCCAGAAAGACCAAGAGCACCAAGGGTTTCATGCGCATACACAGCGCCAAACTCATGCGATAGCCCTCATTCATCAGCTTAAAGCCCCACTCAGCAACGGCAATCACAGGGTTTGGTTTGCCATGGTTCAGTTTGAGATAACGGCTGCAGAGCATCGGCGTGAGGCTGAGAGAGATCACCCCCGAAACAAGAATGGCCACGGCCATCGTGACCGCAAATTCATTAAAAAGCCGCCCGAGCAGGCCACCCATAAACAGAATGGGAATAAACACAGCCGTCAGCGACAGGGTCATCGAGAGAATGGTAAAGCCAATTTCCTGGGTGCCTTTGAGAGCAGCTTCAAAAGGCGACAGGCCCTTTTCGAGGTAGCGCATGATATTTTCAAGCACCACAATTGCATCATCCACGACAAAACCCACGCAGAGCGTCAGGGCCATCAGCGAGAGATTGTTGAGACTAAAACCCAAGAGCGCCATCGCAGCAAAGGTGCCCACAATCGCCATTGGCAAGGCCAGAGAGGCAATCCAGGTGGCCGAAAAATTGCCCAAAAACAGGTAGATCACCAGCACCACCAAGCCAATGGTCAGCAGCAGGGTGAATTGCACGTCATCGACCGAATGGCGAATCGATTTGGAGCGGTCAAAGAGCACCCCAATCGCCACCGCCGGGGGCAGGTCTTTTTGAATCTGGGGCAGCATGGCTTTGATATTGTCGATCAGGCGAATGGTATTGGTGCCCGGCTGTTTCTGAATTGCAAGCACAATCGCCCGCTGGCCATTAAACCAACTGGCCTGACGGGTATTTTCCACACTGTCGATCACCTGGGCCAACTCGCCGAGGTAGACCGGGGCCCCTTCGCGGTAGGCCACCACCAATTTGCTAAAGGCCTCGGCATTCATCAGAAAATTATTCGACTTAATCGTGTAATTTTTTTCGTCGGCAAAAACCGTGCCCATCGGCAGATTGGAATTGCCCTGGCGCACAGCGGCAGCCACTTCGTCGATGCCCAAATTGCGGGCCGTGAGCAAAAGGGGATCCAATTGAATCCGCACAGCGTATTTCTGCGAGCCAAAGACATTGACCTGGGCCACGCCATTGACCATTGAGACGCGCTGGGCAATCATTTTGTCGGCAAATTCATTGACTTGGTAAAGCGGCAGGGTCTTGGAAGAAACCGTTAAAAAAAACACAGGTTGATCGCCCGGATTGACCTTGCGCAAAGTCGGCGGAGCAGGCAAATTTTGTGGCAATTTGCGAATTGCGGTGGAAATCGCCGCTTGCACGTCCTGGGCGGCGGCATCAATGCTACGGGAGAGATTGAATTGCAAACTGATCTGGACCGAGCCCAGCGAAGACGAAGAGGTCATCGAATCAAGCCCGGCAATGCTCGAAAACTCGGCCTCCAGAGGCGTGGCCACAGACGAGGCCATGGTGCCCGGATTGGCACCCGGCAAATTGGCGCTGACCGTGATCGTGGGGAACTCGACATTGGGCAAATCGCTGACCGGCAATTGGCGATAACCCACCAAGCCAAAGAGCAACAAACCGAGCATCATCAAAGTGGTGGAAATCGGGCGGCGAATAAAAAACGCGATCGGGTTCACGGCTTTTGACCTGCGTTTTGCTTGGGTTTTTGGCCCGCAAGTTTAACCGGCGCATCGGGGGAGAGCGCCTGTAAGCCCGTTACAATCACTTTTTGACCCGGTTTTAAACCTTGGCTGATCACCGCTGTACCAAGCGAAATCCGCGCCACTTTCACCGCTTGCATGCGGGCCTTTTCCTGGGCGAAGAGATAGACAAAATCCCCACTGGGGCCTTTTTGCACGGCCGCTGCGGGCACCGTTAAGACCTGGTTTTGCACTCCCAGACGGGCACTCACAGGCACAAACAGACCTGGCCAGAGGCGGCCATCGCGATTGTCGAAGGTGGCTTTGAGTGTGACCATGCCCGTGGCTTTGTTGACCTGGTTGTCGACAAAGCTCAGCCGCCCCACTTCTTGAAGGGGTTTTTCGCCATTGACCTTGACCTCAGCCGTCACAGGTACCCCCTGCGAACGCAAAGCGGCCTGAAAGGGCCCCAATTCTTTTTCGGGCACGGCAAAACTGACCAGAATCGGCGAGAGACGCTTGATATTCACCAGGACACTGCTGTTGGCCACCACATTATTGCCTGCATTGATCAGAATCGGGCCCGTTTTGCCTGAAAGCGGCGCATAAATTTTGCTAAAACCCAACTGCACCCGGGCCGCAGCCAAACTGGCCAGATCGGCATTGACCGAAGCCATGGCGGTTTGCAAGGCTGCGTGTTCGGCCTGAACCTGGGCCTTGGCATTGACCAGCGCGGCCCGATCTGCCACCAGGGTGGCTTCCGCGGTCTGCAGGGTATTCTGCTGAATTTGGAATTGCTGCAGAGCCAGATAGTCTTTGTCCAATAATTGTTTGTTGCGGGCCAATTCCAAAGCTGCAAATTCTTTTTGGGCCAAATCCCGTTTGAGATTGGCTTCGGCCACCGCAGTCAGGGTAGAGACCTTGGTCAGATTGGCTTTGGCCTGTCGCACCATGGCTTGGCTGCGCGACAGCATGGCCTCCAATTGGGCTAAATTGGCGGCTTGGAGGCGGGAGTCGAGTTCAAACAACAATTGGCCTTTGTGGACAAAGGCGCCCTGGCTAAAATGGATTTTTGTCAGCTGCCCGCTGATTTGGGGCTGAATCGAGACATTTTCCAAGGCCTCAACATTGCCAATCGCCTGCTGAATCAGGGGGATATCTGCCAATTGAACAGGAGCCAGGCTCACCGTCACAGGCCTGACTTTTTCTTTTTTGGGATCGCCGCCTTTGTCTCCGGCAGAAATACCCGGTTTACTCAAAGGCCCCCACACCGCCAGCGCACCCACCAGGAGCAGGAGCAAGGCAATCATCAGTGTTCTTCGGCGCAGCAGCAGTTCTTTGAGCTTCATAGGCATCCTATATTTCGGTTTCGGCTAATTGATTGCCCAGTTCGGGATGGGCCTGAGAGACCATGCGGGCCAGTAGGCCCAGGCCTTTTTCCAGGGATTGGAGTTCGTCTTCGGAAAATTGGCTCATTTGAGCCACGAGATGTTTTTTTAAATAGTCTTTGGCCTGTTTGTATGCGCTCAGACCCTGCGGGCTGATGGCCAATTGGATTTCGCGGCGGGAATGTGGGTTAACACGGCGTTCCAAAAGGCCCTGTTCGACCAATTGCTCCACGCGGATCGAAGCCGTGGCTTTGTGAATACCAAGATCATCTGCCAGACATTGCAGCGAAAGGCCCGGAAAACGGAAAACCCGTGCCAAAATCCGAATTTCGTTGATATTTAAGGTGCCTACTGGAGCGGCCTTGAGCAGACCACGCAAATAATAGCGCAACCAGGGCAAGAGCGTCTGCAAATTGGAGGCACATCTGTTTTGAAGGGTGTTTTGCGTCATATTTTGTGTCATCAATGGCTGTCCTTCCCGAAAGTTAGCACAGCAAACAGTTTTATGTCAAAACAATTGCTCAGGCACCCAACTCAGTCTGTTGCGGCGCTATTCGTCGCCGAGGCAAATACCAATATCTCGGGCGGAAAGGATGGTGTCTGAGTCCAGAGGCACCTGTTTCATACGCGAGAGGGCGTCTTCGAGATGCACATATTTGACGGTAGGGGGATCCAAAGCGACCATATGGCCAAATTTTTCCTCTTCAACTGCCCGCACCGCAGCAGCACCAAAGCGCGTCGCCACCAAACGGTCAAAGGTCGTGGGTGAGCCCCCCCGCTGCAAATGGCCGAGCACCACAAAACGGGTGTCGTTGCCTGTGCGCTCTTTGATTTGCTGAGCCACATGTTCGCCCAAGCCACCGAGTAATACTTCCTGGCGGCCATCCACGGCCCCCCCTTTGACACTGAGTCCGCCGCCTTTTGGAATGGCTCCTTCGGCGACCACCACAATGCCATAGTCTTTTTTCTGCAGCTTGCCTTCCATCAGGCGGCGGCAGACGATGTCGATATCGTAGGGGATTTCGGGAATCAAAATCACGTCAGCAGCACCACTGATCCCGGCATTGAGGGCAATCCAACCGGCATACCGCCCCATCACTTCGACCACCATGATTCGGCCATGGGCTTTGGCGGTGGTGTGCAATTTATCCAATGCTTCAGTCGCCGTTGTGACTGCTGTATCAAAGCCAAAGGTGACAACCGTTGAAGAGAGGTCGTTGTCGATGGTTTTGGGCACCCCAATCACGGGAATGCCCTTCTGATGAAGTTGATAAGCAATGCCCAAACTGCCATCGCCCCCGACGCAAATCAGGGCATTCAAATTCAGGGCTTTAAAATTGCTGACAATCCGATCGCTGATATCCCGCACTTCAATCTCACCGGCAGCGTTGGTCACAGGCATTTCAAAGGGATTGCCTTTATTGGTGGTGCCAATCAGGGTGCCACCAAGGGGCAAAATATCCCGCACCAAAGCCGGGGTCAAATGGGTGATCTCTTCGGTATCCAGCAAACCGCGGTAGCCGTCATGAATGCCATAAACCTCCCAGCCACGGTTATAGGCACTCAGAACCACAGCCCGAATCACACCGTTCAGGCCAGGCGCGTCACCGCCGCCGGTATTAATTGCAATGCGTTTGGTGTTTCGGTAGGCCATGATTGTCCCCTTTTCTGGATATATATTTCAACATTTGGAGTGAGCATAACAGATTTTGCGGGCAATTGCATTGAGTAAGATCAGATGATCTTTGATTCGCGAAAAACCTGCTACATTGAAGGAATGAAGTTCCAAGCCTGTTTTTAGATCTGCTTGGAAAGCGTCCCAAACAGAGACTCTGCGAATCGAGAGAAATAGTATTTCGATGATTTTTGGCATTACACATCTGGTCATTCCTGTGACAGACCTCGGCCTTGCCGAAAACTTCTATGGGGTAGCTTTGGGCCTGACCCCAGAAGAGAAACAGCCCCAATGGCTGGAATACAGCAATGGTTTTATTCGGATTCGTCTGGAGCTCTCTGCAAAACCTGTGCAAAACCTGTCCCTTTGGATTGAAACCCAGCAGATCAAAAATGCCTGTGACCATTTACTCGCAGCCGGTGCAGGTCTGTTACAAACCAGCCATCAGACCCAGAACAAAAAATTGGCCCGGCTCCAAGACCCCTTCGGCCACGAACTCATTCTGTGGCGCAACCTGAGTGAAGACGAACTGGATGAGCCTCCCCCCTTGCCCAAATCGCTCATTTGGGCGCCCGAAGCAGAAAATATACTGCAAATCTTGCTCAAAGAAGTGCCCGCCCATTTTCGCAACAGCGCTCGCAAGGCCTCAGTTTTGGAAGCAGAGTATTTGGCTGGCTCTGCGCCTGTAGATACAGAACAGGCCATTATTGGCTGTATTCGCAGTGCGCCACTGTTTATGCGTGCGGTTTTAAAAGCCCCCCTTACCCGCTGTGGAATCGATTGGCAGCAGTATCAAAATGAGTTTGAGGCAAGTGAAGACGAAATGGATTAGGCAATCCAGACTTTTAACCGTTGTTGCTTTTCTTCAAATTCAAACAGCACGGAGGGGCAAAAACCATTTTGGGCCGCTTGTGCTTGAATTGCTTTCAGGTTAATTTTTTTTTCACGCAATAAAACCTGAATATCTTCAGGCACAAGTTCGATCAATTCTGCCGCCATTTCAGCCCTGTATTTAAGCATGATTTTGGTCTCATCGCCCTGTTTGAGTTGGATCCGCAAAAAGTGCTTGGAAGTGGGCGGAATGGCCTGCTGGGCAAGCGCCAGAGGAGCATCCTCAGTGAAGGCCTTTGCTGGGGCATATTTTTCAAACAGTTCACGCCAGCAAATGGGCGTTTCTAAAGCCTTTAAATACTGTAGCAATCCTTGGTAGGACCTCAAAAAAAACAGCAGATGCGCAGGGCCTGCAAAGCGAAAGTTCCAACGATCCTCTCCCAAAAGGGCTTGGACTTTGGCCCCCATCTGCAATTCAGATGCCACAACAGGCTCAGAGCTGAGAAAGGGGGCAAACAGAATCTGACAGAGTGGCAGGAGTTTTGAACGCATGGGAAATAAAAACTTCTCCTGAAAATCCATTTTGAGAAAAAGCTCAAATAACTGATCTTCAGTGCTTGTTTGCCGAATCAGACCCCA
This sequence comes from Candidatus Blackallbacteria bacterium, assembly GCA_051715345.1. Classification (GTDB taxonomy): domain Bacteria; phylum Cyanobacteriota; class Sericytochromatia; order UBA7694; family UBA7694. The sequence continues at coordinate 46,275 of JBPXJQ010000044.1, forward strand.
AATGAGCTGGTGTAAGTTTTCCACAAAAGCGGGTGTCAGTTTTTTGACGCAGCCAAAATCCAAGAGCCCAATGACGGGTTTTCCCTGCTCCAAGCGAAAACGGTAATTGCCCGGATGTGGATCGCTGTGGATCAATTGCCATTGAAAAAAACTGAGCAAAAAGAACTTCAAAATAGACTCAGCCAGACTGTGTCGCTGCGCTTGAGACCAGGTTTGCACGGTCGGGAAAGCATCCCCCTCCAACCAGCTCATGGTCAAAACCCGACCATTGCAGGCTGCCGGAAAAACCTGAGGGACTTCAAATTCGGAAAAATCTTTGACCCGGTGAGCAAAGGTCTTCAACATCTCAGCTTCGTGGAAATAATCCAATTCCAACAAAAGCATGCTCTGCATTTCGCTCTGGTAAGCAGCCAGATCAAACTCTTTTTTCAGCCCTCCGACAGGCGCACTGATCCAGCCCAAGGCATTTAAATCTGTCGCCAAAGCCTCGGCAATACCGGGGTATTGAACTTTGACCGCTACTTTTTCACCTGAGTGCAGTTGGCCGGCATGAACCTGACCGAGCGAAGCAGAAATGCCTGCTGTGTCGAGCGATCGAAAAAGAAGTTCAGGCTGGACGTTTAATTCTGCAGCCAGCAAGGTCTGAATTTCTGCAAAAGTGAGTGTGGCCTCGAATTCGGTTAAAGGGGTAAAGACAGGGTTCTCCGTACTCAATTCTCCCAAAGAGAGAATTTGCGCCATTTTTTGAGGTAACCCGTGTAGACGCCCCAAACGTTCAATCACATGCTCGCGGGCTTTGGCCTCGTTCACGCGATGCCTGCTGGCCCGCAAAAGGGCCATATCTTTGGCCAATCCCGCTAATTGCAGCGAGCGTTTTAAACCCGAAAACTCCATGACATGCTTACCTCAAAATTGCTATGCCCAACAAAAAAGCCTGCGTCTATCATAACTGAAAGGGGGCACACATTTTTGAAAATTTGTTCAAAAACACAGTCCTATCCCTTGACGTTATCTTAAACATAATTTAATATGAATATTACGAACTCCGAGTGAGCTTAAACAAAGCGTCACGAATGGTCTGGGTGTAACTCCCAGCCGCAACCCCAGGAGGGAAGGCAGCGTTCGTCTTTTGGCAACAAGAGGCGTTTAAAAGCAAGCCTA
>JBPXJQ010000045.1:0-82454 GCA_051715345.1 Candidatus Blackallbacteria bacterium
CAATGGGGTATCAGAGCCGCACTTGCCAACGTCATTAAACGCCGATTCAATTGTCAAGGTTCGCTGTGCCTGAAAGGCATATAAGACTTGCTTTTAGAATAACTTTTAGGGCCGCCAAAGTCAAGCTGGGAGTTATTAATAAGTCATTAAGTTTATTAAGCTCGGAGAACTGAGACCTGCAGCAAGCAAAACAGGTCAAAAAATGCCGAAAACAGACAAGGAGCAGTGAAAAAATACTGAGCCCAATCTGGATTGATATTCATTTTAGGGGGGGGTATACAGTCAAATTAGACAATTTCATCCAGATCTTCGCCAACTTCGACCCCCAAGCCGATCACTTCGAGAGTGGCCTGACAGCGTTTGCACAGCCGCCAGATCCGAATACTGTCTTCTTCGGGGTCTATTTCGGCATGAATGGCACGGTAGAGGGCATCCAGACGTTGATCGGGCATCTCGGCTTCGAAGACACTTTTCTGAACCCGAATGCCAAAGCCTGCGAGGGCCTTGGCCAGCCGGTTGCGACGACGGTCATCGGGGATATCATACGCGACGATAATATGCATCGCTTATTTCACCAAAAACGGCTGGTATTCAGCATCTTCGCCTTCAAGAACCCGTGCCAGATGGTAACTCTGCTGCTCGATAATTCGGCGCAGCGAGGTTTTCTGATTCAGCAGCGGGTAGGGCAAAGGTTCGCGCAGCTTTTCGTAAAAGTTTTGAAAAAAGAGTTTGCGTCCGCTCTCTGCCAGATAGACGGGTGGGCGCGGGTCGGGCTCCTCTTCGAGCAATTCCCAATCATCACTTTCATGGGCCAGTATGGCTTCGGCCTGTTTCCAGGCCTTGGGTTGGTAAAAATCGCTGGGCTTCAGTTGCCCGAGATTGAGCAGACGCAAAACCAGACTGTCGACGGCGATGGGCCGGAACTCCTCAACCAAATCCAAAACCAGTGCTGGTAATCCGGGGCGGGCCTGGTGCAAACAGCCTATCCAGGGATCCAATCCCACGGTTAAAACTGCGCTTTCGATGAAACGGGTGAGGATCGTATAGCCAAAGGAGAGAATGGCATTGACGGGATCGCGCGGCGGGCGTTTGCTGCGGCCTTTCATCTGAATTCCCGCTGCAGAAAAAAGCAGCGGAAAGACCTCAAAATACAGCGCAGCGGCTTGTCCTTCATAACCCATTAATTGTTCAATGCTGTTGACCTGTTCCAATTTGCCCAACATCCGACGCATGCCAGACAGGGCCTGGGTCAGTTCTTCACTTTTTAAGCGCTTTTGCTGCCTCAACAATAAAAAACGCTGATTGCTAACTTTGCCATGAATCAGCCGGGCGGCGAGTTTGAGTGCCTGATCGGAGTCTGAACAAAGCCGGTATTGAGCCAGACGCAATGAGCCATTGCGCGACAATCCACTGCTCATTCGCCCAATAAAATCTCCTTTGGCACTGAGAAAGACCACATCGATGCCTTTTTGCATTAGGCGGTTGCGAGCGGCGGGAGTCAACTCTGCTGGCCCCAGTAGCAAAACCTGGCTCAAATCCTGCAAACGGGATTTGCGCAAGATACCTTCTCCTTTGTAAAGCACCAATTGCTCTTTTTCGATGCCAATGCGCACCCCTTGTTCGACAATCACCAAATCTCTGGGCATTTTCAGGCCCCTTCAGCTGGTTCCCAGCGCAACTCTTCGACTTCGTCGCTGCGTTCCAGCCGATACTGGCCTTCGGGCAAGATCAAGACCGGGTTTTCTTGACGCAGCAAGTGTTCGCGCAGCGCCTGTCCCAAGGCTTCTTTTTCGCCTTGCAATTCGGCAATGCGCTTCTCCAAGAGGGCATAACGCCGAGCCAGACTCTCTGGGGTGTGAGAGGCCTTTGCTGCTTCTGTTGGCTGGCTTTCGGGCAGGGTGTGCAAATGCCTGACGGGGCTGGGATAGGTTTCCTGGGCAAACGAGAAATCGCAATTGCAGGCGACCCGAGCGGTGATCTGCGGAATGCGCTGTCGGATTTTTCCACAGGAGACGGGATTGCCTTTGAGTACCGATTGCAGGTAGTTCTGAGGAGCAATATTGCCACAGCGGGAAAAAAGGTAATTAACAGCCAAAACCCCTTCGGGCAGATGGCCGAGGGTGTGCATCAGGGTCAATTGTTCATCCAAGCTGAGTTGTCGGTGTTCTTCGACTTTTAGACGCAGTGCCCGCAGCACGGGGCAGGAGTGAAAAAGATGCCGGATCGGCTGACTGTTTTCAAAATCCGCCTCTGTCCAGCTTGGGCCAGTGGGGGGAGGAGCTGGGCCCAGGGGCAATTGTGGGCGCACTTCTCCTTTTTTGACAGGAAACAAAACCGGCAGATTCAAGGCTTTCAGTGCTTCGATTGCAGCAAAGAGGGTGTCTCCACTGACTCTCGGATGTTGCTCCAGATATTCATGAGCCCGCTCTAGGGTTTGGCCCTCGTTATCTAGAAAAACACTGCGCCGACCTGAGCGGCGGTGGATACCCAAGGGCAATTTGATTAAGTTTCCCAGCCCTTTATTGCCGGTTTCGGCCTGCTTGGGGAAAAACTCCAAATGAAAGTCGGCAGGCAAGTTGGGGGTCATCATGCGCAAGAAGAGTTGACCAAACACCAGGGCCACAGCGGCGGGCTGAGGTTCGGCAAAGAGTACCCAGAGATGGCGACCTTTAAAGCCTGAATTTTCCAAGATCGAGGGAAGCCCCAGTTCCTGCAGTTGGGTTTGTAAGATCTGAGCGGTCTCACGCAATTGATGGCGGATCAGAGCGGCCCGGGCAGGATCTGTTCGGGCTGCTTCCAGGCTGCTTTTGGTAATATCCAAATCCACGGCCATAAAATTGACGGTATTGTCCAAACGCAGACAATACACCCCCAATGTTTCGTTTCCGAGCAAGTGGTTGCGAATTTCTCGGGGCGTAAGTGGCGCCATCACCGGGGTATAGCCACCCCGGTGTTGTTCGCGGGTATACCATTGGCGGGCATAGGTGTCTTCGCGGCCTGCAAAAGCCTGTAGAAAACGAAAGGCCTGGTAATCGTCGGGGGCAGAAACGCTTTCTTCTGCCAAAGCAAGTGTTGATATCGCGACCTGTTCAGGCCCTTTTTCTGTTTCGAGTTCTGCTTTGAGTGCCAATGCCTGGGCGTGTTCCGGTTGGAGTTTGAGTAAGGTTTCTATATGAACCCCTGCGCGCTCTGTGCGTCCCCGTTCGTGGAACATTTGCGCCAGGAGCAGCAAGGCCTCTGGAGCTTCGGGCTGAAATTTAACCGCCAATTGGGCTTCGCGGAAAGCCAGCCCAGAGCAGCCCAACTCATCAGCGACCCGCGCCCATTCCAGATGTCCAATGGGTGAATCCAATTGCAAATTGAGTTTTTCTTTGAGCAGGGGTTCCATTTGTTCGGGTGATAGATCTGCAATTTGATTAAGAAAAGTCTGTATATCTGTCATCTTAAGCCCCTTTCTTTTCTGGTCTCATTTTACTTTCCATAGAGCAATTCACCAAGTAAAAAAAATGTGCTGACACTTTCTGACGAAGTTGGAACGCGATAATTTGGCTATCTCGATCAGAAAGGGCTGCGCTTTATGAAAACCCATGCCATTCCTATCAAGGGCTCTCAAGGGGGCTGAACTTCGGTTATTTATAACCAAAATATTTACAAACAGTAATTTTTACTAATAAACTAAAAATTTACCAAAGTGGTACAATTATGATCAGTTTCCGGTTTCTCTGTAAAACCGAGCATTTAATTCGTGAATTTAGAAATGAAGCCTTTCCGATGACAGACACGCCTCCGATTAATCCAGCCATTGGCAACTTGTTCAGACATTACCGCAAGCAACGTATCAACCCTTCTACAGGCAAAGCCTGGACTTTAAACGAATTGAGTCTGGCGGTCAGCACCCTGATTCAATCTTTAAACGAAGATGGGGCAGAAGAGGGTTTAAGCCCCTCAGCCATCTCCAGATTGGAAAATGCCAGTCTTTTACCGGGCAGAGCCAAACTGAGGGTTTTGGCAAATTTTCTCGAAATTCCCGAACACGAGTTAAAACCGCTGATCGACTTGGGTGAAAGCAAAACACCTTTGCCTCAAAATTCAGAATTGCGTGACCAGGGCCTGGTGCGTGAGCTGGAAGGCAAAATGCAGAAATCCCCTTTGGATTGGCTCAAACTCATTGCCGCTGGCAATATGGCAGGCTTGTATTACAAGAGTCTGAATTGGGCCGAAGATGCCCTCTTGGTGATTGAAAGCCCCAGCATTCAACCCGATTTACAAATGGTCTTGCGGGCTCTGACCCAAAGTAAAAAAGCCTATGCCCATTTTTGTATCGACGATGAAGAGCTTTTTTTGCAGCGATCTTTGGATTGGGCCCGAAAAGCCGAATTGGCAACTTCGCAGCTGATTTCTGCCTCGGCCTCGGATCTGGCCTATTTGCAGATAGAAACAGTCAGATCTTTGACCACGGCCTCTTTAGAGTTGTTTAACAGCCGTTATTTGCTCCACCGCGATTTTTCTCAAGAACCCAAAGCAGAATTCAGTCAATTTTATTCAGAATTGCTGGCCATTTTCAGCCGCTTTGAAAAAGCCCTGCAATTGGCCAAATTGAAGGTTTCAGACGAAGAGCACCAATTTCTCTTAGAGCTGTATTTGTATTATTTGCGTGAAAAAGACCGACTCCAGTTTAAATATCTGGAGATTATGGAATTGCAAGCATTGTGGGAGCAGGCCCGCCAAACGTTTGGGCTTACGCCTGGTGCATCGCCGATTCAACCTGAAAGTATTGCTGCCCTCGTTTATGAAAGGCTAACGCAGTCTTCAGAAGAAGCTCAGGCCTTTATCTCTGGCTTATACACAGTCAAACAAACACAGGTTATTTTTAGCCCAGCCCCCAGTCTGCAAAAAAACTGGCAGCAATTAAGTCAATCGATGTTACGCACCCTGGAGCGTCATGATCAATTGGAGTCGCCCAATCCCAATAAGGCCTTTCAGGAAGCGGTGATGCTCTATCCCATTACGGCGGCACGTTTGGGGCAATTTGACCGCTTCGTTGATTTGGGCTATTTCAAATTGATCTACATGCAGACCACCGTTCAAACCCGGCCTGTTTGGTATTATGTGCGTGCGTATTGTTATGCCTTGGCATACCAACTCAACAAAAAGCCAGAATGGCTGCAAACCAGTCTCGAAAACTGGGCCCGCTATTGTTTTGCAGACAAAGACACGGGGGCTTGCAATTTGGAATTGTTCAGCCATTGTCTGAGCGAAGTGACACTGTGGAGTACGTGGTTTCAATTGCTTCACGATACCCAACTGCGCAAAAAAGTGCCTTTGGCAAATTGGTTTTGCCAAAACCTGCAGGCTTTGATGGGGCAAGCCCGCTTTAAACGGATGCGGGGCAAATTGGACTGAAGTTCCTGTTTCAGGGAAAATAGACAGCCAAAAAGGTGGCTGGTGTGAGTACGGGCAAAGCCGCTTGCGGGTAGTCTGTGGGGTTGCGTGTAAGCAAATGGGTTGCGCCGCTTGCCAGAGCCACCTGGTATTGCAAGGCATCTTCAAAATCTTTAAAACCACTGCTCAAGGCCTGATCCACTTCTGCCGCACCGAGCGGAGCGGTTTCGAGAATCCGCCGGACCAATTGAAGGGTGTTGAGTGTGGCTTCTTTGCCAATCCCTTTGCGCAGCAAATAAAACAGGGTGGCATAACTTTGAGCTGCCAAAAGACCCTGGCACAGGCCGTTTTCACAGAGAGCAAAGACGCGGGCCGAAGCCGCGTAGTGGGGTTCTCGCTGCAAAAAAATATCCAATAAAATGTTGATATCCAAAAGTAATTTCACAGGTATTTCTCTGCCAAATAATCACGATAATCCTCAATTTCAGCTTGTTTGAGAATACCACTGATCTTGCTCAAAACCGGACCCGCTTGAACTTGATTGTCGCTTTGAGACACGAGTTGACGTAGATAATTCTCAACCAATCGCGATAGGCTGGTATGGGAATCTTGGGCATATTGTTTGGCTTGGGCCACGACCGTGGGGTCCAGCGACAAGGTGAGTTTAGACAACATTGTATCCCCCCAATTAATACGTATTACTTTTAGATTATAATACGTATGAAATGCCGTTTTCAAGCGAGAGAGTCAGGCAAGATAGGCTCTCATTTGCCATTTCCCCCAAAACAAGCTATCTTGCCTTGTCTGCTAAGCAGCCGCAACACCCCCATTTACGAAACACGAGGAACAGAGTATGAGCTGGGAAAAACTGAGCCAATTTTTGGTCAAAGAACATGTCGGTCTATTCAAAGCCGCCAATAATTTTGATATCTTCGACCTCAACGGCGGAGACAAGGTGCTGGAATGCCGCGAGCCCAATTTGGGCATGATCACCAAAATTTTCAGATTCACCGATTACAAACGCATGACGCCCTTTGAAATTATTATCACCGACACCCAGGGCAAACAGGTCGTCAAGATCAAACGTGGGATTTCAATTTTCCTCTCCAAGGTCGAGGTCTTTAACGAAAAAGACCAGTACATTGGCGGCTTTGCCCAGAAGTTCTTTTCGATTGGCGGCAAATTCGACGTCATGGACAAATCCGGCAACGCCGTCTGTACCCTCAAAGGCAAATGGACCGGTTGGGATTTTAAATTTCTGCAGGGCGAAACCGAATTTGCCCACGTCACCAAAAAATGGGCAGGCCTGGGCAAAGAACTCTTTACCTCTGCCGACAATTATGTGCTGGAAATGTCCGACAAGGTCAAAGACAAACCCGACCTCAAACGCCTGATCTTGGCGGCTGTGATGTGTATCGACATGGTGCTCAAAGAATAAACCCAACCCCAAAGCGTGTTTGGGGTTGAGCAGGCCAGATAGTCAGGTCAGATGGGTTGGTCAGCAGTGGCCGGTTTAGACCCTAATGCGGGATTCCACCATTTGGGAGATGTTTAACAGCTCCTGGTAGGCTTCTTTGCCGGGAGATTGGGTAAACAGCTCTCTTTGCTGGGTACGGGCGGTGTTCAACTCGTTTTGGAATTGATTCAATTCCTGGGTGATCCGGTTGATGCGCTCCTGATTCTCAGGAGGAGTCCCATTGAGGGCTTTGCTGGCCAGGTCAATGGAATTGAGTACATTCACGATCTGATTGTCCAATTGAATGAAACGGCTGCCTGCGATCTTGCCAAAGTTCTCAGAGGCTTCCAGCAATTGTTTTAATTGACGGCCATCGACCTTTTCCAGGTTTTTGATATACCCGCTGTTGAGAATGCCTTGGGGGGTGATCCTTTCATTGGGGTCATTGGCCAGCAGTCCCCGTTTGAGATTGCCCAAAGCGGTATGGTCATTGGGATCTCCCTTGAGCAGGGTGCCTGTTGGGGGTGGATTGCCGCCGTTGAGCATGTGCAACATCACGCCCAGGGCGTACATGTCATTTTTCTGGGTGATATTTGCATCGTTGTTTTCATTGACTTCCCATTCACTGCCAGCATAGGTGGTGGGCACATTCATGGCGGAGGTCATGACGGTTTGGGTGTGGGTGGAGCCCAAATCCGCCAGCTTGACCTTGCCTTCGTGTAAGAGAAAGTTCAAGCCTTTGATGTCGTTGTGCATCGAGCCGGATTCTTGCAATGTGTTCAAACCTTGGGCCGCTTCTTTGAGATAATGCTGGATCAGCAACGAATTGGCTATTTGGGGCAGGCCCATTTGGCGATTGGCAAAGCTCAGCAGATTGGACAATTTGTAGAGATCTCCGCCGTCGGCTTTGTCCATGACCATAAACAGGCCGTCGTTGGGGCCTTTGACCACCCCCCGCAGGTTGATAATATTGTCATCGGGTTGCATATTTTCGCCCCCGAGCACATGGCGGTGGGCGATGACCTCTTTGCACAAATCTGCCCGTTGCAGGGGATTGAGCAGGGATTTGACCACCACTTTTTCGTTGGGAGCGCCCACTTTATTGTATTCGAGAATCAGGCCGACGCCGCCTTTGCCCAAGAAGACCGGGTTTTCATATTCATCCCCATTCAGGCTAAAACGCGAGGGCACATTTTTGCTCTGGGGAATGCCGTCCTCGACAAATTGCAGATCCTGGCTGGCGCTGACACGGTTGGGCAATTTTTGGTCCAGGATCTGGGTGATGCCTTTGCTGATGGCTTCCAGGCTCTGAACCTGAAAGGGATTCAAAACCCGTTTCCATTCGTCGATTTCATGAATCCCAGGAAAGGTTTCTGCGTTTTGGCGGGCTGTTGCTACCTGTTGAGGCGTCACCCAACCGAGTTGAATGGCATATTCGGCCTGGATATCCAAGCTGCCTTTGAGAGACCAACCGAAAGAGGTGTCGCTGTTGGGCAAGACATTTCTCAACTCGTCATGCATGGTGCGAATGGCATTGCTTTCGAGGACCATTTGGGTGTCGAGGCTGCGCAAATCTGCGGATTCGCGCATACCTTGGGCAATCGCCCGCACCAAGGCCTGTTTTTTGCTGGAGAGATCGGCATAAGTGGCTTGGTTGCCGTAGCGGTCAGGGCGCAGGGCACCAATGTTTTTGGCCACCAGATCGAGCAGATCTTGATCATGGAGGCCGTTGATTTTTAACAGGATTTCGTTGTCGGGATCTTTTTGGCTGATCAGGGTTTTGGCCAATTCTTTGGCCGCCGCTGTCTGTTTGTCGGTGCTGACCAGTCTGTCCCGCAGTTTATTTTCAAACACCGCAAAATGGCTTTGGATCAAGGTGTCGAGGCCCTGTTTGTCTTTGCGAATGATGCGATCGCTGACCTGGGTGCTTTGAATTGGCTGAAACTGTTGTTTGTTGACATGGTTCAGGTTTTTGGGCAATTGGCTGTCTGTTTTAATATTGCTCAGGTATTCTAATTTGGCGCGCTCCAGAGGCAGATCGAGAGGGGCCTCGACATGGTTGAGTTTGAGCGGGGTCTTTTTCAGGGAGTCAATTTCCTGTTTTAGGGTCAGCACCTGTTCTGAAGGGGTCTTTTCGATTTTTTCTTTGATCACTTCGGGTTCGGGCAGGGGGTCTGCGGACACTTTTTTGACCGGCGTCTGAGTCTGGGTCTGGGTCTCACTCTTCTCGATAGGGACCTGGGTTTCAGAAGTGTGATCTGTCTTTTCAACCTTGACCTGGGGTTTTTTGTTCAAAGTGGGCAGGGGGTTGTTAATCTGAGAGCCTGAAATACTGGGTTGAAAGTTCGACATGGAATAACTCCTTTTTTTTATGTTTACATCGTTAACATTATTCTCGCAAAAAAGGGGGAATTTGTCAAACCCCCTTTTGCGAATTGTTCTCAGATTCGCGCTTGGCGCGCATCCCATTTGCGGCTGGCAAAGGCAATGCCAATGCCAATCAAGACCACACAGATCGTAAAGAGCAGCTCAGGCAATTTGACCTGTTTGATCAGCCAGGCGGAGACCAGACAGGCCAGCACCGGCAAAAAGATCCCGCCGGGGATTTTAAACTGCCGCTCAAGTTGGGGCTGTTTGAGCCGCAACCAAATCACAGCCAGGCAGGTTGATCCGTATTGGCTGATGACGGCCAGATTGGAGATGTCCACCAGAGCGTTAAAGTCCAGCCAAATCGCCATTATTGCCGTCAGGCCCATGGTGATCACAATCGCTCGGGCCGGGGTGAAATACCTGGGATGAATCCCCCTGAGCCACTGCGGCAAAAAGCGATCTTCGGCCAGGGCCTCCAAGTAGCGGGCCGATCCCATGGCATTGCCGGCGCTGTAGCCTGTCATCGAAATGGCAGCGCCCGCCGCCATCAGGGTGGCACCCAACGGGCCCATAAAGCTGGCTGCGGCATCCGCCAGGGGCTTTTTCGAGCCCGCCAAGCCATCAAAGCTGCCCACCGCCACAATCTGAATCAAGGTGTAAAAGAGGGCCACGGCCAAAAGCGAGCCCACCGTGGCCAGGGGCACATCGCGGCGGGGATTTTTACTTTCTCCGGCGACCACGGGGGTGGTTTCAAAGCCCTGCAGCGGCCAGAGTGAGAGAAAGATCGCCGAGCCGAGGGTGTTCATGTCGGTATTGAGCGCGCCCTGAAAATTCCCCATTTTGATATGAAAGAGGCCGATGCCGACAAAGATCGCCAGGGGCAGGGTTTTGGCCAGGGTAAAAAAGTTCACAGTCAAAGCGCCCATTTTGACGCCGAAATAATTGACGGTGCCAAAGGTCAGAATCAAAGAAACGGCCAGGATCTTGGTGGCGAGGGTGCCGTTAAAGACCGGATGAAACCAGGCCAATTGGGAGCTGATGGCATTTGCCACCGCCGCCCAAGAAAAGATCGAGGTCACCCAGGCCATCCAGCCCACGACAAAACCCACTTTGGGGCCAAAGGCGGTCAGGGCGTAGATATACGAACCGCCATTGCGCTGGGTCAGACCCGCCATTTCGGCATAACACAGAGCCACAGTCACGAGCAAAAAACCACAGAGTACAAAGGCAAAGATCGAGGTGGGGCCAGCGACCGTCGCCAATTTACCCGGAAAGAGAAAAATACCAGAGCCAATAATGGCGTTGACACCGAGACAGAGAATATCTGGCAGGGTCAAGCGGCGAGCCAGTTCAGACATGGGGGCTTCCTTCTATTGATGTGCGTTTAGATAGTCCAGATAGTGCTGCAGGGCTTCTGCCCGTGTTTTAAACAGGAGATACCTGGCGCGGGCCTTGAGCCATTCGGATTGGCTGCCTGGCACAAAAAAGGCCTGTTCCAGATAGAGGCGCTCCGAAGCCAGGTAATTCTGCCAGAGCAAATGGCTGTGTTTGAGGGCGGCGTTGAGATCCCCCCCCAGCGCCAGATACAGCCTTTCCACTTCTTTTTCCAGGGCCAAAGTCTGGCTGCGGTAACATTGGGCTTCGCTGCTGGTCCCCGGGTAGGTTTGCAAGCAGAGCTGCAGGGCTTTGTCAGCGGTTTCAGGAGGGGCTTTGGCCAACGCCGGAGCCAAAGCTGGGGTCAAAACAGTTGCCATCACAGGATGCAGTCCGCTCGCTCCCCATAGACACAACACGAACCAAAAGTAGATTTTAAACATAACAAAACAGCGGTCGAAATGTCTTCGACCGCTGTCTCTCACTCTACTGTTTGATCTTGGTGGTGACTGTGGTCTCCACCGTCAGGTCGCCGCCTTTGGAAGGCTGGGGTTGGGCCTGAACCTGAGACGAGCCACCGGCAATATTGCGCAAGGTCTCGAGGATGATATTCGCTGCGGATTGGTAAGAGCCTCTGGCCGCTGAACTTGCCGCAGACAGGCCGTTTTGCGCTTGGTTGCGAATAAACACGTCGCTGGCTTTGCTGTTGATATTTTCGAGCTGACGGTAAGCGCCATGGTAGATCGATTCCCGGCTCAGGTTGTGGATGCTGCCATTGCTCATAATCTGCCCACCTTGGCTGCGCACGGCGGTATGTATATTCTGAATGGCATCAGAGGCCAGACGTTTCATGTCCTGGTCGTTGTTATTGTGTTTGGCTTTGATATCGCTGAGGGCTTTGAGGTAAGAGTTAAGCCGCTTTTCGGGGTCTTTGATCAGCTTTCCGCCGTCGAGGGTGGCGGTCAGAATGCTGCGCAGATTGGAAGAATCTCCGGCCAATTCATTCAGTTTTTGCAGGTATTTTTCGGCCATGCCGGCCACGTCTCCGGCGTTTTCAGAGCCATTGACCGTATTGTCGTAATTGACGCCCCCGATAAAACCAAAGTCCACAGCTTTGTGCAGGGCATTGATCGCCACCTCTGTCTGTTGGAAAACTTTATTGTCAAAGCTTTGTGTCGGGGCCGAAAAGAGATCTTGGATCACGGCTGCGCCACCGGCATCAAAGTTTCCGGCCTGTACCTGATCGGCCAAAAAGGCCTTGGCCGATTCACTGGCTTCGCCGCCTTTGGCGGTGATCTTTTCTTTGATCTCTATGGCTTCAAATTTATCTACTTTGCCAGGAGAATAAGGATCTGTGAGTGCTCGCGATACCATATCTCTTGCTGCGTTTAAACCAAAATTACCCATGGGTGTCCTCCGGACAGATTTACTCTTATTACCTATCTTAAGTTTAAACTCGATTCTGAACCAAATTTTTGGGAAAAATTATGAAATTAGGCCTGGGCCCATTTTTTGCCCAAATACGCCCCAATCTGAACCAAGGCGGATGTGCTGGCGGTGCTTGAATTTGCTGTCTCCCGTGCCCACTCCACAAGCGCGTACGACTCAATCACCCCCGCAGGCTGGGGAACGGCCAGTTTTTGCCCTGTCACCAAAACCACGGGGATGTGCCGTTCTTTTGCCAGCTGGATTAAGCGCGCAGGCCATTTGCCAAAACCGGATTGCGCGTCGAATTGCCCTTCGCCAGTGATCAGCAGATCGGCCTCGGGCAGAGCGCTTTCGAGCCCTGTGAGCTGCAGCATTTGCTCGGCCCCCCTGCGTAGTTGTGCGCCCAACAGGGCTTTGAGGCCCAGTCCCAGGCCTCCTGCCGCCCCAGCACCGGGGGTCTTGATCAGGTCTGATGCTGATTCTTTGAGGTGCAGGTCTTCGCAGAGCCGTTGTGCCCAATGTGCTAAACCCGCTTCAAGTTTGGGGAGATCTTCGGGGTGGGCTCCTTTTTGCGGGCTGTAAATAGCGACACCGCCATTTGGGCCCAAGAGGGGATTCGAGACGTCACAGAAAGCAATCACAGGGGTCTGGGGTGCAATAAAAGGGGTGGAAGGCGGCACAATTTGGGCCAGTCTGTGAATCTGCTCTGGGCAAGGGGGGATCTGTTTGCCTTGGGCGTCTAAAAGCAGATAGCCCAAGGCTTGGGCCAGGCCCATACCGCCATCCACTGTGCCACTGGAGCCCAAACCCAGCAGCCATTCTTTGGGCTGCAGCGCCTGTGCTGACCAAAACAATTCACCCAAACCCAAACTGTTGACCTGTAAGGGATGGCGCTGAGAACGCGGGATCAGATGCAGGCCCGTTGCCTGGCTGGTTTCAATCACAACGCGCTGTGTCTGGGCTTGCCAACCAAATTGGGCCAGGGCCAATTCCCCGTGGGGGGCATGAATCGCGGATTGCTGCAGGCTTAATTGCAACGGCAGATGCAGCGCTTCCAAGAATCCTTGGCCGCCATCACTGACAGGCCAAATTTCTGTCACGAGACCCGAATCGGATTGGCCTTTTGCTTGACCCATGCCCTGAACGAGGCCTTCAACAAGGGCCTCAGCCACTTCCAACGAACTCAGGGTGCCTTTAAATTTATCCAGCGCCAGCAGGATCTTCACTTAAACATTGTCAAACACAGACAAACACACTTTAACGCACTTTGGAGGGCAGCAGGTAATTCCAGACCACTTCGGAGTGGTGGGTCACCTCCAAGACCTGCCGATTGCCACTGTGCACAATCATCGTGTGGCCATTGTCGAGGCGGTAAGCAGCCGTGGGGTTGCTGATTTTCTTGTGCGATTTCTCTGAATTTAAACCGCCAAATTGCCAGAAGATGCCCCCGGCGGGATCGACTTCGAGCAGGCGGTGGTTGCGGGTGTCGACAATCAGGGTGTTGCCGTTGATCAGACGAATGGCACGCTCGGGGTACATCAGCTGATGGGGGCCATTGCCGGGGTTTTTGAGGGTGCCATATTGCCAGACAATTTCCCCTTCGCGGTTGACCTCGATCACGTAATGGTTGCTCCAATCGGTGATCAAAACCGTGTCGTCGCTGGTCACTTCGGCGTAATAAGGCGCGTTGAGGGGGTTGATACCACTGTCCCAGCCGCCAAAACTCCAGATGATCTGTTTGAGTTCGTTCACTTCCAGCACCCGGCCACTGTATTGGTCGGTGATCAGGATATGCCCAGCAGGGGTGGGCACCGCACTGCGGGGATGGCCGAGCAGGCCGGGGCGGCTGCCCATCACACCGGCTTCGCCGTATTGCCAGAGAATTTCTTTGGTCGGGCGGTAAATCCGAATCACGCGGTGGCGGTCGGTGTCGGTTAAGAGCACCTCGCTGTCTTCGCGTTCGGAAACCTGCACATATTGCGGCCGCTCGATAAATTCGGGGCTGCGGGGGTGGCTTTCGCCAAAGCGCCAGATGATCTGCTTCTGGCGGTTGATAATATACACGCGGTTTTCCTGTTTGTCGATCAGGGGCAATTCCATGTCGAGCAAATTGGCCTTGGTGGTCACATAGCTGTGAGCGGCCTGCCGCGCCATTTCGTTGATGCGTTCATTGGAGGGCTTGCTCGACAATTCGACGATTTTGCCACTTTCGCTGCGCAGCTTTTCGTAGTCGGGGGATTTTTGCAGGGTGCCATATTGGTAGAGATAAAGTGGGCGCAACAGGCGCGTCACTTCAATCACATAGAGCGGGCTGAAGACCACGGTATTGCCATTGCCCATGCGTATCAGGCGGTTGGGAATAAACGAGAAGGCGCCGCCTGAGGCTTTTTCAATGCCGGTATCGAAGATCCAGACGATCTCTTTTTCGGGATTGACCTCGATCACGCGGCGGTTTTCGCTGTCGGAGATCAGGGTATTGCCGTTGGGCAGACGGAAGGCCTGGGTGGGGGCATTGAGCTGGTTGGAGTGAGAGCCGTAGCCACTGCCGAGTTTATTGTCGGGATTGCCAAATTGCCAGATGATCTCTTCGTCTTGGTTGACCTCGATCACGCGGTGGTTGTCGGTGTCGGTGATCAGGAAATGCCCGCCTTTGAGCACCTGCATATCCGAGGGGCTGTACAAGCGGCCACGGGTGATGCCGACACTGCTGGTGATCCCGTATTGCCAGAGAATCTTGTTCTGGGGGTTGATTTCGATAATCCGGTGATTGCCCTGATCGACAATAATCGTGTTGCCATTGAGCTTGCGCATGGCTTTGAGCGGGCGGTGCAGGCGAATATCCGAAGATTTGTCGGCCGGCGGAAATTGCCAACGCACCTGGCCGGATTTGGAGACCTCGTAGACGGTGTCGGTGCCTGCATCGGCAAAAAGGGTATTGCCGCTGGGCAGGCGAATCGGGTTGGTGGGCTCGATCAGCTCCATGTGGCCGATGCCGTCTTTGCCGCCAATTTGCCAGGTAATCTGGCCTTTGTTGTTAAATTCAATCACCCGCTGCCGTTCGGTATCGTGGATCAAGAAATGGTCATTGGGCAGGTCATCGGATCTGAGCACCTGATCGTCGGCTTCATACTGAATGCTCTTTTGGGGCGCAGTCACGGCCCCCGCTGGTGAGGCCGCTGCTTGATTGGTCTCTTTGACCCGGCTGGCAATCTCTTGCAAATTATTCGGCGGTGCGCTGGGGGCGTTGGGGGCTATGGCCGATTTTTTGGCAGGCAGCAGTGGCAATAAAAGCTGGTGAAAGACCTCTTTGGTGATCACGGTTTCGAGCGAGAATTGGTTAAACAGATCGGCAATGCGAATGATCGTGTAGTCAAAATTCATCAGCTCTTTGCGGGCCCGGTCCACATAGGGCAAAAGGGTGTCGAGGGCTTCGACTTCGCCACTCAGGTCAATGCCCCAGATTTTGCGGAATTCGTTCAGGCAATAGCGAGAAAGCACCTCGTTGATCTTTTCGGTGGTCAGCAGCGAGAAGTCGATTTCAGCTTTGCCATCAGAATCTGTGTTGGTGTCAGCACTGTCTTCGCTCTTTTCAGCGCCTTCTGGCTCCGAATTGCTTTCGGGCTTGATGTCCGTTTTTTGCTCAGCTTTGGCAGCGGCATCTACTTTGGCCGCGGCTTGAGTAGAGGCCTGAGTAGCGGCTTGGATTTCAGCTTGGTCCAGATTTTGAGCTTGGGTTTTGGGCTCTGCTGCAGGGGTTGCCTTCATCTCTGCGGGTGGCTTGGGTTCCGGTGGTGGAGCCGGTGGCAGCCCCTGTTCGAGCAGATTTTCCATCACCCCTTCGGGAGCGGTGCTGGCAAATTCTTCCCGTTGGGCCGGTGTCATGCGGCTGACGATCTTTTTCATGCGGGTGATAATCTGGGCGTAAAACTCACGCATAAAGCGGTCAAATTCGTCTTTTTCAAAGGGGATCACGTAAAGTGGCAAATCTGGGAAGATCTTTTGCGTGATCATTTCAATTTCGGGCCGACCGGGATTGACCGCCGCCACCCTGAAAATGCCGTTGAGGTGGTTGATCGGCACAAATTCGTAGCGCCGCAAGAGGGTCTCTTTGAATTGAATCAAGATGCTCGGATCGAGTTGGTGGTCGTTTAAAACCGGATAGTCTTCTTCGGGATTGCCGCGCTGCTGTTCAAACGCATCCAATTCGGCTTCGTCTTCGGCATCGAGTTCAAACACATGGCTGAAGTCCAGATCATCTGCACTGGTTTGGCTGTAGTCGGTCTCTTCCAGCAAATGGGCAAAGCCTTGCTGGGATTTGCCCATGGTCGCTTGAATGGTCCACTCGGCCTCTTCCACGTCTTGAAAGGAAATAAAGTTCATATCCAACAACACGTCGAGGATGCGGATATCCGAACGGAAGTAGCCATCGGGTTTGGACGAGGCAAAAGCCAAGAAACTGGGTTTGGTGTCTTCGGCAAAGAGCGCATAGCGGTCGATCAGCTTATTGCTCTCAAGGTCAATAATATTCAGCCAGGGCGTAAACATTGCAGGCACATCGACATAGGTCATAAAGACCATAAAATTATTCAAAGGGCTGACCGCCATGAGGTCACAGGGGTCGTCGAGGCTGCTGAAGAGATTGCCTTTGAGTGGAATACTGGCTTTAAACAGCAAATTGGTGGTGTCGACAACCACGATCTCGACACTTTCATCGGGGCGGGTGCTCTGCAAATAGAGCCATTGGCCATCGCTGGAGATTTGAATATTGCCCAAAATGCCGTAGGGCAAAGGCATGCGCTTGATCTTCAGCGACTTGAGATGGACCATCAGCAGCGAGGGGGTGTGATTGTCGGTGATATACAGCTTTTGACCGTCCGGGCTGGGAGCCAGATTGAGGGTCTTTTTGCTGCCTGCTGGGCGCACGCTCAAGATACCCGAAATTTTAAAGGTCTCGGTTTCGACCACAAAGATCGCGCCCCGGCCCCGGTCGGTGACAAAAATATGCTGGCCGGACGGCGAAACCATCAGGTCCAGGGGCAGTGAGCGCTGGGGTGTGATGGGGAAAAAGCCATAGTGCAATTGCTGGGTCAGGGCCAAATACGGGTGGTCGTCGAGTTCGCCAAAATACAGGTGGGTATAGCGGTCGGAAACAGTGATGCCGCCAGGGTTGTTCTCGGCATCTTCCCAGGCAATTTCACCCAATTCGCGGGCGTTGCTGGCGTGAAAGAGGTAAACACTGCCGCTGCCTGCCGGCATCCAATCGACGCCAAAAAAGCGCGGCCGAAATTTGCGGCTGATCGGCAAATCCAGGCTTTCAATCACCTCTCCCGACCAGGGGTTGACTTTGCGCAAAGCATAGCCCTTTTGATCCACGACATAACTCACAGCCCGCTGTTCGCGCTGTTGCTCGACCTTGATTTGGCGCAGCCGAGCCACAGCCAGAGAGAGTTGCTCAGGTGTGATTTTGCCCTGGTCAAGCAGGTATTCCTGAATCAGCTGCTCCTGAAAATCTGGGTTGGAGGGGTTCAGGGTTTCCGGGGTCGCGGTGGAAGAGATCATAATTTTCCTGTCGTTTTTGAGGTACTGATAGCGATTTCTTTCAATATTTTACATCAAATGGGGCCCTTTCAGGTTGGGTTTGGGCTCTTGGGGGCTGGGTAATGGCAAAACGAAAAGCCGGTTTGAGGGTGTAGGTACTGGCTTTTTGGCAAAAAAGGCTGTTTCCCAAGCCCAAATCCCCTGCACCTAAAAGTGATTCTTTCTAAGGTAAAATGATCTTCACCCGATTCAAACGTGGCCAGGAGTGTTCGACATGTTTTTACCCCTTTCCCCCCGCATCTTGATTCAATCTGCCTTTGCCATCAGTCTCTTGCTTTTGCCCGGTTGTGGCCATTGGGAGGAGGTCGACAAAGCGGTGTCTGCCGCGACTCGGCGTGGTTTGGGCGATTATAGCGGTACTTTGGATACCGCCAATTTGGTGCCCGTTTCGTATGCCAACGAGCCGGGATCTGCCGAAACGCTCGGCCGCACGTTTAAATTTGCAGGGCCGCGTTTGGTCACCCTCAATACCTCTTCGGCCTGTCGCGATTCGCTGCCGGGCAAACCTGTGGCCACGAGCGAAGGCACGATCAGCAAATTCAGCTATTCTTTTTTGCAGATGATGGACCAAAATACCCAGGGCCAGACCCAGCTTAAACTCGACTATTTGGGCTATGCAGGCAATATTAAGACAGATATTAAGCAGAAGTCTTTGCTGGCAGCCAAGGTTTCTTTGGCCCAGATTTTGGCTTTTCCAGGCTCGCCCAATTGGTCGGAGTTTGAGAATTGCTGCAAATTGACAGGCACCTGTGGCGATTATGTGGTTTCGGAAATGTACCAAATGAGCCAAAGTGTGAAAGCCCTGGCCTTTAACGAGTCGAATTTGCAGAGTGCGATCAATGCCTCTGGCAACGATGCGCTCAAGGCCCTGACCAATATTTCGGGCACTGTGGATTATGTCCACAAATCCACCCAGTCCACCGATTTAGGTGTGGACAAAACCTTTTGGTCCCATTTTGGCTTTCGCCAATTGCCCCCCGTGGCCGAAGCTCCGCTCGAAGGGGTCTTCCTCTCGCTTGAGCCGAATAAAGTCGATTGCAGCACAACCAGCAATAAAAGTCTTGGGCTGCGACTCAATCTGAACAACGCGGCGGGTTCAGAAGCTGAACGCATGTTGGGGTATAACCTGGCGATTCCCGCTGGCTGGGAAAATGTCAGCCTCAAAAACGAGGCCTTGGCCGATCGGGTCATGATTAAAAATGGGGAATTGAGCTGCCGCCCAAACAAAGGCAAGACCTGTCCCCCTTCGCTTGAGATCAACATAACCCCCCCGGAATGCAGTTCGGTGCAAGATCTCACCCGCTCTGATTGGAAAGCCAATTTGGCACTGTATATTCCCGGTTCGGCCAGTACCACCGGCTACCGCGCCCACCAAGAAAGCACCTCTACTTTGGTGGTGCCCAGCAAGCTCAAAAACATTCCCGAGGCCCGTTTGAGCCAGTCTTTGCTGCGGGTCGATTTAACTGCAGGCAGTGAAAAAAGTGTGAATACCTTTATGACGATCGATACCGGCGATTTAACTGCGCCACAGTTTCGCGTGATTGCCCCATCGGTCAATTTTGCCCAGGTGCTGGTCTACCCGCCCAACCAGAAAAAGGTGGAGATCGAAGTGGCTGTCTCGCCAGCCATCTGTGCAGATTTTAACCTCAGCCCGGTTTTGCATGTGCCCATGCAGGTGATAGTCTGGGGCAAACGCCCAGGGGCAGTGGACACCACCCTCTTTGAAGTGCCCCCTGTGAATATTACCGTCAAGCCGCAGTGCCCACCCAAAGCCAAATTGAATCAAGCCCCAACCCAATCTCCAGCGCAAACGCCAGCGCAGCCTGGCAACCCCGATTCAGCCCCTGCGGCTGTGAATTAAACCAGGCTGTGTTGCCCGATGTTTAACCTGCCCGAACAGATTTCACCCAGCGACTTTGATGCACAAATTGAAGTGGCTGGGCCACTTTTAGATGCTTTGCAAGCCGCGGCTCAGACCATTGCCAAACACTGCAATTTGGCCCCTGAGATTCGGCGCGTGTCGGGGGGAGCCAATGCCGTCTTTGCCTGTGGTCAGGCCCAGGTGATCAAGCTCTTTCCGCCTTTTCAGCGCTACCAATGGGAAACCGAATTGCGGGTCTTAAAGGCCCTCAAAGGGCAGCGCCTGCCCGTGACTTTTCCCGATTTGATTTACGCTGCGGAGGCCAATCACTGGGGCTATATTGTCATGTCGTTTGTGCCTGGGCAGTCACTGCAAGCGATCTGGCCCGAATTAAGTGAAAGCAATAAATGCTCTGTTTTAAGCCAAATTGGGCAGCTCATGCGGGCCATACACCAATTGCCTGCTGCGCTTTTGCCTGAATTAGAACCCACCTGGGAATTGTTTTGGGACTTTGCCAAAGAAAACTACCTGGCCCGCCACCGGGCCCAGGGTTTGCCCGCCAGTCATTTAACCCAGTTGCCCCAATGGCTGCAGAGTCAATTGCCCAGCTTGGAAAAAGCGCAGGGTTTGCTTCAAGGCCCTTTTGTCTTGCTGACAGGCGAATACACGCCTCAGAATCTGTTGGTTAAACAAGTGCAGCCAGATCTAAAAGATCTACAAGATCAACAGCAGTGGCAGCTCAGCGGCGTGATTGACTTTGCCGACAGCCTGATCGGACCGGCCGCGTATGATTGGCTGGGCCCTGTCTGCTTTCTGGTGCAGGGCCAGTCTGCCCGCCTGGAAGCGCTGTTTCAGGGCTACGGCCTGGAGCTTGAATCTGTCTCAGGCATTGGCAAAGCCATGTTGGCGCTCTTGTTTTTGCACCGTTACAGCAATCCCAACTACCAGATCTGTATTCCCCATTGGCGTGACGCAACGAATTTAGATGCCCTGGCCGATATGGTTTGGCCCGCCTGATTCCCGTCTCCAAAACAGACGAGATGGGACTATAACTGGGTCAATTGGGGGGGCTATTTCTTGGGTAAAAGCAGCCAGAGGCGTCCGTAGTGATGCAAAAATCCGGCTTTGGCCTGGGCTTCTGGGCCGATGCCCATGAACATGTCCACATGCCCAGGCCCTTTGATCGCACCGCCGGTGTCTTGGGCCACCAAGAGCCGGTAGACATGGCCGACAAATTCACCTTGGGCATTTAAACGCGGAATCTCGGCCAGTAACACGCTGCCCAGGGGGATAAAAGCCGGGTCCACTGCAATCGAGACCTCAGGCACAACCTCGGTACTCAGGGTGCCTTTGGGGCCGGCTTGAACCTTGTCAAAAAAGGTATAGCTGGCATTGCGGGAAAGGTATTCGGGCATCAGGTCAGGTTGTTTTGCAAAAAAATCACGGATCGCATTCAGCGAAATCTGGTCGGCAGGCACATGGCCTTTGTCTACCAGCAAGCGGCCCAGGCTGCTGTAAGGCAAGCCATTCTGGCCCCCAAACTGAAAGGTGATTTTTTCGCCGGTGTCGAGAAAATGCGCCAGACCAGAGCCCTGTACCTGCAGCATGTAAATATCCAACAGGCTTGCGGCATAGCCAATTTCCAGCCCCAGCCCCTGCAGCGCGCCCTGTTGGTCAATGTCGGCCCGGCTTGGCACTTTGCCTTGGGGCCATTTCGCAGGCTTGCGATAAACCGGATACTTGAACTGTGCATCCGGCTTGCTTTTGACCTGAATCAGCGGGGCGAAATAGGCGGTAAAATGGGTATTGCCACAGCCATCTTCCCCTTTGAGCAAATAAGGGCTCAATTGGCGGGACAACGCAGCCAAGCTGGTTTGCTCTGGCAGCTGAGCGACGGTCTCTGCCACCTGACGCAGCTGCGCGGGGGTTAAATGGAGCCCTTCAGCCTGCCATGGCTTAGCATGGGCCAGCACGGAGCGTTGACGCTGCAAGGCCAGCTGCAATGCACTTTTTTGGTCTGTCAGTAGCAAAGGCATGTCATCCAATTGTGCGGCGGTATACAGCTGGCTCAAACAGGTAAATTCCCGCTTGCCATTGCCCGAAAATTCATACCCCTGCCCGGCAGGTGCCGCGAACACGGGCCCACCCAGCAGGGACAGCAGACTGCTCGCCAGCAGCAAACGACTCAAAAATGGATTCAGTTTTAACATGTTCTCATTTTAAGCCAACTCATACCGATCCTGAAAGAACGCTGCCGATTAAACGATCGCAAAAGGGGTATAATCTCAAAACAGACCTGAAAAACCAAACCTGAAAAACCAGACCTGAATAACAGAGGCAAAACATGTCCCAATCTGGCCCTTCATTCTCGATTTATAGCCGTTCTGGTTCACATTCGCCCACGCCCACGCCCATGCCCAGTGCTTCGCGGCCCCAAGTCGCGCCCCCGCCTCCCCCGCCACAGACTCAGACCCCCACCCCCACCCCGAATGGCAATACTGCCCAGGCCCATACCCTGAGCGTCACACCTTTCCCTGCTGCCAGTGCCGCTCCCCAGACCCTGCTCTTTCCTGAGCCCGGCACAGCAGTGGTGGAATCCGGAGGGGTGGAAGCCGGGCCCGGTGCAAGTCAAGTGGCATTAAATGCGGTTAAAAACCTGCCAGGTGTGGCCCAGGCTTGGCTGGGAACGATCGAGAGCAATACGCATCCGGGCAAAGACAAAGAGACCGCCCTGATTGTGCCGCAGGGGCTGGACTATACCAAGCCGGTCAAGGTTTTGTATTATTTTCACGGCTGGAATGGCGGTGTCTCAAGTGCTTTGGGCAAATCTGGCAATGGTCTTGGCCCAGAGTTGATGGCCTGGGCGCGCAAAAACAACGCTGTGCTCGCCGTGCCTCAGGGCCCAGCCAAAGACCCCAGTGGACGCAGCGCTTCGGCCTGGATGGCAGGCCCAGAGACCTTTCCCAAATTTAACCAAGATGTTTTGGGCCGACTCAGTGGGATGTTGCCTGCCACGGCCCAGATTGGCAGTGTCGAATTGGCAGGGCACTCCGCAGGGGGGATCGCTGTGCAGACGGCTTTACAGGGGGTGGCCAGTGCCTCCCCTCCCGTTTTGGCGGGAGGGCGGTGGCAGAATATCACGGTGGGTGCCGCCCATTTTCTCGATGCCAGCTATTCCGATGATGGCGCCCAAAATGGCTCAAACCGCGGAGAAGATGCCTTCCGCGCGCTGCAAAAGATCAATCCCAAGGCCCCCTTTCATTTGGCATATATCCCCCAAACGGCGACCGACAAAGGCTATAGCCAGAAACACAAGGCTTCCTATTTAAACCAGACAGCAACCCAGTTTCGGCCCATCAGCCAAGCCAATCACAGCAGCCTGCCCAAATACTATTTCAGCCATTAGCCTGTAATTCACCTTGGGGTTGAAAGTCCTTTTCGGCCTGGGTTTGAATGTGGCCCAAGACCCGCTCATGAATGCTGTGAATAATGCCATCGGTCCAGAGCGACCAATAGACCTCGGGATAAATCCGCTGACTGTACCAAGTGGTGCCTGTTAGTCGGGTTTTGCCCCCTGGCAAGGCTGTCAATTCGAATTTGCCCCGTTTGGAGACAAAATAGCCCTCCAAATGGGGGGGATGGATTTTCCAGAGGGTCAATTCGGTCATGGGGTTGGGTTGAGCAACCACATCAAAGGCCAGTTCATGGGGCCGATTCCAGACGGTGATGGGCTCGGTAAAGGCCCCCGTGGAAAAATAGCAGCTGCGCAGCGCGCCGACACCTTCGCCAATGATCTCAGCATGCGTAGGATAGGCGATGCCCAATTGAAACAGGGGCTCCGTTGGTGCTGGCAGCTTCGGAAAGCGAATGACCGACTCCCAGACCACGGCAGGGGGCGCTTGAATCTCAACACTGGTGGTGACGGCCCGCAAAGGGGCATCGGGTTTTTTAAATTCACTTTCTTGCACCAGATCAAGTCCCAGTGAGCTGGGCAAGACAGCCAGCATCAAAACCGAGAGGGGCATGGCATTGCCTTTGCCATTTTTATCCCGTCTTTGGCCCAGGGAGACGCCCAAAGCCACGCCCAATAGATTGGCCACAATTCCCAAAGGCGCAGCCATGAGCAGGCAAATCACCCCTTCTAAGGCAAAAACCAAAATACCCAGAGACAGCACGAACAGGCTCAGCAGTCCCAATTTGATCTGTTCAAATTTGCCCAGGGTGAGGCCAGATCGGCTGCCATAATAGAGGCTCGAAGCCAGTCCCATCCCAAAAGGCAGAGCCAAAAACAGAAATAGGCCATATGTTTCCAGCAGGTAAATGCCCAAAAAGAGCAGACCCAGTCCCAGACCCACGCTCAACAACAGCGCTTCAATAGCTGAACGAAATTGCGAAAATCCAAAGCGGGGCTGGGTCATAACGGGCTCCTAAGCAGGTTCTTACCGGATTTGGCTGTAAATTTAACTGAATCATACACCGCCAAAACCCAATATTCAAACAAAACCCAATATTCAAATCTGCCACCCGAATCGCACCTGCGGTGGGTATTTTTTAAGGGCGTAGAATGTTAAAATGGAAAAAAACTGTGTATATTCAGGGTTGCTATGCTACAAATGGGGACGAAATGGTTATTATCTGCCACGCTTGTCATGCTCACAGGCTGTAGTTCTGTTGAATTGGTCACTCCCTTTCGGGCCCTGGCTGGCTTGAATGCCTCTGCCCAAGCGGGGTCTGCTGGTTCAACCCCTGGCAGTTCTGCACTGGCCAGTTTAAAAATCCTGGGCCAGATTCAATCCGAAAACCAGTCTCTGGAAGGACTGCAATTGCAACTTGTTTTAACAAGTCCGGGCCAAGCTCCCCAAAAGATCCGTTTAAATCCCCGCGATTTGCCCAAAGGGGAATGGGCGCAGTGGCTCAATTTAGCTCCCGGCCAGGTTCAAATAGAGGCTCTTTTGCTGAACGCCGAGGGTGTCACCTTGAGCCGATCTGTAGCTGAACTGCGTCTGGTCAACCAAAACCAAGCCTCGCTGGATTTGCGCCTGGACTTCACAGGCCAAGGCAGTCTTGCTGCTGGAAATGCCACTGGAAATGCCGCCGCATTTGGGCAACCTCAACTCAGTCTCGCGCCCACGGCCCCGGCAACGGCCCCTGATTTTCGCCTCCTGCCCCAAAGCGAACTCAATGCCCCATTCAATCCCAACCCAACCAACCCAAACACACTTGCCAACCCTGCGGCCTCCCCCGGCAAAAATACCTCTCTGCCTGCCAATTCAACCCATCCCAACTCGGGATCTGCGCCCGTCGCGGCAAATCCCGCCAATGCCAATCCCCTCAATTTGCGCCTCTTGGAAAGTGGCAGCGACCGTCTCAGTCTGATCTGGGATGCCCCGGCCCAAACGGGTGTCACAGGCTATGATATCTACCGCAATGGTCAATTGATTCAGGCCAACCATCCCCAGGCCAATTTTCAAATGGGGGGTCTCTTTGATGGCACAGATTATGCGATTCAAATTGTGCCCAAAACCGCAAATGGCCCTTTATCTGCAGCCCAACACAGTTTTCGCACCAGCAGTTCTTCCTCTGGTGGCGGAGGCGGCGGCGGCGGCGGCGGCGGAGGTGGTGCAGCCCCAGTCACCCCTGCCGTCAACAATCCCCCTGTGATTCAATCGCTTGTGGCCAGTCGCACGACTTTAACCGGACTCAAACAGCCCATTCAACTTACAGCTACTGCCACAGATGACTCGACTTTGGCGGCCTCTGCTTACCAATGGTCGTGTCTCAACTGTGGTGATGCCAGTTTTAGCAGTACCCAGGGTCATCAGGTGGTTTGGACGGCCCCCACCACCCCTGGAACCTATACGCTTCAAGTCAGTGTTTCAGACGGGGTTAATGCCGCTGTGAGCAGCAGTATCGACGTGGTCGTTCAACATCTTTTGGCCGATGTGATCGTGGTGGGGAATTACCAATGAAAAAACGTCTTTTGCCCTGTCTTTCTTTGCTCACAGTGCTCTTTTTGCAGGCCTGTCAGGGGCTGCCGCTCAAAACCGCTGAACCAACAGGCAAGGTTGTCTCTACTGCTCTGCAACCCTTAAAACCCGGTTCACAGATCCAGGCCCGGCTCTTTACGGGCCCCAATCTGCGCTTTGAAATTGCCTTTCCGGCCAATGCCAACCGCGAGGGCGGCGATTTTAAAACCCAGGCTTTGGACTGCACCACCTTTTCCAAGGCCAAAATCTCTGTGCGTGGCGTGGGCATCACGGGTTCGCTCTATCCTGCCGCAGCCAATGCGGGCAACCAGTTTACCGTGCCGGTCACAGGCTGCACGATCAATGCCACCATTCCCAATGTGCCCTCGGGGGAAAACCGGGTGGCTGAGATCAAGGTCTATACGGCTGGCAGTAATGAAATTGCCGGCAGCACCCTCAGTGCCACCTTTGACATCACCGCCAATCCCACCACTGTGCAAATGAGCTACCGCTCGACGCCCACGGGTCAAGTGGTGGGGGATTTGCTCGATCAGAATTTGCTTTTATTGGCCAGCGAATTGGATACCAACCAATTGCAGACCTTGGTCGATCAGATCACGGGGGCCAGCGGGACCTATCCCAATTTCAGCTATACCACCCATCCCCTTTTGCTCAACCGCACAGCCCTGGTGCAAGATATTATCGCCCAGTCTGGCAATCTGGGCCTGCTCAATGCCGCCAATCCCAATTACAAAGTCCAACCCGCTCAATTAAATGGCAGTGTGGCAGGCTTATTGGGCAACGACAAATACACAGTCCAATTGTCAGATCCGATCAGCTCCCCCATTACCGATACCAATGGGGCTTACCAATTTAACAATTTGCCACCGGGCGTTTGGAATTTTCGGATCTCCTGGCCTGGTCAGTACAGCAGTGATTCAAATCCGAACGTGGTTACTTCACCGTTTATTGTCGGGGTGATTACCTTTGCCGCTGGCCAAGTGGTGAATTTGGGCACCCTCACACTCTACCCCAAAGCGCCTTCGATCAGCAGTTTGAGCGCCAGCAGCGGTTCTCCGGGCACGACGCTGCTGATCAATGGAAACAATTTTCAGGCATTTACAGGTTTAAATACTGTCAAATTTGGCAATGTAACGGTGCCCGCAGCCGATGTGAGCTTCGTGAATTTGAATCAATTGGCAGTCAAAGTGCCCACAGGGATCACGGGTGCGACGACGGTGAGTCTCACCGTGGGTACGCAAACGGCAGTACAAACCCCTGCATTTACGGTTTTGCCGCCGGTGCCCCAGGGCCTGAGTGCCAGCAATATTGCCAGTACCAGCTTTGACCTGAGCTGGAACGCCGTCACCGATGCCACCGCGTATAAAGTCTATAAAGATGGGGTGCTCTACAGCACCGTTAATGCCCCCGCTCTCACGGGCACGGTCAACACGGGGGTGGCTGCCGCCCAAACCTACAATATGACGGTCACAGCGGTGGTGGGCGGGGTCGAAAGCTCTCCCACGGCTTTGGCCGTCACCACAGCCTCCAATTGGAGCACTTGGTCGCAACTCGGGCCCGACAATGAACATGTGTTGAGTCTGGCAGCCGTCAAACAGAACCCCAACTTGGTCTATTTTGGAGCCCAAGACGACGGCAATCCGGCCGCAGGCCCGCTGGGTGGCGTTTGGAAATGCCTCAATGGTACTTGCAGCAATCTCAAACTGGGCTCCGAAACGGGTTCTGTACAGGCTTTGGCCGTGCATCCCCAAAATGCGCAAATCCTCTACGCAGGCACCCTCAGCAATGGCATCTACCGCAGTAGCAATGGTGGCACCGATTGGAGTCAGATCAACACGGGGCTCAATGCCAATCACCTGAATATTAAATCGCTGGTGGTAGACCCGGCCCATCCCACCCATGTCTATGCGGGTGTGGCCCGCGCCAACGATGCTCAGGTCTATTTCAGTAGCAATGGCGGCGACAGCTGGACTTTGGCCAGTACGGGCTTGCCCACGGGCAGTCTGAGCAGTATTTCGTCACTGGCGATATACAACCCAACGGCCCCGGCGGATGCCTTTGTCTATGCGGGCACCTCTGGTGGCGGAGTTTACAAAGCCACGGGTGGCAACGCTGCCACGATCAATTGGCTGCCGATCAACAATGGGTTGCCGACCTTTGGGGGCTTGGTCTTTTTGGCTGTGGTCGATGTGCGTGCCCTGACCACCCATCCCGTTTTGTCTGAGCGCCTGTTTGGGGCCGGCACGGGGGGCTGTTTTACGCCCTTTGTCTGTTCCAGTGTTCCCCCGTTTCCCGGCGGTGTGCCCGGGGGTTATTTGCCCGGCGTCTGGCGCCGCAACGAAGGGGATGCCAATGGCTGGCGTCAATTGGGCCACAATGGCACCAATGCCTATGGGCCTGCGACTTTAACCGCCACATCCACGGGGCTGACCCAGATGGTGGTCCATGCCCTGTCGATTGATCCCGTCACACCGGATAAAATGTACGCAGCCACCACGGATGGCATCTTTCGGTCCCTCGATGGGGGGCTGAGTTGGAGTGCTTACAATTTCGGTTTGAGTTCGGCCCTTTTGCAGATCAACGCAATTGTCACCCAGCCCCAGGCCCTGTGGATTGGCACCGAAGCGGGTCTCTACAAAGCCCAATAGCTGACGCGGTGTGTTATGCTGGATTGTTAGCTTTGACTGGGTTGCCGGTCTGGGCAGCCCCTGAGTTTGAAAGGAATATGACCCTGTGTCTTCTGAAGCACGCATTTTGAATTTTTCTGCAGGTCCGGCGGTTTTACCCGAGCCTGTTTTAACCCAACTCCAAGCCGAAATGCTCTCTTTGCCCGGTGTGGGCATGTCCATTCTCGAAATCAGCCACCGTTCGCCGGTTTTTGAGTGCATTTTAGAGCAGACCCTGACCGATCTCAAACAGCTTTTAAATGTACCCGCTGGTTACCAACTGATCTTTTTACAGGGGGGCGCCTCCTTGCAATTTTCGATGGTGCCCATGAATTTTTTGCTGCCAGATACCCAAGCGGCGTATATCGACAGTGGGTCTTGGGGCCGCAAGGCGATGTGTGAGGCCAAACGCGAAGGGGCTATCAGTGTGGCCTGGAGTGGCAAAAGTGAGGGGTATAAACGCATGCCCAAGCAGTCAGAACTGGTGCTGCCAGAAAACCCCGCCTATCTGCACATTACCTCCAACGAAACGATCGAAGGCATTGAACTCTTCGACGATTGGGAGCTGGGCGAGACCCCCCTGATCTGCGACGCCTCCTCGGATATCCTCAGCCGCCCATTGGATGTCTCAAAATATTCCCTGATCTATGCCGGAGCCCAAAAAAACATGGGCCCTGCTGGGGTCACTTTGGCGATTGTCAAAGAAGAGTTACTCACCCGCGGAAAACGGGGTTTGCACACGATGTTGGACTATTCCACGTATGTTGAAAACAACTCGCTTTACAATACCCCCCCGGTTTTTTCAATCCGTGTGGTGGGTCTGGTGGCCCGCTGGATGTTGGACAATGGCGGCCTGGCTGCCATGGCAGATCTCAATCAACGCAAAGCAGATTTGATTTACCAGGCCCTGGACCAATCCGAGGGCTTTTACCGTGGCCATGCCGACAAAGACAGCCGCTCGCGCATGAACCTGACTTTCCGCTTGCCCAGCGAAGAACTCGAGGCCGAATTTGTCAAAATGGCCACCGCTTCAGGCATGGATGGCCTCAAGGGTCATCGCTCTGTGGGGGGCATTCGCGCCTCAATCTACAATGCCTTTCCGCTCACGGGTGTGGAGGTCTTGGCCGGCTTTATGCGGGATTTTGCCCGCAAAAAGGCCTAATCGCGATGTCGCAGGCCCACATTTATCCCTTGCGAACCTTTGATGCCCAATTGGCTATCCCAGGAGATAAATCCCTCTCTCACAGGGCCTTGATTTTTGGTGCCCTCAGCGCAGGAAAGACCGAAATCAGAGGGCTATTGGCCAGTGCTGATGTGCTCTCAACCTGGGCCTGTTTGGCCGCTTTGGGGGTCAAAATTGAGCAAATAGGCGAAACCGTTGTGGTTCATGGCGTGGGATTGGCTGGTTTTCAGCCCCCTTCTGTGCCGCTTGATTGCGGCAATTCAGGCACCACACTGCGTCTGTTGATGGGCATCTTGGCGGGCCAAAACTTTGAATCTTGTTTAATCGGCGATCCTTCCCTTTCCCGCCGCCCGATGAAACGGGTAGCAGAACCTCTGCGGCAAATGGGGGCCAAGATCGAACTGAGAGAAGGCAATTTCCCTCCCGTCCAAATTCAGCCAGCGAAATTAAAGGGCTTGGACTATGCCCTGCCCGTGGCCAGTGCCCAACTCAAAAGTGCTCTGCTCTTGGCGGGGCTCTTTGCCCAAGAGCGTGTGGTGCTGCGGGGAGAAATTGGCAGCCGTGATCATACTGAGCGTCTTTTGCCGCATTTTGGCGTCAGTCTCCAAAAATCTGACGGCAGCTTGCAGATTGAACCCGGTCAAGTCTTGCAGGCAGCCCAGGTTCAGGTTCCCGGAGATCCTTCTACCGCCGCCTTTTGGCTGGCTGCTGCAGCCATGATTCCCGGTGGCCGGGTTGAGATCGAGCGGGTCTCTCTCAATCCCACCCGCTTGGGTTTTATCAACGTGCTCAAGCGCATGGGGGCGGTTGTGGTCGAAGAAATGACCTTGGGCAATCCCGAACCACTGGGCATCGTGCGTTTGCAACAGGTGCCGCTGCAGGGCACACGGGTCTATGCCCATGAAATTCCAGATTTGGTGGATGAAGTGCCTTTGATTGCCATTTTGGCGACCCAGGCCACGGGCATCACCGAGGTGCGTGGGGCCGGTGAATTGCGGGTCAAAGAATCTGACCGTTTAGAGGCCATCGCCCTGAATTTGCGCGCCATGGGAGCCCAGATCAGACTTTTTGATGACGGCTTTGCGATCGAGGGTCCCCAGGCCTTATACGGGGCCGAAATTGAGCCCTTTCACGATCACCGCATTGCCATGGCCTTTGCCATTGCCGGTTTGGTGGCCACGGGTGAAACCCGCATTTTAAACCCCGAATGTGTGGCCATTTCTTACCCTGAATTTTTTGATGTACTCAGTTCTATACACAGTGGAGCAGCGACCCCATGCGTTTTTTGACCTCAGGTGAATCACACGGCCCGGCCTTAATGGGCATTCTCGAAGGCCTGCCAGCCGGACTGCCTTTGACCTTGGACTATCTCAATGCCCATTTGAGCCGCCGCCAAAAAGGCCACGGCCGGGGCCGCCGCATGCAAATCGAAACCGACGAAGTGCAAATTACAGCCGGCGTGCGTCACGGCCTCACGCTCGGCAGCCCGATTGGTCTGTTGATGCCCAACCGCGATTGGAAAAACTGGGAAGAGACCATGGCCGCAGGCCCGATTGAAGGCCCGGTTAAACGTGTGGTCACCGTCCCTCGGCCCGGCCATGCCGATCTGGTGGGGGGCATTAAATACAGCCACGAAGACCTGCGCAATGTACTCGAAAGAGCCAGCGCCCGCGAAACAGCCATGCGCGTGGCTTTGGGTACGGTCGCCCGCCGCCTGCTTGAAGAAGTCGGAATTGTAATTGCCAGCCGGGTGGTCTCGATTGGGGCGATCTCCGACCCCACGCCGATGGATTTGCCCGTCGCAGACCTGAATCAACGCGCGGATGACTCACCTGTGCGCTGCCTCGGCAGCGAAGCAGAAGCCAAAATGGTGGCTGCCATTGATGCCGCCAAAGAAGCGGGGGATACCCTCGGTGGCATTGTCGAAATATACGCCGATGGCCTGCCGATTGGCCTGGGCACCTATAGCCAATGGGATCGCAAGCTCGAAGCGGCAATCGGTGAGGCCTTTTTGAGCATGAACGCCTTTAAAGGGATTGAATTGGGCCTGGGCTTTGAAAGTGCCCGTGTGCCAGGTTCTTTGGCCCACGACGAGCTTTCACCGGGCCCCGACCCCAACCATCCGCGCCGTGTCCATTACCTGAGCAACCGCGGGGGGGGCATTGTGGCGGGCATGAGCACAGGCCAGCCATTGGTTTTGCGGGCAGCCATGAAGCCCATCGCCACCCTCATGCAGCCGCTGAAATCTGTTCACAGTTTAAGTGGTGAAGCTGTAGAAGCGCATATTGAGCGCTCAGACACCTGCGCAGTGCCTGCTGCGGCCGTGATTGGCGAATCGCTGCTGGCCTTGGTGCTGGCCGAATTTGTCTTGGAAAAATTTGGCGGCGACTCCCTGGCTGAACTCTTGCCACGGGTGGCGCTTTGGCGCGAAATGAATCCGTTTTAAAGCGCAAAAAAGTCCCGCGCTTGGTGAATCCAGTCAATATTCCCCATCACCACCAAGGTATCCCCTGTGTGGATATGGGTTTCGGCCATGGGGTTGTAGAGGGGAATTTCGTGATTGCCCCCTGGCAACAGCGCGAGCACCAAGACATTGCCAAATTGCTCGGGCAAGCGAATCTCTTTCAGTGATTTGCCGTGGCAGCCGTCGCCTTTTACCCGCACCTCTTCGATGCGGATCTGTTCACTTTTGATCCGCATCATGGTGTCGAGAAATTTGACCACGTGGGGATGGATCATTTGACTGACCATGCGCAGACCGCCAATCGAACCTGGGCAGACCACTTCGTTGGCGCCTGCCATGCGCATTTTGTCAGCCGTACTCTGGTGCACAATTTTGGCGATAATGCGAATTTCGGGGTTGAGTCCCCTGGCTGAAATGGTGACAAAGAGATTGTCGCGATCATCCGGCAGGGTGGTGATCAGGCCTTCGGCGCGTTCCAGTCCTGCTGCTTTTAAAATATCGTCATTGGTGGCGTCGCCAATCAAACCCAAGAGGTGGGGGTTTTGAAAATGCGCTTGCAAATAGGCAAAGGCAGCGGGGTCTTTTTCTATCACAACAAAGGGTTTGTCGGCGGCCAAAAGTTCTTGCACAGCATAAAAAGCCGTTTGCCCTCCGCCCACGAGAATCAGGTGTTGTTTGAGTTTTTCAATTTCTTTAGTCATACGCCGGTGGCTCAGAATATTATTGAGTTCACCTTCGACCAAAAAGGCTGTCAGGTATGAAGCAAAGTATACCGTAATCCCCATCCCACAGAGCAGCAAAAACATCGTAAACACGCGGGCCGGTTTGTTGTGTAAAATGTCGATGGTTTCCCCATAACCTGTGGTGGTAATTGAGATGATGGTCATGTACAGCGCTTCAAAGACCGAACTACCGGTCAGAGCGATATATCCCAATGTGCCAAAACAAATCAGACCCAGAAACAGGGCCAATGAGATAAACAGGCGATTTTTGGTCAGTCCCAGACGCATATTTCTTACTCCGAGAGCATTATACCCGTTAAGTTGGCACTCAGTTTGTTATTCTGATTGAGTTGGTTTCCCACGCGATTGCGAATCTGTGATACGTTTTGAGGTCTCAGCATCTGATGTCCGACCCCCGCTCGCTTTATCTCGATTTACTTAAAAAGTCCCTGGGTAATTTTATCTATGGGGGCGATCTCGACCTGATGCTGGGCACCCCCACCTTGGATCCCCAATCGGGCAAAGTCTTTAGTTTGAATTCGCCCCAAGCCGACCCCACCAAAAAAGTGGCAGGTGGGATCTGGCCCTCGCAGGCCCACACCATGATCGGTCTGCAGCGCTTGAACAATCTCCAGTTTTGCCTCGAAACGGTCTTGAAAGAGGGGATTCCGGGTGACCTGATTGAAACTGGGGTTTGGCGAGGGGGGGCCGCTATTTTGATGGCGGGAATCTTAAAGGTCCATGGTGTCACAGATCGCCAATTGTGGGTCGCAGACTCTTTTGAGGGTTTGCCTCCCCCCAATTTTAGGCGCTATCCCCGTGAGTCAGATATGGGCCTGCATTTGGTCAAACACCTGGCCGTTTCAATCGATGAGGTGCGCGCCAATTTTGAGAAATATGGCCTTTTAAGTGAGCAGATCATTTTCCTCAAAGGCTGGTTCAGAGAGACCCTGCCCACGGCCCCGATTCAGGCGTTGGCTCTATTGCGCCTGGATGGCGATATGTATGAATCGACGATGGATGCCCTGGTCCATTTATACCCCAAATTAACGCCGGGGGGCTTTATCATCGTTGATGATTACAATAGCTTTCAACCCTGCAACGAAGCCCTGCACGATTACCGCAGCATGCATCAGATTCAGACTGAACTGCAGTTGATACCCAAAGGCGGGGCCTTTTGGCGCAAAGCGGCCTAGAGTTAGTTTTTGGCGGCAGCAGGTGTTTCTTTGTCAGCGCCTTTTAAGGTCCGGATGGCCTCGGTCAGCTTTTTTACCCCGATAATTTCAATCCCTTCGACTTTTTCTTTTAAGGGCAAATTCGAGGTGGGTACCACAGCTCGGGTAAAACCCAATTTGCAGGCCTCAATCAAGCGGCGTTCGAGCTGGGCAACTGAGCGGATTTCTCCCGCGAGGCCCACTTCGCCCAAAAAGACGGTCCGGCCTTCGAGCGGCAAATCGCGCACCCCCGAGACCAGAGCCATGGCCACAGCCAAATCTGCTGCGGGCTCTTCTATTGCCAGCCCGCCGACAACATTGACCAGCACATCGGACTTGGAAAGATTGAGTCCCACCCGTTTTTCGAGCACAGCCAAAATCTGGATCAGGCGTTGGTGCCCAATTCCATTCGCCGAGCGCTTGGGAAAATTGGCAAACGAGGAATAACTCAAAGCCTGGATTTCGACCAAAAGGGGACGGCTGCCCTCCATGGTCACCCCAATCGCAGAACCGCTGATCTCTGCGGTGTATTCAGACAAAAACAGGGCTGAGGGGTTTTCGACGGCTTCGAGGCCGCTGCCGCGCATTTCAAAGACCCCCACTTCGTGGGTGGCCCCAAAGCGGTTTTTGATCGTGCGCAAAAGCCGAAACGAGCGGTAGCGTTCGCCTTCAAAATACAACACGGCATCGACCATGTGTTCGAGCACCTTGGGGCCGGCGATATCTCCATCTTTGTTGACATGGCCAATAATCCAGATGCTGATCTGCTTTTGTTTGGCCAATTTTAAGAGCAAATTGCAGGTGTTTTTGACCTGGCTGATACCGCCAGGGGGAGACTCCAGGCGCGAATCGTAGACGGCCTGAATCGAGTCGAGAATGGCCACTGCGGGCCGTTTTTGATCGAGTATGCCCATGATCGCCTGCATTTCGGTCTCAGCCAAGAGAAAAAAGTTTTCGGATTGTTCAAACCCCAAGCGCTGGGCCCGCGATTTGATCTGTTGGGCCGACTCTTCGCCTGAGACATAAATGACAGGTTGACCCTGGTTTTCGGCCATGTGAAAGGCCGATTGCAACAAGAGCGTGGATTTACCAATGCCCGGCTCGCCCCCCAAAAGCACCAATGAGCCAGGCACCAAACCGCCGCCCAGGGTGCGGTCCAACTCTCCCATGCCGGTTTTGAGCCGATCTTCTTCGCTGTAGACGATTTCTTGCAGGCGCAGTAATTCCACTAAATCGCCCTGGCTGTAATGCTCAACCAAATCCATGCGGTTTTTTTTGTCTTGCACAACTTGCTCTTCTAAACTGTTCCAAGCCCCACATTCGGGGCATTTGCCCAGCCATTTGGGCGTGTCTGAGCCACAGCTATTGCAGACATAACGGGTCTTGATCTTTGTTGAACTTTTTGCCATCTTTTATCCCTGTTTTTCCGCGAAATTTTCCAAAATCTTTTCCAAAATCTTTTTCATAAGTACACATACGCAAGCATACACTCTATGTTTCAGTATAACTGTTCTGACACAGGCTCACAAGTCCCTTCCCGCATTGAAAATTTCGCGTTAAGGTAGTTAGATGCAGCACAAACATGCCACCTTTCGGATCGTCTTAACATCGCTTTGGCAAGAAGTACGTCTGCCTCTGCTTTTGCTGACGGGCACGTTCTTTGGGGGAGCATTGGGCTACCGCTTGCTCTATCCAGAACAGTCCTGGACCCTGATTTTTTATATGACGGGAATCACCCTCGCAACTGTGGGTTACGGTGATGTCTTGGGCACTGAAAAAACACCCCTGACGGCTGCCTACACCCTGATTTTGATGCTGGCAGGCATGTCAATGGTGGTTTATGGGCTGTCGAGTGTCACTGCTTTTATAGTCGAAGGAAGGCTCAGCCGCCTATTGATGGAAAACCGCATTCGGAGGAAAATTGCACGTATGCAAGCGCATTTTATTGTCTGTGGCGCGGGCACCTTGGGAGAACATGTCATCCGCGAAATGCTCAATTCCCATGCAAAGGTGGTGGTGATCGATTCGGATCTCGATCATTTGAATCAGCTCAAAGAGGATTATCCCGATCTGATCGCTTTACACGGGGATGCCACCGATGATGAAGATTTAAAAGAGGCCAATATTGCCAATGCCCGTGGCCTGGTGGCAGCTCTGAGCAATGACAAGGACAATTTGTTTTTGACCCTCACGGCCCGTCAGATCAACCCCGCACTTAAAATTGTCTCTCGGGCCGTGGATGTCAATTTGCACAACCGCCTCAAAATTGCCGGAGCAGATTATATTGTCAGTCCCAATTATATTGGTGGGATGCGCATGGCCTCAGAAATTCTCAGACCCAATGTGGTTGGCTTTCTCGATCGCATGTTGCGCGGGAAAGATCCTTCGATTCGGGTCTCAGAGGTGGTCATCGCGCCAGACAGTCCTTACCAGGGCAAACGCATGGGAGATGTGCCGATTTATGCCCAAACGGGTTTGAATATGTTAGCTTGGTCCCCTACCGGCAAAGATGACGATATTTGTTATAATCCGGGGCCAGACACCCGCTTAGATGTGGGTGGTTTTTTGCTGTTTATTGGAAATTTTGAGCAAATTCACAAATTAGAGCATTTGTTGGGGTCTCCTTCAAGTCATTTTGCTTAAATTCTTTGAGAGAGAAAGACTTGACCCCCGCTGAACACAAATCATATACTGAGCATTAACGCTGTTTATAAGCAAAAAAAATAGATTTGCTCTCATCCCTATCTCCCAATTTAAACGGAAGGGCAGGCGTGTTGCTGCTTGGAAATTGCTTTTTTAAAAGAACTCATTGTTATTTTGGGCCTCTCTACAGTTGTGGTGATGGTCTGCCAAAAGCTTAAAATCCCGTCAATCATGGGTTTTTTGCTGACAGGTGTTGTGGCTGGGCCCCATGGTCTGGGCCTGGTGCATTCTCTGCACGAAGTGGAGATGATTGCAGAAATTGGCATTGTCTTTTTGCTGTTTACGATTGGGATTGAATTTTCGTTTGAACATCTTTTGCATATTCGCCGCACCGTTTTACAGGGGGGATTTTTACAAGTCTCTCTGACGATTTTGGCGGTAACAGTCGGCTTTAGCCTGATGGGTCAAGAACCCAATGTCGGCATTTTTGCGGGCTGTCTGATCGCCCTGAGCAGCACCGCGATTGTGCTCAAATTGATGCAAGCCCGGCTCGAAATGGAAAGCCCCCACGGCAAAATTGTCTTGGGGGTCTTGATTTTTCAGGATTTGGTGATTGTGCCCATGATGCTGTTGACGCCGCTTTTGGCAGGCAAAGCAGAGAATCCGGGCTTGAGTCTGTTGTTCCTGGGACTCAAGTCTGTAGCTGTGGGTCTGGGGGTTTGGGTTGCAAGCAAATGGCTGATGCCCCGGCTGCTCTTTCAAATCGTTAAAAGCCGCAACTCTGAGCTGTTTTTGCTCAGCATCATCTCCATTTGTATGGTGATCGCCTGGCTGACATCCAGTCTGGGTCTGTCTTTGTCTTTGGGGGCCTTTTTGGCAGGTTTAATTATCTCCGAATCTGAATACAGCCACCAGGCCATGAGCAATATTTTGCCCTTTCGCGATATTTTTATCAGCTTCTTTTTTGTTTCGATAGGCATGTTGCTGAATCTGCATTTTTTTCTGAATCATCTGGGCCTGATTCTGGCTTTGGTGGCTGGGGTTTTGCTGCTGAAACTCCTGACGGGGTATATTGCCTCGGCCTCGTTGGGCTATCCCCTGCGCACCAATATTCTCAGCGCTTTGGCCCTTTGCCAGGTGGGCGAATTTGCCTTTGTGCTCTCCAAAAGCGGGGTGGAATTTGGCCTGCTTTCACCGCAAAATTACCAACTCTTTTTGGCCGTCTCGATCTGCACCATGGCCCTGACTCCGCCTTTGATTGCGCTGGGTCCCAAAACCTCGGAAATGGTCACCCGTTTACCCATTCCCAAACGCTTTACGGGCCATTTAACCCTGCCCGATCAACCTGAAAGTGCGGCTGAGTCAGACAGTCTGCGCAACCATTTGGTGATCATTGGCTACGGGGTCAATGGGCAGAATCTCTCGCGGGCCGCCAAAGCGGGGGGCATTGCCTATGCGGTTTTGGAGGCCAATGCCCAGACTGTTCAGGCCTTTAAAGCCCAAGGGGAGCCCGTTCATTTTGGGGATGCTGCCCAGCCCCTGATTCTCGAACAGGTCAGGCTCTCTCAGGCGCGGGTAGCGGTGATCGCCATTTCCGACCCAGACGCCACCCGCCGGATCATTGCTGCGATTCGCCAATTAAATGACCGGCTCTACTTGATTGTGCGCACCCGCTTTGTCAAAGAAATTCCCGAATTGCTCAAATTGGGGGCCGACCGGGTCGTGCCCGAAGAATTTGAAACCTCGGTTGAAATTTTTAGCTTGGTCTTGCGCAAATACTTTGTGCCAGAAGAAGAAATCCACAACTTTGTTGAAGAAGTGCGGGCCGATAGCTATGGCATGTTGCGCGGACTCAAACGGGAAAAAGTCTCGGTCAGCGAGTTACAAGAAGAAGAGGAGATCGAAATTTTTTCGCGTCGCCTGGAAGAAGGATCTCCTTTGGTGGGGCAGACCCTGGTGGAAAGCAATTTGCGCCAGAACTATGGGGTGACGGTTTTGGCCATTCGCCGCGATGCCCAATTGATCAGCAATTTGGACATTCATTCCCGCTTTCGCCCTGGCGATGTTCTGGTGATGATGGGACATGCCCAAATTTTGACCGATACGGCCAGTTTGTTCCGAGCAGCAGAGGTTTAAGTTTTTTTTGCCGCTTACCAAAAGCATCTCGGTCTGTGAGGCCCTCCATTCTAGGGACTTTCAGAAAAAAATGGTAGACTGAAACACTTCTTTCCCCACCTGCAAAATCCCGTTTTGGGTATCTGTTTGGGGCAGAAATTCTAGGAGGTCAAGGCATTGGATATTCTCTCGCTCATGGAAGTAATTATTGGATTTCTATGGGGGCCGTGGACATTCTTTGTCTTGATGGGCACAGGAATTCTCTTCACAATCTGGACAAAATTTATCCAGTTTCGCGCAGTCACCCACGGGGTGACGGTCATTCGGGGGGTTTATGACAGCCCCGATGATCCCGGTGCGATTAACCACTTTCAAGCCCTGTCGGCGGCCCTGTCGGCCACAGTCGGGCTCGGCAATATTGGCGGGGTAGCCATGGCGATTGCCTTGGGCGGACCCGGTTCGCTGTTTTGGATGTGGGTAGTGGGTTTTCTCGGCATGGCCATCAAGACGGTCGAAGTCACTCTGGCTCTCATGTACCGCAATACCGACAATCCCGATGACCCCCACGGGGGGGCGATGTGGGTGATCGACAAAACCCTCGGTAAACACGACGATTGGCGCAAAGTCGCAGGCCGGATTCTGGCCTATTTTTTCTGTTGCACCCTCTTAATTTCCACCATGACCGGTGGCAATATGTTCCAGTCTTGGAACGTGGGTGAAATTCTCAATGTCTATTTTGGCGTGCCCCAGATTGCCACTGGCATCGTTCTGGCTCTGGTGGTGGGCGCAGTCATTGTTGGCGGAATCAAGCGCATTGGCGATGTGGCTGAGAAAATTGTACCGCTGATGTGCGGCATGTATATCCTCTCTGGACTGGCTGTTTTGGCGATCAATATCGACAAAATCCCTTCGATGTTTATGCTGATCATCCAATCTGCGTTTACACCTGTTGCCGCTGGCGGCGCTTTTGTGGGCGTTGGCGTCTATGCCGCTTTTGAAATGGGTCTGCAACGCGCACTCTTTTCAAATGAAGCGGGTCAAGGTTCTGCTCCAATTGCCCACTCCGCGGCCAAAACCGATGAAGCCTCTCGCGAAGGCGTTGTGGCGGGTCTGGAGCCCTTTATCGACACCTTGATGATCTGTACTCTCACTGCGATGGTGATTTTGTGTACAGGTACTTGGAACCGTCCCGCGATCGGCGAAATCAAAGGCCCTGTGGCGATTGTACAGGCCGAAGGCAAAGCCAAATTGGAGGCCCCCACCTCCGTTAAAGCCCTGCCTGAATTGCCCAGTTGGGAAAAATGGCAGCCTGGTTCACAGGTTTTTATTTTGGCGGATGCAGCTGATGCCAAGACCGGTGAAAAGAAACGCGTCAAAATTTATGGTGCGATCAAAGCCGGTGCCACGGCAGGTCAAGACCACATCGAATGGGGAGAAGTCCCTGCCGGTGCGGTATTAACCAAAAAAGCCAATGGCCAGATCGATCAAAGTGTCTTCCGCAATTTTGTTGGGGCCAGTTTGACAGGTCATGCCTTTGACCGGGCTTTTCCGGGTCTGGGAAAATGGTTGGTGACTGCCGCCGCCCTGCTCTTTGCCATTTCAACCATGATCTCTTGGAGCTATTATGGCGAACAGGGCATCATTTTTATGTTTAACGGCAAAGGGGGGTTGATCTACAAAGGGGTTTTCCTCTTGGGAACCTTAATTGCCCCTGTTATGATCAGCACCGATCGCGAGTTGGGGATTCTGGCTGATTTTGGCACAGGCTGGATGCTTTGGGCCAATATCCCGATTCTTCTCAGCATGGGCTATTTGGCTGTGAATGATCTCGATGGCTATTTCAAGAAATTGAAAGCCGGGGAGTTTAAGGCCCACAAGCCGATCAATCCGTTTACCAAGCAATAACCTCTGCGTTATTTTTACGAGAACTGGGGGCCGTTGAAATCTTCAACGGCCCCCAGGAACTTTTTTGGCGGGAGCGGGTCTAAGAATCTGAAACCCGATGACGAAAAGAGCGGGGTTCAATTATACTAAAAGCATCGTTCTACAC
The DNA here is from genome assembly GCA_051715345.1 of Candidatus Blackallbacteria bacterium. GTDB lineage: Bacteria > Cyanobacteriota > Sericytochromatia > UBA7694 > UBA7694. Next base: position 40,514 of record JBPXJQ010000045.1, read on the forward strand.
TGGATTCAGACATCCACTTTAACGCTTTTCAGCGCACTCTGCTTCATTCTGTAATTAATCTGCTTTTAATAAAACCCCCATACACTTAATTTTCTGTTAATTTTTTTAAAGCTGTGACGGCAGGCTTAATCTTTTAATAAAGGTATGATATACTCCTAAGGGTAAATTGAAAGTGAAAACCCCCCAGAAATGCACGTAATTCCTAGTCTGCAGCAGCATAAACAGCAAGAAACTCCCCATGATAACCTTTCGGGCATGTGGTTGAAGTCACTGAGGTTGCCGCCCTTGTTACAGCATGATGGATCTATCAACAACGAAGAATGGAATGCAGAGATGAATTTGGATAGACTCAAAATCAACGGCGGCGTAGCACTCAATGGCCATGTCACCATTAACGGGGCGAAAAACTCCGCACTGGTCCTGATGGCCGCTGCGATACTCGGCAGCGAAGAAATTGTGCTCGAAAACGTCCCCCGTCTGGCTGACGTCGAAATCATGGTGGATGTATTGCGCAGTTTGGGTGCCCGTGCTCACTTCATTGAACACAATGTTTTGCTGATTGATCCCCGCCACATTGCCAACTCTGTCGCCCCTTATGACTTGGTCACAAAAATGCGCGCTTCTTTCTTCGTTCTGGGCCCCCTGGTTGGCAAACTGGGCCAAGCCAAGGTCTCTTTGCCCGGTGGCTGTGCGATTGGCTCGCGTCCTGTGGATTTACACCTCAAAGGCCTTGAAGCCATGGGCGCAGATATTGTGCTCGAACATGGCGACGTGATCGCCAATGCTCCCCACCTGCGTGGTGCAGATATTTATCTCAACTTCCCCAGCGTGGGAGCCACAGAAAATATCATGATGGCTGCCTCTTTGGCTGATGGCACCACCACCATTCGCAATGCGGCTCAAGAGCCCGAGATTGACGATTTGGCTCAGTTCCTGATCAGCATGGGTGCCCGCATTCAAGGAGCTGGCAGCGACACCATCGTGATTGAAGGCGTCAAAAAACTCGACAAAGCCTCTACCTACCGCGTCATGCCCGACCGCATTGAAGCGGGAACCTTTATGATTGGTGCTGCCATGACCCGTGGTGATATCATCCTCGAAAAATGCCCCACCCATTCGCTGATGGCCCTGATCAGTAAAATGCGTGAATGCGGCGTGTTCTTTGACCAAATTGACGCTCAGACCCTGCGTGTTTGTGGCCCCGCCAAAATTCTGGCCCGCGATGCCCGCACCATGCCCCACCCCGGCTTCCCCACCGATATTCAGGCCCAGTATGCAGCCATGATGGCCATGGCCGAAGGCACCAGCTTGCTGACCGAAACGGTCTTCGAAAACCGCTTTATGTATGTTGATGAGCTGCAGCGCATGGGCGCTCAGATTCGCATCGAAGGCAATACGGCGATTATCAAAGGGCAGCCGATTTTGTCTGGCGCACCCGTGATTGCCACAGATTTGCGCGCTGCTGCTGCACTGGTACTGGCAGGCCTGGTGGCTGATGGTGAAACCCTGGTTGCCAACCTCTGCTATCTCGATCGCGGCTATGAATCTTTTGAACAAAAATTGGCCAACCTCGGCGCCCGCATCTGCAGGATTGCGGTGAAAGCTGAAAAAAAGGAAGAAGTGCTGCTGACGATGTAAAACCCGTCTGAAGCAGAAACCGCCTTTTTAGGTTTTCGGGCCCGGCAGAAATGCCGGGCCTGTTTGTTTTGGCTCTACTTGCCTACCCAAGCCGCTCCCCGCAGCGCCAGTGCCCGCCAAGCCAAATCACTGCAACGGCTGGCACGAAAGAGATCCCAGAGCACGGCCCAACTGAGATCTGGGCTGCCGTAGAGGTAAACCGGCCGCCACCAGGGCCGAAATTTGGCCTTAAATTTAAGCAGCCCTTCAGCGGAATAGACGGGATCCAGGCTGCGACCGGCCTGCTGCAAAAGAGACTCTTTGATGTTTTGGGGCGGAAGCAGTGGGTAAAAGGGCACCTCACCCAGGCTTAAGTAGGCATATCCCTCCGCTTGCAAGCGCAGAAAAACCGCTTCGAGCAAGGCCGCCATCATGCCCACAGGGGCATCGGGTCTGCGTAACATTTGCTCTGTGTGCCAAGTTTGCTGCCCCGAACGGCTCAGGCTGATCAGACCCAACAATTGGCCCGCTTCAGATTCAAAACCCATCAGCCTCAGCGGGGCCTTGCTTGAGTGTCGATAAAGATGCCTGAGTTGCACGGGATAACGCGCAAAGACCCGTTCACAGAGTTGCAAAACCTGGGTTTGAGCGCTGTTTGAAAAAGGGGAGATTTCAATCACCCGCCCATGGCGGTTGCCCCTGCGAATCAAAGCGCGGATTTTTTTGCGCTCAAAATGATCTCCCTGCAAATCCAGCAGGGCTTCGCGGCCCGAGCAGAGACTTTGACCTGACTGCCTTTGTTTTAAGGCTCCGATCAAAGCGGGTGGGCAGCCACGCAAGACAAAACCCTCAGGCGCCAATTGAGAGAGGCTGAGTACCAAGTCCTGGACAGAAGCTGTCGCATGGGGAGGCAGATCGGCAAATGGCAACCACAGCCGCTTGGCATTGGGCAACAGAATCCGCTCAAAGACAGGCTCACGTTGCTCTTGGGCCGGGGCCATGATCCAACTCAGGGGCAAAAAAGCGGACTCAGCATCTCTTTCGGAGTGCCAAATGCGCTCTTGAAAGGTCTGAACGGGGGTCAGACCATCTCCCTTTCGACCACAGCCACCAATTGTTGCACCACGGCTTCAACCTGCTCCAGACTGCGGCCTTCGGCCATGACCCGGATTTTGGGTTCGGTGCCCGAAGCGCGTACCAAAATGCGACCCTCTTGGCCCATTTCAGCTTCGCAGGTGGCAATGGCAGCCTTGAGCACCGGATTGTCTTGCCAAGATCGGTGGGCCTCTGGAGTCACCACCACGTTTTTGAGCAATTGGGGGTAGCTGGGCACGTCTTCAAGCAGGGCTTCCCAGCTCAGACCACTGAGCTTCCAGGCACAGAGCAATTGCAATGCCGTCAGCAGGCCATCGCCAGTAATCTGGTGTTGCAAAAAGATCACGTGACCCGATTGTTCTCCGCCGAGTAGCAGCTTTTGGGTCTTCATCGCTTCGAGCACATAGCGATCACCCACCTGGGTACGCAGCAATTCTTTGTCCTGTTTTTCGAGGGCTTTTTCAAAGCCCAAATTGCTCATAACTGTCGCAACCACCTGCTTTTGTCCTTTAAGATCGGGCAAAAAGCGCGAACAGAAATAGAGGATCTTGTCGCCATCAATTTCAGCGCCATTGGGCGTGACGGCCAAGCAGCGATCACCATCGCCATCAAAGGCGATGCCCAGATCAAATTCACCATTTTTGAGGGCATTTTTGAGGGGGGCCAGATGGGTCGAGCCACAGCCCTCGTTGATATTCATGCCATCGGGTTGGTTGTGAATCACGGTCACATGGAGACCCAAATGTTGGAATAAAAAGGGAGCCAAATGACTGGTGGCCCCGTGGGCGGTATCGAGCAAAACACGCACACCTTTGAGAGAGACAGGGGCAGTCACAGTCAAAGCATCGATATACGGTTTAAGCGTGAGTGGCGTCGTCTGCGCCAAACTGCCCAGTGCCTGACCGATTGGGCGGGCGGCATCAATCGCGGCATGGTCTTCTAAGAGTGCTTCAATCGCGTGTTCCCGTTCGTCGCTGAGTTTTTCTCCCAAGCCATTAAAAAACTTAAGGCCATTGTCGGGCGCGGGATTGTGGGAGGCCGAGATCATGACACCACCGACCGCTTCGCCGTCCCGCACCAGCCAGGCCACAGCTGGGGTGGGGACAACCCCCAAGAGTTCGACTTGGCAACCCACTGAGGTAAAACCCGCCACCATCGCCGCTTCGAGCATATCTCCCGAGCGCCGGGTATCTTTGCCAATCAAAACCAGCGGCGGATTCTGCTCAGAGGGTTGCTCAGGCAGCGTTAAAATAAATGCCTGGGCCAATTTTAAGGCCAATTCTGGTGTCAAGTCGCGGTTCGCGACACCCCGCACACCGTCTGTGCCAAAATAATGCCTCATGGTTGGTTTTTTTCTTTCATCCGCGAAATCTCTTTGTCGATTTCAATCGCTTCGATCGACGATTTGAGTTTGGCTTCGCGGGCTGTTTCTTCCATGGCTTCGCGCTGTTGCCGCAATTCTGCTTCGACGCGCAAACGTTGCTGTTCAATTTTGCTTAGGCGCTCTTCGGCTTTTTGGAATTGCTGTTCGGCTTTTTGGATTTGAGATTTTAAGACGTCGTATTCTGCTTGCAGCGGATCTGGTTTTTTCGCTTGGGCATTTTTCGCTTGGGACTTGTTTTCGTCAGAATCGGTGTCGTCATTTTTGTCAGATTGAGAGCTGCTTGTCGATTCATGATCTTTTGGCTCTGACTCAGCTTCAAGGCCATCTTGGGCGGCGGCTTCAGCCTGCAGACGCGTGGCCGAAACCGCTGGCAATTTCAGGGTCGCGCCAATCAGGGGCACATTTTCTTTTTTCAGGCGAATAAAACAGATATCGCGCAGGTCAAAGAGCATTTCGTCGAAGCTGGTGGACAAATGAAACAGGCCGATAGCGGCGTCGAGTTTGGCGTCCATGGCCTGTTTCATAAAGCGCAAGGCCGTTTCGCGATCTTCAAGCGGGACGATCACGCCCTGACCATTGTTAAACAATACTTCCAATTCAATCATGTTCCTTCTCCTTATCTGCGGTTTTTAGCTGACGCGTGCACCAGGGGCGACATCGTCGAGCAAGGTTAAAATGCTAAACTGGGTTTCGTTTTTGGCTGCCAACAACATGCCCCGTGATTCCAGACCACGCAATTTGGCGGGTTTGAGATTGGCCACTACGATCACTTTTTTTCCGAGCAATTGCTCAGGGCTATAATAGGCGGCAATACCCGCCACAATCTGGCGCTGTTCGCCACCGAGATCGACGATCAAACGCATCAATTTGTCGGTCTTGGGCACCCGTTCGGCTTCTTGGATTTGGGCCACGCGCAACTCCACTTTGGCAAAGTCTTCTATGCCAATGAGGAGATTTGCACCATTTTCTTCTGCATTTACAGCGGGAGTGACCGCGGGAGAGGGCGTTGTCGCAGCAGGTGTTGCTACGGGTGGGGTCGGGGTCGTTTCGGTGGGCGATTCAGTTAACATTTTTTCTTCCTCAGTTTTAAATTCTTGGCGGGGAAACAAGACCCGGGGTTCGTGGGTTTGTGTGCCAGGGGGCAGGATTCCCCATTCGAGCTTCAAGGCACTGGGTTCAAGCCCGAGTTGATCGAGCAAATCTGCGATTTTGCCCGGGATCACAGGGGCCAGCAAGGCCGCTGCCAGTCTAAAAATTTCTAGCACATGCCAGAGTATGGTGCCCGTGCGGGGCAGATCTGTTTTGGCTGTTTTCCAGGGAGCCGTCTGTTCCATATATTTATTGGCCCTGCGCACCAATTGCAGGGTTTCTTCGAGGGCCGCATGCAATTTAAAGTCCAACACCAGCGCTTTGACATTGACAATGGTCTGCTGGCCCAAAGCTTCAATTTCGATTTCAAGCTCGCCTTTTTCACCTGGGCTTGGAATCACCCCTTCAAAATTGCGTTTGAGCAGATTGAGGGTGCGGTTGAGTAAATTGCCGAAATCATTGGCCAGATCGCTGTTGATGCGCTCAACCAGGGCTTTTTCACTGAAATTGCTATCCAGGCCCAGGGTCATATCGCGGATCAAGAAATAGCGGAAGGCATCGACGCCATATTTGTCCATCAACTCAAGGGGTTTGACCACATTGCCTTTGGATTTACTCATTTTGGCAGAATCCAACAACCACCAACCGTGAGCCAAAATGGTCTTGGGCTGGGAATATCCCGCCGCTTCTAACATCGTGGTCCAATAGACACAATGGGTGGTGAGAATGTCTTTGCCAATTAAATGCAGGGAGTCGGGCCACCATTTTTGCAGCTCTGCTTCACCGCCTCTGTCGAGATGCACAGAGATGTAGTTGATCAAGGCATCGAACCAGACATAGGTTACATAGTCTTTGTCAAAAGGCAGTTCAATCCCCCAACTCAGACGGGACTTGGGTCGGGAAATACACAGATCCCCCAGAGGTTGGCGCAAAAAGCCCAAGATTTCGTTTTTGCGGCTTTCGGGGCGAATAAAATCGGGGTGGCTCTCAATATGGGCAATTAGCCAGTCTTGATAGGCGCTCATTTTAAAGAAATAATTCTTTTCTTTAATAAAGCTGATCTCAGGGCTGTCTTTGGTATAGCCTTTTTCTTCGATTTCTTTATCTGTCAAAAAACGCTCTTCGGAGACCTCGTACCAACCTTCGTAGGTGGCATCGTAGATCAGGCCTTTGTCCCAAATCCGCTGCAAAATGTCGGTTACTACCGCTTTGTGTCGGGGCTCGGTGGTCCTCACAAAATCGTCAGGCACGATGCCCATTTTCTCCCAGAGGGCCTGAAAACGGGGAGCCATGCGGTCACAATGTTCTTGGGGAGTGATCCCCAATTTATCTGCGGCCTGTTGTACTTTTTGGCCGTGTTCATCCAAACCTGTCAGGAAAAACGTTTCTTCTCCCATGATGCGGTGATAGCCTCTGAGTACATCGGCCAAGGTGGTGGTATAAGCGTGGCCAATATGGGCCTCGTCATTGACGTAATAAATCGGGGTGGTGACATAAAAACGGGAGGGGGGGGTGGGTTCATTCATGGTTTTGAAATGGGGCTGCCTTCCTGCAAGATCCTGCTGACATTATACCGGCCACGGGTGATATAGTGGGAGGGAATCTCAATCTGGAGTAACGTTTGATGCGTCTATTGCCATGTTTATTGGCCCTTTCTCTCTTGTCTCTTTCAACCTCTCTGGCCTCAAGCAGCTTGGCTGAGGCTGCGTATCAACAGGTCTCGGGTGGGGCCGTCGGAAAGACCCTGCGCTATTGCAATTCCAAATACGATTATTGTTTGCAAGTGCCGCATTTTTTAATTCCCCAGGGTGAACCGCCTGCCAGGGATGGTCAAGTTTTTCTCTCGGCAGATAAACAGTCAGAATTGCGGGTTTGGGGTCAATGGGATGTACTCGGTCAAAATTTGCAAGAATCACTCAAATCAGCGGGCAAAGGCAAAACGGTTACTTATCAACAGCAATTCAAAAATGGGTATGTTTTATCTGGTTACAGTGGCAAACAGATCTTTTATCAAAAATCCATATTGGAAGCAGGCCGCTATCGCCATCTGTTCCTTCGCTATCCTGTGCAAGCGAAGGCACAATTTGATCAGCTCATACCTGTGCTGTTAAAGTCATTTGTGGGCGATCAAAGCCCTGCTTGGGCTGGCCTCTGGAAATTCAGCGAAAAAGATCCCAAACAGAGCCATTATTTGCTGCTCAAAGGCAGTGAAGCCAATCCCAAGGGGATCTATACCGGCAGTGAATCTGATGAATACCTCTTTTATATCAAAGTGGGGGTATCTCAATTGCAGATCTCTCCCGAAGGCCAGATTCGCTTTAAGCTCGGGCCGCGTTATTTGTTTCAAACCCCTCAAGACCCCAAAACCCCGCCCAATATTAAAGCACCGCTGAACGCTGGCATGACAGGCGTTGAGTTGATTTATCAGGGGCAAATTAAAGGGGATACCCTGAAGCTAAACTGCAAAGTGGGTGAGAAAGGGATGCCAGGCATCGACAGTTGTTGGTTGCCTGAAATGACCTTTGTGCGGGTCAAATCTTAATTTAAGATCTTATTTGCATCCCCCCCTTTTCAATTGAAGAAATCGGGGGATTTTCATTTGACAAAAAAGTGAATATAGTTCACTATTTAATTATGATTCAAAAAACATCTTCCCAACGTATTGAACGCAAACGGGAACAACGCTTACACGCAATCCTACAATCCGCTCTTGAATTGGTCATGCAAGACGGTTTGGCTGGGCTGACCATGCAAAAACTGGCAGAACGTCAGGACTATGCTGTCGGGGCACTTTACCGCTATTTCAAATCCAAAGATGCGCTCTTGGCGGCTTTGCAAAGGCAGGTGATTAGCGATTTTGCCCAGGTGATTCATTTCGCGGATCTGAACTTCAAGCAACAGGAAGAAGCGCAAAATCCAGGCCCTTTGGGCCAACCTCAAAAGCGCTCTGAGGCTTTGGCTCGTCTGCTTTTGGCCTCAGAAGTCTATTTTCAATTGCCCAAGGTTTGTCCCCAGCGCTTTCGTCTGCTCTATGAAATGACCATCAGTCCTGAACCTTTACTGGGTTTGCAAGAGGGTTTCCTGGTCCTGCAAGTGGCGTTGCCGCTGTTTAAACAGCTCGAAAATCGCTTTGAGCAAGCAGCGCAGGTGAAGGCGATCGGTGCTGGCTCTGCCAGCCAAAGGGCCATCCTTTACTGGTCTTCACTCCAAGGGCTCTTGCCACTGGAGAAGCTGACCCGCTTTGTGCCTCTGTATGATTTAGCCAAATTGCGGCTCGAACTTGAAAATACCCTCTTGCTGGGCATGGGAGCGCACTCAGAGGACCTAAAACAGTCCCGCATAAATCTGAAAAAGTTTGTGGTCAAGTCCGAATATCTCGATTTATTTGAACCGCTTTTAGAAAGGAAATTGCCATGATTCTCTCTCTTTCACTCAGTTTGCTGGCAGGTGTGATCAGTTGGAGCTTTGCCGAATATGCACTGCACAATTGGGTGGGCCACGTCGCCAAAGGCAAAAATGAATTTTCCCGCGAGCATTTGCGCCACCATGCGCAAAAAGACTATTTTGCCCCCACCTTCAAAAAATGGCTGTTGGCTTTGCCCGTTTTACTCGCTGCCGGCTTCTTTGCCCAGATCTTTGCTGGCCCGGTCTGGGGTGGGGTCTATGCCCTGGGATTTGGGCTCACCTGGCTGTGGTATGAACAATTGCATTACCGACTGCACACAATTCCCCCGCGAGGCCCGTTCAGCCGTTTTTTGCGCCGCCACCACTTTGCTCACCATTTTCAGAATCCCCACAAAAACCACGGTGTGACTTCACCGCTTTGGGATTGGGTCTTTGGCAGTTTTATGCCAGTTAAGGGACCTTTGATGGTGCCCCGCAGCCATGCCATGGATTGGCTTTTTAATGCCGAGGGCGAGATCAAAGTTGAATACCGTGCTGATTACCAAATTAAAACCTATGCCCGTCAAATTTCAGCCGAACACGGGCTCAAGCAAAGTCAAAACCCGGCAGTTTAAGCCGGGTTAAGGAACAGAATTGACTGTAAAAGTGCGTGAGTTAAGGCTTTAACAAAGGCATCATTTTTTCTTGGTCGCTGCCTTTGAGTGCGCCAATTGCGCCGCCACCCACGAAAGTTACTGCAGCGCCACCCGCCAGCAAAGGGGCAATCGCCATGCCAGACATCACCATGCCCAGGGCATTGTCACCTTGGCCAATGGCTCCACCGACGACAACCAGCCCGACGGCAGCGGCTGTCAGAGCCAACGCACCTTTGGTGCCCCAGTTCCAGCCACCTTCCATAAAGGTGTTCTTTTCATTGTCGACAGCTTTGACGTCGGCCAAAACAGAGCCTTTGTCGGTATGTAATTGCACAAAAGGCATATCGCCTTTTTTTTGCAGGGCTTTGATATCCAAGCCATCACCTTGAAGCACATAATTTTTACCATCGGCCTGAAAATAGACCTGATCGAGTCCATCTTTTTTACCAGCTTGAAAGGCCTGTTCCAGTGCGACGCCGGGTTTGAGTTCATGTAAAGTTCCACCGAGAGCTTTGCCGTTGACTGTGACTACATTCAGATTCATTTCTCTACACCACCTGGGATTTTAATTAATGGTATTATCTGGACAGAATTGCGAAAGCTGAACAGATTTAACCATTTTTTGTACCTATCTTAAACTTAAATTAATTCTATTTTTTGCCCTTTTTTGAGCGCTTCAAAAGGGGATCTGGACATTTTTAAGAGTTTAAGCTACTATGCCCATAAGGCTTTGAGCTGGATTTTGAAGGTATATTATCCAGTTTTTCGAAGTCATTGAACTTTTTGATGAAGGTATTGTAAATAGATGAATATTTATGTTGGTAATCTGTCATTCCAGGCCGATGAGGAAAGTCTCTATCAACTCTTTGCCGAATACGGCGAAGTGAAGAGCTGCCGCATCATTACCGATCGGGAAACAAGTCGTTCTAAAGGCTTTGCCTTTGTTGAAATGACTTCCGATGACGATGCCCGGAATGCCATCAGCGCCCTGAACGGTGCCGATTATATGCGTCGTCCCCTGACCGTGAATGAAGCCCGTCCCCGTGAAGAGCGCGGCGGCTTTGGTGGCGGTGGTGGTGGAAACCGCCGTGGCGGTGGTGGCGGTGGTGGTGGCGGCTACCGTCGCTGATTGCCTCAACCCTTTTTGTTTTGCCCCGTACTGAGATAAGCAACTTTGTCATCAGTGCGGGGTATTCTTCTTTCTTGTACCGGTTTTCTGGGGCGTAAAGGTATACTGTAGCCATGTTACCCAGCTATGAAACCCTCAATACCCATCAAAAAGCCCTTCAGATCAATCTGGAGCCCATTCGCTATGGTACCTTTGCCGAAATTGGCGCTGGCCAAGAGGTTGTACGCTGGTTTTTTACCGTGGGGGGTGCTGCGGGCACCATTGCCAAAAGCATCTCTGCTTATGATATGCAGGTCAGTGATGCCATCTATGGTCGCTGTAAGCGCTATGTCTGTCGCGAACGCCTCGAAAGTATGTTGGAATATGAACACCGCTTAAATTTGGAGCGCCTGCGCGACGAACGTGGCAACACCACTGCCTTTTTTACCTTTGCCGACACTGTCTCTGCCCAATCTTACAAAGGCAACAGTGATTGCCATGGCTGGATGGGCGTTCGCTACCAGGCCCATCCCCGCGATGCAGACAGTCAGATCATTTTGCATGTGCGCATGCGCGACAAAGAAAATGCCCTGCAACAAGAGGCCTTGGGGATTGTCGGTGTCAATTTGCTCTATGGTGCCTTTTTCTTGCATCACCGTCCCGATGACCTGATTCGCTCACTCAAAGACAATCTCTCACCGGGTCGGATTGTGATCGACATGATTGAATTTTCGGGCATCGAGTTTCGCAATGTCGACAATCGTCTGATGAGCCTGCGTCTGGTTCAAGAGGGATTGGCCAATGCGGCAATGTTTGCCGCTGATGGCAAAGTTTTACAGCCCTCTGAGGTCTTTTACAAAAAACCCATTCTGGTGGAACGCGGCAGTTTTCACCCCGTGCGCAAGGTGCATCTCGATTTGATGCGTGCAGCCCATGAAAAATTTGTGGCCCAGCCGGATGTCAAAGCAGAAGACGTGGTGCGGGTGATGGAAGTAACCATGCACCATTTACATGCCTCCGGCGGTTTGGAACCGCGCGAGTTTTTGGCACGGGCAGATGCCCTCAATGCCTGTGGATTTCAAGTTTTGATTTCCAATTATTATGAGTATTACCGCTTGGCAGCTTATTTGGCGCGTTTTAGCAAGAACAAGACGGCTTTGGCCTTGGGGGTGCGCAGTTTGCAGACCCTCTTTGACGAAAAATATTATACCCAACTTGAAGGGGGGATATTGGAGTCTTTGGGCCGCCTGTTTAAAAATGACCTCAAGCTCTATGTCTATCCCACCCAAGACCCAGAAACGGGTGAATTACTCACGCTCAACTCACTCAAAATAGCCCCCGGACTCGATAAGCTCTTTGGCTATTTGGTTGAAAAAGGCCATATTGTGGACTTGGATAATTACAACCCTGACTGTCTCGACGATTATTCCCGCGATCTGCTGCGTCAGCTTGAAAACAATCAGCCCGGCTGGGAAGAAATGGTGCCAGACCCAGTGGTAGAACTGATCAAATCCCGCCATTATTTTGGCTACCGCCCTCCCCAGGAAGAAGAAACCCATGCTTGAAATTAATCAGCTGACAGTCGAATTTGGCGACCGGGCTCTGTTTAAAGATGTCAGTTTGCTCTTTTATGACAAAAAGCGCTATGGTTTGGTGGGTGCCAACGGTGCAGGCAAATCTACTTTTTTGCGGATCTTAACCGGACAAGAACACCACTACAGCGGTCAAATCCATTGGCCCAAAGATGTCAAAGTGGGGGTGCTCAACCAGGACCATTTTGCCTTCGAAGAACAGCCGATTATGGATGTGGTGATCCAAGGCAAAAAAGCGCTCTGGCAGGCCCTGCAAACCCAGACAAAGCTTGCTCAAAAATCTGAACTCAGTTTGGAGGAGAGCAGTTTTTACTCTGAAGCAGAGGCTGTAATCCAGCGCGAGTCGGGTTATACCGCTGAGAGTGAAGCGGCCAAATTGTTGATGGGGTTGGGTATTCCCGACAATCACCACAATCAGCCACTCAAGACCCTCTCAGGCGGATACAAACTGCGGGTGCTCTTGGCTCAATTGTTGTTTAGTCAGCCCGAAATTCTGCTGCTGGATGAGCCCACCAACCACTTGGACATCTATTCGATTAAATGGCTGGAATCGTATCTCAATTTATACCCAGGCCTCTTGATTGTGGTCTCCCACGACCGGGGCTTTCTCAATGGGGTCTGTACCCACACAGTGGATATTGACTACGGCACCATCCGCATTTATACCGGCAATTACGACGCTTTTGAAGCCGCCAAGGTTTTGGAACGCGAGCAAAAAGAAAAGGCCCTCGAAAGCCAAAACGAGCGCAAAGAGGAACTTCAGGCCTTTGTCGATCGCTTTCGCGCCAAAGCCACCAAGGCTTCAGCTGCCCAGTCGCGGGTCAAAATGATTGAAAAGATGGAGGCGATAGAGATTCCGCCTTCGTCCAGGCGTTTTCCCAATTTTCGCTTTGCCCCCCACACCACGTCGGGGATTATCCCTTTGCAGGTCAAAGGTCTGAGCAAGGCCTATGGCGAAAAACAGGTGCTCTCAGATGTCACTTTCGAAGTCGAACGCGGCGATCGCATTGCCCTGATTGGCCCCAATGGCGTGGGTAAATCCACCTTGCTCAAAATGCTGATGGAAGAAATACCTTCCGATGCGGGCAGCTTTAATTGGGGGCACGAGGTTTTGCCCGGTTATTTTCCCCAGGACTATCACTCCCAGCTTGAAAAAAATTGCAATGTCTTTGAGTGGCTCTACGATTACGATGTCACCGCGACCGTCGCTCAAATTCGCGGTTTGCTGGGCATGGCCTTGTTTACAGGCGACAGCGTCAAAAACAAACTCTCGACCCTGAGCGGGGGAGAGGCCACGCGTTTGGTCTTTTCCAAACTCATGCTTTTGCCTTCCAATTTTCTGGTGCTCGACGAACCCACCAACCACCTCGACATGGAGTCGATTGAATCGCTGACCGAGTCACTGAAAGCCTACAAAGGCACCCTCTTGGTGGTCAGCCACAACCGCTATTTTGTCTCCGAAGTGGCCACACGTATCCTCGAACTCAAACCCGAAGGTTTGGTCGACTTCAAAGGTTCTTACGCTGAATACCTCGAAAAAGAGGGCACTGATCACCTCAGCCGCGAAGTGAACCTCAAGCAGCGCAACGTACTCAGCCAGCAGAGCCAAGCTGTCGTAGAGAAAAACGACAATGCCTTGAATTATGAAGCGCGCAAGCAACAACAGCGCCGGATCAAACAGCTCGAAAAACGCATACCCGAACTCGAAGCGCTCTGCCTCGAGATCGAAGAAAAGCTCCAGGCCTGTGAGCCACTTTTGGCCGAGGCCTATGTCAGCGGCAGCGAGGCGGATCAGCAGCGCTTGCTCCAGCAAAAACAGCAATTCGACCTGAAAATGGCCACGAGCATGGAAGAGTGGGAAGCGGCTGAGCAGGAGCTGATTGAATTGCTGGCTGTTGAGAGCTAAGATTGCCTTAACCGTGGCGTAATGGGCGTATCAAAGGATAACCCGATTCAGTTTTTAGACTGGCTCATCGGGTGCTTCAATAAGACCTCAAACCCTGCCCGAATCAGCTCAAATTCGCTGGGGCCAAAGAGTGTCATCAACACCTCATAACCGCCAGCCTCTTGTTCTTCGGGCAGGGTGCAGTAAAACATATAATCATTGGCCAAACCCACCACGAGTGGATAGGTTTTGTCTCTATCCAGGGCCAATTGGCGCAGGTTTTCTCCGGCTTGTGCCGTTAATTCAAGAGGAACAGCAAGCAAGGTGAGAGCACCAAAATCAAGCAACTGAAGTGGCATTGTCTCAAAATATCCCTGTGTCCAGTCGTTTGAGAGCGGTATACCCAGCAAATGGGGCATGGGCAATGGTTGTTGCTGCCAACCTGTTTTCACAGCAGCCAGCTCAATTTCTGAGCTCTCAGCAGCCTGGGCCAAAACCCTCTGAGCTACTTTTTGGCCAATCTGCTCCAGATAGGCCTGATCACTTTGCTGATTGGTCAGCATGATTGGGGTCAGATCGGCTTCGGCGCCATTGAGATAGAGGGCCTGCAGACCGGGCCGCTGGTTTGCCAGTTCACGGCGGGCGACCCCTGCCCAATCGGCGGAAAGCAGGACATTGTCTGCGCCATAAACAGTATTGTGCATGGGCAAATGAAAGACCACAGCGAAAGGAATGCCTTGGAGCGATTCAAACCAAATCGTGGATAAGACCGGCGGTTTAAACTGGCCAACTGCCCGTTTGGCCCAATGCTGAAAGCGGCGAGACCCATGGTCAAAGGCGGCATAGGGATCTCTACGATTCCAGATCAGATCGTAAACGGGTTGGTGGCCCAGCTTCACACGGGCTTTTTGGCTGTTCAGCCGGGCTTTTTTAACCGCAGAGACAATCTCTGAGGCGATTAGCTCAGTATAGGCCTCCTGGTAAGTTCCAAAGCCCGCTGCAAACAAGGGCAAGTCATGGAATCCACCTGGACCTGAATGTGTGTGGGTGGCGGTTAACATCAGGTTCTCAGAGCGGATTCCCAAAGGAGCCAGTTTTTGGCTGACTTTTTGCCGCAAAATGGCTGAAATACCCACCAAATCACAACTCACCACGGCTGTTTCCTGTGCAGTTTGGCGCAGCACCAAGGCCTGGCAGAAAATGGGATCGTGGACACCTTGGGCCGTTTGGCCCAGCCGGCTGATATACCCAGCCAAGGGCACCTGGGCAGGTGTTTTGGGTGTGATATTCACTGTGGCCATTCCAGCTTCTAAAGGCATATCAGACTGGGCAAAGGCAGGCCCTGCCCCTAGACAGGTACATAGACCAACCCATAGCAAAATCCAAGCGAGATTGGCATTAAACATGCTGGGGTTAATCCCCCGCTTTTAGCGCCTCGACTGTCGGGCCTGCAGATGGGCTGACATGCCTCTGCTGGGAAGGTTTTTCACCGGATTGCCATCCCCGGTGGTGCAATTGTCGAGATAGGGGCCAATGCAGCGCAATTTAACTGCACCGTGCTGGGCATCCAATTGAAAATAGAGATGCTGTTTGAGACCCGAGATATGCCAGGTGTCTTCCCAGAGTGTAGCCAAATAGGTGCTGTCTTGCAGGCCGTTGGCTTGGGCAAGGGCATAAATCGCCTCGCTGTCCATTTTCCAGTATTCGCGGTTAACCAATTGGGTTTGGGTGCCTTGGGCAGCCTCTTCGACTTTTACGGCTTGGCTCTCGACATCAATGAAAACGCGCAAGGCGGAACCTTTGCCTGGAACAGAGGGCAAAAAGCCATATTGCAAAGATTTGCCTGAAGTCTCTTGCCAGATGTCGATTTCATACAGTTGCGCTTGGGGATCCAACTTTTGCACAGCTTGCAGGGCCACGGCAAAACCACTTTGAGCAGAATTGGCTTGGCGGGTGCTGAACCGTTGAATGGGGCCTGACTGGGCAGGATTAAGTGCTGTGGGCGAGAGAGAGGGTGAAGAGCAGGCTGTGAATATGAGTGCGAGGACAAGTGAAAATTTTTTCACGGAGATCAACCTTTCAGCAGGGTAATTTTGAAGCATGAGTGGGCTACGGGCCAAGATTAGAGACTTTCAGCTTTTTTAAAGTCTGCTGATGCCTTGGCCGTTTCGCCCATGGCCAAATAACAATGGCCCCGATTGAGATAGGCATTTTTGTATTTGGGATTGAGTTTTATTGCCTGGGTATAGTCGGCAATTGATTTAACGTAGAGTTTGAGTTTGTAATGCGACCAACCGCGATTATTAAAAGCAGTCTCAGATTTTGGGTCGATTTTGATGACTTCGCTGTAGTCTTCAATTGAAAGCAGCAATTCTCCAAGCTCATAATGACTGATTCCCCGATTGATATAGGCAAGTGTCATTTTGGGATCGAGTTTGAGGGCTGTATCATAATCTTTGATTGCTTTTTCGTATTGTTTAAGCGTGTGATAGGTATAACCCCGGTTATTGTAAGCCCAAACATATTGGGGGTTAAAAGCGATACAGATGGTATAGTCTTCTATTGCTTTGGCGGGTTGGCCCAATTCAAAATAGGCCAAGCCGCGACCATAATAGACCTTTGCATTTTCGGGACTGAGTTCAAGGGCCTTGTTGTAGGTTTCCAAGGCCTGTTTAAATTCCCGTTTATTCAAGTGTTCCAGGCCCAGTTTTAAATAATCGTCTACACTCAGATTGGCCTCTGCTGAAAGAGCTTCCGCTGCGAGGGCTGGGCGCTGTTCTGTTGAGATTGTCAGACCCACCATGCCCACCGAGAGAATCAAGATTTTCAGTGCTTGGTTCATTTACTCACTCCATCTCTGCATTGTTTTCAAGGGTGTGTTCATGATAACACGGCTTTTTTGGAGTCGTTTATTTCGCAGCGTCAACCATCTGGATGGTTTTTTCTTCTACTTCACGTGCCACAGCTTGCAATTCAGGTTCTTGTGAAAGTGCTGAAAGCATAGCTTCGGGTTTAATTAAACCCATTTTTGTGACTCCCGCTTCGGTATAAACGGAGATCCGGCAAGGCAGGGCCATGTTTAGGCGCATATCTGTGCTGAGTACGCGGGCGGCTTGACCTGGATTGCAGACTTCAAAGACCTTGCAATCTTCTTTAAAATCAATGCCTTTGCTGCGCAAGGTTTCACCCAAATTGTGGATATGCAACACCCCAAAACCCCCTGCTTTAACAGCACTTTCCAAATCTTGGGCTGCGGTTTCAAAACTTTTTTCACTTGTGACGATATAGTACATATAGGCCTCTTTGTCTGACTGTCTTCACGTCAAGTATGTCGAATCCACAGGGGGGTGTCAATCATCTCGTTGGCGGAATTGCCGACTTGAAGCCCCCACGTTTACCGTGTCAAAATAAAGAGGGGTCAAAATAAAGTGAAAATCAATTATGTCAGCCTCTGCTTTTGTTTCATATTGTTGCAGCTCTTATTTCCCCGTTCTGTTCCCTCTCAGGCCAGCCATCCGCAATATCTTCCTACTTCGGCCTATCACAGAGTTCAAATAGAGGGATGGACTGTTTTGTTTTCCAACCAACTGAAGACAGAACATTTGCTGGTTGCCAAACGCGTCAAAAATCTGCTTCACAAAAAATTAAGGCATATTCAGCAAGTCCTACCTACACCGGCTGTGAAAAGACTCAAAAATATAAAAATCTGGGTGGATTGGAAAGAAAACCAATACACGGCTTGTGCAGCCTATCATCCAGGTGTGGAATGGTTGCAAGAACGTCATCTCAATCCTGCCATGGCAGGGGGCATACAAATCGCCCATGCGAATAATTTTCTGGATTGGACCCTGCGCGACCAACCGATGCTCGTTTTACACGAATTGGCCCATGCCTACCACCATCAGGTCTTGGGCTATGACCAACCAGAGATACTCGATGCCTTTCAAAAAGCGCAAGCATCCAGAAAATATGAGTGGGTCCAGCGTTACAAATCCTCTCCAACCAGGGCTTATGCCCTGACCGACGAAAAAGAGTATTTTGCCGAGAGCAGCGAGGCGTTTTTTGGGCGCAATGACTATTATCCCTTTAATCGCAGTGAACTCCAAAAACATGATCCGGCCATCTATCACACAGTGAAAAAAGTGTGGGGTATCCGCAGTGATGAACGCTGAAAAAATCAAATGGATACCCAAAGATGATTGCAAAGATCTGACAGAATCAGAACTCAGTCAATTAAAATCGCTTTTAAAAGACAGCCCCTTGATGCAATTTTACCCGCCCAAATCGAAAGTGAAAATCCAAGTGGAGATCAGCAAACGGATTCCCAGTGGCAGCGACATTTTGAATGCCACGATCTGGAATCGGGATTTTGTGGACCAAGCCACGACTCCCGAGGGATTTCCCCGACTGCCTTTAAATTCGCAGGCAGAGGGGGAATTGATTCTGGCCGAAATACTCCATATCACCCAAAATTCGGGTGGCATGGGCTCCTATTTCGGTTATTACGGCTATTATTACTCGGTGATCGTCGATTTAAACGAACCCAAGATTCTGGACGTACGTGGCCAAAAGATGACTTAAATGTCGAATTTGATCCCTTGGGCCAGCGGCAATTCACTGCCATAGTTAATCGTATTGGTTTGGCGGCGCATATACGCCTTCCAGGCATCAGAGCCCGACTCTCGCCCGCCACCCGTTTCTTTTTCGCCCCCAAAGGCGCCCCCAATTTCTGCGCCTGAGGTGCCGATATTGACATTGGCAATGCCACAATCGGAGCCCATGGCAGACAAAAAGCGCTCAGCTTCGCGCATATCGGTGGTAAATATGGCCGAAGAGAGACCCTGTTTGACTTGGTTTTGAATCGCAATCGCGTCGGTCACTTCGCCACTGTACTGGGTCAAATAGAGGATCGGGGCAAAGGTCTCATCTTGCACGATTTGCATCTCAGGGCTGGCCTCTGCCACAGCCGGCATGACATAACATCCGCTCTCAAAGCCAGAGCCCGTCAGCGGCTGGCCGCCGTAAATGACCTGGCCACCTTGTTCTTTGACTGCCACCAAGGCTTTTTGCATCAAGGCCACTGCATCTTGATCGATCAGGGGGCCGACATGGTTGTTTTCATCGAGGGGATTGCCAATCCGCAGGCCTTTATAAGCATTGACGATGATTTCTTTGACTTGGGAATAGATCGACTCGTGTATGATCAAACGGCGTGTTGACGTGCAGCGCTGGCCACAGGTACCCACGGCGCCAAAAACAATTGCAGGCAGGGCCATTTTTAAGTCGGCACCAGGGCTCAGAATAATCGCATTATTGCCACCCAATTCGAGAATGGCTTTGCCCAAACGGGCCCCAACCACTTCACCCACACGTTTGCCCATGCGGGTCGAGCCTGTGGCTGAGATCAAAGGGATGCGGTGATCTGCGATCAGGGTTTCACCAATCGGGGATACTTCTCCGACAATCAAACCCATCACGCCTTCGGGAACATCGTTGTCTTTGAGTACCTTGGCCATGATATTAAAACAGGCAACTGCGGTTAAAGGGGTTTTTTCGGAGGGTTTCCAAATGCTCACATCACCGCAGACCGCAGCAATCATCGAATTCCAGGCCCAAACTGCCACGGGAAAGTTAAAGGCTGAGATAATCCCGACCAAACCCAATGGGTGCCATTGTTCGTACATGCGGTGATTGGGGCGCTCGGAATGCATGGTCAAACCATAGAGTTGGCGCGAGAGACCGACGGCAAAATCGCAAATGTCGATCATTTCCTGAACTTCGCCCATGCCCTCTTGCAGGGATTTGCCCATTTCGTATGAGACCAACATGCCGAGATCTGCTTTGGCCTCTCTCAGGGCATTGCCAATTTGGCGGACAATTTCGCCCCGTTTGGGGGCCGGTGTGCTGGCCCAGGCCGTTTTGGCCTTTTCGGCAGTTTGAATTAAATGTTCATAATCAGCCAGGGTGGCTTTGCCAACGGCTCCAATTGATTTGCCATCGACAGGGGAGTGAGAAACATAGGTCTCAGAGGTATTGCCAAACCAGTTTAAACCGGTAGAGCAGGGGGGGGAAACGGCTTCAATCCCCAAAGCGTTTAAAAATGTCTGTGTATCTTGCATGAAGCTCTCCTGGGCAAGTGGGTAGGTACTTGCCAAATTAATTGATTGCATTCAAATTTTACCACCTCTGGCCTGCGCTTGAGACCGGGATTGCTTGGATTGGGTTCAGTCCGAAAAAAAGCCTGCTACACTGAGTCCACAACATTCCCAGACAGAGGTAAAAATCATGGCCAAAGGGCTCGAAGAACATCAAGCGCGTCAAGACGAGCTCAATCAATTGGGCAAAGGATTGGCCCGCAGAGCCAAGTCCTGCTGCGAACTCTGTGGTGAATCCAGTGCCTTGCAGATTTTTGAAGTTCCGCCGGTCAAAGAACCCAATTTAGAGGCCAGTTTGCTCATTTGTGATACCTGTTTCCAACAGCTCAAACAACCCGACACCCTCGATGCAAACCATTGGTTTGGTCTCCAGGAGCGCATTTGGAGCGAAGTTCCTGCTGTGCAAGTCATGTCTTGGCGTCTTTTGCAAGAGCTCAAAGACCAAACCTGGGCTCAAGATTTGCTCGATCAGGTCTATCTTGCTGATGAAGTCTTACATTGGGCCCAAATGGGCGCAGAAAGTGATGCCTCTGGACGGAAGACCTTTGATAGCAACGGCACAGCCCTGGCTGACGGGGACAATGTCCATATCATCAAAGATCTGGATGTCAAAGGCACGACCTTTACGGCCAAACGGGGAACCTTGGTCAAAGCCATTCGACTCGGCGACGATCCCGAATTGGTCGAAGGCAAAGTCAATGGCACCAGCATTATGCTCAAAACCTGTTTTCTGAAAAAAGTTTAAATTTGATCTGGCGCAAAAACAGTTCCCGTTAAATAGGGTATAAAAACTATATGATTAGTGTAACTGAGGCTGAAAGCCTGATCTTTCAAGAATTGCAGTCAGCTCAAACAGAAACCGCCAGGTTGAGTGAAGCTCCCAATGCCGTTCTGCGCGAAGAACTCTGTGCGGATCGGCCTTTGCCTCCTTATCACAGGGTGGCCATGGATGGCATTGCTTTGCAATTTCAGTCTTGGCTCGCAGGTCAGCGGGAATTTGGGATCGCAGGGTTACAGCAAGCAGGTCAACCTCAACAAAGTTTGATCGATCCCCAGCAGTGTTTTCAAGTCATGACTGGGGCTGTCTTGCCCCTGGGGTGTGATACAGTGGTGCCCGTTGAAGACATTCAGATCCAAGCCGGAATGGCACTCCTCAACCCCGATCTCAATATCCAGGTTGGGGCGCATATCCATCGTTTGGGCAGTGACGCCGTTGCCGGGCAGGTATTGCTCGCTGCGAACAGCCAGATGCTGCCCCCACAATGGGCCGTTGCAGCCTCCATTGGAGCGACAGAAGTCAAGGTTTCGGCCTTGCCTGCAATCGCCCTGATCAGTACAGGCGACGAATTGGTCTCTCCAGAACAGTGTCCCCTGCCGCATCAGATTCGCAGCTCTAACCGCTATTTTTTGGCTTCGGCCCTGGCCCAAAGTGGATTTCATCGGATGCGTTCTTTTCACTTCAGCGACCAAAAACAAGATCTCAAAACCGGTCTGTCGGCGATATTGGCTGAATACCCCTTTTTGATCCTCTCCGGTGGCGTTTCCATGGGGGAGTTTGATTATGTTCCCGCTGTTTTAAAAGAATTGGGTGTGCGCGAAGTTTTCCACAAGGTGCGTCAACGCCCTGGCAAACCCCTTTGGTTTGGGGTGGGCCCGCAGGGACAAATCGTTTTTGGGCTGCCGGGCAACCCTGTTTCGGCAGCCGTCTGTTTTTACCGCTATGTCTTGCCCGCCCTTTGGCAGAGAGAGCAACGCAAATGCCCGCGTAAATACGCGGTTTTAATGGAACCCTACCATTTCTCAAAAAATATGGTATGTTTTTTGCCCGTCACCGTGAACTATGCAGAAACAGGTCAGATTTTGGCGACACCTTTGCCCGGCAACGGATCGGGTGATTTTGCCTCGCTGGCGGGCAGTGATGGATTTTTGGAAATGCCCCCTGGCCCCTGTGATTATGAAGTGGGCAAAGCCTACCCCCTCTGGCTCTGGCAGACCTAAATAAGGAGAGAAACGCCGATGCTCAGTCATATCGATGCTGAAAATTTGCCGACCATGGTGGATGTCGCTGACAAAAAGGTTACCCGCCGAGAGGCAGAGGCCATGAGCTGTGTCAGCCTGCCCGCAAATGTCTTGGCCGCCTTAAATCCAGCCGGGGAACTGATTTCCCCCAAAGGTCCCGTTTTTCAGACTGCGATTATCGCCGGTACAATGGCCGCCAAACGCACCCATGAGCTGATCCCCTTTTGCCATCCCCTGCCGCTTGAACATATTGCTTTTGAGATCCAGCTCAAAACAGAGGAGCCAGCCCATGTGCAGATCTATTGCCGGGTGCGGGTGAACCACAAAACCGGAGTAGAGATGGAGGCCTTAACGGGCGCAAGCATAGCGGCTTTGACCGTTTATGATATGTGTAAGGCCCTGTCGCACGAAATGGTGATCTTCGAAACCCGCCTGTTGAGCAAAAAGGGAGGCAAACATGACATTGGCCAAAGCGGATAGTTACCATCCCTGGGTTATTTCCATTGTCGGCCCTGCTTTTAGCTCATCTGACGGCCCCTCTGACGGTGATTCAGCAAACCCGACAGAAGCGGCATGGCAAGAATGGAGCGAGGCCTTGCTCAAAGCCCTGCGCACACGCTGGCGGGTGGGTGTCTGCTTTCTCAATCCAACGGCTCCCGCGCCCAATTTATTACAGAAGCGCAGTCCCTTTGCCGATGACGATCTGCTGGTCATTTTCGGAGAAGTGACAGCTCCCAAGTTGCGTTTGGTCTGCCTGGAGTCAGGGGTGCAGCCCTCTGATGGGGCCGAACACAACTCGGACTCACTGACCTGGCAGGCAAGGATCAGCCCAAGTCTGTTGTCCCAATCGGGTTTTTCACATTTTCTGAGGTCGGATATTCAGGGTTTGGTTTCGGCCATGACCGATGCCTTGGCCTCCCATGTGGCGCAAGTTCCGCTCTATGGTCTGATTTTGGCTGGGGGATACAGCCGCCGCATGCAACAGGACAAAGCGCTTTTGAATTACCATGGTCAGAGCCAATTGGCCCATACTTATACGCTGCTGAGCCATGTTTGCAGCCAGGTTTTGATTTCCTGCCGTGAAGATCAGGCCGAAAAAGACTGGGACTTGGACCCCGCTCTGCCACCGTTGCCTTGGACGTATGACCGCTTTCACAATTTGGGCCCACTCGGGGGCATTTTAACGGCCATGATGACCCACCCCCAAGCTGCTTTTTTGGTGCTTGCCGTGGATTTGCCCTGGCTGGATCTGGGGACTTTGGCCCACCTGGTTCAAGCCCGTCGTCCGCTGGGGCCGGCAACTGCTTTTCTAAGCCGTTCTGATGGACTGCCTGAGCCGCTTTGTGCCATCTATGAGCCACGTATGCGAGAGCGTCTCTTTGGTTTTTGGGGGTTGGGAATTGTTTGCCCGCGCAAAGCACTTTTAAATTCAGCCACCCATTTGCTTTCCCTGCCCGAAGCATTTAGGTTGGACAATGCCAATACCCCAGCAGATTTTGAGGCCATTTCGAAGGCCTTGGAGCAACATCCTGCTTAATCGCTATTTGGGTTCAGTCTGCAAAGTCCCAGAATAGTCACAGTCAAAATTTGCTAAAATACTAAAAAATGCCAGGGACGTTGATTCTGCCCTGAAAGGAACGCGGCCATGCCACCGATGCTCAAACCCTATCTCGACAAATTAAATGAGTCCGCGGCCCTCTACAGTATGCGCTTTTTAGGTGCTTTGTTAATTTTGGTCTTGGGTCTTTGGGCGAGCAAGCGTCTCTCACGGATTTTAAGGGAGATCTTAAGCAAGACCCAGCTTGATCAAACGTTCATTTCATTTATCGGCAATATGTTGCGGGTGGTCCTCACGGCAGTTGTGTTTTTGGCGGCCTTGAGCAGCATGGGAGTCCCCACCACTTCTGTTTTGGCTCTTTTGGGAACCGCCGGATTGGCCGTGGCCCTGGCCTTAAAAGACTCACTTAACAATGTCGCAGCTGGCTTTTCGCTGATGATTTTGCGTCCCTTTAGGGTCGGTGACTATGTCGAAGTGGGAGGCGTCGGAGGGAGTGTTTCTGGCATTACACTCTTTCACACCTTGTTGAATACCGCCGACAACCGTTGGATTGCCATGCCCAATGCCAAATTGCTGGCAGATACCATTGTCAATTTTTCGCGCAATGCCAGCCGCCGTGTCGATTTAATCGTGGACGTCAGTTATGGCTCCGATTTAAAAAAAGCCAAAGACGTGCTCTGGGAAGTGATCCGGGCCGATGAACGCATACTTAAAGACCCTGAACCTGTTGTGGCTGTAAGTGATTTGGCCAATAGCAGTGTCCAGTTTGTCGTGCGGCCTTGGGCGCCCACCCCTGAATATTGGAACGTCCGTTTTGACCTCATCGAAGCCATTAAGTTGCGTTTTGATGCCGAGGGAATTGTTATACCCTTTCCCCAGCGTGATGTCCATTTGCGCGACCACAGGTCTGGGGCTCTCCCAGGGAACCCCTGACGCATTGATCCCGTCTCTCGCAACATCTGAATCAAGGAGGATGGCTCTTACCGGGGCCGATATGATGAAACCAAAACTCACATCCCTTATGCGCAAAGGCACCCTGATTGGGGTGCTGATACTCTTGAGTCCAGCCTGTGCTTTGGCCCAAGAGCAACCTCCCGAAAAAAGTTTTGCCGAAGCCCTGCTTGAAGAGTCGTTTGTGCCAGCCCTAAAACCCATGCCAGGGATTTGGATTGATTGGCGTAAACGCAATATCCATGCTTTTGGCAGGGGCTTCAGCCGTGAAGATGCTGTCGGGCCACAGGCGCGCCTTTTGGCTTCTCGCGCAGCCAAAGCAGATGCACTGCGCCGTTTGGCAGCGTTAATCTATGGGATTCATCTCGATGCAGATTTGACGGTCGACAATTGGGGGCAGAGCCACCCAGAAGAACGGAAATCAATTGAAGGCCTGATCAAAGGTGCCCAAGAAGCCTCAGAAGCAGAACAGCAACCCGATGGCAGTTATGAAATTCAATTGATTTTGCCATTGGCAGCGGTTGAGGCTTTAACAGGAAAACAGATTCCCTATCAATAGGGGCAGAAAAGATCTAAACAGAAATGTCGATGAAAGACGTTGTTAAGCGGTTCAATTGGACTCCAGAGCTGTTTATTGCTTTGTTATATATGAATTTTGGTCTGCTTTGGATTTTTTATTCAGATCAACTCTTGGGGCAATTTCAAACGCTTAAAGGTTTTGCCTATGTCTTTTTAACAGGCATTCTTTTGTTTTTCCTGGTGCGGTTTTTTCAAAAATCCCTGCAAAAGCAAAGTCAACATTACCGCTTTTTATTCGACAATAACCCAGTTCCCATGTGGTATTGTGATCCCCAATCTGGCCAGATACGTGAAAGCAACAGGGCTGCCAGCGAAAAATATGGTCACAGTGCAGAGCGGTTCCGTGAAATGAAATTGGGGGATCTGGAAAAGCCGCCCCAAACACAGGCCCAAAATGCGTGGTTATCTGGCCAATCAAAAGTGATGGTGGTCCACCTTGATAGCCAAGGCCAGATTTTGGATATTCAATTGCATTTTCACAATTCCCCTGAGGGCCTGCTGGTTTCAGCATTTGATCTGATCGAACACAAACAAATTGAGGCCCAACTTTTTTCGGATAAAAAAACGCTTGAGTTTTTTCAGTCCACTGTGCGCTCGGCCTCAGTGATTGCCGTGTTGGACAAAGAAAGTAAAGTGCTTGAGGCCAATGCCCATTTGATCCGGCTCAGTGGTCTCTCACAAAATGAGCTGATTGGTCGGCGATTGGGGGGACTTTGGATCAAACAAACCCCTGAATGGTCACGGGTACTCAATCAATTGGAGAAAGGCCGTCAGATTCAAGCCGAAATGGAATTGGCCCATGGCTGGGTGGGATATTTGCTCTTAAATTATCATACGGGCCAAGATGGACCTACCTATTTATTGCTTGGCCAAGAGATCAGTCAACAAAAACGGGCTCAAAATGAATTGTGGGCTTTAACGGCCAAATTGGTAGAACAAAATCAGGACCTGCAACAATTTACTTATTTGGTTTCTCACAATTTACGGGTACCAGTGGCAAATATATTGGGCCTATTGGCTTTGCTTGAAACCCCCGCTGGCGAAGATGAAATCCTTTCAGATGAACAGACTGTGCTCTTAGAAAAACTCAAACTTTCTGCCGAACGCATGGACTTAGACCTGATCGCTTTGCATGAGCGTTTGCACCACCAAGGGCGCAGTCAAAAAGAACGCAGTTGGATTGATTTGGGCCCCATCATCGAAGATGTTTTAAGCGAGTTAAACCATCTCTTGCCCGACCCCCATTGGCGCCCAGAACTGGCGCTAAACGTCTCCCAGGTAAACAGCATTGCGGTGTATCTTCACAGCATTTTGCTCAATTTAGTTAGCAATGCGCTCAAATACAAAGATCCCCAGCGGCCCTTAGTCTTAAAAATCAGTGTGAGGGAAGAACACGGTTTTTGGGTCTTTGAAATACAAGACAATGGACTTGGCATCGATTTAAATGCACACGCCACAGAGATTTTTGGACTTTATCAACGCTTTCATGCCCAAATTGATGGGCATGGGCTCGGCTTGTATCTGGTCAAAACCCAAACTGAAATGTTGGGTGGGCAAATTCAAGTCGAAAGCACCCCTGGCCTAGGCTCTCGCTTTCATTTGAGCTTTCCAATTGTGAATTCGGAAACTATCCCAAATGAATCAGCTAAACCTTAACACCTTCGAGTTCCAATAATTGCTTGAGCTGGGTCAATAGCAAGGGTTTGATCATGAAGTGCTTAACAAAGGGGTAATGATTGATTGCCAATTTATCCTCTTTTAAGAGCGAAGAGGTCAAGACCACAATTTTGGTGTCTGGATGCTTATTTGCGTAGCGTTCAGCATAGTGTTTTAAAAAGGTGTGCCCGTCCATTACGGGCATACTCAAATCAAGCAAAATGAGGTCAGGAAAATCAGCTTCTGAAATGTGACTCAAGCCATCCAAAGCCTTTTGGCCATGGATATGCGATTCAAAGCGAATCGGTGCCAAGTCTGGGGGCAAGCGCTTGAGCAAACCCGAGACCAATAAAGGCATAATTTCATCATCGTCAATCAAACAAATATGCTGTATTGCCACATCAAAACCCAACTGTAAAAAAATTATCTCAAATTCATTATAACCGAGATAGACAAAACAACTTATTTTCAAGCAAACAGGGAGGCTAAAAAAGAACAAAAATTAGCAAGCCGAGTACGGCAAAAGACTGACAAGCCCCCAGAAGCTGCGTGTTATAATATGCATAAATTCAGACCAAACAATAGGATACTGCAAATGGCCATTCTTGATCTCAAATATTATGGGGCTTCGGTCCTGACCCGCCCAGCCAAACCAATTAAAAATATCGACCGAGAGCTGATAAAACTCGCCGAAGACATGCTCGAAAGCATGTATCACTACCATGGTGTGGGTCTGGCTGCTCCCCAAGTGGGCGTATCAAAACGCTTTATTATTGTGGACTGTGGCGATGAATACCAAGATCGGCCCTATTTTCTGATCAATCCCGAAGTGGTCAGCACCGAAGGCGAACAGGTCGGCCCCGAAGGCTGTCTGAGTCTCCCGGATTTACTTACCGATGTTAAGCGGCCTGCCAAAGCTGTGATTCAAGCCATGAATCTGCAGGGCAAAACCATCACGATCACGGGAGAAGGACTTTTGGCCCGCGCCCTGCTGCATGAAATTGATCATCTAAACGGGGTGTTGTTTACCGAATTGGTCGAAGACGAATTTGTGCTGCAGCGGGAAATCCCGATTCTCAAAGATCGGATTCAAAAAATTCTCAGTGGTGAATTGCCCGCTGTCAGTGAATATGAAGAAGATGAAGATGAACTTGATGAAATGGCTGAGACCGAGACTGCGGTTGCCCTGGCGTGAAACCCACACTGGTGTTTATGGGAACCCCCGAGTTTGCGGTTCCCTGTCTGCAGTCCCTCTTAGATGCGGGGTATCCTGTCAAATTGGTGGTCACTCAGCCCGATAAACCTGTCGGCCGCAAACAGGTGATGACGGCTCCGCCCGTCAAAATTTTGGCCGAGGCGAATGGCATTGAGGTGTATCAGCCCGCAAAGATACGCAACACCCCTGAGGTTTTTGAAAAACTCAAATCGGTGGATGCTGCTCTCTTTGTGGTGGTGGCTTATGGCAAGATCTTGCCCCAAGACGTTTTGGATTTGCCCAAACATGGCTGTATCAATGTCCATGCCTCACTTTTACCCAAATACCGAGGCTCTGCACCGATTCAATGGTGTTTGGTCAATGGCGAAAGTGAAACCGGCGTGACAACGATGGTCATGGATGCGGGCATGGATACGGGTGACATGTTGCTCAAGCGATCCCTGCCCATAGACGCTGATGAAACAGGCATTAGTTTGTCAGAGAAACTTTCAAAATTGGGCTCAGAATTGCTGATGGAGACGCTGCCAGGCTATCTCAGTGGTGAAATTCTGCCCAAGGTCCAAGATTCAAGCCAAGCCACCAATATCCCCTTGCTCAAAAAAGAACACGGTCAACTCAATTGGGCCGAATCAGCGCAAGCACTGTATCATCGGATTCAGGGCCTCAAACCCTGGCCCGAGACCTATACTTTTTTCAGAGGCAAACCCCTGAAGATCAAAGAAGCCCAGGTCTATCGTGGTGAGCCACTCGAAACAGATCCTGTGATTGCCGGAACGGTGGCCAAATTACTCAAACAGAGCATTTTGGTGCAAACCGGTGAGGGATTCTTGGAATTACTGCGGGTGCATCCGGCGGACAGCAAAGAGATGGCTGCCGGTGACTTCGCCCGCGGACAGCGGGTCGAAGTCGGTGAAGTGCTCGGCAGCTAACGCTTTTGAATGAGGCCCAGGAATTAGAACCCAGGATTTTAAAACATCGGATGCCAGAGTGGCAAAACAGTGGGTTCTTGGTTTAAAAGTGCCAATTCCGTTTCACTTAGGTATTTTTTTGGAATGATCAGCTGATAGACATTGTCTTCAAACCATTCATTCGACATAATAAAATAGCCTTTTTTGCCGACTTCAGCACCCCAGCTGTTTTCCACTTTCCATTTGACCGGCTGCCCGTCATGGTCGAGATCGACACCCACGATCAACATGCAATGGGTCATGCTGGTCTCTCCCATTTCAAGTCTTTCAGGTTTGTCCAGGCCAAAATGGGTCTGAAAGAGCAGGTCATAATTATAGATGCCTTTTAAAAGCAGCCCTTCTTTTCTCAGGCTGTCTTTACCGACATCACAGGAGAACAGGACGGGTTCGTGGTTCTTGAGTTTTTGCAAAGCATATTGTTTGAATTGATCAAAATGTAAATTTAAAGCCAGGTGTTTTTCGCCGCCCACCATTTTGCGGGTATGTGCTACCGTATAAAGTTTGTCGTAGGGGGTATCCGCCATGGGAGAGCTCCAGAGGCAGATATAATCATCGACATCCAGTTCCACATATTTTTCAAAAAACTGGTGTGGGGTCAGGTCTTTTTCGCGGAAAAAAACTTTGTCTTCGTTGCGGTAGCTCCAATCAAAGCGCTCTGGGGGCGTGCCAAAGCTCAGCACCATGATTTTATACAGCTCTTCGATATAGATTTTCCGCTCTTGCTCGATGGCTTCAAGAGAAGCGCCTGCTTTGGCCATTTTGCGAATCTCTCCTGCGTATTGGCGCAATTTACTGGAGATCACATTGTTGTGGATGGTGGAATCTTTTGAAAAACTTGAGTGTTGCATGACCGAAGCAGGCACCATGCCATATTTTTTGACCAAGTTGACAAACATATACCAATCCCCCCCATCGGGCAGGGGTTGGCCCAAAAAATGGCGCAGATCGCGGTCATCATAATCCCTGTCGCGAAACTCGACCATTTTTTCGAGGAAATAATTGGCCTTTTCAAATTTGTCCCAGAACATCAGATACGGGCCCGAAAATTCAAACGTTTTGACATTGAGTTTTTTCTGGGTAAAGTACCTGAGTAAATTCATGGCAGCAAAAATCCAGCAAACACCTACCTTTTGCTGGGCAGTGGCTTCGGGAGCCACATCCAGTTCATCAGAAAAGGAAAAATCCATGCTTTTGATCAGATCGCGATTGACGGCTAATTCGTTGAGGTCGACACGTCCAACGGCATTCATGACCAATTTGTTTAAGGGGCTTTGACTGAGTTTTTCGTTATAGTCTTTTATCAGATTCAGATCAATGATCATGGCAATTATTCTTCCTCATTCTTGGTGGTCGGTTTTTTAATTTTGTTCTGCCAGTTTAACAGGTCTTCAGGCGCAAAGCGATCAATTACGGGGGAGACAAAATGCCGCTAAATTGAAATAATTTAAATTACCCTTAATCAAAGCACAAGTTTTTCTTATTCTTGTCGACAATCTGAATATCCCGTTTTATGAGGCAAACCATGAAAAAAGTCCTGCTTGTATCCCTTCTGGCTTCAGTTACTGTCACCCTTTTGAGCTGTAATGCCTTGATAGCCACCCCTCCCAATGCTCAACAATCACAGGCCTTGCGTGGTTTTTCACTCAATCGCACTAACCCCAAGGCAGGCATCGAAAAATTAGTAGACCCAGCCCGGATTGAAGCCAATTTGGCTGCTTTAACTGGCAAAAATCCGATTGCAACCAATACCAGTATTCCTGAACGTGGGACGGTTCAAGGGCGGGCTTTGACCCGCCAATACCTCAGCCAGACCCTCGAAAGCCTGGGTTATAAAGTTGAGCCCCATGAATATCGCCGCAATGGCATCAATATCACCGCCCGCCTGATGGCTGAGGTACCCACTGATGAATACATCGTGGTGGGAGCCCATATGGACTCTGTGCGCAATGCGGGAGCCGATGACAATGCCTCGGGCTCTACGGCTGTGCTTGAAGCCGCTGCTGTTTTGCCTCAGCTCAAAGGGCGGAAAGTCAATATTCTTTTTGCCTGGTTTGATGAAGAGGAATTGGGCCTGATTGGCAGTGGCTATTTGGCCCGCAGCCTGAAAAAACAGGGCATGAAAATCACCAGTGTTCACACCACTGATATGCTCGGCTGGGATGGGGATGGCGACAAAACCGTGGAAGTGGCCCGCCCGGATGGGATCTTGTGGGATTATTATCAAATGGTCAACAAGACCCATGGCTTAAATCTGCCCTTGGATCGCACCAGCACTGGTCAATCTGATCATGTCTCCTTTCACGACCAAGGGTATGCGTCGGTCTGTCTATCAGAAGAGTGGACCAGCAATGACAGCACCCCTTATTACCACCAACGTGGGGATCAGTTTCCGACCATCAACCGAGAATTCTTGGCTGCAGGTACCCAATTGATGATTGCCGTTGTCGGCGATCTCAGTCTGAAAGTACCCCCGCCTGCCAATGTGCAAGTGATTCCGCATGATCGCTATCCCTCACGGCCTCGCCAATTCCACGCTTCTTACGAAGAGGCCCTGCATTAACCCATCGCCCCATTTAAAAGCGCCCCCACGTTCAGTGCCCTTTTCCGCGCTGATCAATGCGCTGTTGGGAGGCTTTATGAACCAATTTGGGTGGGCCTTTTTTTCCTTTTCGCTGATTTTTGTCTGGATTTTTGCTCTTGATGTGATTATCAGTGATATCCAATTCAGTGGCCCACTTGTATCCGGTCAGGCTGTGATTGAAACTGTTCAAGCCACCAGCTCGACAGAAAATAAAAGCCGGGTCTATGCCTACGACTTTCACTTTCAACACGAAGGCAAGCCTTACCAGGCCCGCTCTTTTCGAACGGGGCAGACGGTGCCTGTGGGCACACGGGTTCCGATCGAATTTAAAGCCGAAGATCCAAATCTTGCCCGTGTCAGCCAATCAGGGTTTCGCTCTGCAACTTTTGGGCATATGGTTTTGTTGGTGCTGTTGTTTCCCCTCGCTGGCTTGTTATTGATCGTACAGGGCCTCTTACAGGGGCTCAAAATAGCGAAATTGCTGGGCCAGGGCGAATTGTTGCAAGTACCCCTGAGCGAAAAACAAGATACAGGCACAGTTGTCAAAATAAATGGAAACACCTATCCTGTCTACAAATTGGTGTTTAAATATTCGGTTCAAGGCCAAAAATACCAAACAGGATTAAAAACCCACGAAATTGAACGCCTCTTGGATGACACCGAAGAGAACTTGCTCTATTTGCCTGCAAATCCAAATGTGGCTTTTCCAGTGGATGCTATCCCTGGTTATTTTTCTTTGAAGGATGGGGAATTTGTCTGTCAAAATCCCGCTCGCAGTCCTTTATTACTGCTTTTGCCCCTCTTTTCAGGAATGTTTATCTGCCTCATGGTCTTGAGTCGATTTTGAATGTATTGAAAAAACGCAACTGGTTTTGCTGTATTTGGGGCTGTTTCATTTGCTTGATAGTGACCCATGCCTTTGCCGGTACAGCTGCAGTTCAGGCAAAATGGGCCCAGACCCAGACCCAGACCCAGACCCAGACTCAGACTCCTGGCGCCACTCCAGAGAAATGTTTCGGCCATGAAAAGGAGCTGACCTGTGCCGCAAAACCGGTGCAGAGCAGCTTGAATCTCAGTATAGACGTGAATAAAAAGCAGATTTCGGCCCAAGCAGAGATTCGTTTCCGGGTAAACACTCAGGCCAAATTCGTAGCCTTTTTATTTACCCAACAGCCTGAAAAAGTGTGGCTGAATGGTGAGCCCGTTGCTTTTAAACGTCTCTTGGCACCGGGCGGTCACGAGTGGCTATTGCAGATCCCCTTGCTCGGACCTTTTCCAGAGAGTCTAAAGGCAAAACAGACCGAGTACCAGCTTAAGCTCAATTACCAAATAAACGGACTCACGGCTTGGGGGTTACATTGGCAAAACCCCTTTTATTGGCGCACAGACTTCAGTGATTCCAGTGATGCCCGCTTTAGCAATGTTTTGATTCCCTCTGGCTTTGAATCTGAACGCCATCCCATGGTTTGGAATTTTGCCTTTCAGGGCCTCAAACAACCCTTGCGGGTTTACAGCAATGCAACAGAGTTTGCTGAACTGGGGAACGGGCGCTACCGTTTGGGATTTGACCAGCGTTTTAACCTGGCAATGCCTTATTTTGAATTCAGCAATGCCCCAATGAAGAGTCACAGCTTTGCTTACCAAGGTCTTTATACCCCTATTCCAGTCACCGTGGTCATCCCGCAGGGATTGGGAAGGAGCATGGGACTGGGCGAAAAACAGGTATTTTCTGAAGCAGAGAAACGCATTCGCAGAAGTTTGTCAGAATTTGAGCAGCAATTTGGCGCGTATGCTTTTCCCCAACTCTTGGTCAAACTGTATTCCCTTCAATCCGGTGATTTGCCGCTGAGCCAGGAGTATTCGATGGAATATGGTGGGGCCATCGTCAGCCGTTTGGAATTGATACCCCATGAAATCTGCCACATGTGGTTTGGACGTGGGGCTTCGCCCCAAGATGCTCAGGCAGGTTTTGTCGATGAAGTGATTTGTGATTGGTATGATTATCGCCGTCCCTTCACTGCCGCACAGCTCAAACGCCCTCCCAGTCGTTTGATTCCCCAGCAAAGTTGGAGTTTACGCACCCCAGAAGCCGTTTATGCAGAAGGCCAGTTTATCTCAGGTTTGCAGGGTCTTTTTCAGCACAAACAACGCAATCTTTTTGTCAGTTTGGGCCAGTTTTACCGTCAATATCGACTCAAGTCTTATTCTGAAGCAGACTTTAGACGGTTTCTAGAGGCAGAGTATGGTGGCGATTTAACCCCCTTTTTCAGCCGTTTTTTAGAGGGTGTGACGGATTTTTGAGCAAAAATTGAGCTGATTTTGGATAGGCTAGAAAGGTGTTTAACCAAGATCAGATTTCAAAGGATTCAATCAGCATGTCTTCCCCAAAAAAAGTGTGGAGTCAGTTCTTGCCTTGGGGTTTTGCCCTTCTATTGATGGGAGCACTGCTTTATTTTGCGGCAATATACCACCCGCCGACCAATTTGGAACTTCAACAAAATAAGACAGACCTCAGCCTAAAATTGTTGGACCATCTTCAAACCGCAATTGAAGCTGAAAAAAATGCAGTGTTGAGTCTGAATCGTGAGGAATCGCAAAAATTTGTTTTGCAGGTCAATCAAGCTGGAAAGAAGATCGAAACACTCAGACAAGCCCTGGACACATTAATCCAAATCCAGAGCCTACCCACTGAAAAACAGCTTTTGTCTGAATTTGACCAATGTTGGCAACAGTTTAAAACACTGGATCAGCAATTATTGGCCTGGGCCACCCAAGAGAGCAATATAGAAGCCCAGAAATGGTCGACGATTACTGGACGCAAAGCTTGGGAGCAATTTGAAAAAGCCCTGAATCGTTTAAAGAAAAAAGGCCCTGCAAACACATCTAATTCAAAGTTAGAAAACGCGATTGCGCAAAGTCAAATTGCCAGTTTAAAAATTCTGGCATTGCACAAACCCCATATTGAAGCGTTTACAGAGCAAGAAATGTCCCAATGGGAAAAAGAGATGCAAGTTCAAACGGCCCTGACACAACATCATTTAGACACCCTTGCCCGACAGATTTCAAAGGCAGATTTGGCTGACTTTAACGCAGCACATCTGCATTGGGAAGCCTTTCAAGTAGCAACCCAGAAGATAGTCAGGCTATCGCGTCAGAATTCGAATCTCAAGTCGATAGAATTGTCTTTGGGTAAAAAGAGAGTCATTGCAACCCAATGTAAGGGACTCTTAAATGAACTCAAACAGACCTATGCCTCTCAACGCTTTCAAGCCACCCGTTAGTTCTCAGTCAGATGTACGTCTTTGGGATCAACACTGAGTACCTCGGCAATACCCGATAGACGTGCAACCACATCGCTGCGCGTGTGGGGGGGAGTCAAGCTGCAAGCCAAGACCAATCTGCGGCCAAAGCGGTCAGCCATGAGATCTTCTGGCGGGGGGAACGATTTAAACACCATGCCAAATTCCTCGGCCTGCATCATAATCAACGAAGCACGAACCGACTTCATTTGCACATTGTCCATCAATTCGATGTGGAGTTCCAGCACATCTTGGCCAGCGCCCCGAGCGGAGCTAATCAGGCGTTTTTCAACGGCATTGTAAAATGGGCGAATCTCCTCCGTTTCGTGTTGCACGAGGGTGTCTTCATCTCCTTCAACCGGGGGTTGAAAGACATCTTTGCCCAAGGTAAACGACCAGACA
Organism: Candidatus Blackallbacteria bacterium; assembly: GCA_051715345.1. Lineage (GTDB taxonomy): Bacteria > Cyanobacteriota > Sericytochromatia > UBA7694 > UBA7694. The sequence goes on from JBPXJQ010000045.1 coordinate 75,708, forward strand.
CACTGTTTTTCAGAATTGAGTTCAACCAACTTGGTGTGGTTAAAAAAGCTGATCAGGGTATGCCCATTGTCCAATCTGCGTACGGAGGTGGGATTGAGTCGGTTGCTGCGTGCATGACCGATATACTCCCAAACAGTATGGCCCTGTTGATCCACCTCAACCACGCGGTGGTGGCGGGTATCGGCGATTAAGGTGTGCCCATTGGCCAAATGGGTCGCAAAACTGGGTCCAAACAGACGATCTTGGCGCACCCGTGGTTGACCTTTGAGGGTACTGCCATAATACCAGCGGACCTGCCCTTTGCGGCTGATCTGTGTGACGCGGTTGAGCAGGGCATCAACGAAGAGGATATCGCCACCCGGCAATTCTTCGGCATATTGCGGCGAGGCTGTGAGTTCTTCTTGGTGAAACTCCCAGACGATCTGATTATCGGGTGAAATTTCTACCAAACGCTGGTTGTATTGATCCGCTATCAAATAATTGCCATTGGCGAGTAAACGTACAGAACGGGGGTGATTTAGACGGCTTTGGGCAGGGCCTTTAATTTCATTTAACAGTTCTTTGTCGAGCCGCGAAACTTCGAGGATGCGGCTATTGCCGGTATCCGCAATTACCAATGAATGTGTTGTGACTTGAATCGATTGGGGCCTTGCAAGTTTTTGCTCCAAATCGTAGCCATAATGCCAAGTCACTTTGCCTTTGCGATCAATCCTGACGATGCCATTGTGGCGCTGGTCGATCAGATAGGGAGAGAGTTTCCCCAATTCTTCTCCCTCTTTGAGATACAACACCGAATGGTCAAAACTCTCTGTTTGCGACTTGACTGGACTGGGCCGATTGATTAAAGCCTGCAGACGTTCTTGGGCAGAGACCCTGCGAAAACGGGCTGGATTGGCGTTTGAACTTTCATCCAAGGGGGGAGATGGGGGAGAAACTTCTGCTGCCGCAGGTTCAGGCGTTGGTGCGGGATCGGGTGTGGGTTCTGGTTTGGGTTCTGGTTTGGGTTCAATGGCCGCGCGCGGATGATTTGCTTGCGTTGACGCCAAAGTTTGTATTTTGTCCAAGGGCGAAAACCAGAGCAGTTTTTTCTGGCTGGGTAAAATTTGAATGGCTTTGCGCTCATTGTAGAGAAACAAATCCTGGTTAGGCAGTCGAATCAAGCGTGAAGGCTCAAGTAGCCGCAAATCTGTGGACATCCCCGTTTTGTAATAGGTGATCCGCTCTTTGACCACGCCCATGGCATCGAGTTCGAGAATTTGGAACAGCTCGGCATCGACAATCAGGGTGTGCCCATTCCAGAGTCGCATGGCACAAACGGGCCGACTTAAGCCATAACTTTCCCGATCAAAACACTGTTCGATTTCCCCTTCTGCACTCACTTCCAAAACGCGGCCATTATTTGCATCACAGATCAGCCAAGTGCGATCGGGGGTCCATTGCAAATCTGTGGGGGTGTCGAGGTGAAGATCGTCGTCTCCGGCTTCTCCTTGTACCCCAAATTGCCAATGAATTTGGCTGTCTGGATCTATTTCCAAAACACGGTGATGGCCCTGATCGACAATCAAATAGCGCAAGGCCTCGCTGTTGCCCATTTTACGCCAGCCTATCCGTACCGGATGTTTCAGTTTGTGTTGATTTGATTCAAAGGTTTTCATGGACCAGTGAATTTTCCCTTTGCTGCCCACTTCGTAAATTTGGTTGCGGTGTGCGTCTGCTACCAGATAATTGGAGTTGGGCAAGCGAATCAAGTCGCGGGGAAAATCACAAGAGAGTTGATCTGGATCCAAATGCCAAGCAATTTCTTTGCGTTGATTGAGCTCCAAAAGGCGCAAATGGTGTGGATCGGGCAAAAGCAAGTGACCAGGTTCTAATCCAGTGGTCGCCTCTGCAGAAGCGATTTGCTGCTTAAACTGGCGCAGGGGATTGAGCAGTTCGAAGCCACAGACTTGACATTCCCAGTGATTCATCAGGTTTTGTTGGCAAGATGGGCATTGCAGAGGCACCACCACCGCAGCTTGTTCAGATAACCAAGCATCCTGCTCTTGACGCAATAAGACCTGGCGTCGCCGCAAGGTCGTTTTTAAACTGCGACCCTCATGAAGTTTTTCGATTGCGACCTCTGCTTGCAATTGGGTTTCTAAAAGGGGGCGCAAGCGGGCCGCTTCTTCTCTCAATAAATTCCAGGGCCTGGGCAAATCCATCAATTCGAGTTGGTTTTCGCGCTGAAAAACTTCAGCCAATAATTGGGCGATTAAAGTTTCACTCTCAGGATTTAGGCTGATTTTTTCGACAGCGGTTACAGGCCGTGTTGGGGAAGTGGTTTGCGTTTTTTCTTCGCTGGGCTGAGCGGTGGGGGGCGAAGCAAGCTCTTTCTCAGCACTGGGTTCGGGAGATACCATGCCAGGCATGGGTTTGCGTGATACCACGGGAGGGAGGAACGAGGGGGGGGGGACAAACTCTTGGGGCGTTTGCAAGGAAGAAGGGTGGGAGAGCGTTTGAAATGCCAAACTGGGTTCGGGTTGCTCCAGTGTTTGGAGGGCTTGGGGGTCAACCAAGCCAGACTCCATGAGCATTTCACGCAAGTTCTTCTCTTTGTAGGCCATCAGCGGGTTGCTGCGAGAAAAGAGCAATTGATAGGGTTTTGAGCCATCTTTGAGGGCATAACGCCTGAGTGTTTTGACCTGGGCCGTGTCGATCACAGAGATAATGGGGGTTAAGGGGTCTGGGGCATTCTGAAAAGTCATCACCAAGAGCAGGCTAAAATCAGGGGAAAGGGTGAGCAAATCACAAGGGACTTCAGAATGGTTGCGAAAAAGATCTCCCTTGAGGGCTATCCGTTTTGCAACACTCCAGTCATCGAGGTTGAGATACAGCAATTCCTGGGCTGGTTTGAGCGTGAGGATGTAAAGATGTTCACCATCAGGAGCCAAGACTAAATTTCCCAAAAGTCCCAAACCTGGCTTGGCCTGCTCAAGTGAGCCGTCTTTGATTGAACCCAAATGTAAGCTGGTTGATTGATTATCGGAGACAATGACCCGCATCTGCTTCAGGTCAAAGGCCACACTCAAGCAAGTGGTGCCCCCCGGTGGACGAATTTGGAAGCGGGCTTGCAATTCACAGGTTTCAGTAGAAAGCACCTCAACTGTGCCTGCGCCCCGATCGGTCAGGGCCAACAAGGTATTATCGTAGGAGAGAAAGAGATCCCAAGGTCCTGCTTGGACCCGTCCTCTTAAATTGCCACTGAAGAGGCTGTTCCAGGCATATCCCAATGATTTTGCTTGAAGCCCTTCCGAAGTGTAAACCCAGGCTCCATCGCGGGATAAAACCAAAGCAGGGATTTCACCAGGCAGGGCTTGTTCACTCTGAACTTGATTCCCATCTTCTTCTTGGCAGAGAATGCGGTGGGTTCCCCAAGCTGCCCAATCTGAGGCTGAGAGCTTAGTAGAGAGCGGATGGGCCCCCAATTCTTGCTTGGAGACAAGATCATTCATGAGCAGGAGACCCTGCATGGGATCGATTTGAAAAAGAGTGCCAGAAAGCGTTGCCTGATCTTTTTCAAAGGCTTTTTTTTGAGACTCCAGCATTTGCACGAGCGTAGACCGCTCAACCAGCCCGCGCTGGATGAGCTTTTCAATCAGTTTGAGGTCTTCAGGGCTGGCAATTGACATGGTAGTTTAAATCAGTATAATCGGCCTCACCTTGCAATGCAAAGGGTGGGGCCGAAAGGCGATTTAATCTTCTTCTATCCAGTCAACATCATCGTCATGCCGATAAAAACGGGAGGATGTAGGGCTGCCCGGTTGAGTACTTTTAGACATTTTTGCAGAATGGGAGGGTTTGCTCGGTGCTGCAGCTGTTTGTGAGGCCGGCCGAGGCGTGTAACCGCCTGTTTTGGGTTTTGCTACTGCAATGGACATGTCATCTTCGCGGGGGGCAACTGCTTGTTGTTTACTGGAATGACGATGCGTCGAGGTGGACTGAACTTGGCCAGAGCGTGCGACAAAACCTGTGCGGTTGGGTTCTGTACGGGGTTTCTCTGGCGTGCGCTGGGCCCGTCCATGTTGTGTGTTTTGTTCTTGACGTGGCATTTCCATTTCAAGCGCAGGCTGCTCCAGCGTTTGTGCTGTGCGAACTGGGCGACTTGAACGTTGTGCATGTCTTTCGCTTTGGGGTTTTTCTCGATCAAGATTTTTGTGTGCCCTTGCTGCTGGAGACGGGGTCTCTTGATCTGTAACACGGACTTCAGGAGCCGGTGGAGCAGTCGTATCAGCGGTTTTGAGCGCACGTCTGGGGTGGGGGGCTTTGCGAGTGGGCCGTTCCTTGGGTGGCGTTTCTACGAGTGGTGTTTCTACCGATTCCTGTGGGGTGGCTACAAAACGCGGCTTTTGGACATTTTCACTCAGGCTTTCCGAGGGAATCCGTTCCGCTTTCCGGCGAGTTGAGGGCTCTACGGTTGTGCGCGCGCGCTCTCCGCGTGTGCGTTCTGGACGCGAGCGCTCGCTTTTATCCGCTTGTGTCTTTCGGCCTTCTGTTTTGCGGCCTTCTGTTTTGCTCCGTTCAGGTCTGGTTCTTGAGCTACTTTGTTCTTTTCGGTGTTTTGTCTCAATTTTTTCAGTCTGATCAGTTTGAGCGGGAATCGTTTCAACCTGAGCCAGTGCTTCCGGTTTAAATTCAGGTAATTCTTTGCGAATCAGCTTTTCAATATTTTTTAAATGGCGAATTTCTGCTGGCGCGACAAAGGTGAATGCCTCTCCTTTGGCCAATGCCCGACCCGTGCGGCCGACTCTGTGTACATAGTCTTCGGGATGGGTGGGGGTGTCAAAATTAATCACGTGGGAGACTTTTTCAATATCCAGTCCGCGTGCGGCGATATCTGTGGCTACCAAAATTCGACATTCACCCCGTTTGAAGCGGTCAAGGGCATTTTGGCGCTGAGTCTGGGTGAGATTTGAGTGGATGGCCATCGCTGAAATACCTGCATCATCAAGACGGCGGCTCAATTCTGCGCAGCCCAACTTGGTGCGGGTAAATATGATCGTTGAGACCATTTCAGCGTTTTTGAGCAATTGAATCAAAAGTGGCATTTTGTCACGGTCGCCCACCTTACAGATCCATTGGGTGACCGTGTCTGCTGAGGAACTGCGCTCGCCCACGACAATCATTTCCGCTGATTGGGTGCGGGTGACTTTGCGTGCCAGTTTTTCAATTTCTGGTGGCATGGTGGCAGAAAAAAGCAGGGTTTGACGGGTCCGCGGGACATAACTGACGATATTTTCAACATCTGGAATAAAGCCCATGTCCAACATGCGGTCGGCTTCATCGAGGATCAAAAAACGCACATCGTAAAGTCGAAGTGAGGGTTTTTGCAGCAAATCAAGTAAACGGCCAGGAGTTGCTACAACGATATCCACGCCTTTTTTGAGTGCAGCTTCTTGACCCCGAGAGGGAACACCCCCATAGACAGCCACACAGCGCACAGGCATAAAGCGGGTATAGTCTTGAATCGATTTAAAAATCTGTTCGGCCAACTCGCGGGTGGGGGTAATGATCAGCGCCTGGGGATGGGCGGTGGCACCTGGGTTGATACGCTGTAAGACGGGCAGGGCAAACGCAGCCGTTTTTCCTGTTCCAGTTTGGGCACAACCAATCACATCGCCGCCTTGTAGCAAGGTTGGAATGGTTTGTTCTTGGATGGGGGTGGGGGCTGTATAGCCCATTTCTTCTAGGGCTTGTAATAGTTCGGGTTTGAGGTCAAAATCTGCAAATTTCATCGGCTGTTTAGGGATTTTCCATGATAGTTTATTGTTGTGAATATTGAGCTGTGGTAGGGGTGAAAAATGAGTCACAAAGCCGAGGCCGATAACCATAAGGATACGGCGAGCGAAGCGCTGAATCACGCGCAACCAATTCGGCTAATCCGGTCATTCCGGCTAATTCGGTTAAAAAATGAGAAAGGTCTACCATAGTCCTTCCCAGTCTAGCACCCCCTGATAATAACTGACAATCACACCCGTTTGCTCACAAGGCGCTAGAGCCAAGGGTTTTTAACGGGATTTGCCAAAAACCTGGACATAATAGGCTTGGCCAGATGGGCTGAGTGCATAGCCTATCCCAATATCAAGAAAATTGGCTTTGAGAATATTGGCGCGGTGACCGGGGGAGTTCATCCAACCCGTCATCACAGCATTTGCCGAACGATAGCCCATTGCAATATTCTCACCATATGTTTGCCAGACATAACCTGTGGCTGTAATCCGTGTTCCAGCTGTGCTGCCCGTAAGACCCGTGTGGCTAAAATAGCTATTGTCGGCCATGTCCTGGGCGTGGGCTTGGGCTGCTTGATTCAACAGGGGATGAAGGGTCAAATTGCCCAGCCCAGCATTGCTGCGTTCAGCGTTCGTCAAGACCAAAATGTCTTGAACCATGGTTGCTGTTGTTGTGGGGCTGGGTGTTGGAACAGGGGTTGGAACAGGGGTTGGAACGGGGGTTGGAACGGGGGTTGGAACAGGGGTTGGAACAGGGGTTGTAACGGGGGTTGGAACAGGGGTTGGAACAGGGGTTGGAACGGGGGTTGGAACAGGTGTTGGAACAGGGGTTGGAACAGGGGGTGGAACAGGGGTTGTTGTGGTGGGTGTTGTGGTGGGTGTTGTGGTGGGTGTTGTGGTGGGTGTTGTGGTGGGTGTTGTGGTGGGTGTTGTGGTGGGTGTTGTGGTGGGTGTTGTGGTGGGTGTTGTGGTGGGTGTTGTG
>JBPXJQ010000046.1:0-83175 GCA_051715345.1 Candidatus Blackallbacteria bacterium
CCCTCTTTTGGTTTTCACCATGTAATATCTGGAGGGGGAATTTTGCGATTTTAATTATGACAAAAAAAAGACAAAAAAAACTCACCCTATTTTCAATCGGATTACAAAACGATAAGAATAATTATAAAGTAAAAATCCAGATTGACAAGCACCCTTAAAAAAATTTTCTCTTGCAACCTTTTTGCTCCGATTGGTCATCCCTCCATTCCAGAGGTATCATGCACTATCACCGATTTCTCTGGAGGCCTCCCATGGGTTTTGATTTCGCTTATACCGACGAGCAAAAAATGGTACAAGAGAGCATCACACGCATGCTCAAGCGTCACGAAGACAAACATGTGAGTTGGCGCCAAGACATCTATAAACACCACAATTTTCCCGATGCCCTCTGGCAGGCCTTTGCCGAGACGGGGATCATGGGCAGTTTTTTGCCTGAGGCCTATGGGGGCTCAGACATGGGCCTGATGCCGCTCTTGCTGGCGCTCGAAACCCTCAGTGCCCACGGCTTTGCCTCGGTCCACGCGGTGGTCACCGCCATGGATGCGCTCTGCCTGCTCAAACACGGCTCAGAAGAGTTGAAGCAGCGGATTTTGCCCAAAGTGGCCACAGGTGAAATGCGCCTGGGTTATGCCCATACCGAACCCGACGCGGGCAGCAATGTCTTTAATACGGCCACCTTTGCCAAACGCGAGGGCGATCATTATGTCGTCAATGGTCAAAAGGTCTTTATCTCGGGCGTCGACAGCACCCAAAAACTGCTGCTTGTGACCCGTACGACCTCGCTCGAAGACGCCATTGTCCAAGGCAACCGCACCTATGGCCTGACCCTGATGCTGGTCGACTGCGACAGCCCCGGGCTGGAAAAACAATTTTTGCCCCTGCAAGGCCTCGAAGGCATCAAACAATGGGCGATCTTCTTTGAAAATATGAAGGTGCCGGTCGAAAATGTCGTGGGCACAGAAAATGGCGGTGCCCAGATCATCTTTGATTCCCTCAATTCAGAGCGGATTCTGGCGGCGGGCATTGCCACCGGCATGGTCGATTTTTTGCTCGATCGCTCGACCCGCTACGCCCGTGAGCGCAAGGTCTTTGGCAATCGGGCAATCGGCTCTTACCAAGCGATTGCCCACCCTTTGGCCGAGACAAAAATAGAGCAAGAAGCGGCCCGTTTGCTGACCTACCGCGCAGCCTGGGCCTTCGACAAAGGTTTGCCCCCGGCGGAGGTCGGCCATTTTGCCAATCTGGCCAAGTTCAAAGCGGCAGATGTGGCGATCAAAGCCGCTGACCACGCGATCGAAACCCACGGGGGCTACGGATTCTCTGAGGAATACGAGGTGATCTATTATTGGAACACCGCCCGCCTGTTTAAAACAGCCCCGATTACCCGCGAGATGATTCTGAACTTTATCTCGGAACACAGTCTAAAATTGCCCCGTTCGTATTAGGGCCCGTTCGTATTAGGGCCCGTTCGTATCAGGAAAAAGGTGGCTGTTTGGGCGTGAACCGACCCCTTACAGCCACTTTTTAATGCTGCCCCAAACCCTATCCCTACAACCCTTACCCCCCTTCCGTCTGTGATCAAAGGTTGACATATTGCAAATGAATCGCATATACTGCCAAAGTCCTGATTGGATGCAATCTAATTAATAGTGACGATAAGCAACGCAAACGACCGCGTTATTTTCTGGGAAATTTCCCAAAAATAGCTAAAAACGCAAGATTACCATAATCTTTGCCCAAGAGAGGAACCAACGCCATGAAAAAGCGTTTCCTGGCCGCTAGCGCCATTTTGACCCTGCTCCTGAATCTTCAGGTAGCTCCCGCCCAAGCCACATCCAGCCACACACAATTCGGACGTGAAATTGTCCTGAGTGCGCAACAACACATCGGCTTGCCTTATATCTGGGGCGGCGAAGATCCCAATCGTGGCTTCGACTGTTCGGGTTTGGTCAAATTCACCTTTGAAGAATTTAATATCAACCTGCCCCACCGCGCTGATTTGCAGTACAATTACGGCCAGTCCGTGAGAAAAGATCAGCTTGAACCCGGAGACATTGTCTTCTTTGCCACAGGTGGTTATCCGATTGGCCATGTTGGCATATATATCGGCAACGAGCAATTTATTCACGCTCCCCGCCGTGGCAAGCCCATTCAAGTGGACTCCATCACCTCGGGTTGGTTTAGCAATCGCTTTGTCGGCGCCCGCCGGATTGTTCCCGATTACTTCTAAACCCCCTTCGTGGTATAGTGCCCTCTATTGTTTTAAGCAACGACGGAGATAGATAGTATCATGAGTATTACCAGCAACGATTTGCGCCCTGGCATTGCCATTGTTTTTGATAACGATCCCTGGCAAGTGGTTGAATTTCAACACGTCAAGCCGGGCAAGGGTGCCGCTTTTGTTCGCAGCAAGCTCAAAAACATGCGTACTGGCAGCGTGCGTGAAAACACCTTCCGCGCCGGTGAAAAACTGGAAAAAGCAGATATTGAGAAAAAAGCCATGCAGTACCTCTTCTTAGATGGAGATCAGTACAATTTCATGGACAACGAGTCTTTTGAACAATTGCCTGTTCACAAAGACACCCTCGGTGACCGCGTGCTCAAGTACATGAAAGAGGGCCTCGAATACGATATGCTCTTTTTTAATGGCGCTTTGATCACCATCGACCCCCCCAATTTTGTGGTGGTCGAAATCACCGAAACCGATCCGGGTGTACGCGGCGATACTGCCACCGGTGGCACCAAACCCGCCACGGTTGAAACCGGCGCGACGGTCCAAGTCCCCCTCTTTGTCAATCAGGGAGACAAAATCCGGATCGACACCCGTACCGATAGCTATTTGGAGCGGGCCTGATTCTCTGGCCAAGTCTCTGGCTCAAATTCTGCTGATTGAAGGGGACCGGGGCACGGGCAAAACTGCCTCCCTGGTCCAGTCGCTCAATCGTCTATTGGCTGAAGGCGTTTCGCCCTCACAGATTCAGATCCTCTGTGGGCACCGCCTGTACCATCGCCGTGAATTTTTAAAGCGCCTGGCGGAAGATCTACACTTTCCGCTGGCGCCTTTGCCTGTTTTTACCTTTCCCCAATGGTTGCGCCATTTCTTTGCGGCCTGCCCTGTACCCCAGGACAATGAGCCGCAGCTGATTACCGCCAACGATACCCTTTTGCTGATGCAGGGCTTTTACCAGGCCCATGCAGGAAGCTATTTTCAGGGGCGGCATTTGGAACGGTCTTTTTTTAGGCATTTGCTCAACCGTCACCGGGCCCGTGCCATCAACGCCTGGTCTTGGTCAGAGTTTGAAAGCCGCAGTGAAGCCCTCGAAATGGATCCGCTGGTGCCCGAGATTCATCGCTTTTTGCAGGCCTTTCAAAGCTGGCTCTTGATGCGTGAACGTCCGCTTTTGGATTACCCGCTGCAATGGGAATACCTGGCTCAGCGTCTGTCTGAGCCTGCTGTGCAAAGCTGGCTGGGCAGTTATAGCCATTGGCTGATTGACGATCTCGACGAAACCAGCCCTGCTGAACAGGTTTTGATTGAATACCTGGTCCAGAATAGGTCCCGCGCGACTCATCCTTCCCAACTCATTTGCACTGCAAATCCCTATGGCGGGGCCGAGCAGGTCTTGGGGGCCTTTCCCGAATTTGTGCAAAGCCTGAGAAGCGGGGCACAATTACAGTCTTTGCCCGATAGCCATCCCCAGGCTGCTTTGGCAGCAAGGCTTTACCAGCTCTGTTTAGATCTGCCGGTTGAAGCCCCAGAAAAAAACGGCGAACCGCAATTGCATCGCCTGAAAAACACCTCAGCCATGTTGGCCTCTTTGGAAATGCAGTTGCGCAAACGTCTCTCTGCAGGGGTGCCCCCGGGTGAATTGGTGCTGGTGAGCTGGGCTCTGACCGATGCCTTTTGCCTGGAAATTGAAACGATGCTGGCCCGCATGCAGGTGGACCTGGAAATCTACCGTGGTTCAAGGGTTATTCAACGCAACCCACTTGTGAGTGTGTTATTGGCCTTGTTGCGGCTGGTTTTTTGGGAGCAAAGTAGTGGCAGCAGCGGACTGTCTTTGCCCCGTTTAAAAGGTTTTGAAATGGCACAGATCTTTGCCCACTGTCTGCAGATTCCCCCATTTGAATTGGCCCGTTTGCGCACGCGTTTTCAAGATCGCTTGAGCGATTGGGGGCAATTTTTACAGAGCCAAACCAGCTCTGAGGCTCTAAAACTGAGGGAAACAGTGGCAGAACTGCGCACGCAACTCAGCCTTCAACAAATCCCGCTCTCTCATGCAGCCAGTATCCTTTGGCAAAAGCTGATCTTGCCCCATTTACAGCCTCAGACCTTTGCCCAGGTCGCTGGAATCAGTGAGTTGATTCAACGCTTGAGCCGATGGGAGCAAATCGGCCTGGCTGTGGAACGCCCCGAAGTGCTGTTTTTAAACGCGCTGTTTTCGGGCGAAATCCGCGAAGCTGGAGATCCCGTTCAAGACCCTTCAGATCGGGCGATCAAGCTGATGACTTTGCACCGCCTCTGTGAATTGCATATGGCCTCAGACTACCAGTTTTGGCTCGATCTCAGTCATCCAGCCTGGACCCTGCAAACGGCTCACCCCCTTAACCAGCGCCTGATTTTCTCTCGCTCCTGGCCCCAAGATCAGCCCTGGAGTTTGGAGGCCGAAGAGGCTGCTGGCGAGCGCCATCTCGCCAAAATGCTGCGCAAAGGACTGCGCTATTGCCGCAAAGAGCCGGTTTTCTTTGCGGCCGATTATGACTCTCTCTCGCAGCGCCAAAGCCAAGAGACCCTCTTGCGGTTTTTGGGCCAGAATTTTAACTGAGCAATTTTAACTGGGCAATTGTAATTGCGCGAAGTAGCGATTCAAAATCCAGTCTGAGGCAATTTCCTGCTGAGTGGGGGCCTTTAAACCTGGCACCAGCAGCGCCCGCTGTAATTCGGATTGGGCTGCCGTGTGGTATTCATTTTCGGCCTTTTTGCCAAAGCGGTAATTTAAGACCGACCAAGCGATGGTTTTGGCCAATTGCAGAAACCAATAGCGTTCGTTGAGTTGATCGCCACTGGCCATTTTGTGGATTTCAGCTGTGGCTTTTTTGGGGCTGGCACAGCTCCAGCACAGGCTGATCAGGTAAAAAGCGCGAATATGTGAGGCCCGCTGTTCGGTCAAACCCAGAAAAAACAGATTGGGTGAGGTCAAAACAGCTTCGTAAGCACCAAAGGCCTGTTTGAGAATCTGCTGAACCTTCTCCATCGTAATTTCGCCACTTTCTGTGCGCCAAAGCAAGAGCGAGCCGATGTCAAAACAGAGATTGGCCAACTCCTTTTTATAATAGAAGACCTCTTGCTCAGAGCTCAATTTGCTGTGGTAACGGCTGAGCGCGCTAGCCGCTTTTTCAAAGGCATTGAGGGCTGGTTTGAATTTTTGTGGGTCTTTTTGCTGTAAAAACTGCCGGGACAAAATGCCCATAAAGACGGCCACGGCACATTTGATCTCGGCGTCGGAGCTTTTGCCTTTGCAGGCCAGAATTTTTTCGAAGAGAATATCGCTGGTGGGTTCACTCTGGTTGTGCAATAAAAAGCGAATGCCCCCCGCCACAGCCATCACGCGTACCAAGCTCTTTTTGAGCTGGGGCACAGTTTTGCAGAGCAAATTATTGTTGAGCAGGCGATCGGAGATTTCCCAAATATACGAAACCAGCTCTTCGACCCGTGCCAATTGTAGGGTGAGATAGCCTTCATCGACCAGATTGCGCTCGATCAGGGCATGTAAGACCCGGCTGCCTTCGTTGAGCAGGTTAATGATCTCAGTCAGGGCATGCAGCGATTGCACACGGCTGAGCGGAATTTCGTAGCTCTCTTCAGCCAAAAACGTTTTGTGAGAATCGCGCTCGGGGCCAATCAATTTGCGCAGCAGGGGCAAATTGTCTTTCTCGACCCGAATCACGGGAAAGCCTTTGTCGTATTCCAAAATGGCGGGTTCAATTTCTTCCCAGAGCATTTCCAGGGCGTGTAAATGCAATTCCAAGTCCGCCTGGTTGTCTTGCAGGGTCTGTTGCAGGGTCTCATCCATCTGCTCTGACAGGCGGTTGCGAATGTCTTCCGAGGAAGTGGGTCGTTCTTCGTAGCCCAGCAGGCCCAAGATCTCTGCCAGCAATTCTGCTTGCTGCTCTGCTGTTCTTTCGCTTGTACCTTCTGTATTTCCTTGCGAGCAGAAAATTTCAATCAAAGGCAAGATCACCTCTTGTTTGGGGCGGATGGTGTTGCCCTCTTTGAGGCTCAACCAGGTTGAAAGGGTTGAGTTTTTGACCATCAGGCCTTTTTCGGCCAAGGCCTCCAGAATCGCGGGTGGCTTGAGTTCACTGCGCTCCCACAAATGGCGCAGGATCTTTTTGGCCTGGCGAATCTGGCGACATTGCGCCTCGCTGAATTCCGTTTTCATGGCTGACCTGAGGGCGAAGAAGGGGGCGCATCACTGGGCGGTGGGGGGCCAAGTGCGGGAATCAGATCGGCATTGGCTGCCTGAATTTTTAACATGGCGGCATAGTGATCTTGGGGAGGTAAGCCGGCCAAGGCTTCAATTTCGGCCAATACACCGGGCCGCTCTTGGCGCAGGCGCTCGATGATCTCGGGGGGAAGCAGCATGGGGGGTTGTCCTTGAGGCGGTTGTCCCTGAGGCGGTTGACCATTTGGCAGCGGAGGCGCACCTGGCGGTGGGGCGAATTGGCCACGAGCAGCGGGTGGGGGTGGGGGCGGTGGCCCAGGCCTGAATCCGCGAATTTGTTGGTTAAATCCGCCAGCCCGCAGGCGGTTTTGTTCGAGCGCAGAAGCAAAACGCTGGGCTGGAGGCGGACCGGCTGGGGGGGGGCTGGCCGGCGGATTGGCTGAAGCTGGGCTGGACGAAGGCAAGGTACTGGGTGAGGTACTGGGTGAGGCACTGGGCGATGTACTGGGCAAAGGCAGCACTTCTGGTGTGGGCAAAATCACAGGCGAAGCAGCTGGGGTCGGTGTTTCTGTTGTTGTTGCGCTGGCGCTTTGACCTTCCAATTGCCCTGTCACGACACGGGTTTTGAGTTCTGAGTCGAGGGTGATCAAATAGCTGGTATTGTTGGCGGGAAGGCTTTCCGCCCCAGAGAAATAAAAGCGTTGATTGGCAAATTGGCCTTTAAAAATATCATAGGACTGATCCGGGTAGATCACCAAGGCACGCGCAAAAGCGGCGTTGTTATTGGTAAATTCACTGAGGTTTTCAGGCGCGCTAAAATAGCTGCCTTCACTGTGTGCCAAGAGCTGAATCGAAAAATCGGGAAGTTTATAATAATCGTCGAGTTGCCCCTGGCTCAGATCATTTTCAAAGTCTTTGACATTGGCTTGAATCAATTGGGCATGCACATCGTTAACGGCCTGTACTTTAAAGGTGGCAGCCACCCGCATCAAAAAGCCACTGATTTGTTTGTTGCTCAGACTTTGACTTCCATTCAGACTTTGGCTTCCTGTTTGGGGGCTGACAGGATTGACAGGCCCATTGGCTGTACCACTCATGGAGCCTACAATCGGCATACAGGCTGACAGCAGCAGACCCGACATCAGCATTTTTAAGGCGTGTGATTTCATTTTTTTTCTTACTCCCAAGCTTGGCTATCTCAATTTTGATTAAAACACAGGGAAGCACTGCGCTTTTTCAAAAACTTGAATGAAGGCTGTTTTTCTCAAATTATCTCATACCCTTCTCCACCCGTTGGGTTTACGAAAGGGGGCAAAAATCGGTATGATTATAAAAGAAAGCCATACTTTTCACCCTTGGTATTAATTCGTTGGAGCAGAAAATTCGTATGAAACCCAACCTATTTCCGTGTTTCACCCGCCTTTCGGACAAAGGGCTGCATTTTCTGCTGGCAGGTCTCTTGCTGGCCCAGGCGGGTTGTTCAACCCCTCTTTCCACGGACCCTGTAAACACCCGTCTGCAATTATCTGGACTGCCTCCGGTGGAGGGTCCCCAGAATCAAATCTCAGGCAGCTCTCAGCTCTTCAGTTTTCGGATCATTACCCCGATAAAAAACGTTGATCTCTTTTCAATTTTACAGGCCAAAGAACTCGCTCCTACGTCTGCTGTTAATGCGGGCCTGTCTTTGCGCCAAACGGCTTTGCCCGTGGGCCAACTCAAAGAGGTGCTCGCAGCCAAGAAGCTGATTGAATCCTCGGAGTTTTTGCAGCCGCAAATGGCCAATACTTTGGCTTTTGATACCGCCCGCCTGTTTAATTGGGACACCGAAGTGGCCCGGCAGGTGATGGTTGAGGTGGTCCGTATCTATACCACCCACCGCGATCGCGAAGTGGCCAAATGGCGCGAAGGCGCTGAAGAACGGGCCCAGCAATACATTAAAAAATCGATCGCCCTGCAGAACGAAAAAACCCGCCAGGATCAGGATTTGTACAAACGCATTTACAATCCCAAACCAGCAGTCAATGACCGCGATGTCAAAAATCCTGGGCTGGCCAGTTATATCACTTATTCCAAAGATGCCTTGGCACGCAATAAACGCGCTCAAGACGAATACTCCCGACAGGCCAAAGCCGCTCAAGAGATCTATTTGGGCAAACTCAAAGAGCAAATGGAAAGAGATCGCAAGAAAAAAGAAAGAGATGAACAACTTGCTCAAAGTATTATCAGTGGCCAGATTGCTCAACTCAAAACCCAGGCAATTACCTCAGAAAAACCCTTTTATCTCCATGCCCTGAGCAATGGCGATTTTATGCTTGAAGCCAATGGCAACAATGCCCTGCCCGCTGTGATTCAATTGCGGGTCGAGGGGTTTAAAGAGCCAGTCAGCATCCCCATTTTGAAAGAAACCAACAATGGCCGCCTATTGGTCTCAATCGACAAAGATCAACAGGGTCGTCCTGTGGTCCGGGGGGGGATGGACAATGCCACGGGCAATACCCTCAATCTTCAAGAAGCCCTGTTTACCTTGCGCTATCTTGACGAGAGCCGCCAGCAATTGGATTTTCTCTATCCCGATGGCCAAGTTCACCAATTTGACGTGTCCAAACTCGAAGCGCTCAGCCGTTGGGATCAACAACCCAGCTTGGTTCCTCCCTTGGTCAGCCGTCTCTCGGCCTCCGACTTGCGCTTAAAACAAGAGACCTTTTCTCAAATTCAATACGAATTTATACCCATTCTCAATCAAATGCCGCCTGAACAGGCCCTGGATATTTTACAGACTGTACAGGAACAATTTTAGCTACAAAGCCTTGATAGAAAGTAAACATGCCCCTTTTTGTTTTTCCCCTGATCTTGGGACTGAGCCTTTTGCTGACAGCCTGTCCCACTGAACAGAGCCAGACCCGTGAGTCTGCCTCTCCTGCCGAAAAAAACACAGCGACACCTTATCCCCTCAACCCCAGTCCAGATCCGGTTTCGGGCAGCCAAATTTTTATCACCAAAGGCTGTATTGCCTGCCACGCAGTTTCAGAAATATCCGAGGCCAAAGGGGTGATTGGTCCCAAACTCGATCAACTGGCGCTAACCGCCTCACAGCGCATCAAAGGGCAAAGCGCCGAGGCCTATTTGCGTGATTCGATTGAAAAACCCGCAGCTTATCTGGTGCCGGGCTATCAGAATCTGATGACCCCCAATTTGCGAGCCACCATGACAGAGCCCGAGTTTGAAGACCTGATCGCCTTTTTGCTCAGCTTAAAATAATCGGGTCGCGGCAATTTGAGTCGGGGTATAATGACGCCAACACGCTGAAGAGGTATCTCTCATGGGTATTTTGGGCCCGTTGTCCCAGTTTTTGCGCCGCAAATATGTCAAACGTTTTGAAGCCGCTTGCGCTCAGCCCGAAGTGGCCCAGTGGCACAAGTTGGAGCAGATTTTAAAAGCCAATGCCCAGACCGCTTATGGACTGGCCCATGGTTTTGGCCAAATGGACTCCATTTCTGCTTACCAAGCCAAGACGCCCATTGTGACCCATGCTGAACTCAAGCCCTGGCTGGACCGCATGGTTCAGGGCGAAAAAAATATCCTGACCCACCAAGACCCGCTCTTTTATGGCATGACCACGGGCTCCACCGGTCCCCCCAAACTCACACCCATCACTCCCGACTACCGCGATGAATACCAATCTGTGGTGCAGGTTTTTTTGGCGCATATTTACAAAGATCACCCTGCGGCTTTTAATGGCAAGGTGCTGTATTTTAATGGCAGTGCCGACAAAATGCGCACGCCCACGGGCGTTCCCTGTGGCACCATGAGTGGCTTTAATTTTGTCAATTTGCCCCCGCTCTTAAAGAAATTCTATGCAGTACCTTACGAGGTAATGGTGATTGACCACAATTGGACCCGTCACTATATCACTGCTTTGCTCAGTTTGCCCCAGAAAGTCTCGATGATGCTCGGGATTACCGCCGCACCCATGGTGGCACTTTTGCAATTTATGCAAGAAAATTTGCCCCTGTTGGCACACGATCTGGAAATGGGAACCCTGCACCCCGATTTGGTTTTGAGTGCCGAAGAGCGTTCTCAAATCAGCCGTTTGCACAAAGCCAGCCCAGCCACGGCCAAACACCTGCGCCAATTGCTTGCGCGTGGAGCGACTGATCCCAAATCGCTCTGGCCCGGCTTAGAACTTTTGGTCTGCTGGAAGAGCAGCCACGCAGGCAGTCTCATACCGGCTCTTGAAAAATTCACAAACAAAAAAGTGCCGATCCGCGATGCGATTTATTCAGCCACCGAGGGCTGGTGCAATGTGCCCCTCAGTGATACCACCCTGGGCGGCCCTTTGGCCCTGCAGGCCCATTTTTATGAGTTTATTCCCGAAAATGCCCAAGACCCCAGTGAGATCTTGTTGGCCCATGAACTCAAACAGGGTGAGCGCTACCGCATTCTCTACACCACCAGTTCAGGCATTTACCGCTACGATATTGGCGATATTCTCGAAGTCAGTGGTTTTTACAAACGCAATCCAGTTGTCCATTTTATCCGCAAAGCAGGCCAGACCTGCAATCTGGTTGGGGAACTGATGACCGATTACCATATCACGATGGCGGTGCAAGCAGTCACCCAAGAAACGGCTCAATCAGGGGCTCCGGAATCTGAACTCACCCTGCCCTTTTATGTCGCCTGCCCAGATGTGAATGCCTTTCCGCCGCGTTATCGCCTCCTGGCTGAGCCCAGCCAGAGCCTGAATGAGGACCAAGCGCACAAGTTGGCTTTTGCGCTCGACAAGGCCTTGCAAAAATTAAACTGCGATTACAAAGCTTCGCGCAGTGGCGACGAATTGGGCCCCTTGCAATTGGAAATCTTGGCCCCTGGCAGTGAAGCCCGCTTTCGCCAGGCCCGTGTCGCAGCTGGTGCCGATGAAGCCCAGCTCAAACCCTTGGTTTTGGTCGCTGATCCTGCTCGTTTGGAACCCCTGCAGGCTGCCCCAAAATGAAAGCTTTGAGACTCTCTCGCGAACAATTGCGCCATTTTCGCTTTACTCAGTCGGGTTTGCTTGAACCTTTGTCAACTTTGCAAGAATGTGCCCAGCGGCTGGTGGGTTTGCAGGCCCAAATTCACCCAGCTGCAGCCCTGGCCGCTGCTGTCCGTGTGCCAAACCTCAGCCATGCCGATTTAGATACCCAACTCTGGCAGGACAAGTCCTTGGTCAAAATTTGGGGCCAGCGCGGCACCTTACATATCTACGCCCAAAGTGATTGGCCCCTGATCCACCGCGTCTGGTCGGGGGGCTCCTGGTGGAAAATGCGCTTTATTGAAGAGGGACTCGGCACAGAAAAAGACTATTCCCGACTCTTAAACAAAGTTGAGGCTCTCGCCAAAAAAAGCCCCTCGCTGGGTCGCACTGAATTGCGTGCTTTGGGTGTGCCTGAACGTTTGCTCTCGTCCTGGGGCGGTCTCTTTGCCGATCTGGTTTATCAAGGCAAACTCTGCCATTTGCCCCGGCAGGGCAACGAAGGGCGTTTTGCTCACCGCAGCCAATGGTTGCCAGATCTCGATTGGCAATTGCCTGCCGAAGGTCCTGCCCGCTGCGAAATTGTGAAGCGCTATCTTTCCGGTTATGGCCCTGCTTCGGTGCAAGATCTGGCCCATTGGACTGGATGGCGGGTCAGCCGAGCTGAAGCAGAACTAAAAGCCTTGCAGGCCGAATTATTGGCGGTTCAGGTTGAGGGACAGGTGCTCTGGGCCTTGAAGTCGCAGAGCTCGGCTCTCAAAACATTGCCCAAAGATTCAAATTCTGACCTGCCACTTCTGCTTTTGCCCCGCTTTGACCCAATGGTGCTGGCCCATAAAAACAAAGACTGGCTGATTGATACCGAACGCTACAAACAGGTCTGGCAAAAAGCCGGGCATGTCGAAGCCACGGTGATTGAAGCTGGGCGCATGGCCGGCACGTGGCGCTATGCCAAGCGCAAACAAAACCTTGAAGTGAGTATTTGGCCCTTTGCCACATTGTCGCGCAGCACGAAGCTGCAATTGGAAGCGCGGGCCCAGGTTTTGGCCCACTGTTTTGGGCTTGCCAGTGCCCACTGCATTTACCCCCAATAGTTGGGCTATAATTGATTACACTTCGGATAAAACTTCACAGAGATTAACGCTGAGAGCAATTTATGACCAAAAAAACCAGTCCTGACAATACCCCTGTGCCTTCTGCTCCTTTGCCTTCTGGCCCATTCTCTACTGCATCTGGGACATTGCCAGAATCCCCATCGCTGTTTTTACTCCTGGATCAAAAGCTTGAGTCCCTGCGCGGCAAAACCGATCAGATTCTGAATCAAGTCCACAGCGGTGAATTGCTTGCCAAGTCTGTTGAAAAAGGCTTGGAGCAACAATTGCAAAAACACACCCTGGAACTCAAAGACCTCGAAAGCCAATTGCAATATCTCTCCCACAAAACATCCTTGCAAATCAAAGAAATTGAAAACGCCAATAGCCAGTTCAAGCGCGACGTTGAAGCCCGCATGCAAGATATCCATTTTGCCACCCGCGAAGAGCTGAACAGTCTGTCTCGGCGTTTGGAAGTGATCGAAAAGCTGATTCTCTGAAGATGTGGTTCTTCTCAAAAAAAGTCAAAAGATCTTTCACAGATCCTAGTGACGTTCAGAAAGGGCTACGCTATAATAGTTTTGTTCGGGTTAAAACCAGAACAAACAGTGAACAAGACTCGCGGGAGTAGTTCAGTGGTAGAACATTTCCTTGCCAAGGAAAGGGTCGAGAGTTCGAGTCTCTTCTCCCGCTCTTAAAATAAAACCGGTCAGAACCCTGGCCGGTTTTGTGTTTTTTGCGATTCCCATTCTGTTGAGAGAGTATTTCAAGCGCATGCGTTTTAAAGACAATGGAAAATTCAACACGGTCTATGGCAAAACCCATGTGGGTGCCAATCTCATTCAAGGAATTCCCGCTTATCAGGGCGAATTGTTTTTTTCTCGCAATCCTGCCAACCCTGCTGATCGGGTGGCCGTTTTTCCTGGCGCTTCGGTATTGGACGTCGAAGCCGCCTGCCAGGCTGCCCAGAATGCGCTGGAATCCTGGCAAAATACCTCTCTTTCAGATCGGGAGCTAATCCAAGCCAATTTTGCGCTTTTGCTTGAAACACAGCTCGAAACGTTGGCGGGACTCTTGACCCGCGAAACGGGGAAAGTGTGGGAGCTGAGCAAAAGCCAGCTTCTGGCCTTGCTTGTGCTTGTTGGGCAGGACCTGGCAGGACAAGATTTTCTAAACAGTCCAGAAGAACCTGTGACACATTTACCTGGCGCATTGGCCTTGCTCAGCGAGAGTGCTTGGCCCTTGAGAGAAATTCTGTTGGTCTTGTTTTCGGGCCATACCTTGGTTTGGAAGGTTTGGGAGCAAGCCCCTGCATTTGCCTATGCCATTGCGTCACTTTTGATGCAGGCAGGCTTGCCCCCAGGGGTCTTGAATCTGCTCAATGGGGGAGATGTCGTTGAAACCCAACTGCGCAGCCAAATTGAATTGGGTCAGCTGCGCGTGATGACAGTGCCAAGTCGGGGCTTTGCGCGCCGGGCCAAGCCTCAAACCGTGCTGGCAGATGCAGACTTAGACCAGGCTGTTACAGATGCCTTAAAAGCCTTGGCTTGCTTTGATCAGCGCAGTTTCTCCCACCCCGTTATTTTACTCGCCCCCATCGCTGAAGATTTTAAGCGGCGTTTGCTCAGGCAGTTGCAAACCTTTAAAATGGGGGATCCCAATTTGGATCACAAAGTTCAATTGGGGCCGCTCAGTCATCCACAGGCTTTAAATCTGTTCTTGGCCCATCTCAATTGGGGCAAATCCGATGGGGGACATTTGCTCTCTGGCAAAGGCCGCCTCAGCCGTGAGAGCAAACCCGAAAATTTTGTGGGCGACCCCGATGCGGGCTATTATGTCTGGCCTGCGATTTGGGACCAGCTCAAGCCGGGCATGAAACTGGCAACAAACCCAGTTTGGGGGCCGTCGCTGGGTCTGTTTACAGTGGCTGATCACAGCGCAGCGGCGGCCTTGGCTTTGGAGTAGGGTTCTCGCCCCGCTGAAAGGGCGTTTTAAGTGGCAGATTCAGTGGTTTTGGGTTTGAGCTGATGTAAGATGATCGCATTGCCTTCGGAGTCCAGGGCAATGCTCATGCGGCAGACGGGGGAGTGAATCATCTCGGCCTGAAATTTCACCTCTTTGGCTTTGAGTTCGGCCACCAAGGCGTCGAGATCATCAACTTCGACAGCGACACTGCCCCCTGCTGTGGCACTCGGCTGGAGATCTTCGCTGCGAAAGAGCGCGATACAGCCGCCACCGGGCAAGTCGTATTCGGTCCACATGCCATCGGGGGAATGGAGACCGCGTTTGAAACCGAGGGTTTCTTCGTAGAATTTGCGGGCGCGATCGCTGTCTTTGACGGGGTAGAGGCTAAAAGCGACTTTTTGAATTCTGTTTTTGCTCATCGGGGGAAAGCTCCTTTGGGTGTTGTGATTGGACATGAGAATACAGAATGTTCATTTTAACATACAATTGTATTCTTTTGGGCGGAGAATTGCTGGAATGTTTTTGGGGGGCTAGATGCTCCAGTTGGCGCAAGCACCTGATATTCAGGCCGCTCATTTCGCACATCGTGTGCTTCATTCGCTAAGTGCGCGGGCCGTGTCTGTTCCATCCTTGGGCCACGACCCGCGCAGTTGCCTTCACTTTTCAGGTGCTTGGCCATCGGGGTATATTCTGCCTGCAAAGAGATTAAATGCGGTTGAGCAGAAGAGCAAATAAGGCTTGGCGCTTTGCTGTCTTGTAAAATGAGGCTACAATAGAAATTCGTCAAGAATCAGCCAAAACCGGACATCATTTTAAGCTGTGACAATCATAAAATGAGCAATTTTGAATTTTTACGTGAGCATGATGCGCTTTACTTTCAGCTGACATCAACAGCGGAAAATGCCTTTGCCAACGATCCCAATACGACATTGATCAAGTTGCGCCAATTCGGGGAAGTGCTGGCCCGTGATCTCGCCAGCCGTTTTCGCATTCCCTTTGATGAGCGTATTTCGCAAGCAGATTTGCTCTATGAAATCAACCGCGAGGTACGCTTAGATCCCACGATCCGCAATTTGTTTCATACCCTGCGGATTGAGGGAAACAAAGCCACTCATGCCTTTCGCACCGACCATCAAGATGCCTTAAAAGGTCTGCAAGTGGCCCATGCTTTGGCCGTTTGGTATCACAAGGCCTGCGGCAAAGAAGGGCCCCGTTTTCAAGCCCCTCCTTTTGTGCCGCCTGCAGATCCCAGCCAGTCCCTGCGGGATTTGCAAACCCAAATTGCCCTGCTCAAAACAGAGCTTGAAGCATCGCAAGCCCAACAGGACAGCCAGCAGGAATTGACCCAAAAATTGGCAGAGGAAAAGCGTCAATATCAGCATCTGACTGAAGAAATGGCCGAACACCTCCGGCGGCATGAAGCAGCCCTGCAAGCACAAGAAACTCTACTCAAGCAACAAGAAGCAGAATTTGAAGCCAAGCTCAAAGTGCTACAGGCTGAGGCCCAATCGGCAAAGCTAGCCAGCGTTTCAACCGAAACCCAGAAAAAAAACCAAACACTCAATCAGCGCATCCAAGAAGCCAGCTCTCAGTTTCAGCTCAACGAAGCCCTGACCCGGATTTTGATTGACCAGCAATTGCGGGATGCTGGGTGGCAAGCCGACACCCAAGAGTTGAATTATGCCAAAGGGGCCCGCCCTGAAAAGGGAAAAAACCAAGCGATTGCAGAATGGCCCACGCAAGGCAAACAAAAGGCAGACTATGTCTTGTTTGTAGGGCTGACGCCAATTGCGGTGGTCGAAGCCAAGCGCGAAAACACCCACGTGGCGGGCAAAATTACCCAGGCTGAACGCTATGCTGCAGGCTTTAAACCCAGCGCCAAAATGATTCCTGCCTGGCAAGCAGAAGGCCGCACGATTGCCTGGCCCTTTGGCGAAAGCGGCCATTACCAGATTCCCTTTGTTTACTCGTGTAATGGGCGGCCTTTTATCAAACAATTGGCAGAGCAGTCGGGGACCTGGTTTCGCGACTTGCGCCAAACCGCCAATTTGGCCCGCCCCTTGCACGACTTTCACAGCCCTGCGGGCTTGCTCGACAAGCTCAAACGCAGCCAAGAAGAGGCCCAGGAAAAACTGCGGCAAGAAGGTTTTGCCTATCTTAAATTGCGGGATTATCAGCTCAAGGCGATTCAGGCCGTGGAAAACGCCTTGGAAGACAATTCGCAGACCTGTCTTTTGGCCATGGCCACGGGCACAGGCAAAACCCGCACGATTATTGGTCTGATGTACCGCCTTCTAAAAGCTGAGCGCTTTAAGCGGATTCTGTTTTTGGTGGATCGCAACGCCCTCGGCCAACAGGCCCTGGATGTGTTTCGCGAAGCGCCCCTGGAGCAAAGCCAGCCGCTCTCGAAGATTTACAATATTGCCGAATTGGGAGATATGGCCGCCGAAGCGGAGACCCGGATCCAGGTTGCAACGGTGCAGGCCATGGTCAAGCGCGTGTTTCAAAGCGAAACCCCACCCCCTGTGGATACTTATGATTGCCTGATCGTGGATGAGGCCCACCGGGGTTATACCCTTGACCAGGAGATGACCGAGGGCGAAATGGCAACCCGCGATCAGGCCCAGTATTTGTCGAGCTACCGGCGCGTGCTCGACTATTTTGACGCTGTGAAAATTGGTCTGACGGCCACCCCCGCCAAACACACCACAGATATTTTTGGCAAACCTGTGTTTACCTACTCTTATCGCGAAGCGGTGGCCGACGATTGGCTGATTGATCATGAGCCTCCGATTCGCTACCAGACCCAATTGAGCAAAAATGGCATCCATTTTGAACCAGGCAGCCAGGTGCCTGTGGTTAATTCCCGCACGGGCGAGGTCAGTCTGGCAGATCTCGACGACGAGCTGACCTTTGATATCGAGTCGTTTAATCGGCGCGTGATCACCGAAAACTTCAACCGCGTGATCTGTGAGCAATTGGCCCAAGAACTTGATCCCTTTGGCGATGAAAAGACCCTGATCTTCTGTGCCACAGATTTACATGCGGATATGGTCAAACGCCTGCTCGATGAGGCCTTCCGCGAGCTCTACAGCTCGGACTATAACGAAGCCGCCGTGCGCAAAATCACTGGCCAGAGCGACAGAGTCGATCAGCTGATTCGCCAGTTTAAACACGAGCGCTCCCCCCGCATTGCGATCACTGTGGATTTGCTGACCACTGGCATCGACGTACCCAAAATCTGCCATTTGGTGTTTTTGCGCCGGGTGCGCTCACGCATTTTGTATGAGCAGATGCTGGGCCGGGCCACGCGGCGCTGCGACGAAATCGGCAAAACTGTGTTTAAAATTTATGACCCCGTGGATATTTATGCTGCGATTCAGGATGTGAGCACGATGTTGCCCCTGGTCAAAGATCCGGGCATTACCCTGGCGCAACTGGTCGCTGAATTGACTGATCCGGCCCTGCTCGAACGCGCCCTGCAGGTGCCTGGCAGCAACCAAAACAGCAACACTGACAATACCCATGCCCATGATTTGCTCGCCATGTTGAGCCAAAAGATCATGCGGGTGGTGCGCAAAGCCATCAGCAAAGCCGACACCAAGACGCTGTTGTCCCCTCATCTCAGCTCAAATCTCAACGTGATGTTGGAAGAATTGGAAAACCTGTGTCAGGTGCGCCCAGAGAAATTGCACCAACATCTCAACGCGCTGGGCCCGCAGCAAGCGGCCCAGTTTTTAAACAGCCATAAGGGCCTGCTCAATAAGCTGGATGCCATCTCACAAGAACTGGGCACAGCGCTCCATCCCTTGATCTCAGACCATGCCGATCAGCTGATGGCGCGTGAGCAAAGTTATGGTGAATACAACCGCCCCCAAGACTACCTCGACAGCTTTGGGGATTTTATTCGCCATCACCTCAATGAATCGGTGGCGTTATCTGTGGTGGTTCAGCGTCCCCGAGATCTGACCCGCGAACAATTGCGCGAGGTGCGCCTGCTGCTCGATGAACACGGTTATAACGAGGCCAAATTGCGCAGTGCCTGGCGCAATTCGACCCAGCAGGAAATTGCCGCCAGCATTGTGGGGTATATTCGCAGCGCTGCCCTGGGCAGTGCCTTGATTCCCTTTAGCCAGCGGGTTGAAAAAGCCATGCTCAAGATCTACGCCTTACATACCTGGACACCCGTGCAGCGCAAATGGCTGGATCGGCTGGCCAAACAGCTGCGCTTTGAAGTCGTGATCGACGAGGCGTTTATCAACCGCACTTTTGCCAATGACGGTGGCAGCAAGGTCATGAACCAGCGCCTCAATGCTAAACTGAACGAAGTGATGGAAACCCTGGCCGAATCGCTGTGGGCTGATGCGGGTTAGCCGCGAAAAACAAACAAGAGAGAAACAGACATGAGTTCCAGTGAGATTGTCCAGAAACTCTGGACCCTTTGCGATATTTTGCGCGATGACGGCATCAATTATTCGGATTATGTGACCGAACTGGTGCTCTTGCTGTTTATTAAAATGGAGTATGAAAACACCGAAGCCGGGATTCTGCAGAAACACATGCTGCCCGAAGGCTGCCGCTGGATAGACCTCAATGCCAAAAGCGGGCTGAATCTGCTCAATTATTACAAACGGATTCTGCTCACGCTCTCGACCGGCAAAGACACAGAGGATCAGACCGTCGTGACAGACGCCCTGATTCTGGCGATCTACAACGATGCCCAGACCCGCCTGCGTGAGCCCCGCCATTTGGAGCAGCTGATCAAGGCCCTGGACGGCATTGATTGGTTCAGCGCTCAGCGCGACGGCCTGGGTGATCTCTACGAGGGTCTGCTGGAGAAAAACGCCAGCGAAATCAAGTCGGGGGCCGGGCAGTATTTTACCCCACGCGCTTTAATCGACAGCATTGTGCGCTGCATTGATCCCCAAGCGGGAGAGGTGGTGCAAGACCCGGCCGCAGGCACCGCCGGCTTCTTGATTGCCGCTGATGCGTATATCAAAACCAAGACCGACGATCTCTATGACCTGAGCGCTTCGCAGCAGAACTTTCAGCGCAATCAGGCCTTTGTGGGCATGGAGCTGGTGCCGAATACCCGCCGCCTGGCCCTGATGAACTGCCTCTTACACGGCATGGAAGGCGACGACGAAGGCGTGGTGCATCTGGGCAATACCTTGGGTGAAGCGGGTGAAGGCCTGCCCCCGGCAGATGTGATTCTGACCAATCCCCCGTTTGGCACAGCCAAAGGCGGCGGCGGCCCGACCCGCAGCTTTACCTACAAAACCAGCAACAAACAATTGGCCTTTTTGCAGCACATCGTGCGCGCGCTCAAACCCGGTGGCCGGGCGGCAGTGGTACTGCCCGACAATGTGCTGTTTGAAGCCGGTGTGGGCACCGAAATTCGCCGCGATCTGATGCACAAATGCCGCTTGCACACCTTGCTGCGCTTGCCCACCGGCATCTTTTACGCCCAGGGCGTGAAAACCAATGTGCTCTTTTTTAGCAAAGGCACCCCCGAAAACCCCCATCAGGACGAGAACTGCACCGATCAGGTCTGGATCTACGACCTGCGCACAAATATGCCCAGCTTTGGCAAACGCACCCCTTTTAGCGATGCGCATTTACAGCCCTTTGAAAGCGTCTTTGCCGCCTCACAGCGCACCGAAGGCGATTGGTCGTGGACCGAAGACGCCGCAGATAAATCGCTGGAAGGCAGCCGCTGGCGTGTGTTCTCCCGCGATTGGATTGAATCCCAGAAAGGCGATTCGCTGGATATCTCCTGGATCAAGAGCCAAGACAGCGTGGATGCCGCAGACCTGCCCGAACCAGAGTTGCTGGCTGCCGAAGCCATGGGCGAATTGACCGAGGCCCTGCGCGAACTCGACGGCTTGATGGCCGCTCTCGGCGCTGGGGAACAGGCCTTGGCCCAGCGGGAGTTATTGGCTGAGGTGCTGGGGTTGGAATTGAAGGTTTAGTTGGGTGAAATTTTTGTCAAAAGTGCAGGCAATGCCTGCACAATTCAATAAGCCATCAGGAATATAAAATAAGTCTCGCTCATAAGCTGGCCCTCATCTCAACTTCGCTCACTCCCGCCCGTACCAGAATTGAACGGAGTAAAGAACCAAAGATCCGCCAGCCGACCATACTTAGGCTCGCAAGCCGGGTAGCAAGCAATAAGTCATCAAGGCGAATCTGGACGATTCCATCAAAGAGGATTGCATTCGCAATAACTTCATCAGGGTCATCCGGAAGCGCAGGCAAATACATTCGACTGGTTGACTTAAACTTCAGCAGCTCACCAAGTAATTGGGCAGCATATTCTTCTGTGGCTCGAATCGGGTGAATACGAAGTAATGCCGCATATTGGCGACGGCCAGAAACCAGATCGCAGGTTGAAGTGGCAATTGCAAATTTACTGCCACTGATTCTCTCTCCCAGAAAGTAACCCGAATCCGTACTGACAATATCCCCTTGCAGGAGGAGAAACGGGTCTTCATCTGGCTTGAGAACCCCTCGCAGCAACATTTCTTGGTATTCAATTGGAGGGCGCACCAGAGCCCCTTCTTCGCCAAAAATTTTTTGTCGTTGTCGTGTCTTGCGCAGATTATTTGCAAAATCCTGAATAATCTTCAGCGCTTCGTCACTGTGTGACAAGTTGCGAAGCTGAGTCTCTAACGTTTGCAGATCTTCTGTTGGCAGAATTTCTGAAGGACTCAAGTTGATTCGCTCTCCTCTTCAGCTTTCCTGACTTGAGACAAACGTTTCAGTTCGATGGGGTCCAGGATCACCTCATCATCGGGCTCTAATTCTTCGCCCTCAGGCAAAAGTGCCTCAAAGCGTTCGCGGACAGGTAGTTCTGGCAGGCTTCCCAGCATGGCAACCGCTTCAGCCAGAACATTGAGTGTTTCTGCATCCGGGTGTTTTTGCACTGCGCGAACGGCCAACGTCACAACCCGTAAACCGCCGCGCAGACGGTCGATATCGCGGGCAAGGCCAAAGAGTTTTTGAAAGTCATGCTCTTCAAGAATGCGATACTGGCCGCTTTTCGTATGCAGAGTAGCAACAGTGCCATCTTTGACAGCACTGAGGGCTTTACCCCCCTCAAGTCTAAACTGTTCAAACGAAGCCCAGACCTGACCGGATTGAAAACTAAGGGCCTGTGGATAATGGTGGGAAATTAACATATGCTCACCTCCTGAAAATATCCTAACAGAAAACCAACGAAAATCCAACGTTTTTTCAAGAGTGTGTTTCTGCGAGAGCTAACAAGAACGATTCAAACCTGTCCATACCCGATCAGGCGCGATTTGCCCCAGACTTGTAAACTGCGCATCGCCCGTTTCGATCACCCACCATTTGCCGTCTTCGGCTTGGCCCAAATCAATCGAAAAATAGGGCACTTGCAAACGCGTTGCAGCCGTTTGAATCAATGCCTGGATATCCGTTAAATCTTGTTCTGTGAGTGGGCCACAGGGGTCTTCCCCTTGCCAATAATAGCCCAGAGCCAACACCTGCTGGTGCAAAACAAAAGCACGGTACTCACGGCCCTTGGGAAAGCCTTCGCCAAAACTCCCGGTTTTGCGCAGGGGTAACCAACGGCGTAAAATCACGGTTCCCTTTGAGAACTGGGGACGTTCGAGCAAATCATGTACCAGGGCTTCGAGTTCAGCCTGGGTCTGCGCCAAACAGGCTTGTAATCCCGCTCGCTTGCGCGACTGAATGGCCCCTTTGACAAAAATGGGGGCACCCAGGCTTTGGAAGGCTGCGGGGCATTGCTCCAATGTCGTCACCATTTGACTTTCGGGGGTAAGGCCCTGCAAAAAGGGGTATGCTTGGTCAAATTCCTGCACCCGCCTGAATTGCTCAGGGCTGTTGAGCAAGGTGATATTTTTGTTCAACGCCGCTTGGTAAATCTGGGCATAGTGTTCTGCACTCGGAATAAAGCCAATCCAAACACCCCAAACCCGTCGTAGCTGTGTAGGCACTTCAATCAGGGCCTGTTCGATACTGCTGAAAAAAGTGAAATCGGCAGGGATGGGAAAGACTTCACAGCCAGCCTGACGCGCAGCAGTTTCTGCCTGAATCAGCTCTTCTACCGAGGCTGAAAGTGGCCGCAAATAAGCTTCGCTGAGAACAATCATGCTTTAAAGCCCCTTTTGTAAAGAATAGCTTGATTATATACCTTCTTGCCATGTTAGAATCAAAGGCAATTATTTGACTATCACAAGCTGGGCTCAAGACTGAAGAGCCCATGAATTGGGGCAAACATGGGTTATGATCTTTATTTTGAAGGAAACCCAGAAAATAGCCTGTATGGATGGGTAAAAAAGTATTATCCCGATTATGCTCAATGGGTTTTCACCTATTCAAAGATCTTAACTGAAACAGGCAAAGAAGTGGATAAATATCCTTGGCAATTAACACCCACTTTAATAAAGACAGTACAAGCTCTGGGGCCCGTATTGCCTGAAGAGGCTATTCTAAAAAAATATCATCCGCAAACAGAGATCGCAGCCTTGGTTGATCATATGTATTTTAGCTTCGGTGATTTTCTTTATTGCCACTTCAAAATGGAGATTGGTCTGGATGATCTTTATTCTTCAGTGACACTGTATCCCTATTTTTTTAGCATTTTGTCTCATATTTTTGCAGAAACTTTTGAGCGCAGGGATTTAGCCACTTTGATTGAGCAGGTTTTTGGCCGCTTGTATAGCTCCCTTTCAGGCGTTTCCGATAAAAGGGGCAATGCTCCTTCGTTTGGATTTTGGACTGCTCAGGAGTGCCTACTTTTAGAGCATATTTTGCCCCGTTTTTATGACTCAACCTTGCCGCAATATAAACCCATTGAGACTCAAATTCGTGCCTATGTGCAGGCTGATGATGATCGTTTTGAAGATGATGACCCTGAAGAGGTACTTTTGGATGTGCGTAACGCCTGTATTGAGATCATGCGGGCTTTAGAAAGACGGCCTCCTGATTGGGGAATTGTGATCCACTTCAGTTTTTAAGCGCCCCGTGCTTTTCAGATATCTTTCGTAGTCTTTGCGCATTTTGTCTTTGTACCATTCCAACGTTTCTGGGGGAATATGCGCAACCCTCACAGGATGGGCTTCAATTTTGGCATGCAAACGCGGAAAGTCGGCATAGCCAAGTTTTGGCTCACCCATTGTCCCTCCGAGAATAGGTTCTCCCCTGAGAATGTATCTGGGATCCGTCATATGTGGTGTAGCCTCACAATCAGATGGAGTAAGCGGGGCCGTTTTAATTGCCACAATACCACTATCATATCTGATAGAGCTACGATAGCTGGCTAAATAACACTTGATATATTCGCTATTTGCGAATAGAATATATTTATGATGCTCAAACCTCAAGATGTGCTTGTTTTGCTGAAGTTAAGTGTCCTGAAAGAGGCCGAATGGTCTTATGCAGGACTTGCGAAAGCACTCAAAATGAGCGCGTCTGAAGTGCATGATGGCATCAAACGCTCTACAGCAGCCCGTTTATATAATCCTGTCACAAAAAAACCCAACCGCAGGGCATTGGAAGAATTTCTGGTTCACGGGGTCAAATATGCCTATCCACCAGAGAGGGGAGGGCCCACCCGAGGTGTTCCGACAGCTTATGCTGCTCATCCACTCAAAGAATGGTTGATACAAGGGGATGATTTACCACCTGTTTGGCCCTATTCAGAAGGAGATTCGACAGGCTATGCCTTTATGCCTTTGTTCAAGTCTGTACCTGAAGCCATACAAGAAGATCCCCAACTTTATGAGCTGCTGGTTTTGGTTGATGCCATTCGAGATGGTCGCGCAAGAGAGCGCGAATATGCTGCGGATCGCATTCGGGAGCGCTTAAGAGAGCCATGAGGCCAGCCAAGCCCGTCAGTCCCTTATTGTTGAAAGAATGCGGGCGATTGTCAAACTGGTTGATTAAAGGCTTTGCATCGCAAAGGTGAACGCAGGGATTTCTTGGGAAGCCGCTGACGGATGTTATAATTCAGCATCTGCCAATCGGAGAAACCCATGCCAAGCCCCTCCCCCCATCCCCGTAAAGCCAGCCCTACCAAGGCCCGGAATAAAATCCCCCAAGTCGTTAACAACAACGAGGTTTGGGCAAAGCCTTCAGAGCCTCCCACCCCCGATATAGAAACACTTTATGCAGATATCCGCCAGATTCTCTTACAGGCCCGTGAAAATGCCTATCGGGCCGTGAATGCTGAAATGGTTCAGGCCTATTGGCAGATTGGCCGGGTGATTGTTGAACAGGAGCAGAGGGGCGAAATACGCGCAAAGTATGGTGAAGGCTTGCTCAAAACCATATCAAAGCGCCTGAGTTCTGAATTTGGTAAGGGCTTTGATTACAGTAATATCAAGCATATGCGCCATTTCTATTTGGCTTTTCCAAAAGGCGACGCATTGCGTCGCCAATTGAGCTGGACACATTATCGTATTTTGCTAAAGGCCAAAGACGAAGCTGCACGCCAATTTTACATGGAGGAAGCCGTTGCCTGCCGCTGGACCTACCGCGAACTGGAGCGGCAAATCGGGGTTCAACTTTACGAGCGCACCGGTTTGAGTAAGGTGATGGGCAAGCAGCTTGTGGACGAAACCCAAGAAACCAGCTCACCTTCAGACCTGATTCGCGACCCCTATTATCTGCATTTCTTGGGCCTCGAAGACAGACCCGGCTTGCAGGAGCGCACCCTGGAAAATGCCATTATGGATAATCTTCAGCGCTTTATTCTGGAATTGGGCAAGGGATTTGCCTTTGTGGGCAGGCAATACCGGATTGTGCTGGATGAAGACGTTTACCGTGTCGATCTGGTTTTCTTTAATTATATTTTGAATTGTTTTGTGCTGATCGACCTCAAAACCCGCAAACTCAGCCATGCAGATACAGGCCAGATGGACTTCTATGTGCGCTATTTTGAAGCTGAAATCAAAGAGAAACACCACAAACCCACCATTGGCCTGATTTTGTGCACAGAAAAGAGCAAAAAAATGGCGCAGTACACCCTGCTCAAAGACTCCGATCAAATTTTCGCTTCGGAATACCGCCTGTATTTGCCCTCCGAAGCAGAGTTGAGCGCCTACCTGACCGAAGCAGCGCAGCGGCTGCACTTAGAACAAGAGCTGGAAAGCAGCGGGGAGCACGCTAATGGCTGAGTTTGAATTGCCGGAGGGTTGGGTAACTACTCAAATAGAAAAGATAGCACTTGTTGAAATGGGGCAATCTCCGGAATCTCAATATTACAATGACAAAAAAATAGGATTGCCCTTTTTTCAAGGGAAAGCTGAGTTTGGAAAATTGTATCCAAAAGTAAAAAAATGGTGCTCAGAACCTAAAAAAATAGCAGAAGCTAAAGATATATTGTTATCCGTCCGTGCTCCTGTTGGTCCAACAAATGTAGCTCTGGAAAGATCTTGCATTGGAAGAGGTTTAGCTGCAATTAGAGCAGACAAATATGTTAATCAAATTTTTTTATTATATTTTTTTAAAAATAAAGAAGAGTGGCTATCTAAGCAAGGTTCAGGTAGTACATTTTCTGCTGTTAGCGGTGAATTTATTAGGTCGCTAAGTTTCTCTTTCCCCCCCCTCGCCGAGCAGCACGAAATCGCATCCCGCCTCGACACCCTCCTGGCCCAGGTCGATGCCACCAAAGCCCGCCTCGACGGCATCCCCGTGCTGCTCAAGCGCTTCCGGCAGTCGGTGCTGGCTGCGGCAGTGAGCGGGAAGCTGACTGAGGGGTGGAGGAAGATAAATTTCAATAGCCAAGAGTGGAAAAATGTGACTCTTGCAGAATTATTTCAAGAAAAACCCAGAAATGGGTATTCACCAAAATCAGTTGATTATCCAACAAATGTAAAATCACTAACATTATCAGCAACTACAAGTGGTGTATTTAAAGCTGAATGCTTCAAATATATAGACGAAAAAATTCCTGTTGAATCACATCTTTGGCTACAACCTAAAGATATTCTTATTCAAAGAGCAAATACCATAGATTATGTTGGTATTAGTGCAATTTATTCTGGAGAACCTAAAACTTTTATCTATCCTGATCTAATGATGAAATGCAGGGCGAATAACAAAATACACACAAAGTATCTTCACTATATTCTACTAAGTAACGATGTAAGAAAATATTTTCGTGAAAATGCAACAGGTACTGCGGGAAATATGCCCAAGATAAATCAACAAACGGTTTTATCTGCTCCAGCAATTCTCCCTCCCCTCGAAGAACAAACCCAAATCGTCGCCCGCGTCGAAGCCCTCTTTGCCTTTGCCGACTTAATCGAGGCCCGTGTCAAAGCGGCCCAGGCCCAGGTGAATATGCTCACCCAGGCCATTCTGGCCAAGGCCTTTCGCGGCGAATTGACAGCGGCGTGGCGGGCGCAGCACCCGGAGCTGATCAGCGGCGAAAACAGTGCCGAAGCGCTGCTGGCGCGGATTCAGGCCGAGCGGGGGCAAAGTGAGAAGCCTGCCAAAAAAGCGGGCAAGAAAGCAGGACAAGTGCGCAAAGCCAAAAGCGCCGCGCCTGCTGAGCCTGTGGCCGATGATCTGCCAGCAGGGCAACTCAACCTGCCGGGACTGCTGCTGCCCGAAGCGGTTGAAGCTGGGCGATGAAAAAATTTAAAATTATTTTCACATCAAAAACAGATTTTGATGGATGGTTTCTTTTGGCTGAAGTCGAAAAACTAAAACCATCTCTTACCAGTTCTTACAGCTATGGCGGTAAAAAGACAGAGTATAAAAATATCAGCGATCTTCTTAAGATTGTTCCTGATTTGGATCCGGATGACATTGGTGATATTTGTCTTTATATGCCTAAAAAATACTATGTTGAATGGCATGAGGTTGGCATTATTTCAAACCAAGATGTTCAAGAGGATGAAAGTGTTTTGTTTTTGACCTTCATCTTTGATGATATTCCTGATGCTGAAGTTATTCGTATCGTTCAAGATGCTGTCACAACTTGGAGTACGGCCCTAAATAATTTGAAATATGAGTACAAAATGATTCATATTTCAAACAAAGTTCCGGGTCTGATTTTCCTCGCATAAACAACGAAATTTATCAACCTTTCAGGTGCTTGCGCCAAACTGAGTCGGAATCACTTTTTCTGCATCTTCCCAGCTCTGAAGATCCCAGCGAAGCCGAGCCTGCCTAGAAATCAGCTAAGCAGCGCTTCCAAATCACTGCTTTGCAATTTATTACTGGCCTTTAACAGCGCGACTTCCTGATCCACATGCTCATCAATCCAGCGTTTAATCAAAGATTGATACCCTTTTTCGTTATGAACCTTGCTGAGAATTTTGAGTTTTTCAATCAGCACAGTATCCAAACGCAGAGAAATAGCCTTGGGCATTTTCTCCACACGCGCTTCAAACTCCCATGCATCAAGATCATCTGCTTGGTTAATCACCAGCTGATCAATCTCTGATTCACTTAACTCTTTTTTCATATCTCCCACCCAGTGATAATACGGACGACATTGCCCGGTTTTAGCTGGAAAATAATTTTCAGATCACGACCAGCATCCGTCGTACCCCACAATTGGAATCGATCTGGAAATTTCTTGTTACTTCTGACTTCAAAGCCATTGAAGAAACACTGCACAGCTTCATCAAAGCGAATAAAATGAGCAGCCAGTTTATTCTCAATATCTTCATCTTCTTCAAACTCAGAAGCCACAAATTCATTCCACTTAACCATGATGGCACCAATATACTTTTTGCCAGCTTATCCAATATAATATCGCAACACTGTATATACAATCAACTAAAAATTGAGCTTTAGCCAAAGACATCCACAGAACACTCAACCCTTTGGCCAAGCACCTGAAAAGTGAAGGCAACAGGAACCCCGCCGCGCCACGATGGACAAAGGCGGGGTGACTCTTAGTGAGCGAAGCACAAGGATGTGCGCAGCGAACGGCCTGAACTTCAGGTGCTTGCGCCAAACTGAGTCGGAATCACTCTTTCCGCTTCAACTCAGCGCTGCAAATCCCCGTCAGACCGTCGGCCGCAACGTACTGGGAATGTCTTGGGCAAACATATCCTCATACGCGTCGGCCACACCTGCACTGTGGGCCCGCCGCTCAGCCAGATCGGCCCCATTGTAGCGGCCCATCATACCATTGGCGCCGAGCACAATGGCATCACCGTTGCGGTTTTCTTGGGCACGGTCCATCGAGATGCGGGCATAAAAAGCCGAGCCCCAAATATTGTCGCTGATATCGTAGCGGTTTTCTTCGCTGGCTCCGAGGCGTTGGAAAATCGCCTGGACACGGGGGCTTTCTACCAAACTGCGAATTTCGGGGTCGGAATAGTGCTGGCGTTCGCTATTGGAACGGGGATAACTGGCCGCGTAGGTCGGATCATAGCTCAGACGGCGCATTTCTTGAATGGCCACACCCGTTAATTGGCCCAGACCTTTGGCCCCACTGTGACTTTCTGCCCGCACATCAAAGCCCCCACTTTCGTGGGCAATAATCGACAACATCACCTTGGGATCAATCCCAAAGGCCCGGCTGGCGGCTTCGACTTCGATCGCAATTTCACGGGCTTGGGTGGCATTGGCTTTGGTACTTGGATAGGCCAGAATTTCGTTATACAGCTCCGTGGCCTTGGGGTTCATGCGCGGGACGTTTTGGAAGGGGGTGGCGTTGGGACTGGCGGGATGGCTGGCTGGGGTTCGGGGAGGGGTGGGTTGAGAGCGCGGTTGCGTCCGTGGTTGTGTCCGTTCTGGCTCAGCGGTTACTTTATCTTTGACATATTCGTATCCGGCTCTTGCAGGGGGGCCCAAGACGGGACCCAAAACAGCACGGAAAGGATCAAATTGCATTTTATGTTTACCCCAAAATGTGGTGTTGCTTTTTTTATTTTACCCATCTGACAGGGGTCTTAAACAATGGACCCACCGGAATGGGCCCATCATGACAAGACGTTTGGAGTTTGCCGTGTCAGGCAAAGGTTGAGAGCAGGGCTTCGATTTGGTCCACCAAGCGTGGATCCAAAGGCGCAATATCTGGGAAAAAGCGGGCCACAATTTGACCTTCGGCATTGAGCAGAAATTTTTCAAAATT
This sequence comes from Candidatus Blackallbacteria bacterium, assembly GCA_051715345.1. Lineage (GTDB taxonomy): Bacteria > Cyanobacteriota > Sericytochromatia > UBA7694 > UBA7694. Next base: position 29,599 of record JBPXJQ010000046.1, read on the forward strand.
CCATTTGATCTCGTGGGCTTCGCCACTGATCAGATTGTGTTGGCGCAGACGCCCTTCAAACTCCCCATCGGCGTTATGTATCGCATCTGGGTGGCCTTCGGTTAAAGCGGTATACAAAGGATGCTGACCAGGGCCTTTGACCACGATCTTTTGGTTGACGGGAAAACTCACGCCATAATTCAGGGAGCAAAAGCTCTGAATTTCTTCGTCTGTGCCGGGTTCTTGGCCGAGAAATTCATTGGCGGGAAAGCCCAAAATTTCGAGCCCTTGGTCATGGTATTTTTCATAGAGGGCTTGCAGACCCTCGTATTGCGGGGTTAAACCACATTTAGAGGCCACATTGACGATTAAATAGGCTTTGGCATCAAAGTCTGCAATGGTTTTGTCTTCGCCATTTTTGGCTTTAAAAGAAATCTGGTTTAAAGGCTGGCTCATAAAAATTAGGCGCTCCAATTTTGAATAGATTCGGATCTTTGCTTCACTTTTACATTCTGCCACAGAATGCTTTATCTGCACGGGTTGCGTAGAAGAACCCCATCAGGATTTGGTATAGTGAGATCTGCAAACAGGAGGCCGTCCGATATGAAAAACAAACGCGTTTGTACTCTGCTCTGTATGGGGCTCACCCTGGCTGGTGGCCTCAGTGCCTTGCCTGTTTCTGCAGCCCAAGCTCGTAATCAGGCTCGTTATAAAGTTCGCTACCAAGTTTCTAATTTTAATGAATTGGTCCAGGCCTTGGGGCCCAATCGTGAAATCCGCCTCAGTCCCGGAATTTACCAATTAGAACCCGGTTTTAAACCCAGCCCTTATGTCAAATGGCGCTCGCCAGACAATCACACGCTGGTGGTTCAAAACGTCAAAAATCTCAGTATCACGGGCAGTGGCCGCGAACAGACCAAATTGGTCAGCGCCAGTTGTGCGGGCGAAATTCTCGACTTTGAATCCTCAACAGCCGTACATTTACAGGGTGTGGGCTTTGGGCGACGTCTGCCTGGAAAAACCCAGGAATTGGACTGCAGCCCCGATCTGCGCGAGCAGATTGAAGCCGCAGCCATGCCGGCATTTAAGCCCGACCCTGCCAAAATTGACAATTGGCAGCGGGTGGCCCATGCGATTGCCAATCACAAGTCCCAGGGTTTGCAATTGCCCGATTTTACCCAGGCCCTCTACCCCCAATTGCTGGAACAGGTCAAAGCCCAAACAGCCCCGATTCAGCCCGAACAAGACCCCATCCGCCAGCGCAGCCACTCCCTGCGTCCGCGCTTGGGGGAAAACTACCAGCTCAGTGGCAAGCTGATTTTGAACCAAAACCGCCAACCTGCCCAGGCTGCTGCGATGATTTTTGACCGCGACCAGAATTTGCTCGCCGTGATGGATGCCCAGGCCCAGGTGATTCTGGCCGTGGAAGGCCGCAACAATACCCGTCAGAGTTGGGTGCATACCCCCGAATGGCTGATGCAACATTCGATGGTACTCAATTCCAATGCGCCTGCGCCCAATGGGGTCTATGCCTTTGGCACGATGATTCGCGACAATCCCCAGGCCAGCTTTAGTTTTGGCAGTTTTCGGATTGTGCTCGAAGGGGGGAAATTGACCGAGCGGGAAATTCTCTTCCATTCACGTGATCACAAACTTAACCAAGAAATTCCCTGGTCCCAAGATCTTAACGACGAAAATATCCGCACCCTGGGTTGTTTTCTCTTTCAGGACCCCGATCTCAATCTCTTGGCGCAATTGCTGCTCGATGCCAATCGGCCTGTGGCCTTGGTGGTTCAGGGCGGCTATGCTAAAAATATCAGCTCCCCAGCGCTTTAACTTCAAAGCTTGAATTTTAAGTTGGCTTGAGTCAGAATTGACGCCTGCCTTGCAGAGTTGTATGGTAGGGGTAAATTCAGTACCGGAGGCAGTCATGAGCGAACAAAACCTGACTTCTGTTTTAAAAGAGGAGCGGGTCTTTACACCGCCACAGGCCTTTGCTCAGCAAGCGGGCATTGGCTCGATGGAGCAATACCAGGCCCTGTGCGACGAAGCCAAACAAGACCCCGAGGCCTTTTGGGCCCGCCAAGCGGGAGAATTGCTGGACTGGATCCAGCCCTGGGACACGGTCTTGGATTGGCAAGCCCCTTTTGCCAAATGGTTTGAAGGCGGCAAGCTCAATCTCTCGGCCAATTGTCTCGACCGCCATCTCGCCAGCTGGCGGCGCAACAAAGCGGCCCTGATCTGGGAGGGCGAGCCGGGGGACAGCCGCACGCTGACTTACCAGCAATTGCATTACGAGGTCTGCCGTTTTACCAATGTGCTGAAAAAACTCGGGGTGGTCAAAGGCGATCGTGTGGCGATCTACATGCCCATGATTCCTGAATTGGCGATTGCCATGTTGGCCTGTGCCCGCATGGGGGCTGTTCACAATATTGTCTTTGGCGGTTTCAGTGCTGAGTCGTTGCGGGATCGCATCGAAGATGCCCAAGCCAAAATGGTCGTCACTGCAGATGGTGGCTGGCGTCGCGGCCAGATTGTGCCACTCAAAGACTGGGTGGATCAGGCCATAGACGGTCTCAACTGTGTGCAGCAGGTCGTGATGGTCAAACGCACAGGGCAACAGGTGGCTTTTCATCCTGGGCGCGACCATTGGTGGCACGATATTATTGACTGTGTCGACGCCAACGCGGTCCCCGAGCCACTCGACAGTGAACACCCGCTGTTTATTCTCTATACCAGCGGCACCACAGGCAAACCCAAAGGGGTGGTGCATTCCACTGCCGGCTATTTGCTCGGTGCGACCTATACCAGCAAATTGGTTTTTGACCTCAAAGACACAGATACCTATTGGTGTACGGCAGATATTGGCTGGATTACCGGCCACAGCTATGTGGTTTATGGTCTGCTCTCGAATGGGGCCACGACCCTGATGTACGAAGGGGCACCCAATTACCCCGAAGCAGACCGCTTTTGGAAGATTATCGACAAACACCGGGTCTCGATTTTTTACACGGCCCCAACGGCCATTCGGGCCTTTATTAAATGGGGTGAAAAATGGCCGCTGCGCCATGATTTGTCCTCGTTGCGCCTGCTTGGCACCGTGGGTGAGCCGATCAACCCCGAAGCCTGGATCTGGTACCACTCGGTGATTGGCAAAAACCGCTGCCCGATTGTCGACACCTGGTGGCAAACCGAAACCGGGGCGATGATGATTGCGCCTTTGCCAGGAGCCACGCCGCTTAAACCGGGCACCGCGACCTTGCCCCTGCCGGGGATCTTTCCCGAGGTGGTGGACCGCGAGGGCAACCCCGTGGGGGCCAACGAAGGCGGCTATTTGGTGATCACCCATCCCTGGCCTTCGATGCTGCGCACGGTCTATGGCGATCCTGAGCGCTATGTCCAAAATTATTGGACCCGCTATCCAGGCCTGTATTTTACGGGCGACGGCGCCCGGCGCGATGCTGATGGCTATTTCTGGATCATGGGCCGCGTCGACGATGTCTTGAATGTCTCTGGGCACCGCTTGGGCACGATGGAAGTCGAAAGTGCCCTGGTCAGCCACGAAGCGGTAGCTGAGGCCGCAGTGGTAGGCAAACCCGACGAAATCCGGGGTGAATCGGTGGTGGCTTTTGTGACGCTGGAGTCGAGTTATACCGCTTCAGAAGAACTCAAAGACACGCTGCGTCAGCATGTGGTCAAAGAGATTGGCGCCATTGCTCGGCCCGAAGACCTGATCTTTACCGATGCCCTGCCCAAAACCCGCAGTGGCAAAATTATGCGCCGCTTGCTGCGCGATATTGCCGCGGGTAAACAGGCCACAGGAGATACCTCCACCCTCGAAGACGCCTCGATTCTGGACAAATTGCGCGACGCTTGATTTGGGCCAAATAATGGGCCAAATAGTTGTCCAAGATACAAAATACCCCCGCTTGAATCTCAAGCGGGGGGTAAAGAGCAGGGGAGCTAGGATTTGAACCTAGGAATGGCGGAATCAAAATCCGCTGCCTTACCACTTGGCGACACCCCTTTAAAAGGCCATGCGATTGAACTTACTTATCCAACGCACTCTTTATTTTACCACAGCTCAGCCTGTCGACAAGATGATAGGTTCTGTTTTTCTGTTAGAATACAGGTCTTAATTTCCGTACAGAGGCCAACCATGCAAGAAAATCTCCCCATCAACGATTACCTGATGAGCCCAATTTCATCGGCCAATGCCTTTAGTCCCGAAGAATGCCAACAATTGATCGCTTGGCCCTCACCCAATCAGAAATACGGCGAAACGCTTAAACCGGGCAGCGAGACCGAAACAGTGAAGGATCTCAGCATTCGCCATACCCTGTCTAAATACATCTATCCCAAGGCCGACAGTGCCTGGATCTTTGAACGAATCCGGGATTTTGTGCTGCAAATAAACCAGCAGTATTACAAATTTCAATTGGACGGCTTTCCCAGCGTGCAGATCCTCGAATACCCAGTGAATGGCTTTTACCGCCAGCACATCGACCTCAGCCGGGGGCCACTCTCGCGGCGCAAATTGAGCGTGATTGTCTCACTTTCTCCAGCAGGCGCTTACAGTGGTGGCGAGTTACAGAATATGGAAGGGCAGGTTTTGCCCATGGCCCAAGGCACGATGGTCATTTTTCCGTCGTATCTGGCTCACCAGGTCACGCCCGTGACCCAGGGCTCGCGCCACACTTTGGTGACCTGGATTTTGGGCGCGCCTTTTCAATAGGGCTACTTCAAGAGGGGCTACTGCAGCGACTCAGCGAGTTTGCGCAGGGTCATCCACTGCATCAGACCAAAGAACAGCGTGCTGCACCCCAGAACCGCAGCCCAAGAGATCAAGGGGGCGGTATCGGCATAACCGACAAAGCTGTAGCGGAATAAATTGACCGTGTGGTGAATCGGGTTAAACTGGCTGATCAGATTCCAGGGGGCGGGCAATTGACCCACTGGGTAAAACACGCCCGCCAAAAAGATCATCGGCTGCATCACAAAGGTCGTGACAAAGGTCAGAGCCTCAAAGCCCCGTGCCCAAATGCCAAAGGTCACGCCCAACATGCCGTATTGCAGACCTGTGATCAGCACAATCGCCAAAAGACTGAGCGGGTGAGCGATGGTCATACCTGGAATAAACCAAGCTGTCAGGGCCAGGGCCAAGCTCAGGGTAAACAGGCCACGGGTCAGGGCTGCAAGTGAATAGGCAATGCCAATTTGCCAAGGCCGCAGGGGGGTGATTTGCAAATCCAGAATCGAGCCCAGGTTTTTGGCGATGATCAAAGCAAAGCCCGGATTGGAAAAACCTGAATTGACCATGATCATGGCCAGCAGGCCTGTGTAAATAAAGGCCAAAAAGGAGATGCCGCCAATGCTTTTGGCATTCACCACGACCCCAAAGACGGTCAGGTAGAGCACCATTGAGACAATGGGGCTGAAGACCGTATCGAGCATCAATTTGCGAAAGCGTTTGACTTCACGGGCATACAACGCCCACATAAAGGTCATGGTGTGGGACCGCCTGTGGTGAGTTGCAAGAAGACCTTTTCAAGCGAAGCGGCTTCGTTGCGGAAAGATTTGAGATTGTCGCCATAAAAATCGAGCAGGCCGCGCATATCTTGGACCAGATCCCGAAAAGGCAGCTCAAACTCAACGCCTACCCGGCGTACACCCGCGAGATGTTCGACCTCACTTTGGTAGAGTTCGAAGCTGATTATATTTTGAGAGAATTCCTGTTGAATCTCTTTGACCTTGCCCTCTTTGATCACCTTGCCTTTGTTGATCACGGTCATCGACTCGCAGAGCTGCTCGGCCTCTTCGAGATAATGGGTGGTGAAAATCACGGTGGTGCCTTGGGCATTGAGTTGCCGCACCAACTCCCAGATCCGCTGGCGCAGTGAGACATCGACCCCGGCGGTGGGTTCGTCGAGGATCAAGAGACGGGGTTTGTGAATCAGGGCTTTGGCAATCATCAGGCGGCGTTTCATGCCTCCCGAGAGCGAACGGGCCTTGTCGTATTGTTTGTCGGCCAGACCCAGCGATTCGAGCAGTTCGGGAATGCGTTTGCGCCGCTCGGCCTGGGGCACGCCATACATGCCACTGAAATAATAGAGCACCTCTTCGACTGTAAAGGCCGGTTCGACAATGATCTCTTGGGGCACAATGCCCAGCATTTGTTTGGCCTGATCGGTTTGGCTGACCACATCTTTGTCAAAGATCCGAATACTGCCGGTCTCAGGATCGGGTTTAAGCGCTCCGCAGATCATGCTGATCAGCGTGGATTTGCCTGCGCCATTGGGGCCCAGCAGGCCATAGATCTGGCCTTCGGGAATATGCAGGGAGAGATTGTCCACCGCTTTGAGGGGGGGCCGAGGGGGGCTTTTGTAGGTTTTGCTGGCGTTTTCAACTGTGAGTGCGTGCATCGTGACTCTAGGTTACACACTTTTCGCGCGCAGGGACAGGACTTGCTCACTGAGTAAATCTGAAAATTCAGCCAAGCTCGCTGGATTTTCAAACAGAATGTCGTTTTTGGCCAGAATCGCTGCTTGCAATTCAGAACGCCAGCTTTTGTCGTGGGCCAATTGAAGGGCCCATCGGGCACAGTCTTGGGCATTGTCTGCCACGGGGGCACCGGCAATGCCCATGTATTGGTAAGCACCTTGGGCCACCCGACCGCGAAAAAAGGGGGATGCCCAGCTTACCAGCGGGATGCCCAGACCCAGACAGGTAAAGACGGTATTGCCGCCCCCCACAGGCCAAGAATCCAAGACCACGTCGACCTGTTCGAGCAAATGTAAAAAGCGTTCTTTGCTAAACCAGGGAGCCAGTTTGATCCGCTCGGCGGCATTGATGGGATCTTCCCCATTGGCAGCGAGAACGGCTTGCAAGCGTTGATGTAAGACTTGGCAAATGCCGTCCTGACGGTGTTGCAAAATCCAGATTTCAGCCAGGGGATCTTCTGCCAAAATGGTGCCCAACACGGTATCAAAGCCGGGGTGAAACTTAAACGGCGTCATTGGGCAAAGATAGACATGGCGGTCTGCGGGCAGCCCCAATTCGGCCCGGCTCAGCAGGGGGGCTGTACGCCTGGGTTTAACGGGCATTACGGGCAGGGTCTGGAGCCGTTGAAGGGGTTCGCTGTAGTGGTTCTCTGCGCCAGGGGGTTCCATGCAGTCGGGGGCCAGATACGCGTCGAGGCTCTGAAAACCAGTGGTGTGCATAATGCCCGGCAGCACCCATTGCAGAGGGGCCAAGCGGTATTGGGCCAGCAACCACGTAAAGGGATCCGAACCCAGGTCTGTATACACCAAGGCCTCGGGGGCTTGGGCTTGAATCTGGGTCAGCATCACTTCCAAAGGGCCATCCACGCTGACAAAATGGGCCACAGAGTCTGCCAATTGACGGCTGCGGGCATCGCTAAAGACTGGGGCAATCGCGAAGACCGTTACCTCAAACCGGGTGGGGTCGAGGCCGCGTATCAGGCCATCAAACAGGTGTAAGACCGAATGTTCAAAAAAGCAATGGGAGACAAAACCGACCCGGATCGGCGCGTCTGTTGTGTTTTGCTGCGACGTCTTTGGCGCTGTTGGTAATGTAGGTAATTGAGGTAATTGAGGTAAAAAGCGCTGGTAGATTTGCGCCAGTTTTTCCAGCAGGGGGCGGTCGTTAAAGCCCTGAAAAGCGAGGTAAAACGGCGCTGTTTGCAGGCTCTCAAAGGGCTGGGGGATGTTAAGTGGCGGGCCTTTGAGCAGGTCATCGATGGCTGTTTCAGTCAAACTGCGCCAATGATTTAAATCGGCTTCTGAGCGGTAGATCAAAGGCAAGAGCAGGGCCTTTTCAATTAAAAAAGCTGGATTGGGCCAGGTATCTTGGGCGCTTTGCAGGGCCCAGTGGGCTTTTTCGATCTCTCCTGTGGCTTGATAGGCCCGAGCCAATTGTCTCCAACAGGCTGCTCGGGCTGGTTTGGACCAATTGGGCAATTGGGCCAAGCTGGCATAAACAAGTTCAATCACACGGGGGTATTGCAGCCAATTTTCGGCCATTTCGGCCAATTGCAACTTAAGTTGTGTCGCTTGGGGAAAGCGAAGAACAGCCTTTTGCAGCCAGTCATAGGCTTTTTCGGGCTGGCTTTGTTTGCAGGTTGCGACCAGATTGAGGCCCAATTGCAGCTCGCTGTCGGGTGCCCGTTCGGGCCGGGCGCTTACCAGTGCCAAGGCCTTTTCGAGCAAGACCAATGCCTGATTGGGGTCCCGTTTTTGCAGCAACAGGGCCAAATTATTCAGGTCTTCAATTGAGTCTGGTAGCAGGTCCAAAGCCTGGCGATAGGCCGCTTCTGCTTGGCCTGAATTGCCGTTTTTGAGGGCCACATAGGCCAGCTCATGATAAATTCCCGCTCTGTCTGAGGGACTGGCATTGTCTGCTGGCGCAATTATGGCCTCAAGACTCGCCTCAAAGGCTGCTTGAGCCAAGCGCCAGTCTTGGGCCTGAACAGCCGTTTGACCCGCTTGAAAATGGGCCCGCCAAGCTGACATGGCTTAAAATTCCCGCTGGATATGCTCCAGAATAAATCCGCGCAGACCACGCAAAAAGGGAGCATAGCCGTCGAGCCGGTGGGCCTGGGCGAGGATCCGTTGGCGCAATTCAGCGCGTTTCTCGGGTGAACGCCCCAGTGCCAGGGCTTTGGCCAAATAATCGTCAGCAGAGTCGGCCAGCGCATCTTCAATTTCGAGCAATTGATAGGCGGCAAAAGCATAACGCCCCCTTTGAAACTGGCCTGGCCAAGTCAACAGAGGTGTGCCCAAGGCCAAAAAGCTGAAGGCCTGTGCGCCCAATCCAAAATAAAAGGGGTCGAGTACCAAGTCAGCCGCTTTGATCAAGCTGAGCAATTGGGTCTGAGAGAGGCTGGGCAAGAGCTGCATCCGTGCAGCTTGTTCACCCAGGGTCATTTGCCAGCGATTGCGCAATTGTTGGTTGAGCAGGGCGTAGCGGTGGCCCAAAGCCAGGACCAAGGCTTGCGGATCTGCTGCCAGAATCCCCTTGAGCATGGCATCAAAATCCGGGTGTAAAAAAGAGGCGTTGACGGGAACCAAATAGACTGTCTGGGTTTTGGGCAAATTAAAATGATCGCGATCGAGCAGGTCTGCGGGTAAATTTGGTTTGCCAAAAGGCGTACCCTCAAGCAAAACCAGCTTTTCGGTATAGGCGTCTTGGGCGTTGGTTTGGGGTTCCCAGAGCTGTGAAGAGAGATAATAATCGATCGTGGGAATGCCGCTGGTGACAGGGTAGCCGGGAAGTACCGCCTGGACCGGTGCCAAGCGGTAATGGGCCAGCAAGAGACTGTTGAGATCCTGAGGACCCAGATCGCTGTAGAGCAACAGATCGAGTTCCAATCTGAGAATTTCGCTGCGTTGGGTTTCTAGGTTTTTGGGAAAGACCATGACCTGGACATCGCTGTTTTTGAGCAATTCTTCTGGCATGGGCGAGGCTGCGAGCAAGAGTACCTGATAATCTTTAAAGAGCTGAAGCAGAAGGGGCAAAATACTGCGGTAGAGGCCCGCTGAAAAATTACACCAGATGCCCAAACGCGGTGTGCGAAATTCGTTATCGGGAAAGCTGGGCAATTGATCGACTTCAGGCAAAATACTGTGTAGCAGGGCCTGCCCGGCTTCGATCTCTGAACGCACGTTCTCTGGGCCGTGGGACCATTGAAAATGGCGAACCTGATCCAATTCCCAGAGCGGGTTAAAAATTTTCAGATTTTGCTGAGCCAGGGTCTCAATCTCTGTTTTCCAGATCTTGCGCAGGCTGTCTTGCTGCTCCCGCGAAGTAAAGAGCAGGGGGGCCGAGAGGCTTAAGCTGATCAGGGGGCCATCGCTGGGCTCGTTTAATGCCTGGCGCCATTTTTGTAGCTGCTCTGGATTGGCCCTGAGTTGCAAAATCTGGGCTTGGCGGTGGCGAATTTGAATCCGCCAGACCAAATGTTCCTTTTCTGTGTGGGCCTGTAAAAAGGCTGAATAATGCGCCATAGCCTGATCCCAGGCCTGATGGCGGTAATGGAGTTCCCCCAGGTAAAAATGGGCAAAGGGGTCAGGTGGTTGGGCTTTGAGGGCCTGAATCAGGGCTGAGTAAGCCTCTTGACTGTGGCCCTTTTGCTGTAGAATTTGCCCGACCATACACAGGGCCCGGCCCCGTTCAGGCGCCTCTTCGGGGGCCTTTTCTAGAAATTGATGAAAATGGCCCAGCGCTTGGGCGGGTTGCCCCAGGCGCTGTTGCAAGAGTCCCAATTGAAAGTGGGCCTGCCAAAGCTCGGGAAAGTGCACCAAGGCGCGCACCAATTCCCGCATGGCTTCCTCGTGGCTGCCTTGCTCTACAAGCAAGAGTGCGTTCTGATACAATTGCCAGGCCTGCTGAGCAGCGGGGAGTGCTTCTGTCATGGGACTCATTTCCTTGCGGTTTTGAGACTATCTTAACAGGTTTACAGCTATTTTGTTTCCATCCAATTGGCCCCTTTGTGGATATCCACGCGCAGAGGCACTTTGAGCGGGTGGACCGCTTCCATATAGTCGCGAATCTGTGGCATCACTTCATCGTAGAGTGCTGTGGGCATTTCAAACAAAAGTTCGTCGTGGACCTGCAAAAGCATTTGCACGGGCAAACCAGCGGATTTGAGCCAACTCTGAATGCGAATCATCGCCAATTTGATCAGATCTGAAGCGGTGCCCTGCAAGGGCGAGTTAATCGCAATCCGTTCGGCAAACTCCCGCAAATTGCGGGTCGGATTGTGAATATCTGGCAGGTTGCGTTTGCGGCCGAAGAGCGTTTCAACATAGCCTTTTTCACGGGCAAAGACCAGGGTTTTTTGCATATAGTCTTCGACGCCGTGATAACGCTCTTTGAAGCGTTCAATAATTTTACTGGCCTCGCGATTGGGGATATTCAGGCTATTGGCCAAACCAAAGGCTGTCTGGCCATAGACAATGCCAAAATTGGTGGTTTTGGCAATCCGGCGCATGTCTGCAGTGACAAAGTCCAGCGACTCCAGGCCAAAGATGTCCATTGCGGTTTGGGAGTGAATATCCCGATCGGCGTGGAAGGCTTCCATAAAACGCGGGTCTTCGGAAAAATGGGCGAGCAGACGCAGTTCAATCTGGGAATAATCACAGCTGACGAGACAGCGTTCGGGACTGGAGGCCACAAACGCTCTGCGGATTTCACGCCCAAGTTCTGTGCGGATGGGGATATTCTGCAAATTGGGATCTGTTGAGGAGAGTCGACCTGTGGCCACAATTGCCTGATTGAAGGTGGTGTGCAGCCTGCCCGTGCGGGGGTTGACCAAGACTGGCAGCGCATCGACATAGGTCGATTTGAGTTTGGTTAATTGGCGATACTCGAGAATATATTCAATCATCACATGGCTGCCCTGGAGTTTTTCGAGGGTGCTGACGTCAGTGGAATAGGCCCCGGTTTTGTTCATCTTGAGCCCTTTGGTGGGCAATTGCATTTTTTCAAATAAGATCACACTCAATTGACGGGGGGAATTGAGATTAAACGACTCCCCTGCCAATTCAAAAATCTGGGCTTCGAGCCCGCGCAATTGCATGTCCAATTTTTCGGATAAGACAGCCAAAAAATCCCGGTCAAGGCTGATTCCGACCTGCTCCATCTCAGCCAAAACTGTCACCAAGGGGGCGTCAAAGTCCCTGTAGAGGCGCATTTGGCCACTTTCTTCGAGCTGTTTTTCGAGCAGGCTTTGCAAAGCCAGACAGGCCACAGCGTCAGCGGCGGCATATCTGGCGGCATCGACGACGGGGACCTGATCCATGGTGATCTGTTTGCGGCCGGTGCCAATTAAATCGCTGATGGGCTGCATTTCTAAATTGAGATAGGTCTGAGACATGTCTTTGAGACCATGGCGACTGTCAGGCACGAGGGCATAATCCATGACCATCGTGTCGTCGCTCAGGCCTGCAACCTGAATGCCGTATTGGCTGAGCACGTTTAAGTCAAATTTGGCGTTGTGGGCCACTTTTTTGCAATTCGGATCTTCGAAGACGGGTTTGAGCAGCGCCAAGGTCTCTTGCAGGGGCAATGGGGGCGGATTATCGAGGGTCAGGGCATGGCCCACAGCCAGATACCAGGCCTTGCCTTTTTCCAAAGCTGGTTGGCCCAGGGCAAAAGAGAGCCCCACCAATTGGGTATTTAAGCTGTCGAGCCCTGTGGTTTCGGTGTCAAAGGCGAAGATTTCTGTCTGCAATAATTGTGCCAATTCAGCCACTTCCTCTAGGGTGGTGGGAATCAGCACTTCGGGTTCGAGTCGGGCCTGGGGAGTGGGGGCGCTTTCAATCAGGCCCTCGAGTGCCTGATCCGACTCTTTGAAAAATTTAAAAATCTCAGGCAATTCGCGCAGTACAGAGTTAAATTCCAATTCTTGCAGCAATGGCAGCAAACTGGCCTGATCGGGTTGGGCCAATTCACAGGCCAGGGTATCAAAAATGACAGGTGCCGCTGTGTCGATCTGGGCGAGTTTTTGGCTCATCAGTGCAATTTCGCGGCCCTCTTTGAGTTTGGCTCGCCATTTGCTATCAACTTCTTCCAAGCGTGAGTAGATTTGCTCCAGAGAGCCAAAGGTCTCCAATAATTTGAGCGCAGATTTTTCGCCAATGCCACGTACGCCAGGAATATTGTCGGAGGAATCTCCGGCCAGGGCCTTGTAGTCGACTACCTGATCGGGGCGGTAGCCGTAGTCTTTGAAGACCCGCTCTGCGGTATACTCCCGAAATTCACCCGGATTTTTATCGGGCAACAAGACCTGAATCTGATCGTTGACCAATTGAAAGAGATCGCGGTCGCCAGTCACGATCCGCACCTGATAGCCTTGGGCCGCCGCTTGCAGTGCCAGGGTGCCAATCATATCATCGGCTTCGTAGCCACCCTGGGCAAAGACCGGAATGCCCAGTGCTGAGACGACCTGTTCGATATAGGGAAATTGTTGGATCAGATCGTCGGGCGGTGGCTGGCGATGTACTTTATAATCTGCAAATTGTTCGTGGCGGTGGGTCGGATCTGGCCGGTCAAAACAGGCGGCCACCAAATGGGGGCGGTAGGAGCGAATCAGTTCAAATAAAATGCGGGTAAAGCCAAAAACAGCGCCCGTGGGCAGGCCTGAGCGGGTCTGAAAGCGACGGCCCTGTTTCATCATGCCAAAATAGGCCCGGTAGCTGATGGCGTGGCCATCCAAAAGAAAAAAGAGTGGGGAAGTATTCATTCAAGCAGCGGGAAGATCAGAACCAAAGGGATTCCCGCATTCCTTTCAAAGGGTCTGCATCTTGTTCTTTATAACAAACATACGCCAGTATACTCAAAAGCAGGCCCTGAGACAAGTTTTGTCGACTCAGATGGGGAGATATCACAGACGCAAGAAATCCCATTGACTTACACTGGCTTAATAGAAGTTTAAGCCTTCAATATTTACAAAATCCCCCCAAAATAGTTACGATGTGAATGGGACTTAACTGGCCTTAGATGGAGATAAACGATGCCTGAACAGATCTTTTTAAGCACTTTCTCTCTGCCCCAGGTTGGGTTTATGAAGCCTTTTAAGGTACACTGGAAGTCAGAACAATCTTTGGGCGTATTACGACGAGCTGCAGGCGTGATTAAAAGATGATGATGGAAGGTTTCCCTGGAATGCCACAGTCGGTTGAACCGGCTGTCGTCGACAAGTTTTTGGCTGAATTCAGTCAGAAATGTGTTGAGTTTGGCTATTATTGTGATCAGTATATGCGCAACGAGATCAATATTGGCGACATCACCCGACACCTGAGTGAAGCCACCGCCGATGCTGAGATGCTCTTTGCTGAGTACAGCTTTTCTATGGGCATGGAACAGCTTCAGCGCTATGGGGTGATTCAAAACTCCCTTGATACCATGACCTTCAAACTCTTTGAGACCGAAGTCGAGCGCAATCGCTCGGTGATTCTCGAAGCCCTCAAACATGGTGAATATTTTATCATCGGCCTGACCTATAACTCGATCAAGTCCTCCGTCTATATGATGAACAGCAAGAAAAAGATCAAGACAGAGCAAGAGCAGCAATTGGCCCAACTTGAACGCGAACAAGAGGCCACACAGGGCATGGTTAAGGTGCTCAAGGCGATTGAATCCGTGATTAAAGTTGAGTCTGTGGCCCAGTTGGACTTTGCCAAAATTCAACGGGCCCTTGAAATTTACGTCAATTATTTCCGCAATGCGGAACAGGTCTATACCAAACCCGCCTCTGATGAGCGGGTCTTTGTGCTCTTTGGTGAACACGTTGAATTTCTTAAAGCGCATGATTTTGCGGGCGACAAAGGGACTGCGGCCCTGCACATTGCCCTCTGCTGTGATGTCTTAAATATGCTCGCCCATACCGATGATCAGCGTCGACGCACCCAAGCTTGGCGCCAAGTCGTTCAGCCCTAAATTATTCCTCTGATTGCGGCTGTCGAAGCAGCGACATTTTTGTTAATCTACTAAGCAGGAAACCGCTCTGTATTTCTCCCATCCACTTAATTTTGAGGAGTCGCTTGTGATTTTTAGACGTTATCTTCAACTCTCACTCTTGGGTCTGTGTGTCTTCAGCTTGGTGCAGGCCTGTGGCTTTCGCCGTCCGGGCAATACCCCGACGCCCACCCCCACTGCTTCGGGCAGCAGCAGTCCCAAACCCAGTGCTTTACCCAGTGGCTTGCCCAGTTCTCAGCCTGCTCTGATCACTGCTGAAATCCGGCCAACCATAGAGAGCAATGATATTGTCTTGGCCGAAATGGAGCGGCTCAAATTGAGCAAGGAAATCACTGACGCCATTGTGCGCGAGTCTTTTCCGGTCCAGATTACCGCCACAGGAACCCCAGCGGCAATTCAAAAATTACAAAAATTGGCGGCGGGCAGCACAACCGACTCGGTCCTTTCCTTTGAGACCCTCTCGACCCGCAGCAGTCGGATTACTTCCAGCCAGACCCAGGCAGTGAGCGACGAAGAGGCTTGGCAAACGCTTTGGAAACAACATATCGGTTCCGATGCCGACCGGCCCATGATCAATTTTGAAATTGAAACAGTGTTGGCGGTTTTTTCGGGCCAAAAGCGCAGCGGGGGCCATTCAGTTAAAATTACCCAGGTCAAAAAGTCGGGAAATGAGTTGGTGGTTACTTACCAGGAGACTGCACCGTCTTCGGGCAATTTGGTCAGCCAAAATCTGACCTCCCCTTCCCACTTGGTGAAGGTGCGCAGCAGCAAACTCAATGGCGACTTTAACTCTGTGCGTTTTGAAAAAAAACCATAAATTATTTCAATTTTTAAGCAAGCTCATTTAAGTTTAATCTATACACTATGTATCCTTAATCAAAAATTAATGAATGAAAGTGAACCCATGAAAAAAGTTTTTGCCGGTATTTCCTTGCTCGCCCTGCTCGCAGCTTGCCAACAAACACAACAGCCCCTCTCACTTGTCAACACGCAAAGTGCAGCCCGCGTCCAGGCTCAATCCCGTCAAAGCTTCGATCACCCGGATTTTGTGCGTAAAATGCAGAATCCTGCTCAGTACAGCTTTCAAGCCGATCTTTCCACCCGCAGCCTCTGCGGCAAAGATGATATGCAACACGTGAATGATTACAAAGGCGACCTTGGCCCTTCGGTTGAATTTGTGAAAAAATTCCAACCCGCTGTCGGTGCACTGGCCATGGGCAATCCTGATGCTTCATCACGCAAATTCTGCAGCGGCACCCTGATTGCTGAAGATCTCTTTTTGACCGCAGCCCACTGTGTGGACAAATCCATCACCCAGAAATTTGTGTCCTTTAATTATGAAAAAGGCGCTGGCACGTCAGACCTTTTGCCTCAGGATCATGTCAAAATTGAAGCAATCGTAGAAGATGGTAGCGTCAATCGCCTGGACTACGCCATTCTCAAGTTGGAAGGCAAACCTGGTCTCAAATACGGCTTTAGCCCCATTCGTGTAGCCCTGCCCGCCAACAACGATCCCCTGATTATCATCCAACATCCCAAAGGCAAAGCCAAAATGGTGGAAGCTGGCCCCAAAGTAGGAGAGTCTGGCACCTATATGGACTATGCCGATCTCGATACCGAACCCGGTAGCTCGGGCTCAGGTGTCTTAAACGCTGACGGTTCACTGGTTGGCGTGCATACCAATGGGGGTTGTTATTCTGGTGGTGGTGCCAATCGCGGTGTCAAAATGACCGAAATTGCCAAATATTCCAAAGTCGTTCAGACCTTGGCTCAAGCAGCAGCCCGTCGCACGGTTGCTCGCCGCTAAACCTTTTCACTTTTAATACGATCTGCTTGTCATCAAGCAGGTCGTTTTTTTTTGATTGCATTTCATTTATAAGCGGCTTATCAAAACTTCATTAAGTTATATTAACTTTGAATCAAATCAGGGTGGGTTCTTCCAGCTTTGGCAGATAAACCAGTACAGCAAATACGAGCCAAACTATTATAAATATTGGCTTTGACCTGTGTATAGATTTGCTGTACAGGAGAGATAGAAACATGAAGCGTGAAGATTTCAAGGGTGATTCCTCTTTTCAGGCGTTTACGTATTCCGAATTGGAAGCCCGTGCTGTCAGTCTGATGCAGTTATTGGCGGCCCAGCCACTCAGTTTGAAACTCAAACCCGAAACCCGTGAAAGTGTTGAGCGCTTGGCCAATGCGTATCGCAAGGCCCAAAAGACGTTGGCTTTTCAGCTCTCTGCCGATTTCTTTGCCGCCGTTTTGGACCGCAGCAAACTGCAGATGGCCTATGCTCAAATACTGGCTCAGCCGATTATCCGCCACTCTGAATTTCAAATGGTCTTGGACTGTCTCAAGGAGCTCTGTGCGGGTCCTGCAGAGACCCTTGCCAAACATCTTCCTCTGGAAGAGGCGTTGCAGCTTTTGCTTTTAAAACTCACCCAGAGCGATAAAAATGCGATCTATTACAACCGCGTCGACAGCTGTACGGGCAAGTTACGACCCACCACTTTTCCGCTGACAGAAACCCTGATTGACCATTTTCTTGCGCCTTTTGCTGAGACGGGTGAAAGGGCCAAAAAAGTGTTGATCTTTCAAAAAGGGCTGGTGATGGCCAATCCCGCTCTGCTTCTGGCTTGGGAATACCGGGCCCGCAAACAGAAATACGAACAGGAAAAAGCCCGTTGGGAGGCGAGTCAAGCATCCCAACGGGCCCGTCTTATTGCCCCCACGGGCCCGCAAGCCAAGATCTTAGGGGCAGCAGAGCCCCGCTTGATCTCCGAAGAATTGGAAAAGGTGCTGGCATCTCTCGATGGAGATGAACGTAAGGCTTTGACAGAGGGACTCAGCCCCGATCATTTTGGCCAACTCCTCAACGCAGCGCATTTGCCGGGAGAGGATTTCGGCAAAACCTTTAAACGGCTGTCTTGCCAAGGGCTTTCCCAGGCCAAAGCCAGTCTGTTGGCGGCCCGTATGTCTGTTCGACTCAAACGACTGCTGGCCATGACGGGCGATTGGAACGAAGACTATTGGCGCGATTTTCAATCCCTAATGCAAACGCTGGGACTGTGGGAAGGGCAGGTCTGGCTGAACAAATGGCGGGCAAATAAAGCGGGCAAGCAGACCCTTGAAAAATCGGGCAAAGACTACCTGTTTGATTCAATAACGGATCCCTTGGCTGTCCAGCTCAAACAGGCTGAGAATATGCAGGACAAACAGCGTGGCAAACACATGCTTGCCCCACTGGAACTGACGGATTGGACCAAGCCACCTGTGCGGAATGTGCCGCCAGAACAGCGCAAAGTACTGGCGGTGTTGGCCCGCAGCGACCGGCTAGAAGAGCTGCTCAGCCTGTCTCTTCCGCCAGAAGTGCTCATGCGCACTTCTGCAGAGCTGCAAACCCGTTTGTATCAGGTCTTTGGACTCTTAGCAGATACAGATATGGACACGATCAAATCCCGGTTTTTGACTGACTTGCCCCCTGAAACCAGTGAGGCGGCCAAATCCCTGATCGCTTCAGTCGAACGCAGCTTTCACCGCCTGAGCAGCCTCTTTCGCCAGGATTTTAGGATGACTTTTCCTCTGGCCTTAAAAATGCTGCGTGAGCAAGAAGAAATGGTGAAAGAACGTCAAAAAATGAATCAGCCCCAATACAGCAATAGTCCTGCTGCTCGCTACCGAAGTTATCAGCAGGGGATCGGTTAAGCAGACTGCCCAAACAGCCTAAAATAAAGTAAAATGCAATCGCATCTCTCTTGCCAAATGCATACTTTGTTTAAACGCCTTGTTTAAAGGGGGCCTCAAATTGAGTGGTAAACACAACGACGTCTCTGGAACGTCCTTCTCCGCAATGGATCTTTGCGCCAGAAGTTCGGGCTCAGGAAACCCGTCTTTTTGACAGGGCACCGCTTTATCTCGGCCCCTCGCGGCACATTTCTGAGGGCTTTTTAAGGGTTCCCCCCTGGGCCAACGATCTGTATTTGGCCTGTGGACCAGACAAATCATCAGCCCAGCAAAACAGTCAAACTCAGCTACGCAATCAAACACAGGTGCGCAGCAATGTCTGTTTGCACTGGCAGGCTGACATTTTGCAGGCCAGCGGAGATGGGTTCTTGCCTTTTAATGCTTCGATTCTCTGCAAGAGCCACAATGCGGTCTATTCGGCTGAATCGGGCAAATTGCTCAATCCCCACTTGTTTAAACAGACCTGTCAACACGTCTTACCACCGGTTTCAACTGTCGAATGGCAGGGTTTCCTGTTCAAAGATGCCGCCTGGGAGGGACTCCGCAGCCATTTTTCCCTGCGCCAAGAATTGGCGCGGGTTGAAGCTGAGACGGGCTCTCTGTTCCAGGCCGAGGGTTATCGCCTGATGAAAACGGTTGAAATGGAGCAGGCCGGAAATTGGGCCCTGTTTGTACTGAATTATCTCGATTTATTGCATGTCGACCCGGCCCATTCAGAGACCCTGGCTCAGCTCTGTGACTGCTCTGATGTGCAATCTTATCCGGGGCTGAATTATAGCTCAGATCTGCAAACGTCCGGGCGCTGGACTGCGGTTCAGCAGGTCGGCTGGAAAAAATCTTGGGGTGAAAGCAGCGGTGAGGGCTGGAATGACCCCAACCATCCCCGGCGCGGCAAAGCGGCTTATCACCAGTGGGGCAAAATTTACCGCGAGGCCAAAGGCAATCCACCTCTGGGATCGGTTTGGGCCACGATTTTTCCCCATCTGATGCTGGAATGGTATCCGGGGGTCATCGTTATGTCTCAGGTCTTTCCCCACCCCAGCGATCCCAGCCGTTGCAAAGTCTACCATGACTTCTACGGCGATCAAGAGCTGCTGGAACACCCCGATTTTTTGGCTGTGCAACAGGTGGCTTTTCATGCCACGGGCGACGAAGATGAAAGTATGGTCGGCAGCATGTCCCGCAATCTGATGCGCTTTGCGCGACAGGGTCTGAATGCCCCCATGGGCTTTGTGCATCCCCAATTGGAAGACTGCAGCCCCTTTTATTATGCCCGCCTGATAGAAGTTTTGGCTGAGCTGGGGATTGCCTTGTGATTAACCCAGAGATTAACCCAGAGATTAACTCTGGGATTTAAACAAAATTTACGCAATGATTTGCCTTCACTGGGGTATATTAAATAGATAACAGATATTTAACTCCGTGATGGACAGGCAATAGCTTATGAGCGTTTCTGGGATTCAATCTTCTTCAACCTTTGAGAGCCGCTTTCGGGATGCCGTCAAAGACAAAAAACTCGAAGCGCACGAATATCAGGCACTCAAACAAGAATTTATCCAGCTCAATCCCCAGGGCAATTTTGACGCCTTTCTGAGTGAGCGCCTCTCCAATAAAGTGGATTTAAAGGCCCTGCAAGAGCTTGGCAGCAGTCACAAGGCCACCCCAGTGGCCCTTAATTTTCCCATTGCGGAAGAAAAATTGCGGGTCTATGGCAGCGCAGATCTTCGTCTGCAATTGACAGACAATAATGGCTTTGCCAACGAAGGTCAGGCAGACCTTTCAGGCAAGGTCAGCGGCAGTATTCAGCTCGGTGGCGTGACCAGCATTGATGTGCCCTTGTTGGGCAATGTCAAAATGGATCTGCGCGATTTGCGCTCTTATGGTCTGGAAATGGACGACAAGGGGCGGCTGTCCATGAGTACCAACAGTGCCCTGGGTTGGACCGAATGGCTCTTGTCAAAACGAATCGATGCCCGGGCGGTGATCCAAGAGACCCTGCGCTCAATGGGGATTGAATCCACGATTCGCGAGGAAAACGGCAGGGTCTTTTTTGAACCTCAGAAAATGGCTTTAACCGGTGCCCAGCTCAAATCCATGGGCATTCAAACGCCCGTCTCTCCTGATGCCAAAATCGAAATAGACCTGAGCAAAGGCGCACGCCTGGATTTGGTGGGCGGCCAACTTCAGATCAACTTGGAAGGTGCCGAGGTCAAAGGCAGCAGCAATATCAATGCGCCAGCGGCTTCAGCGGAAACCCCTGTTGCCGGCCCCGAAACTGCCGAAGTCGAATTGCGGGGGGCAGCGGCTTATACCCAAACGACCGATGCCAACGGTCAGACCGTGACCCGTTTGCAAGGCCAGGAGTTAGAGGCCAAGCTCAAAATGGATGTCAAAACCCTACAAGAAATTCAAAAGCGACTCGTGGCTGAAGACCCTCAAAGTGGCCCCTTACACGCCGACTTGCGCGCTGCAGGTCTGAGCCCTGAAACGATTGAGCAGATCAAGTCGGGTTCTCAAGAAATGTTGGAGCGCCTCTTGCGCGATCCCAAGAGTAAAATTGAATTGGCTTTAAAAGCCCAAAGTCTGACCTTGGGCAGTCGTCAGACGCATATCACCCGCGAAGGCGTGGAAAAACTCCAAAAAATCCTCAAAAGCGAAGACCCCCAAAGTGGGACCGTCCATCTGGCCTTGCGCAAACTGGGCTACAGCGATGACTTTATTCAACGATTGCGTGAAGACAGTCCCGCCAACCTTGAGGCCCTGGGGAAATTGCCCCCAGATGCCGACCCCGCTTTGGCGGAAAATGCCCGCAAACTCGAAGGCTTGATGCAGGGGGCCGATTATCAAAAGATTCTGGCTCTGGATCTTTCAGCCCAAGGGGTCTCTGCCGCGATCACCAGCCGCGATGAATATGGCCGCCAGACAGGACGGGTTGAAGTCAGTGCCGAAAACCTGACTGCTTCGCTCGAAGAACAGCGCAAGCGACTTGATGCCCAGGGGCTCAAAGGGGAAGCACGGGGTGTATTGACCCTCACTCCCGCTGATGTCAAATTGGTGGAAACCAAATTAGCCGAATACAAGGCATTGGTTCAACAAAAACTCAAAGAGTTGGGTTTTACGGGGGAGCAGTTTAACCAAATTTTGCAGATGCTCTCCAAAGACAATTTACAGGCCATGTTGGCCTCGGCCACCCCTGGCAAAATCACTGAATTGGCGGGCAAACTTGGTATTAACGAAGCCCAGACGCGTAAATTGGTCGACTTTTTTAATACAGACACTGTGCAAAAAAGTGTCGATGACCTCTTTCGTTTGACCCAGGCGCTGGGTGAAAATGCCCGTGTGACGGGCCAGGCCAGTTTTAGCTTGCAAAGCCTGGGTTGGAGCCAAGACGATCAGGCCACCTTAACTGAATTGTCTGGCCTCGCTACCAAGGTTTCTGTTGCCGGCAAAACCCCTGGTGGCTCACAGGCTCAGGCCACAGTTGAAACACAAACAGACAAAGTTTCAGTCAATCAGCCTGCGCCTGGAACCGCTCAAGACCCGACTAAGCCAGTGGTTGAAGTGGGCAAGACCACGGTCAATGCGCATGCCGAGGGCAAAATATATACCCACGAAGGCAAGCCTGTTCCCCCCGAAAAACTCAAAGAATTGCTTTCTCAAGAGGAAATCACGGCCTTTTATCACGGGGCTTTGGGTGAGGTGCGCGCTTTGGAGCGCCATTCGGGGGTACCCGCTTCGGTCTTGTTGGCCGGGGTGGTCTCGCAATACCGCAAAGCCAGTCCCGAACAAAAAGCCCAATTTGATGTCAAACAGGCCCTCGAAACCCAGGCCCAGCAGCTGATGGATCGCTATCCTGGTGCCACTGACAATTTCCGCCGCACGGGCAAGGTTGAAGACTATCTTAAAGAAACCGCGGATCGGGGCTTTAAGGTCTCAGACACGGTGCAAGAGATCGCTCACAGCCGCAGAGATGTTCAGGCCGGGGCACATGTGGGCAGTGGCGGGGCACAGGTCGGTTCCAACGGCGATGTCTCAGTGCAGCCGGGGGATTTCAGTCTGGGCCAACTGGCCACAGATCAAAATGGCAAACCTGTTTCATCCACACAGATCAGCGGCAATTTCGGCGAATTGAGTATGGCCGAGCGGCCCGAAATGTTACAGGCATTGCAAGACACCCTCAAAAAACAGTTTTCATTGCCGCAAAACGACCGCCCCATGCAGAATTATCTCAACAAAACCCTGGGCTTGAGTTTCGACCAGATCAAAAAAATTCGCTTGGCCAAACCCGAAGAGCTGGCCGCTATGCTCAAAGATCCCCAGCAAAAAGCCCTTTTAGCGCCTCTGCTCAACAGCCTCAAAGCGGCTTCTTTTAATCTCAGTGCACGCAGTGAGGCCCAAGGGCAAGCCACCACCTCCGCCCAGATCAGTGCCCAAGATCTTCAAGTGGATGGTCGGGGTACCCTCAGTCTCTCGGGTCTGACCGCTGAAATTATCAACGGTAAACTCACGTTTAACGGCAGATTGGGCAAATCTCAAACCAATTCAGACTACACCGAATTGGGGAATCTTAAAGTTGAGGTCAACGGCCCAGGGGCCGACGTCCAGATCAGTTCAGCGAACCTGGGCATTTTGGGCTCAGGGCAGGCCACAGGAACGGTTGTGGCCAGTGGCAAAGTACGGACCTCCGGTAGCACTACTGCAGCTGATCTCTCGGGCAAAGTCGAGATCACCCTCAATCAGGGCAAAGTCACGGGTACACGCCTCAAAGACGGGCGTCTGTTGGCTGAGATAGACGTGAAAACCCTGCAAGAGATGATCAAAACCGACGCCAAAGCCCAGGCGATTCTCGACGGTTTGGCCCGTCAAGGCGTGAGCTTGTCTCCGGGCCAGAAGGTCAAAGTTGTGTTCAAGGAGGGAGACCTCCAAAATGGCAAATTCAGTGGCAAATTGGAATTGCCCGATGTGCGCACCAGCTTTGGTCGCATGTCGCTCACCCTGGATATTCGTGGGGACCGCAAAGGGTCTGAGCTCTGGGGCAATGTCAAATTCCGCCCAAGTCCGGCAGAATTGGGCAAGATGCTCGATTTACAGCTCAAACAGGCCCTCGATCAAAGCCCCAGCGGCAGCCAGATTGGCAATAATAAAGCCACCTTTGACTTTCAGCAAATGTTGGTGGATGCCAAAATCTCAGTCAGTGCTGACGGCAGCAATATCTATCTCAATGTGGATGAAGCCAAACTTTTTTCACTCTTTGACGTGAGCAATATGGCCACACGCAAGTTGCGTGAGCAGTTAGAGGCCAAAGGGATACGGCTGCGCAAAGAAAATGGGCGCTTGGTATTGCCTGTGATCGCCTTAAACACCCTCTTGCAGAATCAACTCCCCAAAGGCACCAGCGTTGAGGGCCTGAGTTATCAAAATGGGGTGGTCAGTGGTGCCTTTAGCTATCGCAGTTAATTAGCGCCAGTGAGCGGCTTTTTGGCCGCTCACTGAGCCCCAAAATATGGTACGCTGTATGCGATTCTCAGAGAAAAAGGAACTACTATGAAACTGCATGAATTTCAGGCCAAAGAAGTCTTCACCAAATACGGTCTGCGCATTCCACAAGGCATACCCGCTTTTAGCGTGGCAGAAGTCAAAGAGGCCGTTCAACGCCTGAGCCAGGCCAATCCAGCCTTGCAAAAAGTGGTCTTAAAGTCCCAGGTCCATGTCGGCGGACGTGGCAAAGCCGGGGGCATCAAAGTCGTCAACCTGAGTGATGCTGAAGCGGTATCTGAAACCCTCTTTGGTATGGACATCAAAGGGCTGCCCGTGCACAAACTCTTGGTTGAAGAGGCGATCAATATCGCCAAAGAGTATTATGTCGGTATTACCCTCGACCGCAACGCCCGCAAGACCATTTTAATGGCCAGTTCAATGGGTGGCGTGGATATCGAGGAAGTGGCAGAAAGCCATCCCGAAGCGATTATCAAGGTCTGGGTTGATCCCAATATCGGTCTGACCGACTACCAGATCAAACAGGTCATCTACGGCGCGAATTTGCCCGCAGAGTCTGCTGGTTTTATCAAAGCGCTCTACAAAATTTATACCGAAAATGACTGTTCAATTGCCGAGATCAATCCCCTGATTGTGACCGCCGACGGTCAGGTGATTGCCGGAGATGCCAAAATTGACATCGATGACAATGCCCTCTTTCGCCACAGCGAGCTGCTCAGTTACCAAGACCCCGCTGAAGTTGACCCCAATGAACTCGATGCCAAAGCGGCAGGTCTGACCTATATCGAACTCGACGGTGATATCGGCTGCGTGGTCAATGGTGCTGGTTTGGCCATGGCGACCATGGACGCAGTCAAATATGGCGGCGGCCAACCTGCCAATTTCTTGGATATCGGCGGCTCCTCCAACCCAGCCAAGGTCACGGCTGCCATGAAAATCCTCAAGCGCAAGAACGTCAAAGGGATTTTGTTTAATATCTTTGGCGGGATCACCCGTTGTGATGATGTTGCCAAAGGTATTATCTCAGCCCTCGACAGCATGGGTGGTATCGACATTCCACTCGTGATTCGCCTGACAGGCACCAATGAAGAATTGGCCCGTGAAATCCTCACGGCCAAAGGCATCAATGCGGGTTCTTCAATGACCGACGCTGTCAGTGAAATTATTAAGCTAACCAAAGGTTAACAAAGGTTAAACTTTTTCGCTTCCAAGGCGCAAGACTCCAAGAAAACTCCCGATAGTTATCTTGGAGTCTGCTTAATTTAATGTTAAACTCCAAAGTCACCACTGAACAATACCAACTGAACAATACCAGGAGAATCCATGAAAACAAGCGTCCAGCTTACGACCCTCGCAGCCCTTACCACCACCGTACTTGCCGCCTGTAGTCCCCAGACTCTTTTGCCACTTGGCAATGGCAATCAACCCGCCATCAATCCCGGCGTGAACAGCTTCGCAACGGCCCAAAGTGGCGAACAGATCGTGCCCGGCAAAGTGCTCGTCAAATTCAGAGCCGGACGCGGCGGCACCATCAACAGTGCTTCGCTTGCTCAAATGGGTGTTCAGCGCTCGCGCAGTCTGGGCGCAGTTAAAAACAATCTCGAAGTGATGGCCATCACCGGCAAGCAGTCCCCTGAGCGCATCGCAACCGAATTGGAAAAAAATCCGGCGATTGAATTCGCAGAACCTGTTTTCACTGTGCCTTTTCCAAAAGTCATGCGTGCCAGTGAAGATACGCCTCCCGCTGACAATGCGGCTTACCCCAACGATGCCATGTTCTCTCGCCAATACGCTCACCAAGTGGCCAAATCTCAGGGTGGCTGGGCAGTTCACCGGGGCAATCCCAAAGTGGTACTCGGCATTGTCGATTCTGGCTTGGATATCAACCACCTGGACCTCAAAGTCAAAGTGGTCGGCACTTACAACTCTGCTGATGGCAATCCCGAATCTGTGGACCATGTGGGCCATGGGACCCACGTTGCGGGCATTTCCGCAGCTCTGACCAACAACACCCTGGGTGTGGCTGGTGTGGCCCCTGAATGCAGTATTTTGGCTGTCAAAGTTGCGCCGGGCAACAGCAGTTCTCCCACCACCGATGGCATTGCCAACGGTATTCTCTATGCCATGGACAAAGGTGCACAGGTCATCAACCTGAGTCTGGGTTCACGCCGTGAATCTCAGGCGATTACCGACGCCGTTAAACAGGCTTTGGCCCGCAATGTGGTTGTCGTCGTGGCCATGGGCAACGACAGTGGCAATATCAAAAGCTGGCCTGCAGCCGTGCCTGGCGTGATTGCCGTGGGTTCGACCGACAACCGCGATCAGCGTTCGCGTTTCTCCAATTATGGCGATTGGATCACCGTGACGGCCCCGGGTTCTGATATTCTCTCGACTTTCCCGCTCAATACCAATCTGATCGGCCAAAAAGAATATGGCGCGATCAGCGGCACCTCGATGGCGGCACCCTTTGTGACCGGGCTGGCAGGTTTGATCCGCAGCAAATATCCCGGCCTGACCAATGTGGATGTCAAACGGGCGATTGAAATGTCGACAGACGACCTGGGCAAACCGGGATTTGATCCCGAATTTGGTTTTGGCCGTGTCAACGTCGCCAAAGCCCTCAGCCGCGCAGGTGAATTGGCCACTGCCTCTGTGCGCCGCTAACCTTTAAATAGCCAGAACCCGGAAGTCAGCTGACTTCCGGGTTCTTTTGTTTTTTGCTCGGGTTTAATTATCGACGCCAGCCACTTTCCATTGACCTTGGGCATCGCGCTGCAAGATTAAGAAGCCCCTGTCGGTATCGTCTTCGATCTGGAGTTCAGCGACAATCAGGTAATGATTTGTAAATCCCTGTTCTTTGAGCGATTCGTACATATCTGGCTTCCAGAGGCGCAGATCTTCCATGCTGTAAAAACGCATGCTCTGGATGCCAATTTTCATCGGCTCTTCTTCTTCGAATTCTTCGGCCAGTTCATTCATCAATTCGGCACGGGTCTGGTAGACCTCGCCTTCGGCCAGAAAGGGAAAGGCTGAGAGATCGAGCACCTGTTCAAGGTGCAATTGTGAGAACTCCGAGATATAGGCCTTGGCCACGGCATAAGCTGCGGCTTTTTCGCTGGGATTGTCTTCGATTGGAACCTGTTTCTGGGTACACCCTGTGAAACTGAGAGAGAGGCAAAAGAGAGATGTGAGCACCCCATTCAAAACGCGTTTCTGCATGGTTTAAGTTGAATCCTTGTCTTGCGTGTTAAAAACCTCTCTTATGGTAGCATAGAGTGAGGATTTGCCATGCCCCCCATCAGCGTGATTGTTACCACTTCTCCAGGCCGCGAAGCCCATCTCTTGGCTTGCCTGAAAATGCTCAGCCAACAGCGCCAATTGCCCCATGAGGTGATTGTCGTCGACGATGGCTCAGAGCAAGGTGCCAGCGTGGCTCAATCTCAGACCTGGCCCTTTGAATTGGTTTACGATTGGCGCAGCAATGACTGTCGCGTGGCGCTCTCTCGCAATCGCGGCGCAGAGCGGGCAAAGGGTCAGATTTTGGTGTTTATCGACTCGGATATTTTGCTCAATCCTTTGGCGCTGGAGGCGTATGCCCTCTTTCTCGATCTCAAGGCCCATTGGCTGCTCTATGGTTATTATGGCTACCACGAAGAACTGCTCACACCTTCGGCCCTGTTGCCAGGAGAGACAATTCAGTGGTGCGATCGGCGTTATGTGGAGTTTAACGAGCATCAGATTGTGCCTGCCCCCAATTTGCTGCGCTTTCCCCACGAGTGGGCCTGGAGTGGCAATTTTGCTTTGCACCGCTCGCTTTACAGACAAATCAAGGGCTTTGACAGCCGTTTTCAGGGCTGGGGCGGTGAAGACCTGGATTTTGCCAGCCGGGCGATTGCTTCAGGTTTTGAGCTGCATTTTTTGCTCGATGCCTGGGGCGAACATTTGCCCCACGCCTTAAACGAGCCCTTTCACAATTTTCCGATTGCGCAAAAGATCCAAACCTACCAGAGCCATTACACACCTTCTCCTTATCCTGTGCGGGTCTTGTCGACACCCCAAGGGTTGAAGGGTTTGTTGGCAAAGATCCATGACTTTTATGTGCCGCAGACGGACTATTATCAAAAAGGTGGGACTGGATTCCCAAGCCCAAATCAGGGAAAATAGAGATATGCAAATACATTCACAGAATCAAGCTTGTTTTCAAGCGGGACTTTCCCGTGTGTTGATTCCCGTGCGCACCCGTGGGGTGGGCATGATGGGTTACGGTATGTTACACAATGTGGTCGAAGGCATGTCTTCGGACCTCTATGTGCGAGCGCTGGTGCTCAAAGATGCCCAGGGCAAAACGTTGGCTTATGCCAATGCCGAGATTTGTTTTGTTACCCTTGCGATCCGCAGCGCCGTCTTGGAGCGCCTGCAGAATCAACAACCCGATCACCATTGGTGCGAAGAAAATCTGTTGCTCACAGCCCAACACACCCACAGTGCGCCGGGCGGCTATTCCCATTATTTCTTTTACAATGTGACCATGCCTGGCTTTCAACCCGAAGTTTTTGAGGCAATTGTCTCGGCTTTTGTGGAAGCGATTGTCTCGGCCCAAACCCAATTGGCCCCAGCCCAGTTGGATTTTGTGCAGGGGGCCTTTGAACCGGAAATGGAAGTCGGTTTTAACCGCTCGCTCACAGCTTATAACAAGAATCCCGAAGTGACGCCCTTGACCGATTATGAGACCCATTTGGCGATTGATCGCAATCTCTATCTGCTGCGCGTGTTGTCCCCTGAAGGTAATTTGCGTGGTGCCATCAATTGGTTTGGCGTGCATGCCACCAGTGTGGGCCCCAAAAATCGGCGAATCTCTTCCGACAACAAAGGCTATGCCGCCACTTTTTTAGAGCAGCTTTACCACCACCGCCAAGAAAATACCCAATTTGTGGGTATTTTCGCCCAGGGTGCGGCAGGGGACGTCTCTCCCAATTTTCATGGCAAGGGCCGAGATTGGCCCAAAGGCAAATTTGAAGACGATCTCGAAAGCGCACGCTTTAATGGCAAATTGCAATTCCAAAAGGCCCAAGAACTCTGTGAGGCCAATGCGCTCTTTGCGATCAGCGGCTCTCTTGATGCCGAGTTGGTCTATGCTGATTTTTCTAGCCAGTCTTGCGACCCCGTTTTTACGGGGGGATTAGAGGGCTGTCAGACGGCGTCTTCGGCCCATGGCGTGGCCTTTTTTAAAGGCACCACCGTTGATGGCAAAGGCATCAGTGATATGGCTGGCAGCCTTTTGGCGGCGGTTGCCCGTCGCTTGCGCAAGGCCCTGCTCAAAAAAGCCGAAGCGGCAGGGCCGGCAGAACAGCAGCGGATTTTAAACAAATTGGCAGCCCAAGATCCCAAAGAAATTTTGATCGACAGTGGCGATAAACATTTTTTGGGCATGACTGAGATCAAAGATCTGCCGATCCCTGACTTTCTGGACCCTGTCGTGGGAGAAGTCAAACGCCTGCATCGGATTCAGGCCATACAAGAACACAGTTGGACCCCCCATGTCTTGCCCGTGCAGATTTTTATCATTGGCAATCTGGCTCTGGCCGGTGTGCCCGGCGAAATAACCACCGTGGCGGCCCGGCGTTTGCGGGCTTCTCTTGAAAAGACCCTGGCCGTCAGGGGGGTGAAACAGGTGGTGGTCGGCAGTTATGCCAATGCCTACCACGGTTATATTACAACCGCAGAAGAGTATGCTGTGCAAAATTACGAAGGTGGGCATACCGTTTTTGGCAAATGGACCCTGGCTGCTTTTCAAACGGTCTTTGAAAATGTCGCCCAGGCCCTGAATAGACCACTGGCTGAGCGGGTTTTGCCCAAAGAACTGAGACCCCCTGTGTTTTCTGAGCGAGAATTGGCTCTGCGCACTTTTAATCCTGAGGAACCTTCCTTGCGGAGAAGCCGGTGACGGCCAAGACTTACCAAGACTATCTGCGTGTATTGGCCGGGCAGCAGGCCCCCTATGCCCTGCTCGATCTCGATTTCCTCGATCAAAATATTCAGGCCCTGCTCAAACGCGCTGGCAAACTGCCTGTGCGGATTGCCAGTAAGTCGATTCGCTGCCGTTGGGTTTTGGATTACCTGTTTCGGGCCTCACCTCAATTTCAGGGGCTGATGACCTATAGCGCAGCTGAGACTGCCTGGTTGGCTGCCGAAGGCTTTGACAATCTCCTTCTGGCTTACCCCAGTTTTGACAGCGCCGCAATTCGCGCAATTTGTGCCCATCGGCGTGCAGGCAAACAGATCTGGCTGATGGTGGATTCTGCTCAGCAGGCCAGCTTTCTGAATCAGATTGCCGAGGCCGAGCAAACGCAATTGCAGATCTGTTTGGATATCGACATGTCGAGTGATTATCCGGGCCTGCATTTTGGCGTTTGGCGCTCACCGCTGACGCGCCCCGAGCAGGTGATAGACTTGGCCAAGCAGATCTTGCAATGGCCTCAGCTCAAACTCAATGCCTGTATGGGTTATGAGGCTCAGATTGCGGGTGTGGGCGATGCCATGGCGGGACAAATTGCCAAAAATTTGGTGGTCAAACAGCTCAAGAGCCATTCGATTGAACAGCTCAAATTGCGTCGCCAGCGCGTCTGTGAGGCCTTGTCAGGCCTGGGAATTGAATTGGCGCTGTTTAATGGGGGTGGCACAGGCAGTCTTGAAAGCACGGCTCTGGATCCTTCTGTGACGGAGGTGACGGTGGGTTCGGGTTTTTATGCTCCGACCCTGTTTGATCATTACAGCCAGTTTCGCCATTTGCCTGCCGCCCTCTTTGCTTTGCCTCTGACGCGCCAACCCGCACCGGGTATGTACACCTGTTTCAGCGGTGGTTATATTGCCTCGGGCAGCGTGAGCAAAGAAAAATTGCCCACGCCCTGTTTGCCTTCGGGGCTCTCGCTGCTCGACAACGAAGGCGCGGGTGAAGTGCAAACCCCACTCAAATACGCAGGAGCCGAACCGCTCAAATTGGGGGACCCGGTTTTTTTCAGACATGCCAAGGCCGGTGAACTCTGCGAGCGCTTTAACCAACTCTGGCTCGTCAGGGGCGAATCGGCACCCGAAGCTGTGTTAACTTACCGCGGTGAAGGCCAGTGTTTTGGATAAGTTGTGATCAACTTAAAAATATTTAAATCGCCCCAGTGGCCCCGCCTGCTGCTGGATTTAATTATGTTGATTCTGGCTGTGGTGCATTTTGGCCTGCTGGTCTTCGACAGCACCTATTTTCGCTTTCGCAATTTTTATTCTTTTTATGCACCCGGCGTGGTCTTGTTTTATGACCCGGTCAAAGGTGTCACACCCCATCAATTTACCGGAGGTTATCTCTCCCAGGCCAGCGAGTATTTCAGCTCCTGCCATGCGGCTCAAAGCGTTGACCCCAAGTTACAGGCCCAACTGGTTCTGCTTTCTGATCAGATGATTGAAGAAAATCCCTTTGAACGGGCGGGTCTGACCGGGCAATTGGAAACGATCAAAGAGAATATGCGCAAGTTTACAGGCCACAAAACCAGCTCTAAGACGGCCTTTCGCAGTTTTTGGCAAGAGGGTTGCGCCCGCCTGGAGATTCGCGAAAAATTTTATCACAGGCGCATCGCCCCTTATATTCAGACCAATTTTTGGCGACAAATCGACACCGATGGCCAGCCGGTGGACCATTTTTTAATCGTCGATTTGTGTTTTATAGCGCTCTTTTTGCTGGAGTTTTTGCTGTCTTGGATCAGTGCTGTACGTAAATTTGGGCCCGATCAGAAGGTGCTCTTTCCCCTCTACCATTGGTACGATTTGGTCAGCTGTATTCCCCTGCGGGAATTGCGCTATTTGCGCCTTTTGCGTATTCTCTCGCTCTATGTGCGCTTGGTTCAGTCGGAGGTGATTCTGCTCAAAGAGTTGCCTCTTTATACGCGTTTTCTCAAATACCAACGCATGATTCTTGAAGAGATCTCCGATCAGGTGGCCCTGAATATCCTCAACAATATTCAGGCCAAAACCCGTCTGGGCACAAACCGAGAGCTGGTGGAAGAGATTCTCAAAACTTAC
Organism: Candidatus Blackallbacteria bacterium; assembly: GCA_051715345.1. Taxonomy (GTDB): domain Bacteria; phylum Cyanobacteriota; class Sericytochromatia; order UBA7694; family UBA7694. The sequence continues at coordinate 61,381 of JBPXJQ010000046.1, forward strand.
CGCCATTCGATTCAGCACTTAATTGTCGTCCATTTGCAGCGCTTTCAACTGCCTCACTTGAATGAAAAGCGAGAGGAAATCTCTGATATGTTGGCTGATGTGCTCTGGGACAGCATTCAAGCCAGCGAAGATTACCGCCGTTTGCAGCAGATTCCCTTTTTGAATACGGCCCTTGATCAGGCCCTGAACAAGCCCAAATTGGAGCGCATGGCGGCACAGAGTCTGGATATCTTTCTGGCTGAAGCAGAGCAAAAACTGCAGAGCCCAGAAATGAAAGAATTTCTCACCGTTTTGGTGGGGGATGTCCTCGATCAGGTGATGGAGATCAGCCGCGATCACGAAATTCAGACCTTGCTCGAAAACATACACCTGACCGTGCTCGAAGAACTCAAAAAAAGCAGCATTGCCAAAACCTGGAAACCGAGTACGCGCGCGGCGAGAAATCCAGATAGAATCACACTTTTGCCCCCGCCTATCGAAAAGCCTTAAAACAAATCTTAGCCCAGCAAAAAAGGCGGTTTTTTTTGCTTTTTTGCTTGCATTAAACATACAAAAAAGATACAATAAATATACAGGATCATACAGTTAAGTGATCGCCGAATCAAAGGGCTTCTGGGTTTCTAAAATAACCTAACAAACCTTTTGAATACGTACTATTACTCATTTGTTGATGCTTAATTTTATTACTGAGATTCACCCTTCTACTCTAAGAAAAAGGTGGGTCTGCGGAGGTTTTGTTCAGATGCGTATACAAAATCGTATACAAAAGCCGGGAATGTATCAGACTTCCCTGCAGCGTTGTACCTGTCCTGACTTTGTTTTCAGAGGCGGCAGTTACAGCTCTGACGGGCAGCGTTGCTGTAAACATATCCGGCGTCTCGAACAAGAGCTCTCTTATTTTCATACCGGTTGGAATCGTTTTGCCCATACTTGGATTTGTCTTTGTCAGGATTTTGACTGTGACGGCACTTGCCGCCATATTCAGGTCCTGATCGAAGTCCAGCCCCAGGTGTTGAGGCGCTGAAAGCTGACCAACCCCACTATGCTTTTTAATTACAAAGGAGACCCGAGAATGCGTGTTACCCAAGAATCCCTGCCCGAATTGCGCAAAGAAATCCCCTATAAATGGAAAGTGCAAACCGCCAAACATTGGGGCTGTGAATGTGTCGCTTATATCGACGCCCGTCAGGTGATGGATTTGCTCGATGAAGTGGTGGGTCCACAAAATTGGCAGGATCACTACCGCGAAGTGGCAGGCAAGGTCTATTGCGATCTCTCAATTCAGGTTGAAGATGAATGGATCACCAAATCTGACTGTGGTACCGCTTCCAATTTTGAAGCTGAAAAAGGCCAGGCCAGCGACGCGTTTAAGCGGGCGGCTGTCAAATGGGGGATTGGCCGCTTTCTCTATCAGCTCTCCACTGTACGCACCAAATCACTCGAAAATGGCAAAGATGATCGGGGCAATCCCCGTTTTTTCCCTGCCGATGACCAGGGGCAGCGGATCTACAATCTGACGGGTTATATTCACAATCTGCAATCCCGCAAAAAAACCGGCTACGAACCCGCCGCCCGCAAAGCTTCTGCCCCGGCTGCCAGCACGTCTTCTGCGCCAAATTCTGTACCGAAACCAGCCAGCCCATCATCCGTAGCCATTGCCAGTGCTGATGAAGCCGCCACCCAGCCCCAGCGCGACGAAATTCGTCTCCTGTGTGAATCTTTGGGCTGGTCGGGCACCGAGTTCAGCAAATACCTGCAGGCCAAAAAAATGAGCTGGAAACATCTAATGCGCTCCCAGGCTGCGCGCTTGATCAATGAACTCGAAAGCCAATTGCCCAGCGATATCAACGCCCTGAGCAAGGTTTAAATCTGCTCAAGTGCATGTGCGCTTGTTTTGACTTTGTTCATTTGAGTTGCTCTTCTGTCTCTTTTGTCTGTGTCTGAGGCAATTGAGTCCGGTTGTCAGGAAATGCCTTTGATTGTTCACTTTGGAGCAGTCAAAGGCTTTTTTTTAGGGCAGACTTATCTCTTGCGGGTCTAACTTTGGCAAGCTCAGGCTGCCAGAGATAGGTCCGCAGATCGCAGACCCCCTCGGCATTAAAGACGATCCCTTCGGCTTCCAATAGTCGGATTTGCAGCTCTCCAGACTGTTGCTCAGTCGAAATCTTGCCTTTGGCATTGAGAACCCGCTGCCAAGGCAGGTCACCCCCATTGCTGGCTAAAATCCGTCCCACCTGCCGGGCCGCACGGGGATGACCGCTTAATGCTGCGATTTGCCCATAAGTCGCCACTTTGCCGAAGGGAATCTGAGCCACCCATTTGAGCACGGCTGCTTTCATCGCCCCTAAATCCGATTCCCCCCTTGGCCCCATTCTTGCAAGCGTTGGAGCTGTTCATGCAGCTGATCATCCAGAGCAGGCGCATTGCCAACCTTTTGGCCGAGCTGAACCAACAAGGCGGCCTGGGCCCCCAATTGTTTTTTCAAGAGGTCGAGGCCTTCTTGCAATTGCTCATGGGCCTCCAGCCGCAATTTATCAAGTTTTTCACGGCTCAAGCGCATATTTGCCTGTAATTGCTCGCCAAATTCGGCCAAAATGTCCGCTTTTTCTTTGCGTTTAAAATCCTGGCTGGCGGCAATTGCATTGAGGGCCAAATCCAAGTCATTAAAGATTTTTAAAAAGGCCCTGAACAATTCGACGATGTCCGGGGAATTGGGTTTGGGGGCCAGATTTAAGCCCTCTTCGAGGGCATTGGCCCTGCGAATCAGCTCTTCGGTATCACTGCCGAGCCCGCTGCCAGAAGGCCCTTCGGGGTTCTCTGGATCTCCCGCATTGCCTGGCCCAGGCAAGGAATATACCTGGCTGAGCCAGGTTTGTACCAGGTCTTCCGCTGGAGGCACCTGAAAGCTTTTCAAGCGGGCCAAAAAGTCTTCGGGATTGCTGTCTGCGAGCGCTGGCCCAGAAAAGAGTCCATTTGCTGAAACTTCAGTCGGCTCCGAGCGCATGCCAGCCACCGCCTCTGCTGCGAGATCGGCCAGGGCTGAATGGTTGGCTTGCAATTCTTGGGGGTTGAGTTGGGCTTTGGCTGAACTAAAAGCGCTAAACAAACTGTGGGGATCCAAACGCTGGGGGTCCAGCATCAGCGTCTCTTGGGCCGTTTCAATCAAGAGATAGGCCTGGCTCTGTTCGGGCAAGCCGTACTGGCTGCGCAAATCACTGAGCAGGTTGCCCACTTCGCCGATAAAACTCTGGGCCGCTTCGATATTAATTTCTGCCCGCATTAATGAATTTAAGAGTTTTTCGCGGTTGGGCAGTTCAAATTCAATTTCTTGCGAATGATGATCATCATGCTCAGAGACCACCATCCTGGCTGAGAGCCAAGTGGCGGGATTGAGGGCATGTAAAACCAGACTCTCTTCGGGGCTGATTTCTGTCGAGGCAGTGGCAGCCTCATTTTTTTGACTGTTTTGGACGGCCGAGGACTCCGCGGCTGTGCCAGCAGACTGAAAAAGCGGGGTGTGTTCGGTGATTTTCATAGAAACTCCTTTGGGCCTGGACTCAGGGCTCCTGCAAAGTGTATACCCCAATTGCCCCCGCTTTAATTCAGTGGAAGCCTGCTTAGAGTCCAAATTGCTGGGTTAAACGCACCAAATCTGCATAAGAGCCGGGCTCTAAACTGGCGCCACCCACCAACGCGCCATCAATATGGGGCATTTGGATCTGGGCTTCAATTGTGGAGGGTTTGACGCTGCCCCCGTAGAGCAGGCGGACTTGGTTGGCGACGTCCTGGCTGTAGAGCCGCGCCAAATGGTCACGGATCAGGCCCAGAATGCGGTTGGCTTCGATTTCATCACAGGTTTTGCCTGTGCCGATCGCCCAAATGGGCTCGTAGGCAATCACAACCCGCTCGGTATAAGAGGGAATCATCTGCACACCTTGCAGGCCCAATTCGACTTGGCTGAGAATTTTGGCTTCGAAACCACCGGCTTCACGCTCACTCAGGCTCTCACCGCAGCAGAGAATGGGGTTTAAGCCAGATTTCAGCGCCAGGGCCACCTTGCGATTGACAATCACATCGTTTTCCTGGAAATACTCGCGGCGCTCGGAATGGCCAATAATCACATGGCTGCAGCCAGCAGCCAGCAACATACTTGGCGCGATTTCGCCGGTATAAGCCCCTGCTTCTTCGAAATACATATTTTGGGCACCGAGCTGCAAGCGGCTGCCTTTTAGCGCGACCTGCAGGCTGGTCAAGGCTGTAAAGGGCGCACAGATCACCATATCCACGCTGTCTTCCTGCCGCGTTTGTGCAGGCAGAGCTTCGACAAAGGCCAAGGCCTCGTGGTGGGTTTTCTGCATTTTCCAATTGCCAGCCATCATGGGTTTGCGTGACATCATTATTTATCCTTTTGGGCTTTTAATACTGCAACACCGGGCAATTCTTGCCCTTCTAAAAATTCCAGCGAGGCGCCCCCGCCGGTTGACACATGGGTGAATTGGTCTCCGAGGCCGAGCTTTTCGACTGCAGCCACAGAATCGCCGCCACCGACCACCGATTGGGCGCCCTGCCGGGTAATTTTTGCCACCATCTGTGCCACAGCTTCGGTCCCTTTGGCAAACGGGGGATTTTCAAAGACACCCATCGGGCCGTTCCAAAGAATGGTTTTGGCGTCGCTCAAGACGGTTTGAATACGCTCCACGCTCAGGGGGCCGATGTCTACACCAATCAACTCAGTAATATCCCGATCGGGGGCGTGTAAGTCGACAGTGGCCTCGGCGGCTGTGGCATCCACCCCTGTGGCCATGACGGTGTCGCGGGGCAGAATAATTTGCTTGCCCATTTTTTCGGCTTTGCTCAGCAGATCCAGGGCTGTGGGAAAGAGATCGGGTTCAGTGAGGGATTTGCCCACGTTTACACCTTGGGCGGCCAAAAAGGTAAAAGCCATGGCCCCGCCAATGATCAGGGCTTCGACCTGCGGCAGCAGATTTTCGAGCACTGCCAATTTTGATGAGACCTTGGCCCCGCCAATAATGGCCACAAAAGGGTGAACGGGATCTTCAATCAATCCCCCGAGGGCGCTCAACTCTTTTTCCATCAAGAGACCTGCATAAGCGGGCAAAAGTGTTGCCACACCCACTGTTGAGGCATGGGCTCGGTGGGCGGTGCCAAAGGCGTCGTTGACGTAAAAATCGCCAAGGCGGGCCAATTGCTGCGAAAAGACCGGATCGTTCTCGGTCTCTTGTTTGTAAAAACGGGTGTTTTCGAGCATCACGACAGGGGCTGAAGAGGCCGCGATGGCCTCTTCCACTTCAGAGCCTATACAGTCATTCAGACTCAGTACTTCAACGCCCAGCAGGCCTGCGAGGTAGTCTCCCACAGGTTTGAGCCGAAAGGCCTCTTGGGCTTGGCCTTTGGGGCGGCCCAAATGGGACATCAGAATCACCCGGGTGCCCAAACTGAGGAGATGTTTGAGGGTCGGCAGGGCCGCCCGGATGCGCTGATCGTTGCTGACCTTGCCCTCTTTGAGTGGCACGTTAAAATCCACCCGCACGAGCGCGCGCTGGCCTTTGACTTTTTCGGCACTGAGCTGACTGACCGAGGCAAATTTGAGGGCGGGATTGGAAGTGGAATCGAACACAGGAGTAGACATGAGGAAGACCTCCCTGAAGCTGATTAAGAGCTGAAAAGAATCACTTACAGGGTAACACAATTTGCCTCACAATTTGCGCTCCAAGCATGGGGCTTGATCCAGGCTGGTACAATGAATCCATCACCCTGCAACAGGAGTACTCACCATGTCCATTTCACCGCTGTCTGTCTCGCCTTACATTGTTTTGAGGGGGCAGACGCTGCCCGCTTTTTTCTATGGCACTGCCTGGAAAGAAGAGCGCACAGAGCATTGTGTCTCAGCCGCTCTGCAAGCTGGTTTTCGCGCCATCGACACGGCCAATCAGCGCAAACACTATTTTGAAGCTGGGGTGGGAGCCGCCCTCAAGGCGGCCTATGCCGCTGAAAGTCTCAAACGGGAAGATCTGTTTTTGCAGACCAAATTTACCTTTCTGGCGGGCCAAGATCAGCGCCTGCCTTACGATCCCGCGGCGGATTTTACAACCCAAGTCAGCCAGTCTTTTGCCAGCTCCCTCGACCATTTGGGCACAGATTACCTCGATGCTTATGTTTTGCACGGCCCGTCTTCGGGGCAGGGGCTGACGGACGCCGATTGGGAAGTCTGGCGGGCGATGGAGGCCTTGCAAATATCTGGGCAGGTCAAACTCTTGGGGGTGTCGAATATCAACGTCTGGCAATTGCAGGCCCTGCTCGATGGGGCAAAGGTGGCCCCGGCCTTTGTGCAAAACCGCTGTTATGCCCGCACCCAATGGGATGCCGCCGTGCGCGCAGTCTGTGCCCGAAACGACATGCGCTACCAGGGATTTTCACTTTTGACTGCCAACGTACGCGAGTTAAATCACCCCCTAATGCAGTCTTTGGGGGTTAAATACGGTGTGGGCTGGATGCAATTGGTCTTTCGCTTTGCCCTGCAATTGGGCATGTTGCCCCTGACAGGCACCACCGATCCTGAGCATATGGCCCAAGATTTGGCGGTTTTTCAGTTTGAATTGAGCCAAGAAGAAGTGGGCCTGATCGAGATGATTGCGCTGTGATGTGGGCAAAATCCAGACAATTTCCACGCGAATCTGAACATTTTTGCTGGGTACAGCGTCTATAGAAAATTACTGGTTTTGAAGAGGTGCTTTGAAATGAAATTCCGTTTGCTACTTCCTTTGTTGCTTTTAACCGCCTGTTCTGCTGCTTCTGCGGCATCTCATTCATCAGGGTCCTCGTCAACCTCCTCGGCGGCTCCAAATGCGACTTCTGCAAATCAGGTTGCTCTGCCTTCTCGGGTGGACTACCCTGGTTTTGTGGATCTAAGCCAAGAGGCAGGAGAGTACCGCAAACAGCGCCTTGTGGCGATTGAAGAATTTATGAAAATGGCCGAAGATCCCCAGACGATGATCCTCGATGCCCGCTCCGAAAGTGCCTATCGGCGCAAACATATCAAAGGGGCGATCAATATCAATTTTTCGGATTTTTCAGTCGAAGGCCTCAAACAGGCCATTCCCGACAAAAACAAACGGATTTTGATCTATTGCAACAACAATATCGACGGCGATACCGCCAATTTTCCGACCAAAAGTGTCTCTCTGGCCCTGAATATTCCGACCTTTATCAATCTCTATGGCTATGGCTATAAAAACGTCTATGAACTGTCTTCGCTGCTTCAGGCCGATGATGCCCGTCTGATCTTTGAAGGCGCAGATGTTAAATAAACTGTAGCAGCCCCCACCAGAGCGGCACACTGAGCAATGAGAGCGGCACACCCAATCCCACCATGCGGGTGGCCAAGCTGGGGTGTAGCCCTGCCGCGGCGGCCATCAACGCTGAGGTGATCATCGGGCCCATGCCCGCTTCGAGCACGCACACCCGCGTAAGCTCTGAAGGCAGGCCCAAGCTCAAACAGAGCAGCAGTGCCCCGGCTGGGGCCAGCAGCAGTTTATACCCCAAGCCCAGGGCCAGCAGGCGGTTGAGTCCTGGCTCAGGTTGAAAATTGAGTTGCAAACCCACAGCGGTCAGGGCCAGCGGAGCCAGAAAACCAGCCAAAAAAGTTGCTCCACTTTGCAACGGCCCTTGCAAACTCAGGCCCAAAGACCACATCAGCAGCCCCGCAGAAAAGGCCAAAAATGGCGGAAAACCCAAAAGTTTAAACAGCATCTCACGGGCCGAGGGCTGTGTGCCTGCCGCCTGGGCCAGACACAGCAGGCCCCAGGTGCCCAAAATCAAGAAACTGCCAGCCTGATCCATGATCAGAGCAGGGGGCAGGGCCTGGCTGCCCAGCAGGGCGGAAATCAAAGGAAAACCGACAAACGAGGTATTGCCCAGACCCATGGTTAGACAGAGGCAGGTCGCTGAAGCTTGGCTGAGTCTGCCACGTTTGACCCCAACCTGACTCAGGACAAAGGCCCCCGCGAAGATCAACCAAGCCAAGAGCGCAGGAAAGAGCGTGGTGGGTGTCAAATGCAATACTGGCAGTTTAAGCAGGGCCAGAGCAGGAATACAGACCCAGAGCACGGTTTGAATCAAGACGGGCAACAAGCGCTGTGAGAGCCAGTCAAAACGTCTTAAAAATAGGCCCAGCGCCAAAAAAAGCAAGATTTGAACAAAGGCCATCTGTGAATTTTAGGCCCAATCAGAGATTGTAGAGCCCGTGTTTGTAGCCCTTGAGATTTTCAGCCAAACTAAACCAGGCGATGGTCTCGGTCAGGCCCTTGCGAAAACCTTCCTCTGAGCCGTATTCGGGTTTCCAATTGAGCAATTTTAAGGCTTTGGCATTGTCGGCGAGCAAGCGCTCGACCTCGGAGGCCACAGGGCGCAAGCGGGAGGCTTCCGCTTCAATTTCGAGTTCGATGTCCATGATCTCAGCAATCAGGCGGGCGGTATCACCGATACTGATTTCAAAGCCGCTGCCAATATTGATCACCTCGCCGATCGATGCCGGAGATTGGGCCACGGCCATAAATCCGGCCACGGTGTCTTTGACAAAGTTAAAGTCGCGTGTGGGATGCAAAGCCCCCAATTTGAGCTTGCGTTGCCCCCCTGCCAATTGGGTGATAATCGTGGGAATCACGGCGCGGGCGGATTGGCGTGGGCCATAGGTATTAAAGGGCCGAATCACAGCCACAGGCAGTTCAAATGAGCGGTGAAAGGAAATGGCCATCTGATCGGCACCAATTTTGGAGGCTGAATACGGCGATTGCCCATGCAGGGGGTGTTCTTCGTCGATGGGCACATAGCGAGCCGTGCCATAGACCTCGCTGGTGGAGGTCTGCAGCACTTTTTCAACGCCCAAGCTGCGGGCCGCCATCAAAATATTGAGGGTACCAGAAATATTGGTTTCGACATAGGTCGCGGGAGAGTGATAAGAGTAGGGAATGGCAATCAAAGCCGCCAAGTGAAAAACCTGGGAGCAACCCATCATGGCTGTTTGCACGCCAAAGGGATCGCGAATATCCCCGCAAAAGACATCCAATTCGGCTTTGATCTCGGGTGCCAGGGTCTCTAACCAGCCCCAGGAATTAAAGGCGTTATAATGCACAAAAGCCCGTACGCGGTGGCCCGCCCGCACCAGCGCTTCAGTTAAATGGGAGCCAATGAAACCGCCTGCGCCTGTGACCAGAACCTGTGCTTGCATTCGATGTCTATTCCTTGTTGTGTGTGCCTTGTTTGCACCAATTGTATCAGGAAATCACTCTTTGCCACTGGTGACAGGATTATGGGGCTCGCGGCTCCATTCGCTGAAAGAGCCGTCATAGAGCCGGGTTTTGTAACCCAGGTATTTCGCCATAAAATAGCTGTGTGAGGCCTGGCCTCCCGTGCGGCAATAGGTGATAATCTCGCTGCCAGGGGCAAAACCAGCCTGTTTAAACATCAGGTAGAGGGCCTCGGGGGATTTGAGCAGGGGGCGCGCTTCGCTTTCGACATGGTTCATCCAAAAGAGGTTGATGGCACCTGGAATATGGCCCCCTCGGGCAATGCCTTCGCCGGGTTCTGCTCCGGTATATTGCGCTGCGGGCCGTGCGTCGAGCAGGCGCAGCTTGGCGGAGGGGACCTGGGTTTTGAGCCAGAGTACGTCTTGCACCTGGGGCATGTGGATCAGCATATCCAGATTGAGCTGAGGCTGGAATTGGGACGGTGGAATTTTGTTGATCTCTTTGCCCACAGGGCGTTTCTCTGAACTCCAGACCTTCCAATGGCCATTGAGCAAGGCCGTCTGTTGGCCCAGACCGACATAATCCAAGGCCACAAAGGCCCGTGCCGCTTGCAGGCCTGCGCCTTCGTCGTAGAGGATCAAGCGGTGTTTATCTGTTACACCCAATTCACGCAGACTTTTGACCAGTTCAGCCAGGGGCGGCAATTCATTTTCGATGCCATCGCGGGTGGTGGCAACTTGGCTCCAGCTCAAAAAGCGTGCGCCGGGGATATGGCCTTGGACAAATTGTTTGCCATCATTGGCCACATGCAGAACCAAGACCTCAGGGTCTTTTAAATGTTGCTCTAACCAATCTGTTGAGACCAGCATGTCGTGTTGGATCGGGGGAATCATCGAAGAGGCGGGTTCGACCAGCAGGGCTGAGGTCAGTAAAAGAGACGCTAAAAACATGGGTTAACTCCCAAAAGACAAGGTGTTTGGATAATAACACGCAGCTTAAGAAACGCAAACCCCGCCTGAGGAACAGGCCCAAGCGAATCGGTTCACTTGGGCCTGACCAGAACGGAGAAAGCAGAATCAGAAGGGGATCACCATTAGAACAGTGGGTCTTGTCTTTGCTGTCGCTTTTCTTGGCGCTTTTCTTGGTGCTTTTGCATGCGCTGTTTCATCCGCTCTTTCATGCTCTCCTGCATGGCTTTGCCACGGGTTTCGAGCTTGGCCACCAGGGCTTCACGCTGCTGGGGGCTGAGTAGGGCATGGACCTCGGCCATCATCTGCAGGCGCTGATCCAGATGGCTTTCCATTCCATTGAGGCCTGTGTTGAGCACCGCTTTTACCTGTTCGACGCTGGGGGTACCGGCTTGAAAGAGGCTTACCAGCTGATTCTTGACCCCGCTCAGCTCTTTAAACTGGGCCATGCGCTGGGGTTGGCTCTGTTCAAACAGGTTTTTGAGTTGGGTTTTTTGAGCTTCACTCAGGCCCAGCTCAGCCGCCATTTTTTCCAGGCGTTTGCCGCCTCCCTGGCCATGCATTTGCATGAGTTTATCCGCAAAGGGCATTTTGCTAAATCCCGCGATTTTTTTCTCGACCTGATCGAGCTGGGTATAAACCTCTTGGCGCTGTTCGGGGGTCAAAATGCTGTAGACCTGCACCATTTTTTCAGCCATTTTTTGGCTGCGCGCGGCTTTCTGTGCGGCAATCAGCGGGGTGATTTGGCTTTTCACGGCAGCGGTCTCAAATTTGGCACTCAAAAAGGCGGTTTTAAAAATCTGTTTAAACTGGCCGCGGGTCTCTTTGTGATTCTGAAAATCAGCGCGGGCCTCTTTGCGCATGGCTTGGAGCTGGGATTTCTGCGCATCGCTGAGATTGAGCTTTTTCAAGAAACCGGCCATGTGCTGAGCGCGCATGCCTCTGCCGTGCTGCATCCCAAAACCATTGCCTTTTTCTTCGGCAAAAGCAGGGTTATCCAGGCCCAGCAGATCAAAATCGGCATTGTCTTCAGCATTGAAGCGGGAATTCACCTGTGTGCTGGGGCCCTGGCTCTGGGCGGCGCAGCCCACCACCAGAAGGGTTGCAGATGCGAGAGCGAATAGGGATTTAATCAATTTCATTTGGGTCTTCCTCACTGTGTGTGTTTGCTTAAGTTTCAGTATGCCGATTGCCTGTGTGGATAGTTTCAGAAAAGTGTAAAGACTTTGTAAAGAGTCAAAAGAGCCAGGAGACGACAGAAATTCGCTCACCTGCAGTGACGGCTCTGACCTCGTGGGTTAAGTCTGAGCGGAAGGCAATTAAGGTGCCTGATGGGGGATCCAGGGGCATGCCGATTAATCTGTGTCCCAGGGCCTCAGAGGGCAAATAAAAAACCAATTCGCCGCCACTGTATTCATCCTGTTTGTGCGGATGCTCTACTTGGCGACTGAGCAATAAAATTGTGCTGATTTGGCGTGGTGGCAGGTGGCTCATTCCCTGAATGTGCTTAAATTCGGGTAGCCAGTCGCGGTGGGGCTTAAAATAATAACCCGGCAAATACTTGAGAAAACTGGGGGGTTCGAGTCCGCTTAATTTCAGTTGAAAAAAGGCCTCAAATGAATCTCTGAGGGCAATGAGCCGATCTGAGACCAAATGGCGCAGCGCGTCTGAGACTTCTATCTGGGCGGTTTTGCGGTCGTGTTGTCTGTTTTCCGCTTGGTCGTAAGAGCTAACAACTGGGCTGACAACGGGGCTGACAACGGGGCTGACAATCGGTGCCATTTCAGTCTTTTTATCGGCCAATTGCCCATGCAGGGCCTGGATTTCAGCGGCACTCAAAAAGTCGGGCTGGGCAAAAATCAGGCCCTGACGGTTAAAAAAATCCAGCGGGTAAGTCTCTCTGTGCATTCACTCAAAGGCAGTCTTTTCTAGGGCTTTGAGGGCTGTCGGCGACAGAGCTGGCAGACCTTCGGCAATCAGACTGCGTGTCCCCTTTTGGTAAATCAGCAGGTGGTCATTGGGAGCGAGTACGACCAATTTTAAAGCCTGAAATTGGCTGGGCAATTTGAGCGCGGGATAACGCTTTGCCAAGGTCTGAGCATAGGCGCTTATGAATTCTTGGGCCTCTTCGGGACTGTCCCAGAGGGTATTAAACACGAGCCGGGCCTGGGGGGCTTTTTCGCCTTTGCCGCTGGCCGCTTTTTGGTAGACCTGGTAATGATCACCTGCCCAGCCACGGGCTGCACTTCGGGCGGGGCCTGCTTCGAGATGTTGGAGAAAATAATGCCGCCAGCCCCACTCGCCCATGACGCCCCGGGTCAGGAGTGGCCACTGATCGGGCCATTTGAGCTGTTTTTTAAAGTGCAGGGCGCTGGGGTTTTCGCCATCGAGGTATTTGGCAGGTTGCAAAATCTGTTCGCTGGAGCGGGGCGGGTTTTTATACAGGGTATTGATCTCTTCCCAGCTCCAGCCCTCTTTGCGGAAGGTCTGTACAAAGCGCATGCCTTGATCGTAAGGGAAGACCAACGATTCGCGAATCACCCGTGGGGCTTGGCGCAGTTTTTCAAAGGCAAAATTCATGCGCACGGCGTTGGCCAGACTGCCCAACATCTCCATCAGGCTGAAATTGCTCTGCATCAGTCCCTGAACGTATTCTGCGGAGGTTAAAGAGGCATCGCCTTCGATCATCGACATCAGGGCCAATTGCCGGTCACCGTTGGGCTCTTGTTTTTGCGGCGCTTCGAGGTAGTTTTTTAAGCCAAAGGATTGATCTTGCAGGGCATGGGTCAATTCATGCGCCACCAGCACCTCTTGGTCCAATTTGCTCAGCGACATGCCTTCGAGCAAATAGAGTTTGCGGGTTTTGGGATCATAAAAGCCCCCGATTTGTTCGGTATACAGCCCGAGCATAAATTGGGCATAGTCAAAATCTGTTGCAAAGAGGCCCCAGCGGGTATAAAGGGCCTGCTCTCCCTGGGTATCAGCGGGGTCCAACTCAGCTTCAAACTCCTTGCGCAAAAAGCCCAGCAATTCTTCGCGGCTGAGGGTATCGACTTTGACACTCTCTTTGATCGGCAATTGCCGCAGTTTGGCTACTTTTTCTAAGATACTGCCGACATTTTCTAAAAGCGGGTATTCGCCGCTCTGGAGTTTGGCTTTGGCACGGGCTCCCAGCTCTACGGCAGGGGGGGCAGCTTGGGCACTGGAGCTACTGGCCAGACCCAGGCCCAAATTCAAGCCCAAATTCAAGCACAGACCTAAACAGAGACTGTTTAAATGTCTCAATCTCTTGGCCCTCATAATGAAAGCGCCGACTCAGGCGGTTCCTTTTGGGGCGGAATGGGAGTTGGGGTTGGCGTGGGTGGTGGTAAGAGGGGGCCCGCAAAGGGGAAGGAAGGGGCACCGGATGTTGTATTTGGAGTTGTATTTGGGGCGGGACTGGCTGGGTTATCCGCAGGAGAGGCGGGAGAGCCTGGTTGTGAGCTGATGGGGGTCAGAACGGGACGGGGAGTGGCAGAAGCCACTGGGCGAGGGCCACCAGGCACCAAAGGTGTGATCACGGGCAGTGGGGTTGGGATCGGGGTTGAGCTGATCAATGGATTTGAAAGCCCTGAATCGATGCGAATATTGGGCACTTTTTCGCAGCGGCGATAGATATGTGGCACACCTTCACCCGTAAACGTCCGGTTGATCTGGGCATTGTCCTGGCTGACACTGCCCGAAGAGAACTCGGTCCCTCTGGGAAAAAAGGGTTTGCTTTCGTCCAGGTTGAGCTCTCTAAAACTCAGATCAGCTTTCACCACCAATTTGGTTCGGCTGGGATTGATTTCAAAGACAAAGGCATTGGGCGCAATTTTGATAAAATTAAAAGTGGAGCCCAAGGGCTGAACCGTGCTGCGCGGATTTACTTCACGCCAACAGCCGGAGATATCGATGGAGGGGGGGATTACTTCTGCAGAAGCAGAAGGAACGGCCTGGGCCGTCAGCGGACTTTCCGCTTCTGGATCACAGCCCCCAAGCAGGAGCACAAGCAAAAGGAGCTGTTTTAAACGCAGATCAGGTCGTCCATTCATCCACTGGGCCTTTGATCTCTCTTTTCCAGAAACAGGTGGTTAAACCGGTTTGGTTGGGTTGGGCCTGTACCAGCTCCCAGCCATTTTTACCCAATTTCTCAAAAACTTCCAGGGCTTCAGCGTTCTTTGGTTTTTTTGTGTCAAAAGGCGGCGTCAGCATAAACTGAGCCTGTGTCACCTTGTATTCCCATTTCGGCATGTGCTTTACCTCATTCAGATTTCTGGACTCTGGGCTTGGCCTGATGAAGACAGGCACAAGCCATTATACAATACTGCTCAGAACAATTGCACGCCGGTTCAACGGCTGCTATTTGGCTTTTTCAACCCGGATCAATTCCACTTCAAAAATCAGGGTGGAATTGGCGGGGATTGGACCCACATTGCGTTGACCATAACCCATTTCGGGGGGGATCGTCAATTTGCGTTGGCCGCCTTCTTTCATCCCAGCAAAGCCTTCATCCCAGCCTTTGATGACTTGGCCGACACCCAAGGTAAAAGAAAAGGGCTGATTGCGGTCTTTGGAGGAATCAAATTTATCGCCATTGGTCAGCCAGCCTGTGTAATGGACGATGACAGTATCGCCTTTGGCTGGGGTGGCGCCCGTTCCGGCTTTGATTTCTTCGATTTTCATTTGGGTGGAATTGGGGGTGGCGTTTTGGGCTTCAGACATGGGTTTCTCCGAGTGTGATTCTTGTTTGGGGCTGCAACTGGCTCCGCCGCCAGCCAGCAAATAGGCACTGAGCAGGGCGGTCAGAGAGAAGGAATAAAGGCGCGTTTTCATGGCAACTCCTTGGCGTTGCATCTTTGCTGATGCGTTACAGATGTCTGTTCAAGATAACCCGCCGATTGGCCTGCGTCAACCGAGTAACTCCACTGCCGAACGCAGTTTGCCGGGCTCGGTTTGGGCGTAGATCAAGGTCGTGTCGAGGCGGGAGTGGCCAAGCAGCTTGGAAATTTGCTCCAGCGGTGCACCTTTGTCGAGCAATTGGGTGGCAAAGGTATGGCGCAGTTTATGCGGGCTGTAATTCTCAAGCCCGGCCTCTTTGAGCAGACCTTTGACGATTTGCCGAAAGGCTCCATAGGAAATCCGCGCGCCTTTGTGGTTTTTGCCCATGCTGACAAACAGCGCTTCGGATTTGAGATAAGGCAAGGAAGATCTCAAACTGACCCATTCTTCGAGGGTGTAGATCAGCTTTTGACTGATCGGAATCAGGCGCTCTTTGTCGCCTTTGCCCACCACCCGCAATTGCCGGGTGTCCCAGAGAATATGTTCGAGATCGAGCATTTGCATCTCTCCAATGCGCATGCCCGTGTAAAAGAGGGTCTTGATCATGGTCATATTGCGGATCGCTTCGGGATCTTCGTAGCTCAAGGTATCGAGGAGGTTTTTGACATCTTTTTCGGAGAGGTATTTGGGCAGGCGGCGCGGCAAACTGGGGGCCGAGAGATTGCCGGCCGGATCGTCTTTGACAAATCCCCGGCGCTCGGCGTAATCGTAAAAACGCTTGATGGCAATCAGGCGGCGGCGCACCGTTGTGGCTTTGAGGCTTTCCAAGGTGGCCATGTACTGAAACAACTCGCGTTCGCGCACCGCGATCAGCGGCTTTTCTAAAAAGGCTTCGACCAAACGCAAATCCGACTCATACGCTGTGAGCGTGTGTTTGCTCAGGCGGCGCTGGCGCAAAATATTGAGAAAATCGTCGATCGTAAAGACCTCTTCGGGGTTGGACATGGTCTATTCTCCTGGCAATTGGTAGCTCGGGGGTGTTTCGGGGCGAAATTCGGGAAAGACATAGAGCATCACCCCATCGGGGCGGATATCCATTTGGGCCAATTGGGATGTGACCAGCTCTTCAAGCAGGATTTTGCTCTGTTCCAGACTGAGCTGGGTTTCTGCCGCCACTTCGAGCAGACTCAATTGCCCGGCTTGGCGTTTGGCCAAACCCAGAATCAGGCGAATCTGCTCATCTTTGTGCAATTGCTGACCAGGTGGAGCGGTTTTGCCAAAGCCCCAGCGGGCCAAAAAAACCGAGGCCAGGCTGGTGCCTGAAAACAAGATCAGCAGGGCAAAATCGACACCCGCACTTTTTGACTCATAGGCCTGCATGCCGAGGAGATTGGCAATCGCCATCGCCACAAACATCAGACTGAACAGGGCCGACCCTCCGCCGATCAGACCCAGGCCTTTGCGCAAGAGGGACGTATTTGGATTTTCGGACATGGCGACCTTTTCTTCTGAGCATTTTACGAATTATTGTACCTGAAAGTCCCGGCCGAGTGTGTGACATCTGCATCAGTATGATCCCTTCTGGAACCATCAGGCTTCAGAGGGAGGAAGGTCTTGCGCTTCTGCGGGGAGCTGTTCGGCATGTTCCGGGTGTGTGTGAAAGCGGGTATAGACCAAAGCCATGGCCAGGAGGCAGACCCCCAGACCGACCAAAGAGAGGATTTTAAAGCCCAAACTCAATTGCTGAATGTCATACAAAAACACGCGGATACTGCTCAAAGCCAGGATGCCAATCCCCTGATAACGCAGCAGGCGCGCCTGCAAGAGAAAACCCACGATTAGAATGGCACAGCCCAAAAGAATCCAAACCGCGGAAATCCAGCCTTCAGGCACCAGATAAAAAAACCAGCCCATCAGCCCCAAACTGGCGATGATCCCCTGTCCTATTTGGATTTGGGGATTGCCGCGTTGGATCGTCAGCCAGAATTGCAGCTGGAAAAGCGCCAATAAAAGGCCATGAATGAGTACCGCTGAGAGCTGAATCCCCTGGGCATACAACAGAAAATCGTAACCCATCAGGAGGAGCAGGGTACTCAGATTCAGCAAGAGGGCCGATCCCCTTAAGACGGGGCCAGAACTCAGCTTGTACCAGGTGGCTGTGGCCAGGGCCGCAAAAAACAGGCCCTGATAGGGAGAGGTCAGGCTTTGGTCGATGGCCCGCGCGGCTGCGGTCAGAATCCAGAACCACAGGGCGTCCGCCAGTTCTGGCGCGCGGGCACTGAGATAATGGGACCAACCCCAGGCTCCCAGGGCCAGTACCACCATCAGCAGCGATGTAAGCAGCGGTTGCTGCTGATCAAATAAACTCCATTCGATCAACCCCAGGGCAATGCCCCAGGGCCAAACATAGATTTTTTCCAAGGGGGAAGCGAGGGGGCCGGGGTGACGCTGCAAGCGCCGGTAGACCAAAAACAGTTGGATTCCCAACCACAAGAGGCTGCCGCTCACCACCCAAACCGCTGCGAGTTTGAGTTCCATATACAGGCTCAAGCCCGAAAAACCCAGCAGCGAAAAGGCCAAAATGGGGGTGCCACTGGCCCAGAGCGGTGTGTCTGGCTTCGTTTCGAGCATTTCGCCCAAGACCGAATAGACGGTGCTGAAAATCAAGAGCGTGCCAAATCCCAGCAAGACCCTTTCGGGGTTGGCATTGTACCAAAAGAGATGCAAAATCCAGGTGCCAATCGCCCCGACCAGCCCCAGATAACCCCAGCCGCAGCGGCCGGCCACCAGGGCCAAACCCAGGCTGAGAAACAGATTGTAAAAGAGGGTAATGCTGTCAAATTGTTGACTGAGCAAAGAGGTTAAGAAACCGAGTACAAAGGCCCGACTGGCCAAACTCTGGGATTTGCGTTTCAGGGCCAGATAGATAGCCAACCCCACGACCCCCATCAGCAATAGACAATCGGTCAGTTCTGACAGGTGCGTGACTTTGCGGAAATAGCTGAAATGGTAGGCCCCGTAGATCAGAAAATAGAGCAGGGCGATGCCGCCGCCCATCAACGCATGAGACCAACTGCGATAGCGTTCCTTGCGCCCCATCCATTCACCCAGGCCCAAGAGGGCCAGACTCGCGGCAAAACCGCTGAATAAGACTGACCAGGGCCCGAGCCAGCCTTCGGTATAGGCATAGCGGACAAACAGACCCAGCCCCATGATCAATGCAAAAATACCCAATAGACTGAAACCTTTTAAGCCAATCCAGTCTTCGTAATGTTTCAGCTCCTTTTGGGCTTTGCCGGCACTTTTGCCCGTGTGCAAAACCTGCTCCCAGGGAGAGGCTGAAACGGAGGTTGCTTCTTCAAAAACGGAGGTCTCGGGGCCTGGCGGGTCCAGGGATTCAGCTGTGGGATGCTTGATGTTTACATTCAGCTCCAGCCGGTTTAAACGCAATTCCAGCTGGTTTTGCCGTTGCCTCAACAGAGTTAACTCTCGCTGAATGGCTTTTATTTCTTTCTGCAAAGCGCCCCTCCTTTCTTGCTCGAACCTGTGATTTGGTAACTGGTTTCTGTGATTGGCTGTATTCTATGCTACCTATCTCAGCTTGGCAAATCGCTTTCTCATTGATAGCCCTGTCGCAGTGTGGTATCTTAAAAATACGTGTATTTATCTGCGTCCTTAGTTCAGTTGGTAGAACGGCGGTCTCCAAAACCGCATGTCGGGGGTTCGAGTCCCTCAGGGCGTGCTTCATTTTCCTTCTGTTTAAACAAAGTATGTTATTATACATGCATCCCCCCTCCCCCCCATTCCCAACACTCTTTAATTTTGTTTTTTAAAGTTTTTAGATTGTTCTTTAGATTGGTGGCCTTAAAGGGGTCAATGTGAGCGCACCTGAACGCCGACCAAAATATGTGTCGCAAAAACTTTCAAGGTGCGGCAGTTCATAAAGGAAACGTATAGCTCGAATGTCCAAAGCAACCAAAAAAGAAACCTCGGATTCAGAAAAAACGAGCAAGGCCAAATCCAAGGAGAAAAAACCCAAAGAGCAAACCCCGAATCAAATTCAGGTTTTTGTTCAGTTTTGCAAAGACTCCTGGGGCGAATTTAAAAAAATTCAATGGCCCACCCGTAGACAGGCGCTGAACGAGTCGGTGATTGTATTACTTACCGTTGTTTTTATTGTCGCCTTGGTGAATTTTTATGATTTTATTTCCTCCTTTTTACTCGGTTTTATCTTTAAAAAATAGGCAAAAGAGGCTCCCCGCATATGATGAATCTTAATACGACAGAAACCCAGGGCAAACGCTGGTACGTGGTTCATACCTATTCCGGTCACGAGAGCAAGGTCAAACAAAACCTGATGCGCCGTTCTGAGTCCATGGGCATGGACAACCGGATTTTTAATATTGAAGTGCCCGAAGAAAAAGTCATCGAACTCAAAGATGGCAAACGCACCGAAAAAACCAAAAAGATTTTTCCCGGCTACGTGTTGGTAGAAATGATCCTCGACGACGACTCCTGGCACGTCGTGCGCAATACCCCCGGCGTCACCAGTTTTGTCGGCGCGGGCAGCCGCCCGGTTCCCCTGAGCCCCCGTGAAGTCAAAAAGGTGCTCAAACGCGCCTCTTCCCGCAAGGCCCGGATCGAGTTCGATTACAAACTCGGCGACGAAGTCAAAATCACCAGCGGTCCTTTCCAGGATTTCAATGGCAAAATTATCGAAGTCAGCCCCGAGCGCGGCAAGGTCAAAGTCTCTGTTTCGATCTTTGGCCGTTCCACACCCGTGGAGCTGGAATTTGGTCAGATTAACAAAGCCTAAGCTTTACCCTTTGAGGGACATCTGAAACGCACGTTGATTGGCCAGCTTAAACAAGCTGGCCAATTCGCTTTCTCCGAATTGATCCAATTGCTGGGCCAAGAGCAGCCAATTTTCGTTTTTATCGATCCAGTCATAGGGCAGGCTGTCGATGATGAGTTTCATCAGACCAAACAACTCCTCTTGGTTTAAGGTTGCTTTGATCATAAACCAGAGTTTTTTTAAGACCTCGAGATCGTGGATATCCAGATGGTTTTCAACTGGGGCTTCGTTTTCTGTAAAATCGTCAGTGTCTTCCATGGGCTTTCCTTCTCAATTGTTCTGCTCAAATGTTCTGGTCAGGTATTCAAGTTGGGTGTTCTGGCTTCAGAATAGCCTGAGGGGCGTCTGTCGGCAAGTTTTTCGCAGGACCAGATCCCTCCTGATGCCACCTGGCCGCTTTGGTAGGGGGTGAAATCGGGGTCTCAAATTAAGGGGCGCAGTCTCCCAAAAGGAAAAAATAGTGGATTTGTTTTCATTGCTTCCCTCGCTGGGGCCGACTTTGGCCGAATCTCCCTGTGTGATTCTCGAAGCGCCCCCCGGTACTGGTAAAAGCACCACTGTTCCGCCCGCTCTTTTAAAAGCGGCTTGGCTGGGCAAACAAAAAATCCTGATGCTTGAACCCCGGCGTCTGGCAGCCAAATCTGTGGCCCGGTACATTGCCGCGCAGAGGGGTGAAAAGGTGGGTGAAACGGTGGGCTATCGCGTGCGCATGGAGACCCGTGTTGGCCCCCAGACGCGCTTGGAAGTGGTCACCGAAGGGGTCTTAACGCGCATGTTGCAAAGTGATCCGGCCTTGGAGGGCTATGGCCTGGTGATCTTTGATGAATTTCATGAGCGCAGCCTGCAGGCCGATCTGGGCTTGGCACTGTGCCGTGAAAGCCAAGCGGTGCTGCGCGAAGATTTGCGTCTGTTGATCATGTCGGCCACCCTGCCAGCCCAATTGGCTGAACTCCTGAGTTCTGATCTTTTGGGCAATGTGCCGGTCTTGCGTGCGGAGGGAGTCATGCACCCTGTGGAATTGCGCTATGCCGCCCCGCCCCATGGGGGAGACCCCGTGGCCTTTGCCGCTGGCGTGATTCGCACAGCCCTGCGTGAAGAAAGTGGCAGTCTCTTGGTGTTTTTGCCGGGGGCCGGTGAAATTCGCCGCTTGGCCGAGCGCTTGGCGGACCTGCCGCCTGAGATATCTGTCACCCCCCTGTATGGGGATTTGCCCCCCCAAGAGCAAGACCGCGCCATTCAACCCGCCCCACCCGGCCAGCGCAAAGTGGTGCTCGCCACCAATATCGCCGAAACCAGTTTGACGATTGAAGGCATTCGCGGTGTGATCGATCTGGGGCTGGAGCGCTCGCCGGTCTTTGACCCGATCAGTGGCATGACCCGTTTGACCACCCGGCGCATTTCGCGGGCCTCAGCCATCCAACGTATGGGCCGGGCAGGCCGCTTGGAACCGGGCTTTTGCCTGAGGCTTTGGCCAGAATCCGACACAGCGCTTTTGGCTGCAGATATCGAACCCGAAATTTGCTCGGCAGACTTGGCCCCGCTTGCCTTGGAATTGGCTCTCTGGGGCGTGAGTGACCCCCAGAGCTTGGCCTGGCTCGATCCCCCTCCCCAGCAGGCCTGGGCGCCTGCCGTTGAACTCTTGCAAGACTTGGGCGCGCTCTCAACAGAACAGATCCTGACTCCCCACGGCAAAGCCCTGGCCCAATTGCCCCTGCACCCGCGTTTGGGGCATATGCTGCTCAAAGCCGAAGCCGAGGGCCTGGGCGGACTGGCCTGTACCGTGGCGGCCTTGCTCTCAGAGCGCGATTTGCTCAGTGGCAGCCGCGACGCCGACCTGGCCGGACGTTTGACGGCCTTGGCGCGGGGCAAGGTGCCCCCTGGCCGCAAACAGGCAGTCGAACAGGCA
>JBPXJQ010000047.1:0-124335 GCA_051715345.1 Candidatus Blackallbacteria bacterium
TATGATCATGCTCCTCAGGCTTGAACCCTTGGTTGTTAGGCAAAAACAGGTTAAAATAACGTCTAATGTCATATGTAGCCCTCACGTTCTTCTCAGAGGGCTATTTTATTAGCTTTTTCTCTAGAACGAAAGATGAGCTAGAAGTCCATCTCTTCAGAAATTACCAAAATTGTCATTTAGCAGAGAATACAGATCAATTTTTGAAATTAAAAAACAACCAACAGAATACAGTCTTTCAACCATTGAGTCTTCCTATTATTTAATTAAAGAGCTACAAGTAGCAGGTGTTTGTGAGAAAAATATTGAAACTGAGAGTTTAATGAACATATTTAAAATGATGATTAAATTACAAAAATATTTTATTGAAAAATAAAATAATAAGAAAGAATAATGATTCAATTGAATCAACTACGACGTTGTAGAATGGCTATTCAATCGCTTTTAACAATTCAGAAGGATTGCAGATCTGAAAAAATAGCTCGAAACTACCTTGCTTTTGTCTACTCACGCCAGTGACCTCAGTTCCGAACGATTTGGCGATCTGCACTGCAAAAGTACCCACGCCACCAGACGCTCCATTGATTAAAACCTTTTGCCCTTGCTGAATCTGTCTTCCGGGCTCGCAGGGGCCTGTTCTGGAATCGGGGAATTCTGTTTGGGGGTTTCCCATCTGCAATCCTGATTAAATCTGATTAACTGAGGTCTTGATAGCCATCCTGCACGGTGAGCGGGTGTTTAATTAACCCGCTGGGGCTGCGGGCGCAGGACTGGCTTGAACTCCAGGTGCTGCAGCGGCATTGCGATCTGCTTGGGCTTTCCGCAAGAGAACCAGCATCCCTTCACGTTGGTTTTTGATAATAGCCCGCTGGTATTCCGCATAGCTGATTTTGCTATCGCCGTCGCTATCCATCTGGTTAACCATTTCTTGCCCCTTTTTCTCGGTATTGACAGGGTCACAGCCAACTGGGCAGGTCTTTTTTGAACTATCAAGATAGTCTTTGACGGTCAAAAAGCCGTCTTTATTGTCATCGGTTAACTGCCAAATGTAATTGACGGTCGATTTGAGGGTCGAGATAGGGATGATAAACTTCGCCATGAAAGTGGGATCGTTTGCCCGCTTGATAAATTCTGGCATGTAGCTGCTGTATTCAGAGGCTTGCCAGATGCCATCTTTATTGCTGTCGAGGCCGGGTTCGAGGCTTTCGAGAGATTCGGGTTCCTTAGCGGTAAAGGGGACTTTGACTTCTTCAAAGGTCAGATTCCCATCACGATTGGTATCGAGTGCATCGTAATAGTCCTGGTTGAGTTTAATCACTTCCGTTTGCCACTCGTTGTCGTTGAGACCCCCTGCTGCGAGATTGATCAGTAATTTCGTGTTATCCACCGTGCCGGGTGGATTGGTCAAGTTATCTACTGTGCCAGGTGGATTTGTATTCTGGCAGGCCAGGAGCGAGCTCACCAGGGCAATGCCTGTCAAGCAGGAAATGAGGCGAAAATGGATCTGCAACATGGTCTTGTTCCTTTGTTTCTTAGGTTAAACTTGAAGGTGAGTGAGTGTATAACTCATAAACCAGAGTATACCACTTATTTACAGAATAGTAAATTTACGCAAAAAAAGGGTTAGCGAGCGAACCCTTCCCGTTGAGCTGGATCTTGTCATGATGCAAGAATTGGGGCTCCATCTTGATCATCTTCTGGGTGGCGGCGATCAGCCTGGAGATGGCCATCATAGGTGGTATTCCTTTAAAGAACGCGGGTTGGGACATCCTTGAAATAGGGGGTGCTCTCAAACTGGGCTTTGAAAAATAAAAAACAGGCGTCTGTTGCCTCTTGTTTGTTTTTGCCCAAAATTTTGTCTGTGAAACTCCGGTGTTTCACCACCTGAAACACCCATGTTTGCGCCTGATGCGGGGCATCACCTGTTTCGAATTCGCAATGTGAGCCGATCAGACAGCGGCAGGACAACTTTGATGTCAACTGCTGCTGCGGGAAATCTGGAAAATCTATCACGGCACCCGTTTTATAAAGGAATTCGATAACCCGCCTTTCAAAACCGATTGCCGGTGTTGGAATCGATTCATCCATAGAAATCCAGAGAACCACTTCCAAAACCTGATTGTGGTTTTTCAAGGGCCGACTCCAGCAGGGGTGAAGTTAAAGTGCAAAACGAGGATTGACAGCTGAAAAAGCCTGGATTTATAGTGATCTGAGTGGGGGTTGCCCCAAAACTTGCTTGTCGCCGTCATACGGGAGGCGGAATCAATGGGAAAAATGAAACATATTCCGGTCAGAAAAATAAAGTCAGGCCCCCAAGCGCAACCCATTCCTGAAAACTTTACCATCCGGGAACTGGAGCAACTGCTCGCTGGAAAAGACATGGTCCAGGATCTGCACAGGCACGATTTCTTTTTAATCATGGTTTTGGCAAAGGGGGCTGGAGACCATGAGATAGACTTTATCCCCTACACCCTGTGTGATCACACTGTTTTCCTGATGCGGCCCGGTCAGGTGCACAAACATACCATCAAAGCTGGCAGCAAAGGGTATCTGATTCAGTTCAAACCAGATTTTTATCCTTCATCAGAGACACAGACCCTTCCGTTTTTCCGAAAATGTTTTAATCAGAATTTTTTTCAGCTTGAAACTCACAGAATCCAAAAGCTGCTGGCAATTGCCCATGCCATTTTTGAAGAGGAAAAAGAAAGACAGGCGGGATACCAAGACATTATCCAAGCAAACCTCAGCATTTTTTTGATTGAACTCAGCAGGCAAAATCAGCGTTTAAATGCCTCAAAGAACCCTCAAAAGCTGTATTCACAGGAAATCTTGGAAGAATTTTTGGCCCTCTTAGACACCCATATTTCAGAACATAGACACGTTTCAGAGTATGCAAAAATGCTGAATCTGTCTACTTATCAGCTCAATGCAATTACCAAAGCGACCTTGGGAAAGACCTGTTCTGATCTGATCAAAGAACAATGGGTGCTAGAAGCCAAAAGATACCTACTGGCAACTCCCAGCCAGGTCAAAGAAATTGCTTATCAGCTCGGTTTTGAAGATATTTCTTACTTTATCAGGTTCTTCAAAAAACAAACGGGCTTGACCCCAGAAGCTTTCCGACACAATTTTAAATAAGTCCTATTAAACAGCATTTCTGTCCTACCACTCAAATTCCGGTATTGGCTATATTTGAATCAGACAAACAATGATTCAAAGGAGCTTAACATGAATCGGAAAGCACAGCTAATCTCATCTATTAAAATCTGGGTTGTGATTTATCCTGCCCTCACAACTTTTATTTACCTGTTTGGTGAACAAATGTCTGTTTTGCCAATATATCTCAGAACCTTGCTCATGACACTGACATTGGTGCCGCTGATCGTGTTTATCGGGGTCCCTTTTGTCAATCTGATTCTGGGCAAAGTATTGCCCGAACAAAGTCAGAACAGGAATTAAGCCCATGAAAACACATACCGCTTTTGACGTCATGATCATTGGGGGCAGTTACTCAGGATTGGCCGCAGCCATGGCACTGGGCAGGGCTTTAAAACAGGTACTGGTTATCGACAGCTTTCAACCCTGCAACCGGCAAACACCTCACTCCCATAACTTTCTGACCCAGGATGGAAAACCCCCGGCTGAAATTGCTGAACTTGCAAGAAGGCAGGTGGAACAGTATGATTCAGTCCATTTTCACAGGGGCCTGGCTGTCAAAGGAAGACAATCAGCACAGGGATTTGTGGTTGAAACCGCCGCAGGCGAAAGTTTTGAGGCTAAAAAATTAATTTTTGCCACGGGTATTCAAGATATATTACCTGAAATCCCTGGTTTTGCAGCGTGTTGGGGCATTTCTGCGCTGCATTGTCCCTATTGCCATGGCTATGAAGTCAAAAATCAGCCCACGGGGATACTCGGTAATGGGGAAAACGGCTTTGAATTTGCCATGTTGATCTCAAACTGGACACAGGATCTGACACTGTTGACCCATGGAAAATCGCGCCTGACAGCCGAGCAACAGCGCAAGCTGGACAAACATCGGATCAGAATCGTTGAAACAGAGCTTGCGCGCATTGAGCATGCCAATGGCGCTATCCACCACCTGTATTTCAAAGATGGCTCAAACATGCCTGTCAAGGCCCTGTATACCAGACCGGATTTTGTACAACACTGTCCGATTCCCGAAAACCTGGGCTGTGCATTGACCCCAGAAGGCTACCTCAAAACAGATCCGCTGCAAAAAACAACCGTCGCGGGCATTTATGCCTGTGGGGACAATACCACCCGGATGCGTACGGTTGCCAATGCTGTCGCGATGGGCACAACAGCCGGCATGATGTTAAACAAAGAGCTTGTGACGGAAGCGTTTTAGTCATCCACAGAGTGCATGTACGAGATAAAACAAGCTTGAAAGGAAAAATAATGAAAGCAGTCATTTACGAGACATACGGCCCGGCAGATGTCCTGAAAATTCAGGAAGTCGAAAAACCGGTGCCCCAAAACGATGAGGTATTGATTCAAATTTATGCCACATCAGTCACCGCTGGCGATTGGCGGTTGCGCAAGGCGGATCCCTTTTTGGCCCGCCTCTTTAACGGGCTTTTCAGGCCCAAAAGGGTGAAGATACTTGGCTTTGAGTTGGCCGGTGTGATCGCTGAAGTGGGAAAAGACGTTCATAGCTTTAAAATTGGAGATCCTGTTTTTGCATTTTGTGGCCTCAAATTTGGCGGATATGCTGAATATGCCTGTTTAAAGGAAACAGATGTCTTGGCCCTAAAACCAGAAAACATCTCTTTTGAAGAAGCTGCCACTTTCCCGTTGGGGGCTTTAACCGCACTCAGCTTTTTACGCAAAGGTGGAATTCAAGAAGGCCAAAAAGTGCTCATTTATGGTGCCTCCGGGAGCGTGGGAACGTTTGCGGTTCAGCTGGCCAGGCATTTTGGCGCAGACGTGACAGGCGTGTGCAGCACCCAAAACATGGAACTCGTCCAATCGCTGGGTGCCCATGAAGTGATCGATTATACCAAAGACACTCTCTCTTTGCCCCCTCAGGCCTTTGATCTGGTTTTTGATGCTGTTGGCAAAATGCCCAAATCTTTTGTCAAACAGGGTCTGAAACCCAAAGGGAAATTTGTGAGTGTGACTGGACAGGCCAAGCCCACCAAAGCGGATTTGTTGTTTATCAAAGGCCTAATCGAAAGCGGTAAACTCACCACGATCATTGACCGAACTTACAACCTGTCCGAAATTCAGGCTGCCCATAAATATGTCGAAGAGTTTCGCAAACGGGGAAATGTTTCTGTCAGGGTTGTCTCTTCCTGACCTTCACCTGGGCTGTGTAGCAAGGTTCAGGCCGTTTTCGCCATGGGGCACAGTCAGATTGCTGTCGTAGGCATAGACCCGTGTGTGGGGGGCTCACCAGGCGGATTTCATTTAAACTTACGATCCCAATACCAATTTTGACTACCATCCTGATCAGTCAGAATACCTTGCGCCTCTGCTTCAGATTGTGAGATCACCCCCAGCTCTTCCAGTTCCGGTAAGCTCAGCAGTTTCACTTCATTTGGATGACTCCACGCTTTGTAAGCCACTTTGTCTTGCAAAATGGCCAATTCATGCCACAAGCAAACTCTTTTCATTAACCCATTTGAATCAAAACAACATCCGTAAATGTAATGTTTTTCCCGATAAATAAAGAAGAGCTTATCGTTCATCCATTGCATTTCAATACAAGAGCAACCAAAAGCTTGGTTATGAGAATCAACATACCAATCCACCACGATTTTGTCATCAATCGCAATTTTTAAATAATAATTTGAGGAAACACTTGTTTCTCTAAATAAATGCTCCTCCATCCAAGCCCTGTGATTTCCTTGAATCGCAATATCATATTCAAATACTTGAATTTTGTATACATCTTTATTGCCCCAGACTATATAATCTAGCCAGACATCATTTCCACTGAGATCAACTCGAAGATGCTCTCTTACAATAGGTTTATCTAACCACAGTGATAGCGCTTGAATATGTTTCATTTTCAATCCTGGCTTTTCATTTTTTCATCGGGCTAAATGCGAGATCACATCCATGCGGCAGGGGCTATGTATTCTCGTTTTAATATATGATAACAGTTCATACTCTTGCCGCTTTTCAGACCCATTCATGCCAAGTCTCATATTTCCATTTCTGCAGCAAGGGTTAAAAGGCGATCCAAGGTTTGCGCAGGGTGAAGGTTTGTGGGCGTCAGCCACGCCAGTTGCGTTTTGTCGGTTCGATGATTTTATCCGCTTTCATTCCCTCTTTTCTATGCTTCAATCAGGCAAAATGGCAATGTCATTTTCATCGCCCATCCAGCTTGAAGCTATTTTTAGACTCTTTTCATGTTTAAACCATGCCGTTAACTGGGCTATTCTAGATGGGGAATCTTTGCAAACATCGTCGCCTATACTGAATTGTAACTTTACTTTTAAAGCGTCTTCTTTCCGCTCTATTATTTCGATACAGTTGTTGAATGTGCTTTCGTGAGTGCAAGTGTAAATGTTTGTTTCAAAATCTTCTTTGTTTTCATCTGTTTGCTTTACTTTGAATCCTTTCGTAAGTGCTTCAATTTTTAGGTTTTTCGTTAAATAAGAAATTTCTAGATCTAAATTCCTAAATGTATATGCTGAATCTTCTAATTGAGTAACAGCATCACAAAATATGCTAAAAAATAGTCGTCTTTCATGATGCTCTGGTCTTGTTAAATAAGATTTCAATATTTCTTTATGATCATCACTTGCATAGGGCAGGTATAGCTCAAGATTTGATGGACGGCATTCTAATAATTGCCAAAAAGCATCACTTACGCTGTAAACTTCAGTTCCTTCGTATCTGTTTATGTATAAAAAATCTGAATTATTGTCAAAAATCATACCAGATCCAATCGTAAAATGTAGGTGTTTTTTCGGGGTTTCAGCTTACGGGGCCTGAGTGTTCATCACTTTACTGAGAGATAACCTGGATGAGGTTAGCCCTTGGAGGGAGTCAAGATGAACTGCCTTGTTGGATGCCGGAGAGTCGATCCCGTTTTTCATCTTTTAGAGTTCTTTGAGACTATTTCATTCAGTTGCTTAAAGTAAGTAAACATCAGTTGTTTTCGGCTTTCTGATGCCCCTTCTTTTTTACTCAAGACAGATATGCGATCATTTATTAATTTTTGTGGGATTGGGGTTTCAAAAATCTGATTTTCTGTTTGAAATAATGTCTTTAAGCGCTCTTCAGCAGACTCTAAAAGTATCTGTATGGTTTGTTTTTTAGAAAATTCTTCGTATTCTTCTGGAAAGCCAGCAGGTATATCTTTTCGATATTTAGCAGCGTTACCAGAAAAATGCATCATTTTTGCAGCAATGGGCCTGGGCAAGATTTTACCTTGTAGATACTCTTCTACTTTGGCTCCCAGAGGAATAATCACAGCATTTTCAGAGCCCACGAGTTCAATTTCCTGACGTAACAAATCCATCCATTGAGGGTATAACTGATCTCGCCAAATCCCCGCATTTTTAACAGTCATAGCGGCTTTTGAAATATCAGTGACATGGTAACTGGGCAAATAGGTTTTCAGGCAATGATGCAGAAGAAAGTCTTCCCAGGAGTGCATGAAATTACGATAACCCTTATTGACTTGCTGCTGTGCCTCTTCTTCCGTTTTAGCCCAGGCCATTGATGGCTCCATAGCCAGCACGATATATTCCACTGGCTTTGGTGGCATAAAATTGGGCAAATAAGCAACCAAAGCGTCTGGCTCTGAAAACCGAATTTCACCGCGAATCTGCTCTACAAGTTGTGCTTCTTTTTGTCGTAACTGTCGATAGGGTTCAAAACTCATAAAAGTCCTCGATTCAATCTTATAAAGCCCATTTTTTATGCTGTTCCGAGTAGTCCAGTACCAGATTAAAAACCGCATCACATTTGCTGTTGTAGGTCTTGCGGTCATAGCTCTCGGGCAGGTTTTCATCGAGCACATCTTCAATCACGCTTTTGACTTTGCGCTGAGTCTGGCTGTCTTTGTACCAGTCGAGCACCAGTACCTTGGGATGACTGGCGATCAGACGCTCCAGAAGCTGTTTGGCGGCCAGTTTGACCTTTTGTTCTTCAGCAGCGGTCAGCTTTTCTTTTCTGAGAATGTCAAAGAGTTCGAGTTCTTCAGGTGTCAGTTCTTCGCGCACATGGCGTTCGTCTTCGTCTTTGAGACCTTCTGCAAAATTGACCAGATCTTCAAAATAGTTTTCGGTTGAGGAACCGCCTGCGTTATAGGTGTCGATGATTTCTTGAAATTTTTGTGCGAAGTGAATGCGGCTGCGATTTTGCTCCATCATCTTGTTCAGCTTTTGGTCGAGAAAGGCACGTAGATTGGTGATTTCTAGATTTTTGTAGTTGGCCTGTTTGAAGTTGGCGCGGAGCTTTTCAAAATTGACCTCTGCCAGATTCCATTTGGTACTGACCTGAATCGGGGCATTCACCTGATAAACAGCAGGTGGGTCATTCAAAGACAAACTGGGCTGGTCACGGACAATTTGCACGCTTTCATCTAGCAGTTCAGCCAAACGGGCACGGGCGACATCGATGTTTTGCTCCTGCACAATGCTGTCCATGACTTTGCGCAGGTATTCAAAGACCTGAACCATGGGGCGGCGTTCTTGCTCTAAAATTTCTGGTTTGCAGGCTTCGTACAGAGATGAAAGGGTGTTTTCGTAGACTTTGAACTGCTGCCGCCATTCGTCTTTTTCAAACAGGCGATTGGCAAAGGCCTGGTAGAGTTCAATTTTTTTGAGGGTAGATTCGGGCTCCAGTGCCTGCTTGAGTTCGATTCCCAACTCTTTGAGATAGCTCTGAGCTTCGTGCAGAGCTTCGTCCAGGATTTCAAACAGCGCTTCTTTGTCCTGGACGGGCGCTTTATCCTGGGGTTGATCCCCAAGGGCATAAGCCGCCAGTGCCTTTTTCATATTGCGGAAGACATTGTAATAGTCGATGATTTCGCCGTTGGTTTTAGACACGCCCTGAATCTGATACGAAGTTACCCGATTGGCACGGGCGATGGTCTGCATCAGGGTATGGTCTTTCATCGGCTTGTCGAGGTAGAGCGTTGAAACCGTGGGCGCATCAAAGCCGGTGAGCCACATGGCGCAGACAAAAACCAATTGCAGCGGGTCTTTGGGATCTTTGAAGCGGTATTCGATATCGTGGCCATGCGCATCCAGAGAAGCCAGTTTTTTGCGGTGGGGGGTGATATCCAGCCCCTGATCAGAAAAGACGTCTTCTTCGCCCGCACTTTCGCTGATCACCACAGCCATCTCAACGGATTTCATATAGTCCAGTTGGGCCTTGATGCGGGCCTTTTCGGTCTCTGACTTGGCCTGAGTTTGCTGCTGTCGCAGAGCTTTGATCTCGTCTTTCCAGCATTTTTGAACCTTGTCATACATTTTAACGGCTGTGAATTTATCGATGGCGATCATCATGCCTTTGCCCAAATAGCCCCGGCGCGGAAAGTGGTAGGCGATATCGTTGGCAATTTTTTCCAGGCGGTCATCGCGTTTGATCACATGCAATTCGCGGGCAAATTCCCGTTCGAGCTTTTCTTGCTGGATCTCGTCGAGGTTTTCATCTTCAAGGATCTCATAAAACTCATCGTTGAGGTCGTCATTGGCGATCAGCACTTCGGGCACACGTTTTTCGTAAAACAGAGGCACAGTCGATTCGTCATCAATGGCCTGGGTGAAGTTGTACTCCGAGACATAATCCCCAAACCACTGGCTGGTTTTGCGCCCAGCGCCAAGCAAGGGTGTGCCTGTAAAGGCGAAATAATGGGCTCCGGGCAAACCTGCCCGCATGTTCTCGGCCAGGGATTTGTACTGGGTGCGGTGAGCTTCATCGACGATCACGATAATTTCACGCTGGCCTCCGGGTTTATCAGACGGGGTGGCATCGTAGAGAATGGGATAGCTTTTGCCTTTGTCGTAGCGGAATTTTTGAATCAGGGTAAAGACCGTGCGTTTGTTCTGACTCAGGAAGTCCCGCAATTGAGAGCTGTTAGCCGGTTGAGCGGCTTCGCTTTCTTTGACGGTGCCGGTATTGACGAAGTTGCGGTAAATCTGACTGTCGAGGTCTTCGCGGTCGGTGACAATTAAAAAGGTAAAATCGCCCTGAAATTTGCGGAAGATTTTGCGGGCCAGAAAGATCATCGAGAAGCTTTTGCCTGAACCCTGCGTATGCCAGAACACGCCCAGACGACCGGCTTTTTCATGACGCATTCCAAAGGACTCTACAGCCCGGTTGACCCCAATAAACTGGTGATTCTGGGCGATGATCTTGGCTTCGTCTTTGTGAAAGAGAATGAAGTTCTCAAGATAATCGAGCAGGCGCTCTTGGGGGCAAAGGCCGTGCAGCAGGCGCTTGAGGCTGGATCCTTCGGCTTCAACGGCTTTGGTGTTGACGGGTTCTTTTTCGTCGTCGGCCCGCAGCCATTTAAAGAAATGCTCCCACTGGGCCGAGAAGCTGCCGACTTTGGTTTCGAGGGCGTTGGACAAGACACAGAAGGCATTGCAGGTAAAAAGCTGGGGGATATCCTGCTTGTAATCGACCAGGTTTTTGTCGAAGGCCTGACGGAGTTTGACATTGGCGTTTTTGAGTTCGATAAAGACCAGCGGTAGACCGTTCACATAGAGTAGAATATCCGGGCGACGATGATTGCGATCCCCCTGAATCCAGAGCTGAGTCACGGCTAAAAAATCGTTGTTGGCAGGGGTGTTGAAGTCGATGAATTTGACGCGAACTGGAATCTCACGGCCTTCGTCGTTGGTGTAATCGACCTGAATCCCGTCGCGCAGATAAGCATAGACCTCTTGATTGGCTTTGAGCAGGGCCATGCTGGTGCGCTTTTTGGTCAATTCGGCAATAGCTGTATCCAGCGCCTTTTGGGGGAGATCAGGATTGAGTTTGCGGGTTTTGCTGTGCAGAATCTCCCGCAGGATGACGTCTTTTTTGCTCTCACGCCCAGAACCGTCGCTGATCTGGTCACGTTCAGCGGTAAAGCAATTTAAATGCCGATAGCCCAGCTCTTTGAGAATCTGGACGGCTTCTTGCTCGATAT
Organism: Candidatus Blackallbacteria bacterium; assembly: GCA_051715345.1. Classification (GTDB taxonomy): domain Bacteria; phylum Cyanobacteriota; class Sericytochromatia; order UBA7694; family UBA7694. The sequence continues at coordinate 11,123 of JBPXJQ010000047.1, forward strand.
CGTCTTCGGTGATAATCGCCATAATTCCTCTGATTATACCATCGGCTCGTCATCAGACTTTCGGGCCAGCCATTGCTGAATTTTTGAATCCCTGTTGCTGTTGTCATTTTTGACGCGCTGGAGGGGTTTTGCAGCAGGACAAAAGGCATTGCACTTCCGGGGTGACGTCCATTGTACTTGCGGGGTACTTACTGGGTACTTCCGGGGTAAAAGATGAAATGCGTTTTGGGGATGGATGTCTAACATCAATTGCTTTTACCAGATCACCTGAAGCGGGTATTGTTCCATGCTGCCATCAGCACTGATCAGAGCAATATTTTCGACGATGGCCTGAGCAATCAGAAGTCTGTCGAAAGGATCTCTGTGAAAGAAGGGCAATGCACTTACCTGCTTTAAATGCTCAAATTCAATCGGCAAAAGTTGAAACCCATTGTTGTCCAGGTCTGCATAAACCTGATCGAAGGGTTTGCCAATATCCAGTTTTCCCAGGCTGGTTTTAACAGCCATTTCCCACAAACTGACAATCGAAACGAAGTTCTCTGCCTCAGGGTGTTCAATAGCCTCTTTGGCCGTCTGCGAAAGCGTTTCGTCTCCCCGCACAAACCAAATAAAGACGTGGGTATCAATCAGCTGGCGCATCAAGACATGTATTCCTGAAAATCTTCCAGGGGGGCGTCAAAATCTGCGCTGGTTGCGTAATAGCCTTTGGCCGAGCCAAACTGCGGGCGTTTGCGCTCAGCAGGTGCCTGGGCATATTTGCTGATGAGAAAATCCATATAGTGCAGCAACTCCGCTTTGAGCGGAGGTGGCATCTTTTTAAGCTCTTCCAGAATTTTTTGATCGTTAAGCATTTTTCTTTCCTGCTCCGATTATAACATCCGATTTTGCAGGCATTTGTGCAACGGCCTGTTGCACCATTTCATCTTCCAGCATACTGGGCGGGAAGGCAATGTCGCGATCTTCGACGGAGAGCTTACCGGAAATCAGGCGGGTGAGCAGGCGGTCGCGGGTTTGGCGGAGGAGTAAATTTTTCTCCCCAATCGAAAAAATCACTGAGTGCATTGCTTCAACATGCGTATAAAAATTATCTAACACATGTTTTGATGGAACAAAAACAGGCAATTTCTTTAAAATGCCAGTGTTAATATTTTGAATGGCTGCTCCATAAGACAAATTGTTTAAATGCTCCCTGAGTGAGTTAATAACATAGTACATATACGATGGTTTTATATTTTTCTTGTAGCCAGATAAATACATCCACCCGTCATGCACGCACCCTTCAACTCCGAGAAGAATACAGAAACCAAGAGTTCCGCTTGTAGCAATGATTAATGAACCTTTGGGAAGTTTTCTACTGAATGATGCCCCCAGATTATTGACATACTCTTTTGTTTTATAAATGAACATTTTAGATGCTGTCGCATCTGCAATTTTAATCCACGGGATATCGCCATTTTGAAAATAAGCTTGATCATTGATAGGCCTTGGTGAAGAGCCTCTTGCAACAGTACAGAATTCCTCAATGGTGTTTACCTCCCACCCCTCAGGAATCCCCTTCACAAACCGGGTCTGGGCATGCCCCGGAAAGCGCATCCGCACGAACCACTCTTTGTACAGCTCCTCGGCCATGCGCTCCAGCAGGGCGATGCGGCGGGTGTTGTTCTCGATCAGGTCGTCGTAGGCGGAGAGGACAGCGGCGATTTTATCCTGAATTTGAATTGGATAATTAGGGATCTTAAACGTCAATAATTTTGCAACACTTAAATTATCTTGCGTTGCGCCCATTGTAATTGAGCGGATGTTATCTTTTATTGAATCCAAGAAGTATTTCAGAAAAAAAACATTGCATTTGCTTTTGTTTGGGGTAAAACCAATGACACTATCAGGGAAACAAGCTTTAAAATTTAATATTGCATTATCCCCGGTACCTACTCCAGCATTGACTATGCAAAGTGTGCCAGGATCCCATAACTTACTCTGGGCAAGACCAAACTCGCTATACGTTTGAGTATACTTGGTTATATATAAGCTACTATTGGTTATATCAGCAGTTTGAATAAAAGGATAGGGGCCGTTATATAAAGCACTGTCGTTTCTAGGCCTATGTTTAGAACGCCCCCTAGACAAGATGCCTAGCTCTTCAATGTTACTATATCGCTTTTGATGCCCAATCATACTTCCCCCACCAAAGCGCGAAGATTCTTCCCAATCACATCCTCAAGCACCCGTGCCTCTGCATTGAGCTTCTCCAGTTCTTGATTCAGCCCTAGCAGCTCATCGATAAACTCTTCTTCGGTCTTACCGTCTTCTTCAATCACCACGCCCACATAGCGGCCTGGGTTCAGTGAATAATCCTGCTCTTTGACTTCTTCCTGGGTGGCCAGTTTGCAAAGGCCGGTGACGTCTTCGTAACGGGCCTGGGGGAAGCGCTCTTGCAGCCAATGGATGTGCCCAAAGAATTCTTCAGCGGCTTTGACTTCGCGGTGTAGCTCATCCAGATCAGCTTTCAGGTTTTTGGTTTCTCGGGCATTGCCTGAGATCTTTTCGTAATGGCGCACCAAACGGTCAAAAGCCTTGAGCTGTTCATGCAGACCACTGAAGAAGGGTGTAAAAGTAGCGGCCAGTTCCCGCTGGCGGCTGTTGGAAGCATCCACGTCTGATAAATCCAGACCCTCGCGGTAGTCGATGACTTGTTTTTGTAAGCGGCTGAGTTGGGCCAGCACCCCTTGCAAATGGGGGATCTGGGCTTCGTCCTGACGGCGCAAATAGGCTTCAAGCTGCGCTGAAACCGACTCCATCTTGGGTGTGTTTTCACTCAGTCGCTCTAGACCCTGCTCAAAATAGCGATCAATCAGGCTGACAAATTCCTGACGCTGGCCGCGATGCAATTTGCTGATCAGCGCAATATTCTGCACCTGGGGCTCGCTGAATTCACGATGCGCACGGTCAATCTGGGTGAAGATATTGCGGGCATCAATAAACAGAATCCGCTCATCAGTTTTGCCCTTGTCGAAGAACCAGAGCGTGGCGGGCAGCGTGACTGTGTAGAACATATTCGAGGGCAAGGTCAACATGGCGTAGATCAGATTGTTTTCGATCAGGTTCTGGCGGATTTCGGCTTCGCTGTGGCGGGCATCGGAAGCAGAATTGGCCATGACCAGTGCGGCACGGCCATTGGGTTTTAAGCTGGTGGCAAAGAGATTGATCCAGAGATAATTGGCATTGGGGCAGGTTTCTTCGCCTTTGCTGCCGCTCTTGCCCTTGTTGCGGGGAATGCCGTATTCACTAAAACGCCTTTGGTTCTCGACCTTGCTCAGGGTCACGTCATCGACGTTAAAAGGGGGATTGGCCATGACGTAATCAAACCGGCCAAAGCTGTCGTAAATGTCTTCATAATAGCTATTGGCCTGTTTGACCTCACCGCGCAGGCCATTCACTGCCAGGTTCATCTTGGCCAGGTTGACGGTCTCAAGGGTTTTCTCCTGACCATACACATACAGGTCTTCTTTGCGGCTGTCTTTTCTGCGGTCGATGAACTGGGCCGATTGCACAAACATACCACCCGAACCACAGGCCGGGTCAAAAACTGTGCCGTCGTGGGGTTCGATAATTTCAACCATCAGGCGCACAACTGAATTGGGAGTAAAGAACTCGCCCCCACCCTGACCTTCAGACAGCGCGAACTTGCCCAGAAAATACTCGTAGATTTTGCCAAACATATCGCCGCTGGCGTCCTGCGGAATATTCGAGAAGTTCTTGAGCAGGTCTTTGGGCATTTGCGGGTTGTTTTTGGGCACCAGCTTAAAATACTCGTCCTGCGGCAAAATCCCTTCGAGTTCGGGCTTGTACTTTTCAATCTGCTGCATGGCATTTTTCAAGGCCTGTGCAATGTCCGCTTCCTCAGGCAAACTCAGAAGATAGCTGTAACGGGCCTCTTGGGGCAGATAAAAGCCGCAGATTTCCAGCGCGATTTCGTGAATTTCTTTTTCGCGACGGGTGCCTTTGAGCCGTTCGTGTTCAGCCTGAATCTGGGCTTCGTACTGGCTGTATTTGTTGTCCGCAAATTTCAAGAAGATCAGGCCCAGGACAGGGACTGAATATTCACTGGATTTAAGAGGAGAATTGGCGCGCAGATTGTCTGCCGTTTGCCAGAGGCGATCTTCGAGTTCTTTAAAGGCTTCGGGGGTCATTCAGTACCTCAATGTGGTCTTAATTGATTGTTATTCTTTAAGCTATATTTGCATTTACGCCCAAAGCATGGAGAAGTTCTTCTAATTCAGAATTTCGAATGCAAAGCGTCTCAGAAATTTGTGTCAAAGTAAAATCCTGATGGATTAGACACAGTGACTCTTCCATCAATGAGGGCTTTTCTTGTGGTGGCTCATGAGGCTCATTTTTTCGTTGATTCGTTTCATTTAAGTGAATAAAGGCTCTTCGATATGTTCTTTCTGAGATGCAGTCTAAATCGTAGGCTCTTTTGACGATGGCTGCAACTGACATTCTCCATCGCTTTTTTAATTCATAAAGATGATCCCAATCCAGAGTTCTGGGGTACTCCCGAATAAAAGCGTCTCTTGGAAATAGGAACGCTCCAGCAAAGCGGTTTGCTTGATCTTCTAACAATTGGCTACCCGGTTTTGCATCTGCATGCATGACCAAATGTCCCAATTCATGAGAGCAACTAAAGCGTGTTTTACTTGAAGATCCTTTTGTCGGCACAAGGAAAATATAGGGTCTGGATGCTTGCCAAGTTGAAAAAGCATCTACTTCTAAACAATCCTCAGGTAAGTAAGATACAATGACTCCTTGACCTTCTAAAAGCTGAAACAAGTCTGGTATGGGACCAATTCCATATCCCCATTCATTTCGAACTTTTACAGCCAATTTTTCAATATCGTCATCGTTTTTTACAGTCTCCAAAACCGAAGTGATTTTTTCTTCGGGAAGCAAGACATGTTCTTCAATAAAGTCCACAAAGTTTTTTAATAATGCGCCACTAGCTAAAACGCGATTTCGGTCTTTTTGTGAAGCCGCTCTTAAACTTCTAAAATGGCAGTTATCAATCTCTATCGAACTATTAGTTAATTCTCTTGCAAAAAAATTAACCGGAAAACCAAGTGCAAAAGCCATAGCTTTTAATGTTGGTGGCTCTGGTTTTGATTTCCCACTTTCAAACTGACTAATGGCTCCAGGCGTTTTATGAATTCTGTCAGCCAGTTCAGATTTTGTGAGACCTCTGAGTTTTCTGGCCAAAGTAAGATTTTCTCGCTTGAAATGGAGCTGCGATAGATGTAAATCGTCTGGGCCAATTGGAAAATAAATCTTATCACTCATATGCTCAACTTAATTGGCTTTCTTTTTTCTTTGAACCTTTGGTTTCTCGATTTTTTCCAAAGGCACTTGAGGGATTTTTTCTTCCTCAGGCTCTTCTTTAATAAAGGGTGAGGCATAACTGGCAGAATCCGAGTCTATCTCGAAGATCGGCAATGCAAATTCCCAGGAGCGAATTTTATTATTTTGAATGATACCAGGTTTGCACAAATGAATAGCTCTCAAACCTTTTTTTGAATCACCAATATGAGCAATAATCAACGATGTTGAAGTAGGTAAAAACTCTTTTTCTTCAAAAGGAAGATGTAGTTGGTTTGGATCAGTATTTTTTTGAAGGGAACGTGTACAAAATGCTGTGTTGGGAAAGCAAGCGAAAATGTTATCAGTCGCAGCGGTTGTATTTCTTACTCGTCGGAATGCAACTTCAAAATTGTTGTCAGGAATAATAATCCTTAAATCATTTTTTTGATAAACATGTTCAAACTCATACTTCTCAACGAACTCACGAAATTTATTGGTTAAAACCCTGAAAATGTCGGTTCCAAATGTTATTTGGTCAAAACCAAAATCAGGATCATGTTTATCCCGGACACCTTCATAAGCTCTTAATATAATCGTTCGTATTTTTTCGATTGGCAGAACTTGAAAAACTGGCTCCGAAATTTTTAACAGCTCTTCCTCTGATAATTGGTTCATTCAAAAAGCACCCCCATAAGATTTATGATCTTAACTTTAGCATGTTGGCACTTTTTTTACAATATTTTTAGTGAAATGGTTTTTGTGTGGCGTGAATTGTAGCTTGATTCCAAGTTACTCCTGACCCATATCTTGCGTCAGCCAAGATGATGCAACTCATTGAGTCTGTATAAAAACTATTTTAGAACACATCACTAAATTTTGCGTCATCAAGATTTATACCCTAAAAATACTTCCCATTCTTTGAGCATACCTGCTCCATTGTAAAAAAAAGTTCTGCCCTTCTGGTTTATTTTCTCTCATCCTATCGTTCCGTATTTTTGAAGCTTCAACAGATTGTGAAGGGGTGCCATCAGCTTTCGTTGCACAATTAGTCAAAAAACAGAGATCATCTATATCTGGTCATAACTATCATTTTTAAAACGCACCAAGGGTAAAATCTCTATTTTTTAACAAGGATAATATGCCATTACTCGCTTTCATGCATTCTTACAAACCCATTGCGTGAAAATTTCACAACTTAACAGCGATAGTCTATTAAGCAGGCCAGACAAAAAGCCTGCTGTGGTTTTAGCGCTGCGATTAAACATCACTTTTGACTCCTTTGTTAGGCTCGTGTAGATCTGTACCCAAACCGAGCCAGATAATGCCAGATTTTCTTAATGTCTTGCTCGTTGTAGCGCTGTTCAGTTAATGCTATTCCCAATAATTTGGCATGTAGGATCCCGTCTACGGCTAACTCTTTTGCCAAGTCGATAATTTGCTGGCCTCGATAGTCAGGATATCGAGACATGTGTTCGATACTCAGTTCATACCCCTTGTGCCATTTGATCGGCACCCCCAATTTCAGTGCCTGTGCTTCTACATCACTTGAGAGATAAATTGGGTCTAAAACCAAACACGCGATGTCGTCTTTGAGGGAGATTACACCGTGGATATGCGCTTCAATATAGTCATCAAGCAGGTCATTGTTTGCTGCGGAGGCTTTTTCAATGAGCACACTCAAGCGCTCAGCCACAGCAAAGTCTTCGGGTTCAAAATAGCTGTCAGGATAACAAAACGTCGTTCGTTCAAGCATATGTGGCTTGAGTTGGAAATAAGCGGAACCAAATCGAGATGCGGCACCGGTTTCATAATTGCGGTAGTTCAGGGCACCATATTTAGGTCTGAGACAGTCTGGTGCATGATCGTAGGCCCCGTCAAACACTTTTTGCTCCCACGCCCACCGGTCACCGCCCATATATGCCGTTAAGCCGCCGTTGCTGGTGCCTGTCTCAAATTGAGATTTTAAAAAACCGTCATCAGCAATAGCGAGAAGCAGAGGTTGATGATCGGATGTCCAGCGGTCTGGGTGGAAGTTGATCGTCACCGCATGGCTTGTAGAAGCAACCACGCCTTGAGATTTCAATCTCACGTTTTCAATCGCTTGCGCGACGACATTTTTGCCCATGACCTCTCCTCTTGTCGACACAGAACTTAACCCACAACTTAACCCACAACTCTGAAGATCAGCCTGAAAGCAGTCCTGCCAATTAACCTCAGGCCACACAGCGAAACGCCTCAATCATACATTTTTTGCGTTTGCGATTCAAGCCGGGGGAAGCAGCGCTCGCAGTTTACGTTTTTGCATTGACAAAACGTTTTTCGTAAACTAGACTGCTTTTGGAAAAGGTGGTCAAATACAATGCCTTTCTCAATGCCCCCAAAACAAGCCCTGCTCCTGAGCACCGCCGAGGCCCTCTTTCGCTTGCACGGCATCCGCCGCGTCACGGTCGAAGAGGTCTGCAGCAAAGCGGGGGTCAGCAAAGTGACCTTCTACAAATACTTTGCCAACCGCAATGCCTTGGCCCTGGTGGTCTTGGAGCGCATGATCGACCACAACAGGGCAGAGACCCACGCCCTGCTGCATTCAGACCAACCTTTTGGCCAACGGCTGCAGGCCCTGCTGGCCCTCAAACACAGCATCATCGACAGCATGGGCCCGGCTTTAATCGAAGACATCATGACCCGCCCCAGCCCAGAGGTTTTGGCCTTGCTGCAGGCTGCCCAGGAAAAATCCCTGGCAGATACCCGTACCTTTCTCAAAGAGGGCTATGCCTCGGGGGCGCTCAACCCCGCCATTCCCGAGGGCCTGATCTTTTACCTGATGCAATTCAGCCGCAGCTGGTTTAACGATGCGGGTTTTGTCGCGATCGAGCCCAACCCCAGCCAGCGCGCCCATTTGTTAACCACCCTGCTGATGACGGGGATTTGCATGCCCCCCGAGGCCGCCCATGCCTGAAATTGGCAAAACACCCCTGTTTCAAATCACGAACCTGAGCAAATTTTATGTCATGGGCGAAGTCACGGTCCATGCCCTCAAACAGGTCAGCCTCGAAATTTACCCCCACGAATTGCTGGTGATACTCGGGGCCAGTGGTTCGGGCAAGTCCACATTGCTGAATATCCTCGGCGGCATGGACACCCCCAGCGAAGGCCAGGTCATGTTTCGCGGCGAAGACCTCTCCAAAGCCAGCGAAAAAGCCCTCACCCGCTACCGCCGCAGCCACATTGGCTTTGTCTTTCAGTTTTACAACCTCATTCCCAATTTGACCGCACTCGAAAATGTCGAAATGGCCACTGAGATTGTCGACAACCCGGCCGACCCGCTCGAAATGCTGCGTTTGGTGGGCCTTGATGACCGCGCTGACCATTTTCCCGGCCAGCTCTCGGGCGGGCAACAGCAGCGCGTGGCGATTGCACGGGCCGCGGCCAAACAGCCCGAGGTGCTGCTCTGCGACGAGCCGACCGGGGCCCTCGACTACGAGACGGGCAAAGGGGTCTTGCATTTTTTGCAGAAGATCAACCGCGAGACAGGCACCACCTTGGTGGTGATCACCCACAACGCGGGCATTGCAGCCATGGCCCACCGCGTGATTCACATGCGCGATGGCTTGGTGCACGATGTGCAGGTCAATCCCAATCCCGTTACCGCCGATGAGGTCTCCTGGTAATGCCGGTTCTCTATAAAAAGCTGGGCCGCGATCTCTGGCAGACCAAAGGTCAGGTTTCAGCGGTCACAGCGGTGATCACCTGTGGCATTGCGATCTTTGTGGCCTTTTTTGCCTGTTACCGCAATCTGCTGCTCACCCGCGACAGCTATTACGCCCAATACCGCTTTTACGATTTCAGCATTCAGCTCGAAAAGGCCCCACTTTCAGCGGTGTTTAAAATTGCAGATTTGCCGGGGGTGCGCGCGGCGCGGGGCCGCATTGTCAAAGATGTCAGCCTCACGGTGCAGGGCCAAGACGAGAGCAAGGTCGCCCGTCTGGTCTCCCTGCCCCTGCGCCATGAGCGGGTGCTCAATGGCATTCATTTGGTCGCGGGCAGGCACTTTAACAGCGCGGGCATCGATGAATGTGTCGTCAATGACCGTTTTTTGGCGGCCAATAACCTCAAATTGGGTGAGCGCATCACCGTCACGGTCAACGGCCGACGCCAAAGCCTCAAAATGGTCGGAACGGCGCAAGCCCCAGAATACATCTATACCATTCGCAATGCCCAAGAAATGCTGCCCAATCCCAAAAAATTTGCGATAGTCTGGGTACAAGAGCCCTGGGCCGAGAGCCATTTGGATCTCAAAGGCGCAGTCAATGAGATCGTGGGGGAGGTCTTTGACCCCAGCACGCTCAAGGCCCAACTCGATCAGATGGGGGATATGCTCAAACCCTATGGGGTCTATGCCAAAACCCAACGCAAGGACCAACTCTCGAATTGGTATTTGCAAAGTGAACTCGACGGGCTCAAGGTTTCAACGGGCATCACGCCCACGATTTTTCTGGTGATCGCCGCTTTGATTCTGGTGATTCTGCTCACCCGCATGGTGCGCCGCGAACAGATGCAAATTGGCCTGCTCAAGGCCTATGGTTATACCAATTTCGAAATTTCGATGCACTATATCCGCTACGCCTGTTTGGTCGGTTTGATTGGCGGGCTGCTGGGTTATGTTTTGGGGCAGTGGATGGGGCGCGGCCTGATTGGCGTCTATGTGGCCTATTACACCTTTCCGATTCTCAAATACCAGTTTTACCCAGATTTGTTGCTCTGGGCCCTGAGTATTTCGACCGGCTGCGCCCTGCTCAGTGCCTTAACCGTGGTGCGCAGCGTGGTGAATATCTCCCCCGCCACAGCGATGCGCGACAGCCCCCCGCGTTCGGCCAAACGCACGGTCTTGGAATACATTCCCGCGCTCTGGAAGCGCATGAGTTTTACCAATAAAATTATCTTCAGAAATATGTCGCGATACCCGCTGCGCTCAGCCTTTACGGTCTTGGGGGTCATGCTCTCTACGGCCATAGTGATCATGGGCTATTATTCCAGCGACGCGATGGGGTATATGATACAGCACCAATTTGAAAAGGTCCAACGCGAAGATATCCGCGTGACCTTTTACCTCGAAAGGGGCGTGGGGGCCCTCTACGAGGCCATGCGCATGCCCCATGTGCGCAAAGCCGAACCCCTGCTTTTTTATCCCTTTGAATTGCGTGTGGGTTGGAAGCGCAAAGAGATGTTGATCACTGGCCTGCCCGCCTCACCCCAGCTCTATGGCCTGCTCGACGACCAAAACCAGCGCGTGGAATTGGGCAAAAAAGGCCTGACCCTGATGGATATTGAAGCCAAGCGTTTGGGCCTCAAGGTTGGTGACCGGGTGATACTCAAACCGCTCTATGGCCGGGTCAGCAAAGAAAAAGAGGTGGTGGTCGAAAAAATTGTCACCCAGTTTATTGGGGCAGGGGCGTATATGCACTGGGAAACCCTCAGTCGTTTGCTGGGTGAGACCCGCGCTTTAAACGCCCTCTTGCTCAAGATCGAACCCGGCAGCCAAAAACAGGTCAGCGCTTACCTCAAAGACATCCCGGCTGTGGCTGCCGTCGAGGTCAAAGCCGATGCCCTCGACAATTTTAACAAGACCATTGGCGAGTCGATGGGCATCTCCAATTTCTTTTTGACGCTCTTTGCGGGCATTATTGCTGTGGCTGTGATCTACAATTCAACCGCGATCAGTATTACTGAGCGCAGCCGCGAAATGGCCTCGTTGCGGGTTTTGGGTTATACCACCGCTGAGGTCGGGCGGATAGTCTTTAACGAAAACCTGTTGCTCTCGCTCCTGGGGCTGGTGATCGGGCTACCGGCAGGCACCTGGATGTGTATGGGCATGAGCCAAGCTTATGTCACCGATGTTTACCGCTTTCCCTTTTTTATTAGCAACAAAACCTATCTGATCAGCACCCTCACGATTCTGGGTTATGTGCTCTTGAGCAATTGGCTCTCGCGCAAACGCATTGCAGGCCTGGATCTGGTCGAAGCCCTCAAATCCCGTGAATAACTCCCTAAAACACCCAAGGAAACCCCCAAAGGAAAAGACATGTGGCAAGCTAAATTCAAATCTGGTTTAAATACCCTCAAGAAAAAATGGTGGATTCCAGCCGTGCTGCTAGCGGGTGCTGGCCTTGCCGCGCTTTCGCTGCAAGAGCCCGTGCAAAAGGTCGAAAGTATCACCGTGGCCAAAGCCAAGGTCCAACAATTTATCCTCGAAGAGGGCAAAACCCGGCTGGAGCAGGAATACAGCCTGACCCTGCCCGTGGCCGGAGAGATCTCGCGCCTGCCTTGGAAAGAGGGCGATTTGGTCGAACAGGGCCAGATTTTATTGCAGCTCGATCGCAGTGGCCGCAGTTTGGAGGTGGCGGGCCTGCGTTCACGTTTGGACGAAATCTCGGCCCAAAACCAAGGCATTCAGAGCCAAAAACCCAAAGCCAGCGAAATCGCCTCAGCCCGTGTGCAAATAGCCCAAAGTGCCCTCAGCCGCAAACAGCAACAGAGCATGCGCGAGGCCCAAGAGGCTGAGTTGGGCCAATTGCAAAAGCAACTGAACCGCCAAGAGGTCCTCTACAAAGAAGAGAGCGTGACCCTGGCCTCGCTCGAAGAGCTGCGCAAGCAGGTGCTGGTCTTGCGCAAACAGGCCCAACAGGCCCTGCTCGAAGAGGCCAAAGCGGCCCAGAACCAGAAAGTGGCCGAGTTAAATCTGACGCGCCTGCTCCAGAGCCAATCCGACCCCGATTATCTGCGCAGGGTCTATGCCGCCCAGGCTGCCCAGGTGCGGGCCCAATTGGCGCAAAAGCAAGATGACCTGGCCAAAACGGTCCTGCGTGCCCCTGTCTCGGGGCCGATTCTGGAAATTCTGCAGCGCGATGCCACGCTTTTGCCCGCGGGCACGGTGATTCTCAAACAGGGGGATTTAAACAGCTTGGCGGTCGAGGTCGATTTGCTCTCAGAAGAAATGTACCAGATTAAACTCGGGCAAACCGTGGAGATTTCAGGCAAAGCCCTCGAAGATCGGCTGGTCATGGGCAAAGTGGCCCGGATTTTTCCCGCTGGCTTTACCAAGCTCTCGGCCCTGGGGGTCGAACAGCAGCGGGTGCGGGTGATTGTCAAAGCCCCACCCCAGCTGTTAAAGTTGCGGCCCGGTACGCGGGTCGATGCCAAGATTATCACAGCCGAGAAGCAGAATGTGCCGGTGATTCCAGAGCGGGCTCTGTTTAAACGCGATGGCAAATGGCAGGTCTTTAAAATTGTCGCAGGGCGTTCAGTTTTGCAGCCGGTGGTTGTTGGGCTCAAAAACGACGATCAGGCCGAGATTCTTCAGGGGCTCAAGGCGGGTGATCTGATTATTTCTGAACTGGAAACCAGCCTCAAAGCGGGCAGCAAAGTTGAAACAATTTCAGGCCAAAAATAAGGTACAATCTGTAGAGCTAAATTCAGAATCTACTGAAAGTACGAGGGGATGCACGACTTCCATGACTGCTCATTATTTGCTCATTTCAGGGCCTGATTCTGAACTTTTAAAAAAATATTTGAAAATATTGGCAAAAATACAAGACTTAAAACTGACAGTACTTGTTTTTACCGATGAAGTTGCTTATAACTCCTTGTTTTCAACTGAAATTTACTTAAATTACAAACACCTGTCTTTTCAAAATGGGGCTTATGCCGGCCAAGCCCAGAGCAGATTCATTGAGGTTTTGTCTCTCAACAGCAATCAAGCCTCAGAAATAAAGGGTCATTATTTCGATAAAATCGTCTTGTGTCCCGAGCAGCTTTGGCTCGACCCGCCCCAATCTGAAAATATAAATATTTTGGTCACTCCCGTTCAATCCACTTTTATCGACCACTTGCAACTCCAGGATATTCAGATTGATGAGCAGTTTATGGCCGATGTGCTGGAGTTGAAAGAGCTGCCAACCTGGCATTCGCTCGAAGAATTTTTATCCATGGCAGAGGCCTGTGCGCAAGAGGCGTTGGCCTTTTCGCAGGCTGAAATTCAAACGCATTGGCAATCGGCTTGGGGCGAACGCTATCGCAGTTTGAACGATATGGCACTTTGGAGATATCGCTTGATTTATTCCGGGCGGGATTTATTAAACCAAGCCATTGGACGCGTCCAGGCCTTGCCTACGGATTGGGCATGCCAATTGATCTTGCTATTGTATCGCCGCTATGATCGCGCTCTGCCCCAAGACCCACCTGCGTGGTTGAGTCCCTTTTTCGAGACATTGGAAAAACAGGCCTATTTGCATATTCTGCCAGCGGTCACGGATTTTACGGTCACCATTGCCTTGGTCACCTATAACCGAGTGGGTTATTTAAAGCGCGCTGTCGAGGGGGTCTTAAAACAGACGTATACAAATTGGAAGTTAATCATTATCAACCACGGATCTACGGATGGAACCAAAGCTTATTGTGATGAATTAACCCAGCTTATGCCAGACAAGATCAACGTGATCCACCGGGAACACAATCTCGGTACAGGGCATTTGCCCGAACTTTGGCAATTGTTGATCGAAACGTGTTCCACCGAATTGGTCATATTGAGTGCGGATGATGATTGGCTTTTGCCCCATCATTTAGAAAACACGGTGCCTTTTTTTCAGGCGCACCCCTGGTTGGGAATGGTGGCCGGCGGCTATATTGCGATCCGACCCGATCAAGGGGTTGATTTTCAATACGGCCCCTTTTACGAAACCAACCAAATTATTGACACCCAAAAAGAACTGCAAAGGGCTCTCTTGTCGGGTGTGTGTCCCCAATCCTGTATTTACAGAAAATCTGTTTTGCCTGAATTTGTAAAACAAGATGTTCTGTTTTGTCTAGAAGGGGGGAAATTTGCGCTTTGGGATTTTATGGTCACGACCAAATTGCTCAGCCATTTTGAGGTTGGTTATATCTCTGACATCCTGGCTGGGTTTACGGTGGATTCAGGTACTGCATTTTCAGGCAAAGATTTTACCTATGAATTGGCAGTCTTGATGGAAGAAGTCTGTAAAGACTACAACTCGCTCTTTGGTAAAAATAGTTATCCCCGAGAAATTATTCAGAATTATATTTATAATGTATTATTTCCCATGAATATACAGCATTTCCAGCACATTCTTTTAAATGCGAATACAGCAGATGATTTGGAAAATGGTGTTTTATTGAAAAAAGAGCGTTGGAAAAAATTCGTCGAAGCAAAAAATTCAATTTTTGATATTGTGGGTCAAAATTCCAATTTGCTTTTGGAATTTTTACCGAAATAGAGCTTGATTATTTCCGGTATCCCATCAGTTTGAGCGGGTTACCAGAATGAATCGAATAGGCCGGGATTTCACCTCTGACAAGCGACATGGCACCAATTACAGCTCCCGTACGAATGGTTGTGCCATCGAGCAGAACAGTTCCCGCCCCGATCCAGACATCATCTTCGATCACGATACCCCCTTTGCTGGGTCGAAATCCCTGCTTATTTATCGGAATCTCTTTTGAGCTGTATTCGTGATTGACAGGTGCAAAGGTACAATTGGCAGCAATTAAAACATTATTGCCAATTTTGATACCATTGCCAGAATAGAGGGTTGTGCCTGAGTTGACATGGCTGTTTTGACCAATAAAAATATTTTCATTGCCCCCAGCAAAGAGTATTTTGACAAAAGATTCAATCCGAGCACCCGCTTCTATCGTCAGGGTGTTGCCACGAATGGAGTCCCCAATATCTGCAAAATTTGAAATATACGCTTGGTCTGAAATGAATTTCATAGGGACCCTCAAACAGGATTATTCACGAAATATTCTTGAATTAAATCGACAACCTGATCAATGATTTTAAAATCCATACAAGAATAGAGCGGCAAAGTGATCAATTCTTCGCTCATTTTTTCGGTCACACTCAAATCACCGCATCTGTAATTTTTAAACAGGCTGAATTGATGCCCAGGTTTCCAATGCACGCCACTTTCACAGCCCTGTTGATCCATAAAAATACGCAGAGGATCCCGGTGTTCGGCGGGGACCCGGATAAAGTACATAAAAGGGGTGGTATCTTCAAATGTGGTTTCGGGAGTGCGGATAAAGGGCATTTCGGCAAACCGGGTATTATAATAAACGCAAGCAGCTTGGCGGCTCTGTTTGATCCGATCCATTTTTTTTAATTGGGCCAGCCCAATTGCTGCATGCATATTGTTCATGTGGTAGCGAAAGCCCAGTCTTTGCACGTCATAGGACCAGACCCGTTTGTTTTGATACAACACAGAGGCCGCTTGCCCCATTCCCACAAATCTCATCTCTTGAAGAATGCGTAATTCTTCGGGGCTTTTTACAATTAAAGCTCCCCCATCGAGACAGGTGATGTTTTTAATCGGATCAAAACTAAACATGGTCATATCCGAGAAACTGCCCACCATTTTTTGCTTATACCGTGAACCAAACGAATGTGCCGCATCATGAACAATGCGCAAATTGTATTTCTCTGCAAAGCGGGCGATCTCTTCATGTTCACAAAAATGGCAGCCATAATCCATTACAATCATGGCTTTTGTTTTGGGGGTGATCAGTTTTTCAGCTTTTTCCAGGTCGATACACAGCGTATTGTCCAAGATATCGCAAAAGACCGGCTCAGCTCCTGTCGCCAAAATTGCTTGGAAATCTGCAACATTATTAAAAGAGGGCGTAATCACTTCATCACCCTTTGTCACACCCGCCAATAATAAGCTCAAATGCAGCGCGGCATGTCCGGTACTCAAGACTACCAGCTCTCTGTCAGGGGCTTCGATATACTTTTTGAGTTCACTTTCAAATTCACTGACCAGGCTTCCCATGCCCAACCAGCCCAATTCAAGTGCTGTTTTACTCGCTTCAATCTCTTCTTGTTCGATCAGGGGTTTAAACATCACAATATTTTGCATAGTGGCCTCAGTATTGATTTTCCAACTGATTTTGATTCTCTTGCATTATACCTCACTGGCCGAAGTCTGCCTCAAAACCAGTCCAAAGTACCCAAATCAGAAACGCAGGGAAAAGCCTGGTCGCGTTCGGAGAGCAGCGGATGGGGCAAGGGCCAGTTTATCTGAAATTCAGGGTCATCCCAACGCACGCCTCTGGCACTCTGCGGATGAAATTCGCAAGACATTTGGTAAAAGACCTCGCTGAGATCACTTAAGGTCTGAAACCCATGGGCCAGCCCTGTGGGGATATATAACATCTTGTGATTCTCTTGAGACAATTCCAGGCCATACCATGCTTTAAAACTGAGGGAATCTGGCCGCAAATCCAGAATGACATCAAAAATGGAGCCTTGGGTGCAGCGCACCAATTTGCATTCTGCATGGGGCGGAATTTGCAAATGCATCCCCCGAATCAACCCTCGGTGGCGATTATTTGAAATATTGCACTGGACCCATTCGGGATGGAGACCCATTTCCGCAAACTCTCGCCGACACCAACTGCGGGCGAAAAAACCCCGCTGATCTTCGTGGCGTTCGGGCTCGATTAAATAGGCCCCTGCCAAGGGCAGTTCCGTAAAAATCACAAGATCTGGACCTCGGGGATTGGCAGGATAAACTGACCGCCCCAGCTGCGGATTTCTGCCATCTGATCCATAATTTCGTCTTTGATATTCCAGGGCAGAATCATGACATAATCAGGCTGAGAGGCAAAAATGGCTTCGGGTGCCAAAATGGGAATATGCACCCCTGGAAGATAACTCCCCTGTTTGTGTGGGCTGCGATCCACAGTATAGTCTAAAAAATCTGAGCGAATCCCACAATAATTGAGCAGGGTATTGCCTTTGGCCGGGGCCCCATAACCCACAAGGGTTTTTCCAGCCTGTTTGAGCTCAATCAGGGTGTTTAGCAAGCTGTATTTGAGTTTGCGCACCTCTGATGCAAAATTGTGATAGGTAGCGATTTGGTCCAAACCTGCTTGCTGCTCCAACAGACGCAGGTTTTCTAAACGCCCAGATTGTGGCTGCTTGCCACTTTCACTGTGCTGGGCATAAATCCGCAACGAGCCCCCATGGGAGGGCAGGCTTTCCACGTCAAAGAGTGTCAAACCCGCTGCTGCGAATATTTTTTCAACAGCCAAAAGCGAGAGATAAGAAAAATGCTCATGGTAGATTGTGTCAAACTGTCGTTGGGCAATCAATTGCAGCAAATGGGGAAACTCCATCGTCAAGACGCCCTCGGCTTTGAGCAAAAGCGCCAAACCAGCTACAAAACTGCAAATATTCGGCACATGGGCCAAAACATTATTGCCGATCAAGAGGTCTGCTTGGGCATGGTTTTTTAACAGCGGGGGAATGGTTTCTGCTCCGACAAAGATGACCTCGGTTGGGATCCCTTTGGAACGAGCCACTTCAGCCACATTTGCAGCAGGCTCAATCCCCAAGACAGGAATTCCGGCCTGGGCAAAATACTGCAAAAGGTAGCCATCGTTGCTGGCCACTTCGATGACCTGTGAATCGGCATTTAAACCCAATTTTTGGCTGATTTCATGGGCATATTTTTGGCATTGAGCCAGCCAACTGTCGGAGTAAGAAGAGAAATAAGCATAATCTGAAAAAATCGCTTCGGGACTTTCAAATTCTTCCAATTGAACCAACCAGCAGGTCGAACAGACGAAGGCATGTAAAGGGTAAAAGCACTCACCTTGCGAGAGCTGATCTGGGCTGATATACGCATTGGAAAGCGGAGACATGCCCAAATCGACAAAGGTTTCAGTTAGCGCTGCCTGGCAAAAGCGACAGAGAGGGGAATGCAGGCTCATAGGGGGATCTCCAAATAGTGTTTTAATTGGCTCAAACTCAAGTGACTCAGATCTTCTCCCGCCTGCCAGCCCAGATACCAATCGGCAATCCAGTCCAAGGTTTGGGGCAAACGCAAGCGGGGGGACCAGCCCAGTTGATTGTGCGCTTTGGCCCAATCCAGCCCCAAAAGTGCAGTCTCAGCGGGGTGAGCCTTTGAGCTGTCTTGAACCCAATCGGCTCCATTGCCCAAGCGGCTTAAAAGGGTGTTTGCCAGCCAAGCAACGGGTTTTAAATCTGCTTCGACAGGGCCAAAATTCCAGCCGCCAGCCAGGTTGGGGTCAGACCACAGTCGCTGGCAGAGCAAGAGGTAACCACTCAGGGGCTCCAAGACGTGTTGCCAAGGCCGAACAGAAGCAGGATTGCGAATCAAGACAGGTTCTTGGCGCAAAAATCCCAGAATCATATCTGGAATCAGACGGTCGGCAGCCCAATCTCCCCCTCCCAAGGTATTGCCAGCACGGGCGCTGGCCAGGACGGGATGGCCTTGCGAAAAATAACTGGCCTGGTAAGCTGCACAGACATGTTCAGCACAGGCTTTGCTCGCCGCATAGGGCTCAAGTCCGCCCAAGGCATCGTCTTCGCGATGGGCCTCTCCGTCCAGATGAGGCAAATAACATTTATCACTGGTGATCACCAGAATGACCTTGACCGAAGGGGTGGCCCGGCAGGCTTCGAGTAAATGGACGGTTCCCATCACATTGGTGGCAAAGGTCTCGACGGGATGGGCATAGCCATAACGCACCAGGGGCTGGGCCGCCATGTGAATCACGATTTCGGGGCCAAAGCTTCTCAGGCTGTGCGCAAGGGGCTCTGCTTGGCGGATATCTCCCAAGTCAGACAACATGCCTGTTTCAACCGCTGCCAAGGAATAGAGATTGGGCTCCGTCGGAGGAGGCAGCGCAAAGCCTTTGAGTTCGGCTTGCCAGTGTTGCAACCAGAGTGAAAGCCAACTGCCTTTAAAGCCCGTGTGGCCTGTCAGAAAAACCCGTTTTCCCTGCCAAAAGTCCGGGTCTAATCCCAGTTTTTCCAAGGTGCCTGTCCTTTCCAGAGCTGTTCGAGGTAGTTTTTGTCGCGCAAGGTGTCCATGGGGTGCCAAAAGCCTTTGTGTTTATAGACCGAAAGTTGTTGCTCTTTGGCCAGGGTTTCGAGCGGGGCCGATTCCCAAGACGTCTGATCATGGGCGATATAATCGAGAACCTGAGGTTGGAGCACAAAAAAGCCGCCATTGATCCAGGTGCCGTCTCCTTTGGGCTTTTCAATAAACGATCTGACGC
Source organism: Candidatus Blackallbacteria bacterium (assembly GCA_051715345.1). GTDB lineage: Bacteria > Cyanobacteriota > Sericytochromatia > UBA7694 > UBA7694. The sequence continues at coordinate 30,575 of JBPXJQ010000047.1, forward strand.
TGTCGTTGTCGATCTCAAGGGCCCCAAAGCGACCCGGGGGTTGTACGCCTGTCACTGTGGCCAAGCGCCCCTGTGCCTGATGGAATTGCACCAAAGCGCCAATATCCAGATCGCCGATGCAGTCACCATAGGTAAAACAAAAAGCTGTGTCTGGATCGAGGTAGTCCCGGACCCGTTTGAGACGGCCCCCAGTCATGGTCTCTTCGCCTGTATCCACCAGTGTGACTTTCCAAGGCTCGCCATAGTGTTGATGTACCTGCATATCATTGGTGGCAAAATCAAAGGTCACATCGGACATGTGCAAAAAATAATTGGCGAAATACTCTTTGATCACATAGCCTTTGTAGCCGCAGCAAATAATAAACTCTTGAATGCCGTGGCTGAGATAAATGCGCATAATATGCCAGAGAATGGGCTTTCCGCCAACTTCCACCATCGGTTTGGGCCGCGAAGAGGTCTCTTCACTGATTCGGGTTCCGAGCCCACCTGCCAAAATCACCGCTTTCATTGTCACTTCACGTCCGTCTTGTTGATCATTGCTTTCGATCTGTGTTTTTTTGCACTCATCATACCACGGACAGCGGGTGGGAAGGCATCAAGGGGGGGCGAGCACAGAAGCATGTGTCGTCTGAATTTGAAAATTGTAAGTCCAAAGCGTAAAATAGCAGCAGTCGTTTTCGAAGTAAACACACTGAATAGGAGCAAATGTTTGTCCAAAGTCAATCAATTTTGCCAATGTCATTCAGACATTTTTCAGAATCTGCCTGTTCCTTTGTTCAGGCTGGTTTGTCACTGCAAGACGTGCCAGGCTTTCTTTGGGGCCGATTATAATGATGAGTGTACCTTTGCTTTGCAAGACTGTCAGGGCATAAACCTCGCGCAGATTGAATTTAAGTCGTATCAGACGCCACTTTCTCCGATCAAACGCGGCAAATGTAAGCAATGTGGCAAAGTGGCTTGTTGTATTGCCAATCTGGGACCTTTGGCCCAATTTGTGATGGTCCCAACGGCCTTGCTGAGCCGAACCCCTTTGCCAGACCCGATCGCACATATCTATTACGATCGCCGGGTCAAAGATCTTGCTGATTCAATTCCCAAGCGAAACGGGCACCTATTGAGCCAGGTGACTATACAAATTGCTGTTTTAAAAACTCTTTTTAAGCGTCTGACTATAGGCGAATAAAAGTTTAATCAAAAAATATATAAATTAATTTTTAATATTTTTTATTTATTTTTATAAAAATAAACAAAAATAAATAAAAATACAAAAATAAAATTTTTTTGGATTGTAATAGGGATATAATGAATTTGTAGCCAATGATGGCATCTTTATTAAAGGATGACACTAATATGAATATTCACTTGAATATGGGCTCTCGTTTTTTCTCACTCTTTTTGCTTTCAGCAATTGTGGTTTCTCAAATCGGAACCTATGTCTTGACCGCCAGTCCTGGCAGTGCAGAACCAACAAACTCCCAATCCAGTATCCGGGATACGATTCCCCAACCCAAGGTCCATTTTCTCAGGGGCAATGATGATTTTGATCATCGCCGCTACCCTCAGGCCATTGTCAATTACAGCAATGCAATTAAATTGAATCCCAATTACACCATGGCTTATATGAAGCGGGGTCTGACCTATCGCCGTCTCAAAAATCTGTCTTCGGCGCTGAACGACTTCAGCACTGTGATTCGCTTGGACCCCAGGTATGTCGAAGCCTATTTGCAGAGGGGCTTTATCTACACCGAAAATGGGCTCTTTAAAGACGCTCGCAAGGACTTTGACCGGGCCATACGGGTGGCTCCATCAGACCCGCGACCCTATGTGATGCGTGGGATTACCAATGACCGTGCAGGCCAAAGTGCGCAGGCCTTGGCTGATTTGACCCTCGCCGTTGGTTTGGACGAAAGTGATACCGAAGCCCTCCTCAACCGGGGGATGGTCTACGACAAAATGAAGAATCACGCAGCTGCTGTGAAGGATTTTTCTGAGGCCATTCGTATAGAGCCCCGCGAGCCCCGCAGCTATATGATGCGTGCGATTGCTTACGAAGGCTTAAAACAAGATGACTTGGCTTTGGAAGATTATACACAAACGATTCTGCTCGATAGCAACTATGCAGATGCTTATAAAAACCGAGCCCGTTTGTATACCAAAAAAGGGCTTCTAGAGCAAGCCGCTGCTGATTTAAATACCTTTAAACAGCTCAACTTATAATCAATTTGGGTGTGGTCTGATTTGTCGAACCGGACAATTTCCAGACCCGCCTTTGCCCCTTACTCTCCAACTAATTTTTATTACAACTCACGTGAGCACTTGGATTTATATGTTATATACAATTGCGATCATTTTGATATTGTTGTGGTTATTTGGAATAGTGTCCTCTTATACCATCAGTGGATTCATCCATATTCTACTGGTCGTGGCGGTGGTCCTGTTTCTTGTGCGTGTGATCAATGGAAACAGAACAAGGAGTTAAATCATGAATTAACTTAAACAGAATGCATTATGAATCGAAGATAAAAAAGGAAATAGATTATGATTACCAAAGATGCTTATAAACAAAAAATTGAAGCCGAATTAGACATGGCTGAAGCCAAAATGACTGAATTTAAGGCACAAATGAAATTGTCGAGTGCCGACGCCCAGCTCAATTATGCCAAACATATCGAAAATTTGGATCACGGAATTGAAGCGACAAAGATCAAACTCAAAGAACTGGGTGAAGCCGGTGAAGATGCCTGGGAACGGATCCAGGAAGGTGTCGAAAGCGCTTGGGGTTCCTTGAGTGATGCTGTGAAAGATGCCTCAGCTATTTTTAATAAAAAATAGGATTAAGCACTAAAAATTCAATCGTATGAGAGAAATAATTTTCATACGATTGGGTTTGTTCTAAATTTTTTTTTTGAAATCAGGTCTCTATGCCTTCAATCAGCCGATCTGAAATAACCGTTGCCGAGTATTTGGTTTTGAGACTCAAAGCTTTGGGGGTCGATCATCTTTTTGGGGTGCCTGGCGATTTTGTTCTGGGGTTTTTGAACCAAATTCTCACAAGTGAACTCACTTATATTGGCACCTGTAACGAACTCAATGCCGCTTATGCCGCTGATGGTTACGCCCGAATCCGGGGTGTCGGCGCCTTTGTGACGACCTACGGTGTGGGAGAATTAAGTGCGGTCAATGGGGTGGCGGGTGCCTTTGCTGAAAAAGTGCCCGTTGTGGTGATTACCGGTTCCCCTGCAACCGTGCATTTTCGCAATAAGCCCCTTTTGCACCACACTTTGGGCGATTACCAGATTCCATTGCGGATCTATGAAAAAATCACGGCAGCCTCCTGTCAGCTGGACTCTGCTTTACAAGCCCCCGCAGAAATCGACAGGGTTTTATCGGTTTGTTTGGCACAACAGCAGCCCGTCTATATCAGCCTGCCTGCTGACATTGCCATGCAGAAATGCCCAAGGCCCGATGATTTTCGCTTTCCACAGATCGTTCCCAGTGATCCTGAGGTCTTGGCCGAGGCCATTCAGGAGGCGATTGGCATGATCAGTCACGCCAGCAAGACGGTTGTGATTGGGGATGTTGAGTTAATTCGCTTTCAACTCCAAGCTGAATTTGCAGCCTTGCTTGAAAAAACGGGGTTTCCATTTGTGACCATGATGCTCGGCAAAACAGTTCTCTCCGAGCACCATCCCCAATTTATGGGGCTTTTTGAAGGGGATCGCAGCCGGGCGCAGATCGTCGAACAGATCGATTCTTCGGATTGTATTTTACAATTTGGGGCGCTCATGACCGATTTTAATACGGGTGGCTTTACCACCCATCTCGACGATAACAAGACCATCCGGGCCAATATTCGCACGGTGAGAATCAAACACCACTATTACGAAAATGTCTTTCTCGGGGATTTTATCTGGGGGCTCACCCAAAAATTGAGTAAAATTAAACCCGCAGAAACTGCCATTCCGTCTGCGGTGTTGACCTGTACCCACCGCCCAAGCGAGACCTATTCACCTCAACCTCAAGCAGCTCTCACAGTGAAACGCTTCTTCGACCGCATGAGTCATTTTCTTGCCGACGATGCGATTGTGATAGCCGAAACGGGGGTCTCGCTCTTCAGTGCTGCAGAGATGTTGATGCCCGAAGGGGCCCAATTTATAGGCCAAACATTTTATGGCTCAATTGGCTACAGTGTCGGTGCAACGCTCGGCGCTGCGATGGCAGCCCCAGATCGCCAGGTGGTTTTGTTTGTGGGAGATGGTTCCTTTCAAGTTACAGGCCAAGAGATCTCCACCATGATTCGCAATCGACTCAAACCCCTCGTTTTTTTGCTCAACAACGATGGCTATACCATCGAGCGGGTGATCGTCGATCGTCCCTATAACGATATCCAACCCTGGAATTATCACAAATTGGTAGAGGTTTTTGGGGGCGGTATCGGGATCGATGTACATACCGAAGCTGAGTTGGAAGCGGCATTGGCCCAGGCAACACTGTGTAACGAATTTATGCTGATCGAAATTCACACCGAGCGATTCGATTGCCCAGATTCTCTGCGCATTGCCGGAAAAGCGATGGCCAAAACAAATCAACTTATTTAAACCAGCCACATTCAGTCAGAATCATTGCCATTTTCGAACTCCTTATTCAGAAAAGAGACCCCCATGACCCATCTTTTAGATCATTCCCAAGCATTACAAACCATGCAAGCTCTGGTATTTAAAGGGCCCAATCAAATTGTCTTGGAAACTCGGCCCCGTCCCATTTTGCTCTCGGCCAGTGATGCGCTCGTGCGCATCACCAAGACCACCCTCTGCGGGACAGATGTGCATATTCTCAAAGGCGATGTCCCCACCGTGACCCCCGGCCGCATCTTGGGACACGAAGGGGTGGGTGTGATCGCCTCTGTGGGTGAAAACGTGACCAGTTTTAAACCGGGAGACAAGGTGATCATTGCCTGTGTCAGTTCTTGTAGCCGCTGCAGCTTTTGCCGCAAAGGCATGTATTCCCATTGCACGACAGGGGGCTGGCAATTGGGCAATACCATCGATGGGACCCAGGCTGAATATGTCCGCATTCCTTATGCGGATACAAGTCTCTACCATTTGCCCGCCGGGCTTGATGCCGAATCCGGGGTGATGCTCAGCGATATCTTGCCCACAGGCCTGGAATGTGGGGTCTTAAATGGCCAGGTCAAACCTGGAGACCGCGTGGCCATTGTCGGGGCGGGCCCTGTCGGGATTTCAGCCCTATTAACGGCCCAATTGTATTCCCCAGCGCAGATCATCATGATCGATCGCGATGCCAACCGCCTCGAAATGGCCCTGTCTTTTGGTGCCACCGACCTGGTCCAAAATTCCGATGGCAAAGCCGTGGAGCACGTGATGGCTTTGACGGATTATGCCGGGGTCGATGTGGCCATTGAAGCCGTTGGGCTGAGCGAAACCTTTGATATCTGCCAGGGAATTATTGCTCCCGGTGGACACATCGCCAATATCGGGGTGCATGGGAAGTCGGTGGAATTGCACCTGGAAAAACTCTGGTCAACCAATATCACCCTGACCACACGTCTGCTTGATACTTCAACTTTGCCGACGTTGCTGACCCTGGTTAAAACAGGCCGACTTGAACCCCAAAAATTAGTCACCCACCGCTTTCCGCTGTCTGAAATCTGCAAAGCCTACGATGTCTTTCTCAATGCCGCCCGCGAGAACGCCTTAAAAGTCATCATTTCAAATTCTGAAAAAGACCTGAGCGTTTAAATGAACACTGTCTTGCCCGAAAAAGCCTATCAAACGATTTGCCAAGGTCCGATTAAACTGGCAACCAATAAAACCAAAATTGTGTGTACCATTGGCCCGGCTTCAGAATCACCCGAAATCTTACTTGAAATGATTCAAGCAGGCATGAATATTGCCCGACTTAATTTCTCCCATGGGGATTTTGGCTGGCATCTGAATGTGATTCAGAAACTGCGCAGAGCAGCGCTGTTGGCGGGTCAGCGGATTACCATTTTGGCTGATTTGCCAGGCCCCAAAATGAGAATTGGGCCCTTGGAAACAGAACCTGTGTATTTAAACAAAGGTGATTTGTTTAATCTCACCAGCGAAGCGATCATCGGCAATCAATAACGGGTCAGCGTGAGTTTTCAAAATTTGGCAGCGGTGGTATCTCCAGGGGATTTGCTCTCGCTTAACGATGAGATTATCCAATTGGAAGTCCTCCAAGTTGTCGGGAGCGAGGTGCAGTGTCAGCTGCGCGTGGGGGGAGAGTTGCGCTCCCACAAAGGCATAAACCTGCCAGGCATCAGTTTGGGAATCAGTGCCTTTACCGAACACGACAAAGCCTGTCTCTTATTCGCTTTGGAAAATGGCGTGGATGCGATCAGCCAATCTTTTGTGGAAAGTGCTGCAGATATCAATGCTGTGCGGCTTGCCGCAAAAGAAAAGGGCTATGAACCCTTTATTATCGCCAAAATCGAAAGGGCGGCTGCGCTCAACCATATTGATGAGATCTTGCGGGCCTCTGACGGCATCATGGTGGCCCGAGGGGATTTGGGGGTCGAGACCCCCCTTGAGCAAATTGCCGTGATTCAAAAACAACTGATCCGCAAAGCCAATCAACTGGGCAAACCCGTGATTACGGCCACGCAAATGTTGGCTTCGATGGTGGATCATTTTCGCCCCACACGCGCAGAATCGACCGATGTTGCCAATGCCATTCTCGATGGCAGCGACTGTGTCATGCTTTCCGAAGAGTCTGCAATGGGCCAGTTTCCGGTTCAAGCCGTCAAGATGCTCGTCATGATTGCCACTGCGACCGAACCCAGCCGCTTATTGCTGCAGACCAAAATGGCATTTTGCGACTATGAGCCCAGCCAAGATCTCAATTTGGTGGATTTTATTTCCCGCAATGTCTTACATGCTGTTGAGCAATTGGCACCGCTGGCGGTGATTGTGCCAACTGTCTCGGGCTACACCGCGCGCATGGTTTCGCGCTTTATGCTGCCGATCTGGATTTTGGGAGTCAGTCCCCACGAAGCAACCTGCCATCGGCTGCAGTTTTCTTATGGGGTTTTGCCTTTTTATGCCCCTGATCACCCGGCTGATTGGAACAGCTTTGCCAAAAGCTGGGGGCAAGTTGCAGGACTGGCAGAAGGGGTTTTGGTTTTGGCCAGAGGTCCCTACCCCGATCAACAAAAGTCGAATCATCGCTTGGAGATTATCGATTTGCGCCCTGGCCATGTATGGAACCAAGCGCCTTTAAAACATAAGACAGACTCGAAAGAATCTGTCCCGTCTGAAAATTAATTCACAAAGAGGAACCAGAGATGTCAAAGATTAAATCCATTAAAGCCAGAGAGATTATTGATTCACGGGGAAATCCGACCATCGAGGTCGATGTGATTCTCGACAATGGAATACTGGGCCGGGCCTCGGTGCCTTCGGGAGCTTCAACGGGCAGTAAAGAGGCCTTTGAACTGCGCGATAACGATAAAAAACGTTTTCAAGGGCTGGGGGTACTCAAAGCAGTCAAAAATGTGCAAAAAGTGATTGGGCCTGAATTATTGGGTCACGATCCCGAGAACCAGTTTGCGATAGATGATTTATTAACTCATCTCGATGGCAGCGAAAATAAACACAAATTGGGGGCCAATGCCTTGCTCGCCGTGTCGATTGCCGTTGTCAAAGCTGCGGCCAAAAACCGGGGCTTGCCCGTCTTTCGCTATTTGGGAGGGGAGATGGCCCACCACTTACCAACCCCCTTTTTTAATATTATCAATGGCGGTCAACACGCCGATAATTATTTGGATATTCAGGAATTTTTGATTGTGCCTGTGGGGGCTGAGTCTTTTCAGGAGGCCTATCGCATGGGTTGCGAAACCTATCAAGCACTGAAACTTTTGCTGAAGTCCAAAGAACTTTCCACCTCTGTGGGCGACGAAGGGGGCTTTGCACCCCGTCTCTCTTCCAACCAAGATGCCCTAGAGTTGATGATTCAGGCAATTGAAAAAGCGGGTTACAAACCTGGCAAAGATATCTCCCTGGCGTTGGACGCAGCTGCCAATGCGTTTTATCACAATGGCAAATACAGCTTAAAAGCCGATCAAACGATCTTAACGGCCAAAGAAATGGTGACCTATTATGCCAATTTGTGTTCAAAGTATCCGATTGTCAGTATCGAAGATGGTCTGGCTGAAACCGATTGGGAAGGCTGGAAGGCCCTGACCCAAGAGCTGGGTAAAAGCGTACAACTCATTGGGGACGACATCTTTGTCACCAACACAAAATACCTCGCTGAAGGTATCAAACAGGGAATCGCCAATTCTGTCTTGATCAAACCCAATCAAATTGGCACGGTTTCGGAAACACTCAAAACCATTGAACTGGCAAAAAGTGCCAGTTATACCTGTCTCTTCTCGCACCGTTCGGGAGAAACAGAAGACGCTTTTCTGGCAGATTTGGCCGTCGCCACCCATGCGGATCAAATCAAGTCAGGGGCCCCAGCGCGTTCAGAGCGGCTGGCCAAGTACAATAAACTGCTGCGCATCGAAGAATATCTCGGACCCCAAGCCACATTTAAAGGAGCCCTGCGCACATGATCACCGAACTCAAAAATGGCAACATGGCCTCATCGTCCCAATTGATTGTGCAAGAGCTGATCGATCTGTTGTCGGCACGATCAGATTTAAAAGCGGCTTTGCTGGAGTCGATTCGTACAGCAGATTTGCCCAATTTGATCAGCTTGGAGCAGTATTTTAAGTTTTTAAATGAAATGGTTACACTCATTCCGACTGAGCGCAACCTCAATTCTCATTTAAACACTTTTTATTATTTGATCGGTTGTTCACCCGATCAGATCCTGCAAAAAGATGATGTCTTTCAGCGTTGGGCCTGTGAATTTGCCAAAACCTGGGGGGCCTTTCTCGATACCCCCGCCTCCGCAGCGGGCATTGCTGGTTTTCTCAAAAGCCCGGATTTTCATTTAAGCGACTATGCCCCTGCCCCGAGTGGCTGGCTGACCTTTAATCAGTTCTTTGCCCGGCAGGTTCGCCCTGGCAAAAGGCCTGTGGCTTCACTTCGGGATGACAATATCGTGGTCTCCCCCGCCGACAGTGTTTATCAGGGGCAATGGCCGATTGATAAAAAAGCCAAGATCACTGTCAAAGGTTTGACCTGGTCGATTCTGGATTTGCTCGATGGCAGCCCGTATCAAAGCCGATTCGAGGGCGGGATTTTTACCCACAGCTTCTTGGATGTCAATGATTACCACCGTTTTCATGTGCCTGTGGCGGGCCGGGTCAAAGAGGCACGCAAAATTCCGGGGCATGTAATTATGGATGTGGTCAAAGAATCCGATGGCTCGCTGAACTGCATCGATGGAACAGGCTACCAATTTTCTCAAGATCGGGGATTGTTGGTGCTGGACTCGCCTTTGGGGCTGGTCGCCGTTTTGCCGATTGGCATGGCCCAGGTTTCATCGGTCAATTTTACCGCAGAGGTGGGCGCAGATTTGGAGAAAGGCGAAGAATTCGGTTTCTTTGCCTTTGGGGGCTCAGACATGGTGATCTTATTTGAGGCCGGTCGCGTGCAACTCGATGCCAAAATCGGCGTTCATTACAAACAAGGCATGCGTATTGGCCATGTCTGACAATGTCAGCTCCACAGAAGTTCTCATCGAGGAAGAAAATGCCGAAGCCGTCATCGAGAATCAGCGGGTAGAGACCTTGCTCAAAACGGGGGCTTTGCAAAAAGCGATTCTCAACTCGGCCAATTTTTCGAGCATTGCCACCGATGAAAAAGGGGTGATTCAGATCTTCAATGTCGGTGCCGAACGCATGCTGGGGTACTCAGCTGCCGACGTGGTGGATAAAATCACCCCCGCAGATATCTCCGACCCCCAAGAAATTATCATCCGCGCCAAGGCACTCAGTGACGAACTGGGTACGCCGATAGCGCCGGGCTTTGAGGCCCTGGTGTTTAAGGCCTCTCGGGGGATAGAAGACATCTATGAATTGACCTATTTTCGCAAAGACGGCAGCCGTTTTCCTGCGGTGGTTTCGGTCACGGCCCTGCGTGATGCCCACGAAACAATCATTGGCTATTTGCTGATTGGCACCGACAATACGGCCCGAAAACAGGCCGAAGAAGCTTTGATCAAGGCGGGAGCCCTGCAAAGTGCGATTTTTAACTCGGCCAATTTTTCGAGTATTGCCACCGATGCCAAGGGCGTCATTCAGATTTTTAATGTGGGTGCTGAGCGCATGTTGGGGTACACCGCAGTGGAGGTGATGAACAAAATCACCCCTGCAGATATTTCCGACCCCCAAGAGGTGATCGCACGGGCGAAAGCGCTCAGCGACGAACTGGGCACACCGATCGCGCCGGGTTTTGAGGCCCTGGTGTTTAAGGCCTCTCGGGGAATCGAAGACATCTATGAATTGACCTATTTTCGCAAAGATGGCAGCCGTTTTCCAGCGGTGGTCTCCGTTACGGCCTTGCGCGATGCCCACGATATGATCATTGGTTATTTGCTGATTGGCACCGACAACACTGCCCGTAAACAGGTCGAAGCAGAACAAAAAAAGCTGGATCAGCGCCTGCGCGATCACCAGTTTTATACCCGTTCGCTGTTTGAATCCAATATTGATGCGCTGGTGACCTCAGATCCAGCAGGGATTATCACCGATGTCAATAAACAAATGGAGGCCCTGACGGGCTGCACCCGCGATGAACTGATCGGGGCCCCTTTTAAAAAATATTTTACAGATCCCGAACGGGCCGAAAATGCGATCAAGCGCGTATTAAGTGAGAAAAAAGTCACCAATTTTGAACTCACAGCCCGCTCCAGAAATGGCAAAGAAACGGTGGTTTCGTATAATGTGACCACCTTTTACGACCGCGATCGTATTTTACAGGGGGTTTTTGCCGCTGCCCGAGATGTTACCGAGTTGAAACGCTTTGAACAGACCCTGCAAAAGACCAACGCTGAATTGGAAATTGCCAAAACAGGGGCTGAAAAAGCCAATCTGGCCAAATCCGAATTTCTGTCGAGCATGAGCCACGAATTGCGCAGCCCACTCAATGCCATTTTGGGGTTTGCCCAATTGATGGAGTTGGATCGGCCTGCCCCCAAACCCGAGCAAAAAGACAGAATTGATCAGATCTTAAATGCCGGTTGGCATTTGCTCAGTCTGATCAATGAAATTCTCGATTTGGCCAAAATAGAATCGGGCCAGGTGCCGCTCTCGATGGAGCCCGTCTCTTTGGCTGAAATGATGCTGGAATGTCAGAGTATGACGGACCCGATTGCCCGCAAATATGGCATCGAGATGATTTTTCCGCTCTTTGAACCCCTGTATTTTGTCTCAGCTGACCGCACCCGTTTAAAACAGGTTTTGATCAACCTGCTCTCCAATGCTATCAAATACAATCTCAAGTCGGGCAAGGTCGAAGCCAGCTTTGCTCAGATTTCACCTGGCCGCATGCGCATCTCAATCAGGGATACGGGGGCGGGGCTTTCTGCAGAGGAACTCAGCCAATTGTTTAAACCTTTCCAAAGGCTGGGCCAAGAAGCTGGGGGCGTAGAGGGCACGGGAATTGGTTTGGTTGTGGCCCGGCAATTGGTTGAATTGATGGGCGGGAAAATCGGTGTCGACAGCAAGGTGGGTGAAGGCAGCATTTTTTGGTTTGAACTCAACGAAGTTGCTCCCCCCGTGGTGAACCTGAGTGGAGATACGAATTCTCCTGTCAGCCAATTGGGCAGTTTGAATCCAAAGCGCAAACAGACCTTGCTCTATGTCGAAGACAATCCCACCAATATGAAACTGGTTGAAATGATTATTTCACGCTATCCCCAGATTCAACTATTAAAAGCCTTGGATGGCTATTCGGGCATTGCCATGGCGCAGAATAATCTGCCCGATGTGATCTTGATGGATATCAATTTACCCGGTTTGAGTGGCTTAGAAGTCTTAAAAACACTCAAGGCAGACCCCAAAACCAGTTATATCCCTGTGGTGGCCCTCAGTGCCAATGCCATGTCGTCGGATATCAAAAAGGGGATGCTCGCAGGTTTTTTCCGCTATCTGACCAAACCCATCGTCGTGATTGAATTCATGGACACCTTAAACACGGCATTTGAGTATTCTTATCACAGTGGGGGGCGTTAATGGAATGCCAGAAACTGGCGAAGTTAGCATAGAAATCTCACCTGATATCTCACCCGATATCTACAATTCTAAAATCCTGATTGTGGACGATTTACAGGTCAATATTATGTTGCTCAACCGCATCTTGAGTGCCGCTGGTTATACCGCTTTGTCATCCACACAAATACCCCAAGAGGTGTGTCAACTTCACAGCGAAAACCATTTTGATTTGATCGTGCTTGATTTGATGATGCCAGGCATGAATGGCTTTGAGGTCATGGAAGGTTTAAAACTGATCGACCCGAATAGCTATTTGCCGATTCTGGTGATCACGGCGGAACCTTCACATAAATTACATGCTCTCAACAGTGGTGCAACTGATTTTTTGACCAAACCGATTGAATTGCCTGAGGTTTTGGCGCGGGTGCGTAATTTGCTGGAGGTCAGGCTTTTGCACCGCAAATTAAAGGTCTACAGTGTGGCCCTGGAGCAAAAAATTGACGAAGTGGAATCCAATCGCGATTTAATTGCCCAGCAGCGCGATGAAGTCACCCAGCTTTACGAACAATTGGTGATGGAACAGGCACTTTCGGAACGCCTGTTGTTGAATGTTTTGCCCCAATCGATTGTGGAACGACTCAAAGAGCGACCCAAAATCAGAGAAGATCGGCTCTCCGATCTGATGGTAGACAGTTTTACCGAAGCCACCGTCTTGTTTGCTGATATTGTCGGCTTTACCCACTTTGCCCAATCTGTGAGTGCAGAGGCTTTGGTGAATATTCTCAACGATATTTTTACCCGCTTCGACAGCATTGCAGACCAGCACGGGATCGAAAAAATCAAGACCATTGGCGATGCGTATATGGCTGTGGCGGGACTGCCTTTGCCTGTCGCGGATCATGCCCGGCGGATCTGCATTATGGCCTTGGACATGCTCAAAGCCATGACGCAATTTAATCAAGAAAACCAGCTCGATTTGCATATCCGCATTGGCATTGACAGTGGTGCTGTGGTGGCGGGTGTGATTGGCACCCGCAAATTTTTGTACGATTTGTGGGGCGATGTGGTGAATACCGCCAGCCGCATGGAGTCTCATGGGTTGCCGGGTCGGATTCAAATTACAGATGCCACCCGCAGCCAGCTGAACAAACAATTCAAACTTGAAAATCGCGGTCTGATTGAGGTCAAAGGCAAAGGTGAAATGCACACCTGGTTTTTAAATGGCTGCCGGCTCGCCACTGTCGTCAAGTCCAAGTCCGAGCGACTCAAACCGCAGTACCAAAAACTCACAAATTGACGAATCAGAGGGCAGGTGTATACTGGGTGTATACATATAAAAAGAGGTACACAGATGATGGCTAAAGTGACAGGCATTGGCGGCGTTTTTATTAAAGCCAAAGGCGATGCCAAGGCTTTGACTGCTTGGTATCAAACCCATTTGGGTTTGGTTCTGGAGGATTTTGGTGCAGCTGTTTTGAAATGGCCTGCCGACAAAGCTGGGGATGGTGGTGCCACCGTCTGGGTGATTGCAGATAAAGGATCTCAATGGTTTCAACCCAGCGAAGATGCTTTTATGATCAATTACCGTGTGGATGACCTTGATGAAATGATTGAAGAGCTGACTTCAAAAGGAATTGCCATTCAACAGGGGCCCGAAACCCATGAAAATGGCAAGTTTGCCTGGATTATGGATCCAGAAGGGCGCAAAATCGAGCTTTGGCAGCCCATGCTCATGCCAGAAAAAGCAACAGAACCAGAAAAAGCAACAGAATAAGTGTAAAACAGCCTGTATCTGCGCCAAATTTGCTCAGAGCCAGTTAAACTGAGAGTGACGTTTAAACCTGGAACAAGGGGTTCCCATTTTGAAGACCTTTACACCCTCTCGATTGGCCCTGATGGGGCTGTTTTTGTCCGCATTTTGTTTGCCGGCTCAGGCTGAAAATCTGGGCCCACCGCCGCAGGGAAAATCTGTTTCAAAAAATTTAAATCAACCTTTGGTGGTTTTGCTCAAATCGGATACCTGTGCCGTTTGCAAAAAAATTGCCCCGCTTTTGAGCCAATTAAACAAGACCTATCAGCACCGCAGCCAATGGGTCACACTCGATCTGAGTAACCGCAAAACCCTGGCGCAAGCAGAGAAGCAAGTCAAAGCTCTCGGTATTGAGGCCTTCTTTGAGAAATATGGCAACCACACAGGCATTGTGGCTGTCATGGACCCCCAGAGCAAAAAGGTCTTATCGCTGCTGATTGCTGAAGAAAAACCCGAAAAATACCAAATGGCCTTGGACCAAGCTTTAAAAATCCTCAATCCTTAAGACCATGCCCATTTTGCCCAAACCATTTCAGCAGAAGTTTCTCAGCACTGCTTCGTTGCCTGTTTGGGGCCTGTTGGGTGGGTTATTGGTTTTATTGAGTTTGGGTTTGATTGCACTTTTTCAGCCACTCTGGCTCGAAATGTTGCTTGGTTTGAGCGAGACAGGTTTTCGCGACTTTCTCACCCAACAGGGGCCAGGTCTGCCCTTTCCCGCCCTGCTCGGCTTGGCTTTTGTGGGGGGTGTTTTGGGGAGTATCTCTCCCTGTATTTTGGCACTTATGCCACTTAATTTGGGGTATATGGGCACTTTGCAGATCCAAAGTCGGGGGGATGCCCTGCGCAAAGCCGGCGCCTTTGTTTTGGGGGTGGTGCTGATCAACAGCTTATTGGGCTTGGTTTCGGGTTTGGGTCGCTTCGTAATGGTGATTTACCGGGGCTGGTTTTTGCTGGCGGTCGCTTTACTGGTTTTGACGATGGCGGCGGCCATGTTGGAGTGGATTCGTTTGCCCTTGCCCCAGCTGATACAGCGCATGCCCAATACTGGCCCTTTTGGGGTTGGCATGGCTTTTGCTCTGATCAGTTCACCCTGTGCCAGTCCTGTGCTGTTTGGGGTGATGGCTCTGGCGGCAACAGCCAAAAGCACCTTGCTGGCTGTCGCTACCATGGCGGTTTATGGCCTGGGGTATACACTTTTGCTCTTCTTGGCCAGTTTCTTTACAGGTCTCAGCAAACAATTGGGGATGCTCAAATCCCGCGGCGAAATGATCAACCGCATTTCAGCTGCCCTGTTGTTTTTGGCGGGCCTCTGGTCTTTGTGGGATGGCTTGCGCTGGTTTTTTTTGTAAAATGAAAAAAAAGGGGTTTTTTGATGCGTGAATTAGGGGGCCAATGTCCCCAATGCCAGACCCAAAATTCAGAACAGGCACTGATGTGTTCGCTCTGTGGCGCAGTGCTCAAGCGGGTTCATTCCGCTGTGCCGACACAAACTGAAAGTGCCGACGAGAAGCCGACGTTTGCGCAGACCCCAGTTCAATCTAAACCTGACACAGGTGCTTTTGTCTACCAAGCTTGGATGGATCCGATCTACAAAGCCCAGGCCAGCAAACGCTCGCCCTTTTTTCATTTGGGCTGGGGTTTGGTATTGGCAGGCCTATTTTCACTGCCTTTTTTTCTGTTTAAAACCATTGGCTGGGTTTTTGAATCGGTGGTGCACGAAATGGGACACACCCTGATGGCGTATTTTATGGGCAGTATCGCCTTGCCCGCGATTCGGTTGGACGGCCATGCGGCCACCGTCTCGCTCGAACAGTCCCCGATTTTAGCGGGCATTGTCTGGCTATTGCTCGTTCTGGGGGCCGTTTGGTTTGGTATTTTTAAACACCGGCCCCTGTTGATCACCATGGTGGTCCTGGCCCTGCTTTACCCTTTCTTTGCCTTTACTGACCGCAAAGAGTGGCTGCTGCTCATGGCTGGGCATGGGGGTGAAATGGTGATTGCCACGATTTTTCTTTGGCGCAGCATGGTGCCCACCTATAAGGTGCAAGAAGAAGAGCGTATGCTCTATGCCGCTTTGGGCTGGTATTTGTGGTTTCAAAACCTGATTATGAATTGGAATTTGGTCTATTCCCAGGAGAGCCGCGATTGGTATGCGGAAAACGGTTCCTTTGGCCTCGAAAACGATTTTATGCGGATCGCAGACATGTTTGGCTGGTCGCTGCCTTTTTTGTCTGGGGTGATGCTGCTGCTCTTTCTGGCTGTGCCCCCGTTGGGGTTGATCTGGGCACGTTGGAGTATTTTACACAGACCAGATGCCACAGATTCCCTTTAATCTTGGTTTTCGGGATTTTGCCTGGCTGCTTTTTGTTTGCGCACAGCACTCAAGGAGACCACTTTATTTTGGGCCGCGAGATGTTCGTGTAAGGCTGTTAATAGCTCGTGTTTAAGCGATTGCAACAGCCCGTCTAAGAGGCTTTCCCATTGCCTGGGATGGGTTTCTGTCATCAGGTTTTCCATGGTGCCTGCCAGCGAACGCACGGTCATTTCAGCCAATAAACTGGATTTGGGCAAATGGCTGTGGTGCTCTTGTAATTCTTGGTGCATCCAGCCCACTTCCTGCAGGTGTTGCCAGAGCTGCGCTTGCAGATCCGTCTCTTGGCTGAGGGTATCCCGCACCAATTGAAAAGCCATGGGAGCCACTTGGCTTTGCAAATGTTCAGGGCTCAGGCTCAATTGCACGCCCCCAGGGCCAAATTCCAGCAGCAAGGTGGCGAGGTGGCCACCACTTTTGTGGTGTTGGACCAGGATATATATTTGAGAGGGATCTTCGATTTCGGCGGGATACAGGTCGTAAAAACAGTAGTTTCCGGCGGGCAAGTCATAGGGATTGTCTTTTTTTAAGCGTCGTTTGCGACACCAGGCCTCGCGGCTGTGATCGGGGAAAATGCGTTGAAAAGGTTGGTGCATGATGGCCTCTTGATTGACGTTGCCAGTCAACCATAACACGCCTCTAGCTGACTGACCAGCCCGGAATCCGGGTTATAATGAGCCCAAACTGTCTGAATTGAGGTGCTGATCTATGTCTGAGTCTCCCACCCCTGTTATCCTGGCCGGCGCCGCTGGGCGCATGGGCCTTGAAGCCATTCGGGCCCTGACGGATGCCCCCGAGACCTATTTGGTGGGTGCCCTGACTCACCGCACAGGGCTGGGCCAGGATGCTGGCACCTTGGTTGGTTTGCCCACTTTGGGTGTTTTGCTCAAGAACCAGATCGAAGAACTGCTTCAGCGTGCGCCCGTGGGAACGGTTTGGGTCGATTTAAGCCCCGCTGAAAGCGCTTATGCCCACGCCTGTCAGGCCTTGGAGCGGCATCTACCGGTGGTGATTGGCTCCACTGGGTTGAGTCCAGAGCAACTTTCAAATTTGCGCCATTTTGCCAGTGTTCAAAAAACAGGGGTGTTGTTGGCACCCAATTTTTCGATTGGGGCTTTGCTGCTGATGCGTTTTGCCCAGCAGGCGCGTCAGTATTTTGAGTGGGTTGAGATTATTGAGTTACACCATGAGAAAAAACGCGATGCCCCATCGGGCACTGCGGTAAAAACGGCTGAGTTAATTGCTGAAATGGGAGGTCAAATGGGGGCTTTGGAACATCACGAGGAACCCCATCCGGCCCGGGGAATGCAGGTCCATGGAATCCCGATCCACAGTGTGCGGCTGCCCGGACTTTTGGCCCACCAAGAGGTGATCTTTGGGGCAGATGGTCAGACCCTCACTTTGCGTCATGACAGCAGCCACCGCAGTTCGTTTATGCCAGGACTCTTGCTGGCGATTGCCAAAGTCCAGGGATTAAAAGAACTGGTTTATGGACTCGAAACGCTGATCTGATGGGGTTTATTCCCCCTCTTTCTTATGTTAAGATATATTTAAGGCTTGCGGATCGCCCCCGAATTGACCATGGTCAGGCCATAGACTCAACCGGTGCGATCCCTTTATTATTGCGTCAGCTGCTTATTTTTAAATTATTTTTTTGACGCCTGATTTTGACTAAGATGAAGGATCGTGGAACCATGAAGATTAACCTGGATAACGCCTTTGAGGCGTTGGAAAAACATATTTTGCGCGATGGCATGAATTTTATTCTGGACTTTGAAAAAAGCCATGGCAATTATTTGGTCGATGCCAAAACAGGCACTGAGTATCTCGACTTTTTTTCGTTCTTTGCCAGTTTGCCGATTGGCTTTAACCACCCCAAAATGAACGATCCGGAATACCAGCAAAAACTCTTGCGGGTGGCCCAGATCAAACCCAGCAATTCAGATATTTATACGGTTGAAATGGCTGAGTTTATCGAGACCTTTGGCCGTCTGGCCGGAGACGCTGAATTTAACCGTTTTTTCTTTATTTCTGGGGGCGCACTGGCCGTTGAAAATGCCCTTAAAGCGGCGTTTGACTGGAAAGTGCGCAAGAATTTTGCTAAAGGCCTGGGCGAAGAAAAAGGCAGTCAGGTCATTCACCTGAAAGAGGCCTTCCATGGCCGCAGTGGCTATACCATGTCGCTGACCAATACCGACCCAGCCAAAATCATGCATTTTCCCAAATTTAACTGGCCACGGGTCTCCAATCCCAAATGTATGTATCCCATGAACGAAGCCAATACCGAAGCTGTGATTGCCGCCGAGCAGCAGTCCTTGGCCGAAATTCGCGCCGCCATTGCCGCCAATCCCGACGATATTGCAGCCTTAATTCTGGAGCCGATTCAATCGGAGGGGGGCGACAATCATTTTCGTGCTGAATACCTCAAAGCCCTGCGTCAAATCTGTGATGAACATGAAATCATCCTGATTTTTGACGAGGTTCAGACTGGTTTTGGCCTGACCGGAAAAATGTGGGCCTATGACCATTTCCCCGAAGCCCGTCCCGATATCGTCGTCTTTGGCAAAAAATTCCAGATCTGTGGGATCATGGCCAATGCCCGTCTCAATGAAGTGGACTCCGTCTTTAAAGTCTCCAGCCGGATCAATTCCACCTTCGGGGGCAATTTGGTCGATATGGTGCGCTGCAAACGCTACCTCGATGTGGTTGAAGAAGAGCAATTGATTGATAACGCCGCCCAAGTGGGTGACTATATCCGCAGCCAATTGGAAGCACTGCAAAATGAGTACAGCTCGATCAGCAATGCCCGAGGACGCGGTCTGCTTTTGGCCTTTGATTGCCCCAGTAAAGACTACCGCAATCGCTTGATTGATGTGCTCTACCAGCACCAAATGCTGGCCCTGTCTTCCGGGGAACAGAGCGTGCGCTTCCGTCCAGGATTGGCAATGACCCGCTCCGACGCCGACAAGGGCCTGGAAATTCTCTCTGCTTGTATCAAACAGATGGAAAAAATGGAAAAACAAGCGGTCGCAGTTTAACCTATTCTCAAATGAAAAGGGCCTCGCAAGAGGCCCTTTTTGCTAAAATCTAAAACCTATTTCAGTCCACGCAGAGCCCATCAAAATTGGGATCTTCGACCAGTTTGGTGTTGCTCATTTCACTCACTTCACCTGCGGGGGTCACGCGATAAGTGACTGCGTAATAGGGATGCGGGCCACAGCCAAATTGCTGGTATTTAAACAGCTGAACGAGGTAGTCATTTCCCTCTTTTTTGACCGTGGTGGGCACAAAGCTGCTGCTAAAATAGCGGAATTCAGGCATCAGATTGATGCTGCCCTGGGCACTGCGACCGGGGGCGCGTTTGTCGAATTCGTAGAGCGGAAAAGCGCCAGTCAGAGTTGTTGCAAAAGACAGAGCTTCTTCAGTGGAATCCACAGGTGCAAAGGCCTGTTTAAATTTGGCGGGAGTGTCCAGCAGGGTTGTTTGGCCGGCTTTTTCTAAGAGCAAAACCCGACAGCCGCGGCTCAATCCCCCCAACGGCAAAATACCCATGCCATCCTCACAAATCCCGATAGTGGCTTCTGCCAGCACGGGTGCAGGTTGCAATCCACCCAGGCTCTCGGCGGGCTCTTGGACAGAACCCAATTTAAATTGGGTTTTAAGGCCTTCGTATTTGCTCTCATCGATGATCAATGGCGGCATGGGCCGCACGCGGGGATCCGTGGCTGGACAATTCGGTACAGGAGGACAGGTCTGGCTGTTTGCCAAAACTGTGTATTCGCCATGACAAGCGGGGCAGAGCTTGACATTGCTCATGGCTCCCACTGAGGTTGGGGTAGGGCTGGGTTGAAGGGCTGAGGCAGAGGCCACAGGCAGGGGTGACGAACCACTTGAACTTTGGGAAGACTGGCAGCTCACACTGCAGAAAATCATCAAGGTGGCGGTGCTGAATAAGAGGGCCGCCGTACGTTTTTGATACAACATAGAAAAAAAGACCTTTCGCGCTCACTCACTGCTACAGCATAGCGGATTTAAGGGGGGCTGCGAAGGAAATATCTCACAAATCCACTTGAGAGGGTTACAATTAACTACGTGGGCTTGCATCATCCGTCTCGATATACGATTTATGGTACCCAACTCGTGGATCAGTTGATTCAGCGGGATTTGCGTCATGGGGTGCACATGATTTGCGAGCGCTGGCCCGATCAGCAATTGGCTGCCATTGTTCTCTGTGGCGGCTATGGCCGGGGTGAAGGGGGCGTTCAGCGCAAAAACAGCCAAGAATATCCCTTCGACGATTATGATTTGCTGGTGGTGTTTAAATCACTCAAGCCCAAAGAGCAAGCCCAGATCAATCTGTCTTTGGGGCGCTTGTCTGTGCAAATCAGCGAAAAAACCGCTGTGCCGGTGGATATTGCACCTGTCGTAGATCTCGAAAGCCTTTCCCAAGCGCCGTTTACCCTGTTTTGGTATTTAATCAGACACAGTCACCGGGTTCTCTGGGGGCAAGTGGACCTGTTACAAACTTTGCCCACATTTCCCGTTGAGCAGCTGGCAGAGGATGAAGGGTATAAATTATTGCTCAATCGTGGGATTGAATTGTGGCGCGCGATTGATACTGGATTTCCGCTCGTCGATCCCTGGATTGATCCCCGTTGGCAGAGCTTGTTATTGGCATTACACAATGCGATCATTGCCTTGGGGGATGCGGTATTGATATTTAGAGGCTGTTATCATCCCCTTTATCAGGAGCGCATTGCCATACTCAAAAGCCTTTTGCAACACGAGCAGGACTTGCCCGATGCCCATATGTTGGCCTATCTTTATCCAGAAGCCATTCAATACAAACTCTCTCCATATGAATACCGCAATTTGCCAGTGGAATTGGTGATTGGTAAATTGGAAGTCGTTCGACAGCTTTTTCTCACTTATTTGCAGGCTTTTTTGGCTCAGACCTTTGCCTGGGAAAAGGCAGACATTCCTTCATTCCAAGCCTGGCTGCCCTTTTTGCTGGCCCACCCTCCCTCTCTTGTCAAACGTTTCCAGAATATGCGTTTGAACCTGCAACAATTTGGTCGCCAGATTGGTCTGAATGGCTGGCTTTGGCAAGCGCCTCAGCTGCGGTATTTGGTGAGTTTGCCCTATTTATTGGACCCCGAAAACTTTCAGCCGGGCCCCGAATGTCTGGGACTTTTTCCAGAATTGGGGCCTGAACCGAGCACGGCTGCTTTGGGTGAGGCCGTCAAAAGCAGATGGAAGATCTTGCTTTGAAGCGTTGTGGTTACTCAAATCGCCTGGTAAACCTGGGCTGCAGAGACCTGAAAGAGTTCATCCCGTTCAAGCAGATAACCCGTTAATTTTTTGCCATAGACACAGCCGGTGTCGAGACCAATCAAGTGGGGCTTGCCGTCCCGGCGCACGTAGACCAGCCCACGCCGGGCATCATGCCCAAAGATCACGCCTTTGCTGCCTTGGTAGACCTCGTGCCAATGGGGGGCATTGAGGTTCTCACAGGGCCAATGGCGCATCAACAGGGCCATTTCGGGCGTGGTTTGGGACAAATCTCCGCTTGGATGCAGACCAGCGTGGACCACTGTAAAGCGTTCCAAGTCCAAAAAGAGCGGCAATTGTTGCAGCCAGTGGTCCCAGCCAGGGGCGCGTTGGTTTAATTGGTCGACGATTCGCTGGTGTTTGGGACGGGGTTCGACTTCACCAGCCACTATTTTTAAAAGCCAGGCATCATGATTCCCCATCACGGCTTCCATCTGGTATTGTCGAATCAAATTCCAAACCCCGACGGGATCTGGCCCCTTTGTAAACAGATCGCCCACCAGAATCACCCGTGTGGGCTGAACATTGCCCAATAATTTTTGCAACTCACGGGCGCAGCCATGAACATCTCCCACCACCAAGGTACGTGAATTCATATCAAAGCCTCTGTGACATTCGGGGCCATTGGCGGGCTTGTCTGCAAGGCTGTTTGCAAAGCTTTGGCCAAACTCTCGAGACTGGCTTGCTCCGGCAATATGGCGGCTTGACCCAACTTGTCTTGTACGGCTTGGGCGGTAATCGGGCCCAGCGCGGCGATTTTGAGCCGGCCTGACACCGCTTGCCAGAGAGGCAAAGGCACAGCTTCGGCAAAATGGGTTACTGCTGAGGCGCTGGCAAAGGTCAAAATATCCAATTCTTCGTTTTCCAACCAATGGATTATGGGCAAAAGACTGGCCGGATCGGGGGCCTGGGTCTGGTAGAGAACCACTTCCTCGACGCGGGCTCCCGCTTCCCGAAGTTGGCTGGCCAAAACTTCGCGGGCCCCTTGGGCGCGCAAATAGAGCAGGCTTTGGTCTTGAATCCCCATTTCAATTAACATTTGCACCAGATTCTCAGCTTGGTAGACCTCAGGATGAACCACTTCCTGCTGGGTGGCGGTGGCCAAAGCGGCGGAGGTTTGAGGGCCAACAGCCACCAAGCGCAAATGGGCCAAGGCGGTTCGGGGGTCGCGTTGCTTGCTGTGCAAGGCCTGTAGCAGTAGTTGAACCGTGTTTGTGCTGCTAACGACCAGATAGCTGTAAGACTCAAGCCGCTCCAAAGCGCTGTGCAGGGCCGAAGAGGTCAGTTCTGGCTGAATGGTGATCAGAGGGCAATGGTAGGTACTTGCGCCCAAACTTTGGAAATAGGCAATCCAGGCGGCGGCCTGTTCGGGCGGACGCGTGATCAGGATACGTTGACCTTGGAGAGCAGAATGGCAGGCCATATTCACGGTGGTCTTTTGTTGATTTGTGTTGATTTGATAATTTCAGTATAAGGCAAAAAAGGACTGGCCTGTGGGCTTAGACAGGCCAAGGTGGTTAAGAAGTGGTTATGTGAATTTAAGCCATTGATAGCGTCAGCTCAGCGGCTTTTCCCCCGATGATCTTTTACAGGGCCACATAACCACCCCAAGATTAAATCGAGGTATACCAATGTTCAGTTTTGGCAATAAGTTAAACTCCTATCTGGGCCAGGCCAAAGACATGTTGCACAAAGCGGAGAGCCTCTTACAGAATACCGAAGGTCAAGCATCGTTTTTGGAAGAACAAGATGCAAATGACGACGGCCAGCTCACGGTTCAAGAATTAAAAAAGAGCTTTGATGGCAATCGCGACGGCTACCTCGATGCCAAAGAATTACAACATCTGGCCCTGAAGGCGGGAGCCTCTGGCTTAGATTCCAGTACGGTGAAGGCGATGGGGGCTTCTTTGGCCTCGGCCCAAACTGAGTTGCCGCTGTTTAACAAATCGGCCGAGGGCCAGTGGCACGCCGCTGAGACTTTAACCGAAATGAAACAAAACCGGGCAAATGCCCTGCCTTTTTCCGATACCCCATTGGCCTCAAGAGATCTGCAATCGGTGGCCAAAGCCCGCAAAGGGCTGTTTCGCGTGCAAGAACAAGAGGGCAACTCCTGTGGTACTACTTCGCTTTCGATGCTCTTGAAGTATTTTCAGGGCCACACCCTCGAAAATTCGGTCACAACCATCGATAAATATATCCGTGCCCAGGGCAAAATGGAGTTTATGCTGCCCAATGGCCAGGTTAAAACGGTTGGACTTGATGGGTACACTGCTCCCCGCGACATTGTCAAATATGCGAACCAACAGGGCATGCGGGCAGGTTTGCAAAACAACAGTTCAATTTCTGCGCTTAAACGCATGCTCGACAAAGGGGTGCCCTGTCTCTGCTTGACCGATTGGAATTTTGGCGAAAATGGGTCGCGCCCCAGCAAAGCCGCTCCCGATGCTCAGTCTTTGCATTGGGTAAATGTGATTGGCTATGAAAACCAGAAAAACCCCAAAACCCAAAAATCCGAATTGGTTTTTTTGGTCGCCAATCCCCATGGCTTGATTCAGCGCGTGAATGAAAACGACTTTGACAAAGTTTGGGCAGGCACGGGACCGGGTTTGGAGCAGCAGATTCCGGGCAATCAACGCATCAATACAGGTATGACACGTCTGTTCGTGGCCATGGTGCCGCGCGATGAAGAGGCAGAAGTGGTGGCTCCCGATGGCAGTGTGCGCAAAGCGGGAGACATCTCCATTCCCACGGGCTCAGACGGCATTCGGGGTAAATTGGCCCAAATCGGTTCCGAGGTCATGCAAAAGGCCGGTGAACTTCAAGACAATTTGGCCAAAAGCGGCGCTCAAATCAAAAACGAAGTGCAGGCGGGCTGGGAAAAAGACGGGGTTTGGGGGGCCTTAAAAAACTTCTGGGGCGGCGACAACAGCCAAGCTGCCGCCATTCGTGAGCGGGCAAAAACTGCCAATCCCCAACAAAAGGCCCAGATCGTCAACGAATTGCTCAATGCCAGTATCAACCGCAGCCATATTCAGCAATTGGTATATGAGATCCTCAAAGATGCCTCTTGGACAGAATTCCCGGCAATGATCCAAGCGATTGATATGCGCAAATTGGCCACCCGCCTAGAAAATGACCAACAGGCTGGGCAGGTTTTGGCCTGGGTCGCCAAGGTGGAAGTCAAAGAGGGCAAAACCGGGCCAAAATTTGATGCCTTTGCCGTCTGTTTGGCACAGAACCACCGTGAGGGGGCGATTGAGGCCTTTCTCAACAGCCATTACACCCGTGAGGGCCAGCTTTTGCACAAAGTCCCGGCTGCTGCTGTGCGCCTGATGGTCGAAAAACTGCTTGAAGGCGTGACCGATGGCGCAGAGGAGACGGCCATCTACCATCTGCTGCAGGGCACCTCATGGCAACAATTTGATCAGGTGCTTTCGCGTTTGAATATGGCGACGGTGGCCTCTGAACTGGAGAATACCCAGGAATTGGGCTCACTCACAGCTTGGGTGGCTGAATTGGGCTTGCGCACCCAGCATTGGAGTGGACTGGCAGAAATCTTAACCCAGCTCGAATCCACAACTGAATATGGCCGGGCTGATGATGTGTTGGGCACGGCCCTGACCGCTGCTGCCGTCAAAGGCCGATTGGCTGAAATTCCAGCCCATTTGCGCAAGCGCATGATCGACCTCATGGACGATCGCACGCGCTGGCGCTCAGAGGCTGCGTTGCAAGCTTTGGCTGCCCTGAAAAAACTTTAACCCAAGGCCTTTTCGCGGATATAGCTATTGTCGTAAGGGGAGTGTTCATACAGGGTCACACCAGGAAAATCTGTCTGCAATTGTGTAATACTGGGGCCAATTCGTGTGAGGCTGTGTTTATCCAAATCCCAGAGATAAACCCCCGTTTGTAAATTTTCGGGTTTACAGCAGGGAGAATAAAGCGTCAAAATCACCTGCTTTTTGGGAAAAGCTGCCATGGCCAAGGGCTGACCTTCTTTGGTATTGGGTTGTTCGGGGCGGGTGTATTCCACGCTGGTATTGGGGTGCTCGATGTCCCAGAGCACCCAGTCTCTTTGGGTTTTACTTTCGCGGTTTCGGCCCAGCACCTGTTTGGGGCCATGCCAAAAAAACAGATTCCAGACTTTAGTTTGGGCAGAAAACCAGGTGATCTTTCCTGTTTTGAGCTGGATGATCATCGAGAGGCTTTCACTGGATTCGTGTAGATTGGGTTTTCTACTATCAGGGGAAATCCAGGTTTCCAAGGGGTTTTCAAAATCGACCCCCCAGTGGCCGACCACGGGAGAGGACTCTAAATTCACGGCCAGATGTTCGCCATCGGGAGAGAGCAATTGGTTTTGCACGTATACATCTTTCGGCTGCAAGACATTTCGTTTTTGTGTGCCTTTGACTTCACTCAGGGTCCAAAGTTGGGATGGCTGATGTTGCTGGAATTCTGGAGAGTTAAAATTAGTGGCATGGGGCAGATAGACAGAGCCCATATCCGGCCCCCAAAAAGGGTAAGGTTGTTTATAATCCACAGATTTGAAGACGGGGTGATTGAGAGCAAGGGTTTCAGTGTCTAAGTTAAACGTCTTGAGCGCATAGAGTTCGGAGTAGGTGACATTATCTGGATTGTCATTGAGCCATTTTTCTATTTCTGGGTCGGTGGCGGATTTTTTTTCGAGCAGGGCCACTGAGCGCTGGTCGGGAGCCAACACAGGCCCGCTGAATCCAATAAAATTGAGGTTATTAAACTTTAAGGGCAGGTTCCACATGCGGGTTTCAATCTGGCTAGAGCCAGGAGTGAGGCTGTGTAAAAAGAGCCGATCGACGGTCAGGGTGTTTCCCCCACTTTGAAAAAAATGAATGCGGCTGCTGTCTGGCGACCAGCTCAATGCAGGAGGGGCATTCCATGCCTGGCTGATCTGAGCCGGATTGTGGATTTTCCAAGACTGTTTCAGTTGCAAACTCTGGGCATCAATGAAATAGATCTGTGGGGTGTTGTAGCGTTCAGCATGTCCGGGCAGGCCCAGCAGGGCGATAGACTTTCCATCCGGTGACCATTGGGCTTCAAAAGTCAAAGGGAAACCAAAGGTCAAGGGATTCTCTTTGTAAAGAGAGGTTGATGGGAAAACGGCGACCGGACAGGCACTCAGCAATGAGAGGCCTGTCGCTGCAACAAGGAGCTGTAAACTAGGCATCGCGGATTTCAAGGTTTTTCCTCCGGCAATTGCACTGAGAACATCAGATTTTTATACTGGGGCCCCCCCCAAATTGGCAAATCCACAACGGGTTTGTTTTGCCAGGCTTTGAGAAAGTCTTTTAACGGCATGGGTTTATACCCTTCCGAAAGACTGTCGTGAATCAACATTTCCGCAGTCACTGGATTATAACCGACCAACACAACATAATGTTGGCGGGTCAGCCCCCCATAATCCAACAGCGCAATCACGGGTCTGGCTTGGTGTAGCTCAGCCAGCAAGCGACGAATATCGCCCGTTTGGGCATTTACCGCGAGGCCTTTTTCGTGTAAATAAGTGAGAATGCTTTCACGGCTGGTCGCGATATTTAGCGGATTGCCTTCTTTGGCCACCTTTAAATAGTCAATATCTGCACCCCAATATTTGAGCAACATGGCCATGGCCGCTTGTCCACAGGTATTGTCTGCGCCTTGGCTGGCAAAGGGCACATTGGGGATTAAGACCTGACCTTCGGTGCGAATCGAAAGACTTTTGCCATTGGCAAAACTCTTCGGACGCAGTCCTGCGCTCAGAGCTTGCATCTGCCTGGTGGAGAGAAGCGTTTCTGACTCAGTTGGCATATAGGATGTAAAACCACAACCACTCAGGCAGAGCAAGAGCCCTGCCTTTTTTGCTATTTGGCAAAATCCCATCGCAAACTCCAAAAAGTCAAAGTAAGCAAATTATACCATTTGCTTTTCCTTGACTTGTTGGCTTAATTTCCGCGCTGGGGCTTGTATTGGCCTGCACGGGCGGGGGTATAGCCCCCGGTTTTTTTGCCTGCGCCAGAAGGGGTCTGTGCCAGCGGGCGACCTGCGTGAGCAGAATGTCCTGAATGACTTGGGCGTTTGGCTTTGTAGCTATTGCCATTGGGATTTTTCGCATTGGCGGCACTGGGAATAAACCCACCTTTGGCGGGCGAATAGCCCGTTTTGCTGCCGACCGGGAGTTTAACAGGCAAAGGCGCAGCCAATTCAGGCAAAGGGCTGGGTTTGGGAGTGATGGGCAAGGGTTTGCCGATCAGCTTTTCGATGCTTTTGAGGTATTTGTCTTCTTCTACAGAGGTAAAGGTCAGAGCATCACCCGTGGCAGCGGCTCGGCCCGTGCGGCCTATGCGGTGCACATAGTCTTCGGCGTGGGTGGGTGTATCATAATTGATCACGTGGGTCACGTTTTCAATATCGAGGCCCCGTGCCGCAATATCTGTGGCGACCAAGACTTGGCAACGGCCATGGCGGAAATTGTCCAAGGCAGCCAAACGCTGGGCCTGGCTGCGGTCGGCATGAATCCGGGCCGCTTCGATGCCCTGACGGCTGAGTTGTTTGGCAATGCGTTCAGCCCCGTGGCGGGTACGGCTGAAGACAATGGTGGAGCCGGTATCGCTGTGGTTGAGCACATGTACGAGCAAGCGCAGTTTTTCGGTTTTTTCAACTTTGTAGACCACTTGGCGCACGCTGCGGGCGGTGGTGTTGCGGGGGCCAGCCAAGATCAATTCTGCATTGTGGCTGAAGCTGCGGCCCAATTTCTCCATTTCGGGAGGCATGGTGGCAGAGTATAGCAGGGTTTGGCGTTCAGTCGGGATATGCGCCACAATCCTTTTGATATCCGGCATAAAGCCCATGTCTAACATGCGGTCGGCTTCATCAAGTACCAAAAACTTTACCCCTTTGAGGCTGACCACGCCATTGCGCAAATGGTCGAGCAAGCGACCGGGGGTGGCCACGAGAATGTCGATGCCACGGCGCAGGGCCATTTCTTGGGGGCCGGATTTGACTCCGCCATAAACGGCGGCACTTTTGATGCGCATAAAGCGGCTGTAGTCTTTGATCGCGACATCAATTTGTTCCGCCAATTCGCGGGTGGGGGTGATAATCAACGCCTGGGGTTTGGTACCACCGGGGGTCAGCATTTGCAAAATCGGCAGCGCAAAGGCCGCCGTTTTGCCGGTGCCCGTCTGGGCACAGCCAATGACATCTTTGCCTTGCAGCAGCAGGGGAATGGTTTTTTCCTGAATCGGGGTGGGGGTGGCATAGCCCATGGCTACCAGGCCCTTGAGTAATTCAGGGTTGAGTTTAAAATCGCTAAAATTCATGGAATACTTTCTGAAATTGAGATAGCGGTTGGGGTATCCAAAAGAAAGTACTGAGGGCCAAAGCCAAACTGAAGATTGCAGTGGGATACCGGGACGGGCAAACGAAGCCCGTCAAGCCATTTAATCTGTGTCAAATGGCGTTCAACCTATGCTTACCTTAGCACAACCTTAACCTTTTTGTCGATGAGAAGGCTTGGGGGCGGTTCATGTGCGGGGCTTTTTCCCCAAAGGCAAAAATTGAATTAATCCCATTCTTCATCCTCAAAAATATAGCGTGTTGCATCCTGATCGGTTAAATTCTTATACAAATCTATATCTTTAAAATTATTATCAAATACATTAAAAATCCGATTTCTGCCTTCTTGGGCCTCTTCCCAAAGTATGGCAAATTTTTCCTGCTTTGAATCAAGCTTATCATTAACGACAGGAAGGCCTTCAACCTTTAATTCTTTAGGCTGATCAAAATTTTCTGGATTATAAACAACGAGCCTAAGACCGTCAAATTTTCCACCTAAAGTTTGTGTCATTAATTGCCCATAATCCTCAAATGTCTGGGGGCCTTTATTTAACCAGGCGTCGACAACTTTGAGACCCTCATTTTTGAATTTAATGACATTAAAACTATGCCGATCTTCATTTTTGTCCCCTTGCCAGCTTGCTATGCCAGCATATTCAATATTGTCTGGTTGGCATTGCAATAGATTGCCCAAAACAACAGCGCTGTAGTCATCACAGACACCACCTTGGATATTTCGGGCTGTATAATCTCTCAGATATTCATTTGTAATGGGGGATTGAAAATTTGTTTTTCCCTCAATGAAACTGGTGAGAAGCTTTTTTTGGGGTTCGTCACTGAACTTGCCTGTCTCTTGCTCATAGGTATAACCTCTAAAGAGGTTATTTGGTCTGTACCACATTAACGATGAGTCAGCATGAATACCAATCTGATTTGGAAGATCTGATTGTATATTACAAAGACGCAAACTCTTTCCCTCTGTGAACTTGATTTCACTGCGTTTATTTCCAGCATGTGGGATATGCGCCCTGGCTTCTTCGATAATTGCGTTTAAATTATCGCTGACCAGGGGGGAGTTGCTCAATTTTTCCATGAGAGGGGTTTTTTTTAATGAATTTACGTCAACTTGATTGGGTATTATTACTTCCTCTGAAATTAACTTGATGTCTTTTATTTCTGGAATTTTCAATAAATCGATTTCAGTTAAGCTGGTTTCATTTGTGTTATTGAGTTCTAAATCTAAAGAACTACTTTCAATTGATTCTTGTAAAGTAGGAGTGGGGAAAAAATGAGCAGAAAAGGCACTTGCAAGCGAGGGGATGTTCCAGGAATCTAATTTTAGAGCTTTTTGTTTTGTATATTCTTCAATAAATTTAGTGATATCATTAAAATCTTTCACCTCCTGCTTGTTGATAGCTTGGTAAATCTCTTGAGCTATATTTTTGACTGTCTCTGGTTTGAGCTCGAAAAAGCTTGAAATGTAGTTGGCATCAAGATCTTCGGGGGTTCTTCCCAGCAAACCGTCATGTCCCGTCACCTGGGAGGCCGCCTCTCCCTGCAACACCTTTCCTGTCTCCCGGCTGATCGCAATTTGTCCTGTATAGGTGCGGATTTCACCTACCTGGATACCCGCAATTTCAAGTTCAGTGGCCAATGAGGCCTTGAATCCTTCTGAAAAACAGCTTTTTAAATCCAGGACAGCCAGTTGAGTAATACCTGCCTGTATCAACTTGTTCGCCAATTGTTGAGGATTAAGCCCCGATAGGGTTGCTCCATCTGGTGAGCCATGGCCTAGAATTTCCAAGCTCGATTGTGCATTTAACCGTTCAGGGGCAAAAGCAGAACCTTGATCTTTGAGAACCACCGATCGTGCGCTTTCACTGACGGTGCTGTCTGCTTGTTCCAGGTTCAATACCTGATGCTGAGAAATGGGGTTGAGGGCTGTCTGCTTTTGCAGAATCTCTTCAAGTAATCCTGTGGGTTCTGGGGGAGCAGAGATTGAATTGAATTCGGCCCAAAGCTCAGTTGTTGCCTCCAAGTCTGGAATCCCCAAATCTAAATCGAGCGAAGGGAATGTGTCCAAAGGTGCCTCTGATGGATATAGCAGGGCATTCAAGCCCGACTCTGCTGAAGCACTTTCGGTATGATTGAGTGGCCCAGAGAAAGGAGGCGCTATTTGAGCATTGGGATGAAAAGCAAGATCAGACGGAGAGAGAATGGTTTGACTATCAATATCTGTATCTTTGGTCAAGATCTCCTCTGGGGGAATTTGACTCAGTTCTTTTTTTGTTTGATGCTGCATTGAATGCATTGCCAGGGTTTCGACTTCAGCAGAAGTTGGCTTGGGCGAGCTGGTTTTTGACTGAATACTTTCTGTTTCAAAGTTATTGATCTCTCGCTTGAGTGGTATATTTAAGTTTTCGTTGCCTAAAACTCTTTTAATATCCATATCAAAACCTCTAAATTTGTTTATTCAATCTGTTCTACTTTGTCGCGAATCAAGTTGGTTTGATTGTTTTTTTTTTTTGTTAAATAGTGCTTTTTCTCTCGTTTTGCGCTAATTTAAAATTTATTGTTTAACATTTTGCGTTTTTACATGGCATTAAAAAGCCAGATGTTGAATGGCTGGGTTGGCCAATTTAGCGGGTGCCGAATTTATCTGTTCGACAAAAATTTTTTGAGTGGGAAGGCGGTGG
Organism: Candidatus Blackallbacteria bacterium; assembly: GCA_051715345.1. Classification (GTDB taxonomy): domain Bacteria; phylum Cyanobacteriota; class Sericytochromatia; order UBA7694; family UBA7694. The sequence continues at coordinate 62,278 of JBPXJQ010000047.1, forward strand.
AAATTAATGTTTCTTAGCGGTTTTTTTTCCACCTTTAAAGATCTTGCCTGCCCCAGTCACAGCCAAGAGCACCACAATGCCCGCAAGCACGCCAGCCAAACCATCGAGGATCGTGGGCAAAACCCCTTCGAGAATATGCCCCACCCCAGGGATATTGTGGGTGCCGTGCGAAAAATCGTGGATCCATTTGTGGGCAGTTTCAAAGCCGTGGGTCAAAATGCCGCCACCGACGGTAAACATCGCCACGGTGCCGAGTACCGAGAGAAACTTCATCAGTGCAGGGGCAGCCATGAGCAGGCCTTTGCCCACTGTGCGTTGCAGCTGTGCCAGTGGGCCGGTTTGGGTGGTCTTGCTCAAATACAGGCCCAAGTCGTCCATTTTGACGATGCCTGCGACCAAACCATACACACCCACGGTCATGATCAGGCTGATACCTGACAGCACCATGACTTGGGTCATAAAAGGCGCTTTGGCCACCGTGCCCAGAGAGATCGTGACAATTTCAGCTGAGAGAATAAAGTCTGTGCGTACCGCGCCTTTGATCTTTTCTTTTTCGATCACGGCCAAATCCACATCGGGTTGAGACAGGGCTTCGAGCAATGCCTCTTCGTGGGCTTCGTCTTCGGCATGGCTGTGCAAAAATTTATGGGCCAGTTTTTCCACGCCTTCGTAACAGAGGTAGGCTCCGCCCAACATCAAAAGGGGGGTGACAGCCCAGGGAGCCAGGGCGCTGATTGCCAAAGCCAGAGGCACCAGAATGACCTTGTTGCGCAGTGAACCCACCGCCACAGCCCAGACCACGGGCAGTTCCCGCTCAGCACGTACCCCGGAAACTTGCTCGGCATTCAGGGCCAAATCATCACCGAGCACCCCCGCGGTTTTTTTGGCTGCGACTTTGGTCATCAGGGCCACATCGTCGAGGATCGTGGCGATATCATCAATCAGGGCTAAAAGACTGCTCCCGGCCATGTTCCCATTCCTTGTGAATTAAAAATTAAACTGTTTCAGTATACCTGAAGAAAGGTCAATAATTCCTGTTCGAGGGCGGCATCATTGTCGCCCAACAAAAAATGCCCGGCCTGGGGGATCACCACCCGCTGGCCCAAGGGCAAAAGCGGCGCAAACCAATCGGTTTGACGCGAGAGCAATTGCTCTTTTTCGCCGCGCAGACACAAAACGGGGGCCGTGATTTGGTCAAAGCGGTAGGGCAGCAATTCCGCGGCCCCGGCCATTAACATGCCCTGAACATGGCGATTGGACTTAAAATAACTGGCGATAAAGTCTTCACGAAAGACCGGGTCGCTTTGGTCGTAGTTCCAGCACCATTCACGCAGTCGGGCTTCTACATGCGCGCGGTTGTGTTTTTTAAAGCGGTGTGCCAAGCCATAGGGCTGCAGAGCCAAGGCCAGTTTCCAGTCCAGCTTAAACAGGCCAGCTTCCATCCAGACAGCTCGGGTAATGGGCATGGTGCGCTTGCGCAGCATCAGCTGATAGGCCAAATACCCGCCCATGGAATGCCCCATTAAGAGATACGGTTGGCGCAGTGTGCGGTTGATAAATAACTCCAACTCAGCGACATAACGTGCCATCTGACGGCTTTCGCGGGCTGGAGAAAGCCCAAATCCTGGCAGATCGGGGGCCACAACCCGAAAATGGTGGGCCAGGGTTTGAATCAGGGGCAAATACAATTTGGCATCAGCGCCATTGCCATGTAATAAAAGCAGGGGTGGGCCTTTTCCCTGTTCAAGAAAGTGAATGTGTGTGACTGAATCATTTAAATAGCGAACTTCTGACATAAACAGACCGTTTCTTCGGATCCTTTTGCAGAGGGTGAGTCCTCCCATTTTAACCCGTTTGGGGGTGACCGTGTCAGCCCGCAAATCCAGCTTGTCATCAGGCTATTCCCGTGATACTGTGTTAGCGAGTGTGGGCCCTGTGATTTAGCTGTATGGCCTGCTTAAGCGAAGGTGGATGTGCGATTGTGGAAAACCCATTGCAAGACCAAGAAGCCCAACTGCTGCAGATTTTGGAGCAGAGAGCGATCGTCAATGCCGAAACAATAGAACGGCTGCAGGCTGAGCAAGCCGTCCGGCGTGAAGCTGCCCAAAACAAATTGGCGGGCACCCTCTATGCTGTGGATTTGGCCCAGCGCAAGCTGATTATTCAAGATGCCCTGAGTGGCACTTTTTTTAAAGAAATACTGCTGAGTGAAACGACCGTCTCGCCAGATGCGGTGACCCCTGCGCCTGTGGGTTTAAATCTGGCAATGGTGGATGCCGCCAATGGCAATGCAAAGGGCCATTTAGACTGGCAGCCCAGCCCTCTCTATGGCTTGATCGTAACCGAGGAGCGCTCCTTTATCTATCCACCGCAGCCCTTGGCTGCTGAGCAATTGCCTGCCAGTTCATTTTGTCTCTGTCCTGCAGCCTACCAGGATACCGCTTATGATCTTTACCTGGACGAAGATTTTGCCCATTTATTGATCGTCGATCGCGAAGCCGGACAAATTCAGGTACTTTCGCTCGAAAGCCAGCAAATCTTGGGCACGGTGTCTGTGCGGCCCCAGGGCTTAAAACGGTCATTAAATCTGGCCTTTGACGGAGCCAATGGCATAGTCTATCTCACAGATAACCAGGCATTTATGCTCTATTGCCTGGAATTGCCTTCGCTCAAACTCGAAAAAATTGACATCGGCATGAGTGGCTATGCCTTGGGCAATTTGGCGCTCAGCCCCGATGGTCAACACCTGTTTGTCTTGACTTTAAAGCCGACCGAAAGTTTGCTCTTGCTCGATTTAGAGACCCATGAGCTGATCAAAGACATTCCCTTTAAAGGCAGCCTTTACAGTGGGTTGCAGACCTCCGCTTACGATCTGCTCACACAAACCCCAGATTTAGAACACCTGCTTTTGATGACCTGTCTCGAAGAAGAGGGGACTGAACCCTTGCCACTGATCACGGTCTTGGATGCCAACAAAGGCAAAACCCTGCAGCGTTATACCCTGCGCGATCAGAACCAAGCCCCAGCTATGTTGGTCTTTCCCTATGCCAATAATCTGGGGGCATACCAAAAGAGCATCCTTGAATTGCTGCTCGAAGAAGGGCTTGTCACACGCACGTTGTTGGCCAGTTTACAGACCGTCGACATGGATGGCCCCGATGCCCCTGATCAGGGCCAGGGTTTGGTGCCCACCTTGGTGCCATTGCCTGCCACGCCAATCACCTTGCCGCCCGAAGAGGCCTTGCCAGTCATTTTGGATTTGCTGGCAGATAAATTTTACCAACAGACCGAAATTGTGATTCAAAACGATGCCGAGGCCTGGGGCCGTGTCAAGGCTGAGGCTGAACAAATTCGTCAATTTTTGCAAGCGCATGATGCCGCAGACATTCAAATCCCGGCTTTGTTTGGCCGCTATGATCTGAGTGCTTGGCTGAGCCGGGCCGATCTTTTGATGAAAATGGCACAACGCCTGCGGGAGGCCGAAGCCAACCGCACGCCACCAGAAAAATGCCCCAGTTGTCAGGCTTTTTTGCATCAGGCCTGGGAGTGCCCGAGCTGTGGCTTGGAACTCGACAGCCCTGAGCGGGTAGAGAAAAAAGCCCTCAGTTCATTGCCTGCCTTTGCCCATTTGCCGCAGTTTCATATTCTTTTGGCAGATAGCCTTCGCCGTCGCTTGGTTTTGCTCGATCAGAACCGCACTCTTGATTGGGTGCTCGAAGAAGAGGCTTTGGGCAGTGTTGTTCCCTGGAATGTCGTCAAACTCCCCAATAAAAACCTCTTGATTGTGGATCGGGACAACAATCAAATCTATGAAACGGGCCCCACCGGACAAGTCAAATGGATGCTTCCACAAAAAACACCCGAAAGTCAATTACAGCAGCCATTTAAGGTGAGTCTGTTTTACCAAGACGAACAAGAACTCTTTTTGGTGGTGGACCAGGGCAATCACCGTGTGGTGGCCTTGGATCGTGATGGGAATTTGCATTGGCAATATGGCCAGACCGAGATGGGCGGCGCCGAAGAGGGACAATTGGATCTGCCCTCCCATCTGCAATGGACCTTTTCTGGAACCTGCCTGATATCCGACACCGGCAATAACCGGGTGCTCGAAGTGAATCGCACCGATGGCCAAGTTTTGCGCAGCTTTGGCGAAGAAATTGGGCTCTTTGGTCCTGTTTTTGCCGAGCGTTTGAGCAATTTGAATACCTTGATTGTGGATGCCGGCAATTACCGGGTGTTGGAATTGGATCAAGAGGGTGATTTGGTCAATGAGTGTTTCTATTTCCGCGAGGAAATGGGCGAAAGCATGCGCATGGACTTGCCCGTACACGTGATCCGGGGCGAGAAACAAAACCTGCTCCTGGTCGATGAAGAAAAAGTCGTCGAGCTTTTGCCGAATAAACGCCGAATTATTTGGTCATCGCTTTTGGACCATTTGGCCCAACGCGAACAGATCACCGAAGACGTGCAGGGGGCAGGAGAGCAATACACCCAGTCGTTTTACCAATACAAAATGCCGAGTATGGAAGAGCTGATCACGCGTTTAAGAAAAAGCGAAAACCAGCAAAAACAACTCGATGCCTTGAACGCCCGTCTGATGGCCAATTTCCAACGGCTGCTTGAAGTGCGCAGAGAAATGGATGCCCTGCGGGCCCAACGCTCCAAGGTTAAACAGTTCAAAGAAACCGAAAGCCATTACCCGCTTTATAGTATTGACCGTACCCACCACTATGTCATGTTGTTGGATCGCAAAGGCAAAGCGCTCTGGCATTTTGGCGGAGATGCCAAGCAGAAATTGCTGCGCCCACAGCAAATTTCTGAAACCGAAGACGAGACCCTGCTGATCACCGATACGGGGAATCAACGTGTGCTTGAAGTGCTTTGCAACAGCCAAGATGTCTTGTTGAGTATTGGTGGCAAAGAGCACCGATTGCTCAACCAGCCCCGCAGTGCCTTCCGAACCCTGGGGGGGCATACCTTGATTGCGGATCAGGGCAACCGCCGCTTGGTGGAAATTTCCAAACAGGGTCAAGTGATTTGGGAATACAAAAACCTGGTGCAAATTGTCAGCCCGTATTTTGCGGCTGAACAGGGAACAGGCACCATTCTCTTTGCCGATTGGGCCCTGCAAATGGTCAAAGAGATCAGCCGCGATGGCACGGTGATCTGGTCTTATGGCCAGTCCCGGCGCGTGGGCAATGGTCCCAATCAACTCTCCTCACCCGAATATGCCGTGCGTTTGGCCTCGGGCGCGACCTTGATTGCAGATACCCACAATGACAGAGTCATCGAGGTTGCTCCCAACCGACAGATTCTCTGGCAATACAATGGCACCGAAAGCATTCCTTTGCCCCATCCGAGCTTCTGCAAACGCCTGCCCAATGGCAATACCCTGATTGCCTTCGACAATTACCGCCAATTGGTGGAAGTCGACCCAGAAGGCAGTCCCTGTTGGCATTTTGAATTGGGCAATCTCTCTCTGATTCGCTAAATCCCGGCATGTCTGGAAGGACTGGGCTGCGATCTCTCAGCAAATTGAGGCTTGCTTTTGCTAGAATAAGACAGACCTTCATTGGCCACGCTTAAATTTTGAATCAGCAAGCGAGTATCATTATGATTGAGACCCTGCACAAACATTTTTTGTCTCTAGAAGAAATTCAGATTCCCGAAGCCAAAGCCGCCGACGAACAAAAACTCTCCCAATTGATCAGCAGTATTCAAGAAAACGGACTGATCAGCCCGATTGCCGTTAACCATGACCATGTTTTATTGGCCGGTTATCATCGGCTTTTGGCTTTCCAACGTCTGGCGGTGCAAGACCCAGCCAATTACAGCCGTATTCCTGTGCGCATCTTTAACGAAGCGGATTTTCGCCAAACCCAACAACTCGAAACCACCGAAACGCTCTTTCGTTCGGATTTGAGTATTCTCGAAAAAGCAGAACATTTTAAACATTATTTTGACGCCCTTAAATACGGTCAAGAACGCCACAAAACCACGGTTATTTTTAAGACCTTGGATATTTCCCGGCGCACTTTTTTTAATTTGCGGGCCATTGCTGAACAATTGAGTGATTCCGTTCGAGAGCGAATCAAAGCCATGCCCAGCCGTGAATTGGCCAATTCCACCCATCAATTATTGGGTTTGTGTAAATATGACGAGGCAATGCAATTGCGCATTTTGGAGCGCTTTGAGCACGGTGCTTTGCCCACGATTTTTGACGCCATTCGGATCGAAGAAAAAGAGCAGGAAGATGAGGCCTCTGGCCGCAAACGCAAAAAGTACCTCAAGTCTCCCAGTCTCAAACTCCAAAAGGATCTGCGCAAGGATTTGCTTCAATTATCTCAGCGCACAGGCCAAGGCCAAAACGAATTGTTCAATGAGATCTTTGAAGCGGGTTTGGAATTGATCCAACGCAAATACCCCCAGTAGCAATTGTTAAGCACACTTAATATAAAAATAAGCAATGTTTAATAATTTTGGTCTATAGATAATATAAGATTACAACGACACGCGGGAGACTATTCAGATGCAAAATCTTAATCCCAATTCCGCCCAAGTCGCCAGCGCTCCGCTGATTACCGAAACGGTCAGGCCCCAACCTGCCGCACCGGTAGCAGCTGCGCCAGCGGTCCAGCGGGCAGAATCGCTTTCAACGGGTGAGCAAGTCAAACTTGACACATACAAGGTCAAACGGGGCGACACCCTCTGGGACATTGCCGGGGTCAAACTCGGTGACAGTAAAAAATGGCCACTGCTCTTTGCCCTCAACAAAGACCAGATCAAAAATCCGGACCTGATCTACCCTGGTCAAGTGCTCACCATTCCCCAAAAAGTGGAGGTGGCCCCACCCGCACCCCCGACGGCCATCCCCTCTCCCGTCGATCCCACTCCCCCACCGGTACAAGAAGAACCGGTACCCGTACCTGCACAACCTGCTCCGCCCTCGCCAGCACCTGTTCAAGACGTCCCGGTTGCGCCACCCGTTGCAGCCGAACCACCGGTGCTCAAACCCCCCAGTGAATTGCCTGAGCCCGCGCCAGATCCTGTACCCGCAACCCCTGCACCTGTGCAGGAAGAGCCCATTGCTCCTGTCGCGCCTGTTCAGACAGCCCCGCCCGTTGAGCCTGTGGCACCCCTGCCTCCAGGTGCAGTGATCGGCCAGCCGCCTGTGGCTGAAAACAAAGGCAATGGTGTTGGCAAAGCTGCGTTAATTGGCGGCACGGTTGCCACAGTTGCCACCGGTGCTGTTTTGATTGGTGTGACCAAATCCCTCGCTCCTCCCCTCTCCAATTTGGGCGGATATGCCACGGCACAAGTGGTGGCAAAAAGTGTCAATGGTGTGATTGGTAAAGTGGGCTTACATGTGCCCGCTGGACCCGCACTGGCCAAAATTGTAAGCAAAGTAGGCGGGCCTAAAGCTGCCGGTGCTGTCACAGCTTTGGCTGTGGGGGCCGTCGTCGCTGGGGTGGCCGCGGGTGGCTATTATCTCTACAATAAAGCCACCCAAAAATCCACACCTGCCACGCTGCCACCACAGGTTCCTACAGCTGCTCCCTCCCCTTCAGGGCCTGCTCCGGCAACCCCGACCAATGCCGCTGAAGCCGCAACCGGTTCTGCCGACAATTTGCAGCCTGTGGCCAATGACGTCAACACAGCACGGGCCGAATTGATGAAAAAACTCGATGCCAATCTGGCTCAAAAGAGTTATTTTGGCTATGGTTCGGTCGTCAATACACAAGAGACCGCTCAGATCAGCGAGCAGCTGTGGGTCGGCGCAACCGAAATTTCCCATCGCCTGGATGTGGCCAAAGCCTTGGTTAACAATGGCATGGCCTCAGAATTGGGTCGGATCATGGGCAACTCAGGGGTCTCCGACCTCGAAGTGGCTCAATTAATGGCCCAGCCCAGTTTTCCCACCAAAGAATTTATGGCCGGGATCGACGATAACAAAGCCACTTTGGTTTTGATCTCGCTTTCGAATGTCTCTGCCATGGGTGAGCCCGAAACAACGCGCCTGCTCAAAGAGATTGCCACTTCCTTTGATGGCCGCTTCAAAGACCGCGAGACGCCTTTTGTGCGCCTCAAATCACATCACGAGACCATGGGTACCTGGAACCAGGTTCCCGCAGATGTGCGCAGCCAAATTGAAGCCCTGATCAAATAATCAGCCTCAACTTATTGCTCAAAAGCCCGGTTCGCCGGGCTTTTCTGCTTTTTGCGGCCAGAGAATCTGTTAAGCTGTAGGGAAAATGGTTTGACACAGCCCTGAGGAGCACTGAGGTGACACAGATATTGTTGGTTGAAGACGATGCCCATATCGCCAATGGACTCAAATTCAACCTCGAATTGGAAGGCTATCAGGTCAATCACGCAGCGGATGGGCAAGTTGCCAAGATCTGGCTCTTTGACCAAAAACAGGCCTACGATTTGATCATTCTCGACTTGATGTTGCCCCATTTAAGCGGCTTTGACCTCTGTCACGCCCTGCGCCGTCAAAAAAACTACACCCCTGTCTTGATTCTCACGGCCCGCAATTTTGAACAAGACAAAATCAAAGGCCTGCGACTGGGGGCCGATGATTATTTAACCAAACCCTTTAACCTCGAAGAATTGCTGACCCGAATTCAGGTGCTTTTGCGCCGCCAGCAATGGCACCAACTCCAGACGCAATTGACCCGTTTGCAGTTTCGGGATATTGTGATTGACTTCGAACGCTTTGAGGTCAGTATGGCAGGGGAACCGATCAAGCTCACGCCCTTGGAACTCAAATTGATCAAGGTTTTTGCCGAGAACGATGGCCTGGTACTCTCGCGTGAAGAAATGTTAGAGCGGGTTTGGGATATTCACGATGGCAGCAGTTTACGCACAGTGGACAATTTTGTGATGCGCTTGCGCAGGCTCTTTGAAAAAGACCCCACCCACCCCCGTCATTTTCACTCTATCCGCGGTGTCGGCTATAAATTTACCCAGTCCGAAACGGCTGATTGATCGTCCAAACGGGTATGTTATACTTGCCTCATTCGCTTTGAGGCCCCGGCCTTGGCCCGACTAAACACAGAAATATAGACAGAAATATAGACAGAAAAAACAGGTGAGGCAAATCATGAAAAAAAGAATTCAACACCCAAAACTGAACCAAACCCTGACCCTGGCTTGTGCGTCTTTTGCTGCAATGGCCGCATTGGGACCTGCTCCTCAGGCCGAAGCCGTCACAATGACTTACTCCGACAAAACGCAGCGAATCGCTCCCTATTTTGATTTTCGTGGGGACTATGATCTGCCTTTTAATTTAAACCTCTCAGGCGCTTTGGGGTTTACCCCTGACCTCTCTTCATTTGTGCCTCCTTTGGCCGTCTCAACAGGCGGTGGCGGGTCTGATCTGCTCTCCCAGGCGATAGCCAGTATCAAATGGGACACCCTCGTCGATCTGCAATTGAATGCCGGTTATAATATTCAATTGCTGGGCCTGGATCTGGGGATTGGCAAGATCACCACGACAGTCACGCCATACGCGGGCTATCGCCACATGTTTACCTCGACAGGCTCATTGACCGCAACCCCTACAAATTCTCAGCTGATGGGTATGAATTACGGGGCCAAACTCAAAGTCGGTCTGCCTCTGGGTTTTTCAGGTTATGGCTATGTCGGCGCATCCACCTTGTTTGGCGGCAGCATAGACCAAGGCAGTGGGGCCACGCCGATCAATACCAAAAATATGACCCTGCCTGAATTTGGGCTGGGAGCGGCTTGGAATTTGCCCATCTTTAATTTGGCCAGTGTTTACCTCGGCTACCGGGGCTTTTTCTTGCCCAGCGATTTGCGCCTGAGCAACAGCCTCGACAATGGCACCTCAATGGTTCACGGCCTCAATGGTGGGATCAATATCCTGTTCTTTGGCATCTAGGCTCGTCTCGCCTGAAACGCTGACCCGCTAAGCGAGCAGGGCCAATACATTTTCGGGGGGGCGGCCCAGAGCAGCCTTCCCGTCTTTGACCACAATCGGCCTTTCCAGCAAAGCAGGATTGTCCACCAGCAATTCAAGCCATTCTTGGCGGGAGCGCTGATCTTTGAGCGAGAGCCCCAAGGCCTTAAATTGGTCTTCTTTGCTGCGGATCAGGGCTGTCGGCTCGAGGTTTAACCATTGGCAAATCTGGTCGAGCTCCTCGGCGCTGGGTGGGGTTTTGAGGTATTCAATCACCTCGGGCTTTTGGCCCCGTTCCGTTAACAGGGCCAGGGTTTCGCGGCTTTTGCTGCAGCGGGGGTTGTGGTAAATTTTCATGGCTGTTTTTCCGTGGTCTCTTTTTTGCTTTTCTTGGTTTTGCTGTCTTTGGTATTTTTGGACATTTTAGATTCTGGGCTCTCAACTTTGTAGGTTTGCTCCATAAAGTCGAGTACCATTTCGCGCACATCGCCCCGATTCGGCAGAGAGCCAATCATGCCGTACATGGCCGCTGTACGTTTGGGCACGGCAGATCCCTTGGGGCCCACCGACGAGGACTTCGACAGCACTTGGCTAAACACTTTCTCTGGCAAGAGTCGCGAGAGTCCCCGCACCAAAGAAACCTGAACCTTGGAGCTGACATTGCTCCAATTGAGCTTGCGGGCGGCAGCCACTGAGGCCTGCAAATCTGCGACAAAGCGCTGGGTGCTCTGCACATGGCCGTGGTTGACAGTTAAATGCAGGCAGGCCGGGTTTTGCTGCCGGTCCAAATGCCAGCCTCGCACGGTCATTTCGTCCCCCACAGCGTAAATATCCAACTCTTCGGAGCCAATCGCAAAGATGCTCATCTCTGGCGTGCTGATCACATGCAGGCCTTCGATTTTTTCCACTTCTTGCATCAAAAACCGGGTGGCCGTCATGACCTCTTTGGCGATCTTTAAATAGCCTTCTTCGCCCAAAAAATTCATCACAGCCCAGGCCGCTGCAATGCTGCCGCCTGGTCGGGTACCGGTCATGGTGGGGGAGGGATAAATTCCCCCCGGCCAATCGGTATAGACATAAAATTGGTGGCGCCAGAGTTCGGGCGAGCGGTAGAGCACAACCGAAGCGCCTTTGGCGGCATAGCCGTATTTGTGTAAATCGGCAGAGATCGAGGTCACACCCGGCAGTTTAAAGTCAAATTCGCGGATAGGATAGCCGAGTTTGCGCACAAAGGGCAGCATCAGGCCGCCCACACAGGCATCGACGTGAAAGGGAATCTCACGTTCTTGGCAGATCTCTGACAGTTCTTCGATCGGGTCCATCACGCCATGGGGATAAGCCGGGGCTGAGCCCACGCCCAAGATCGTGCGCTCGGTGATGGCTTTGCGAAAAGCTTTGACGTCCACACGCATGTCGTCGCGCAGGGGAACATGAACCGGGGTGATATCAAAATAGTGGCAGGCTTTGTCGAAAGCGGGATGGGCACTTAAGGGCAGAACCATTTCCGGGTTTTTGAGTTCGGGATTGCGGCTGCGGGCGTAGTCTCTGGCCGTTTTGACGGCCATTAAAATACTTTCGGTGCCCCCTGTGGTCATATTGCCCACGGTATTTTCATCGCCGTTGAGCAGGTTGGCCAACATCGCCACCACCTCGGATTCAAATTTGCGTAAACTCGGAAAAGCGCCCGGATTCAGACCGTTTTCGGACATGAATAGGGCATGGGCCTCTTTGATCACTTCGAGCACTTCATCACCCGCATAGAAGACCAGGCTGAAGACTTGACCGTCACGCCAATTGACGTCCTTTTCTTTGAGGGTCTTCATGGCTTTAAACAGTGAGTCTTTGCTGCGACCAGATTTGGGGAATTGAAAGGGCGGCATGGTGTGGTATCCCTGTGTTTTATTCTTAAGCTATTATACCTGCTATTTCTTAACAAACCCTGAATTGATCGCACACAGAAACCCTGCTTCACCGACCAGAGCGGGTTTGATCTTTTTTTTGATCAAACCTTTGGCAATATAGTCGATACAAACGCTGATTTTTTTGGCCGCTTTGAGCCGGCCCTGGTGGCCCTTGGGGCCTTTATAGGCCTGCTTTTGCTCCAGGGCGCCGACAATACTCAGACTCACCCATTCTTTGTCTTTGGGGTTGGCCTTGAGCCACTCAGTGGTGGTTTTTTTGATCAATTGGGTATCTACTTTGCTCAGAGCCAAGCAGGGAGCGATTTGCCAGCCAGACAAGAGCATGAGCAAGATCAATAGCTGCAATGCTGTCAAACGGAAGGGATTTCTCACATATACCCCTTTTTCTTCTCGAGCTGCAAAATTACATTGGCGTTGTATTTCTCTACGGCAGAGAGCAGTCCCTCATGGTATTTGGGATTGGGTTTATACCAAGGAAAACTTGCAAAATAGTCCTGCAGGGGTTTGTGCTGAAAGATGCGGCCATGAATCGCATAAATGGTGTTGCGGGCCACCAGCAAGTCCCATTCGGAGAGGTAGTCAATCTCGTCTGGAGAAATTTTTTCAGTGCTGCGGGCAATATCCAGCCCAAAAGAGGGCACAAGCATCTCTGCCTGGGCTTTGGAGAGGCCCACCTGCATCGCATTTTCGGCGTTCATGGCCCCGCCCCCACCGGTCACATGTTTCCAACTCGAACCACTCAATTTGAGCAAGCTATTGCCCCCCGCTTCACCCCCGCTCCAACTGACCCAGGCCCAAGCCCCAATAATGCGTACACGGTCCAAATCACAATCTTTGCCAATCCCCCCAAAATGCTGGGGACTGCAGACAATTTTTTTGAGGGCTGGGTAATGCTTTTGAGCCAATTTGTTTTGGCCACTGAATTCCACGGCCCAGGCGGGCAGAGTGAACAGGCTAAGACACAGGGTGGAGATCACTATTTTTCTCATAAAAGGCTCATTTCAACTGAGGTTATTTTGATGTTTGGGGGTAAACGCGTCTATTTTGACTTAAGTTGGGTCTTCTGTGCAATGGTCATTTTCGAATTTTGCCGATAAGCTAGTCATGTGCAAAATCAAAAAATGAGGGTCATTGGGAGCGCTGTGATATGCTCAATTTGAAACGCCAATTGCCTTTAGGGCTGACCTGGCCCGGTGCTCTTTATTGCCTGTGGGCCACACTGGCAATCGGATTGAGCCTGATCGCGGGTGGGTTAAAACCAGAAAACATCACCCGCTTGATGGTACTCGCCTTTTTGGCTTTGAGTCTCTGGCTCAGAGCGCCCCTGATCAAGGCTTTTTCTGGTTTGCAGCCCTACACCCGCTTTGTCGGTTTGGGGTGTCTCTTGGCTTCGGTGGTGGAGGGTTTTCACATGATCTCTGAGCCGGTTTTTCGCTCGCTGCGCATCACCGCAGCCACACCTTGGCATCAGGCTTTGCTCAATTTTGGTTTGGATCTGCTGTTTACCTTGCCCGCTTATGTGATCATCTTTTCTCTGATCTGGTTCTTAAGCAACCGCTATGTCTATTCATTTTGGGGGTACGTGGTCATCATGGGGATGGCCCAGGCCCTGGGGGATGGGGGACTCTATTTTTTTCTGGCAGCGCCGCCGATGTTGGCTTTTTTGCCTTATCCCATGACCAATTACCATGCGGTCAATCTCCTGCCTTTTCTGGCGGTAAGGGATCAACTGCAACCCACCCAAGCCAAAGGCGGGTGGGTTGCCATTCCCGCTGTTGTGGTGGTCTATTTTTTGTGTGGCGCAGTGATTCAATTCGTGGGTCGGTATTTCGGGTTATGAATCGTGTTCTTCCCCGAAAAACGGCTCAGGGCTGCATGTGATAGACGTCTTTGAGCGCATAAACCTGACCCTGCCAGACCCGTTCGAAGCGGGCCTTGTCAACCACAGGTTTGGCGATCATGCGCAAGCTCAAGATCTGTTGCAGCTTCGTGCTGCTGGTCTTGCTATAGAGCTGTAAGGCAAATTTGGAAAAATCCCGGATCATAAAGTCAAAGATCTGATCGATTAAATCGTCATTGAGACCGTTTTGGGGATCATTGCTGTATTCAAGGATCAGCTGACCATATGCAACCAGCGTAAAGAGTTCGCCGACAATCAGCAGGAAGTCGATGTCTTTGATCTGCTCGGGAGCGGGGGGGCAGAGCATGAGCCACTGTTTAAAACGGGCGATTTGTTTGTTAAAAACCCTGAGGTTGGGCAGGTCTTTGGACTTGTAGGCAATTTTATAATCGTGAAAGCGGATTTTGCTCAGGCCTTTGGTGCTGCCCTGATTGAATAAAAAATCGTCATTCTTGAGACCCTGAATGGGTTTGAGTTCGGGATAGGCTTGGGGATTAAAAAAGTAATTTTTCATGAATTTGATAATCAAAGCCATATTCACATGCACGGTGCCTTCGAGTTTGGGCAGGCCACGAATGTCCCGCACGGCCATTTCAAAATAGGTGGATTTTTCGAAGCCTTTGGCGGCGATCACGTCCCAAAGCAGGTTCATCACCTCTTCGCCCTGGGTGGTCACTTTCATTTTGACCATCGGGTTAAACAGCAGATAACGCCGATCTTCAGGGCTGGCGTGACGGAAATAGTCAATACTGCGGGTGGAAAAGGCCTTCATCGCAACGAGGCGGCAATAGGCATCCATGAACAATTGACGGATATGCACAAAGTCGGTTACATAATGATTAAACAGCGAGCGGTTGGCAGCGTGATTGATGGCCTCGTAAAAGGCATGGGTACACATACCAATGGCGGCAAAACCCAGATTAAATTTACCAATATTGATGCTGTTGAGTACCATATCCCAAGCGGCTTGGCCCGAAGCCAAAATCTCGTCTTCGCTGACGGGGTAGTCTTGGAGTTCAAATTCGGCAATATAGTTCTGGGAATTGATCAGGTTTTGATGGCAGATGTATTCGGGCTTGGCGGTTTGTGAAACAAAGAACACGAACTCGCTCTCACCTGAACCATCGGCTTTGGGGCGTTTGCCAAAAGTCGAAACATATGCCGCCAAATTGCCGTTACCGATATAATATTTGCGGCCATTGGCGAGATAGCCCCCTTTCCCATCGGGTTTGAGGGTCATATCACTGGCATAGAGGTCAGCCCCGTGGTCTTTTTCTGAGACGCCAAAGGCAAAGATCCCACCTGCTTGTAAGAATTTGGCGGTCTGTTTTTTCACGACTTCGTTTTGGCTGATCCAGATCGGGCCCAGGCCCAAAATACTGACCTGCCAGGTATACCAATAAGAGGTGCTATAAAAACCGAGAATTTCGTTGAAGGCGCAGATCCGTGAGGTGTCCCAGCGAGAATCTTCTGCGCCATAGCCGGTTGGGGTCAGCAAGGTTGCAAAGGCCTGCTCCTGTTTGAAAAACGCCAAAATATCTGCGTACCAGAGTCGTTCACGGTCGTCGTGTTTGATTTGGGCCAGGCCCTTGTTTTCAAAAAAGGCAACGCTCTTTTGCATCAATGCGGCGCTGTTGGGGTCGAGGTGATTAAAGGTGCTGCGTTGGGGGTGGAAGAGAATCATGGCTACCTGACTTTTTTGTTCTGGCATATTGTACTGGTAAATTGTTCTGGCATATTTCGTGCTGGGTCTTTGCTGATTTCATATAAAACCATGCTTACAGATTAACATGGGACCATGGCAATGCCGCCCTGCAAAAACATGGACTAATCGAAAATTTGAAGGTAAGCTAGAAGATGAGCAATAAGCTCAGCGTAAACAATGTCGTTCAACCTTAAAACACGGTTTTCGGGGCCGGTGTCTTGCCAATCACCCGGCCAAAGGAGATGAGATTTGTGAAAAGAGCCAGTTTGGCCCTGTCTTTGCTATTGGTCGCCTGTACGGGATTCCCCCCCGATCGGGCTCTCTCACCTGCCAAAACACAGAATGTGGTTGCTCCAGTCGCTTTTTATTTTCCCGAAGATGCCCAAGATGTCCAAGTTCCCGGCAATACCTACGCTTTTTTGCCATATAATCCCCTCCAGGGGGCCACTTCACTGATTAAAAGCCGGGCGGGCCGAGACGAATTGGGGCTAAAAGTGATCATCGGAACCCCGGGCATGCGCATTCAAAATCTCGAATTGAGCCGTTTTGCCTTTCTCAAGGCCTGGGTCAAAAGTGGGGATCTGTCTAACCAAATTGACAATGAAGAGGGGTATAAGCCGGTCACCAATATTGGCAACAATACCACCAA
Organism: Candidatus Blackallbacteria bacterium; assembly: GCA_051715345.1. Taxonomy (GTDB): domain Bacteria; phylum Cyanobacteriota; class Sericytochromatia; order UBA7694; family UBA7694. The sequence continues at coordinate 78,379 of JBPXJQ010000047.1, forward strand.
TATGGTCATTCGGGCCGTTCCCAAAGGCAAAAATCGGATTGTTTCGGTTCAGGCTTATGACACTGGTAAACAGGCGATCAATGGCGGGATTCTCAAAGCGGTTTACAACTCCCTGTCCCAGGACCAGAGCGACGATATCACCTTGACGTTTAATTGGCAAAGTACGGCCGTGGCCAACGTGATCGAGGCTTTGCAAGCCTCTCACCCGGATTTACTCAATAATTTAAACACCACTGCCCTGCAAGCCCTGATCAATAACCTGGCATTTGGCACCAATATTCCCAACGGGGCCAATTATGTCTTTCATCCAGCCAAACTGGATGCCGCAGCGATTGCCGCAGCCATTGCCGATAACGACGGCCAAATTCCCGCTTATACCCCAGGCAACCCGATTCCCAATGGTTGGCAACAAAATGCCCAACCGATCAACATTGTTGTGCGCACCGCTCAAAACCAGCCCTTTACCAATAGCAATATCTCGCTCCAAATCACCGATCCTGCTTCCAGTACCAACCCCAATGCCATTGTCTCCCAACCCAATGACAAAAAAGACACGGGCAATATTCCGGCAGTCATTCCTGGCACTTGGGACGCAATCGTCAAAATTGATGGCCTCAATGGGGGGGTTACACAGCGCACAACCGTGACTGTGGATGCCAATGGCAATGTGACCCTGGGCAGCGGCACCACTGGCAATCCCGTGGTCTTGCCACCCGTTATCAAAACCCAGAGTGCAAACAATGGTTCTTCTGGCAGCAGTCTGACCCTGACGGGAGATGGTTTTGATCCCACTGCCGCCTCCTACGATCCCAACAATCCCAATGGCAACCGGGTCTTGATTGGCGGAGTGGCAGCTGTGGTCACTGCAGCCACCGCTACCACTTTGATTGTCACGGTGCCCCCAGGTTTAACGGGCAGCAATTTGCCCATTACCGTGGTCAACAATAACCAAACCAGCAATCAAGGCAGTTATTCTGTCAACCAGGCGGTTACAGCGCTCAACAAACCCGGCGGCAAGCCTGGGGATGAAGTGATTTTAACCGTCAGTGGCTTTAAACCGAATGAGACCGACCTAACAGTGCAGTTTACAGGCAGTGCCAACCCGCTTGCGCCTGAAGACATTCTCGAAAAAACAGCCACCACGATTCGGGTCAAAGTCCCCGCAGACGCCCAAACAGGGGTGATTACCGTCACCCCCAATGGTGGCAATGGCCTTCCCAGTCCCACTTATACCATCAATACCCCCGTCGTAACTGCAATAGGTCCCCAAAATGGGGCTGTACCTGGCAATCAATTGGTTCTGAGTGGGGCCAATCTGCAAGGGGCCACGACCGTCAATTTCAGCAATGGCAGCGGCGGACAGATCCCCGCCACTGTTACGCAGGTCTCAGCTGATGGCACGACGGTCACTGTCACTGTGCCTGCCGGTGCCAAAACCGGCGATGTGATTGTGGTGACGCCCAGTGGCAATGCCACATTCCAAAATTACCCGATCATCCAACCTCCGACCATCACCCAGCTCGGTACGGTGGATACCAGCAGTGGCAAGCCTGTGATCACCCTGACCGGCAGCAATTACACCACTGCAACCCAGGTCAGTTTTGCGGGCTTTAATGCCACGGCCTTTGAAGTGATCAGTGATACGGAGATCCGGGCCGTGATTCCACCCGGCTTTACGACAGGTCCCGTAACGGTGACCAACCCTGCGGGAAGTGCCACTTCAACGATCTTGATTGACACCTTCAGCGAAGTGAAAAATTTTATTGGCACCTCCAATCGCTATCTCAGCGCTCAGTGGGAAGTCGTTAACGTTTCAGTGAAACTGCTTACCGATCCAATTCCCAACGTCGAGAAAGAATACACAGGCTTCTTCATGTATGGCGCAAATGCCAATCCCGTGATCAGCTATACCGATTATCTGACCAATTTCTCGATTACCAACAAAGCGGTGGCATCACCCCACGGCATTACCCTGGACACCAACAACAATATCTATGTGTCCAATCTCAACAATACCATCGATGCCTTTACCAACGATGGGACCCTCCTTTGGCGCAGTGGCGATTCTGTGGTCGGGATGTCAGGCACTGTCAGTGCTCCCGCTGCAGTGGCAGGAACTCCCTGCAATACCCCGCCCACCAATCCCGTCGGATCTGTTCACCGCAGCACAGCCCGCTGGAACACGCCCGAAGATTTGGCCGCGGATGAACAAGGCAATATTTATGTCGCAGATACAGGCAACCACGCCATTCGCAAAATTGATGCCGCCACGGGCAATGTGACCACGATAGCCATGATTCTCGGGCCCGAAGGGGTCGACTTTAAAGATGGTTTCCTCTATGTTTCCTCCAATGAACAGCCCAACAGCCCAACCGGATCGCGCTGTGCCTTTGTCTCAAAGGTGGATGTCAGTACAGGTACGGTTACCCGTGTGGCAGGGGATGTGGTCGGGGGAATTGTCAATGCCCAGGGCACCAATGCCCGCTTTAAACATCTCGAAGGCCTCGGCCTCGATGGCCAAGGCAATATTTTTGTCGGCGATGTCGAAAACAATGCCATCCGCAAGATTGATGCGGCAGGCAATGTCACCACTTTTGCGACGATCACCCAGGCCTCTACTGGGGCTGCAGCCAATTTCTTGGTGCATGAGATCCGTGTCGATAAATGGGGCAATATCTTTGTGCCCGGCGAAAACTCCCGCCAAATCTTTAAGATCAGCCCGACCGGTGCCATTTCGATCATTGCAGGGACGGGCACAGCAGGGATAAAAGACGGAATACCCCGCACTGTGGCTACATTTGATTCACCCCGAGCCGTGGATTTTGACACCAACCAGAATTTGTATATTGCAGATACCAGTTGGGGCATTCGCAAAATCACACGCTTCCAATGGCCCCAACCCGCCAATTGAGGTCTGTTTGTCTGAATAGAAAGATTAAGACATTTGCACAGGTTTGATCAGGGTCTATAATTCCTTCAGCTTGTTAGATTCAGAAAGGAATCCCCTGATGCCATCCGTGAAAAATGTATCTGTTTTGTTGTCTGCTTTGTTGTCTGCTCTTGTGTTGGCCGCCTGTAGTTCTCAACCCGCAACTCCCAGCGCTTCCAATCCCTCGGCAGCGCCATCTTCTACAGCCAGCCCCGCTCCCGCATCTAAAAATATTCAAACCCAGACCATTGAATACAAACAGGGCGATCAGGTGCTCGAAGGCTATTTGGCTTACGATGCCAATCTTCAGGGCAAACGTCCGGGTGTGCTTGTGATTCATGAGTGGACCGGCCTCAACGACTTCGTCCGTGGCCAGGCTCGGCAATTGGCTGAAATGGGTTATGTTGCCTTTGCAGCAGATATCTACGGCAAAGGGATCCGCCCCCAACCCCCCACCGCGTCTGGCCAAGAGGCAAGTAAATATTACAATGACCGCAATCTTGCCAAAGCCCGTGCCAACGCAGGTTTTGAAGTGTTGCGGAGTCAGGCCAATGTCGATGCCGGCAAAACCGCTGCGATTGGCTATTGTTTTGGCGGCAGCATGGCCCTCGAATTGGCACGCAGTGGCGCGGATGCCGATGGTTTTGTGGTATTCCATGGCGGTTTGCGTCCGACTGAGAGCGAAGGCAAGAATATCAAAGGCAAGGTACTGGTGCTCAATGGGGCCGACGATACTGCTGTGCCTGCGACAGATATCGCTAAATTCAAGACCGAAATGGACAGTGGCGGCGTTGATTGGCAATTGATCAATTACAGCAATACCGTCCATGCTTTTACCAATCCAGATTCCGGTGCCCGCACCGGCCCAACCGACAATGCGGCTTACAACGCCGACTCTGCTCGCCGTTCGTGGGAGGCCATGAAAGATTTCTTTGCTGAGATCTTCCAATAGGTTTTTCCCATGGATGCAAAGTTTTGGCATCAAAAATGGGAGCGCGGAGAGATTGGCTTTCACCAGAGTGAAGTCAATCCCTCGCTGCAGGCGCATTTTGGCGGCTTAAAGGTGCCTGCAGGAGCGCGGGTCTTTCTGCCGCTCTGTGGCAAGACCCTGGACATTTCCTGGCTTTTGGCCCAGGGGTATCGCGTGGTGGGGGCGGAGCTGAGTGAATTGGCGGTCCAGGCTCTTTTTGACAATCTGGCTGTTCAGCCCGACATAGTCAGGCACGACCACCTGTTGCATTACTCTGCCCAAGATCTCGAGATCTTTGTCGGCGATGTCTTTGCACTCTCAGAAGCGCTTTTGGGCCCTGTTGACGCGGTCTATGATCGGGCCGCTTTGGTGGCTTTGCCGCCAGAGACACGCCCCAAATATGCCGCACATACCACAGAGATTACCCGAGTGGCTCCCCAATTGCTAATTAGCTATGAATACGACCAAATCCTGAGAAAGGGGCCCCCTTTTTCAGTTGAATCCGCTGAAATTGACCAGATTTTTGGTTCGGCTTATGAACTCTCGCCTCTTGCCCGTAACCCAGTTACAGGCAGCCAAGGAAATCTAACTTCCGAGGTCGTCTGGCACTTTCAAGCCAAACAGACCCGCAGCGAAGTGGGGCATTCTCGGTCCTAGGCCTCGGAGGTGAACTCAATCAAGGGGGTGTCTTTCAGCCACAGACAACCCGAATTTGGTGTATTCTTTGAGGGTGGACATTTTAGCAGAAACACGAAAGGGCGGCCACGCGCACAACCTCTATGAACACAGCATTAAACACTCCCCAAAAACGCATTTTAACCGGTGATCGCCCGACGGGTCGCTTACACCTTGGCCATTATGCAGGCAGTTTGGTCAACCGGGTCAAACTCCAAAACGATTACGAAACGTATATCCTGCTTGCAGATGTACAGGCCCTGACCGACAATTACGAACGGCCCGAAACATTGCAGGCCCATATTCGCGAAGTGGTACTCGACTATTTGGCCGTGGGCCTTGATCCCAAGCGCTGCGCCTTTGTGGTGCAGTCACTGGTGCCCGAAATTGCCGAACTCACGATTTATTACCTCAATTTGGTGACCTTGGCCCGTGTCGAGCGCAACCCGACCGTCAAAACCGAGATCAAACAAAAATTTGGCCATGAAGTGCCGATGGGTTTTGTCTGTTATCCCGTCTCACAATGCGCGGATATCACCGCTTTTGGGGCGCATTTGGTGCCCGTGGGCGACGACCAAAAACCGATGATCGAACTCACCCGCGAAATTGTGGGCCGGTTTAACCAATATTATGGTGAGACCTTGGTTTTGCCCGAAGGCATGTACGCTGAAGTTTCCCGCCTGCCCGGCATTGATGGCCAAGCCAAGATGAGCAAGAGCCTCAACAACGCGATTTATCTCAGCGATGATGCCGACACCCTCAAGAAAAAAGTCATGTCGATGTACACAGATCCGCAACGGATACGCGGCACAGAGCCCGGCAATGTCGAGGGCAATCCGGTCTTTACCTATCTTGACGCCTTTCACCCCAACACAGCCTTGATTGCTGAACTCAAAGAGCGCTACCGCCAGGGCGGGGCCGACGAAAAAGGCAAGCCGCTGATGGGCGATGTGGTGGTCAAACGCGAATTGATCGACTGTCTAAACAGCTTGTTAGAGCCCATTCGTACCCGCCGCGCGGAATTTGAAAAAGACGATGCCTACCTCTGGGACGTGATCTCTGATGGTACCCGTCGGGGCCGGGCCCGTGCTGGAGAGGTCATGGAAGCGGTTCGCAGTGCCATGAAGCTGAATTATCCCGTCAAGCTCTGAATTTAAGGGACTTCAATTGTGCCGATCACGGGTTGATTGGCGCGAGCGTCGTCGTAAACCACTACATATTGGCCTGGGGCGGGTTTGGGCATAATCACCACCAAAGCTGGCAATGGAGCTGTAGGGCAGAGCCCCTTTTTCAGCCGGATCAAAATGCGTTGACCCGAGAACTGCCCCACGGGATCTGAAAAGCAGATGGCGGAGTCAAAGGTCGGAATGACCGCCAAAGGGATGTGTATTTCGCTGGGCAAAATTTGAACTGCTTGCATTTTGAGCCCAGCGGATTTGGTCTTGAGATACTCCCACGAGACGGGTTCCTTGCTGGCCCAGACCATCAGGGAGGCGCAGCTTGGCAAAAGCAGAAGCGATCCAAAAGACAGACTGAGTAAGAACCACTGTTTCAAGCTGGGCAGTTTAAGCATACATTTCTGCCCGAACCTGATCTATCCATTTGCCTGCTTGAATTTCCACCTGGGGAGCCAATTCTGTCTCAATGGCCTGCCAGTCAATCGGCGGTAGGGTGAGGGGCTGAACACGGAATGCTTGATGGCTGAGCATCTCAAGCCGAAAAGATGTACAGGGATGGGTGGCATCGACCCTGTGGCTCTCTTTTTTGAGTAAACGGCGGCGTCTCTCCCTCTCGCAACTCGGCAGGTTTTCCCAGCGGGACAAGGCCTGTTTATAGAGCTGGGTGGCTTCACCGGTCTCTCGTTTGATAATCATCTGCCGGGCCTGATCGTTTAAAAAATCTTCAAGGCCTGTTTTTTCCAAGTCACTCAAACAGGCTTCTAGGGGGGCCAAGGCCAAACTGTTGAGGTCTGCTCGGTATTCGGCTCGCTGGCTGTCTGCCCAGAGAAAACCCAAGAGAACATCGCCCAATCCCCAAAAACCGTGAGCAATCAAAGCCAAAAGCCAATTGATCGGAATGAGCATCAATTCAGCCAGATCTAATGCGGCGCGATCTTCGATAAACAGGTCCCCTTCGTATCGGGGACCCAGATTGCCAGGGCATATGGCATTCCCCGTTTGAAAGAGTACAGAGATGGCCCAGGCAGGCAGTTTTGCCTTGATTGGGTCTTCGTGGCGTAAATGGCCCAATTCATGGCCCAAGAGACTGAGCCTTTCTTCGGGAGTGAGCATTTGCCACATCGACAGCCCCAAATGGAGGTAGCGTTTGCCTTTGTATACTGTCACAGCGGCATTGTAAGCATGTTTGAGGACAATGCCATCAATGGGTTGAAGCGCCAATAGATCACATAGCTGATCAAGCAGGGTGTATAACTGGGGTAGCTCTTGGCGGGATGACAGTTCATGCGGCTCATGGGGGGCTTTTTTGCCTTTGGGGGTCGCCAAAAATACAAAGCCGAGCATCATGCAGGCCAAGACAGTCCAAAAGAAACGGCCCCAAAACAGCCAGAGGATTAACATCGCCCCTCCCGCCATGGCCAGATAAACCGCCAGCACGGCCAACGAAAAAGCCAACGCCAGTCCCGTTACCTTGCCCAAATCATTTTTCTCTATCAGGTTTTCTGATTTTAAATGCTCAAAGAGCTGTAGTCCCAATTTTTCACTGAATTTTAAATAATAGAGGTCGAAGACCGTCTGATAGGCTGTGCCAGCATCTTTTTCAGGTTGCAGATTCCATTCACAGTCAGGACACCAAAGTGTAAAACCAGCAGGAATTGCGAGTTGTTTCTTACAATCGGGACAAGCAGTCTGGGTATTCACCCACTTTGCTCCTTCACAAATTATTTCCCCACCAACCAGGCCCAATTCATTACACCCTGGGCAAAAGCGCTGAGATTGCGTTCAGTGGCGACCTCATCGATTTTATCTGCAGTGAGAGCGATGCCCAAGCTGTGCCCGCCACCCCAAACCTGCAATTGGTGTTTGTTGCCTGAGTTTTGTAGGTCCGAATAGAGATAAGGCAGATGGCAGAGGCTGTCGTCATTACCTGATAAGCCTCTTTCACACCAATATACAAACGGAAATAATGAGCCCATATTTTGAGATTTTACCACACCCACCTGACAAAACTATTCTCGGCCCCAAAAAACGCGAAAAAACCCCGGTCAGTAATGGCCGGGGAGAGGATTAACCGTGAGTCTAGCTACTGAATTTCTTGGGCCTTGAAATAACACCCTGATTTCAGCCCATTTGCCTGATTCGACCTGACCGCAAACGAGGTCAACGCAGTGTCTCCAGAGATTTGCTTTCTGCCAAAAAAGCGCATCGCATCTCCGCTTGTGAAGCTGGCATCTGTTTTCAGGAAAACGTGTGTATTCGTGCCGTCGTAGACGCTCGAAACAGTGCCGATTATCTCAAACGCCACGCCGTTTCCAAGGGTTGTCGCAAGCAAAAGTGTGTCTGTGGTGGTGGTGTAGGACGTCGCGTTTAATAGCTGTCGGCCATCAGTGAACGTCTCTGTTGTGTCCGAGTTCACGGTAAAAAATATCCTGTTCGTCGCCGCATTTGTGATGCAACGAGCTGTGAACTGGTATGTTTTTCGCCCGCTGAGACCTGTAATTGACGCGACCGCCGCATTCGCAACGGTGGAGCCGTCGTATGTGGTGATGCCGTTTGTGGCGCTCAGAGTTGTGCCAGACATTGCGAGGCCTGCCCCCAGGCTAATAGCTGCGACATCACCCGTCGAGCCACGGCCCACAAGCTGAGACGCTGATAGCGTGACTGCGCTCGGTGCACCTGGGCTTGCGCTCGGCCTAGCAATGATCGAATTGGCAGCCACAGAGCCAAGGAGCCCGAGTTCAGTTGTCGTGACTGAGCTGGCCTCAACTTTCCCAGACGCATTTGAAACCAGAGCTCGGCTGGCCGTGAGGTTTGCCGTCGCAATCGTAGAGGCGGCCCCCGTTATTTTAGCCCCGCCAGAGCCCCCTACTGGGCCCGGCATGGTGGCCGCGCCAGTCAACAGAACGAGGGCCAGAATCAGAATCATAGACAGATTAAATGGTTTTTTCATCTTTACTCCAGATTATTCGGCTTACCTGCACCGGGGTAACACTTGAGCTGTGCAAGTGTTACCCCATCGTCAAGGGCTGTGCATTCGCCATAATATTTATTGAACTCTGTGTTTTGAACTGCCTTGTATGTCGCGCCAGACTTCAGCTGGTGAACGCGCCCGCCGGCTCCGTTAGCAGTAAGATCCCCAGGCTCTTCGTTATTGCCATCGGTGTACGAAATATTAAAAAGAAAATCGCCGCCGACCGCTTCAAATGTTGCCGTCTTTACGTCGTTTGGCAGTAACTCAGACCCGGTGCCGGGCTCCTCGAAATCAATCGAAAACTCCTCATCGATTTGCGGCACCGTGCGAGCGTCAGCGGGGATATAGTCGTCATCGGGAGTTAGGCTTATTGGGGTAGTCATCGTAAAGGCCCTCCTGGCTTGGTGTACTCCTTGATCTCGGTCACGTTTTGCCCAATGAATTTGAGCTGTTCAGTCATTACCGCGACATTTTTCGAGATTTCAGTGTTCTGCTTTTGGGTCTCGTCTAATCTTACTTCTATCTTTTCAATCTGCCTTTGCTGCTGAGACATTGGCAGAGAGACGTTGAGATACCAAAGAGGGACTCCGAAAGCAGAAACGAAGGTCATGATGATTGCCGCTTCAGTGGAAAATTTCACAAGGCGCGACCAGGTAATCACGCCGGTTTTTTCGTTTGGTGTGGCCATATTTACCCCGGCAAATATGCGGCGACCCGCTGGCGAATTTCGGCCATGCGAGAAATTACATTGCGGCCAGGGCAGGCGGTACCGTAACGCTCTGCAGAAAGGTACTGCCCAGCGTATTGATGGGTGACAATGCGAGAAATATCGCGCTTGCGCCAACCCCAGGCCCTGGCCTTAGTCGCGATCACCTGGACCAACGCGTGAAGCTCGTCCGCCGTGGGCTGCTGATGCTCAAAATTGCCGTCAATACAGATGTTCCAGGCCTGGGAATTGACCCCATAAACCCCATTGCTGATCTCGTTATCAGGGGCGTCCTGAACAGCTGTATATTTGCCGTCATTCCCTGGGCCCTGATCATCGTCAACGATGAAGTTGTAACCCTCGCCCCGGTGCTGCCGCTCCGCCCTGAGAGCGGCAGCACCGCTGTATGCGTCATTTGCGGCGCTGTGATGGATCACGATGAACTTAATAGCTTGCGCTCGAATGCGGCCCATTATTCGGCCTCCGCAGCAACCCCAATGTCGAGGCCTGCGCCTGGCGGGGTGAATTTGAGGCCGTTGAAAACGAATTCAACCAGAGCTGGGGCCAATTGCTCTTCAAAAACACTGTCCACACTTTCGGGGAAATTCCCGATTTTGTCAGCGGTTTTGTACCAGGCCACAACAGCCTCGGTCGCCTCTTTTTTCTTTTCGGGCCCGGGCTTGTCACTTCCAGAAGCCTCAACCGCCTGAACGGTTTCGGCCACAGCCGAAAGCAGCTCGGGCAAGGTTGCGAGCAAAATACCAACAAATGCAAGATTAAACATAGAAAAAGTCCTCTTTTCTGAGTTGAGATAAGTTTTAAAAGCGAAAGCGTAATCAGTCGAAGGGGTGTTTTACTTCGATTACACGGTAATAATTGACACCCTCATTGCGATAGATGGCATTGAAGTGGTTCAGTATGTGCTGTTCAGCCTGTGCAAAGGTGCCCTGCACATAAAGCGGCGGCCTATTCGCCGCGCTGTTTGTGTCGAGAATAGCCGTCCATTTTGTCCGGTTTCCATCCCAGAACTCAATGCCACAAAGCACGTGGTTCCAACGCATGTGGGTCAACTGCTGGCCGGGATGAATCAGAATATTCAACACCTTGGCAAAGGCCTGGTTGATTCCGCATGTTCGCGCCAGGTCTACCCCGTAAACAGCGAAATCATCGCAATCGCAGGGGAAGTTGTCAGGGTTGCCGCTCTCGGCCAAAAGCTGGGTATAGTGGCCAGGGTTGTAAAAATCAAAAGAGCCCATGTTTGGGTCCGAGACATATTTCAGCTTGCCAAGCTGGCGGTTGATTATCTCAATTGTCGCGTGAGAAATGCCGCCGTCGCTGCCCGCGCTTCCAAGTTTGGGCAAAACCCCGCGCTGGTATGGGCCGCTGAAAATTTGGCGACTTGTGCGCTCTTTGGGCTCTAAAAACGCTTTACGAACCAGGGTTACAAACCAATCATCTCTGCTTGTGTCAATCATCTGCACCATTCCACCTTTCCATTTTTCACAAAGAAATGCGACCTGCAGCCCTCGATTCGATTTATTGAGGGTGTCAGGGTCAGTTCGTTATTTGGACCCAGTGCGTAATCCCACCTTGGGCTCCCGACTTCGTTTAGCATGATGTGCAGCGTATCGCCGCAGCCGCAGGGGCAAAGCATTTGAGCGTGCCAATCAGGATCAATCAGCACCAGGTCTTTGGGGTGCCCATCCGGCAGCTGTTCATCACCCCAAAGGGTGTCTTCGGGTACGATTTGAGCGGTTATCACGAGACTTTACCTTTCCAAATCAAGTTGGCATAATGCGAGGCAGATGCACGCCAGGTTATAACCCCAGCGATACCGAATGTCACGGAAGTAATATTTGCAACTGTTGATGTATACTGCCCGCGAGAAAAGCCCATCCCAGTTTTGTGGTTAAAATCAGCATTGATCATGGGGTATGAGGCAGAACCATCTACATCAGAAAGCCCGAGCGTGCCTTTAACGAAAACGGGTTCGTCAAATCCCGAAAAGCTGGACGGCCTGGCTATAACCCAATTTGATTGACTTGCCGCTTGTTGCCGGGTCCACGCTGAGCCTGTATCCCAATTTGCAGCGTAATCATATGCGGATGAGGACGAGCCGTTTATGCGGCATTGAAATTCGCCGCCAGAACCGCTATTTGTGGCCGACCCTACGCCTATCTCGAAATCAAGGGTTCCACCATAAGCGACCAAGTCCAGGCCGGAAAAAGTGATGGAATCAGCATTAAATCCAGTATTCACGTACCGGGCCAGAATTGGGTTAAACGTGGGGTATGAATTACCCAAAACATGCACCACGTTCGCGCTCTCAACAAACAACACCGGCAAGAAAAAACCGAGGGGGGCGGCAGTGTCGCCGACCGGCTTTGTGGTCGTGAGCAGGCCCGCGGTCGCAGCGCTCAAATAGTAGAGTGCCCCCGGCGTGAGCCCGTGGCCCGTAATAGTTACCCGCCCAGACCTGATGCCCACAAATGTATTTGCTGTTGGCGCTGCGGTAACGAGATAGCAGTCTGTGCAATTGGGGATACTATTTCCCTGACCCTTTACCCAATTCGTTCCATTTGGTCGAACAACCTCAAGCGGATTGAAGCCGTGCGAGGCCTGAGTGTAGGTGTCGCCAACCGCATCAATCGTTGCGATGCTCAAAGAGGCCGAGATCCGCTCGGTCCCATCCTCGTTATCAACAATCGTGATGTTTGTGCCGGCAGTGAGCTTGGGCTGAATAAGGTCGAATCCTTCAGGAACAGCGGCATCGAGCCATTCTACCCACTCACCCACATTATTTCGCCAATAATTCTCATTACCTGCACCCGGCTTTTCCCCAGGGATTGCCCCTTGGGCCTGCTTTTGTGGAGCCATAGGTGTTTTGTTCGCGCCAATAGTTGTCACGCTGCCGGTGCCGGTGACGCCGGATTCGTTTAAAGTCGCGTCGGTTCTTGATGTGGTGCGGATCCGGATTTTGTCATCTGCAGGATAAACTCCCTCAATCCACAGTCCACTGCCATTGTTGGCATTGTTTGAGAAGCCATTTGCTGTCAGGCGGTGCCCGATCAAAACATCAGACAGATCGGGGCTGCCAGAAAACACGTAATCAATCAGGCCATAGTTCACGCCACCAATCACGCGGATCTCAACAAAGGTTGCCGACACCGGCACCAAGCCGGTGACCACATTACCGCCCTCTTCAGTGGCCCAATAAGGAATCTTAGTAGGTCTGCTCATATGTTTTCCCCAAGTTCTCCAATGTCATACCCCCAGGCGTTCGTGTCGCCCTCATATCCAAAAGGGGTTTCGGTGTGTTCTGTAATGCTGGCCGTGACCGCCAACTTTGCCGCTTTAATAATCGAGCTGACACAGTTGCAAGTCAGTACGGGCGCGTTGTTTACAAAGTTGATGGTCACGTGAGCTGGCGCATCCTCATAAATGCGATCATCCTGAAGCTGCAAGAGCCCCAGTAGGTTGTAAAGGTCTGGAATGGTTCCGTGGCTGGTATTTGCCGCAATGCGAGCGTAAATCAGCACGCGGTAAGCATTGTCATCAGTGGCCGCCGAGCCACTCAATGGGCGAGGCTGGCCGTGCAATTTGCCGATCCAGCTCAGCAGCTGACCTGTGGCATTGGCAACGCTGTAAGCCCACATCAGCAAGAAGGCTTGGCGCTCTGCTTCTTGCAAAGGGGCAATCAGCAGTGACTGGTAAGCCACGGGCCCCGGGCTGTTTTGGTATTGCTGAAGCATTCGGCCATTGGCCACTTCAACCATATTGGTTATTTCGGTGATCATGAGCTAGTTGTAACCGTGATCCTGTTGGGGTCAATCACAAAGACCTCGTCCGGGTCGGCGGGCAGATTGGCGCTTAAAGTGGGGCTCGGAGACATGGAGACTTTCACGACAATACCTAACACACCGGTCAGCCTCAGATTGCTGACAGTGGCGTCGAGAACATGCACGATCAGGTCATCACCATGGGTATATTTCACGCCCTCAAGCGCAGCCTTGATTGTGTCTGTAGCGGTACCGCTGGGATATCCTGTCCCGATCACCAGCTCCACTAAAATATAGGGATTGAGTTTTGTCACTCGGTTAAAGCGGACCAGCTTGAGCAGGCCGCGGGGATCGGTCCAATACCCTGATTCAGTGCCGTTGGTACCAATGCCCATGCCCTTGAATTGACCAAGAGCATTCCAAATATCCTGATCCGCTCCTCCCACAATCGTTGCGCGAATGGAGTGGGGCTCCATGCCATCAACAGTCGAAGCTGTGTCGTTTTCTTCGACCGTGGCATAACTCACCCCATCTACTTCCAGAAGTCGGTTCATCACAGCGGGATAAATGCCCCCCTGAGAGATGACGGGGTTCTGTAAAATGCGTGTCCGAAACGGGGTATCCAGCTCGCGGTTCTGCCCGACTTCAGCAGCTGTCAGGTTTGAAACTGCGTCGAGACCTGTCTGCGGTTCAAGAACAGTATTAATGGTGCCTATTGATGCCTGGAATGGACCGTATTCAACGCTTTGGCCATCCACGAGCACAGAAGTCTCGGTGTCGGCGATGGTGCCTGTGACATCCACGGCGGGATCTTCGTCGTCCGTTCCGTCGTCATGATCTTCGTTTGTGACCTCAACCCAATACCCAGCAACGTTCTTTGCGACAATAGGGAATGTGCCGTTATTGCTGGCGTTTGCTGCCCCCTCTATGGTCAAGGTGTCGCCAAGAGCAACGATCGTCAGATCGGGGGTATCATTGAAGGTTATGCGGTCTATACCAGGGGCTTGGTTTTCGATGCTGTCAATTGCCAAGTCCTCAAAAAGGTTTGACAGCGCAGGAATCTCAGCGTCGGCAAGTGTCTCCCAGAGCACGCCAGTTGCCGACTGCCGAAGCAACTTGCCGGACAGAACATCAACAGTATTGGTGCTTGTGCGGTTATAGAGTGTCAGAGGGACTTTGGACTTCTTGGCCGGATAGCGACTCTTGCCGATGCTGGCCGCTCGCGCATCTAGGCTGGCATCCTCTGCTGTATCTGGGTTCAGACTTTGATAAAGGGTATGTAAAGTCACCCAGACATTGCCAACCTGCTCAACAAAGGGAGCTGATTCATTGGCAAAAGGGCTTGTGGGGTCGGTTCGCAAATTGCTCAGCCCGGGTTGGCCTCGCATGCCTGCTGCAATTTGATCGTAGACCACAGGCGTGGTCATATAGCTAAACCCTTCCGGGGTCAGGCCGTAGCTCATAGTACCAAGGTCTCCGTAATTTTCTCAATTTCAGCGCTGTACACGCTCAGGACAGAAAGGGTGATGGTTATGGTGCTGTGATCCGCAGACTGCTTCACAGTCACGCCATAAACGCGCTGCACGCCATCGAGGGCCGATACCTTGCGGCGAAACTCTGATGCGGCGATAGCTGGGTTAAAGTCCCGTTTCAGGATTTTGCCGAGGTAGTCGATGCCATAATCCGGATCCAGCCACCACTCTTCGAGGAAGCTGCGCACCAGAACGCGCACAGCTTGCATAACTTCAGCATGGTCAGACAATGTGGCCAAGTTTTGATCATTGGCCAAATAGTAATAACCATTGGGATCAAGGGCTTTGCTAATCACTGGTAAAGGCCTTTTCACTCTTGATATTTGGCGCCACTGGCCCGCCAAGTGATGCAGGCACCAGCAAACCAGGCAAAAGAAGGCCCCCATTGGCCTCTGATACGGTTTGAACTAAAGCACCGAACGCATAAAGCTTGTTCAATGCCTCTTGCAGTTCGTTGCCCATGGCGAGTGGGTTGTTTGCCGAATCCGAGCCGACATTCAGCCGGCTGCAGGTCATATTGATCTGGCCATCCGGCTGGAGCTCAAGCTTTGTTTTTCCATCCAGGTGCTCAAGCACCCAGTTTTTGGCGTGGGCCTTGCCGGGATTCACTTTGTCGGTGCCACCCGAGGCAGGCTCCACCCAGACGTCCCCCGGCAAGTGTCGGCCCGGCACCTGGGGATAAATATCTTCTTTACCGTCAGACTCGCTGAACTCATCCAAAGGAAACATCGACCAGGTCACCCAGACGATATCCCCCTTTTCCAGAGGCCAGGTCAAAACCCATTTGCACCCGCGCGGAAAGGCCACAGGCACGTCCAGAAGGATTGGGTACCCGCTTTCATTGACTGTGCCATCCGTGTGTTTGTATAGCCACCGGAATGGCACCCGGACGCCACAGGTCTTTTCATCGGGATCATAGCTCTCGATTACCCCAGGGCAGCCGGTGCGGATCTGGGTTTTGAGGTCCTCAAAAAGCTGGTTTAATGCCTCAACCTCGTCGTATTCGCGCGGCTCATCAGCTTGTGACATAAGGATTGCACTCCAAATCGCTATACCAGCTCTCGCCGCCGCCCATGGTGTCGAGATTGTGCTCAACCGTTTTGATTAAAAACGGCGCGTTCCAGTCGCGGGATTCCACGAATACCAGGACATTGGGGTTAAATTCATGGCGCAAAAGACTTCGGATCTTCATTGCCCCATCTTCTTGAGGCTCAGGACTACCGAGCAGCCCACTGCGCCGATTAAGCAAGATAATCTCGCTGGTCACAGGGGCCCCAAGCGGCATGATGTGTATGGTCTGATCTGTGATGTCGCATTTCAGGCCGTATGTTGCACAAATAAGATCAAGCTCTTTAAATCCCGCGCCCACATAAACCTTGGATTTTTTTGTCTTTACTACGTCTGCATTTTGCTGGCGAGCTTTGTTTTTAGCTGTCTCTTCGGCAATAAATTCTTCGTAAGTTTGATCTTTCTTACCCCTCTTGCGCCCGATTCTCTTAGCCTGCTGCTGCCTGTCGTATTTGCGCTTGAGCTGATCTAGCTTGATTGCGCCCTCTGCCAGCTCGTTGATCTTATCCAAGCCGTCTTGCATGGCTGGGGGTAGCTTTAACTTTTTGATGAATGCCTTGATAACCGTCTGGATTGGCGTGCCTTTTTTGAATGGCATCGAGACATTGATGGTGCTGTAGTTGATCGCGCCGTCGCGGGCATTCAGTGTGTAGAGCCAGTCTGTTGGCTCCTTCTTGGTTGGCGTGTACTCGTTGCTGCCCTTGAATATCTGCCCGATATTGTCTCCAAAACCAGCAAGCAACGTGACGTTCAGGCCAGCCCTGCGCACAAACTCCTGGTGCGCCTTATTCATGTTCAGGATGGTGATCTCGGCCTCATTAGGCTTGCTGGTCGAAGTCTTTTTGATCTTGGCCTGCAAATCCAAATGCCTGATGGTTAAGGCCTCTTTGGCATCCTTTATAACCAGCTCATACTGTCGGTTATAAAGCTCGTATTTCTCGATAGCAGAGGTCATATTTGCTTTCTTGTGACATAGATTAACTCATAGTTTTTGCCCAAATCCAGGCGCCCTGGGTCGAGACCTGTTTGGCCAATATCTATCAAAACCAATTCACCGGGCGGACGACGAAGATCCGTGACTCGGCGAAGTAAGAAATGATTAGGCACCAGGCTGATGCCCAATGCGATCGGATCCTTTGAGGGGTCAAGAAAGTCGATATGCCAGCGACCCCATTCCCCTCGCTCAACCCACCAAAAACGGATCCAATACATCACCCCGCTGAGCCTGGCTGAAATTTCAAACGAACGCCCCAGCTGGAAGGGCAGAATAAGCTCGGTGAAATCCAGTTGTGCCTGGATAGCTGCCAATTGTTCTTCGGTCATTTGTCGATAAACTGCAAGCCAGGAGCCGCGAAGTTTTCCTCATGAGCGACCATGCGATTGACCATAGACGTGGATTTGGGGCCCGCGGGCTTCGTGGCGCACGGCCCTCTTTTGACGGACTCAGAGTATGGACGTGTGGTTGGGCTTTTGGCCAAATTCTGATCAGTGGTCTGGGCCTTCTTGGGATCTACGCCTTTGCCCTTGTCCTCTGGCTTTTTGTCTGGCAACTTGGTGGTTTCAGTGGATGCGGTCAGAAGCCCTTGCAACTGCAGGGTGAAATTTAAACTGTTGCCATACTGATTGTCCCAAACCGGGCTGTAATTGGTGATCACCATTTTTTCAAACAGGCCCATGTCACCACAGTCCACAGTGATAGGCTCCCCTGTTCGGGCTGCGCTCTCAAGCAGGCGATCAATCTCACGGTGTGGGCCGTCAGCATTGGGGTCATAGTATCGCGGCTCAGCCAGCCCTTCGGCATCTATATCAAAGGGCGCTTCGAGTGGCGCGTCACCAATAAAGCAGGTCAGCGACAGCGTCACCGGTTGGGGCCTGGTGTGGTCCGAAATATCCACACCATCCTCGACAAAGTTCGAAGTCACTTGCTGGCTGAAATTGGGCGCAATGCTTTCGGTCGCATCAATTGAGTACTCGCTGCCATCGGCGAATTCAAGAATAACGCGATCCATAGGTCCTGCTTTGGGGTTAAATTTAGTCCCTATCTTCCAACCGTTGGAAGATAGGGGTGGTGATTCACTTGATTTGTGCTATGATTTTCGCAAAAGATTGAGGTGTAAACGATGCTCAAAAGATTGCTGATATTGGCAGCTCTGCTTATGCCCGGAACCGCTTTCGCGGCAACAAGCCCAACCGACATGGTGGGAGTTCATCTGTGGACTGGTGATGACGGAGAGCAGATTTTAGCCAAGAATCAAAAGAAATACTTCAAAAAGTGGAAAGAAATTAATTTAGCTGCAGCCACCAAGGCCATGCTTGTAAAAAAGAACCAAGCTCTTGATGCGGCTGGCTACGGTGAAAAATTTCGCATTGCATTTATATTTGTGGCCGGCGACGAGCTTAAAAGCGCTTCTTTTTATGGCGATAATGGGACCGTGGTTATGACGGAATTCCTTTCGAAAAGAAGTTGCACATTATCATTCATGGGATCTGGCGGATTTGCCGGAGTAACTGATAAGCCTTGTCATGATGACTAATTGACGCCCCTCTTTCGGGTCTCCCCATTGCTTCAAGACGTCAATTTCGGCGTGTTTTTAGCAGCCTTGTTTAAGCCTTTGTTTACGCCATCCTCGGTTGCTTTTTTGACCGCTGCGGGCGTTGCTGCTGCGGGGCCAAAGTTTTGCTGAATTGTCACGCTTGTGCCACCACCGCCTCCGCCAGCTCCGCCATTCATGGGGACCTGAACCCTATTGTCTATTGGGATATAAACGAAGCGTTTGCCTCCTGCATAATGATCTACCATCTGGTTCCCGACATAATCAGATGCGGCCTGACCATTGCCAAGCGAAACCTCAACGTGGCCATAAAGTGCCCCTTTGCCCAAGTGGGCATTGGCTGGATTACGGTCATGCACCGTGATCGCTCCTGGGGGTAGAGACTTCATTTCCGCATCTGACACTTCGACTCGCCTGAAACGCTTATCGCGGTCGAGCTGTTCCTTTAGTTGAAAAGCATGACCTCGATATTGAATTCCAACCTGTTCAAGAGCAGCCTCAACGTAATATGCGCACTTTCCGAGAGAGGTAAATCCGCCTGCAGCCATTGCTTGAGCTTTCGCAAATTGCGCCAGCTTGCCACCCAGGCCACCACTGTATTGAGCCATGGCAGAAGAAACGCCACCACCAGATCCATCGCCCCCCAAGCCAAGGGCTGAAGCCACACCTCCAAAGGCATTGCCCGCCACTTCGCCAACCTTGCCCAGGGCCTCAAGCAGCCAGGGCACCTTCTCTTCTAGCCAGGCCCAAATTTTTTCCATGCCGGCTTTCCAGTCCTCAAAGGCCTGCATCAAAGCTGGCACCACAATCTCGTAACCCCTCATCAGGTCGTCAAGAAACTGAGAGACCCACTTAAGGGCCTGGATGACAGCAGGAATTAAGACATTGTCAAATAGCCATCCTGCAGCCTCGGCCAGCAATGGCATGACAACCTTACCGATCTCCATTAGGGTTTCGCCAATGTGCTCCAAAATAGGCTGAACATTGATCCACAGTTTCCGCATTTTTTCGCCGTATTCGTCCAGCGCCTGCTTTAAGGCTGGGAACCGTTTGGCCAGATCAGCGATAATGCCCTTGCCCTGAGTGAAGTACCTCCAGACCTCGAAGCCAATATATCCAATGGCGGCAATGGCCGCGCCAACTGCAATAGGGATGGCGAAAGCGGCGATATTCAGCGCGATGGTTGACAGTGTTAGGGTTCGGACAAAACTTATAGCCTTGACCAGCCAGCCGCCGACCGCAATTGCCTTGAGGCCGATGCATCGTGCTGTAATCATACCTAAAACACCAGTCGCAAGCGGCCCCCACTCTTTCCAGAGCTGAATACCCCGAGGAATCCAATCAACAAATAACCTTGTAACGATCTCTCCGACGACTTTGCCGGCTTTTTCCAATTTCGGCTCTAAAGCATCCAGGAATTCGGTTGAGCGGCTAATCAGCTCATGAGTGTGCTCGCTGAATCCCAAGTAGAATTTAACTGCGAGATTTTTGGCGGTATCCAAGAGAGTGCTTTGTTGCCCAGCCAGGGTTTTACTTAGAGCTATCATTCCGCCTTCAATTCCTTTGCGGGAGCCTCCGGCTAAGAAAAAATCCATCAACCCTTTTTTGTCACCCTGTTCAATTACCCTTTTGATCGTTTTGCCGGTTGCCCGGTCAAACATCTCGACGCTGAGCGCGCCATCCTCTGCTTTACCGGCCAGACCAACAAAGTTATCGATCATGCTTGCAAGGCCTCTATTTGAAGAGAGGATGGTGTCAGTCAGTTCTCCGAGAGGTTTTTTGCTGGCGGCAGCCAGATCCCCCAATTTATACATCATGGTCTGGTTCAGTCTACCGTCTTTGTTAAGGGTGCCGAAGCCAGCCCCCTCAAGGCGAGCAACCATCTGAACCACTTCGTTCAGCTCATAAGGTGTTTTCTTTGCAAAATCAGCAATGCCCTGAAAAACCTTTGGAGCCTTATCCTTGCCAACGAGTGTGGTGAGTTGGGTTACGGCTGTTTCATATTCGCTAGCGGCGCCAAAAATAAAGCCACCAGCAGCTTTTGCTGTATGAACGCCCGCATAGGCGGCAGCCAGCTGCTTGATTTGGCTTGCTACCACATTGTGGTTTTTGCCCATGCCTGCAATGTCCGCATTGATTTTACTTGCTGCCGCACTTGAGGCCCGGCGCAAGCTGTCCATGGTGGACTCCCAACGGCGACCCATACCCTGAGTTACGCCCGAAAAAGATTGTCCCATAGAATTGAATGAACGCACGGCCTGATCGCGGACTCTTTGAACGGTCTGGCGAACGGCCTGCAAGCCCGATTCATAGCGCTTACGCCCCGAATCATCCACCTTATAGCGGAGATTCGTTACAAACTCACGTACATTCATCGGTTTTTCTTCGCTTCTTCTTTGCGTTTTTTCTCTTGCTTTTTCTGCCACCGGCGGTCGGCACGCATCACATCAGTGGCCTGACAAATCAGCCAAAAAGGCCATTGCAAGATCTCTTCAATGGATTCGTGATTCGACCAGCGCCAGAGGTCGAAGGCCCACCAGTTTTCGGCGGTGTCTGGGTGGACGGCCTCGAACTCGTCGGAGTTGGTATTTGAACTTTTGGGCTGCTCTAAAACGCGCCGCCCATCATGTCTAAAAAACGGTTAAACGCTATGATCTCATCTCGCAAAGGCTTAATATGGGCCAGTTTGTCGATAGAGAACCAATTATCCATAACAGATTTCTGACTGAGAGCGCCGACCGGGCAGCTGGTGTACTTCAGGAGCTGATTGGTCAAATTGGTTTCGACATCGGGATCAATATCGTGCCAGGCATCACCCATGGCTCTCATGAGCTGAACCGGGTCAGAATCGGCGGCCAATTGTTTGCGCCGCAGATCCGCCTCTGCTGGATTGGTCTTGGCCAGCGCTTCGATGTCCTGCATGATCTGGGGATCTTGTTTTGCGATGTCATGCAACTCAGCCACCCGCAATTGGCGCGGGACGATCAGCTTATTGACCATATACCCCATATTCAGGGCCTCTGTGCCGCGGTGAGGCCGGATCACATAGCGTGAGCCTTGATCTGGCGGGGTTCCTTCGAGCCCCAAGACAACAACAAGAGCACCCGTCTCTTTTCCGTCCGGCAGGGTTTCTTTATGGGACTCAAGCGTAACGACTTCAGCTTTTTTCATAAGCGGAACAGGCCTCCGAGTTTCATTATTTTAATTTTGGGGATCAAGATTTTCCATTCGTTCTGGCCGGGCTCAATCTCTTCGGTGCCTTCGGGCATCTCACTGATAAAGCAGTTGCGGGCCGTCATCTTTGGAATGCCCGTCAACCGATTGGTGACGGTGATCGAGAAGGTATCGAGACGAGCTGTGCGGAATTTGACGTCTTGCCCGGCTTCATAAAGCCCTTGCAGCTCGAGATTTATCGGGTTTTCTTCAAGAAGAAAAATGCTGGCCTCCCCAGATTCGTTAGGATTCCAGCCGCGAGCCATCGCACCGGAAACATCCATTTTGGTTTTCCAGATCTCTTCGGCCCGCTTGTACTTAATTTTCTCTTTCTCGCCACCGGTCACATCAATGACGAGACCTGCATTGTTCATAAGCAGGACCGAGACCTGCGTAATGTCGTGATCGTAAAGTTCGCCAGCCATTATTGTGCTCCTGCGTCAATAGATTTGATTTTGAGGATGACCTTAGAGGCTCCTCGGGCGTAATAGAAGCTCACCTCTGCATCGAAAACACCAGCAGTCACATCGACGGGGTCCATATCCCCAAACTCGGTAACTTCGGCGGTGGTGGGCAGGTCTTTGCGGGCCACGCCTTGGGCCTGCATAAATTCGTTGGTATCTGCAAGAATGGCTTGCAATGCAGCGCGGCCTTTATCGTCGTAATCGACCTTGTCAGGCGCAGTCATCCAGGCGTAAACGCGCTCCAAATACTTGGCGATCGCAAAATCGAGGTCCTTGGTCATCTCGATAGGCTTACCGTCTGCGCGCACCCCAGGCTGAACCAGCGCTTTTGAGCCAATCACCCGGTAGGTATTGGCATTTCTGCCCTGAGCTACACCGACCTCGCTTGAGGTCAGGAACGCGGCTGCGGAGGGGGTAACGCCCACCAACTGCTTGTGCTGACCCTGGAATTTCCCGGCTTCTGTCGCGATCATGTAGGTGGTGAAGGCGGTGGCAATATGCTCGGTCATATCCTGATGTAGGAAGTAGCCAGATCTGCGATAGTTCAAGGCCTTCACACGTGTGCCGTAGTTGGTGGTATTGCCGCTGCTTTTGATGCCCGACTCTGATGTTTTGGCAACGAAAAATCCACGACCCAGAGCCTCCTGATTGGCTGCCAAAACCAGATTCATGCCCTTGTCATGCTGGGCAGCAGTCAGACCGTACCAGTCATTGAGCACCGGATCGAGCAAGGCATCGTTGATATCATCGGCAGCGGTGCGGCCTGCGGTTTTTGCTACAACTACAGTCCGGGGGGTCTCAACACCTTCACAGGCCAGAGAGATCGGGATAGTCCATTCAGCATTTGCGGTCAGGGTCAAAACCAGACCGCTAACAGTCACACCGCTCACACCCTCGATCAATGATAGCGCCGTATCCAGCGCAGCCAAGGTGGTTGGCGAATCGACGGTGTAATCCACTTCGACAGCAACACCATTGACCACACCGACAATGGACTCATCCGCTTGAATTGCGCCACCAAAGGTAATGGTCTGCACTTCGGCAACGGGTGTTGCGCGTTTAATAATTTGCACCTTGCTGGGCTTCTTGGGCTGCTGAGTGATTTTCTCAAAAGCTTTGTAAGTCACGCTGGATGCGCCCCAATCAGCTTTGACATCCAATAGACCGGAGGCGTTGGGGGCGTACTCTTTTACCAAGCCATCTCCAAAGCTTTCCTCGGGCGTATCGGCAGAGGATGCCAAGAGCGCTTTTTTATTGAAGCTGAATAGCGCATCGACACCATCAACTTCTTCGAGCGAATGCTCGATAATTTCATCCACGGGTGTGGTCATATCTCGACTCCTTAATCGTCAGTAATGAGGGTTTCAATTTCAGGGGAAAGCGCCCCGTTAAAGCGGAACGCCAACCGCACACCATTGAGCAGTTGCAAGTCCTCCTGAACTGCTGGGGCATAACGGAATTTGATTTGCATGAACGCGTGGCGCTCAAACTGGCCCTCTTTGTCTTCTGGGCCAGATAGAATCTCGGATCGTGTCTTGACGCTGATCCCGCGATCCAGAAAGGCGGCTTTGTAAATGGTGGGATCAAGCAATCCCTCCTCACATAGCGCCAACAGATCTGCAGGCTCGCCGCGATAGGCATCAATCTGGGCGGTGATCTCCCAGGGGGTGACGCGGTACCGGTGCCCATTGGTGCGAATAATAATGGGCTGAATTCCGCGCCGCCTGATGGTCTTTGTGGGTTCGATGATGATATACGGAGCCACGCCACCAGCCGGGGCCACAGGCCCATTCTGATGACTGCGAGCAACCGCAGCATCGGTCAAAGAAGTAGAGGCCTTGACCCAGGCGCGTAGCGCAGCCAGCAGGACGCTGGTTTGCAGGGCCATGGGATTTCCTTATGCGGGCAAGTTGGTGGGTTGGGGACGCAAGAGGCTTGCGACATAATTCACGCAAGCAATTTCGGGAAAGTCGGGATCGTCTGTGGGGTTGATAGAAACCACCCGGTAGATCCGGCCCCGGTATTTCACCCAGTCGGCAGGCCTGCCGGTGAAGTCATCGACAGGCTTGAGCACTTCGGTGTAGCTGGTGAGCATAATCGCTCCCCCTGTCCACTCGGTATCCTGGCCCTGAGACCGGGAGAACTGGCCCTGAGACATACTGTCTACCACCAGTTTTTCAGAGCCCTTTGCGCGGGTTTCTTGCAGGTTTCCGTCTGAGCCCACGCCCCAGCTGGTGGCGCGATAGACATCGCAGGCCTGCAGGCCAAGTAATGGAATCATATAAACCTCACTGTATAGCTGATAGATTCACGCAACCTGCCGCCGGTGATGCCCTTTTTCTTGTTGCCACCGATCAGGGGTTTGGCATGCCCCTTTTTAGAAATGGTGGAAGGCTTGTTTGGCGGATCGCGCAGCTGGGCAATCGTCTCCTGAACCTCGCCAGCCAGGAAGGCGCCAACCAGCTTTAGGCTGTTTTCGACGTCTGCGCCCTGCTGAATACGGGCCAATGCCAAATCTTCGACCTGGCGCTTACGCTCACCCACCCGCTGCTCTGTGATGTCAAAGAACGGTCGGGGAGGGGAGTGCTGCTTACCGTTGACGCGGGTGCCTTCGTGGTTCCAAAAGGCGATTTTAACCAGGTCAGATCCGCTTTTCCCCAGCACACCAACAACCACCTCTGCCCTGACGAGCTTGTCCAGGGCTTCGATGTGATTCTTCCAGACCTTTTCGTCGAGCATGTAAGCGTCGTCTCTGGCCATCAGATCACCTCGAAGGCCACCATCACACCATCAAGAATAGCCTCGTAGGCTTGACCATAATTGGTGCTCTGGTATTCGGGGTCTTTGTTGGCTCCAGACTGGAAGTACTCGACCTCGCGCTGCTGGTTTTTGATGCGCTTGACCGCACCGCCGCCCGCTCCACCGCCGCTGCCGCTGGGCTGCTTTTTGAGCAGATGGGCAGCGTGATTGGCGACCGCGTCGCGGTATTTGCCCGCGCCAAGCGTTTCCAGATCGGCGTATTCACGACTGGCCTCAATGGCCAGCGTGATCGTTTCGTCCGTTTCGGATTCAAATTCATCTTTGGTGATGAAATCGAACCAGGTGCGGATCGTCTCGGTGCCGACCACAGCTTAGATGCCTGCGCCGTAGTTGATAGCTTTGCCGTGGCGCAAAACTACGCCGCCCGTACGACCCCAGCAAGGAACAGAGAAGTTCCCATCTTCGGTGGGAACCATGCTGAACATGGTGAAGTCCATCGGCAGCTTGATAGCGGCGACTTCTTCGTCGTAAGGATACGATAGAATCAGGTCGGTGCCATCGGGGCCTGCTCCGGCCAGATCCGGATCTACTGTCAGACGCAGATCTGGCAGACCCATTTTCTTGGCGATCTGGTCATAAGCCTCTGAAAAGGCTTGAAAGACAGTGCGCTGGTCGTATTCAGACATCTTGCGCTCCATCATGAGATAGGACTGCTCAACGGGCAGAGCGATGGCATTGGCTTTAAAGGCATCGCTGGTGGTTTTGCCGGTATTGGTAATCATACCCATCAAATCCGCAAAGATCAGTGCGCCGGTTTTGTTGGCCCATTTTCTCTTAAGAGCGTCGGTTCCGCCCGAACCGGATGTTGGGATGCTATAGGCAGTCAGATTGGAAAGATTTGAGATCAATCCATCCAACTTCAGGGCGGAGTTGCCAAGGTGGGTGGTGGTGTTTGCAAGGCGTTCCCAAGCCTCGCGAGCGGCCATACCCAGCTCGGCAGATAACGCAAAGCCGCTGAAATTGGCTGCGTCGAGTTCATCCCATGAATAGATGAACTTATCGCCGAAGCTGCGGTATTTCCCGATCACTTCATCCTTGGTCAGAGAGACGGTCGGCAAGCCATCGGTGCCAGGCTCAGCAAAGGCGGCATTGCCTTTGAAATCTGTAAAGCTGTAAGAGAAGGTCTTGGGCCCCCGGCCCTGATCGGACTGAATGGGCAGCAGTTTGCGCCAGGTCAGGCCTGGATATTTCTTGCGATAAATGCGGGCTTCAACAGCCTGCAGCTCGCGCTTGAGATAAATCGTATTGCTGGCATCCAGCCGCACGCCACGCTTGAGAAGCTCAGGATTGGCGGACAGGGCACCGAACAGATGATCAATGCGGTCTAAAAACATTTCAGGGACTCCTTAAAATTGGTTGTTCTTCATGCGCCGAGGTGATTGACTTCGAGATCGGCAATCTCATCAGCTCCGGCAGCCAAGTAGCAGCCAGCTTGTGAGCCCAAAGGCATGGCTACCACTGGACTGGATCCAGCGGATGCACGCACAACACCACGATGCTCATTGGTGCCGTTTCCGGCAGCGAAACGGGCATGCAGGGAGCTATTGCCGTTCACCGCTTCTTCGACCACAGCGGACACACGACCGCGCTGCAGCAGCTTTACGGTGTCGCCTGCTTTGTAGCAATAGCCATCATCGTCGGGCTCTTTGTCGATATTTGTGGTGAATCCCGCAAAGGTATCGGCTGATCCTGCGGCATAAGACCAGGTGGGCTGGCCGCTGCCCAGGGTGGTTGTGAAGCCTGACAGCGCAATTGCGATATCCCCTTGAGCAATAACAATTAAGCTCCTCCCGCTGACTTCAGCCGACAAAACCCCATCGATATCGGCGATTTTGGCAGCAATGGCGGCCATTGTCAGGGCATGGGTAGAGTCGAAAACGGTCGCAGTCAGATTGGTGGCCGCCGCTTCCCCGCCCAGCGGAGTCAGAGTTACAGTGCCGACCGTGCTGTGGGATGTGGCCAAATCACCGCTGGCAGTCGCTATGAACTTTGTCTGCATTGGCTTGCGAATCTGCTCTTTGTTGAGCGGATATCCTGCAAAGACGGCAGCCACATCGGGCTCCATGGCCTCAATTGCGGTAAAACGCCCGTTGAGGTATTCTTTGCGCTGGATTTGCCCCCGTTTTGCACGGTCGGGAGCCGAACCGTAAGTGGTCTGAATCATCGTATTAACCTTTCTGCATTTCGTTGTAAGCGTCCAAGCCAGGGTCTTGAGCATCTGCGTGTTGGACTGGCGGTAAGGCGGTGGGCGTTACAGTTGTGGTCACGCCTTGAGTGCCAGCGGCCTGAGCATCTGAACGATGGCCCAAATTGCCTTGGCCAGAAGCAAATGCGGCAGAGGGCTGGGTGATGCTTGCTGGGGCTGTCTTGGCGTCCAGGCGCGAAAAGCAACCCCGCACAAAGTCGTCGGATTCTTTGCTGTAATCCGCATCGGTATGTGCGGCAGCCAGGGCGGCACGCATCACATCAACCGGGCTTTTAGCTTCAGAAACAATGCTGTCGAGCTTTTCACCCAAGAAGGGCTTGGCTTTGGCTTCGACGGCATTCCACTCTTTACCAATGGCCCGGCCATCGACTTTTTCCAGCTCTGCCACGCGGGCTTTGAGCTGGTTGTTTTCGCGGTCGAGACTCACCTTTTCACCTTTGACGGTGTCAAAATTGGTCTGCAGGGTATCGAATTTGGTTCTGGTATTGGCGATGTCCGCATTTACTGCGGCTGCCAAAGTATCGTCGGCATCCAATTGGATGCCGCTATCGAGTCGAATAAGTGCCATTTTTCTTTTCACTCCTTGGTTTTGGGTTGGTTCAGGCAATTCGATTGCATCAAAAACAGAGACTGTCAGGGCTGTCATGCCGTCCGTGCGGACCCGGCAATCAACCCCTGCCCGGCCACGATGGACCAAGCTGCAGTGGTTATAACGGATCTGGGTTTGGATGGCGTCGTATTCTTGGCCATTCCAGACGCCCTTTTTAAACACCAGCACGCAGGTGTAACCCATGGAAACATCGCGCTTACCGGCGTCGTAATCCTTGATTGTTTGCTCGTCGATAATCAGCAGGCGGCTGGCCAGGTACTTGCTCTCAACCTTGGAGACGTCACCATAGAAATAACCGCGCATATAAAGCGCTGTATTTTCGCTGGTCAACATCACCGGCGGGTGATCATTGGTAAAGGGCAGATTGCAAGCTGATGCCATTGAGGCAGGATCAAAGACGTGCTCTGGCAATCGAAGCTCGCGCCTAGTTTCGCCAGTGGTTGGATCTTGGTAGACAAAGACCCCGATCCGGGTCGCAATACACAGGCAGTCAAGGTAATTGGTGCCAGGCCTGCGCTGGACAGCATCCAAGCGCATAACCAGATTGCGGGTAACTTTCACTTTTTCTCCAATGAAAAAGCCCCTGGGGTTTCCAGGGGCTGGGGTTTTGATTTAATGGGCTAAGCGGCTGTTTTGGCTGCCCCTACAATTTGCTGAAAGGCAGCGAATGCGGCCATGGTTTTGGCGTTGTGCTCTTGTAACAGGGGGCCATAGAGGCGAATTTCAATATCCTTGTACTCTTCATCGCACCCTATAACAATCCCGGTGGTCTCATCAAGAATAAAAATCACCTGATTGATCACTTCAAATTCAGAAAAGGCACTCAAATCAGGGTTATCAACCCCTTTTCCGCCAGAGCCTATATAAGCCGTTTTCCTGATTTCAATCGAATCAACTTTGCCAAGCCGCTTGAAAAGCTCAATTGCAATTGGCTTTAAGTCATCTGATTCGTAAGTATAATTAAAAGTGGTTTTCATGCTTTAATTATACTATTTTTCAACTTTTAAATCATCAATATCGATGATAATAGCTCCTGAATCGTAGACTTTCTCAATCTCAAATAGCAGATCTGCTCTTTCTTTTGGTGCGTGCTTCATGGAATTCTGAGCCAACACTACCAGTTTAATTGGCCTTCGCCTGTCTTTGGGGGCGAGATAAGACTTACCCACCTGGTGGTAAATTTGTAGGTAGTTCGGTATTGTCTGCTTTAAGATATGGCCTGTTCGAGCCCCGCCATTCTTGGCTTCAATCAAAAGCACCTGCTTATCATCGAGTGCCATCAGGTCTATTTCGCCGCTTTGGCCATCGGTCGACACCCCTATTGCTATCAAATCCATGATGTCGTGGACCTTGTAGGCGCATTCGAGTTCAAACAAATGCCCCATCAAATCTCCAGCCTGGGAACTGAAGTCCTTAAGGCTGTTCCGCTTGCCGACATCTATCAGGCTTTGTGACTTTTTCTGGATAGTCAAAACCAGATTCTGGAAGCCGGGAACATTGAGCCCGTGCAATTCTTTGCAAACCTTTTCAAGATCCTTGTGACTGTAGTTCTTTAGGGGTTTGGAGACGGTGAATTGTGCATTATCAACCAGCTGGCGCATGCGGTTTATTTTTTCCCGCTCTGCATCCAGGTTAAAGTCTGAGTTTGGAGCTGAGCTTTTGGGCTTTTTCGGAGGTTTATTACCATTGCCGCCGCCAGCTGGTGGGGCACCGCCGCCCTTGACAGGAGGTAATGCAGGCGGCGTTTTCTTGCTCTGTTTGGGTTGCTTCGGTTTTGTCGAGGCCTCTGGCGCAGGCTTTCTCTCGGCTTGAGCCTTTTTCTGAGCCGGACCCTCGCCAAATATGTCAGGCCTTTGTGTGCACCGGCAGCGAACTGGCTTGCCAGCGTGACCATCGGGGGGCGGTTCTGAATAGGGAAAGTAAACCCCGTTTCGGGCCTGGTGTGTTGGCCGTACATTGGGAGCGCCAGAGATGGACCAGAAATAGCCCACAATTCCGATGGACTCATGGTTGAGCCGAGTCAAATCACTGTTAATTTTACCCATCTGATCAGCGGCAATCAACCGGGCCCGATCTTCGTGGTACCCAAACTCTTTTTTAATGTCCCTGGCCAGCTGCGCATTGGAGGTCCCATTTTTATGGGCATCAATTGCCAAGCGCTGCAGGCGGTCGGCTGCGTCGTCTCCGATTTTACGCACCAGGCGCACATTCTCTGAGACAAAATCGTCGAGTTCAGCCAGCTTTGGCGGGGTAATGCCTGGCACGATCTTGGCTTTTTCAGGGTCAAAATCTGCAGCGGCATCAACCTGGCTTTGCAGGCCCATCCGAGCATGAAGGTCGGCGGATAGGCCGAGGTTATGTAAATCAGCCTGTTTGGCTTGGGCTTTGGCGCTCCAGTCTGATCGGGCGGAGTCAAACAGGGCATCAAAGAGGCCGTCTATCCTCACTCCGTCGTCGTCCGCTCGCTCTGAGTCAAGTCGGCTTTTTTCTTGGAGAACCTTTTCAACGAGGCTTTGGTACCAGGGTTTGAATTGATCCCAAATCAAACCAAAGAGCTGGGCCTCAAGTTTTTTGGGGTACTTTGTCTCCGGAAGCTGGGGAATCCTCGTCTTGGGGCTCCGGGCCTTCATCGATGTCATCTAACTCTTCACCTGGCTCTATTGCTATATCCTGGCTGAATCCGTCTGCTGAAAAACGGCTTTCGATGTGATCCGTGTCGAGCACACCCATCTGCCAGTACTTCTGATCACCGTTGGCGGTTTTCTCGTATACCTCAGATTTCTCTTTGGGGGTCAGCTGCCAGAGCGAGCGCCACTGAAAGGAGATCTCCTGGGGTAACTTATGGGCAATGGCCAAATAGGTCATATATTTGCGGATCTGAGGGCTCAGCGTATCGCGCTGCAGCATCCGCACCATGTTGTAAAAACTGCGGCTTTGGTAAGCCCCTCCCTCGCCAAGAGAAGCCCCAGGGCTTTCGCCAAACAGCTCTGAATGGGGGATCCCTGTCATGGCGCAAAGAAACTCTTTGGCCAAATGGATGATGTCAGCAATGCCTGAGACATTGCGATTTACGTACTCGAACTCTTCTTCTTTGCCCATCAGCAGAGCTTGAACTGCGCTGATCAGCTTTCTGCGGGCGCGGGCCTGCTTAATGGCCCATTTTGCTCCGCCTTTTTTAACCTTTTCGGCAAAGTCTTCGGTTTTAAAAACCATTACGCTCTGATCTTTGAGGATTGAGCTGCCCATGCCATAGTCTGTGCAGTAATTGCGAAGTGCTTCCCAAAGAATGTCGATAATACTTTCGCCCCAGCCGTAATTGCTGAGACGGTTTTCGTCGCCGGAATCGAGGCCGTCGAAAACAAGAAGGCGATCAGTGTGATAGCGAGTGTAGTTGCTGGTGGTGATATCGTAATGGGTCACCGGCGTCCAGGGATCTCGGTAATCCACTGGAATAGCCCGGCGGGCATCAACCACAAAGCGCGGGATCGCGTCTCGAATGCGGTTTTTTTCAACCGGGGAATCCACCGGCTGACCGTCATCCACATCGAGCACCACTACGCCCCCGCGCCTGCCGCGAGCGGTTCGGGCTGCTTTGCTGATGATCTGAATGAGGTTTCTCTCTTCGATAAGCGCACTGATTTTGTCTGCTACCTTGCGATCAACAGTCCAGCTCAGCCATTCGCGAGTGGCTTCATTCACGGGGTGATCAACGATGCGCCGAGCGAGTCCATTGCTGGCCAAGAGACTATCCAGGGTTCGCCAATCCAGGCGACCCTCGGCGGCATACTTCCAATCGGAAACCGCTTTATCTTCGGGCGTGCCAAAGCCCAGATTCTGAGACTGAAAGCCATCCATTTGCTGGGCCATTCCCAGCTCGGATTGCAGGGCCTGCACTTCAGAGCGCAGGCTTTCCAACTGATTATCACGCCGAAACAGTGTGAGAGGGTTAAAATTCATCGTCTATTGCATCCCAGGCTTCGTCATCATCGCCCAGAGATATGCGCGTGAGTTCGGTATGAATTGCGTAGCGCAGTGCATCACAGGCGTGGTCATCCTTTTTAAGTGGTTTGTCTTCGCCCCGCTTCTGAGCATTGGGATCCCAGGCATATGTCCCAATTTCTTCGAGCAAATGCGTGCAAATTTCGGAGGCAACTAAATTGCCCTCATAAATAGCCGAGTCAACGGATTGAATGCCGTCCGAAACAGCGTTCTCAGCCAATTTAATTGGGATTGCGGCATCTTTGAACTTGCTGTGGTTTTTCAGCTCAATGCGCATGCCTGAAGCAGAGGGGTCCAGGTACAGAGAGTCGACCGTCCGTCCGCCGATCCATTCGTATAATTCGTCGGCGTATTGAAGATTTGTCTTCTGACCCTGCTCACGGCCATTGTGGTAGTACTCGTCGAGCACATAGAAAACGCCGTCTTTAAGGCCAACTAACAGTGCTGCAAAAGGGTTTTGAGTGCCGTAGTCGCAGGCGATAATTGTGCGATCAAAGCCCTTTGTTGGCATTTTCTGAATAGGCCAGGTATTTTTCCCGTGCTGGAAGCTGGCATAAATAATACCCTCGGCCATGACCCACAGCCCAAGAATCATGCGCTTGAACCACAGGCTGCCGGGCCTGTATAGCCGCTTCAGGCTGTCCCGATATCCCTGTGAGATCGAGCGATTCGAATCAAAGGTGAATGGAAAGGCAGCAACGTCCAGAGCTTTTAAGAGCTCTGGGTTGTTGATAACATTTTTCCACAGCCAGTGCTGGGGCCCACCTGGGTTGGTGTCACCAAATAGCATTGCGAACAGCAGCGGATCGTCAAGGTCCTCGACCGACAGTCGGGCCATCAGCTGCTTATGAAAATCTTGGTGGGCGTAAATGCCCTCGGTCATGTAAGCCAGGCCGAACGTCGAACCGCTGATCGCCTCGTGACTGTCTGCGTCGCCATATGCGAAGGAGTAAAAGTCTCGATCAAATATACGGCCGCTGCCGGTGGATTTGTCGTAAGTGTAATTACTGACGCCAATCCACTCGAACAGGTCTTTTAGAAAAACCCGGTAAATGGCTTTCTTGCTGGATCCGGTAAGCGCGACATCGGTATACTCAAAACCTTTGGGAGCCGTGCGCAGCGCTTCGGTAAATCGAATATTGATGGCAAAGTTTTTGCCGCAGCGCACAGGTCCGTGAGCCCAGTTTTGACGGGCCTTGGAATTCAGGATGAAGCGGTACTGCTCGCGAGAAAGGGGAGAGAGCTTCTTAGGGATCATCGCCGAATTCCTGGCGGGCTTGTTCAAGCAGCTCGTGCAACTGATCCCACATCTGGGCAGAAGTGTTGCTTTGAATGGGCTGATTGTGAACCACATAGCCACGGCTACGGCCAATGGTGCGCAATAAAAACTGAATTGCCTGGTAACTCGGTGGCCTGGCGTAGACGCGACCCTTGGGGGTGCGCACCTGAACACCCTCGATCAGGTCCATCAACTTGGATTCAGCTTTGTCGATTCGCGCTTCATTCCCCGCCTTGCGAGCTTCTTCGAGTTCCGGGTACTTGCCAATCCAAGTGTAAAGCGTTGTTCGGGAGATACTGAGATCATCAGCCGCTTTTAAAACATTGCCAAAACTGGCCAGCAGATGCGCGGCAACCTTCTCAACTCCAGGGAATTTATACGTGTGATCGTGTTCAGTTTGTTCAGTTTGAGGCGAAAAAAAACCGGGCTCCGGAGGTGGTGTCTCCGGCCCGGTTTGAGGCGATTCATTTGGTAAAGGGTTTGCGTTTGGCTGCTTGCCGGGTTTTTGTCCCCGGTTTCTTTTGCGCTTCTTGGCCATACCGGAGATCCTTTATGTGTCGTTTGCGCAAGAAGCAGCTCGTGCACCGAGCCAATTATTGCTGCAGGGTCGCAATATGCTCTTTTAAGGCGTCAGACAGAGCTTTTGTTTGACCATATTCAGGTGCTTTGCTGGTTTTGCAGATTCTGAGAAAGCGCTCAACAGGGATTTGGGCGGCCTGCAGTCGAGGAAGATTCTCCGCTTTGAAAACATCAGAGATCTTCTTGTTCTCCTTTTTGTAAGTCGCGATGTGTGCCGAAACTGAAGAAACAATCCGCTCGGCAGGCGGCAAGATATCATCGATGCTGGTCAGGCGAGCATTCGAGGGCAGGGTGCGCTGTACGACCTGACCAGGCTGCTCGGAACTGATGGGCGCCGAAATGGTTTCGGGCTGAGCTTCCGTCAGCAATTCGGGCTGATCCTTGAACTGATTCTCGGGCTGGGCCTCGGGCTGATCCGAACTCAGAAAATCGGGGTAATCAACGGAAATGGGATTAAGAAAGTGACTCATGTTTATTCTCCTTGGGTTAAGTCAGAAATGGGCGCAGGGATTTCTTTAGTTCTGCAAGTGCCGATGAGATGTGGATATTGGCCAACTGACGCTTTTTCTTGCCGCTCTTTTTCTGGACCATTTCGTAGGTCAGGCCAAAGCTGGCGATTTTCTCAACGCGAAATTGGCGCTCTTCATCGCTGAATATATCTGGGTCGTGCTGCCAGCAGACATATCCGTTTTCCTGCTCAACCCGCTTGAGGGAGAGCTCTATATCGTCGAGACTCCAGATCGGGCGGCCGCACCAGGAAGCAAGGATAAAGGTGGTTTTTTCGTCAAATTTGCGCAGGACGCCTTCGAGGTCTGACCAGGTCAGCAAATCTGAAAGTGTTTCGCCAGTGGTGGGATTTGGTCGAGATCGGACCGAGCGAGAGGCCTCTCGGCTGATCTGCTTCAAATCCCCCAGACTCTCCTCGGAATCGAGCACAGAGCGGGGGGTATTAAAAAAGGTCGTGAGGATAAACTTAAGCTCCGACTCGTCAACGAGTGGAACTGAGCTGGGCGGAATGGGGTTGAATAAGAGGTGTAATGCCTTTTCGGTGGCCGATGGCAATTTTGCGGGCCGCGCCTTGCGGTTGCGTTTAGTCACTTGAGACACCTTTACGCGGTAATATGAGCTTACCACCCTTTTTGGCCCTTATGTCAAGTTTTTGGACTCCGGGATCCCAAACTAGTAGCTTTTTTGTGACATCTTCAGTGTGCGCAAGCAAAACGCTTTTGAATTTTATCTTTATCGACACGGGAACTTCCTTGGTTGATGCTTCGATTTTTCGATAATATTTAGGTCCGTAATGGATAGCCTCAGCAAACGCTTCTGCACTCATGCCTACAGATTGCCTAAGCTCCTGCAGCTGGCGACCAGACAATCCGGGCTCTGTCATGATGTCTTAAACTCCGTAAAAACGGCTTTTATTTTCTCATTTAATTCACCCGAGCTTTTTTTAGATTGCAACTCTTGAATACGTTGGCGCAAAGTCACGATCTCAATAGCCTGGGTTTGAATGTGTTTGTTTTTGTGCTCAATCAATGATTGCGTCTCTTTGAGCTGGGTCAGGTAATGATTCGCATCGCTCAGCCCCCCAGCCTTAATCATGCGCTCAGCCTGATCGGCTCGCGCATTAGCCTGGGCGCACTGCTCCCGCAAAGTTTTGATTATGCCTGTCACGCGCTGAATCTCAGCTTCGAGGCGGTCAATGCGTTGATCCGTCATAATGTCTTAAGCCCCACTTCCTTCACCTCCAATAAGATTTATTATTGAACCTGTTTCGGGTTCGCATCTTCCAACCGTTGCAAGATAGCTTTCGTGTAGAGCCTCAAAAGCATCGTCTTCGAGGGACCAAAGGCCGCGAGCGCCCGAACAGGGCACAGGGTCTTTCAGCATCACCAGGTCAATGATCACCCAGCAGAAGGGGCCAAATGCCCAGATCCCCTGATCGCCGAAAAGGCGTTTGGCGTCATAGCCAGTCACGTCCATCGGGCTGAACTTAAGGCAGGTTTTGACCCTGCAAACTGCGAAGATTTGGCTATCCGGGTGCAGGGCTTTTTCGGTGGGGATCTCAGGACAGACTCGCTGCAGGTAATCCAGCCCGGTTTGGTCCCAGCTTTTGGCGGCATGAAGTGCGATCCAGTCTGCCCAAAATGGCTTTTTCCAGGTGCGGTTTTCAATTCGCTTCGGGACGGCTGGGTGCTCAAACGCCCAGGGCCACGGGCGAGAAATGCTGAGGCCCTTGATCGACCGAGGGATTGCAGGGCCCTCGCCAGGTCGAGGGGGCTTTACTCCCATTTGCGCCAAGACGTTGCCAACGTGGGTGAATTCGCTCATGATGAGGCCTCCGGATAATTCCTTGGTGATGGTGGAATGGGTGGGATCAGGGCCCGCTCTTTCGTGATTCCCTGGGCAGCCAAAGCGGCCTTGGCCTTGCTGACGGGATTGTTTTCACGACGCTGCTGCTCTTCGAGCTGTTTCTGGCGTTCCCGCTCATCCAAAATTGCTTGCTGCTCTTCGAGCGGAAGCGCATCCCAAGCCGCCTTTTCGGCTGCCAAACGTGCTTTTTGGTCGCGATCAGCGTCTCTCCTGGCCTGCAGATCCGCTTCCGCAGACCTGGCCTGCAGCTCAGCCTCTTTTTTTTGCTGGGCCTCGGCCTGCTCAGCCAGCCAGGCCTTGGGGGCTGGCAAATTGTCCTTGAGGGCAGCCTGGAATACGGCCACGGGGTTTTGGCGGCTGCGATAAGGTAGCCAATCGAGCTGTTTGCGGCAGGCCTCTGGGCCGTAGGTTTTGCAGATACGTTCGGCCTGACGCCGGTTCAGCGGGGTTCCCCCTGGGGATTCGATTGCCATCATCTCCAAAATCAGGGGTTCGTTTTGGGGGGGATCCGGGTCTTGAGAAAATTTTTCTCGCGCGCGCGGCGACGTTTTTTTTGAAGAATTTTCGTAAGAAAATTCTGTAGTCTTCTGAGGGGTAGTCTTCTGTTCCTTATATACCAAACCGGGATCCTCGGTTTCCGGAGCAGGACTTTCTTGGTTTCCGGAACCCCGGTTTGTCGGTTTCCGGAAACCGGGATCCTCGGTTTCTTGATGGTTACTGGGATTGACAAGATTATCTAGGGTTTTATCCACATAATCGTGGTTGCGGTAATACCAGGTGATTCCTTCCAAACGATCTTGAATTGCGCAATAAAAATGCTCTTGGCCATCCTCGTCACGAAAGGGATCTTCTTTGGCCAAAAAGGCTTTTCGGCTGGTATATGTAATGCCAATCTTGCGCCAGGCGGTGCGAAATTCATCATCGCTATAGCCCAGCTCTTCGCACCACGAATCCCCTGATTTATACAATTCGTGGCCACAGGCCTGAATGAATTTGTAAAAGCCATCGGGGCATTTATCAAACCAGTATTCGGCCTGCTGGAAAAGCAGAGCAGCCGTAAGCGATCCATCGCAAAGCGGTCGCAGCTCCTTGATATACGGGATGCCTCCCCGCACAATGGCGAGCAGTCTGTTTTTCATTTGCCGCTACCCTCGATGGCAAATACCTGCCCATTGACGAACCGGGCGCGCTTAGTACTCACGAGCTTTGTGATCGCCGCTTTGACGCGTTCTTGATCCGATGTCAGAACTTGCAGCTCCGTGATTGAGAATCCCTGCCCGGGGTGGGCCAGCAAAAAGGCGAGAAGCCCCAGGGCCTCCCAGCTGAAATGTTGTTTTTGGAGCAATTGAAGTGATTGCATCATGCTGCGGA
Source organism: Candidatus Blackallbacteria bacterium (assembly GCA_051715345.1). GTDB lineage: Bacteria > Cyanobacteriota > Sericytochromatia > UBA7694 > UBA7694. The sequence continues at coordinate 115,653 of JBPXJQ010000047.1, forward strand.
CTCCTCCTGAAATTTATCTGTTTCGTTACCCCAGGCAGTCCAGCCGGGGCGGGTGGTGCGCGCAAACAGTTCGAGGCGGGCCTGCAGGTCTGGATACATGTTCTCCATGATCTGCGTGAAAACATCTGGCTTGCGGCTGTGTTCGGATGTGTCAGCCTTAATGACGCTCTCGGGCCGCCAATCGGGGGTGACGTGGGTTCCTTTTGTGGCAATGATCAGCTTTTCGTGTTTGCCCATGGTGTAAAAGCCAGGGCCGACTTTGTTTTTGAGCCAAATAATCTCTTGCTTGTACTCAAAGCCCCAGGCCTCGATCACTTCTTCGGCTTCGCTGGGTTTGCGGCTGGCTGGGTACCACAAAAAAAGCACAGCCCGATCCGCAGCCAGGTCGGCCACAGGCAGATCGATGATCTGAGCCAAAGTCATGGTGGGGTACTTGTTTTCAGCGGCAAAGCGGAAGCCCTCGTTATCAAAAGACCAGCAGGGATCAGCCTGAATCAAGTTAAACCTGCCTTCAGGCAGGGGAGCTGTACCCAGTTCTTTGCGATTGAGTGCGCGCTGGGCTTCGGTAACATTGCGGGCTTCGCCTTTGCGGATTGCGGTCGCCACTTCGACCTGGCGCTCTGCTGGGAGCTGGGCCAATTGCTCGATCTGCTTGGTATCGTCAGCTGTGGGGGTGTCTTTGAGCAGCTGCAGGGCCTCATCTTCGGGGGCCGCTTGGGGCTTTGGGGCCCTGGGGGCCTGGGTGTACTCTTTGCCGTTGCGGGTCACTTTGGTGCGTGTGGCTTCGGGCTGCAAATTGACGCGGTGGATACGCACAAATTCAGTGGACGTGCCCGTTTTGCGAGCAATTTCACTGTTATTCCATTGGCCCCACTCTTCATCGGTTAATAGGGTGGTGACAGCGCGCAACTTGTCTGCGTTGGTGCGCTTGAGGCCGTGTTTGGCATTGGCCCCGCAGCTATAAAGAATCGCATCGCGAACGCCGCCGCTTTCAATGTAGGCCAAAATGGTATCGTTTCCGGCCTTGTATGCCGCTTCAACTCGGTGATTGCCATCGGCAAGCCAAAGAACTCCGTCGTCGTCTTGGAAGAGGAGAATAGGCTCAATGTCTTCGTTCACTTCGTAAACTTCTTTGAGTTCTTGAACATAGATCCAGTCGATTTTTTCCCGTTGCTGGGTGCGCTCGTTTCGCGTGATCGACGCGAGGCGAACTGTTTGTGCTTTCCGCTCTTTTGCCATAAAAATGCTCCTTTAATTCAATTTGTTTTCTGAGAATCTTTTAGCCGTTGAATCTCGGCCTTTAATCGGTCTTGGTAATTAAGATTCAAGTCAATCAGCTTGTTTGCAAGCTCCAGCGCTTTTTCGTAGACTTCGGCCATGGTCGGGGCTTCGATAGGCTGATCCATGTATGAGCCCCACCAGGTGCCATCCTCACGCTGCTCTATGAATTCCATTTGATCACCCCCAGTTCGACTAGCTTGAAGAAACAGCGGGCTGTGGCGGCAATATCTTTACTTGCGTCATGTGCGCCCTCGAAGAACTCTCCAAAGAGGGCCCGGTAAAGCTCTTGCAATTTGGGCCACTTGTACTGGTTCGGGTTTTTAGGACTGGGGATTTGGCAGAAATCGACGCTTTGTCGCATTGTGCAGGCGATGGGTATATGTAGAAAATAAAACGCACCCTGACCGCAGCGATTGCCTGCGAGCATTTGCCGGTAGATCTCGGCCATGACAATTTGATGATCGAAATCAGCATTATGGGCAACAACCTGATCTGCGTGACTGACATCAGCCAAGAAGCTCCAGAGCGCCGCTGAAATTGGATTCCCTTTTTCGGTCAAAACCTCGGCAGTTAGTCCATGAACTTGGGCGGCTTGGGTATCGAGCTCGAAATTTTTGGGCAAAATATACTGATTACCGACCCTGACTTGACGAGGCTCTTTGCCCGGCTCGTAGTCCCAAAGCTCCCACGCCAGCTGCAGCAGGCGCGGCCAGCTGGCGGTGTCTGTGTATGGGGCATGATATCTCGCGGGAAGCCCATTCGTTTCGGTATCAAAGAAGAGAATGCGTTTCATTAGCGAGGCCTCCCGTTGGGTTTTGTTTTGGGTTTGGGGGCTGAAGCGGGGACGGGTTTCCAGTTTTGGGCGTTTCGGGCTGCAGCGCTGATCCGCTCAAAGTAAATGAGGGGGGTCTCGCTGGGGGGGGGGGGGCAGGGTTTTTCTGCATGGCTTCACTATTCCTTTGCTTTGATTTGCGGTTGCCCGCAAGCGCAGCGCTGCTGATCCCAGTGCCGCGTTTGTGAGCCACAGGCTGACCGGCCTGTGAGCGGGCCTGAACTTAACTCATCAAGCGGTAAACGAGTTGACGCTTGAATTCGGTGACAACTTCTTTTGGCGCGTCCAGCTGTTCGAATGTTCGAATGAGCCCTGTGATGCAAAGAGTCAACTCTGAAGCCGTAACGTCACCTCTTGCCTTAAACTCTGCGTGAGGCTCAATCTCTACCCCCCCCTCAACCCCTTTCATCTTGGTAATCACCTGCAGATTCAGCTCTGCAACGCGCGTGATTTCTTCTCCTGGGGCGGGGGTTTTGGGTTGTCCTTTCTTGATTTCCGATTCCAAAGTGATTGTTTCCATAGGTCCTCCAAAGTATTTTGTGTGCCGGAGGCCTCCGGCGGGGCCTTGGTATTTCAAGTGGAATCTCTCCCAAGACAAGCGGTTATTTCCCCGCAGATCCCCACCGGCCAAAGCGTCCTCTGGCCAGCGTTGCCGTCAACCGTGATTCCAAAACCCGGCAGACTGCGGTCCTCAAGCCGCTGATCAATACCGCGAAAGCCAAAAAGGCACGGTTTCACTTGAGGATTTTTCTTGGATAGCGCCCCCGGCTGGAATCGAACCAGCGACCTGCAACCATCAATATTGCTGCTCGCCAACAGAGCTACAGGGGCAAAAGAAAGCCCCGCCATTGCTGGCAAGGCCTGAATTGAATAGTGAGCGGAAGCAGAACTGAATCTTGGAGATTCTGTCCGCCACGGGGTTAACCGCAGCAGGAAGGGCTGAGAGAAGGGTCAGCCCTCGCTGTTGAGGTCAATGAAAAAGCCCCCTGGTGGGGGCTCAATTACTGAAGGTGTTCGCGGCTATTTTGGGCGCCTTGACGCTCTGCCCATCGCCGCATTTAAGTCTTGGCCAACATTGGCCCAATCGTCTTGAATGCTGCCTGCCTTTGGTCTTGAATAAGTCGCAGGGAAGTAGTTCCCTGTCACGTTCAGAACCCCGGACACCCCATTTAAAAACGCTTCCCAATAAGCGGGTTTTTTGCGGTTATTTGAAGTCATGACTCACCCGTTTTGTGTGTATTAAAACCATTTTACGGCTTTTTCTTCAGCGCATTCAACCGAGTGATTAAATGCCGGTGAATATACAGTGAGCGATTAATCTCAAGAACCAGCTCTAATGCCACTGAGCACTCTTCGGGGCCTACCTCAAAATCTTTGGTGTACATATGCGCCCCTTCATTCCCGAATATACGCAGGACATCTAGCCCTGCGATCAAGTCTTCCGGCAGAATTACTTTTGCTCTCAGGTCTCTTATTCGGTCCACCAGGCGAGAGCCCTGGGCTCCGACATCATCGCAAATCATTTCAATTGCTCTGCGGATATTCAGGGCCGCGCTGTGGTACATGGCCTGACCATTGGCCTTTATTGCTTCATCAAGTGCTTTTGCTATGTTCATGGGAGTCGTATTTCTATCCACCTCTGTTTTAAGATTGGGCCAAACTTCCTCTACCTTGGCCGCCTCTGGCGTGCTTCCTTTGCAAATTGCGACCTGAAGCCCTGTGCAGGACGGACAGCGACGGAAGCAAATATATCCAAAGATACTCCTTCCACCCAGGTCTTTTGAGCTTGAAAAGCATTTGTCTGTCATGCCAGGAATGGGCTCCAAGACTGCTGATTTCCTGCAGAAAATACAGTCCCGCACAATCCTCAGGTTCTGCTTGGGATTTTCTTCAAATTGAGAGATATACATGGTCATGCTCCCCTTTTTGAAGAGCGTAGCTGAATGACCCTCAAAAAGCTGTGATTGCTGGATGATCTCAGTATTCAAGCGGTTCGCTGAATCCCTCCGACGTGAAACGGCTCTTGATTTGATCGGGAGCAAGCGCGCCCATCTGCAAGTACCTCTGGTCTGAGGCGGGAGGTAGTAATCCGCCGTTCTCCTCGGAGACGCATTGGACCAGGTTGCAAAACAAGTAAAGCTTCTTCAGGGCCTCATCTATTTCAGAGCTCTCAGGATTCCGCTCGGAAGTGGATAACAAAGCCCACTCGGCCTGCACCTCCAGATGCCTCTTGCACACCATTTTGACATGAGCCCTTTTTATCTCAATGGCCAGCGGGTCCTTCTCGATATCCGGCAGAGGCTCAACCCAATCAGGCGGGGGAGGATTTCTGAAGATGCTGCCAGCAACACGCTTGCGCAGGCCCAAGGTGCGAACTCCGCCGCCATCCACCAGGGCGACAACCGCAATGCCTGCACAGGCAACGATTGGAAGGCCGAAAAACAAGAGCGTGATGAATTCGGTCATTTGCCCGCCTTTCTTCCCTCTCGCTTGCCCGCTACAATGAGGCAGAGGTGAATTGAATATGAAAAAATTGCAGCCAATAAAAAGGCCCCGAAAGGGGCTGTGATTGACAAAGGTATCCCAAAAGGGGAAACTTGATCAATTCTATTGGAGGATCCTATGTTAACTCATAAATCACTATTTGTCTTTTTGTTTGTTGCTGCGCTTACGGGCTGCGATCTCGCATCAAAAGCCATTGTGGTCGTGAATACCCCTGGAGCCGTATCCGCGCCTGCCGTAACACCCACAATTACGCCCCAATCTTCATCGCCAAGCGCTACCTCACCCACTCCATCTTTAAACGGGTCGGCCAATGCCGTAATCAGCATTCCCAGCTCTAATACTACCCTGCCAATCCCGGTACCGTCTGCTTCTGTCAGCGTTTCTGCTACCACAAGCATTTTTAAGACCAAGATTCCGAAACCCTCCGAAGTTAAAGGGTATCTTAGGACTGAAATCACCCAGGCTGCAGAGCTGTTCAAGCAACGTTATGAAGCGAATAAAACCAACGCTTTTGAGGTCTTGAAGATGTGGCTTGACGCTGAGTTATTGGGCACAGCAAACCCAGAACTCGGAAAGGCTTTGCTTGAAATAATGCTAGCTCAAAATGGGAGTGAGGCATCAACAAGTAAAATGATCTTTAATGTGACTTATTTCACCGGCAGACAACCGAAAGAGGAGCAAAGCATCGCTCTTTTTTATCAGAATGTCTCTTATGTTGAGAGTCTGAAAAAGCTATCCTATGAGGATTTCGACAATAGAATCCTACAAATGGTTAAAGAGATTCGGAACCCAAGCACAGGCTCGCCGGAATTGATCCCCATTTCTAACCCAGCCGACGCTTTGCCGCTAAACCCAAAAGATGGAGACATTGTTTTTGTCGGTATCAAGGCGAATAGCGCAACAACTTTGAGCAAAATAAATTTGGCGTCCACATTTAAATTTATCTTTGATGATGGCTGGAAGATTATTTACAGCAGTCTACCCATGATCTTTTAGCCTTTCGACTCCCCCTGGCTGCCAAGCCTCATTCAATGCGTGGTGAACGAAGAGAACCCCCGAAACCACTCCAACACACTCTCTTCGGTCATCTCGCTTTGAGCCACAGCCAAGGCCATGCTCACCACTTCGGCATTGCTGGCTGAGAATATTCCCTGGTTTAAGCGGATATAGGCAATGGCCAAAGCTGGCCCGATCCGCTTGTTGCCATCGACAAAGCAGTGATTCTGGATGAAGCGATGGCAGTACTTTGCTGCAATCTCACAGGTGTCCAGGTCCTGGTAATAGCAAGCCATCTCAATGGCTCCCATGGACGACTCCAGCATGTGCTCTGACAGGGTTCCGTGAGAGCCGCCAAAACGCTCTATCAGGCGCTTCTGAATCTGTAAAATTTGCTCTTTGGAAAAAAGTTTAGCGGGCGAGTTCATGAAAGGCGTCCGAATAATCGTCCATCACTGATTCTGCCGCATTCAGGACTGAATCTGTGTCAAAGTGGGAGACTGTGGGCTCGTCTTGCAAAAGGCGCTTAAAGTGGGTTTCAATCAGCTTTGCGGCCTGGGCCAAGAGAACTTCTTTGGACTGCCCTGTTTTTGTGGTCAGAGCATTTAAAAGCTGCTCGTCAATGTTTACGTTCATAAATGCTCCTACAGAATTTGATAAGTGCATCATAGCTTATTTTTTGAGCTTTACTCAAGCTCACCCGCCAAAGCGGGGCGCAGGCAACTACTATGCCCCATTCATTGCCTGCTGATTGTCAAGGTGCACTGCGTACCGCGAAAGCGGCAGCAGGTCATATTAAATGGGGTATTGCCGTGGCGCGCTGAAAGTAGCGGCGCGGGCAGGAAGCTCTCTTGAGCTAAGGGGGCTTAATCGCCCTGCTTGTAGCGTGGAGTCTCTTTTTCCCAGCCGTCATCAAGCCAATCGGCAATAAACACTACCCGTAAAGCCTTGCCGAGCTTCCTCAGATCCTCTTCTTTTGGACTTGATTTACCAAGTTCAAATTTTGAAATGGCCTGCTGAGTAAGCTCACATTTATCGGCTAATCCTGACTGATCAAGCCCCGCGCTTTCGCGTAGTGACTTGAGTTTTTCCGGCGAGAAGGAGCACATATCCATATCGTCTGGGACTTCTCCAACGATTCCTTCGATCACAATGATCGAGTTTTCTTTGAGCGTACCAAACAACATATCAAAATTCCTACCCATTTTTTGTGACCTACCTCAACTTTACAACATTAGTTGTTAATAGACAAGAAATAATCAGCAAAAAACAATATCTGCACAACAAATGTTTTGACAGCTAAACAACAATTGTTGTATGATTATTTCAAGAACAAATACCAAGCCTACGGAGAAGCCAAAAAATGAAAATCGAAATCAAACCCCACCCCGACGGCACCTGGGCCGTCATCGCTCACTTGACCAGTGGCAAGGCTTATGACTTTCTGCCGACCAAAGAGAAAGCAATTGCCTTTGCCAAAGAATTCTACGGCTGTATCAAAATCACAGTCGTAAAGCCCATCCCTGCTACCACTGATGCCCGCTGCCGCTATTACGGCACCACGGCCAATCGCTGCACCTGCGATAACTACCGCACGCGCAATGGTGGCAGTTATCTGGACGAAAACGACCGCAATATCTGCAAGCATATCCACCATTACCGCTCGCGCCAGCGAGGCGCCCATGGGGCAGTCCCTGCCAGGGGCAGTCTTGAGGCTGCCAAGGTGGCGGTGCAGAACCTGTACGGCAAAGAAGCCGCCGCCGCTTTTGCCGCAGACGCCACTCGTTTTCAGCACGCATAGGGGGAACCAAAAATGAAAAGCACTTACAACATCCCCGAAAAGTACCAGGCCCTGTTGGATCGCCTCGACCAATTTGCAAACAAGCCCAACCCCACCGACGAAGAGATCCTGGCGCTCAATGCCGAGCTGACCATTGCCCCTGACGACTTCCAGGCTCAGGCCGACGCTTACTGCGCAGCCATTGCCGACCGGCGGGCACGGGCCGCATTCTTGCGCACCGAAGCCCAGCGCCTGGTTGAATTGGCCAACGACGAAGAGGGCTTTGCAAGCTATCTTCAGCACCACGTCACCAAAGCCATGCTCAACCAGGCCATGACCAAGGCGAACATTCCGCATTACGAACTCAGTTTCGTGGCGGGAAAACGTGTTTTGCAAATTCGTTGATTGTTTCATTGTCATAAACCAATCTATACACAAGTATTCAGTTTTTGCAACAAAGGCCGTTTTTAAAGAATGGCTCAGTCAAATGTGTCAAGCCCGTAAATTTTGACACCCAAAAAAAGCAGATCGTCTCAAACCCGCATAATAAGCGGATCAAAATTTTAACCTATTTTTATACAAGAAAGGATACACCATGGAGCAACAAAAGCTATCTTCCAACGGTTGCAAGATAGCAACTGTGTGGGCAGAAGCCCAAAACGGGCATGTGCGGATCTGGTCCTTTTCGGTCTCGGATCTTTCTGCCGGGATGGTCGTAAAGGATATCGACGAAGCTGACGAGCCCCATCTGGCGCTTAGCAGATATGGACGCCCGTTGGGATGGTTTCGCTACCTCGCAGACGCGCAAAAGGCTGTTGAGGCCGATTGTCCCGGCCTGCTCAACCAGGAGGTTGCTCATGATTGAAGTCACCCTTATTCACGATCACCCCCACCCCATGGATCAAAGTGTGCGTCTGGTTGCTCCAACAACGGGCACCACTGTTGAGCTGAACAAGAACGGCATCTGGCTCGTGCTGCCTGGGCAGCGCCTGAGCCTGAATGCGGAGAAGCTGCGCGAAGTGCTGGCGACCTGGTTCGTTTGCGCAGAGCAATTTACTGCTGAAAAACAAGAAAAATCAATGTTTATTTTAAAGGAAGGCTAATTTATGCGCTCAATTACAATTCAAGAACTCGGGGAAATCCTGAGAAAAAGCAGACTGTATTCACTGGGGCTCGCCGGAGGCGAGCGCGCGGACCTCAAAGGCGCGAACCTCAAAGGCGCGGACCTCGAAGGCGCGGACCTCGAAGGCGCGAACCTCGAAGGCGCGGACCTCGAAGGCGCGAACCTC
>JBPXJQ010000048.1:0-40600 GCA_051715345.1 Candidatus Blackallbacteria bacterium
GACGCGCAGCAGCAGATCGCGCCGAGAGACAATTGGGAAAAGGGCCCGCCAAATAGCATGGCTGTCTTTGTGAAAAGCAAACTCATCCAGGATAATATTGTCAGACTTACCACGGGCCGTGGCGGGGTTGGCGGCCACCGCTCGAATCCGTGAACCACCCCTGAATCGCACCTCATAAGCCATTTCGTCAATGTCTTCATCAAAGGGCTGTTCGAGGTATTCAAACGCCGTTCGATAAGCGTTTAAATGCAATTTAACGCCTGTGTCGATAGCCTCCTTGGCCTGGGCCTTGGAACCTGAAAGAATGGTCCAACGTGTTACCCGTCCCGTGGCTTCGGCATCGAGACAATCATCGGTGGCCTCAAGCGTGGTGGTAAACGTTTTGCCTGTTTGACGGGCAAACATAGCTGTTTTGAAACGGGATTTGTCGTTGAGGTAGGCCTTCTGATAGGGGAGTAAGATAGACACTACTAAACGCCGTATACTTCTTTGCGGATGGCCTGAACAACTTCAAGGGTAATGGCTTTTTTCTCGCCTGATTGCTGGTTGGCTTGCTTTTCAAGGGCATCGAGTTTCACCTTGATTTTATCTTCCCATTGCTTTTGCGCCAGGCTGGATTTTGTAAGCATGGAAAAGGCGATGGCAGCGCCATTTAAGAGCTTTATTTTCTTGGCGGGATCGGCGGTCTCTTCTGCCTCTTGCACATCCACGAGAGCGTCAAAGAGAGATGTTTGAATCAGGGCCATTGTTGCGGCGCTGCGGTGGTCTGCCTCGTCGGGAGCGGCTTCAGCAATCAGCTTGGCGGCTTGAGTACTGGTCTTGATAGCCATCAATCGACGCTCAAGTTTTTGGCCGTGGCGATGGATGGCGGCGTGACTGATGTCAAACCCTCTTTCTTTCATCAGGGCTTCGAGTTCTTTGTAGCCAGAAAAGGAGCGGTCAATCAGGGCTTTATCCAGCCAGTCGCGCACTTCGGTTGGCATCAGTTCAACTTTGGAGGGTTTTGACATAGGGTTTACCACTTAGGTGGGCGGGCAATGCCCTTGGGGCAATCTTCCCGGTAATCTACAAGGTCTGTGCCTTTGGGGGTGATTTTAGCGTGCCAAAGCTCCCCGCTTTTGTCTATTTTGCAAAAGCCGCTTTCTTCGACATAATCCATTTCTTGGCGCAATTGGTCAGTGGTGATTTGCAACGGCATATCCTGAGCAGCACGAAGAATAATCCGTTCATGACAGCCATAGGGGCGGGCGTGCCACAGGGCTGTGATAATAATCCAGCGAAGAAACTCCCGTTCTGCACGGTGGATATCTAAGTTATCGGGCATCGGTCTTTGTCTCCAAAATGAGTTCATACAGTTTATCCAGCTTGCCGTTGATAACGGTTTGGTCGCGAATCGTATCTTCACGGCGTTGGTACTGGATCGGCAATTCGACCAAGAGCTTTCTGTACTCAAGGTCCACAAGCTCTACTCTGGCTTTGAGCTGGACATTGTCATCCGTGATTTTTTTTTCAAAATTGGAGACAATCTTTGCTACCAGCCCGGTAATAATTCCAATCAGGAAAGCAGACCAAGCAAAGACAATGCCCATAGCCCAAGTAATCTGACCCCATGCCAGATTGAGCGTCATATCTGTCACAGCAGCCCCCCGTGCTCATCTGGAGCTTCGGTCTGCTTTCCGAGGGGCTGTGTGGTCACGGTGCGCAACATAGCATTCACCACCGGGAGGCCCACGGCAACGATGAGATAGAAACTGTCTCCCAGAATGGGTTTGAGCATTCCGGTACTGGCTTCGAGGGCGGTCAGGGCTGCGGCCACAGCATTGACCAAGATGGTTTTGGATTTGTACCACGGCTTCATTTTTGCGCTTCCTCCAGGGCTTTTTGGTATTCAGGGTTGCTGGGGTTTGCCCAGATTTCAAAGGCTTCTTCAGCCAATTGAAGAGAATAGTAAGGAGAACTTGTATAGCTCCCGAAATAGAAATGATAGCCCTGCTTTCCAAGATGAAATCTACATCTCATCAGAATTTGGCCACACTGTAGACAGCCCCACCATTCTGATAGCGGGCAATCAAATATTCACGGCGAGCGGGCTGACCTTTGGCGGGCACGGCCACATGGACCCAGGAGCCAAATTCATCAATCACCTGATCGACGGGCAGGCCCATGGTGTGAATCCGTTTCATGAGTTCAGCGGATGACATACCAGGCACATAGATGTCAGCAGCCAAGCCGGACATGTGTGCCGAGTTGGCTGCGCCACCGATTGCACGATTGACCACTGGCGAGCGGTATCCACTGGTGACAATGATGGGCTTATTGAGCTTGTCGCGCAGGGGCTGCAAGGCCTGCACGCACAGAAGTTTAAGATTGGCTGTTTGAATAGGACCAGGGGTGTTATTCAGGCCACGACGGGCAGCCGTTTGAGATACGGTGAGTTCGGACAGGGTAAAGTTGGGGGTCAGTTGAGACATGGGCAATTACCTCGTATTGCAGAGATAATGCCAAAAAAAAGAGACCGATGTCGTGGTGACATCGGTCAAACATATGGGGGTTCTTTGTTTTGTGCTTAAAATTCAGTTCTGGACTTGGTTTTAAGATTTGCTATTTCAGATTCCAAACTTTTAATCAGCTCTTGCTGGGCCTCCATAACACTGATGGCTTCATTCCGAAGCATACAAATAAAATCGGCATCTTTGGATGTAGTTGAACTTAAGGGGGTTCGAGACAAGATCCAATATTCAGTTCTATTTTTATTATCACAACCAAGCTGTGTAGTCCAAGGAGCCTTGGCTGCAACGGCTTCAAGCTTTTTAAATTCAGCTATCTTAGATTCAATGGCTTCAGGTGTCATCAGCGTGCCCCTATCGACTTTAAATCTTGTATTGATCGAGAATCCGGTAGATATGACGCCCACTCCGCTGGAGCTGCAAAGCCGTCTGATGAACCGCACGCCGACGAGAATTGCCGTTTGCAACAAAACCCCGAAATGTTTTAATCACTTGCTGATGCTGTGACCACACCTCTTCAGAGTGATTGCGACTGATGTAAATTTCCTCACCCGCAAATTTATCTATCAAAAGCTGAGCCAATTCTGAGCCCAGCTTTTGCTCGAAAAAAACATAGTCAGTCCCTTTGGGATGGCTGGGAATCTTGACAGACAGACCACCCAGCGCTTTCACAACCGCAGCCGCATTCTCTGGCCCCAGATTGTGTTCGAGTATGCCGCCCACCTGTTCCTCAAAAACAGGCTCTTTGACATATTCATCAAGTGGGAACAGGGAAAGCTGATCACGCATTTTTGTTCTTCTCCTTTTTAGGCATACTCATCTTGATTTCAAGGGCCCTCAGTTGGGCCTTGATTTTCCGAATCTGTTCCAAGTTGAATTGCCGCTGTTTTTCGGTCATAGCCGGTGCTTCAAGGTAATAGATATCCTGTTCGGGCCTGAGTGGGATTGCCGCCAACAGATCTTTGGGCAAAGGCCAGCGTTCCAAGATAGGTAAGAGATTCAAGAACCCTTCCTCAAGCCGAATGCGGTCTTGCTCTTCGTCCCAGGATTGGGAATGCTTCCAAAGTGCCTTGATCCACATTTCACCTGTTAAAGCCACGGTTTCTGCAGGGGGTTGGTTGGGCAGGCCCAAAACAACAAAGCTCATGAGGCCTTCTGCCACCACTTCACGTAGCCAGTTCGGAATCATTTTAGCCACGCTTCAATCCCTCCAGAGACATGAGCGCTGCCGCAGTTTTGCTTTTATAAACAGGCTTTGATTCCTGTTTTAATGGGGTTATAACCACTGTTTCAGCCTGGGCAGACACGCCCTCTAAAACCCGCTTCAGATAGTTGTGATTGCTCATGGGTTTCCACCCACCGGCAGCCTGTTTGTCGCGCAGGATTTCCACAGCTTTTGCCAGAGCTGTGGATAACCGGGTCTTGTCTGCATCCAGCGCCAATACTTCTTCGGCCAGCTTTAAGGCCCGGTCCCAGCTCAGTGCCCGTGAAGCAGAGCGAAACAGGCTGAGATAAGCTACCAAGGGCCGAGACAAAGAGGGATCGAGCTTGGCAAGCAGGCCCATCAGGGAGCGACCTGCTTCGCTGTCGAGGGCCGAAAGCAAATCGAATTCAGCAAAGCAGCTTGGGCATTTAATGCGCATGCTGTGCCCCCTTTCTAAAATTGACATGATAAAAGGTGTCTTCAGCCTGTTTTGCTGCGTCAATACTGTCATACAGGCAGAGGGCCAGCGACAATCCACACATAGCCCACATAGCCGCCAATTGAGCATAAAAACAATAACAGCTTGTAGGCTTGTGCTTGTAGATATTGGGTGTTGCTGTTGCCTGAAAATCATGAGAATAGCTGAGTTTCATTGCTTGGCCGCGCTCCGTTTTTTATGGTACTCCAAGGCCGCAACCAGTTTATGCAGCTGGCTTGAATTGGCCCACTCCAAACGGGCAGGGGCTTTGTCTTTGAACATTTGCTTGAGAATGCCCAAGGCATATTCGATGGAGAGATCGAGATGGTAAAGCAGGGCATAGACCTTGGACAGCAAAGGAGCCCGTTCATCGGCGGGCTGGATGCGCTTGCCCTTGAGACGCGGGGCCGTTTGGCCACCGAGGCGCTCCATTTCAGCAATGACCGCTTGGCGTTCAGAGGCTGTCAGATCTGCCGCTGAGCGCTTGCCCTGTTTTGTGCCGCCTTTGCTGGTCACGCCTTCGAGCAAATCCCGATAAGATTCGTCATCCAGGCCCATGCGCTTTTTGGCTGCGTGGATGATAGCCAGGTCTTTTTTGCGAGCGAAATCCTTACCTTGAGAGCCTTGCATTGGCAGCCTCCAGGTTAAAGGTAAAGCTATTGCTGAGTTTTTCCCATTCCGCAAGTTCACTGGCCAAGACTTTAATCAAGGCATCCAGGCCCATCTCTGATGCTGGGTGATACGCTCTGGACAATTCCTGACGTACTTCATCAGAAAGACTATCTGGGTTGTTTTCAAGCAGCTCCTGAACCAATCGGGCTTCGTCGATGGTTGAATAACCCCGATGAAGCATCTGGCCCGTGCGCAGATTGCGCAGGTGATAGGTTCCGAATAGGTCATGCTTGTAAATGCCAACAATAACAGTCGGAGTAAACACCGCTCTATTTAAAGTACTCATGATTTGGGACTGCCTTTCAGGGTTTCGCGTATATTTTCGAGAGCAGATGAAGCAAAGAGATCGAGCTGGACTGGTTGTTTGACCGTTTGAGCCGCCCTGCGCATGGTGCGGATATTCGCTTCAGCGGTTTTCTTGCGCCGGTGCTGGGCATGTTCAGGGCAGGTGCTGAAGTGGGGAACGTGGGTGCCATGCTCAAAGAAGCCGGTGCGAATGTGGCCATTGATGGGCATGGGTTTATCATTCCGGGTTTTGACCCAGGTGATGTCGGCTCCGCACGTGGAACACTTGGCCCAATTGGTGGGGCAGGTGCAGAAGTGGGGCGGTTGTGTGCAGTGGCAGATTTTGGTTTTGATGTTCATACCCCCAGCTCCTTTAAGGCTTCTCTGATATGACCTGCTTCAGGGGTTTTCCCTTCGGCTTTCATGGTTGCCAGGCGCAGAATTTTAACGACTGAGCGAAGTGCGCCCGCCTTGGAACCAATCTGGCAGAGCAAAGCGATGGACTCTTTTTCGGTGATGTTAAAGACACCAGCAAGGGTTTCAACATCTGTGGATGTGGGGTGTTGGAGCTTGACTTTTTTACCGATGCGGCTGAACAAGCGATCCAGATAGGCCGCACGATTGCCGCCTGTCATGCGGGCATAGACAGCCTCGTTGCCCACGAGAGCAATACCCACGCCTGTGGCGTCATGAATGGCCCGAATTGCGTCGAGCGCTGGAATGCTCAAGTGCTGGGCTTCGTCGATTATCAGGAGGCCCTCAGTGCCTGCGAGGCGGCGCTCGATGTCGCGCTGTTGCCGGGCTGCACCCATGCTCGGAGAGCGAAAACCAACAGCGACACACAGCTCTTCAAAGGCTGCAGCCACGCTTGCTTTGGCCGGGCTCATGGTTGCGATCCAAACATTGGGATAGCTGCGCTGAAATTCCCGCACTGTGGTGGTTTTGCCCAGGCCCGCCCCACCATAAATCACGGCAATGTCTCCAGCCAGCTTGGCATAACCCAGTGCAGCCATGACCCGCGACGAGGTGGGTGTCAACACAAAGTCTGGGACAGTAGGCAATTGCCCTCTGACATGGTCCTGATCTTTCAGGGCGACCAACCAGCGCACAATCTTTTCGAGCTGGTTGGAAGGGTCTGCTCCATACGTGCCGTTGAGCAATTGGGTCAGCGTGGTGGGGCTGAGCCCGATCTCTCGGGCCACTTGGCCTTGGGTGATTCCGCGTCTGTCTATCTCGGCCCTCACTTGTTTGAGTGTCGCGGATTCAGGCGCTTTGGGCTTGGTTTCTGTCGTTTTATCTGTCATAATTACCTCGATAATATTGTTAATTGGCCCTTAACGGGCCCTTTTTTATGCAGCAGGAACGGTTTCAGACAGCACAGCCCAGACATCGGGCTGGTCGCCAGAAAAAAAGAGTGTTTCGCTGTGTTGGAAAAAGCCCAACTTAGTCAGTTTTTTCGCGGCAGTTTCGGCGCTCTCAGATTCAAGAACCATGACGGTTTCAGCATTCTCATAACCATGGTTTTTAACGATTTCAACTTCTACCATCGAGATCTCCTTTCTCTGTTGTTCTTGGGCTGTTTCCCAGCCCCAGGCAAAGCCAAAGAGCAGGGCAAATGCACCGCAAAAGAATGCGGTGGTGACAAGGTTCATGGCGTGGTAGGTGGTTTCAAGCGGCATAGTGGGCCTCCACCAGTTCCAAGGTGTGCTGAAATTCAGCGATCAGGGTCATAATTTCTTGCTCAATGGTTTCGACTGAGATCAACTCCCAGCCTTCGAGGCTATCAAGAAGAGTCTGAATCATTCCTTTTCCCCCCCCTGCTCAAGAAGTGGATTTTCGAGCTGATATGCAAGTGAATCTTCTCGGTCAGCCAGGGTGTTTTCAAAGGATTTTGGGCAAGCCTCTTTCAGGGCAACCCAATCCTCTATTCCTCGCTCCCAGCCCTGATCGTATGACCGCCAATCTATAGGGGAATACTTAAACAGCCCATCATTCTTGAGTGGGCTATTAGGCGATAAGTCCCCTACATCAGCCGCAAGAATTGAACGGTGATAAGCCACATAATTCACTTCGTTAGATTTGCACGCCGCACGAAAAGCCTGTATATATACAGCTTTATTTAATTGAGAACGATCACTTTCTGGAATCGTGTTAAAGTGCTCACTTGCCAATTCATCATCATAATGAATCGAATCACGCGCATCATAAAGCCCCGCTCTAATTGAGTGGTAAATAGAATCTTTTCTTTTCATCATCGTCTCCTTTATTGTTTAATAATCTTCTTCTGTACGTTTTGACTGGTAGTCCAGCATGTTCAAAATAAAGAGTTCATCTGTGGTGATATCCACGTCTTCAGACAGGCCGTTTACCACTTTTTTAGAACGATCTATCACAACTCCATCTACTGCGCTTTGAGACATGCCAAAATTGGGTCGAATAATACCCGGCTCAGGTATTTGCACATCGTCTGGAGCGGGATAGTAGGCGGCAATATCATTCATGCGAGACAAAGCCTGACCAGCTTTCTTATTGCTTTTGATAAATCTCGCCTTTTGCTTGTGAAACTCACGAGAATCTGTCGTGGTGATTACTGGGATGTCTGATTGATGCTGCGCGGTTGTGATGAATTTTCCATTCATACCGTGAACAGCAACATCTTTGGTCAGATTTTCAGGGTCATAAAAAACCATGACCTGAGAACCTTTTGTATTGACCAAGGATTCATCCCAATAACGGTGTGCGCCCCACGGGCCTGAGCCTGCTTTAAGTCGAATTTCACCTGTGCGAGAATCGCAGCGAACCACTTCAGGCATAAGCAAGAGTAGATTGCGTTGAGTTTCGCTTAATCTACGCACCTCTGATGGGGCAAAACTTTCGTTAAATGCCTGATCATAGCTAAGTACACCCCTGCAAATAGCTGTTTTTCTGCCCATTTGAGCGTTAAATCGTAGTACTTCTTCAGCAACTACTTCACGGAATTCATCAAAGTCAATGGCTGTTTTTTGAGAAAATCCACGATTCAAAAACTTAGGATGAGTCGTTACTTTGCTATGTATCCCGCCAATACCAAAAGCTCTTTCAACAGGCTTTGCTCCAGGGCTCCCTGTTACTTTGTCTGGGTTGGTAAATTGCGGCTCTATGCCCACCATTTGCAACAATCCCAAGGGATCATCTGGACGATTTTTAAAGCGATGACGACCATTGGCGCGGCCTGTCATGGCTTTGTTAGCCGCCACACGGGTGTTGTCTATAATCGCGATCCGAGGGACACAGATAGCAGTCAGGTCATAGGTAGCTAATCTGAACAGATCTGTATTTTCAGTCTTAGCTAGACGATGAGCTAAAATCTTATTGGTGCGGACATCTTGCCAAAACCAGCCTGTAGCTGTGTTTATGATTTCACCATCAGGAAAACGAACCCAAAGAGTATCGAACTTCAGGCCATCACCATTGACGATTTCACCCGCCTCGACCATGGATTTATCTCTGCGTTGAGGAGGGAATATCTTACCCAACGCTTCAGCGCCTTCGCGCAAGTAAATCCGTTGAGCTTGCGGAATTTCTTCTAGCCTGCGACTGAACGTAGACTTGCTTGGGATAGCACCCCAGTTATTGGCCTGAGCGGCTTCTTTCGTGCGCCTGTAAGACTCTTCTAGGCTGGGCTGCTTTCGGTTCAAGTGATAAGCAGTGAACCAGTCCCAAGCCTGGGCTGGAATTTCTTTAACCACGACACAGCCGCTATAAGAGGGAATCAACAGGGCCGCCCAGTCAGACTTTGGGTATTTATCTATCTGGCCACGGTGGCTACCGTTGTACCACCAACGGCGCAATGTAGGCTCAGGCACATTCGTGCTTTCTGCGACAATCCTCAAAGCTGGCCTGACTTTCATTCTTAGATCGCCGTTTAACAAAGCATCAACCTGAAAGAGGAGCTTGGCTCTGGCTTCTCCTTCGTCTCTCAGCTTTTGACTACAACAACTGGCCCATTCCCAGAGACGTTCTGAGTCTTGCTGACTCCATTCGTGTGGAGCAGATTCCAGTACAGTGGTGTTTTTGGGGGCAGATTCGGAAGTTTGAGATGGCTTAATCTGGCCTGTTTGAATCAGGTGCAGCGTGACTTTTGCTTGAATGTCTACAACGCCAGTGCGTAATTTTATCTTGAAAGGAAGTTCATTTAAGTCCCAGGCTATGGCTCGTTGTTTGCCTATGGGAACTATTATGCCTTTTGGCCAATCAGGTTGTTTTGACCAGCGCAAAACTGAGTCTACTGAAACAGAGCAGGCATTTGCTACATCCAAAGCTCTTACGTAATGAGGAGTATTCATTGGCGATCACCATCAATAACCCCATCCTTAATACCAAGAAGGACAGCAACTTTATGGGCATCGCCACGTAGGCAGCGCTTCCTGCCAGCAAGAACCTCATAAACAGTATTTTCATGAACCCCTATTTCTTGCGCCCATTTTCTAATGGTTTTTCCGGTGCGAGCAAACATATTACGCGCATCTTCCAGTGTCTTTAAATGTGGCATATAATTTCCGTGTGATTTCATGTGATTTATGTTTAATTATAGTAAACATTCGTTTACTTATCAAGTATTGAGGTAAACATTTTTTGACTATAGGAAGCCGTCTCAAAAGTGAGCGAAAACGACTAAATCTAAGCCAGCCTGCCATTGCTGCATTTATTGGGATTTCAAAACAAAGCCAGATTAATTATGAAAAAGGAGAGAGGTCGCCCGATGCAAATTACCTACAAACAGCCGCTCAACTGGGAATGGATATAAATTTCATCATTACTGGAGAAAAGGTTTTATCTGCTTTGACTGACAAAGAAAGACTAGCTTTAGCAATATCAGCCGTAGAAGAGGGGCTGCAAGAAAGCGAAAGCCGTCTTAATGCGACCAAAAAGGCAGAGCTTATTATTGCTGCCTATGACTTAATTACAGACCACAAAATGCCTCAATCAAAAATCATCCAATTCATCAAAGCAACTGCTTAATGGGTGTTATTTAGATCCCCGGAATGCGGGGCGTTAAAGGCAAATAGCAAATATTGGAAACCTATCAAAGCCCAATAATATCAATGGTTTGCTTACAAAACGCATCTCAGCAAATTCAAAGCATCAAGTGCGGGGCGTATCAACTTAACGAACCGCACCACAAGCCAAAAGGAGCAAGTTAGGATTATGTGCAAAAAAGATCCCAAGCAGAAAATAATTGATATCATGAAGTCCGCGAAACCCTCTCAAGACGAAAATAGCAAATCTCCAGAAAAACAAGGAATTGCCTATATTTGCGGTGATGGGAATATTGTTGGTAATGGAAATATTCAAATAAATGGCAACATCAACCTTACCTCAGTCAGCAAGAAGCGCGTGATAGTCAAACCGGCAGAAGGCTCTGTAGATCCTGCACAAAAAGCGGAGATTCAAAGACTTATAGAGGAGTGGATTGAAGCTCACAATAAAGTAAAACAAAAAACATTAAGCTGGGGAGCTGCATGGAGAAGATTTAATCAACATTTCCACATTTCTACTTATCACGAGTTACCAAGCGAAAGCTTTGAAGAGGCAAGAAAATGGCTGACTCAACAAAAAGCGCAATTATTGTCAATGAAAAGTGCTCCAAAAAAAATTCAGAGTTGGCGTCCAGACAGAATCAAAGCAATAAAAGCTCGCTGCAAAAATCAGTTAGGCGATGAAAAAATCTATAGGTTTTACATTGAGCAACGTTTTGGCAAGAGTAGTCTTACGCAACTGAGCGACAATGAGTTGCAGGCAACCTACGTTTACATAATGAGCCAGAAATAAAATAGAGGTAATGCTGATGAATACTAAATTATTGGTTGCTACGACTCTTGTTTTTTTTACAATCTTTAGCGGATGTGAACCAAGTGAAGAAGAGCAGACGGCTAATCCCCTGCCAACACCTACAGCCACACCAACACCCAGTCCCTCACCAACTCCAACAGCCGATTACCTCCACAATCAACCGCTTAAGAATTGGCTGTCTTCCAGCCCTGATGAACGCAGAGATAGCGCGATGAATATGACCAAAGGGGTTTTTAAAAGTAAGGACCCTGATAAGATCGCTTATGCTGCCAAAGAATTAGAAGATTGCTTGACAAAATTGGCTGAATCAAAAGAATCTCAAGACCAAATCATTGTTGAGATGGCAACAATGTGCGCTATGGGTATGGGCTGGTGATTTCACCTAAGCTCAAACGCCATTTAAACGCCCAATTTAAATTTTTGCAAGTGTCTCAAATCAGTTGCACGAAAATCCGGTTTTTTGCTTCTGGCGCAAAAGTGTCTCAAATTGGTTTGGGGCTTTTTGATGGGGGTGTGACCCACGTCATCACATCACTTCACAGCTCATCACGCCATATCACGTTTGTGTCTCAGATCAGTTGATTGCTCACACCTCAATCAGAAGGGATCTTATCCTCCTTAGCCAGAGTCAAGATAGGAGTCCCGAGCTATGTCCGGTTTTTCGGCGAAAATTTCTGCTGATATGGACGTTTTACTGACGCTATCAGATCGCATGTTGCAGGCAGAACTCTCAGAAGAATCTGTTTCAGATCCTTATGAAAAATTGCTGGGCCTGGAAAACGAAAGGGAAAAAATTTTACAATTTTTACCCCAGCCTCTGGCCTTGAGTTCCCGTTTACAAGGACATTTTTTACATATGTTGGTGCTTGAAGAACTGCAAAAAGAGTTTGCAAGTAAGCGTCAGGCCCTAACCACCCAATACCAGCATGATCCTGCGGCCCTTCATCACGCTTTATCCGCACTGGAAATACGTCGGCAAGCCCGTTTGGCTGAATTTGATTCCCCATCGTTAACCTTGGAAGAACAAAAAGAACTCTTGAATCATTTGCTTTGGCATGCTGTCCATGCCTATTTCGACAATGCCCTCGAAAAGTCCAAGCTGTCGCTCTTGACCGCTTAGCCTAAAACTTCGGCGCTTGGCATCAAGGCTGCAAAGCCTTATGCTGGTGAGCATGAGTTCCTTATCTTTGCCCTATTCCCAATCTCTGCTCTGGAAACTGGCCCAGTATTATTATCTCAATCGGGGTCAGGCCACTTGGCTCTTGTCTGAAACGCCTTATGTATTAACCTCCAACTTACAATTTGCCTATCAATTGGCCTGGGTCATTCATGCGGCCCTGGAAAGCGAACCCCAATTGCCTGAGAAATTGTCTTTTCTGGAGACAGGTGCCGGGCACGGGGTCTTTTCAATGAATTTTCTCAAGGCCTTCAAAGACGTTTGCCTGCTTGAAAAAAGTGATTATTTCTCGCGTTTGTCTTATTGGATCAGTGATTATTCTCCCCGTTATTTGCAGGAGATCGCTGTTCAGCCGTTGCTGCAGCCTTTGATCCAGAGCGGCCAGGTCCAATTGCAGCAATTGGACATTACCGAAATCGAGTCCTGCCGAAATCTGCGTGGAGAGAAGCATTTATTGCCAAAGGATGCCTTTCATGCGATCTTCTGCAATTATGTCTTTGATACCCTGCCACTTTCGGTTTACCAACTGCAGCAGGGTCCATTGTGTCAAAAATGGGTCAGTACCCGAATTGAGCCAAATGTACCCCCTGTTTTACCCCCTCATCTCTATGCCTTAAAAGACACCGTCTTTGTGTCTGAATACCGTGTAACACGGGCAGAAGAGGCTGAGTCTTCCTGGCTCACAGAGGTTTTGCAGAAAGCCCAAGAAACAGGCGCGTCGGGGCTTTTGCCTGCTTCAGAGCCCAGTTTGCAGGCCCTGAGAGGGCTTTACGGGCTTTTGCAGCCAGGGGGATTGCTCTGGTTGGCAGACAAAGGTTATGTGGGCGAGGCCTGGTTACAGGTCCCAGACTTTTGGCCCCAGACCTATGGTCTCTGTGTCACCCATCAGGTCAATTTTCCCCTGCTTGGGGGCTATTTGCAGGATTTGGGGGCAGCCTGTTTTCTCGATCCTGTGCCCAAACACCAACTCAAGTTTTTGCTGGCACAGAGATCACAGGGGCTGTCTGGGCGGCTCAAACACAGCTTGGAATACCACTTTGTTCAAACCAACCGCAATGAGAGCCGCTTTGTGAATTATGTTCAAGATTGCGATCGGCTTTTGCGCGGGCAAGGGGCTCTTTTTTAGCTCTTGCGTTCTTCTTGCATCAAGAGCGCTACGGCCTGCTCAAAACTGCCTGCCGATTGAATTTGACCGTCGTTGACAAAAAATATTTGGTCAGCATTTTCAATTGTATTTAAGCGATGGGCGATAATCACGCGGGTGGTCGTTTCTGGCAGGCGGCTCAGAATCGCTTCCAAGGCCTGTTCTGTGACGGTGTCAATATTGGCCGTTGCCTCGTCAAGAATCAGCAACTCTGGCTCGCGCAGCACAGCGCGCATAAAGGCCAGCAATTGTTTTTGACCCAGGCTGGTCTGACTCTCTTGTTCACCCACAGGGGTATCGAGGCCCTCGGCGAAGCGCTCCAAAAAGGGTGTCAGACCTTTGTCATTGAGCTTGGCACTTAAAACAGCGGGTTCTGCGGCTTGCAAATCGGGGTGGCCCATGATCAGATTGTCTTTGACCGTCCCAGCAAAGAGAAAGGGTTCCTGCAAAATAAAACCCATGTGTTTGCTGCGCTCAGCATCTGAAAATTCGCGCAGATCGCGGCCCTGAAAGGTGACCAGACCTGAATTTGGATCGTAGAGCCGGGCCATCAATGCTGCGGTAGTGGATTTTCCGCCTCCTGTGGGGCCCACCAGGGCGTAGGTCTTGCCAGGTTCGAGGGTAAAACTGACATGGTGCAGCACTTCGCTGCCGCCGGGATAGTGAAAACAGACGTCTTTGAAGCTCAGCAGGCCAGTGTCGGGCTGCTGCGGTCCGGGGGGCAAACATTCTAGATTTTCCCCTGCTTGCAAAACACCATTAATCCGATCCCAACTTGCCAGCGCCAATTGAAAAGAGGCCCAGAGCAGGGCCATTTGGCGCAGGGGATCGTAATAGCGGTTGACATAGGTTAAAAAGCTGATCAGCAGACCGAGGGTGATTTCCCCGTGTTGAAAGAGCCAGAGACCATAGCCCAACACACTCAGATGAGCAAGGTTATAATGCAAATCAAAGATCGGGCCAAAGACCCCATTGGCCATGCCCGCTCCCATTGCGGCCTGGTAATTTTGCAAATTGTGTTTGGCAAAATGGCTGCGGAAATAGTCGCGCCGGTCAAAGACCAGCAATTCTTTAAAATGGCTCAGGTTCTCCTGAATCGCGGCACTGAGCCCACCGGTTTTTTCCAATTGCAGGGCGTTTTGCTTTTTGACCCAGGGTGAGAGCATACGGGTCCAGAGCAGCAAGAGCAGCGAAGGCGCTAATGCGACCAGTCCCAGACGGGGGTGTAAGAGTACCACTGCCAATCCGGCTCCGCTCATGATAAACAAACTGCCCATAAATCGCACCAGGCTCTCAGAGAGAAATTGGTTGAGCTTGTCAGTGTCGTTGTTGATCCGGGAGATCAGATCCCCGGCTTTGTGTTGGTTAAAAAAGGCCACGGGCAAAGTTTGCAGTTTGGAGAAAATCCGCTCGCGCAATAAAAAGAGCACATTTTGGCCGACACTGCCCATCAGAATCATTTGGGCATAATGTGCTCCCAATGAGAGCAAATAGACCCCGAGTAACCCGATTCCCAATTTGAGCAGGCCAGGGTATTGGCGGGTTTGAATAAAATGATCAATGCCATACCCGATCAAAAAAGGCGCAAGCAGATTTAAACCCGAATTGAGCAGACCGGCCAACAGCGCCCAGCCCATGCGTGCCTGTTCTTTGTCCATGAGCTGCCAAAATTGAGCGATCGCACCGCGCCAGTTTGAAACCGTTTTCATGGCATTTCTCCCTGCTCAAAATTCTGGGTGCTGTGCTGTGATTGGTAAATTTGGCTGTATTCGGGTGAGCTGTGCAGCAAGTCTAAGTGCCTGCCCTGGGCCAGCAGGCGGCCTTCCATCAGCAGTAAAATCTGCTCGTAGTCGACAATCGGCTCTATTTTTTGGGTGACCGAAATCAGGGTTAAATGGGGGTAATTTGTTTTGAGTTTGGCCAAGATGCTCTGCTCGGTGCGGGCATCTACCCGCGCCGTAAAATCGTCGAGCAAAAGGATTGTGGGCTCAATCGCCAAGGCACGGGCCAGTATAATACGCTGTTTTTGGCCTCCAGAGAGGTTGAGTCCCCGCTCTGAGACCATGGTCTCCAGTCCTTGAGGCAATGACTCTACCAAAGCCAACAGTTCAGCGGTCTCCAAGGCTTTGTGTAGGGCTTCGGGGCTGACTTCGCGGTTAAAGGCAATATTTTCGCGCAGGCTGAGATTAAACAGCGCGCTGTCCTGAAAGACCAGTCCGACCTGGCGATACAGATCTGCGGGAGCAATACTTGCAAGGGGATCCGGGCCATAGGCGATTTCACCCTTGTCAGGGGGCAGCAGGCCGACCAAGAGGGAGAGCAGACTGGATTTGCCTGCTGCAGTCGGGCCCAAAATGGCGGTGCGGCTGCCGGCTGGAATCACAAAGCTGACATTTTCGAGTACGGGCTTATTGCCAGGCTGATAAGACAGTTCCTTGACTTGGATTTCACCGGTCAGAATCTGGTTTTGGGAAGGAATGACTGCGGGAGGATCGGCTGTTAAAAGCGGTGCAATGCGGCCATAAGAGGCTGAGGCCCTGGCAATTAAATTGCTCATAAAACCCAGCATCACAATTGGGAAAATGACCATGCCCAAATAGGCGTTAAAGGCTGCAAAAGCCCCCAAACTCAGGCTTCCAGCGATGACAAAATGGCCCCCCAGCAACAAAATACCCAGGCTACCGAGGCCCGCGACAAAACTTACGACGGGCACCAGCGCTGCAAAGAGCTTTAAAATTTTAAGGCTGTTGCTGCGTGCCGCTTGGTTGGAAGTATCAAACCGAGAGAGACTCAGCTTTTGGGCGTTTAAAACGCGAATCAGAGCTGCGCCGAGAATGCTTTCATTGATCACCCGATTGAGGCCATCAATGATCTCTTGGGATTTGCGAAAAAGGGTTTTGACCCGTGAAAAAACCAAATAAAAGGCCAGGGCAATCAGCGGTAAAACTGTCAGGATCACCAAGGCCAATTGCCAATGGATACTGAGCAACAAGGCACTGGCACCCAGAATTAAGACCAGCGAAGAGAGGATCGATGTCAGGGCCTGGGAAATAAAAACCTTGATACCATCAATATCTGAGGTCAAATGGGTCAATAATTTGGCGGCGCTTTGGCGATTTAAATCGGGATAACTGAGTTGGGAAATCGCTGTGGCCAGTTGGTTGCGCAGATCGAGAGCTGCTTTTTCGGCGGTATAGACCTGTAATATATTTTGTAGAGCGGTCAAAATAAACAGCCCAAAAGAACAGAGCAAAAAGGGCCATAGAGTGGCCTGTAAGTCGTGTTTGCCATGGCTAAAGGCATCGATGCCGGTTTGCATGAGACGGGGCAAAAGCAGTGACAATCCGTTGCCGAGGAGCGTGATGAATAAAAGCAGGGCAATTCTGCCTCGGTAGGGGGTTAAAAGTGAAAAGAGCATGGGGTATTCTAGGGATGGGCGCAGCTTAGTGTCAATTAAATAAGGAGATTAACGCACAGGCAAGGGAAGTTTGGGAGGGAGCACAGCGATGGCACGCTGGTAGGCCTGGGTATTCAGAATCGGGAACTGACTGCGGATATGATTGTCCAAAATATATTGATTGATCACCGCGATCCGCTCTTGGGTGGCAGGGTGGGTTTGCAAAAGTGCAACAAAGCTATTGGTTGTTTGACCTTCACTTGTCAAAAGGGTTTGAAAGAAACCGCTCATGGCATTTTCATCATAATTGATGCCCGTTGCGAGATTCACCCCCCGGCGATCGGCATCGAGTTCTTGTTCGCGGTTAAATCCCCGCTGAATCAGGTCTGCAGTCACTGTCGCCACAACAGACAGCACTTGCTGATCTGAAAGCCCCCCTTCGACGAGCCCTTGGGCGATCAGAGCCCGGCGCAAAGACTCTTTCGGGTGCATGCCATCGATATGACCGATTTCATGGGCCAAGACGGCTGCCAATTCAGCTTCATTGGCGAGGTGTTTGAGCAATTCGGTGCTAATAAAGACCGAACCCCCTGGGATGGTGAAAGCATTTATTTCTTTGCTTTCGACGATATCAAAGCGAAAGGTATAATCCTTGCGGTGTTCGGCGTGGCTGGCCAGACTGGTCCCAATTGCGCGTATATATTCAACCAAGGCTGGGGTCGCAGTGTAGAGCGTATATTCTTTCAAAACAGCCACACGCATTTGTTCGCCCAATTTGCGTTCGGCCTCAGGGGTCAGGCTTTCAGCCTGGATGAGTCCCGCACCCGCCCCAATTGCAGCGCCAATACCCCGGTTGATCAATTCTTCTTGGCTACAAGCAGTGGAGAGGGAGATAAGAACCAGTAGACCCAAGCGTTTGAGAATACACGGGATTTTTGAGCACAGAAATTTTGGCATGCATGCCTCCTAAAAATAGTCATAAAACAGACTATTTCGAAATTATGCGAATATGCCTTGAGTTCATTATCACTTAAAAAGAGTTGAAAAATATAGTTATTACAATATTTTTTATTTTTTATTTCTAAAAAACATTCAAAAATACAATAAATTATTTTTATTTATAAATAATTCGAAATTATAGCCTAAGCGCTAATTCTCCAGCTGTGTGTGCGAGAGCGAGCCTTGTGGGAGCGCCGCAGCAGCGGGCAAACAATTCTGTGTCATGCTTTCAGAGTCGTAATTGGGCTTGGCAACCAATGCTGTTGCACCGATTGCAATCATTCCTCCAAACAGAAAACCGACTGTGCCCCCAAGTAAACCACTCATGAGGGCATCAGATGAATGAACTGAGACCATCCCCACGAATGCGCCCCCTATTGCTCCCCCCCATGTCCCGATCTCACCTGCCTTTTCGTAGCGATTGATTTTGTCATCAAAAAAGGCCAATTCCCCTTTGAGATCGCCCAAAACGATTCGTTCGCCCTTTTGGGGGGCGCCCACAAATCCTGTCGGCAGGGTGCGAAAAGAGAGGCCGTCTTGATTGGCATATTCATGGGCCAGTTGGAGATCTTGGCCATAAATCAGAAAGCTGCCTTGCTCATTTTTGACAACCAGTTTATCGAGCTGATTGTCTTCAGCTGCCTGTTCTACCGCTTTTTCTTTGCCGGGTTGGATCTGGCAAAACTGTGGGGCAAGGCCCGTATTTGAACTAATTCCCTGAATATTCATCTGGATTTTGCTTTCTTTGAAGGATTATCACAAAATAAAAAATCTCACAGTAAATTATTTCAAAATCCATTGGGCTTGTAAAACAATTTTTTTGGACAGAAATGGGTCCAAAAAATTTGTGGCTCTGCTTGCACGCAAGAATGAAGTTTGTTAGTTTGGTTTGTGAGTTTGAGATTCTGCCCTAAAGCTCTTTTAAGCGCACACAAACAAACGGTATGACTAAGCAAAAAAGCTCCCTCCATGTTCCTGCCCCCAGCTTCGAAATCTGTCTGGGTCGACTTTGGGTTCACCGCCCTCAGGGGCCGCGTTATGCAGAAATTCCGCTGGCTTACCAATTGCCCAATGACGATATCCACGGCGAATTGTATTTTAAAATCCGGGGCCAACAGATTCCCGACATGGGGTACAAAGCTTACGACCAAGCGGCCCGTGATGGGGCCTGTCTGATTGAGTGGCTGATGTATTTGTCAGACATCCTCAGCGCCCTGCTCGAAAGTGACAACGCGGCCTACCACTTTCGTGAATACGATTTGGGCGGCTTTCGCTGTGAATTTGTGCGCGATCAAGAGCAAGTACTCTTTTCGATCGATGGTGTCTACGGCCCAGAGACGGGATGGGATTTAACCACTTTTTTAATGGAAGATCTGCTGCAACAATATGCCCAATTTAAGGCACAATTCCTCGATCAGGTCAGTCATTTCCAACCCTCGGCCAGGGCCCTCTGGCGAAGTCGGTTTCTGGGTGGATTTTGAGCCCAAAAATCGGCCCGGCAGCTCCTGTATTTCTGATTTTTTTGCGCCGATTTGGTGACGGGAAATAGACCGAGCCCCTTGCAAGCCATGCAAAAAAATGGTCTGCTTTTTGTATCTTCTTTTTTGTATCCTCGTATTACAGGAAAATTGCAGGCAAGGAATTGTGACATGGACATCACCCAGCAGCTCGAAAATCTGATTGGCTTCAAAGGCCTATGGGACAACAACCAGACCGTCTTTCGGGTTGATCCGCTGACCTATGGCTATCTCTCTCCCATTCAGCGGGTCGAAGTCGAATCGCAGGGGCTGTATCTGATCTCCAGCCCGATCACCAATACCGAGTGGTGGCACCAATTTATGCCTGTCTCAGGTTGCCCACGCCTCAAAGGCCAATGGGTGGTGATCCACGATGCCTTTGACAGCCGCTGCAAAGCGGGAGAATGCCAAGAGGCCTGTGGCGCTGAAGACGGCTTTGTCGATCTCAGTGCGGGGCGTTTTCGGGTTGACGAAGAGCGGGAGTTTTTGAATCAGCGTTTTCCACGTTTGGCCTATTTTCTTGAGCGGGCAGAGAAACTGATCGCCAAGCTCAAAGCCGAGACGGGCTGTGGCATTTTACTCAATACCCAGGGATCCATCCTGGATTTGCGTGCGCGGATCCTGGCCCAGCCCGATCAAATTGCCAAATACGCAGAGGCCTTTAAACAGCTCTATGGCGCGATTACCTTGGTTCAGGGCAAGGTCAGCACCGCCTACCTGCCCAGTCCAGGCGAATATTCCGATGTTGCGATTACCGAAGCGAGTGTGATCGAAGAAGCGCGGTTTTATGCTTTACAAGAGGCGGTACGCCAAGAGGCTATCGATATTCTGGCCTTTTTGGTCAAGCGCAAAGGGGGGCAGATCATCGACAACGATTATTACCTACCTGTGGAGCAAATGACCTATACCCTTTTGCACAACCGGATTGAAGCCATGCGCAGTGGTCTGTATATGGGGTCTCAGGGCTTTAAAAAAGGGGTTCAAGAATTGCAGATGTTCTTTCAGACCACCCTGGGCGGTGGCCGGTGGTAGTCCGGGCGCCCTTTCTGGCGCTGGCCCACGGCTCTGTCTCGTCCTTGAGCCACTGTCTGTTGTTGGAAGATCTTTGGGAATTATTCAGTCAAGATCTACTCAAATCCAACTGGGGCCTGATGTTACTCGTGCAAGATGGCACGGAAAGTGAACTGCGGGGGCAGTTCGATACACGTTTTTCTGTCGTGCCCACAACACAGCGCAAGGCTTTTTTTGAACATCTGCATTTTTTTCCGCTTACTTCACTTTTGTTCAACGAATTATCCAATCTTAACGACGGCATTGCCGCACTCAATCAGCGTCTGGGCTGTGAAGGCAATTACCTCTTTTACCCCAGTGAAGATCTTTCAACTTATTTGCGCATCATTCACACCCTGGGTCTCTCCCGTCCCCCAGAGGTCAAAGGATTTCGCCGGATCTTGATCGAATTGCCCATGCAGCAAGAAGTGGGCTCCCTGAGAAGTGCCAATCGCGAATTGCAAGAAATCTTTCGTGAAGAGCAGATCTACCGGCGTGTGCCAGGTCTGTCTCAGCCCCTGCTGAACCAATTGCTGGGCTTGCGGTTTGGCAATGGCATCTTTGAACCTCTCTGGAATCACCACCACATTCAATATGTTGAAATCACCGTGGGGCAAAAACAGCTGCAAAGCCCTTTACAAAGCCAGTTGCCTTCCTCATTTGCACCGCAAATAGCCCCCGCTCTTTTGCAGATTTTGGCGATTTTGGCCATGGAACCGCCTGTTTTGAGCAGTGAAAACGCCTTGCGCAACGAAATGCTCAAGGTTTTTTTATCTCTGCGCGAACTGGATCCGAGTGAACTCTCCGAAATTGCCCTGCGGGGTGTATTGCCCACCAATAGTTTGAGTGGCAACTTGTCTGAGAGTCTGATCCAAAGCCTGAAAGAGACCTATCTGGCCCAGCGGGTGTATATCGACAACGGACGCTGGGCGGGCACGCCCTTTTATTTGAGAGCGGGTCTCGGACTGCCGCTGGATTGTCTCGAATTGGTTTTGCATTTTCATCCCATTTCGACCCGCCTCTTTCCCGAAGAAAGTGCCGAGCCCAGTCACAACTCGCTCTGGATTCGTCTTTTGCCCGAATTTGCCCTCAATCTGAGTCTCAATCGCCATGCAGGGGGGCATTCTCAGCGGCTTTCGCCTTTGAGTCTATACGGGTCAGGGCTGTCTCTGCCCACCCAGCCGACATTGCGGGCAAGTTCTCAGACGCTCTTATTGGACTGTCTGGCGGGCAATCCGGCCCTCTTTCTCAGAGACGATTCGGTTGAAACCTTGGAAAAATACCTCGAACCCCTCAAGAAGAGCTGGCAGCGGCCGGGCAATGCCCCTTATTTTTATCTGCCCGGTTTTTGGGGACCCGCAGAGGCTGAATCACTCTTTGAAGATCTGCACTGCCGTTGGCGACTGCCTGGTCAGCCCACATCCGAAGAGGACGGGTTTTGAATCGCTAAGCGGCTGACAATTCTGCGCTTAAATCCGCAATCAGCTGATTGAGGTTCTTTTTGCGCGCAGCGATCATTTCCAGGACCAACAACGAGGCGAGTATGCCATCGCGTTCCATGATATGCCCCTGAAAGGCATAACCACCGAGGCCATCACTGGCCATAATCGCCAATTCGTGGACCATCTCGCTGGTAATATTGCGGAAATCTGTGGTCGCAGAGTAGGTGATCGTTAGGCCGTGTAAGGCCGCCACTTGTTCGGCGAAATCGTTTTGGCGGTTGGGTTTGACAATCCCACCTTCCCATTCTTTTTCTCGCACGAGATAGTCCAGCAAGAGGCCAAACATCTGATCGTGGCTGATCAGGGTTCCACTTTGATCCACGGCCTGCATATGGCAACCGTCACCGTCAATAGCCAGGCCAACGCCCAGGCTTTCTTGGGAATGGGCGACCACCTGTTGCAATTCAGAGAGATTTTCCTGGTTGAGCACGGGCACCAAAGAGCCAAAATCAGAGTGGGGGCTGTTTTGAATCTCTGTTAAGACCCCGCCGCATTCGCGAAAGATCTCATGTAAATAGCCCGAACTGATGCCATAGAGATAGTCCACCGTAATGGCCATCGGCACGGAGGCGATCAGACGCACATCGACAAAACGGCGAACCTGATCAAAATAGGCGGGTTTGGGATTGGCGAAGATTTTTTCACCGGGATTCACACTGTAATGCAAATAGCCCGGTGTCTCACTTAAAATCTCAATTTCGCGCTCAATGTTCTGGGTAGTGTCTTCACTGGCGATGGCCATGTGGGAGGTAATAAACTTGACCCCATTGTACTCTGCAGATTCATTGGCACCGGTGATCATGATGGCGCCCGTACTGACCTGATCGGCGATCATCCAGCTGATCACAGGAGTGGGCGCGGCCCGGTCGCTGATAAAAACATCCAAACCATTGTTGACAACCACTTCGGCTGCCACCATGGCAAAGTGTTCGCCCATAAAACGTGAGTCGTAGCCTATCACCAGACGTGGGGGGAAATTGTCGATATAACTTTGTTGTTTGCGCACAAAATTGCAAATGGCCTGGGCCACCATGCGCAGATTGCTGAAGGTAAATTGATCTGCTACGACGGCCTGCCAGCCATTGGCTTCAAAACGAGGATTCATGATGGTGTCTGCGTTATTCTCCGCTTGAATTCGTTGATGGCATCTATCGGCGTGGGGTCGAACTCTTTGAACAGGGCCAAATAGACACTAACAAAGTCGCCCAAACAGGTCAGGTACAGGACCCGCTCCAGATGCGTTTGCCCTTCAGCATAGATTTGATGTATTGCAGCAAGCTGAGGGCCAACCATTTCCAAAGAAACCCGATCAGCCAAGGCATCAACTGATCCCAGGTTAAGATAGATCAGTTGAATCTGGCTATGATAGGTAGCACACATCGCCACCATTTCATTGTGATTCAACTCGGGCAAAACCGAACAACTGGCAAAGGTTTTTGCATTTTCGCTGAATTGGTTCTTCCAGCGTTGGGCAATACAGGCTGTGGCTGTGTCATTGCCCCAGAACAGGGGCCAAGCCCGGTCTAAACTTTGGGCCAAGCGATAGGGCATGGGGGCCGTTTGGCCTTCGATTCCCCACCGCTGATACAGCGTGGCCACATGCAAAAGGGACGATTCTATTCCCTCACGCTGAATTCCATTTGCGGCCAAAAGCGGTTCAAAATCCAGCATGCTACCCAGCAAGGCAAAAAGCATATCCAAAAGTGCCGCCCGTGGGGGCAAGCCCCCCTCGATTTTTACACAGACCAGGTTGTGGTTCTGAGCAAAGGCCATCATTTGCCCACCCGAGGCCAGCAACAGCATTTGGGCTCCACGTGCATATGCGTTTTCGACACAGTTCAAGGTCTCGGCCGTTTCTCCCGAATAGGAGACAGCAATGACCAGGGTCTCAGCATTGACCCAGGCAGGCAATTGCGCGGATTTATTTACCCATATTGGCAGCCGGCTCTGACTGCAAATGGCTTGCAACAGATCCCCGGTGCTGCCTGAACCGCCCATGCCACAAACCAGAATTTGCCGGATCTCTTTACCATTTTGGGGTTTAAAGGGCGTCTGAAGTCCCCTGTTAAAATGGGTTCGGGCCCGCTCGGGTGCTGCTTTAAGTGTTGTGTACATGCCGGATTTGTCGGGGCTGAAAAATGCGGGTGCTAAAAATTGAGACATGGGAGATTCCTTTGGGTGGACTAAAGACGAAAAAGACCATTGCCCTTAGTCAAAAGAACAATGGTCTGATGCGAGCAAAAAAAACTAGCTGCGTTTGCGCTCGAAAATTTCTTTGGCGATAATCAAGCGTTGGATTTGGCTGGTGCCTTCGTAGATCTGGAAGATCTTGGCGTCGCGCATCAGCTTCTCGACGGGGTATTCTTTGCTATAGCCATTGCCGCCGTGAACCTGAACAGCGTCGGTGGCCACGCGCATGACGGTATCAGCTGCAAAACATTTGGCAAAAGCGGCAAATTTGGTATTGCGTTCGCCTTGGTCAATCATCCAGGCGGATTTCCAGACCAACAAACGGGCTGCCTCGATGTCTTTGGCCATATCAGCGATCATAAAGCTCACAGCTTGGTGGGAAGCAATCGGCACACCAAAGGTTTTGCGTTGGCTGGCGTATTGAATCGATTCTTCCATGGCACGGCGGGCCACACCCACTGCGCCTGCTGCGACCATCGGACGGGAGAGGTCAAAGGCGGACATGGCAATTTTAAAGCCCTGGCCTTCTGAACCCAACAGGTTTTTGGCGGGAACTTTGACATTTTCAAAGGTAATTCCGCGGGTGTCAGAGCAGCGTTGGCCCATATTCATCTCTTTTTTGCCCACCACAATGCCTTCGCTGTCGGCTTCGACCAGGAAAGCAGTCATGCCACGGAAACCGGCAGAGGGATCCGTGCTGGCCAAGACAAAATACCAGTTGGCGACACTGGCGTTGGTAATCCACATTTTGGCGCCATTGAGAATATACTCATCACCGACTTTTTTGGCAGAGGTGCGAATCCCTGCTACATCGGAACCGGCGTCGGGCTCGGTGACACAATAGGCGGCCAGCAGGGGGGCTTCGGTCATACGGCCCAAGAAGTTTTTCTTTTGCTCTTCGTTGGCAGCCACCAAGACAGGGCATTCAGCCAGCATATTGGCTTCCATGGCGGTGGAAATGCCTGAGCAACCATACGCCAATTCTTCGGAAACAATGCTGCCGTCGAGCACGCTAAAACCCAGGCCACCGTATTCTTCGGGGATGTGGTTGTTGATCAGGCCTGCATCCCAAGCTTTGTTGATGATCTCACGGGGATATTCAGCTGTTTCATCGTGGTAGGCGGCTTTGGGAATGATTTCTTTTGCGGCGAAATCACGGGCCAGTTTCTGATACTCTTTTTGTTCATCAGACAGAGAAAAATCGATCATAGCGAGCTCCTTGGAGATAGTTCAATAATCTGGGTTAATCTCGGGCATTATAGCACAGCGCATCATGGGCTGGATCAGCTTCGCAGGGGCATTTTCGCCCCATATTTTTTTAAGACCTGTTGTAGCCTTTCCGGCCGATTGGTAATAATCCCGT
Organism: Candidatus Blackallbacteria bacterium; assembly: GCA_051715345.1. Taxonomy (GTDB): domain Bacteria; phylum Cyanobacteriota; class Sericytochromatia; order UBA7694; family UBA7694. The sequence goes on from JBPXJQ010000048.1 coordinate 25,318, forward strand.
GTACACCGAGGCGGATTAATTTTTTTTGGCTTTTGACACTGTCGGCGGTAAATGGATGCATGCGAATCCGGGTTTCTCGGCTGCGCCGCATACTGGCGGCTGTCACCAGTGGGTAGCGCAAATTGAGGGAGTCGGCTTTGACCGCCAAAAGCCAGCGAAAGGCCTGAAAGCCATAGACGGGCAATTTGCTGCGCAAATTTGAACGCACGGTATTGCCATAGAGCAAAGCGGTTGAAACTTGGGGAGCCATTTCTTTGATGCGTTTCAGGGCCAAAGGCTCAAACGAAGAGATCATGACCTGATTGGACATATTGTACTCTTCCAGCAGGGCCAAGATTTTTTTCTCGATCAAGGCCTCAGAGCGAAAAACCGCATCTTTTTTAATCTCAATATTCAACATGATCTTGCCCTGACAAATCTGCAAAACTTCGCCCAATGTCGGAATTTCTTCGCCCGCAAAATGAGGGTCAAACCAGCCGCCTGCGTCTAAATGCTTGAGTTCACGCAGACTCAATTGTTGCAATAATTGCTCATCCCCAGCCGTACGTTTCAGACTGCGGTCATGAAAGACCATCACCTCTTGATCGCGGCTCAGGCGTACATCCAGTTCAATCATGTCGGCCCCCTGAGCAATGGCCAATTCAAAGGCACTCAGGGTATTTTCGGGAGCATCAAAACTCGCGCCCCGGTGGGCAATCACCCAAACTGGGTATTCGGGCAGCCGCAATGGCATGGGATAGACACGCGGATAGTCGAGAAACTCTTGCCAAAATCGCATCGATTATTGCGCCTCGGGCGCGGAATTGTCTTCCCGGAATTCCGGCAATAGCCGCTTCCAAATCTCATTGACGGGCTCAATTTTGGGGTTGGCAATCAAGCTGCGCAGCCAGCCCTGTAATTCGGGCTCAAAACTGCTGGGCAGGCCTTCCAAAATTTGTTTGGCTTTGTCGGGCTCTTGATTAAAGGCCTCAGCAAAGGCCTGATAGAGACGGGCCTCATGCAAAAGCGGCTGCTCTTTTAAGATCTTTTCAAAATTGCGAGAGGCCTCGCGGTAGTCTTTGGCTGTGATAAAAATAATCCCCAAGCGCAAACGGGAGTGAATATCTGTGGGGTCTTTATCGCTGGCGCGCAGATAATTGTCGTAGGCAAATTGCATATAGCCCATTTGCAGGTGTAAATCTGCAATTTTGCGGAAGAGCAAGGCCTGTTCTTTGGGCTCAAGTTCGCTGCCTTGGCTGATTAATTCTTGGCGGTACATCGCCAACAGTTTTTCGGGCTGGTCGTGGCGTTGGTAATGGGAGATCAATTGCTGGCGCGTGACCACATCTTCGGGGAATTGACCATAGAGATTTTCCATGCGATTGAGCACATAGGCTTGGTCCACATCTGGGTTGCTGGATTTGCCCAGCCAGCGCAACAGCTCTGCGTATAACGCTGTTGAGAGATTGCGATCTTTGGCTTTTGCGGCTGCAATAATGGGTTCAAAGCTGCGATCGACAATTTCGCGAAACTCTCCTGCTTGCACCAAATAGCCAAAAAACTGCTTAAGCACTTCTTTTTGCATCTCGGCACTGAGAGGCAAGGCCTCTATTTGGCTATAAATCTCGCGTGGGTTGGGGGCTGTCTCGGCCATAAAGAGCAAGAGTTGGGCTTGCTGGTCGGGTTGATCGGGTTTTAAGTCCAGGCCTTTTTTGAGGTAGTCCTGGGCTTCTTCGCTGTTTTTTAAAGCCAAAGCGGTTTTGGCCAGATACAAATAGAGTTCTTTGCTCTCCTGTTTGAGAAAGAGCAGGCTGCGAAACTCACTGCGGGCACGCACATAGTCTTGTTGCAAGAGGCGCAATTGACCGCGCAAAAAGTGGGTCCGGGCATGGTTGCGCTCAAGGCCATGGGCCGCATTTAAGGTGACTTCGGCCAGTTCCAATTGATTCAGATGGAGATAGGCCTCACTCAGGGTTTGCAAAGCATTCAGATCTTTGGGATTGAGTCGGGTATACGGTTCGAGGGCCGAAACGGCCTGGGGGTATTGCTGCTGCTGAAATGCCGTCAGGCCCTGCATTAAAAGGGGGTTTTCGGCCTGGGCCCAAACGGGCGACGATGTGAGGAGGGCCAGTAAAAGGCCGGTGTGGAGCAGCGTTAATTTCATATGTGATTTTCCCTTAAATTGAGCTCGCTGGTATTGTAACCCAAGCAGGAGACATTAAAGCTAAATTTGGGGCCCCAAATGAAACGGACCCTGATTGCTCAGGGTCCGAAACATGACCAGAAACATTGGTTCATCTATTAGCCCATCTCTCAAGCATTATTGTTCATGCGAGCTTTGCGGTTCCGGCGACGATCCATCATCAAGTCCACTTCACGTGCCAAATCCATCAACTCTTGCTGCCGCTTATCTCGCCATTCAACATAATTCTTTTCTTTTACTTCAATGCGATCTTTCATTTCTTTCAAAATATCATCGTACATACTCTTGTCCCTCCTTTCTCTCTTAGATAGTTAGATTATAGTGAAAGACTCAGGTTGGCTTTCTTAAGTTTAGGACGAAGTGCCGCCAAGAATGTTCCTTGTCTTTCTGTTTCTATTATACATCAAATAAAAATGTAGAGCGTACATTTTTATGCTGGCAAACGGTCTGTATACACAGATTTCAGGCCATTTTTCACGGTGCATCAAAATTTTATTTTTTTTTCTGTGTGGGTTACGACTGAGAAATTTCGACAAATTTTCAAAAATGGGGTTCAATTCATACTATGATCTAAACTAAGAAAAAAAATTCGGGAGCCCTGCTGCTTTAACCATGAATAAAAATGTCCTGCTCTATTTACACACCCACTGGGATCGCGAATGGTACCGCAGCTTTGAAAGCTATCGTTTTCGTTTGGGCGAGGTGGTGCTTAACCTGATAGACAACCTCGAACAAAATCCAGAACAGGTTTTTTTATTGGATGGGCAAACGGCGGTGATCGAAGATTTTTTGGCGATTCATCCCGAAATGAAAGATCGCTTGCAGGCCTTGATTCAGCGCGAAGCCCTGCATATTGGCCCCTGGTATGTCTTGCCCGATGAGTTTTTGGTCAGCGGTGAGGCTTTGATTCGCAATTTATTGATTGGCACAGAGCAGTCCCGCAATTGGGGCCAAAAACAGCTCTATGGCTATTTGCCAGATATGTTTGGCCATTTGGCCCAAATGCCACAATTACTTAAACAGGCGGGGCTCGAACCTGCCATTCTCTGGCGCGGTGTCAACCCCTCACGCAACGTCTTTTTCTGGTCCGCACTCGACGGTTCATTGCTGACCAGCATACATTTAACCAAGGGCTATTACCAGGACCTCTTTCATACCTCACCCTTTTCAGTTGAAAATCTCTCGGCTTTTCTCAAACCGATCGAAGCAGCGACCCCGGAACCGGCTCCTCTTTTGCTGCCGGTAGGGGGGGATCACTTGGGCCTGCCACTGCAGTATGAGACGGATATAACGACCTTTAATGCCTCTCAAGATAACTACCAACTCCAGGCCTCTTCGTTGGGCGCTTATTTGGCACAGCTCAAACCTCTCACTTTTGCCATGGAAACGGTTCATGGCGAATTAAGAGATTGTGAATCTGCCTATATCTTGCCGGGCGTGCTCTCAAGTCGCCGCTATCTCAAAGCCGAAAACGACCGTTTGCAAAACCTGCTCAGCTTTCAGGTTGAGCCTTTGTTGCTTTGGAATTGGCTCAAAGGCGGACCCGCACGGACACAGAGCTTACAACAGGCTTGGAAATATCTCCTCTTGAACCATCCCCACGATAGCATTTGTGGCTGCAGTATCGATGAGGTTCATCAGGATATGCTGCCCCGCTTTCGTGCGAGTGACACCCTGGGTCTGGAACTCAAACAGCGCTCCCTGGCCTATTTGCTCGATGTGGCCCAAACAGGCCTGATTGGCGAGCATTTACATGTGCTCAATTTGGGTGGCACAGCGTTTGAAGGCAGCCTGCATTTTGAGGTTGAATTTCCAGCTGAGCAAGCTGTCAGCCAATTTGAACTCAAAGATGCCAATGGCGACGCGGTGCCTTTTGAAATTTTGCATCGGGAACAAAAAGACAAATTTATTGCCGAACCGGATATCCTCCCCCATTGGGAAGAAATCACCCATTTTAGCTGCCTGATGCAGACCCAGGTTGCTGCCTTTTCGGATCGGGTCTACACCCTGGTGCCCCATGTCTCACCTTCTTTACCTGTTGTGATGCGATCCTCCACCGATCCCTGTTCGATTGAAAATGCCTGGTGCAAAGTGGTTGTGGATTCGGCCAGTGGCAAATTGCGGCTCTATAAAAACGAAAACCACACCTGGGTACGCCAGCTCGAAGGTCATCTCTTTGTGGATGAGGGCGATGCCGGGGATTCGTATAATTACTCCCCGCCCCAAGAAGACCAACGGGTGGTTTTGCAAATCCAGGAATTTCAAGTTGAAAAAGGCGCCTTGTGCCAGACCTTGTATTTGACCTATTACGGTGTCTTGCCAGCTCAGCTTAAAGAGGATCGGCTATCGCGCTCGGGGGTCCATGCTCCGTGCCGGATTACCACCGAAGTGCGCCTCTATGGCAACGACCGGAGTGTCTATTTCTCGACCACGGTCCAGAATAAATCCCGCGATCATCGGCTGCGGCTGCTCTTTCATTCTTCCCGAGGTCCCTTGCGCTGTTGGAGTTCTACGGCCTTTGGCATGTTGGAGCGCAAATCACCTCCGCCGCGTGCCATCGACGTGCCCAAAGGCAAAGAGCGCCCAGCGGACACCTTTCCCTTTGATGATTGGTTGCAGCTCTCTGCTCCCGATGATCAAGGGTACGTTTTTCAGATCGATGGCGTGCACGAAGCAGGTCTCACCGATTGGGAGGGCAAACCCGCTTTGGCGCTCACACTCTTGCGCTGTGTCGGCTGGCTCTCGCGTGACGACCTCCGCACCCGAGGTGGGGGGGCTGGCCCACGTATGCGTACCCCCGAGGCCCAATGTCTGGGGGAACACCGCTTTGACTACCGCTTGGCTTTGACAGGCAATGAACGCAAAGATGCCCTCAAACAGGTTTTGCAGTGGCAACGTCCCCCGCTGGTGAGCCAAGCCATGCGCTCAGAACCCCTGGATGCGTTATTTTCATTACAGGGAGAGGGATTGGTGATCACGGCCTTAAAACAGTCAATCTCTGGTGATGCTCTGATTTTGCGTCTGTTTAATTCCCTTGAATATCCCGTAAATCTGGAATTGACGCCAGGCTTTGCTTATCGTGATGGCTGCTTGAGTGACGTCATGGAAATCACCGAAAACCGGACTCGGGTCCAAAAAAAGGGAGAGACATGGGCGCTGCTGTGTCAGCCTTATGAAATTCTGACATTTAAGTTTTGGCCCCAATGAGCCGAAACTTAAACCAGCATGTTTGAATCTGAAAAAGGTATTTGAGGTGTGAGTGTGAGTATGACCGAAACAGAAGCCAATCCAACGATACAGGCGATTGAAACCGCCGCCAGGCTCGAACAATACAAACAAGCACAGATTGAAACAGCAACCCCTGAGCGTCTCTTGGTCATGCTCTATGAAGGGGCGATTAAATTTTTGAACTTGGCTGCTCAGGCCTTGGATGACAAGCAATGGGAGACTTCCCACCGCAATATTCTCAAGGCTGAGGCGATTTTGTTGGAGCTGATGTCTGTTTTGGATATGGATATTGGCGGAGAGTTGGCCACGAATTTATTTAATCTCTATGACTATATGTACCGGATTTTGGTCAAGGCCAATATTGAACACGAAAGTGCCGGGGTGCGTGAAGTGATCGGCTTACTCGAAAATTTGCGTACAGCTTGGGATGAGGTCGCAGGTGTGGTCGGTCAAATGCGCTCAGAAGGCAAATTGGATACTGAATTTAAGGAACGCCATTTTGCCGGCTGAAGATGCAGCCCTGAACCTGCTCGCTGATTTAGAAGGCCTTTCACAGGCCTTGGATTTACATTTGCGCCCTGGCAAAGATCTTGGCCAAGAGCAGGATCTGGATCTGGATTCTGTTTTTTTGCTGCTTGATCAACGCGATAATTTGCTGGAAAAATTACCCGCTGTTTTGCCTCTACTTGCTGCAGAACCCGCTCTCATGGCACGTTTGGAGTCTCTTTCGCAGCGGGATACTGTATTGATTGCCAAGGCCATGCAGGCCCAGCAGGCGATTCAAGGGGAGTTACAGGGGCTTGGGCGCAATTTTAGCGCTACCACCAGCTATTTGGAGCAGGGTAATTTTGAAGAGACCTCGTATTATTTTGAAAATCAGGGCTAAATAGTGGGGTTAAACCAATCCCAAAGCCGCTTTGAGATCACTCTGATACTTTTCCGCTTTATCTGAGCCCGTACTCATATTGCGCAAAGCACTCTCAAAAATGGCGATCATCTCTTGGTCGCTTTTTAAAGGCGGTGGCGGAGACATCAGTGCCATTTGGGCTTTGACATGGGCCAAAGCTGCATCATAAAACGTCTTGAGTCTTTGGGCCGGAATATTGGGCATATTTTGCGCATTTTTGGCTGCGCGGGTACACATGCCCAGCAGATTTTTAAAGGCGATGGCCGTTGAATTGGCTTTTTCATGGCTGCCAATGAGCTGATTGAGCACCTCACCCTGAACCCAAGTGACAGCGTTTTGCCGGCTGAAATGGCTGGGGTTGTTGAGATATTGCATCAAGGTCGAATCGGGCTTGTCTAACATGGCTTTAAATGCGCCAGGCAGTTTGTCAAAGTCTGCGCCGAGCAAGGTTTGGATATTTTCTTTGCTCAGTGCAGGCCCACCGGATTGAACGTGTTGAACCAGTTTTAATACAGCTTGGTGGGCGGCATTGAGTTGCTCTTTTGAAAGGGGGGGGGAGCTCAATTGGGCCAAGGCAATCAGGCGTTGTGGTGACAGCAGCGACTCTGGTTTTGTGGCGGGAAGTGGGGATGGAACAGGAGGCCCCATTGCAGCCCCCACCTGTGCCGTGGTCATGCTGGTATCGGGTTTGCCTCCTGAGGCCGCCAATTCCGGATAGGTTTTGTTGAGCTGTTCCAACATCGGAGCAGATAAATGGAATTGAGACCCAGCTTGCCCCGTAATTTTCTGCCAGGCTTGGGTCAGTTTTTCGGGGGCGTCGATGCCAAAGCGATCCTTGACTTCGGCTTCGCTGAAACGGCCACTGAGGGCGTTTAAAATCAAGAATTTGGTGGGAGCTTTGGCATAAAGCTCTTCGGGATTGCTCATAAACAGACGATAGCTCTCAGCAAAATCTTCATTGGGGCTGGTTTCGCCATATTTTGAAACCTCTTCTTGCCCCTGGGTAAAATAGGAGGCCGTGGTGGGGGCCATGGTGAAAGTTTCGGGTCCTGTGCTGTCTGCCCGCCCCGAAATAGCAGCCCAATCGCGGGCAACATCAATATTGGGATGTTCTTTTTTAAAGATTTCCATCAGGTTGTGACCCACTTCGTGGGTGACCAGATCTTCAATAATATTGCCTTCACCTTGGGTGTCGACAATTTTGAGCCAGCTATTGACCAAGTCTTTGGTGGTATCGGTATCAATTTTACCGTCAACTTTATCAATCAAACGTGAGAGGGTCTGTTGCAAAGTTTTGCGCGGCGATTCTTGCACAATGCGGTCGGGAATACCCTGCATGAGATGTTTCATCTCTGATTGCGCAGATTGTAATTTTTCATTGCTCAGGGGCTCACTGGTAATGGCACTGAGGATCTCGGTAATTTTGCGGTTTTGTTGGGCCGAGATTGGCTGAGGCATATTTTGTTTGAGGGCATTGAGTGCCATAATGGCCTCCAAACGTTTGAGAGCCACACCCGTTCGCGGGCCAATTGTGCCGTCTTTGAGCAGGTCTTTGGCCAGGCCCGGTTTGATCTCGTTGAGGAAGTTTTGCAGCCCTTCGACCTGTTTCATCTGTTCCATTTTAAAGACGGTATTGGCCAGGATTTGAGGGCTGACAGTGGTCATCAAGCCATCGAGCGCCCCTTGAATTTGGCCGATCTTGGCACTGTCTCCGTTGGGAAAAAAGACAGACCAGAGTTTCTCCATATCCAAGCCTGCACTTCCCGGCTTGAGATACTCCTTTAAAATGGGGTGTTGTCTGAGCTGAGAGGGCTGAAAGGTGCCCATTGAATTGCCCATCGCGATCAGCAATCGCCAGGTCTTTTGTTTGGGATCTCCCGACTCATTCATTTTTGCCAGCAGTTCTTTGGCTTTTTCACAATCCACCTCTGGCGGTTCGCCTTTGACCAATTCCCGGCTTTTCATTTCATTGAGGGTATACCATTGGTTGACGCCACCTTTAAACCCGGCCCGTTCAAAAGCGGCCCGATCTGGAAAACTGCTGTTGTTGGTGCGGCCAAAGAGGTCAATTTTTTCCAGTATTTGGGTATCCAGAATGCTGTCGGCACTGCCCTGAACAGCCCCTTCGCGGACGGTGATGGTGTGGTCTTTGCAGTCGGCACAGGAGGTATGGGCAATTTTCATTGAGTCTGTTAAAAGCGAAACGGGATCCTGCAGGGCTATATTGCCACTGCTGCTGGGGGTGGGATTGGTGTCGTGTTTAAAGGTCAGGGTGGGATTGGTGTTTTGCAGGCGCTGAAAATCTTGGGGAGATTCGTTTTTAATATTGTTTAAACTGTTGTGGATTCCCATCAAGGCTGCCGGAGACCAGACGGATCCCTCTGCGCTGTCTGTGAGTGGCGGCGTGAGCTTGGGAGCCCCTTGGCCTGCAAAGAGTTCGTCAATTTGGCCTTTTAAGACGGTGTTCAGCTCGCCGCGCAAGCCATTGGTCAGGGTTTGCAGTTCTTTGCCAATATCTCCCAAAACAGCAGGGAAATCGAGCAGGGAATGTTTGCTCACCGAGGCCATAATATTGTTTTTGGCATTTTGCCAGAGTTCAGGTTTGGTCAATAGAGCAATAAATTGTTTTTGTTTGTCTGGGGGCAGTTGGGCCAATTGGTTGTAAAGTGAATCAAAATCTTTAAAACCCAGGCTGCTGGCCAAGAGGTTTTTGACTTCTGGCCGCTCAGCCACACCCGCTGGCAAGACTGCTTTGAGGCCTTTTTCAAGGGCATTTCGGCTGGAAAGTGCGTTTGCTGGGAGAATGCGCTCTGCGCCATCGGTTTTGCCGGGGGCCAGGTCAATGCTAAATTTGACAATATTGGGATCGACTTCGGCTGTGCCGTAACTTTGAATGTCGTTTTCATTCATCTCGCGCAGCACATAGACGGTTTCGCCATTTTTGTCTTTTTCTTTGACAATGGCTTCGCTGCCATCTTTTTTGGCGGCTGCCCGGATGGCGTCATCTAATTGGCGGTAATTGATTCCGGGCGTCTGCCCACCGGTATTTAAACCTAGACCACTCATAAATTAGGGACTTTTTCTTTGTTTTTTGGATCTGCTCTGAGCTTATTATACCCAAAAATCGAAAAATATATCTTCAGCCTATCTTTAACAAAGATCTGCTTGTGGCGATTGGGGTTAAGCCTGAAGCTCGGGAGAGGTAACAGGCGTTGGCTTTTTTAACAACATTGGGGCCATGGCGATGCAAAGCAAGCTGGTTAGGGCTGCGATCCAGCCAATTACCCCATAATGCAAAAGGTGGCCTTGCGCGTCTTTGACGACTATCATTCCCGCAAAGAGGGAGGCAGCCCCAGCCGACAATTGTTGCACCGACGACTGGATGCTCATAAAACTGCCGCGCCGCTGGGGCTCAACGGTGCCCGTGATCAAGGCCATGGCTGGAATCATGCGCCCACCTGAGACAATAAAAAAGCTGGTGGTCAAAAGCAGCGCCAATGGCAATGCTGTGGGCCCGAGATGGGTGATCCACAATTGGGGAACAACCGCCAAAACCAAAAACAGGGAGAGGATCTTGAGTTTGCCATAGCGGTCGGCCATACGGCCAATCAGGGGGCCAGTAATCAAAGTGACTGCGCCCCCGAGCAGGTAGATCAAGGTCAGTTGGGCTTCGCTAAAGCCCACATTGGCCACCATCGACGGGCTCAAAAAGGGAATGATTGCAAATTGCCCGATCATCATAAAGACCGTAAACAGCAAGGCCCAAAGCTGAGGTGGACTTTTTAAAACACTGCCCAAAACCTGCAGGGGATTGTTGCGCTGGGGGATGTGCAGATGCGTGCGCAAAGCGGGAATCCCTTTGAAAATCAGGCCAAAGACCAGCAGCGAGAGCCCGGTGAGGAATATAAACGGGGCATGCCAATCAAAGAGGCTGGCCAGGTACAAACCCAAGGGAACCCCCAGTACCGACGCGGCGGAAAAGGCCGAGGTAACAATGCCCATGGCCGCTCCCCGGCGCTCCATGGGAATGGCATCAGCGACCACGGCCAAGACCGCTGCCGCCAAAACACCACCAAAACAGCCCGTTAAAATCCGTGCAGCCATTAAAACAGGATAAGAGGGGGCCAGGGCGCAGGCCAGGGTACCCAGGGTAAAACCGGCATAGAGCCAGAGCAAGATCTTCTTGCGATCAAAGCGATCAACGACAAAAGCGGATAAAAATCCGCTGATCCCCGCTGAAAAGGTATACGCCGAGACCAAAAAGCCAAATTCGCGCGGAGAGATATGAAAAAGGCGCATCAATTGGGGGCCCAGGGGCATCAGGATCATAAAATCCACAATATGGGTGAATTGAATCAGGGCCAAAGTCAGCAGCAGCCAGCGTTCGCTGGATTTTGTCAGGGTCAATTGCATAAATAGATAACCTTCTATCTATTTAGCTTAAACCAAGCCCCCCCTTTTTGAATACCAGATCAGCGGCAGAATTCAGCGGCAGAATTACCTGCAGAAAAAGGCCATGATCGTCCAGCCCACGCCCGCCAAAGCGGCAGCTTGCACAGCTTGGGGCAATTGGGTATTGACGTGGTCCATCAAATCGCCGCCGGTACACATCGCGCTGAGAACAGTGGTGTCTGAAATCGGCGAACACTGATCGCCAAAGACACTGCCGTTCATGACTGCTGCAAAACAGAGCATCATGTAGAGTTCGGGATTGCTCAGGCCCTGGCTTTGGGCCACGGCCCAGGCCAAAGGCATGGCCAGCGGAAAGGCCACGGCATAGGTGCCCCAACTGGTGCCCGTCGAAAAAGCAATCACAATGGTCAGCAATTCCAGCAAAAGCGGCAAACTCCAGAAGGGCAAGGTCGTGCCCAGCAACTCAACCAAATAATTGCCGCCGCCCGTGGCTTTGGCTATCCCGCCAATCGTGACGGCCAGCAAGAGAATCACCGAGCCCACAACCACTCCTTTGAGCCCTTCGCCAAAGCCTTCGACAATCTCCATCAGATTCATGCCACGCAGGGCCGCCAGGGCCGCAGCCACCACCAGCGCCGCACCAAAGGCCCAGCGGATTTTGGGGGTGCCCAGAAACACAAAGGTGCCAATTGCCAAGACAATCAAGACGCTCAGGGGCAAAAAGAAGTCAATAATATGGGGCGTGTACCCCTGGGGCACTTTGCTCAGGTGCATTTCTGGCGCGCTGAGCGGACGTGAACCGGGCGCATCGAGTTCGCCGCTGCTGCGGGCCCGTTCGATCGCGGTTTTGAGCTGTTTGTTTACAAACGGCAATTTGTCGATACTCAGCAAAAAGGTGCTAAACACGGCCAGAATCGCATAAAAACTCAGGGGAATGGTCTTAAAAAAGAAGGCCAAGCGGTCGGCTTCGGTGGCCAAAAAGGGAATGCCTGCCACAAAAATAAACGATTGCACATAGCCGGGCCAGGCATTAAACGGCAGCAGACAGGCAATCGGTGAAGCGGTGGAATCGACAATAAACGACAGCTCTTCGTGGCTGATCTTTTCTTGGTCGGCCAGGGGTTTGATCGTGGTGCCCACCAAAACCGTGCTGATCGTGCCGCCCTGAAAAAAGATCACCCCCAAAAACCAGGCCACAAGCCGGGCCGAACGGGGGCCGCGCACCACATGGCGGCTCATCATCTCGGCAAAGGCCTGCGGCGCACCCATGCGCGACCAAAGCCCCATGAGTCCCCCCAACAGCCAGAGGTAGAGAATCAAAATCTGGGCCGAAGACTCATTGGCCAAACTGGGCACAAAGACCTCTTCGGTGATGTCAAATTGTCCGAGCAAAGCCGCGCCAGTCAAAATCCCCCCCAAGAGGGCGGTGAGGGGTTCGCGGGTGATCCAGCAGAGGCCAATGGCCGTTAACGCCGGCAGCAGCGACCAGAAACTCCAGTGTTTTTTGCCGCGCAGCCAATAATAAGCTTTGATCTCTTGGCCGTTTTTGACTTCAGTCTGATAAACAAAATCTTCTTCGATCTCGGGTTGTTTGTTTTGGGCCTGCAAAGCCTTGAGTTTATCCGGGTGCAGGGGTGAGGCCTGATAGGCATTGAGCGGCTCAGGCAGGTATTTTTGTTTGCCCTGATAGACAAAGGCCAGACGCGGCCCGACCTGTTTAATATCCAAGGTGATCTTGTCGGCGGTCCAGACGGGCTGCACTTTTTGGCCCACGGCCAGCGAAATGAGGAGGGTGATTAAAAAGAACCAAAGCGCACGCGAGCGAAAGACAGAGGGTTTTAAAAGTGCAGCGGGAGAATTCACAAATCAGGGCTCCTTTTTTCGGCCATTCAGCGTTTTAATCTTACCGGCAGTTCGATCTATCTTAGCGGCAGCCGGGGGATGTGCCAAGTTTTTTAATCCAGGTTTGAATCCGGGTTTGAATCAATACCGGGCTCACTTTTGGGCCTTAAGACCCAAAAAATGGCGATCAGGGGCAAGAGCCCCAAGCTCAAAATCAGACTTGCCATCAACCAGCTCAAGTAAAAGAGTTCATAGCCCTGTGAATAATGATAGAGGATCGGCGCTGCTGATCTGTCTTTTAAAAAATGCTGGTAAACCTTGATTCTGGCTTCTGCTTCTTCGCTTGACAGATATTCAAGACTAAAATCTGCATCGCCCATTTTGAAGACAATTTCATAATTGGCAGACTCTGGGGAAGACGCTGTGCGATAGCGCTGAGATTCAACCCCTCTGACCAAGCGCAACGGGATTTCGGCAATTTCTGTGTGCCAGAGAAAGAATGTGGTTTTTCGGCAACTCGCCACTGGCGTGTGTCTGCAGATCAACTGTTCTCCGAGTGGGGAGATTTTTTCGACAAAATTCAAGCCAAACCCAAGGGCCCACAGCGCATACAGTCCATAGGCCAAAAACGCAATTTTGGGCAGCCAAAATCTCCTGAAGGATTGTTTATTCGGCAAGGGTCGAGACTATTCCTGTTCTGGTTATTTTTCGAATCACAGGCCCGTTTGGAAACGTGTCTTCAATCAAATAGAGATTCCCATCGGGGTCAACATCAATGCCTTTAATGGTTTCAAAACGAAGATGTCGTCCTTTGCTATTGCCAATTTTGGCTTCTTTTGCGCCCCCAGCGAGCAGGTGTATTTGCCCAGAAGTCAGCACTTTGTAAATGTAATTCTGGTGATCAGAAATATACATTTGGTTATAACGATCGATGGCCAAATGCCGAGGTTTAAAAAAGAGGTTGTGATTATTTTTCTGCAAAGACCCCTTGAGAACGGTACTGACCTGGCCTTGCTGCGAAATTTGCCGGATGCAGTTGTTTTCTGAATCCGCAATATAAATCTGCCCTTGTTGATCGACAGCCAAGCCCAAGGGTGTATTAAACCTTGCGTTCTTTCCAGAGCCATCTACCCACCCTTTTTCGCCACGGGTACTTCCCGCAATGGTGCTGACCCAACCTGTCGGAGATATTTTGCGAATGGCGTGGTTGCCATCATCAGAAACGTAAATATTTCCGGCTTGATCCAGCGCCAGATCTGTGATCTGATTAAATTTTGCCTGGGCCCCCTGGCCATCAAAAAAATAATCTTTTTCTTGGGGTGGCTTCTCTGACGGCTTTATATTTCGTGGATACCTGACTCGTGGATGATCATGCAGCCTATAATATTTCAGATTTTTGTCTCTGCGTATTGGCCCCTTATGACCAGCAAGAAGAATCGAATGGCCCTCCGGGTTTATTTTCCGAATGGTTTGACCATTTTCAACCAGATAAATATTTTGCTCCGAGTCAATCGCTAACTTACTGGGAAGAAAATAATCAGCAGCAGTCAGGATTTTTAATCGACCCGCTTGATAACTTAACCCACGTTGCTCTATTGCCCCATTTAATGCGGAGGGTTGAAGCAAAATATAGATGGCTTCCCCTGATCTGTCTGAAATATACACATTGCCAAAGCGAGAAAGCGCTATGTCCATCTCTGAACGGAAACCGCGATCTGAATCTACACCAAGATTGCCTTTTAAAGACACGGGTTTAAGCACCTTTTGGCTGCTGTCATTTGGTTTGCAGGCATAAAAGGCAAGCGAGCTGAATACAAGAAAGACAGTAAATAATTGGGAAAAGGGAGATTTTTTTGTTATCATGCTTGCTTCAGAAGCTCCCCTTTGTATTTTTTTTGGCCAAGGTGCTATTTTAATCCAGCCGATTTATCACAGTCTGCCCCACACAGCGCCCCTGCGCCAACCCCTGCTCGATGGCATCACGGTAGTGAATGCCGCCATACAAGCGCGAAATGCCCGCCTCATCAGCCGCCGCGCGAAAACTAGCGAAGCTGCGCGCTTTTTGTCCGCGCAAGACATGGGTCTGGTCTGTAAACTGGCCAGGCCCAAGCAATGCTTCTAAGACCTCGGCTGCGGCCCCCGAGCCAACCGAATGCCCCGACGGGTATTCGGGAAAAGGCGGGGTGGTGAGCAGAGGCTTCCAATGGGGTTGATCGAGGTATTGCTGAATATACGTCACAGGCCGGAGTAAATTGATCTCAAATTTGCTGCTCCAGCAAGAGACAAAGGCATCAGACAGCGCCAGACCCAAAACAGCCAAAACCTGTGCCGCCTGATAGGCCCCGATTTGGCGCTCTTTGAGCAATTGTGAAGTCAGGGCCAACCAATGCCCTGGTGGCGTGGGCGTTTCACCCGGATTATCGGCCCACCAGCGGGCAATGGCGGTCTGTTCGGATGTGCGCGTTTGCCCCGTTTCAAGTACTTCGCGGGCCTCTTTCAAAAAGGGGGAATCCGCTGCGGTGCTAAAGCTGACTTTGGGCGGCGTGTGGCAGGTTTTGGCTTCGGGCAATACAAAAGGCCGCAAGCTACCCCAATAGGGCTCCAAGGCCTTTTGGCTCGGTGCAGTGGGGGACCAAAAGGCCGGATTCTGGCTGCGCGGCGGCGGGGTATACGTCAAGCTGCGGGTGCGCAAATAGCCATCTTCGCGGGCA
>JBPXJQ010000049.1:0-120036 GCA_051715345.1 Candidatus Blackallbacteria bacterium
ATATTTTAGAACCTATCTCTAAGCTTTGCATCATCAAGATTTACACCCTAAAAATACTTTCCTGTTCTTTGAGCATACCTGCTCCACTGTAAAAATGCCAGATCTGTCTTCTGGCTCATCTCCCCTCATCCTATCGTTCCGAATTTTTGAAGCTTCAACAGGTTGTGAAGTGTAGCCATTAGCTTCCATTGGCCCTTTTTCTTTTTGCTTACCGCGTAAACTGAACCAGTCTAAACCCAAGGCCCACCTCACATTGCCAAAGACTGGTTCTACAATACCCAGTCGCCAGTTGTAAAAGTATCTGCCCCATTCGCTGTCTACTTTGGCTTTCATTGCCTCAATCAGATTACTTGCCTGGTTCTCTTCTCGGTTCACTCTCATTTCTAAGTGATGAGCTAGATTATTGTCGTGCTATCTTAAACTGCCAAAAATCGCGCTCAACCGATCCGGCGAAGAACACCCCAACGAAAACTCCCTTATCATACAAAAAATATGCTCAGATTTCAAGCCATGCAGATCCAGGCCCAGAATCGGTTGAATGAGCTTCACAATCTTCACAAACTTCATAATTCCTTCACAATCTTCACAATCTTCACAAACTTTATAATTCCTTCACAATCTTCACAAATCTGGCTTAGGCCAGGCTGAAAGAAGCGAAGTCAGTCAAGTTGAATTCACAATGGGTGAAAATAGGAAGGCTGCGGGTCTGGGGGCCCAGCTCAGTTCAGACGGGGTGAAAGTGGCACAAACAGGCGTCTCAACTCTGCCGGACTGCCTTTAAACACGTTAAGATCCACCCGCCCCTGAATGCCGGGCACCTTGCCCCGGTTGCTGAATTGCCAAAATTGCCAGGGCCGACCGTTAAACAACACAGGCTCGCGCACAATGTCCCGCACCCAGAGGGAATAGTTTGCCAATTGCCCTTGGTTGAGGTGGGTTTTGGCAAAGGTGTCGGTTACATACAAAATGGGGTGTTGGCCCGTGTGTTTTTCGATCGCGTTCAAAAAGATCTGCACCTCGGGGATCAGCTCGGCTGAATACGGGCGTTTGCTGCAATTGCCGCCAAACTCCAGGTCCACCACCGGGGGCAGGGTGTCGGGTTCGATGGGCACGGTCTTGACAAAGTTCTGGGCCTGCTCCGCGCCGGGGCGGCAAAAAGTGTAAAAATGATACGCCCCCCGCAACAAACCTGTTGGGCGGCTCTGTTCCCAATTGCGCGCAAAAGTCGGATCGACAAAATCGCCCCCCTCCGTCGCTTTGATATACACAAAGCTCCAGGGGCCTTGGGCCACCTCGGGCCAATTGATCTCGCCCTGGTGGCCCGAAATATCCAGGCCCTGAACCGGGTAGCGCTCAAAGGGTGGCATATTGAGCCAGAGATCGCCGCGCCAAAGCAAAAAGGCGGCCAGCAGGCCCGTTAAGAGCAAGCTGCCCAGCAAGACCAGCAGGTATTTAAAGGGGTGCATCTTAAACCTTCCTAGTGGTGAGCTTGGGCAATAAAAATTCTTTGCATCTATGACTTTGCAGTTTCTTTCACAGCAATGAAGAGCACGCTGAGTGTTTCACCCAACCTTTCACCCAACTTTTCACCCAACCTTTCACCCAACTTCCTGCCAGATTTTGCATTATCCCTTGCGTGTTTGAGCAGGTTTGAAAAAAGCTGGCCTCAGTATAACATTCAACAAAAGGTGCGGCTTGCATGACCAATGGTGACCGCTGAACCTGCCTGAAAACCGCTGTTTGTGGTAAAGTGAGGAATATTCTAAGTATTTCGAGATCAGCCCGATGCCCAGACGCCACAAGTATACTCCCCAGCCCTTTCCCGTTCGTGTAACCCCCGAGACCCTGGCCGCCAAAGCGGGCATTGCCAGCGGGGATATTCTCTTGCGCATCAACGACGAAGAAGTCGGGGATTTTCTCGACTTTTTTCAGCAGACCTCCGACGAAGAGCTGCTCTTTGAACTGCAGCGCAGCGACGGCTCGGTCTACGAAGCCGAGATTCTGCGCAGCTATGGCGAACCCCTGGGGCTCACCCCCAGCCCCGAGCCGCTCAAAGACATTGTCGAATGTGAAAACCGCTGTGTCTTCTGTTTTATTCACCAACAGCCCAAAGGCCTGCGCCGCTCGCTCTTTATCCGCGATGACGATTTTCGCTATTCCTTTACCCACGGCAATTTTATTACCCTCACCAACCTCTCGGGCGCCGATTGGAACCGCATTTACAACGAGCAGCTCAGCCCGCTGAATGTCTCTGTGCATTCGATGTCGCCCGCCGTGCGCAAGCGCATGATCGTGCACAAACGGGCGGGCCGCATTCGCCAACAGCTCGAATCCCTCTTCGCCCACGATATCTCGGTGCACACCCAGATTGTGCTCTGCCCCGGTTACAACGATGGCAAAGACCTCGACAAAAGCCTCGAAAAACTCCTGGCCTATTATCCCCATGTGCTGAGCGTTGCGATTGTGCCCCTGGGCATGACAGATTACCGCGTGCATTTGCCCCAATTGCCGCCAGTCGGCCCCGAAAAGGCCCTGGAGATCATGGCCCAGGTCAAACCCTGGCAAGAAAAAGCCCTCAAAGAACACGGCACCCCTGTGGTGCGCCTCGGGGATGAATTTTATTGGCTCACAGGCCAAGACTACCCGCCGTTTGAACATTATGGCAGTTTTGAACAAATGGAAGACGGCGTGGGCGGGGCGAGAAGGTTTATCGACACCTTTCATTTGCAGGCCGACAAATTGCCTGCCAAACTCAACAAAAAGCGCCGCATCACGATTCTCACGGGCCAGATTGGCGCGGATATTATTGCGCCCCTGCTCAAAGAAGCCGAACAAAAGGTCAAAAATCTGGCCTTTAATTTGATTCGCTGCAAAAGTGAATTTTGGGGGCCGGGCATCACCGTCTCGGGGCTCTTGATGGCCCAAGACTTGCTCAAAGCCGCCGCACAGGCAGATCTGGGCGATGAAGTTTGGATTCCCGAAGTCATGGTGCGCAACGATGAGCAGCGCTTTCTCGATGATGTGACCCTGGTGGAGTTTGAGCGTTTGATTGGCAAACCGGTTTTTGCCATTCCCGAAAAAGCCGAAGAGCTGATCCGGGCCATTCGCCTGCTCAACCGCCGCATTGCCAACGCGAACCAGGCCCCGGCTGCCTCCCGTGCCGATTAAGCTGCTCTCTCTGGCAGGTTTTTACTTTGCCTGTTTGCGCGCCTATTTTCGGCCGGGCTACCGCTGGAATCTGGCCACACCCTGGAGCTTTTTTAGCCGCGCGGCGATCTATTTTTGCAATTGTTGTTATTTTTTCTTTCTCAACACCGCTGAATTTCTCTGCAATCTCAACCGGGGGCCCTTGTTGGCCTGGGAACACGACTTGGCCAAGCGCTATCTCTCTCCCAGCCAGTTTTGGATTGCGCTCACCGAAGGGGTGAAAATCACCGGGCCGGAGACGCTTTACCGGCTGACCTATGGAGAGACCTCCTGGTTTGGCATCGCCAGCTCGCTCAAAGCCGTCGATGCCCAGCCGAATGATGTCTTTTACGATTTGGGCTGTGGCACGGGCCGCAATGTCTTTTTTGCCCACGGGGTCTATGGCATGAAAGCGGTGGGCATCGATTTAATTGCGCCCTTTGTCAAACATGCCCAAGAAGTGGCAGCCATGCACCACTTGGACAAAGTCGAATTTCGCCACCAAAATATCTTTGATGTCGATGTGAAACCGGCCAGCATTGTCTATGTCACGGCCAATTGCCTCGATCAGGAGTGGCTGGGGCGGCTGATCCATTTGCTGAGCGATCTGCGCCCCGGCGCCTGGGTGATCAGCACCGCCCGCCCGATTCCCAGCCCCGATCTCAAATTGCTCTTTACCCAAAAGCAGTTTTTCTCCTGGGGCCTCGACACCGTCTATATGCACCGCCGCCTTGCGCCGGGAGAGTCGGCTGAGGCCGAGCATGAGGCCAAGCGTGGGGCCAAAAATGAGGTCGGTGCATGAGCCAGACTTACCCCGAATTCCCCCTTTTTGGCGAAGCCCCACCGGGTTTGCCCATCCACGAGCGGCCAGGGGCCTATGCCTTGATTCTCGACGAAGCCTCGCGGCTGGCGGTGATGCAATTGCCCGAGGGCTGGTATTTGCCCGGTGGCGGGCTCGAAGCGGGTGAGAGCCTCAAAAACTGTCTGCTGCGCGAGGTGCGCGAAGAGACCGGGCAAAAAGTGACCATTCTCTGGCAGCTGGGCAAATCTGGACAATACCTGGCCAATGCCCACCGGGTGCTGTTTAAAATTGGCCATTTTTTTGTCTGCGAAATCCACAGCAACACCTTTGAGGCTGCTGCCAAAATCGAGGCCGACCATGACTTGCACTGGTTGCCTTTGCAGACCGCGCTCACCCAGCTCAAACACGCCTACCAGAGCTGGGCTGTGCAAGAGCTGAGCCGCTTTTTGTCTGAATAGCCCAAAGGTTTTTTCTCTGGCGGCGATTTAATCTGCGATCAATCTGCGGGTGGCTTCTTCTTTGGGAAAAGAGCCCAGATCTTGGCTGCAATTTTCCAAATAGCCCGATTTAATCTTGCCTGTACCCGATTGGCCGGGGGCAAAGGATTTGATCGCGGAATCGTCTGAGGAATGGGGGGCCAAATAAATGGAGCCCCTTGAAAAGCCCAGGGCTTTGAGGATGCTGGGTTTGTCTGGCAAAGCCAGGCTGATCTGACCTGTTTTTTCGGGTTTGGCTGGGTCTTTGCCCGACCAAATACTGCCATCGGGGTCGATCCGCACAAATTGATGGCCAGCAGGCAGGGTCAAACCAGGGTCGAGCGGATAACCGAATTCGTTGGTCCATTGTCCGTTGGGGCCGTGGTACATTTTGGCTCTGCGGGAAAAATAGCGATACCCGCCGTTTGTATCGAGAAAGGTAAACAGGCCGGGGCCGTCAATCGCCCAATCCATGCTCTGCTCTGTTTTTACCTGTTTGTCTGGAAAGGCGTTTTGACAGCCAGGAGCGGGCACGGCTGAGGGGGCTGCCGCGCTGTTTTCAAGCGCCTGATTGACAATAAAGCCATAGGTGTTATTTTTGGGACTTCCTTCTATAGAAAAGCCCGATTCCAGGGTCTCTTGAAAAACACCCGGTGATTGACTGAGTTCTTTGAGGGCCTCGGGCTTGGGAAAGCGACTCAGGGTAATTTGGCCCAAAATAGACCATTCATTTTTACTATAGGGGCCTTTGGCCAAAATTCTTCCACTTTCGCTGATAAAATAGCGTTCAGCGTCTTTGGGTATTGTGATCACAGGATCAAGAACATAGCCCTCTGGGGTGGATATTTGGTTATCTTTGTCTAGTTTAAATTTGCCCCTGCGGGTGTAATAGCGGATACCCGTCTGATTGTCCAGCAAGGCAAAATACCCCTGTCCGTCGATGGCCCAATCCAAGGGATTGTCTGTGGTTTGCAGGGGGGATTGTTTAAAATCCGGGTTCTCCCAATTGCTAAAATTTGTATTGGCGGTATTGACCAAAACCGTGCAGGCCATTTGCAGACCTGCCAGCCCCGTTAAAAGCAAAGTGCGTAAAGGGCGGTTTGAACTGCGGGAAGAGGGTGAAGACATGGTGGAAATACCCGTTTTGCTGTAAATTCTCCCGCAGCAGGCGTGCGGCATGAGTGTTTTCATTATTCCCCAATCGCAGCGGTTATAATCTCCGCAAAAGTAAAGTGGCCCGATCCCTGTATTACAAACCTGTATTACAAAAACAATTCGATGCTCATTTTGCGGGTGGCCTCATCGCGGGCCCACACCCCCAAATCCTGGGCACAGTTTTCGATATAACCAGACTTGATTTTGCCACTGCCTGATTGGCCGGGTGTCACACTTTTGATCGCTTTATCTGCAGCGATAGTCGGAGCCAAATACACGGAGCCCCGTGAAAAACCCAAGGCTTTGAGGGTTTCGGGTTTATCTGGCAAGGCCAGCGTGACCTGGCCAATTTTTTCGGGTTTGCTGGGGTCTTTGCCCGCCCACAGGCTGCCATCGGGGTCGATGCGCACAAATGAAGCATCCGGCGCGATGTTCACAGCTGGATCCAATTCATAGCCAAATTCGTTGACCCAGCGCCCAGTGGAGTGTGTGTACATTTTGGCTCGGCGCGAAAAATAGCGCTTTCCACTCAAGGGATCCAAAAAGGTAAACAGGCCAGGGCCGTCAATCGCCCAGTCCATGGGCTGATCGGTTTTGCTTTGTTTGTCGGTTAAGGCATTTTGGCAGCCTGACACAGGCACGGTTGTGGTGGCTGCCGCAGTGTTTTCTCGGGCATGATTGACGATCATGCCAAAGGAATTGAGTTTGGGCGGGCCTATTTGCGGCTCTCCCGATTCAAGCGTGGTTTGAAACATCCCCTTGATTTGGCTGTGTTCTTTGAGGGCTTCGGGTTTGGGAAAGCGGCTCAGGCTCAATTGCGCGAGCAGGATCCAATTGTCTTTTTTGTCTGCAGTGGTGTACCACACGCGGCCCCCTTCGCTGATAAAATACTGCTCTGTTTCTTTTGGCAGGGTGATCAAGGGGTCTAAAACATAGCCCTCTGGGGTGGATATTTGGTTGTCTTTGTTTAATTTAAACTGGCCATTGCGGGTGTAATAGTATTTAAACGACACAGGGTCCAGCAAAGAAAAATACCCCTGCCCGTCGATGGCCCAATCCAAGGGATTGTCTGTGGCTTGCAGCGGGTGTTGTTTAAAATCTGGATTCTCCCAATTGCTAAAATTTGTATTGGCGGTATTGACCAAGACCGTGCAGGCCATTTGCAGCGCGGCCAAAGAGCTGAGCAGCATCAGTCGCAAGGTTTGGCGCAAGCGGATGGGACTGCGGGAAGAGGATGAAGACATGGTGAATATACCCGTTTTTGCTGTAATTTCTCCCGCTGTAGGCGTACAGCCGGAGTGATTTCTATATTCCCCAATCGCAGCCCTGATAATCCAAACCCTGTCAATTTTCTTTGATTTGATTTTTGCCGCTGTTTTGATTAGGCTATTTTAACGTGCTGTTTTTCAAAGGAGTTGTATATGTTAACGCCAGGGTTGAAGTCTGGGGTCATTTTTGCCCTCTTTTTTGCCCTCTTTGCGCTGTCGGGCCTGCTATCTGGAACGCGCCCGGTCAATGCTGCCCAGGCAGCCCAGGCGGTTACTGAGGTCCACCGTCTCGATACAGGCATTGCCAATGTCTATTTGCTCAAGGGGCCCAAGTCATTTTTGATCGACAGCAGCGCCCCCGGCCACGAAGCCGAGATTGAAAATTGGCTCAAGGCCCACCAGACCCCCGTTGAGAGCCTGGCGGCGATTATCTTGACCCACGGCCATGGCGATCACGCAGGCGGGGCGCTTAAATTGGGCCAAACCCGTGGCGTGCCGGTCTGGGTCGGAGCGGGAGACGCAGACATGTTGAATCGGGGCCACAGCCGCGATTTAATGCCCACCAGTTTTTGGGCCGGGGTCTTGCGCCTCTTTGTGGATATGCCGTATACGCCCTTTCAAGCCGACCGCCTGATCACAGAACCGGTCGATCTCAGCCCCTTTGGCATTCAGGGCCGGGTCTTGCCGCTGCCAGGCCATACCTCTGGCTCGCTGGGGGTGGTGCTCGACGATCAGAAAATCGCCCTCGTCGGGGATTTGTTCCGGGGTGGGGTGTTTCAAAACCAAACACCCCGTGTGCATTTTTTCCACGAAGAGCGGCCCCAAACCATGTGGCAAATCTGGCAATTGCTCGAAAACGAAGGCATTCAAAACTTTTACCCAGGCCATTTTGGCCCACTCCAGGCCGCAGATGTCAAACGGCTCTTTTTTCCCAGCGGGCATTTTAACTGGGCCATTCCTGCAGGGGTGCAGGATCCAGAAAGCTGCCCTTTTGAGACAGCCCTGTGATAGCACTGCCCTGGGTGGTCTCTCTCGCTTGGCTCAGTGCTGGGCCGCTCTTTTTAATGCCTGCGAATGTGCCTGTGAATGTGCCTGTGAATGTGCCTGTGCCTGTGAATGTTCAAGTCAGCTGTCCTGCCAGTGCTGCAAGGGGGCAAGTCTTGTGGGTCAGCTTGGAAGATCCCCGTTTAACCCCGCTCAAATACCTGATCCAACCCGCCCAATTGCCCTCCCGTTTTTGCCTGACAACCCAAACCGAGTCTGAGTACCAGCGCATATGGCGGGTGGATTTTGAGATAGATGGCTTGCTTTTGACCTTTCAAACCGCCGAAGCCCCCAAGGGGGGCAATGCCCGTGGCGAAACCTGGCAATTGCAAATGCCGCTCAAGGCCAAACATCACCTGCTCTTAGCCCAATACCCTTTCTTGGCTTGCAAACGGTGGACGTCTCACCGCTATTGCGCTTGGCATTTTGTCAGTTCAGAAAACGCAGGCGAATATACCGTCTCGGGCTCCAATCTGGCACAACCCTGCCAAACTTTTCACAGCTGGGAAGCCATTTTTCGAGAATTGGCGCAGGGGTTTCGGGCCTGCCCTGATTGGATAGAATATTCGCTAGATTGACACTCCCGTCAAGGGGAGCGCTCTTGTAAAGTTCTGTGAACAGCGCTTGACCTGCTGTGCCTGAATCAGGGAAAATAGGTTAAGAATAAATTAAATTTTTGCGATGATTTTGTTTGAATTTGTTTTAAATTATTTGCAAAAATAATCAGTGAAATAATCAGATGTTATAAGGTTGTTGGTGATGGATAATCAGAAGAATGACTCAGCAAATAGTCGCTATGGCAGTGCTTTAGAGCGCTTGATGCCCGGTAGCGCACCGACCCGGATTTTTCCGCCGGCGCCGGTGATTGGCAAAGATGAAATTGAGAGCCTTGGGGAATGGGGCTTCGAAGATTCCGGGTTTACGATCAATGAGCGCGGCCATGCCACTTTTACGGGGGGGCGTTACACCCTCAGTGGCTTGGAGCTGCCGTCGCTGGTGCCCTGGATTGGCGAAATGATGAAGGTGGAGATCAGCCGCGAAGACATCCACCGCTCGGCAGGCACCCGCGAATTTCCAGCCGCCCGCCAAAATGCCGGCTTTGCTGAGGCCATTGCCCAGTTTTTAAAGCCCGAACAAATCACCGCAGAGGGCGCGATTCGCCTGCGCCATGGCCACGGCCACACCCAAGAAGAAATGTACCAGGTCAATTATGGCATGTTGCCCCGCATCCCAGATTTGGTGGTGTTTCCGAACGAAGAGGAGCAGATCACAGCCTTGGTGGCTGCCGCCCTCAAACACAATGTGGTCCTCATTCCCTATGGCGGTGGCACCAGCGTCACCGAAGCCCTGGTCTGCCCCAGCAACGAAGAGCGGGTGATTGTCTCGGTCGACATGCAGGGCATGAACCGGATTCTCTGGATCGACCCGGTCAACCGCATGGCCTGCATTCAAGCGGGTGCAGTGGGCCGCCATTTGGCCAAACAATTGGAGAGTTATGGCTTTACCATGGGCCACGAACCCGACAGCATCGAATTCTCGACCCTCGGCGGCTGGATTGCCACCAACGCCAGCGGCATGAAGAAGAACAAATACGGCAATATTGAAGACATCGTGCTCGATGTGCATGTGGTGACCACCTCCGGTGAACTGCGCCGCTCAGGCGTGGCCCCACGGGAATCTGTCGGTACCGATCCCCGCCAGTGGATCTTTGGCTCCGAAGGCAATTTGGGGATTATTACCTCAGCGGTGGTCAAACTCTTTGAATTGCCCGAAGCCCGCCGCTATGGCTCGATCCTCTTTCCCAGTTTCGAAGAGGGCACGGCCTTTATGTACGAATTGGCCAAAGCGGGCAAACCGCCTGCCAGCGTGCGTTTGGTCGACAATGTCCAGTTTCAATTTTCGATGGCACTCAAACCCGCCAGCACAGGTATGCGTGTACTCAAGAAAAAGCTCGAAAAGATGATTGTGACCCAGCTCAAAGGCTTTGACCCGCTCAAAATGGTGGCCTGCACCCTGGTCTTTGAAGGCCGGGCCGATGAAGTGGCCGAGCAAGAGCGCCGCGTTTACAAAATTGCCAACCAACATGGCGGCATGAAAGCCGGGGCCGAAAACGGCCACAAAGGCTACGAATTGACCTTTGGCATCGCCTATTTGCGCGACTGGATTATGAAACACTATCTCTTGGGCGAGTCGTTTGAAACCTCTGTGCCCTGGAGCCAATTGCTGGAACTCTGCGAAAAGGTCAAGGCCCGGATCAACAAAGAGCACCAGGCCTTAAAATTGCCGGGCAAACCCTTTGTTACGGCCCGCGTGACCCAGATCTACGATACCGGCGCCTGTGTCTATTTTTACCTGGGCGTCTCTTACAAAGGGGTTGAAAACCCCACCCAGACCTTTAAAGTGATCGAAGACGCAGCCCGCGAAGAGATTCTCAGCTGTGGCGGCTCGCTTTCACACCACCATGGCATTGGCAAATTGCGTCAGCATTTTTTGCCCGAGATCATGAGTGACACCCTGCTCAAGTGGAATGCCCTGGTCAAAGAGGCGGTCGATCCCCAAAATGTCTTTGGGGTCGGCAATCTCTATCCCGTGGCAGAATTGGCGCCCAAAGCCGGGGGCACTGCCAAAGCCGGGGGCAACGTATGAGCGCAGACCAACCCGGTTACCGGGTCTTGCTGACGGGGGTTACGGGCTTTGTTGGCAAGGTGGTGCTCGAAGAGCTTTCACGCCGGGCTGAAAGTCTCAAGCTTGAACAGATCTACGTCTTGATTCGGGCCAAAAAAAACCAGGCCGCAGAGGTGCGTTTTCGCGAAGAGGTGGTCGCCTCTGAATGTTTTAGTGCCCTGCCTCCGGGCTGGGAGAGCCGGGTCAAGGTGCTTTCGGGTGATTTGACCGAATGGAAGCTGGATCCTGCCACGCAACAGGAGTTGCAGACTGAGTTGACCCATGTGATTCACTGTGCCGCCTCGGTGGCCTTTGACCTGCCTGTCAAAGAGGCCGCAGAGGCCAATATTGTCAGCGCCTTAAACCTGTTAGAGGTGGTGCGCGGCTGTCGCAAATTAAAGCGCTTTGTCGATGTTTCCACCGCTTATGTCTCGCCCCACTCAGGCAATGATCTCACCCCGATTCCCGAAGCGCTGGTGCCCCTGCCCGAATCGGCAGAATTGCTGTTTAAAGGCATTATGGACGGCTCGCTCGAAGAAAAGGCCCTCTTACAGAAATTGGGCTACCCCAATACCTACACCCTCACCAAATGCCTGAGTGAGCACCTTTTAACCGAGCGCAAAGGGGAGATTCCCCTGGCGATTGTCAGGCCCAGTATTATTTCTGCCAGTTGGCAATACCCCCGGCCCGGTTGGATCGACAGCTATGCCGCTTTTGCGGGTTTTGTCGGCCTGATTGGCGCAGGCATGCTCAAATGTGTCGTGGCCCAAGAAGAAACCGTTCTGGATATTGTGCCCTGTGATGTGGTCTCCCACCGGATTATCGAAACGGCGTTTCAGCAAACGGGCACTCCCGCACTGGTGCAACACGTGGTCTCGGGCGTGGACCAAGGCTGCCGGATCGACACCTGTCTGGCGGGCATCGAAAATTATTTCCGCCGCCACCCTGTGCAGGGCTGGCCGGGGCTCAAAGCGATCAGCAACGGTGGCTCAATTGCCGTTCAAGATTGGCTGCAGCACAAATTGCCGACGATGGTTGCCAGCGCCTGGTTTGGCCTGCAGGGCAAGACCCGGCAAAAGCGCCAAATTCAAAAAGTGGTCGAAAAAATTCAGTATCTCAACGACGCTTTTCCCTATTTTACCCACAATACCTTTCGCTTTGAATCGGCCACACCCATGGCTTTGGCGGGTTTTGATGCCCGTCTGTATATTGAGCGGGTCTGCAAAGGGGTGCACACCCATCTGATGCGCGCCAAACCTTCCGAAACCCTGCTGGGTGGGGCGGATCACCGCCACCCCAAAGGCGATTTGGCCTGGGCCCAGCAACAGCCCCGTGGCAATTGGGCGATTCGCACCGCTGCCTATGTCGTTCGCAAAGGCCTGCGCCGCAGCAACGATCGGATTACCTTTGACCGCGAGAGCTTTGAAACGGCACTCAGCCAAGTTCCTGCTGAGAGTCTTTTGATTCTCGTGCCCAGCCACCGCAGTTATATGGACTTTGTGCTCTGCTCTTATCTGGTCTTTGCCCATCCCGAGTTAAATATTGCCATTCCCCGCATTGCCGCTGCCAGCGACTTTGGCAAATTGCCGCTGCTGGGCTGGTTTTTGCAAAAGACCCACGCCTTTTACATTCGCCGGGGCACAGGCAAAGCTGATCCCGAATTGACAGAGCGGATTCAAACCCTGGTTTCTCAGAACGAGACCCTGGAATTCTTTGTCGAAGGCACCCGCAGCCGTTCGCGCCAGTTTTTGGCGCCCAAACGTGGCATTTTGCGGGCCTTGCAGCAAACGGGTGTGAGCTGTACGCTTTTGCCGATTGCGATTAGCTACGATCTCGTGCCCGAAGCGCGGCCTTTTTTGCAGGAATTGCAAGGCGGTGCCAAAGAGCGCATGAAAATGCGCACCTTTCTCAGGTGGACAGGCCGTTTGGCCGCAGGAAAAATTCGCTTGGGCCAGGTGCATTTGAGCTGTGGCACGCCCCTGAATTTGGATGGCGAGACAGATATTCACGCGCTCAGCCACTCGATTGTCGGTGAGTTGCAAGACAAAACCGCTGTGTCTACTTTGCATCTGCAGGCCTTTTTGCAGCAACATCCCGTAGAAGGGGTGGATTTGGAATGGCTGCAAAAAGCGATTCAAGCCCGTGGCGGTCAGGTGATCGCAAGCCCCTTGCAAGATGTGCAGCGGGTGGACTGGATCACCGAGCGCACCATGCGTTACCACTGGAAACACTATTTTTACCCCGATGTTTTGGCTTTGTTGCCGGGGCATCCGGTTTTTTCCAGGCATACCGAAGACAATGCCTATTTGCCGGTTTGGAAACAAGCGGCGCCAGGCAACCCGCGTGAAGACGCGATCTTAATGCGGCTTTTACATGCCCTGTTTGAATCCATGACCCGTGACTATACCCGCATTGTCGACCTCGCGCGTCAGCAGGGCCATTTGCCGATCAAGGCAGAGGCCATTGTTGCCGCATCCCCTGAGATTTTTCTGCCCGTGGCAGAAGAGGTGCTCAAAGAGCTCTGCGAACGCGCTTTGATGAAACCCGATCCAGCGGGGGAACGGTTGGTACCCGGCGAAAATTGGGAAGATATTCGGGCCTTTGCCCTGGCCTGTGGCTGGCATGAGGCCTTAAACCGGGTCAAAACCGCCTCATGAGTACACACCCTTCGCGTTATCTGATCACCGGCGCCACAGGCTTTCTCGGACGCCATGTGATTGAACAATTGGCCGAACAGCATCAGGCCTTTTTGCCGCTGGTGCGCGATCCGCAAACCTGGGAAAAACGCGACTGGGGCAAAAATCTGAAGGCGGCTCAGGTCGTCACAGGGGGGTTGAATGACCTCTCCGCTTGGCAGGACAGCCTTCCGGCTTTGGATGGTATCTTTCATCTTGCCGCGCTTGTGCGCCACAGCCGCAGCGATGACTTGGCGCTACAAGAGCTTTATGCCGCCAATGTGCAGGGCACGCTCAATATGGTCAAACTGGCAGCTTTAAAAAAATGCCGCTTGGTCTTTGTCTCGACTTCGGGCACAGTGGGGGTGTTTAACAGCAAACAGGAATGGGCCGATGAACATTCGCCTTTTTGTGAGCCCATGATCAGCGGCTGGCCCTATTACGACTCCAAATTGCAGGCCGAGCGCGAAGCGCGCAAACTGGCCCAGGAACTGGGCGTGGAGTTGGTGATCATTCGCCCGCCGGTTTTACTTGGCCCGGGCGACCATCGCTTTCGTTCCACCGGCCATATTATTCGCTATCTGCGCAAACGCCTGCCTTTTCTCATTCGCGGGGGCATGCATTTTATCGACATCCGCGATGCGGCAGCCGCTTTGATTCGTGCCATGATACACGACAGTCCCCAGCCGGTTTACCACCTCAGTGGCGTGGCCTGCAGCATCGACAGTTTTTTCCGCATGGTCGAAAAGGCGTCAGGGGTGGGGCCTGTGCCCCCCCAATTGCCCGCGCCGCTGGCCCTGGCCATTGCCCGTACGGCCAGCGGCCTGAGCAAGGTTGCAGGTCTGCACGAAAGTCCTTTGCCCGATCCGGTGGTGATCGAAATGGCGGGCAAATACTGGGATGTGCGCTCGCGTTATGCGGCCCAAGACCTGGGTTTTCAGAACCGCTTTGGCCAAGACACGATCAACGATACCGTCGATTGGCTCAAATTACACCATCCTCAATTGCGATCCTGAACCTGAATCCGGCAGCGTTTGACGCCCCGGCCCTCGATTTCGGTGACCCAAATCTCAAAGCGGTCATATTCAACCCGGTCGTCCAGCATGGGCGGACGGCCCAATAAAAACAGAATCAGGCCCCCGATGGTGTCGATTTCGGGGTGTTCCCAATCGCCAGGCAGAAATTCATTTAACTCACTTAAAATCTGTTTTCCAGACAGGGAAACCTGTCCATCGGGCAACACTTCTAGGCCTGCCTGTGTGCTGGTGCTGCCGAGGGAGGTATCCAAAATTTGGGCGCAGATATCTGCGAGGGTGAGAATGCCTGCTGTTCCGCCATATTCATCGAGAATCCCAGCCATTTGCACCTCGGAGTGCTGAAGCACTTTTAAGACATCTTCCAAGGAGCTGGCTTCGGGTACAAAGGGCAATGCCCGGATGATTTGAGGCCGATCGGCCAAACACATTAACGTCTGTTGCGTTTGGCTTTCGACCAAGAGGTACAAGAGGTCCCGAACATGCACAAATCCGACAATCTGATCCAAATTGTCCTGGTAAACCGGGTAACGGCTGTGGACCCATTGGCTTAATAAGCTGCGTATTTGCTCAATCGGGGCGTTGAGGGGCAAACCAATCACTTGGATCCGGGGGATCATAATATCTCGGGCTTTGAGATCGCTAAAGGCCAATAATTCCTGGAGAATTTCTGCTGTTTCTTCACTGAGTAGGCCAGCATGTTCACTTTCTTCAACAATGTAGTGGAAATCATCCAGGGTGGTCTGACTTTCGGTTGAAGCATTGCCTTCCAGTTTGAGGGTTTTTAATAAAAAATTGCCCGTGTGGTTCATGAGTAAAACCAAAGGGTACATCAGGGTTTGAAAAAAGAACATAAAGGGCGCAATGCTCAAAACCGTTTTGGCTGCGTGTTGTATGGCCAGGGATTTGGGAATCATTTCACCCATCACCACATGGAAATACGTCAGGCCTGCAACGGCCAAAATACCTGCGATGCTGTGACTGGCCAAGACGTGTAAAAAGTCGGTTTTTTCAAACAGGTGCAGCAGGGCTTCGGCCAAAACATGTTCTCCGTACATGCCCAAGCCAAGGCTGGAGAGCGTAATCCCCAATTGGGCCGTGGCGATGTACAGGTCCTGTTCTTTGAAGGAGGTTTTGATGGCCTTTAATTTGTTCAGCCAGCGTTTTTGGACGGCAGTGGCTGTTTGCTCTAACTCATGGGTCGAAGACATCACAATTGCAAATTCGGCGGCCACAAACAACCCATTTAAGAGCAAAAGCAAGGCTATGATCAGACTGGGCAGAATGAAATGTTCAAACATCGCTGGGCTCCGCGTCGGGCCTTGCTTTGGGGTGGGCTTGGAAAAGGATGGCGATGATGGTATTTTGGCTCATTTTCTCGATCCAGACTTGCCCTTGATGGTCCGTCCAATGGTCTCCCTGTGAAGGCTGGTTTTGAAATTGTTCGTTTAAAAAACCGCTGACGGTGGTGCTGTGTTCAGAGTCCCAATCGATGGCCCATTGCTCTTTGAGATCGGTGAGACGCATGCGCCCAGAAATGCGCAGTCGGCCATCAGCCAATTGTTTACACAATTTGCGTTTGGGTTTAAATTCATCATTTAAATGGCCTGTCAATTCTGCCAGAATATCTTGCAAGGTCAGCAGCCCAGAGACCCCACCGTGTTCATCGACAATCAGGGCCATTGAGGTCTGGTGTTCCCGCAGTTTGAGCAGGGCTCGCTCAATGTTCAAATCCTTTGGCAGAGCCAAAATGGGTTCCAAGAGGCTGTCGAGATCTGCCATTTGGCCTTCGGTGGCAAAGACATGCACACAGCGCTTCACCGAAATGCTGCCCAGCACTTTGTCGGGGGATTCGCTCCAAACGGGCAGGCGGGCAAAGGGGATTTTGAGTAAATGTTCCAACATCTCTGCCGGGTTCATCGTCAAATTCAGCATTTGTATTTCTTGTCTGGGAATCATCAGCTCCCGCACCGAGCGCTCGCCCAAGTGTAACGCTTTGCGCAATCGCCGAGAAACCCCTTGATCCATGACCCCTTGGTTTTGGCTTTCGTTTAAGAGATAGTCAA
Source organism: Candidatus Blackallbacteria bacterium (assembly GCA_051715345.1). Lineage (GTDB taxonomy): Bacteria > Cyanobacteriota > Sericytochromatia > UBA7694 > UBA7694. Next base: position 16,371 of record JBPXJQ010000049.1, read on the forward strand.
TTTCTGCGGGGGAATGCACATGTTTGTGGCTGTCTTGCAACAATCCGAGTCTGCGCAGAATAAAATTACCACTGCCATTGAGGACCACCAAGGGCCAAGCCAGGATCCAAAGCGAAAACCGCATGGGCCAGATTGTATACAGGGCCAAAGGGGTGGGGTAGCGCAAAGCCAGAGATTTGGGGAGAATTTCACCCAGAATCATTTGCAGACCCGTTAACAGAATCAGAATCAAAGTGGCTGCGCCATATTGGGCCAAAGTGGGAGGTAAAAGCGGCGTGAGCAGGGGAGCCAGCGCCTGTTGCCCATAGGCTCCCAAAATCAAGCTGGAAAGGGTGATCCCCACCTGACAGGCCGCAATATACTGATCAAAGCGCTGGGGATCTTGCAAAATGGAGATAAACATTTTGGCAGGGGCATGCCCTTCTTCTGCCAAGGCCAAGACGCGGGCCTGACGTACGCTGACAGTGGCAAATTCGGCAGCGACATAAAGGGCGTTGATGGCGATTAAGAGCAGAATAACCAGAAAAATGGTCAACATGGGATTGTTTGTAGGGGGGAGATAAATTTCAAATGTAGAACTTTTTTAATCTATTATGCCACAACTGGGATTGCTATTTCCATGGGGTCATAATTCTTTTGCCATTTGCCATTCATCGAGGTATTCACCGTCCACCCACAGGGCTTTGGGCTCGTTGCCAAATTGAACAAAGCCCAAACGTTGGTACAGACGAATCGCGGGGGTGTTGTAGGCCCCGACGCCGAGTTTGACAATCTGAATGCCCTGGCTTTGGCCCCAATCGAGACAGGCCGTGATCAGTTTTTCGGCCAGACCCCGTCCTTGGTAATCGGTTTTGACATAGATGCCTACCAAGAGGGCGTTGTGGCGTTCTTTGGGCGATTCACCCCGCACCAGTCCAGCCGTGCCGACAAGGCCTTCGGGGGCCTCTGCCAGATAGATGATTTGATCGGGGCTGTTGCAGGCCAATGAGACACGTTGGATCCAAAAGTCCAGAGGGCGGGCTGCTTGATCTGCGTAATCGGAACTAAAAGCCTTGGGGTATAATTTGAGGCCTTCCAGACGCAGTTGTCGATAGGCTTCGACATCGTCTGTTTGAATGGCGCGTAGGTGGATGGGGCTTTCTGACATGTTTCCTCTTTCGAGCTTTGGGCTAGGGCATTCCGAGATTGGGGGGCTCAATCAGGCTGGGACTCGGTGTGTCCTCAACAGGACTTGCACTTTGAGGCTCATTGTTGGGACTGTTTTGCGGCTTTTTTTTGTTTTTTGACTTCGTCTGTTTGTTGGGTTCTTTCTGTTGATGCGATTTTGGCTCGGTTTTGTTTTTTCGGGCTGCTTGGATCTCAGCCGAAGAGGTTTCGGCCACCCGCCAAAAAGGGTCATCGAGGGTCACTTTGCTTTTGGGCAGGTCGAGTTGCAGCGCTTTCGCGCCAGCCAGAATAATGCGGGCTGCGGCTTCTTGAATTTTAACATCGTAATTGATCGCCACATGTCGAATCAGCCTGTGAATTTCCGGTGAAACAGGAATTGTCTTGCTGGTGGTCATCGTTCAGCCCCCTTATATTTTTATAGCATTATAGCTTTATATTCTTATAAAATTATAAAATAATAATCGATTGCGATTCAAGCCAGAACAGAGTTATTTTGCGATTGTCTTGGTATTTCGGTTGTTCGGCCCCCTTGAGAGACTAACAAATCCGGGGCAATTGTTCGCCACTGAGCAAATCCAGTAAACGGGTCGTGCCGTATGGATTGCGCAAGATCACACGGGGATCACCCGTTTGAACCACGCCAATTTGGGCGGCGTTCCTGCCCAGGGGATGGCTGTGCAGACGCGCCAAAGCCGCTTCCGCTTGAGCTTGGGGCAAAAAGATCAGCATTTTGCCTTCATTGGCCACGTAAAGCGGGTCAAACCCCAGAATTTCACAGGCGCTTGCCACAGCCGGATCAATCGGAATCTGAGCGGCTTTGAGCTCAATTTGAAGCCCTGCTTGGGTTGCGATTTCGTTCAGAACACTGGCCACACCGCCCCGTGTGGGATCGCGCAGGCAGTGTAATTCAAAACCTGCCGTTAAAAGCTCACATACCAATTCATGGAGGGGAGCACAATCACTTTGAATCGGGCCTTCAAAGGCCAGGCCTTCCCGTTCTGCCATCACGGCCATGCCGTGGGCCCCAATTTCCCCGTTGATCAAAATGGCGTCACCGACTTTGACCTGTTGGGGCCCAATTTCAAGCGGCGTCTCGATCAGGCCAATGCCAGAGGTGTGGATAAACAGGCCATCGCCTTTGCCTTTTTCGACCACCTTGGTGTCCCCTGTGACCAACAAGACGCCACAGCGTTTGGCTGCTTCAGCCATGCTGGCCACCACCCGCTGCAAAACGGCCATTTCAAGTCCCTCTTCCAGAATCAGCCCGACACTTAAATAAAGCGGTTTGGCCCCACACATGGCCAGATCGTTGACCGTACCAAAGACTGCCAATGTGCCAATATCTCCACCTGCAAAAAACAGCGGATGGACCACATACGAATCACAGCTAAAGGCCAGCACCTGATTGCCCAGATCTCCCTGACTCCCGAGCACCAAACGGGCGCCATCGTGGGCGGCTGCCAAAAAAGGGTTGGCAAAAGCGGGAAAAAGGGTGTTCTGCAACAGGTTTTGCATCAGCCGTCCCCCGCCGCCATGGGCCAGCAGAATGCGCTCGGGCTGCTCAAACGGCAGGGGGCAATTCAGTTCAAAGGCAGGGGGTTCTGTCATGGTGTGTCTCTCCTGTATTGGTAATAGGCGGCACAGGCCCCTTCCGTCGAGACCATGGTCGCTCCAAGTGGGCGTTCTGGGGTACAACGGGAGCCAAAAGCCGGGCATTCCAAGGGCTTTTTTAGTCCGCTTAAAATTTCGCCGCTGAGGCACTCTGCGGGTTCAAGCACTTGCATCTGTTCCAAACCAAAACGCAGGGTGGCGTCATACTGACGATAATGGTGATTCAAACTCAGTCCACTGTCAGGCAATTCACCCAGTCCCCGCCATTTGCGGGGCACCACCTCAAAGACCTGTTTAAGCATGGCTTGGGCCTGTAAATTGCCCTCCGATTTCACCACACGGGCATAGGCATTGGCCACGCTGTGTTGGCCGTTTTCGAGTTGTTGCAAACAGAGCCAGACGCCTGTGAGCAGATCGACAGGTTCAAAACCTGTGACCACAATTGGGACTTGGTATTTCTCTGCCAGCGGGCCATAGGCCTGCAGACCCATCACGGTGCAAACATGGCCAGCGGCCAAAAATCCCTGCACCCGGCAATTGGGCGCACTTAACAGGGCTTCCAAAGCGGGGGGCACAAGCACATGAGAAACCAAAAGCGAAAAATTGGTCAGGCCTTCGCGCTCCGCTTGATACACCGCCATGGCATTGGCCGGGGCTGTGGTTTCAAAGCCCACGGCAAAAAACACCACTTCGCGCTGGGGGTTGTTCCGGGCCAAAGCCAGGGCATCCAGCGGGGAATAGACCATGCGAATATCTGCCCCTTGGGCTTTGAGACTGCGCAAATCCTGCCTGCTGCCGGGCACCCGCAGCATATCCCCAAAGGTGCAAAACAGAACCCCAGGTTGGGCTGCGATCTGATGTGCCCGATCGAGCATTTCCAGCGGCGTCACACAGACTGGGCAGCCAGGCCCGTGTAACAATTCAACCCCTGGGGGCAGCAGTTGATCGAGTCCATATTTGACGATCGCATGGGTCTGCCCACCACAGACCTCCATCAAGGTCCAGGGGCGGGTCACCGTTTTGGCGATCTGTTCAGCCAAGGCCTGAACCCCAGCCGGATCGCGGTATTCGTCCAAATATTTCATGGCTTGAGTTCTTTTTCTATCTGCATCAGGGTCTCCAGATCCGCCAAGACCTTTTCCGCTGCTTCGGGGTCTAAAAGCGAGAGCGCAAAACCCACATGCACGAGCACATAGTCTCCTACTTGGGCTTCGGGCACATAGGCCAAACTGATCTCTTTGATGATTCCGCCAAAACTCACTTTGGCCGGGAGCAGCAGGTCGTGGGGGTCGACGATTGCGATAATTTCACCGGGCAGGGCTAAACACATGTGCGCTCCTTTGATTTGGCTAAAAGCAGGGAATAGAGTTGACCAAGGGCCAGCCCACCATCGTTGGGGGGCACAAGCTGGGGCCAATAGACCTTAAACCCAGCTGCTTGAAGGCCTTCGCGGCAGAGTTGATGCAAGAGGGCATTTTGAAAACAGCCCCCCGTGAGCACAATCTCTGGAATCTCAAACTGGATCGCCATTTTTACCAGGGCCTGGGCCAAACTCCAGTGGAATTGGTAGGCGATCTGGGCCTTGGGCCTTTGTTCTGCAAGGGCCTGAAGCAGATCTGTGAGCAAGTCCGAAGTGGGAAAGTAGAACAGGCCCCCTTTTTCGCGCAGGGCATAGTCAACCCCTGGGGTGGGGTGCGCTTTTTCAGCCAAATACTCCAAAGCCATGGCGGCTTGGCCTTCAAAACTGCTGACATGGCAGAGATCCAACAGCGACGCCACGGCATCAAAGAGCCGGCCCACACTGGAGGTCTGCAGGCAATTTAAACCGTGTTGGAGGGCTTGGTTTAAGAGTTTTTTCTCTTGCGAATTCAGGGCCTTTAAGGGGGCCAAGTCTTTGTGCCAAAGGGTATCTCCCAGCTTTTGCCAGAGCCAGCCATGCGCCTGATAAGCCGGTTTGCGCAGGGCTCTTTCCCCGCCAGCGAAGCGCAGGGGTTCAAAGCTGGCGCGGCGCAAATAACGGCCTCCGGGGGAGATTTCCAAAGCCTCTCCGCCCCAGAGCTGGCCGTCTTCACCCAGCCCCAGGCCATCCCAGGCAAAGCCCAAGACCGGGCCCTGCAATTGGTGCTCTGCCATACAGGCCAAGACATGGGCGTGGTGGTGTTGCACAGGCCAAACCCGAATGCCCATTTTTTCTGCAACCACACTTGAATAATAATCCGGATGGGTGTCTCGGGCCACAGCTTGGGGGGCCCCTTGGTAAAGGGTTTGAAAATGGGCCAAACTGGATTCAAACAGCTGAATGCTGAGATCCTGATCCAGATCCCCCAGATGGGGGCTGAGAAAGGCCTGGGGCCTGCCCGCTTGGGCAAAGGCCAAGCTGTTTTTTAAATGCCCGCCCACAGCCACGAGGTCGTGCTCAGGGGCCTGTGCAAGCGGAATCGGCAGCGGGGCAAAGCCGCGTGCCCGGCGCAAGACAACGGGCTTGCCGGCATAAAAGCGCAAAACGGAATCGTCAACGGGCCTGAGAATTTCGCGATTGTGGCTCAAAAAAACATCGGCAATGCTGCCCAAGCGCTCCAGGGCCTCGGGATCGCGCCACGCCAAAGGCTCTTGCGTGCGATTGCCGCTGGTGGCCACCAAAGGACGTTGCAGGGCCTGGGTTAACAACCGGTGCAAGGGGGTGGTGGGCAACATCACCCCCAAGAGGGGATTGCCCGACTGGGTGACAGCAGGGGCCAAAGGCCCACCCGCTCTGCGGCGCAGAAGTAGAATCGGGGCGGCGGGGGATTGCAGCATATCCGCTTCGGCCTCGGCAAGAAAACACAGCGTCTGGATACTTTGCAGATCTGGCAGCATCAGCGCCAACGGTTTGTCCGGGCGATTTTTGCGCCTGCGCAGCTCCAAGACTGTGGCCTGAGCGGTGGCATCACAGATCAGCTGAAAGCCCCCCAGGCCTTTGAGCGCCAGGATTTTTCCCTCTTCAAGCGCTTGAATGGCTGCTTGCAATGCCGCCTGGCCGCTGAGGGGAGAGGCCTTACATTCACTTGGGCAGCTGCGCTCACTTAGCGTGGATTCAAATAGCGTGGATTCAAAAAAGACCAATTCGGGGCCACAATCGGCACAGGCGTTGGGCTGGGCATGAAAGCGGCGATCGCGTGGATCACGGTATTCACTTAAACAGGCCGGGCACATCTCAAACGCGGCCATGCTGGTCTTGGGCCGATCGTAAGGCAAACCCGCAATAATCGAATAGCGGGGGCCACAATGTGTGCAATTGGTAAAGGCATAGCCAAAGCGCCGATTCTGGGGGTCGTCCATGTCGGCGCTGCAGGCTGGGCAAATGGCCAAGTCTGGCAGTACCACGGCTTGGAAGTCCCCGGTTAAGACACTTGGGCGAATTTCAAATCCCTGCCAATCCTGAGCAGGCAACTCTTCCAGGTCAAAATCCTGGTAAGTCACCAAAGTGGGTTTTTCACTCTGGAGCCCCTGCAAAAAGGCTTCGACCGAGGGAGCGGGCCCTTCGGCGCAGATTTCAACCCCCTGGGGGGAATTGAAGACATAGCCATTTAAGCCCTTTTGCAGGGCCAGATTGTAGACAAAAGGCCGAAAGCCTACACCTTGGACGCATCCCTGGACGCGGAGGCGGATCGATCTTGTTTGCATTCTTCTTCCGCTTTGCAAATATTCTGAATGCCTTTTAAGAGGGCATCGGGATTAAACGAGATACTGTTGATTCCCGCTTTGACCAAAAAGGCGGCAAAGTCAGGGTGATCACTGGGGGCTTGACCACACAGCCCTATTTTAGTCCCTTTTGCGTTGGCTGTGGCAATCGCCTGAGAGATCATTTTGGTCACGGCGGGGTTTAATTCCGAAAAAGAGTCCATCATGATCTCTGAATCGCGGTCCACGCCCAAGGTGAGCTGGGTCAGGTCATTGGAGCCAATCGAAAAGCCGTCAAAGATCTCCGCAAATTCTTCAGCCAGAATCACATTGCTGGGAATTTCACACATCACATAGATTTCTAGGCCATTTTCGCCCCGTTTAAGCCCACAGGCCTCCATGGTCAAAAGCACCCGGCGGCCCTCTTCGAGGGTGCGGCAGAAGGGAATCATCAGCTTGACATTCGTCAGCCCCATTTCGTCGCGAACCCGTTTCATGGCCTCACATTCCAAGGCAAAGCCCGCCCGGTAGCGGGGGTGGTAATAGCGGGAGGCGCCGCGAAAGCCAATCATGGGATTTTCTTCGTGGGGTTCAAACTCCCGGCCACCAATCAAATTGGCGTATTCGTTGGATTTAAAATCGCTCATACGCACAATCACATCGTGGGGGTAAAACGCTGCAGCAATGGTGGCCACTGCCTCTGAGAGTTTTTCGACAAAATACGCACTTTTGTTGGGGTATTCTGCGGTCAGTCTTTCAATTTCTGCTTTGGCTTCCGCATCTGCCAAATGGGGGTAATTGACCAGGGCCATGGGGTGAATTTGAATGCTGTTGTTGATCACAAATTCCAAGCGCATCAGCCCCACGCCACGATTGGGCAAAAAGGCCAATTTAAAGGCCTGTTCGGGGTCTGCCAAAATTAACATCACATCGGTTTTTTCTGGCAATTGCACGCCCGCGGTGTCGATCACCTGTTCGTCCCACTCCAGCAAACCGTCGTAAACCTGGCCCACCGTGCCATCGATACAGGAGACAGTCACAGCCTGGCCATCGCGGATTTGACTTGTGCCATTGCCGGTGCCAACCACAGCCACTGCGCCGGTTTCGCGCGCCACAATGGCCGCATGGCTGGTGCGACCCCCTTTGTCGGTGACAATGGCGGCCACTTTTTTTAAGATTGGGTCCCAGTCGGGATTGGTAATTTCGGTGACCAGCACATCCCCAGTTTGAATTTTGTCGATTTCATCGGGGGATTTGAGCACCCGTGCGCGCCCCGAAGCAATGCGGTCGCCAATGTTTTTGCCCGTGACCAAAACTGAACTTCTGCTTTTAAGCGTGTAACTGTGGTAGCGATAGGCTTGGCGGTGTCCGCTGTGAACGGTTTCGGGCCGGGCCTGGACAATATACAACTCCCCGCTCAGGCCGTCTTTGGCCCATTCAATGTCCATCGGCTTTTGGTAATGGTCTTCAATCGTTTGGCACCACTGGGCCAATTGAATCACTTCATCAGGGCTGAGCACCCATTTGGCTTGTAAATGTTCGGGGGTCGTGAGATTGACGATCGTGTGGCTCACCCCCACACTGTGACGGTGACTGTGGGGGGCGTCTTCTGCATAGACCAAGGTCTGGTTCTTTGAACCGCGTTTTTTGCTGATCAGGGGATATTTTCCCTGTTTGAGGGTGGGTTTAAAGACATAAAATTCGTCGGGATTGACGTTGCCCTGCACGACATTTTCACCGAGGCCCCAAGCGCCCGTGATCAAAATAATATTTTCAAATCCCGTTTCGGGATCGAGGGTAAAACAGACCCCAGCACAGGCTTTGTCGGAGCGCACCATTTTTTGCACCCCCAGTGAGAGCGCCACTTTCATGTGGTCAAAGCCATTGTCTTCGCGGTATTTGATCGCCCGATCGGTAAACAGTGAAGCATAACAATGGAGACAGGCTTCAAACAATTCCTGTTCATTGCGAATATTTAAATACGATTCCTGTTGGCCAGCAAAACTGGCTTCGGGCAGGTCTTCAGCGGTGGCGGAGGAACGCACCGCGACCTCCAGTCTGCCACCACAATCGATACTGAGTTGGGCATACGCGGAGAGGATCGCCGCCTTGAGATCGTCGGGGAGCACGGCGTGTAAGATCTGTGAACGGGCTTGGCTGCCCACGGCATGTAAATTGCTGAATTGGGTCCGGTCGAGTGTTTGTAACAGGGCACTCAGAGGCTCAAACAGCCCATTGTGGTTTAAAAAATGCCAATAGGCCTGTGCCGTGGTGGCAAAACCATCGGGGACCCGGATGCCTTGGCGTGATAAATGTTGAACCATTTCACCGAGTGAGGCATTTTTGCCACCGACTTCTTCAATGTCTTCAATGCAAATCTTTGAAAAGGGTTTGATAAAGCTGTTCATATCTAACTCTCCACGCTCTCTTGATGTTCTCTGTCGCTGATGTTCTCTATCGCTTTAATCGTCGTCTTCAACTTCAATCCTGGTTAAGACAATCGATTGTGCATCGGGGGCGTTTTGATCCCCGTCTTCTTCGATGTTTAATTCTGCGCCTTCGCAGCAGGTCCCCCTGACAGCATGTTCAAAGTGTTCGCGAAAATGGGAGCCTGAAATATGGGCCATGGCCCCAATTTTGACCGAGACAGAGACCACGCGGCTGGCATTTTCGCGTTGCGCTGTGTCTTCGATTTTTTTGAGCAAATTGGCCAAAAGCGAAAATTCATGCATGGGATATTTCTCCTGTTTGATGTGTTTGAAAATAGGCGGGGTAGCGGTTGTGGATTCGCAACATTAATTCTGGCAGGGCAGCAGTGACAATCGGGGAAAGCCCCGTGCCTGAGCCAAAGTCGGCCCCTTCGATGCCAAACAGTGTCAGGGCTTGGGGCAATTCGCCCAAGGCCTTTGCCATTTCAATCGCTTCGGCCACACTGAAGGCATGGGTGGAATAGTGAAAAAAACGTGAGGGAATGACCTGTTCTGAGGCCTCCAGCTCAAAGACCGTGCCAGGCAGCGCGCCAGAACAGACCGCATCGACCAGCACAACCTGCTCATACCCTTGCCAAGCCGCCATCAAGGAACTGCCTTCACCGCTTTGAACCTGCAGCTCGACTCCCTGCAAGTCTGACCTTTGAAGCTGTTTGAGTAGAGCTGGGCCGAGGCCATCGTCTTTGCGAAAGCCATTGCCAATGCCGAGGATCAAAAGCGGTTTTAACATGTTTTGAACTCCCGGATCAGGGTTTGCAGGGATTCTCGGGCGTCGCCAAAGAGCATGCGGCTGTTGTTTAAAAAGAAGAGGGGATTGTCGATGCCAGCAAACCCTTGGCCCATCGAGCGTTTGAGAATGATCACATTGTGCGCTTTTTCGGCATCCAAGATCGGCATGCCGTAAATCGGGCTGTGGGGATCGCTGTGGGCCGCCGGATTGACGATATCGTTGGCCCCAATCACCAAACAGACATCGACACGGGGCAGCCGGGAATTGGCCTCTTCCAATTCGAGCAATTGTTCATAAGGGACATTGGCCTCTGCCAACAGCACATTCATATGGCCTGGCATGCGTCCCGCAACGGGATGAATCGCGTAAAAGACCTCTGTGCCGCGTTTGTTTAAGAGTTCAGCCAATTCAAACACAGCGTGTTGGGCCTGGGCCACAGCCATGCCATAACCGGGAATAAACATCACGGTTGCAGCGCTCTCCAGCAGGTAAAAGGCCTCTTCCCCTGTCAGGGGATGGGCGTGCAGGGCAGGTCCTTTGGCTCCCGCTGCGGCAGCACTGGCGCCAAACTGGCCAAAGAGCACCTGGGCCAAGCTGCGATTCATGGATTTACACATGATCTGGGTCAGGATCAGACCACTGGCCCCCACCAAACAGCCCGTGACAATTAAGACCTTGTTGAGCAAAACAAAACCCACGGCACAGGCTGCCAGTCCAGACAGGGCATTGAGCAGGGAGATCACCACGGGCATGTCGCCTCCGCCAATCGGTAAAACGGCCAAAACCCCCAAGAGCAGGGCCAAGCCCCCTGCGATCAACAAAATCGAGAGGGGGGGCGAGGGCAAAGCCAAGTAGAGCAATCCCAAGCCCAAGCTCAGACAAAAAAGCAGGAGATTGATCAGGCCCTGGCCTTGAAAGCGCAGGGGTTTGCCGCTGAGTTTTTCCGAGAGTTTGGCCCAGGCGATCAGGCTGCCGCTGAAGGTGATGCCGCCAATCAAAACCGAGAGATAACCCGCTCCACTGGATAAGATGCTGAGCGCGGGGCGAATCAAGGTCTCTGCCAGGGCCACCAAGACAGAGGCCAAGCCCCCCAAACCATTAAACAGGGCCACCATTTCGGGCATCCCCGTCATCGGCACCCGCAGGGCCAAAATCACCCCCAGGGCGGTGCCAATCAAAAGCCCCAATAAGATCCACTGAAAATGCAGGCCCGTGCTCAACAGCGTGGCCAAAATGGCCAGCAACATTCCCCCCGCAGAGAGCAAATTGCCTTGGCGGGCAGAGGTTTGTTTGCCCAGCAATTTAATCCCCAAGACAAAGGCCACCGCAGAAAAAACATATAAAAATTCGCGGGCCAAATTCAGATTCAGATTCAGATTCTGGGCATTCAAAAAAGCTAAATTCATGCCAAGCACATTCATGGTGGTGGTCCCGCAGAATCGTTTTTTTTCTCAAACATTTTTAACATGCGGTCGGTGACCACATAGCCCCCAACCACGTTAACCGTGGCAAAGATCACCGCAGCTGTGCCCAAGAGGGTCCCCCAGAGGGAATGCCCCGAACCGGCTGCCAAGAGCGCCCCCACCACCGTGATCCCTGAAATGGCGTTGGAGCCCGACATCAGGGGGGTGTGTAATTGTGAAGGCACACGGGCAATGAGTTCAAAGCCCAAAAAAGCGGAGAGAATGAGGATCAACAGCAGTTCCATCAGCCCAGCCTTCCTTGCCAATAATCTTTGAGTTTGGCCTGTTGCCATTCGCCTTGAGACGTCAGCAAAGCGGCCATGTATATTTCGTTTTGGGCATCCAAAACCCATGTTTTTGTTTCTGCTTGCGCTTGGCTATCCGCCAATTCTTTGAGCAAAAAAGACAGATTGGCGGAATACATCCGACTGGCATCGTGGGGCACCCGGCCAGCCAAATTGCGGTAGCCGATCAATTTCACGCCTTTGCGTTCGATCAGCTGATCGGCAACGATCCCTTCCACATTGCCGCCACTGTCCACGGCCCCATCGACCACAACCGAACCCGGTTTGAGCAGATCCAGCAGTTCTTCTGTGAGGATCAGCGGCGCGCGTTTGCCAAAGACCTGCGCGCTGGTGATCACCACATCGCTGTGGGAGACAGCCTCTGCCAAACCTGAGGCCTGTCTTTTGAGTTGTTCTGTACTGACTTCTGTGACATACCCTTCTGAATTGGTCTCGGTGGGCGAGAGGGCAATTTGAATGGCCCGCGCCCCCAGGGACATAATTTGCTCTGAGGCTTCCGGGCGCAGATCATAGCCCTCGACCCGCGCCCCCAGTCGCCGGGCTGTGGCGATGGCCTGCAGGCCCGCAACTCCTGCGCCAATCACCAAGACCCGCGCTGGTTGCAGGGTTCCGGCTGGGGTGCTCATCATCGGAAAGACCCTGGGCAAATATTCTGCTGCCAACAAAACCGCCACATAGCCAGCCAGACTGGCTTGAGAGGTTAGGGCATCCATGGCTTGGGCCCGGCTGATGCGGGGAATCCACTCCATGCTCAGGGCCCTGATTTTTTTGTCGAGGCAGACCTGCAAAAGGGCCTGATTCTGAAATGGATTCAGATAGCTAATATGCAGGGCCTGGGGGGAGACCCAAGCCATTTCTTCGGGTGGGGGTGGATTGAGGCGCAAAATAAGATCCGATTCTGCCAAGATCTGCCGCCGGTCATTTAACACAGTGGCGCCCATCTCCAGATAGTCTGTGTCGGGAATCTTCAGGCTTGTTGCCAGATCCGCTTCGATCTGCACCGCTAAGCCCAGGGCCCTGAGTTTTTTGACCTCAGCGGGCAAAAGCGGCACACGGGCCTCTTCGCTCTGACTTTCGCGGGGGACCCCGACGATCATGAGCGCGCCACCTCCAGTTTGAGGAAATGGGTCGAGCAGGAGATACAGGGGTCGTAATTGCGAATGGCCTGTTCGCAGAGATGTTGCAATTCGGGGTCGGCTTTGTCTAAATAGGTGTGCAATAAATGCCGCAAATCTGCTTCGATGGTCTTTTGGTTCTGTGAGGTCGGCGGCACAATTTTGGCGTTAAGAATCAGCCCGTTGGCATCGATCTCGTAGCGGTGATAACAGATTCCCCTGGGGGCTTCGGTACAGCCATGGCCTTTTCCCGCTTTGACGGGCCAAGACACAAACGCCGCTTCGGGCTTTTGGTAAAGTTCAATCAGGCGCAGGGCTTCTTCAAGTGCGTAGAGGGTTTCCAGGCTGCGCACCAAAATGCTTTTAAACGGGTTGTGGCAATGTTCAGCAATCCCCACTTCTTCTGCCAGGGCTTTGACATTGGGGCTGAGTTGCTCAAAATTGAGGTTGTACCGTGCCATGGGCCCGACAAAATAGGCCCCGTGGCCGGTGTGAATAGAATGCAATGCAGTTGAGCGGGCCACGTGTTCTTCTTCAAAATGCGCTTCGTATTCAGCAATGGGAATATCCAGGCCCAAATTGGAGACCAAGCGGCCTTCGTGAATGGCGTATTCGCTCGGGTGTTTGAGGGCCACGTATTCATATTCCCGCTCAAAGGCTGGGAATTCAAATCCTGCCACCCAGCGCAGGGTGTCTATTGCGGCTTCTCGCGCCCATTCCAGTTCGGGTTTCAGCGCAAGCAATTCTGTTTTTTCGGGCAGGCGGTAAAAGCCCCCCACCTGTAAATTGATCGGGTGGATTTCCCGGCCGCCCAAAAGGGTCATCAGGGTATTGCCGATTTTTTTTAAGCGCAAACCGCGTTTGACAGCTTCTGGCGCGACTTTGGCCAGGGCCACTGCGTCTGGAAAACCGAGAAAATCTGGGGCATGTAACATGTAAATATGCAAAACATGGCTTTCGATCCACTCGCCGCAGTAGATCAGCCTGCGCAAACTGCGCAAAGGTTCGGGGACTTCAAGTCCGAGAATCGCTTCCATGGCCTGCACGGCCCCCATTTGGTAGGCAATTGGGCAAATGCCGCAGATCCGCGAAGTGATGTCTGGCGCTTCGCGGTAATCGCGCCCCCGCAAAAAGGCCTCAAAGAAGCGGGGCGGCTCAAAAATTTTCAGTTGGACTTCTTCCAATTCGCTGCCGTTCATTTGGATATACAGCGCCCCTTCCCCCTCGACACGGGCCAGGTAATCGACTGAAATGATCCGGCGTTTTTTCTCACTCATGCTGCAGGCTCTCCTCTCGAAAGGCGGGGGCATTGCTATTAAAGCCCCGGTATAATCGGACCAATTCGGCTTCACTGACCCCCAATGATTTAAACGCTTGGCTCAATGCCGCCGGATGGGGGGAATCCGAGGGGCCAAAACAGCCGTAGCAGCCCCGTTGGAATGCCGGGCAAATCGCGCCACAGCCCGCGTGGGTCACTGGGCCCAAACAGGGGATTCCCTGTGAGACCATCACACAGACCGTGCCCCTGAGTTTACATTCATGACAGACACTTTCGCTGGGCAAATGGGGCTTGCGCCGGTTTAACAGGGCGTTGATCAGCTCCAGCAATTGGTTTTTATTGATCGGGCAGCCCCGCAATTCAAAATCGACTTTGATATGCTCGGAGATCGCCGTGGATTGGCTGAGGGTTTGAATGTATTCGGGCCGGGCGTAGACCATGCGCATAAAATCTTCGACAGCCTGAAAATTGCGCAGGGCCTGAATCCCCCCAGCGGTGGCACAGGCCCCAATGCTGATCACCAAAGCCGATTGGGCCCGAATGGCTTGGATCCGCTCCAAATCGTGGGGGGTGGTGATTGAGCCCTCGACCAGAGAAATGTCATAGGGGCCCGCCACCACCGCCCGGCTGGCCTCTGGAAAATGGGCAATTTCAAGGGCATCTGCCACCATCAGCAATTCGTCTTCACAGTCCAATAAACTGAGCTGGCAGCCATCACAGGAGGCAAATTTCCAAACAGCCAATTTGGGTTTCATTTAGACCTCCCGGGTATTCAAAAGGGATTGGACCTTGTCATAGCGAAAGACGGGGCCGTCTTTGCAAATAAAGTGGGGACCGAATTGGCAGTGGCCACACAGCCCCACGGCACATTGCATATTGCGCTCCAAAGAGACATAGATCTGTTCGGGCTTGAGGCCCTTTTCCAAGAAGGTGTGAGCACTGTAGCGCATCATGATTTCGGGGCCACAGATCATCGCCAAGGTCTGATCGGGATCCAGGTTTTGCGCTTGGATCAGCGAAGTTACCACCCCTACCCTGCCCTGCCAACTCTGTGTGGCTTGATCGAGGGTGATATGCACGGCGATCTCTGCGCCTGTTTGCCAGGACAGCAGTTCGTCGGCATAGAGGATTTCGGCATGTTGTCGGGCACCATAGAGCAAGGTCAGCGAACGGATTTCTGAGCGCATCGCCAGGGCCGCATAAATGGCAGGTCGAACAGGAGCCAAACCCAACCCTCCGGCCACAATCACCAGATCTTTGCCTTTGGCTTTGTGTAAGGGCCAGACGGAGCCAAAGGGCCCGCGCAGCCCCAGTGATTGCCCTGGTTTGAGTTCTGCCAAGGCGTTGGTTACAGCCCCCACTTTGCGAATGGTGTGGATTTGCGCCGAGGTGTTTTCGGGCGAGCCCGAGATTGAAATGGGCACTTCTCCCACCCCAAAGACATAGAGCATATTAAACTGCCCTGGCCGAAACGGGGGGATCGTCTGGACACGCGTTTGTACTTCGGGCTTTTCACAGCTCAGGCTAAAGGTCTGGGGGGTTTCCCAGCGAAAATCGCTGATACGCCAGACCTCTGGCAAAAGCGCTTGGCTCATGTTTGACCTCCATACAGATCCAATAATTGCAAGCGCGTGGCCTGCAGTCGTTCTACCATCATTTGCCCAAAGCGCTTCTGAATCAGATACCCCATTTCATGGTCAGTTTCACATTGCTCCAAAAAGGCTTTGGCATCAAAGACCAGAATTTGGCTGTCTTCAAGCGCCTGGGCATCAAAATGCCATTTATACGGGGGATAGAGCCAAGACCAGCCCAGCAGATCCCCTTCATGCAGGGTTTGGATCCGCACGCAGCCCCGCTGCGAGGAGAACATTTCAATCGCCACCGTACCCGATTGAATCAGGTAAAACGCTTCCGCTTTGCCGCCCAATTTAAACACAAAGTCGTTGGCCGCAAAGCTCCGCAGGTGTGCGCAGCGAATCAGGGCCTGCAGGTAGGGGGTGGGCAAATCTTTAAAATGGCGTTGTTTGCGGATCGCGTCCTCTTTAATTTCCATGGGGGATCTCCTCTGCTTTTGTTTGTAATGCGTTCAATGCTTCAATTTCTGAGGTGAGATCGATTCCCACCGGGCACCAGGTAATACAGCGGCCACAGCCGACACAGCCTGATTGGTCAAATTGCTCCTGCCAAAAGGCCAGTTTGTGGCTGATCCACTGTCGGTAGCGTGCGCCTGGGCTTTGGCGAATCGGCCGACCCGCGGTAAGTGTAAAATTCAATGAAAAACAGGAGTCCCACTCACGCCAGCGCTCACTGCTTGTGCCTGCCAAGTCGGTCACTTCTTGAACCCCTGAACAAAAACAGGTGGGGCAAACCAGTGTGCAATTGCTGCAACTCAGGCAGCGCTCCCCCACGTCTTTCCAATGGGGGCTTTCATACCCGCTTTTTAAGGCCGCGCTGGCCTGCTGGGGATTCAAACTCCGGCCCATCTGCGCTGCCGCCGCTGCCCACAACTCACTTTCTTTTTCAAGCAGTGTTTCTGGGGCCTGGCTCGGGCTGCATTGCTGGAGCAGGGCTGCCCCTTTGGCGCTGCCAGCTCGGGCCAGATAACAGGGGTCTGCGGTATCAAGTATTTCAGTGATGGCCAGATCGTAACCGGGCCCGGCTGCTGGGCCTGCCTCCATCGACACACAAAAACAGGTATTGCCGGGCTCGGTGCAGTTCACGGCCAAGATAAAGATCTGCTCCCGTCTTTCCCGGTAAAAATCATCGCTGTAAGGGCCTTCGAGAAAGACCCTGTCTTGGATTTGGATCGCTTTCAGTTCACAGCCCCGCACGCCAATCATGGCGTATTTGGGCACAACCTGATCGGGGGCTGTGATCTGCAAACCACGGCTGTTTTGTTCCGCTTTCATCAACAATTGCCGAGGCGGGTAGAGGTATTTTTTCCAAGCCTGGGGGCCCACAACATAGCCAAACAAGGCTGCATCGTCTCGGGAACGCAAGCGGTAAGTGCCTTTTTCTTGAATGTCGCCGATACCCATCGGCAGATCTGCTGTACTCTGAATGGCGTCGTAGACAATGGCCTGATCCCTGACCACGGGACCCACGGTCTGGTACCCAGCGGCCTGCAATTGGCTGAGCAGTTGATCCAGTTGTTTGCGCTGGAGAAGTACGACTTCTGTTTGCATCTTCGCTGATTCCCCCGTTTCTCGGCTCCTTTGAGGAAACACGATCCTCATCTACAGCATGGCTGATTATCCCTTTATTATCTTTGATAGATCTCCAGTATGAAATTGATCTTGATCAGGAAAAAATCAAATAATCCAGATAAAATAGTGATAAAGCGTTAAACTTAAAATACATGAAACCCCAGACACGAAATTATGCCGGTGTACACAGCAATAATGCGCAATTTGCGGGATTTTCTTGGGCATTTACCCGAAATATTCGCGCAGAGCTTGTTATTTTTACTGGGCTGACGGGATATCTTGAAACCCTGACAGATCCGTCTTATCAGGGGCAAATTGTGGTGTTTACCTCTCCCCAAGTGGGCAATTATCTGCCTGATTTGACCCGGATGCAATCCCCCCGGATTCAAGTGGCGGGTGTGGTGGCCAGGGCCTATAGCCCGCCCCCAGAGAGCCCAAACCAAATCACTTTGGCCCAGCTTTTGCTCACTGCAAAGATCCCCGCCCTGATGGGGGTCGACACCCGCAGTTTGACTTTGGCGCTGCGCCAAGACTCCCAAACAAGACGCGAAGTTGAGCTGATAACGGTGCCGGGAGCGCCGATTGAAAATCCCGCCTTGCCCCATCCCGCTCAGGTCGCAATTCAGGCCCCGTATTTGCACAGAGGTGGCGAAAAAACGGTGGTGCTGGTGGATTGTGGCGTCAAAAACCGGCTTTTAGACCTGCTGCTGCAGGCGGGTTTAAGTGTGTGGCAGGTTCCCTGGGACTTTGATTGGCGGGATTTGCCCCATCAGGGCCTGTTGCTATCTAATGGCCCAGGCAATCCCGCTGAGTGTGAAACCACAATTTCGATTTTAAAATCCGGGCTCAATCCGCAGATCCCTGTTTTGGGCATTTGTCTCGGGGCACAATTGCTCGCCCATGCGGTGGGTGCAAGCACCGCCCCCCTGCCATTTGGTCACCGGGGGGCCAATCATCCCTGCCGCGATCGTTTGAGTGGGGCCTGTTATATCACCGCGATGAATCATGGCTATGCCATTGTTTCGGAGAGTTTGCCCCCGGAATGGCAGGTCTGGTTTGAACATCTCCACGATGGCAGTTGTGCAGGATTAAAACACCGTGTTTTTCCTTGGCGGGGGGTGCAATTTCATCCGGAGGGCTGCCCAGGCCCCACAGACACGGCATTTATCCTTGCGGATTTTCTGAGCGAGGTTCTCGATGCCTGAATCCGTTTTGGTGCTGGGATCGGGTCCGATTCAAATTGGCCAAGCAGGGGAGTTTGACTATGCCGGGGCCCAGGCCCTCAAAGCGCTCAAAGAAAGGGGGTTCCGCACCCTTTTGTTAAATTCGAATCTGGCCAGTGCCCAGACGCTGGGGGTTTTTGCCGATCGCGTGTTTGCCCTGCCACTCACACCCGCCTCGGTACAAGCTATTTTGGCAAGTGAAACCCCGATCGGGGTTTTGGCGGGATTTGGCGGCCAATCGGCCCTCAATTTGGCCTTGGAACTCGATCAAGCGGGGCTGTTAAAGCGCTTGCCCCTGCTCGGCACCGCTCTGGAGACCCTGATGATCTGTGAAGATCGCTTGAAGTTTTTCAGATTTTGTCAGAATCTGGGTTTGCCGGTCCCCAAGACCTATGTTTTGTCGGATCTCTCGGCCTTTAATTCTGAATTAAACGCAACAGACGCCTTTCCCTTGCTGCAGCGCAAAAGTTTTGCCTTGGGGGGCCAAGGCGCGGTCTTTTATCCCAACTTGGCGGCATTGTGGGCAGATCCCGGCCTCAAAGATCGTTTGAACCCAGCGGCACTTTTAAACGCGCCACTTTTGCTCGAAGAAGATCTCAGGGGCTGGCAAGAAATCGAGTTTGAAGTTTTGGCGGATGCTGCGGGCAATCAATTGGTGGTCTGTGCCACTGAAAACATAGACCCAATGGGCATTCACACGGGGGACAGCTATGTGGTCACGCCGCCGATGACTTTGAGTGACGCCAGCTATTTTGGGCTGCGGGCGGCTGCCCTGAAATTGGTCTCCGCCCTGAAATTGGTCGGGGAATGCAATGTGCAATTTGCTTACCATCCCAAAAGTGACGCCTTTCGCCTGATCGAATTGAACCCCCGTTTGAGCCGCAGTTCTGCGTTGGCCTCCAAAGCCACGGGTTATCCGATTGCCTATGTGGCCGCCCAATTGGCCTTGGGTGGGCTTTTGCCTGACATTGTCAATCCACTAACGGGGGTCACCTCCTGTTTTTTTGAACCGGCGCTGGACTATGTTGTGGTCAAAGCCCCCCGTTGGCAATTTGACAAATTTCCAGGGGCCGATCGGCATTTGGGGCCCGAGATGAAATCCATCGGTGAAAACATGGGGATCGGAGAAGATTTTGCTTCTGCTTTTGCCAAAGCATGGGCCCTGACCCAAACTCAGAAACTGCCTCATGGGGCAAATGGGTCAAATTGGTCAATGACTGCCTTGCGGCAAGAATTGGCCTGTCCCACAGATCTGCGCATGTCGGCCCTCTTTGCGGCGCTGGAACAGGGCCTGCCTTTGGCCGAAATAGAGGCCTTAACAGGGTTTTCTGGCTGGTTTTTGCAGGCCTTTCGAGATTTGGCACCCAGGCTCAAAACGGGCCATCTCGGTTTCTGGGGCTTTCGCCAAATCGACACCCTGGCAGGGGAATTTCAGGCCCAGACGGCCTATCTCTATCGCGGCCAAGCCCTTGAATTCACCTTCGGGCCAGGTCCCTGGGTCTTGATTCTGGGCAGTGGGCCCTATGGGATTGGTTGCTCCGTCGAATTTGACTATTGCTGCGTCAGCGCGATTTATGCCCTGCAAGCAGCGGGTTATAAAGTAGCCATGATGAATTCAAACCCCGAAACCCTGAGCACAGATTGTGATTTGGCGGATGCCCTGATCTTTGAACCTCTGTTGCCTGAAAGCCTCAATGCAGTGATGGCGGCGCTTCGACCTGTGGGTGTCTTGGCTTCGCTGGGCGGGCAAACACCCCAGAATTTATTGCAGGTCTTGCCCCGGCACTGGCCCTTTTGGGGCACGCCAGTGGGCCAAATTTTAAAAGCTGAAAATCGCCTGGCATTTGCCCTGGCCCTGGATCAATTGCAGATCCCCCAGGCCCCTTGGGCCAAAGTGACATCCTTGGCTGACGCTTTGGCGTTTGGTCAAAAGGTCGGTTATCCGCTGATCTACCGCCCTGGTTTTGTCTTGGGGGGGGGCGGTATGCAGGTGATTGAAAACGCCCAAGCCTTAGAAAAATGGGGAGACCATCTTCAGCTCAACGGCCCTTTACCGCGCACAGAAGGGGCCTTGCTGAACCGCTTTTTGGCGGAGGCCAAAGAGTTTGAACTCGATGGCATCGCCCGTTTGGGGCAATTGGAGTATTACCTCTTTTCAGAAAATCTTGAACCCTCAGGCATTCATTCCGGGGATTCTCACCATGTCTTCCCGGCCCAAAGCCTGTCCCCTGAGGTGCGCGCCCAGGCTTTGACTTATGCCTTAAAATTGGCACAATCGTTTGAACTCCACGGTTTGTTTAATCTCCAGTTTTTTTACCATCAAGGCGCGGTTTTGCTGATCGAAGCCAATCTGCGCGCTTCCCGCAATCTGCCTTTTTTGAGCCATGTTTCGGGCCAGAACCTGGTCAGTTTGGCGATTGAGCGCCTGCTTGCGAGCGCCCCCTTGGCAGAAGCCCCTGTCGAAATCAGTGCAGATCAGGTCGGGATCCGGGTGCCAACGTTTTCTTGGGAGCGCATGGTCGGGGCCAAACGGGAATTGGGGGTGGAAATGAAGGCCACTGGCGAGTTTTGTCTGCTGGCGGACAGCTTTGATAACGTGCTTCAGCTGTGTTATAATTTGCCAGATTTTTGTGCCTTCACACCGTCTTGGCGCCTCTCCAAAGGAGAATGAGTTCAAACGTGGATTTTGAGCCCCCCCACAGCGATGATTGGATTGAATTGACCCAGTTGGAAGACCTCCTGCCGCCTGCCAGCGTGGCGGACCCCGCGTCCCCACTTTTGCCGCCGGCCCCTGAGCGCTATACCTTTATGGGCACCGTTGGCAAAGGCGCCATGGGTGAGGTTTTGCTGGCCCAAGATGTGCATCTGCGTCGCAAGGTGGCGTACAAAAAAATTCTGCCGCAGATGGCTGTCAGTCAGCAGGTGTTGAGTCGCTTTTTTGCCGAGGCGCAAATCACGGCTCAACTCGATCACCCGGCCATTATTCCGGTTTACAACCTGGAAGTCAGTCCCGAAGGCCAAATCGCCTATTCGATGAAGCTGATTCAAGGCAAAACCCTCAAAGAGCTGATCAGCGAAGCCCGCGAGCAATACCAAGCCGGTCAAACCCCCGATCCCCAGCACAGTCTGGATACCTTGCTCAGGCATTTCCTCAAAGTCTGCGATGCCCTGTATTTTGCCCATATCAAAGGGGTGATTCACCGCGATCTCAAGCCCGCCAATATCATGGTGGGCATGTACCACGAGGTCTATGTGATGGACTGGGGCATCGCCCGAATTATGGGGGGGGCCGAAGCCCGGATCGATGACGAGGTGGTCAGGTTGATTCATCCCGATGCCGATGCGCCCCCGCTCGAGCGCACCCAAATGGGCCAAATCATGGGCACGCCGCGTTATCTTTCACCGGAGCAGGCCGCCGGAAAAAACGATTTGCTCGATGGCCGCAGTGATCTCTTTGCCCTGGGCCTGATCCTGTTTGAATTGGTGACGCTCAAACCGGCGTTTACAGCCAAGACCCAAATCGAACTCCTCAAAAAAATCCTCAAAGCCGAAAAAGAGCCGCTGGAACACAGCCAAGCGGGTGTCAAAATTGCCCCAGAATTAGAGGCGATTATTCACAAAGCCACCGCCCGGCGCAAAGAGCATCGCTACGCTGATGTGGCCGAATTGGCCGAAGATCTGCGCCGCTATTTGCGGGGCGAAGCGGTGCTTGCCAGCCCAGATCGTTTTTGGCAAAAGGCCCGCCGCTATATGAGGCAACACCGGCAAGCCACGCTGCTGGGGCTGTCTCTGCTGGTTTTTCTCTCGCTCAGCGGTGCGGCTGGGTTATTGGCCTTGCGTAGCCAGGCCATGTTGGCCGCACGGGCTCACGAACAGCGTCTGGGGGGCTTTCTCGAAACCGTGGCAGAGCGCAGCCGTTTGCTCGACCGGCAGTTTTTTCTGACCGAGATGGCCCTGGAAAGTCTGTCGGCGATTGTCACTGAGGCCCTGTTTCAGGGGGAGCGCAGCGGCCAACGTCTGTATCTGGACGCGGATTATGCCCAAGCGCCGCCCCCAGATTTTGGCTTTGCGCCCCGCTATGGCAAAGCGATTAGCACGGCCTGGCCGGTGTTTAAATTGGCCCCTGGCAGTGATTTAAACGCCCTGCGTGGGCAAATGCAGAAGCTCAATCGCCTGCATTTGGATCTGGGCCGCCTCTTTTTACGCGGGCAATTGGGCAATTTGCCTGTGCCGCCACCCGCGCAATTGCGCCAGAAGATAGTGACCGGGGAAGGCACCCTCTTGCGTTGGGTCTTTGCGGGGCTCAAAGAGGGCCTGATGTTTGCCTATCCCGGCAAAGGGGGCTATCCCGCTGATTATGATCCCAGGCAACGCCCCTGGTACAAACAAAGTGTTCAGACCCGGGGTCTGCACTGGCAAAAACCCTATTTGGATGTGCAGGGCCAAGGCCTGATGCTGACCTGCACCCGTGCACTGTATGACTATAACGAGCGCTTTTTGGGTGTCGCAGGGGCTGAAATTGCCCTCAAAGACATTCTCAAATTATTGCCCCTGCCCGATGCCCGCGCCCGCAAGGTCTATTTGCTCAATCAGGCCATGCAGGTGGTTGCCGAACAGAGCACAGGCCAAGCTGCCAAGACCATGGGCGCGGCAGGCCTCAGTTTGGCTTTTCCCTGGCCCGAAGCCCTGCCCGCTTTGCGTTCCCGCGACAGTGGCTTTGTCCACCAGGGCCAAACGCTGTTGGTCTTTTACCGCCTGGATATTCTCGGTTGGACCTATGTGGTCGAAGCGGATCAGGCTTTGGAGCTGCAGCCATGAGCCCAGAACAGATTTCTACCCCTGACGAAATGGAAGAATTGCTGCAGACGATCACGGCTGATTATAAACTCAGCTCAGAGCAACTCAGCACCCCGGGGCGTCAGTTTTACGCCCTGATCGCACATTTGGCAGAAGGTGAAATGGGCCAGATAGATTTGGTCAAAGAGAGCGCCTTGCAGCGCAAAGTGGCGATGAAAATGGTGCGCCAGCAAGAAAAACCGGCCCGCATTCGCCGTTTTTTGTTGGAGGCGCAAATCACAGCCCAATTGGACCATCCGCATATTGTGCCCGTTTACAGCCTCGAAAACACCCAAGCCGGTCTGGCATATACCATGAAACGGGTCCAGGGCCAGACCTTCCGAGAGCTGATCGATGCCGCACAATCGCAAACCCTGCCCGTGATGCCTTTGACCCAGCGTTTGGAAGTCTTTTTGGCTGTGTGTGATGCCCTGGAATATGCCCACAGCCGGGGCGTGATTCACCGCGAATTGGAGCCCAATAACTTGATGATCGGCCATTTTCATGAGGTCTATGTGATGGATTGGGGCTTGGCCCGTGTCTTGCCCGATTCGCCTTTAGAAGTGCGCATTCCGCCAGAATTGGATCAAGATCAAGTCGACGACAGTCCACTTGAAGGCAATCTCTGCTATTTTTCGCCCGAACAGGCCAAAGGGCAATGGGCCGAACTGGATCAGCGCAGCGATCTCTATGTGCTCGGCCTGATACTTTACGAATGGATTTGTCTGCGCCCTGCCCGCACGGGTGATTCTTACCTGGCGCTCTTGCAAATGGCTGAACAGGGCTGGATCAACCCACCCGCTTTGCCTGGCGCACAAAAACTCCCGAGTGAGCTCACTGCGATTTTGCGCAAAGCTACGGCTTTAAAGCCTGAGCAGCGCTACGCCAGTGCCAGCGCCTTGGCTGATGACCTGCGCCGCTATTTAAAGGGGGAGAGTGTCTCTGCCCAACGGGACACCCTTTTGCAGAGCACAAGCCGGCTGTTCGTCAAGCACCAGTTATTGGCCCTTGGCACGGTCTTGACATTGGTTTTGCTCTGTTCTCTGCTCGGGCTCTGGAGTCTCTGGAGCCAGCAGCGTGAATTGGCGCGTTTGCGGGCCCGCGAACAGGCCCTCAATCGCTATTTGGGTGCCGTTTATGCGCAAAGCCGTCTGATGAACCGCCAATTTCTCAAAGCCGAAATGCAACTCGAAGCGCTGTCCGCGGTGGCGGTCTCCCATCTGACCCAGCAAAATCCGGTCAGGGATCGCTATTATTTGCACACAAAATTTACCCCCCCCGATCAGGTGGCCTCCAAGCAATTTCACAGCCAGCTCAGTGTCAATTGGCCCCTTTCGGTCAAAACCTGGTCTTTGCCTGAATCCCAAGTGGCAAAAGAATTGGGTGAATTGTCCAGTTTGCGCCATTTTCAAAAACGCCTCTTGATCGAGAGCAAAACCCCCGAACGGCTCAGCGCGTTGGAGAAACAAACCCTGATAGCCCAAAGCGGCACCCCCGTGAGTTATGCCACTTTGGTGCTCAAACAAGGCGCGGGGGCCTGGCTGCCGGGGGGCGATTTTGAGAGCCACAACTACGATCCGGTGATCCGGCCCTTTTACAAATTTGGGGCCTACCAACACGCCCGGCGCTGGGGCAATCCGTATATCGACGTCAGTGGGGCTGGCTTGCTTTTGATTGCCGCCACAGGTCTCTTCGATCACCAGAACCAGTTTTTGGGCACCGCCAGTCTGGATGTTAAATTTGACACGATCATTCAGACCATGTTGGCCCTGCCACCGGCTTTGCGCACTTTAAAAGGGGGGTATTTACTCGATGACCAGGGCCGGATTGCGATTCGCTCGAATCAAAAAGGCCAAAAGTTTTCAGCCACCATTCACCCCGATTTAAAATTGCCCGACTACCCCCACCCGGCTGTGGTGAAAGCGATCAAGGCCCAACAATCGGGCCACCAGATTTTGCCCGGCAAACAGCCGCTTTTGGTGGCCTATTACCGCATTCCCGCTTTGGGTTGGTATTATCTGGTCGAAAGCGATTTGGAAAAGGCCTTGCAAGCGGCAGATTTGAGTAAAGAAAACTAGCTTTTTCTAATAATGCGATTATAACCATTGACTTGGGGCTTGACCTTGTTAAAATGGGGCTGGCTAAGCAAAGCTGAATATTCACTTAAAAAACAGTTTCGCAGTAAATTCTCTCTATTCAGGAGCCTCTGGTGGGCAAAATTCCCCTTTCGTACCGTCTGCGCTATCATTTCGACAATACCATGTCCAAAGGCACACCCGCCTTGATTGGCTGGCTTTTTGCGATCACTGCTTTGGTGATTTTTTTGGTGGCCTTGGGCCTGATCAATTCCCCACTGGTGCCGATCGAAGACAAAAAACCGATTGGACTGGATAAAGCACTCTGGAATGTGCTGATGCGTTCCATAGACGCTGGCACTGTGGCGGGCGATGTTGGCACCTGGCCCTATTTGCTGCTGATGTTAGGTGTCACCTTTTTTGGCATTTTTGTTGTCAGCATCTTGATTGGCCTTTTGACCAGCGGGATAGAAAACAAAATGGACGAATTGCGCAAAGGCCGTTCGCGGGTGATTGAAAGCAATCACACCGTGATTCTGGGCTGGTCCTCTCAGGTTTTCACGATTATCTCTGAATTGATGGTGGCCAATGAAAATGTCAAGCGCCCGGCGATTGCCATTTTGGCCGAAAAAGACAAAGTCGAGATGGAAGATGAGATCCGCGACCGTTTGGGGGGAACGGGCAATACCCGTGTGATCTGCCGCAGTGGCAATCCGATTGAAATGAGCGATTTGCAGATCGTCAATCCCCAAGATGCCCGATCGATTGTGATTCTGGCTCCCGAAGACTCCCAAGATCCCGACTCCCACGTGATCAAAACCATTTTGGCTTTAACCAACCACCCCGAGCGCAAGCCCGAACCCTACCATATTGTCGCTGAAATTCACTCGCCACAAAATCTCGATGTGGCCAAAATGGTCGGCGGTGACGAAGTTGAATTGGTTTTGGGCGAAGATCTCATTGCGAGAATCTCTGTTCAGACCTGCCGCCAATCGGGCCTGTCGGTGGTCTATACCGAATTATTGGACTTTGACGGCGACGAAATTTACTTTCAAGCAGAACCCGGTTTGGTTGGCAAAACCTTTGCCGAAGCGATCATGTCTTACGAAGAGTCGGCCCTGATGGGGCTGCGCAAAGCCGATGGCGACATTTTGATCAATCCCCCGCTCGAAAGCCTGATCGCCACCGGAGATAAGGTGATCGCCATTGCCCGTGACGATGATGCGGTGGTGCTTTCCAAGACCAGCGATCACCAGATCGACGAAAATGCAATTCAATTGCGCGCTCCCGAGGCCAATGTTCCTGAAAAAACCCTGATTCTGGGCTGGAATCAGCGGGGCTTTATTATCATGTCGGAGCTCGACAATTATGTCAGCCCGAACTCAGCCTTGACGATTGTGGCCGATGTAGAAGAAGCTGTCGAAATGGCGATTCGGGCCCGCAGCGAAAACATGACAAACCAAAGTCTGAGTTTTACCCAGGCAGATACCACCGATCGCAAAGTGCTGGAAAGCCTTCAGTTGGAGAACTTTGCGCATATTATTACCCTGAGTTATTCCGACACGCTTGAAATTCAAGCTGCAGACGCCAAAACCCTGGTGACCCTGTTGCACCTCAGAGATATCTCCGAAAAAAGCCAGGTCAGCCTTTCGATTGTCAGCGAGATGTTGGATTCACGCAACCGCGAGCTGGCCTCGGTGACCCAGGCCGACGATTTTATTGTCAGCGATAAACTGATCAGTTTGATGCTCTCTCAGCTCTCAGAAAACAAAGAGCTGGGCCGGGTTTTTGACGATCTCTTTCAATCCGAGGGCTCCGAAATCTACCTCAAACCGATCGACGAATATATCCGCCTGGATCAGCCTGTCAATTTTTATACCCTGCTCAAAGCGGCCAGTCAGCGCGGAGAGTTGGCGATTGGCTATCGCCTGCAGGCCCACGCCCAGGATCGGGAAAATGGCTTTGGCGTCAAAGTCAATCCGAAAAAATCTGAGCGGATTCAATTTGGCCCCTTGGACAAATTGATCGTCTTGGCCGAAGATTAAAACAATTTCAGGTCTTCAAACACATCGTCGCGGTTGCGCACAT
Organism: Candidatus Blackallbacteria bacterium; assembly: GCA_051715345.1. Lineage (GTDB taxonomy): Bacteria > Cyanobacteriota > Sericytochromatia > UBA7694 > UBA7694. The sequence goes on from JBPXJQ010000049.1 coordinate 43,618, forward strand.
AGAGGTAATCCCCTTTTTGGAGTTTGGAAAGGCTGGGATCTGTGGGGGTGCCAAACGATTCCGTATATTGATACAGTCCAGGAAAGTTCGCGGCTGTCATGCGGGGGGACTGTTTAAATGGATTGAGGGCCGACCATTGCGAGCTGTAATCGTCTTGCAATGCGCTGAATTTTTGCACCTCGGCTGGGGACATCTCAACAACCTGCACCTGCTGATTATTAAAGGCATAGACCCGTTCGCCCACTTTGGCCAGGTTAAAGACATGGCCGGGTTGGCGTATCGGCAAAGACAGATTTCCGGGGGCAAGGGTATCGAGCAGAATTTGAGAGAGTTTGGTAAAGCCTTCACAATCGATCAGGGCCCGGCCATCAGGCAGCCGGTCCAAAGGGGGAGGGCTGCCAAAGAAAACCTTTTCCGACATGCCCAAACGCTCAGACAAATGGGCCAGGGCTGACCAAGAGCTGCCTTTGCCAGGATGTTCGTAATGGGCCCTGAGGTAGAGGCCTATAAAGTTGACTTGGTCTTCGGGCGTCTTGAGCTTGGCTTTGATCGCTTTAATGGCATTGAAGTCGTGGGGGTTGGCGGGTTCAAAACCATATTTACTGCGCAATTCCTGGCGGGCCCCCTCTGCTTTGCGGGCCCCTTCACTCAAGTTCAGGTCTTTGAGGGTGTTTTTGCTGGGCTCTAAAATCCGCAGTTTCTGGCCCTCAACCTCTAAATTCCAGCCCCCGCGCTCGATTAAATCGGGATCTGAAAGGGTTTTTTCGATCTGTTTGAGATTGGCTTGAAAGGCTTCCAGGTCTGCTTTGGGCAATTTTAAGGGCTCAAAGCTGTGGGTCATATAGGGCCTGGGCTGTTGGCCCTTTTCAAAGGCAAAGGAGCTGTTGCCAAAGATGTTCAGGGCTTCGGGCCGACTGAGCTGGGTCATGATTTGAACCAGGCGTTGGGCATGGGGGGGATTGCCTGCCTGTTTGAGGGTTTGCAGGAGGGTTTTGACAGCGTGGGGAGAGGCTTTGGCCAAGTCCAAGCTCGATAAATTGGCGGCGTTGCCATCGGCGGCCATCCAGGCTTTGAGGGTCGTTTTGGCGGATGCAGGCAATTGGTCTAAATCTGCCTGACTGATACGGGTGGGCTGATTCAACATCTGTTTCCAGGCGATAGCTTCTTGCAAAGCCGTTGCAAGCTTTTGCTCTGGGGCTGTGGGCTTGTACTTGAGCAGATGATTGTTCTCAGCTGCTTTGAGCTGAAACAGCCAGGTCATGTCTTCGGGCGAGGGGTCGGGAGGGGGGGACGTTTGGTAATGGGCCAATTTACCGGCTACATCTTGGGCTTTGAGGCCCTCCGCCAATTTTGCCGCTGCTGTTTGCTGAGCGGCGATCACATTTGGCACGTCGATTTTCGCGGGGTCGTCCAAAAACGAGAGGCTGGGTGTTGCGTTGCCTTCGGTCTCAAACCTGGGCAAAATTGAAGGCAGGAGAATGACTTGGCCTGCTTGGAGCTGATTGGGAGAGGTGAGTTTGTTGAGCTTGGCGGCGGCCTGCACCCAACGTTGAATATCTTGGGGACTGTTGTTTTGGGGCGGCAATTTTTGCTTGGCAATCTTTTCAAGGCTCTCACCCTTTTCGACCTTGTGGGCAGTAGGACCAAACCCCAGGCCCATACTCAAGCTGGCCATGCCCCCAAATACACCAAAATCTCCAGGTGGTTTCGCGCCTGATTCTTCAGGTAAACAGCCCTCCAGAGGCGGCTTCGCAGGCGAGGATTGCGGTAACTTTTGCGGCTGAGTCTGACCTTTGGCAGATTCAGTTGGCGGGTAGTATGAGGGCTGTGGTTTTATACTTGTCATGGTGTCTCTGAATGATTATCGCTCAAAGGCCCAAAAACTTGTCTTCAGGGCTGATTCAAATTCAGTTTGGGGATTACCGTTTGCAAGATTTTCTCGCTATAAGGGTAATCCTGAGGATCTCCCCCCAGCCAGCCCAGTTCAAACCTGTAAAAATCGGCCCAGGCAAAGTCAAACAGTTCCCGCCATTCCGCAACAAGCGTTTTTGCCAAGCGGGGATTGTCCAAGGCCTGTGCCAAAGTGTCAAAGTACAGATCTAAATAGCGAGGAATCGCCTCGGAGGCTTGGGTTTCAGAGCAACAAGCCGACAAAAAATAGGCCAAATCTTTCATCCCGCAGCCCCTGCCAATGTATTGAAAGTCCACGGCGGCCACCTGAGGGGGGGCGGTTGTGGGGGTTGAAAAACAGAAATTGGCGGGTTTGGCATCCCCGTGAATCAGGGTTTGAAAATGGCAGGTCTTGAGTTTTGTTGCAATGGCCGCTGCGGATGATTTGAGGGGACCTTGTGGCAGGGCCTGCCATTCGTCTGGACGCGTATCCAGATGCCAATAACTGCCCTCTTCCCAGAGTTCGGGGGCGACTTGGCCGAGAAAGCTTGCATGAAAATGGGCCAGCCAGCTCACAACTGCTGCCATTTCGGCGCTGTTTAAGTGTCGCCGCCGCTCGGGGTAGCCGACTGGGTCGAGGTCTTCTAAGAGCAGCCAATCGCCAGCTGGGGAGTGGCCCTGTGCGAGAAAGCGCGGGACCCGGCACGCTTGATTCAGGCCGCTGCTGTAGCGGCTGTACCAGGTCCGCTCGATCTGATACGATCTGACCTTACGCTGGTGGGAAAGGCTCTTTCCAGAGGTGTCAGCGGGGGGAGCGATCTGTTTTAAAATCACAGAGCCCATTGGAGCCCCTTCCAGATGCAGGCGCAGGATCTGGCCATAGCCTTTCCAAAGGGTTTGTACGGTCTCAATGCGGCTCAGGTCTTTGGCCCCGATTGCGTCTACAATGGGCGTCAGCCAGGGGCGCGGGACATTATTTGCGTTTTTCAAGTTCGGCCAACAGATCCGCGTGTTTGATGGCATTTTCATACTGCACTTCTGCGGAAATGTGTTCCTGTTCGCGGGCCACCAACGAGGCTTCGTAGAAAAAACCTCCCAGCCCCTGCTGCTGTTCACTCAAACTTGGGGAATTCAGGCTTTCAAATTCTTGCATTTTTACCTCTGCAGTTCGTGGCGCACGAGCGCTTCGTCGAGCAAATCGCGGTAGAGATCGAGTTGCAATTGGAATCGTTGCCATTGGGCTTCGGTGCGCAGGTCTTGCTGGTTTTGCAAGCGTAAATTTTCCAACTTAAGGCCATAGGCATCAGCGCGGTCGAGGTAATACTCCAGGCGTTTTTCGAGGAGGTCTATCGCTTCGGGTTGTACCGCTGTAAGTGTGGCGTGCATATCCAGATTGAGCAGCGATATGTCTTCACTCAGCCATTTGTACATACTCGCAAAACCTTTACACAGACGCAGACTGGCCTGAATATTTGAAATCAGGGTTTCAAGGGGCTGGAGGGTAAAGCTCAAGCTGGCATTGTTGTATCCCCAATCCAGGTCTTTGAGATGGGCCAAAAATGTTTGGTGTTGTTTTTGCAGTTTGGCCAGGTCTATTTCACATCGGTTGATCAGCTCTGGATCGGATGTGACAAAGGGGATGACCGTTTGTTGGGCTGCCTGCACCAAGCTTTGGATTTGGTGGTCAATATCCGCGTATTGATCCAGATCTGAGACCGGAAGTCCTGTATCGTCCTCGCCCAGCAGATCCGCTTCGATGCGTTTGACAAAGGTCTGCGCCAAACGATCTTGGGGATTTTTTTCGAGCACCTGCAGGGCGTATTGGCGGGCCAAGGTGTGATTTTCGAGCAAGAGTAAAATATAGGCAAAAGCCAAGCCTGGATTGGGGTTGTCGTGCGTAATTTGGTTGGCCCTTAAAAAAGCCTTGCCGGCTTCTTGTAAATGCTCTGGATTCTGAAATTTTTTGCTGTGGGCCTGTTTTAAAAACAAAAGCCCTTGATTGTAAATGACTTGCGCGTGCTCAAACCTTTGGGCTGTGAGTTTGCGGTGATGTTCACTGAGTTGCTCTGAAGAGATAACACCCATGTATCCCTCTGATGTTTAAAAGATATACCAGTATAGGGCTGTGAACCTGGGCAGGCAAGTTGGCAGATCTGGAAAGAATCTGGCACACAGCCGAAATTCGACGAAATAGCTCACAAGAATAAGATTGAATTTGCCGCTGCTCCTCTTACCTGGCTTTGGTGGTTCTGGTCTAAACGGGCGTCTGTTTATCGCCTCGGCACTGCGATTTCTTTAGTCCCACGATTAACGGACGGTTTTTCGCGATTATCTCAGAAGTGGATGGAGATTGGACCGGACAGCGCAACTGATTTTGAGTGCCGTGAACCCAGTCTATGAAAAAAATGCCTCGCTGAGCGTACCTCTGTTTATCCTGTTTTTCAGAGGTAATCGCCATGACGGACTTTATCCCAAACAACGTGAATCGCTCGTTTCAATCTGTCCCAGGTATTCCCAAAGAAACCCCTGCCATCAGACAGGCCCCTACCCTACCCCCAAAAGCCAATACCAGTCCCAATCTGTTTAAACAAATTGGGACCAAATATCTGCAGGCAAATGCGGATTCTCCCCCCACACAGGGCCTGGGCCTCCGCAACCTCCTCGGGTTGGGCCTGGGAAAAAAAAATGATGACTTTGCTGTTTTGAGTGCGGCTCAGCCATCACCCCAAACGACCTCTCAAAACCGGATTTCAGATGCATTTAACCCCGACTTATTGCCTGCGGTCAATCAAGCTGCACCCCTCAGCCCTCCCGCTGTCTGTACTGACATCAATACTTGTGAGCCTGGCAGTGTCCGCCCGCCCATCTATGCCTTTGATTTTGCGCCCAGTAAAATGAGGCCCTTTCCAGAAGCCCGCAGCTTAAAAGGCCCATTGGCCATCCGCACAAGTTGGCTGAGTCAATTAGAAAAAAGTCACAGGGGTTATAATCTTGAGATTTTTCATAACGGTATTCCTTTTGGAGCGCTTAAATCTGCCTTGGGAAAATCCGACAAAAATCAGGATTCCCAACTCAATTTGGATGAGGCAAAACGGGCTGGTGTACTTAACTCGACTCAAGCAGATGCTCTAAAACAGCTTGCGCGCGCTCATCAGCTCATGCCAGCAGACCCAAAGAATATCGACGCGGTAGCGCTGGGCAAAGCCCTTGAAACACAGGGCGTCACAATTCCAGCAGAACTGGCTGATGCACTTTCTGATTTGGAAGTGTTGAATCACTATTTGGGTCAAGTGGATATTGCCCCAGAAGAAATAATCTTGCAAGCGGATCCCCAAGCCCGTGCAACGTCTAAAACCACCCTTACGATGAAAGACTATGCCGAAACGACGATTGAACAAAAGGCTGAAACCAAAGAGCAGTACCGTGCAGCCAAACTTGAATACCTGAAACTAAAAAGTGAGGTTCGATCATTGGAACAAAATGTAAAAACACTCACAGGAAAAATGGAAGCAGCAACAAAAGAGCGGGATCGCCTGATAGCAAGAAATCCAAGTCATTCTGGGATTCCGTCTCTGCAAGCAAAAATGGCAAGTCTGCAAACAGAGTTAACGCCTAAAATCGCGGAATTGGCCGCAAAGCAAGCTTTGCTTTCTGAAAAGGGAAATGCCACAGTAGAAGGGGTTTATGCGAAAGGGGGCACTGTGGTAGAAAAATATATATTTGGTCCCCAAACCCCTGAACAGAAGGCCGTCCAGTTTGGGGATATTTACGATCGCAGGGCTCAACAAGGCATTACCGATGGCTATAAACACGATAACGTGGGGTGTGCTGCTTTGACAGACCTGCTGCATACCCTGGTGCTCGGCCGAGAAATCAATGTCCAAAAAATGTTAGAACTCACCCAAAGTTCAGATCATTATGGCTCCGTCCAAGTCACCCATACAGCAGGGACGCGGACAACGCCATTTGCCAAAGACAAACCCAATCCTGCAGATCCTGGAGCCAAACCACAGGAAGAAAATTTGCAGGCCCTGTTCGATCAAGGCGTGATCAAACCAGGAATGGTGTTGTTTATTAATACCGATTCTGATATGCGTCTGACCGGAGAAAGTGCAGACATGGGCAGTAAATCATTTGGTTCAAGTGACCGGCACTGGTTTACCTATATGGGAAAATCAGGAGAAACTCCTCTATTTTTAGACAATACAGGCACAAAGTATACACTCCAGCAAATGATCAACCACTTCCAGGTCGGCCGAGAGGACAATATCGGCTCTCCAACTGTCTTACATACTGTCTTTGATTTTTATCCCACTGAAGCCGAACGCGAAAAATTTAAGGCTTTTGCCCAAAAATTGCTGGGAAATACCCTCTCAGAAAACGAATGAATTTTCATCTGGAGTCAATGCCATATCCCGAAATCCAATTATTACTGCGCAAGTCTAGCCAAATTTAGAATATATTTTGTTGTTTTTATTGGAGTAAAAGTCTAAAAATCAAATTTCTAGAAAAATATTTTCTAAGATAATTGTGTAAATATTGAAAAAAAATTTAAATTTTTAAAATTAAAATCTATTTGAGAAATCAAATTTTGAATCAAATTAATAATTCTTTATATTCCGGAACTATTATTTTATAGTCTCGTCCTAAATATATGCTTACTCATCGTTGATGCTCTACAGCAATAAACTTTGGAATTTTTTCAATCCACCCAAATACTGCTTGTGGAGGAAAAATAAATTTTGTCGTCTTGCTTCAAATTTTTAAAAAACCATTTTTTTTATTTAATATTCATAAAAATAAATAGAGATAAATCAAAAAATCTTTTTAAATTAAAGCAAGAATTATATTGGTTAAAAAATTCTAAACGTAAATGTAGAGATTTGAATAAGTTTAAATTATTTTCTACAAAATGGAGATTATTAAGTGAAAGTATTTGCGCGTAAATTTCGGATCAATAGAACATCGCTTTTTTCGATGGTCTTGTTGATTTCTACAGTCGGATGCCAGCCAACATCTACTTCAGGACCTAATGTCCCCAGCGCTCCAACCGCGAGTCCCGTCAATTCAGCTGCTCCAGCCGCGACGCCCACTCCAGGTGCCTCAGCGACGCCTGTTCCGGTCAGTTCGGGCCTCCCAGGGCAAACCGATAAGACACCGCCCACTGTGTCGTTTACCAGCCCCATTAATGCCGAACTGGGTATTGCTGTCAATCGTAAAATTGTTGCTACCTTCAGTGAAGTCATGGACCCGGCAAGTTTGTCAGAATCCACCTTCACGGTAACAGCTCCCGGACCTGTCCCTGTTTCTGGCAAGGTGACATATATTGGAAGCGTGGCCACTTTTACACCCACCAGCAACTTGGCTGTTAGCACCAGCTACACAGCGACAATCAGCACCAAAGCCAAGGACTTGGCTGGTAATGCCATTACACTCAAGAAAAGCTGGGTTTTTACCACAGACGCCTCGAGTGATACCACGGCCCCAAGTGAAAGTTATTCAAACCCTGCCAGTGGCGCAACCAATGTCGCCACCAGTGGCAATCTCGGCTTGACTTTCAGTGAAGTGATGGATCCCGCAACGATCAATACAGACACGTTTATCCTGAGAGAGCAACCCGGTTCAAAACCCGTTGCTGGTACTGTGACTTATATTGGGAATATTGTCAGCTTCAACCCCAAAGAATCACTCAAGCCCAACACCAGTTATACAGCAACGATTACAACCGGTGCCAAAGATCTGGCAGGCAACCCCTTTGCCGCGGATAAAACCTGGACCTTTATCACAGGCTCGTCTGACGGCGCTGGTACGGGCAGCACCGGCGGCGGCGGCGGTGGCGGTGGCGGTGGCGGCGGCGGTAGCTCGGGTGGCGGTGGCAGTTCGGGTGGCGGTGTTGTCAATCCAGATACCTTCCCTCCAACCCTGAGTGCAAGCAACCCTGTCAATGCGGCCCTGAACGTCTTTACCAACGGCAAGTTGGCAGTGACCTTCAGTGAGGTGATGGACGCCTCAAGTTTAAATCCAACCACCTTTTCTCTGGTCGGGCCCGGTCAGACCCCAGTCCCTGGGACGGTGACTTATGCGGGCACCACGGCCACCTTTACCCCCAGCGCAAATCTCGCCGCCAATACCCAGTTTACGGCCACGATTACCAATGGGGTGAAAGACCTGGCTGGCAATGCTCTGGCTGCCAATCAGACTTGGACCTTTACCACCGGGTCCGCCACCGATACAACTGCCCCAACAGTCAACCTGAGTACGCCAGCCAACGCGGCCACAGGCGTGGCTGTTAACGCTGCTGTTTCAAGCACCTTTAGCGAAGCGATGAATGCCCTGACTATCAGCTCCAACAGCTTTAAGCTGACGGGGCCTGGGGCGACGCCCGTTTCTGGCGCTGTCACCTACGTTGGCAATATTGCGACCTTTACACCCACCAGCAACCTTGCGGCCAATACCCTGTATACAGCCACTGTGAATATGGGCGTCTTGGACCTCGCTGGCAATCCGTTGGCGGCCAACAAAGTCTGGACGTTCACCACCGGAGCGACTCCGGATACCACGGCGCCTCTGGTGAATGCAAGCAATCCTGCGAACCTGGGTGCCAGTGTGATTACCACAAGTTTGAACACCGCCACCTTCAATGAGCCAATGAATCCGCTCACTTTGACCACAGCCACATTTACCCTGACTGGGCCTGGTCAGGTGCCTGTTCCAGGCACCGTCAGCTATCTTGGCAATGTGGCCACCTTTACCCCGACAACAGAACTGGCACGCAAGACCCAGTACACGGCGACCTTGACCACGGGCGCTCAGGATCTCGCGGGCAATCCGCTGGCGGCCAACAAGGTTTGGACCTTTACCACCGCTCTGGGTCCAGCTGCCGTCAATCTCAGAACCGCCGCTGATTTTGCCGTCTTATCCAAATCCGGTATTTCGTCAGTTCCAGGTTCTGTGATCACCGGAGATATCGGGGTGAGCCCAATCGGGCTCACAGCCATCACAGGTTTCTCTGAGGTGATGGATGCTTCGACCACCTTTGCGACTTCGACACAGGTCACTGGCCGGATTTATGCGGCCAATCTGACCGCGCCCACACCCACAAAAATGACAACGGCGATTGGAGATTTGGCCACAGCTTATACCGATGCAGCTGGCAGGGCCATCCCTGATTTCTCTGAGTTGGGCACAGGTCAAATCGGGGGGCAGACATTGGTGCCGGGTCTCTACAAATGGGGAACCAATGTTTTGGTCTCAACCAATGTCACCTTAAACGGCGGCCCCAACGATATCTGGATCTTTCAGATTTCGGGCGGCGTGATCCAGGCTTCTGATACACGGGTGATCCTCTCAGGTGGGGCCCAGGCCAAAAATGTCTTTTGGCAGATTGCTGGCGATGTGAGCATTGGTGCTCGCGCCCATTTTGAGGGAATCATCATGTGTGAAACCGAGATCAATTTGGGTTCAGACGCCTCGATCAACGGTCGCCTCTTGGCCAATACGGCGGTTAATTTGATCAAAAACACGGTGACGCAACCGGCTCTCTAAACATCCGGTGACGAAACAACTTTGAGGGAATGCCCCTGCTGTCTAACAGCGGGGGCATTCTTGTTGGGCTGGGGGTCAAACACTCTTTTGACCCTTTGTCTCTTGCAACCAAAGGGCTTGAAATTGCCCCTCAGAGTCATAGCGCTGGGCCTGGCCTTCGGGATCAAAACGGCGCAAAGGTCGGGGATCATTGCCCACCCCCGCCAAGTACATCCAATTGCCCCAATTGCTACAGGGATCGTAGTCAATCAGGCAATGTTCAAACCAAGCTGCTCCCCAGGTCCAGGGCAAGTTTAAATCATGAATGAGATAGCTGGCGACGTTCTGCCGTCCCCGATTGGACATCCAGCCCGAAAGCGCCAATTCGCGCATATTGGCGTCGATAAAGCGCTGACCGGTTTGCCCCCGACACCAAGCCGCAAAAAGTGCTGGGTCTGCTTTTGCGGGCGGAACTTTGCCCTGCAGTCCTCCCAAGAGAAAAATCTATTTGCCCGCTTGAAGTGCCACCAGCCGAAAGTATTCCCGCCAAAGCAATTCAAAGATCAGCCAATAGGTGGAGTCATTGGCTCCCAATTGGGCTTCATGGGCCCTCACCTGGGCGTAAATCTGCCGAGCCGAGAGCGTCCCATTGGCCAACCAAGCTGAAAATTTGGACGAATAGGCTTCCCCAATCAGGCCATTGCGGGTCTCTTTGTATGTGCGGATCAGACCACGTTGCCAGATATAATCATCTAAACGCCCCAAAGCCGCAGTTTCTCCTCCCACAAAACGCAAGACTGCACGGGGATCGTCTTGGGGCGGTTCCAGAGCCAGATCTTGCATGCCGGGGAGGGCAGGACAGTCTGGCAACAATTCTGGCAATGGGGGCATGTGTCGAGGGGGAGGCAGCGGGGGGAGGACGTGTAGCTCGGGTTCGATCAGTTTGCGAAAAGCTGTGAAGTTCTTGGGCAAGTCTGTCAGGTCAAAGGGCAGATTTTCGAGTTGCAATAAACTTTCACTGGGAGCAAGCAAGAGCGGCAGACCCCCTTTTGCCAGTTTTCGTTGTAGGGCATCTTCTTCGGCCTTTTCTTCAGGCAAAAACGCGCCCAAGCCGTAGACTGCGTCTGCTTGAATCTGCGTGACCAAGGCAGGGATGATCTGCTGGGGAGGGCCCAGAAACACATACAGATCACTGCCCAATTGTTTCAGCTGGGTCTGTAAATCTTTCAGGCTTTCCAGCAAAAAGCGCGTCCGCCAAGGGCCGGTTTTGGCAAAGCCCAAAGGGAGTTTGCGAAACCGTGCCGGGTTGAGGCAATAGACAGGCAGAAGTGTATCGGCACTTTTCGCGAGTTGACTGAACAGGGCCTGATCATGCAGGCGCAAATCTTGACGGAACCAATAAATGACGTGCATGCTGCTCAGAAAAACATGTGACAGAGGCTGATTGCAATTTTAGGGCGGGCTCACCGCGGGCTCAGGTCATAAACTCCCAGCCGCTGCGCCAGGCCTCGAGGCCTTCGCAGTACTCCTGAAAGCCATGGTAAAAACGGTGATTGGCCAAGGTGGCGCTGTCGCCAATTACCACCAGTTTTTTGCGCGCGCGGGTCAGGGCCACATTCATGCGCCGGGTGTCTTTGAGAAAGCCCAATTCACCTTCGCCATTGGAGCGTACCAGCGAGATATACATGATATCCCGCTCTTGGCCTTGAAAGCCATCGACGGTATCCACACTGAAACTGCCCAGCTTCAACACGTGTGGATCTGTCCGTAAAAGATCTTTAAGCAGATTGACCTGCTGGCGATAGGGCGAAATGATTCCCAGACTGAGTTGGCTCAGATCCAGACCTGCAGACTGGAGGCCCACCAGCAATTGTGTCAGGTGGATTTGTAAGAGGCCTGCTTCGCCCGGATTGCCCGTGCTTTTGCTTTCGGGGTTGAGCTCTTCTTCGTGACCACAGCCTGCGGTGTCGATAAACTCCAAAGGCCGGTTCAGCCAGGGATCGTCGCCCCCAAGATCAGGGCTGGGTTCATCACTGCCCAGGAGCGTGTGTTCGGCCACCGAAGCATGCGCCAAGAGCCGATCTTGGTAAAATTCATGGCTGGAAAAGCCCATGATTTGCTGATTCATGCGGTACTGGGTATCCAACAATGTTGCGGCTTCGGGCTGGGCCTCTGCACAAATTTCAAACAGGGTTTTGTTCAGGCCTCCGGCCAGGGCCTGGGGGGATTTGACCGTGGGGGGCAATTGGCAGTGATCCCCCGCCAGAATTACCCGTTTGGCTTTGAGAATCGGAATCAAGGTACCGCCCAACAGTGCCTGGGCCGCTTCGTCGATAAAGACCGTCTCAAATTTGCGCTTGTGCATAATCTCCTGCGAGGCTCCCACCAAGGTGCAGAGAATGACCCTGGCGCGGTCGAGAATATGTTCCAACATCTGGTTTTCCATCTCACGGGCCATTGCCAACATGCGTTTGACATCTGCCATTTCTTCGCGGCGTTGGGCCCGTTCCGCTGGCCCAAAATTGCGCTTAAAACGCAGGGCCTTGCTGCGGGTGTCGCGGGCCTCGCGGCGCAAATTCTGGAGCACCTGAAAATTGGGGTGTTGGCTCAATTGTTCGTCGAGGGTATAGGGCAAGATTTTTTCTGACATGCGGGCAGGATGACCCAAGCGAACCACGGGCAGACCTGATTCGGCCAATTTTTCGCAGAGCAAATCTGTGGCGGCATTGCTTGGGGCTGAAACCAATACCTGTTTTTCGTGTTGTAAGACAGCCTGAATGGCTGCAACCAGCGTGGTTGTTTTGCCGGTGCCCGGTGGGCCGTGAATCATGGCCAATTCCTGGGCCTGCAAGACCTGAGAGACAGCCCGGTTCTGGGAATCATTTAAATGGGGCAAGGGCTGAAAGGGAAAGGCCAAAAATTTAACTGGCGCTTCGCCAAAGAGTTTTTCTCGCAAACTCAGAAGGGGTCCCTGTTGAATGCCTTTAAAAATCTCCACAGCCCGGCGCATCTCGCGGTAGGTCGTTTCGTCATAACAGAGATCGAGACCCAATTTGCCCTCGTCGAGCCAATCGGGCAATTCGTCGCGTTGCATCACCAATTTGAGGCTGTTGCGGCTCACATGCGTTGCCACGCCCGTTAAAGGCGCCTCTTGCGGGAAGGCCATGCTGAAGATCGCCAAAATCTGCCCATTTTGAAAGAGGTGGTGTTGATCCAATTCACTTGTGCGCTCCAATTCCAGAATCAGCTTCTGGCCCAAGCCCAAATCTGTCTGTTTGAGCACCACCGGATACCAGCAAATTCCTTGGGCCTTGCGGGTTTTTAAGGGGGTTTCCAAGACCTGGGTGCGGTAGAGTTCTTCTTCCGCTTTTTCTTCGAGCTTGAGCAATTGCAACCACTGTTCCAGCTGAGCTGAACTGTTCACACCTTGTATCTCCCTGTTCTGAATGTTGCCCAGTATACCAGAGGCGAAGCGAAGAGAAATTCCAATGTCGGATCTGACTTGTTGAATCGGGCGATTGCGTCTATGCTTAGGGAAGAATAAGAGCGAAAATTCAAGAATCAATCCCACTTAAATTCAAAGCAGGTATTGCTATTATGGGTTCCATTGGTGGTTTAGGTTCTTCACCTATCATGCCGATTTCTCAAGTGTCGACCGCTCCCGATTCTGCCAACAAAGTTGCCCCCGTTCAGACGGTAACTGCGACCCAAGCCCCGTCCACTTCTTCTGTCACCCAGGCGCCCGAAAGCCAAGAAACAGCCCAATTGGTCAGAGCTGCCAAAATAGGATCCGAGTCTGGCCCAACGGTTGAGGCAACCACTCAGCTTGGCACCGATCTTGAAAGCCAACCGATCACGGAGCCCAAGGGATTCCCGCTGACGCGCATGGATGGCTCCACTGCCAGCCCTGCACCGCTCACATCAGGCTATACCGCTTACGTGGTTCTTTCTGAACAACCAAAGGCAACGACAACCCGTCAATCTCAAACTGCGCCAAGCTATGAAGCTGTAACAATAACCCCAGAATCCAGTTATGCAAGCAGTTTGACACCCTCAGCCCCCAGTTCACAACCGACCTCACCCACCCACAATACGGGGTACGCATCCAGCCTGTCGCAAACTTCCCCAAGCTCTGTTCAGGCTTCGCAGATTTCGCATTCTCCTTCGTCTGTCACCCCAACCCATTCCTCCCCGTCAGACAGTCTGGCTCCTATCTCTCTGCCCAAAACCTACCACGGTGAAGATACCCGTGTGGCCTGGCGAGCGACCTTTGGCGCAGAAGACCTGAAAACCTCGGATCCAGAAGAATACAAGCGAAGGGAGGATTTTGGAAAAAACAGTGCTCAAATTGTGACCGAGTACTTTAGCAAAGACCAGATCACTGAACATACCTTGACTCCCAAAGATGGCAAATTGGTTACCCATGACGGCCAGACGGCCTCCTCTGTCTCTAACCATTCTATTTATGCCATGAGCCCAGATGGCAAGATCGTTTCGCAACAGAGTAAACCCTTTCAGACCGTTATTAAAGATGCCGATGGCAACGAGATCCAAAAAAGAAATCTCCATCACTCCTCAATGCTGGCCGGCGGTGATGTGGCCCATGCTGGGCATATCGGAACGGATACCCAGGGCAAAGTCAATTATCTCGATGACGACAGTGGTCATTATCGCCCAGACGAAAAACACACCCACAACGCTTTCCAGCGCATGGCCAAAGACAAGATTGTCGATATCAACTCCACCAGCGGACGCGTCAAACTGGTCGATAAACAAACCCGCAAAGGCCTTGAGGAAAGAGACAAAGATGGCAAGACCATCGACAAGACGATCTCCGTACATTTCTCGGGTTATCAACAGTCCCAGGGAAATGAAAAAGGCATTCGGGCCAAAGCGGATGTCATGAAAGAACTGCTCGCCAAAAAATCTGAAAGCGAAAAAAAACCATCGGTCCCTCTCACCGTCGTTTCAGTGGAGGGCTATGAGTCTTATTCACAAAGCGATGCAAAACCCGTTCAGACATCCGTTCCCCAGGAACAAGTCTCATCAGATCAGCACAGCAGTTCATCTGTCAGTGCGACACATCCCTCTGCGCCAGTCACCTTTGTTTCCATGGAGGGCTATGAGTCTTATTCGCGCAGTGATGCAAAACCTCTTCAGACACCGCAGAACCCAGAGCCCTCATCATCGGCTCCGCCAGAACAGCTCAGCAATCCGGTTCCTGAGCTTAAACCCTGATTTTCTCCTTTGCAAGTAGATATCAACTCACCACCGCGTGAAGGCCGGCTTCTGGCTTTCACGGTTTTTTCTCACTCCCAAGAGTGGGAACAACAAATTGCCAATCTTGGGCAATTGTAAGGAGAACAAGGCATGGATCTCACCCAACTCTCACGCATCGAGAACAAAAAAGCGAAGCTTGGCCAAGAGCGCAGCCAAAACGCAAGTGCGGCATGCGATTTGGGTTTTCAATGCCTGGCAAATGCCTTTCAGCCAGAAAACAGGGTTCAATCACGCCAATTGCTGATCCAGGCCTATGATGCCTTTCAGCAGGCCCTTGAACAGCAGCGAACAAACCCCGAACCCTATGTCGGCCTCAGTTATCTGTTGATGTCGATGGAACAATACGACAATGCCCTGGTTTATCTCGAAGAAGCCAATCGCCTCTGCCCCAGCTATCCCAATCTTCAGGCCATGTTCCAGTCAATCACAGAAGCTCAGCAGAACAAATCCAAACTACGCCGTCAGCAGTCTGGGGCCGCAAAGGTAGACAGGTCAAAACCACCTGTTCCCCCATTCAAGCCCAGCGAACCCCAACAGATCGATTACGATGCGCTTTACGATCAGACCATGAACCTGATTGTCCAGCGGGTGCATAAGATCATGGGTGAAAACCGCCTGCCACCCCATCCGACCCTGAATAGCAATGAATTGGAATTGCTCTCAATTCAACGCAAAAACTGGCGCAAATGGCACAAAGAGGTTCAATCCAACCTCGACATCCTGGATCAGGAAATCGACGTTTCGCCGCTCCAATTACAGCTCAAACCCTTTGAGCTTCTCCTCAAACGCTATAGCGATTTCATTGCTGCCTCCCAACTGCTCATCGAGCTCAAACTGCGTATTCGCGAGGAATCAGTGCTGGTGCTGGCACAAATCCGCGAAGGCCAAGGTGTCGTCGATCCCAGCGATGTTGCAATCCTGCAAGAAAACCTCGAATCGATCCTCGATCAATGCGATAAAATGGCCGATCAATTGGATCAGATTGAAGACCTGGGCTTTGACAACAGCGTGGTGCTGGTCGATTACGAAAAGTTAATCCGCTGTGTTGAGGCCCTGCAGGAAGCGATCGACACCTAAACCTCAACCCCAACTCCGCCAAATGTGTCGAATGCACATCTCTCGCGCGCAAGCCTGTGTTAGGCTTAAATTAACCGCTGTACCTAGGTTTGGTCAAAAAAAATGAAAAAAAAACACATCATGGTTGCCGCCGCTTTTCTCTATTTGGTTGGCAATCTCGTCAATTTAATCACCCAGGAATTTCGACTCCAGAAATACCATGCCCTGCTTGAACAAGACCTGCAAGTTGCAAAAAAAGAACAAGAGAGTCTCAAAGGTGCGATCAAACGTTTTGAGACCAAACAAGGGGTCGAAGAACTGGCCCGCAAACGTCTGGGATATTACCAAAACAACGAAGTGCCTGTACGTGTGATTGAATCCAACCCTGCTCAGGCCAGCGATCCGGCAATAAGCAGCCCTTGATTCTGGCCAAGCAGTGGTATACTGAACCAGAGGCTATTGGCAGAAAGGGAGAAGCATGGATACCCGCGAAATGATTCAGACCATGATTGGGTTTGGAGGCAAGTGGGAGAGCGAACACCGTTTTCGCGTTGATCCCCTGACCTACGGGTATCTCACCCCGATTGAAAAGGTAGAGATCGAATTTGGGGGCTTGGTGCTCAGTTCCAGTCCCCTGACCAACACTGAGTGGTGGCACCATTTGATGCCCGCCATGGGTTTGCCCCCGCATATCAAAGTCGATGAATCCGAAATTGAAGACGGCTTTGTTGAATTGAGTGCCGGCAAATTGAGCCTGCTCGATGATGCAGAATTTATCGAAAATCACTTTATTCGTTTGTACACCTATCTCTCGCGCGCCATGTCGATGATCGAAAAAACCAATACGGTTTTGACCATGGGTATAGGCCTGGATTTAACCGGCTCTGTCATGCGCTTGCAATCCCGCGTTGTGACCGACCAAGATCTGTTTATTCGCAACTGTGAGGCCTTCAAAAAGCTGTACTCCAAAATCACGGATATTCATGGCAAAGTGGATACCTCCATTCTGCCCCAGCCCTCCGACTTCAATGGGCAGGATATCGAAGACATTATCCGCGAGTCGAAGTTTTATGCCCTGATGGAAGCGGTTCGTTTGGAGAGCATGGATATTCTCTCGTACATCATGTCCAAAAAAGGTGGCCAAGTGGATGGCCTCGAATACCAATTGCCCAAAGAGCGCATGGTCTACCGCGTGCACCCCAACCGGATCGAGGCCCACCGCGCCGGCAATTATATGGGCATGATCGGCTTTGACAAAGGCATCAAGCAGATGCAGCAATTCTTTGCCACCACGCTCGGCGGCGGTCGCTGGTAAATCGCTAAAATAGAAACATCTATGGAAACCTCTATGGAAACCCTTCAGACCCAACGCCCCGACGAATACAACCAAGCGCGCCTGATCATCACCCTCAACCGGGGCAAAGCCAACCCAATCAACATGCAAATGGTGACAGAGTTGCGCGCTGCTGTGAAAACACTGCGTGAAGACGAGACCCTCAAAGGCGGGATTTTAACCGGCCAACCCCGCTATTTCTCAGCCGGACTCGATGTGGTTGAACTCTACGGTTACGACGAAGCCACGATGCGCGAATTTTGGGTTCAGTTTTCGGCCCTGATCGTCGATCTGGTCAGTCTGCCCAAACCACTCGTGGCCGCAATTTCTGGCCACAGTCCCGCTGGGGGCTGTGTCTTGGCCCTGTGCTGTGATCAGCGCCTGATGGCAGAAGGACCCTACCGGATTGGCTTAAACGAAGTTCCTGTGGGCATCGTTGTGCCCCCCACCATTTATTATCTCTATGCCGCAGTGATCGGTGAAGGCAAAGCCTACCACCACCTGCTCAATGGCTCATTGATGCTGCCCGAGGAGGCCCTGGCAGAAGGGCTGGTGCATCAGGTCTTGCCTGCTGAAGCGCTGATGGAAGTGGCCCAAGGCCGACTGACTCATTATTTGGGCATGAACCCCACTGCCTGGGGGATCAGCAAAGGGCTGCTACACAAACAGCTCTTGGGCCAATTGCAAGGCGATTTTGAAGACCTCTTTGGCCCTGTGCTCAAACATTGGTGGGCGCCTGAGTTTCGTTCTCAGCTCGCAGCCATGATTCAAAAATTAAAAAAATAACCCGCTTTTGCTCTTGAAGGAGTCCCCATGGTGTTAATACCCGGCAATATGCATGTCGAAAACGTGCCCGATCTCTATTACGAAACCGCCGACCGTGTGCGTCAATATTTACAGGTTCGCTCAGCCTGGTTCTGCGATTGGCACCCCGATGGCCAACGCATGTTGATCGCCACGCGCTTTGCCGACACGATGCAATTGCACCTGCTCGAACAACCCGGTGGTGCCCGCAAACAATTAACCTTTCTGCGTGAACCTGTCTCGAGTGGGGCTTTTTGCAGTGCCCCCGGAGAAAATGGCTTTCTCTACAGCATGGACCAAGGCGGCGGCGAAAATTACCAGCTCTTTTATTTCGACAAAGACAATGGTCAGCGCAAATGTCTGACCGATGGTCTCTCCAAAAATGGCTCTCCACTTTGGGCCCGTGGCACAACGGCCTTTGCCTATAGCAGCACGGCCCGCAATGGCCGTGACCACGACATTCACCTCAGTGATATTAAACGGCCCGAAGCCTCTCGGCTGATCTGCCAAGTCCAGGGCCTCTGGGCGCCCCTGAGTTGGTCCCCGGATTCAAGCCAATTGCTGCTGCTCGACTATATCTCCGCCACCGAATCCTATCTGTATATTCTCGATGTCGAAAGCGGCGAGACCAAATTGCTCTTTGCCAAAACAGGGCAAGCGGTGGCTTATGGCGATGCCTATTGGAGCCGCGACGGCAAAGGGATTTATTTTATTGCCGACCGCGATGGCGAGTTTCAACAGCTCTATTATGTTGATCTCGACACCCACAAAGTAGAGGCCCTGAGTCAACACATTCCTTGGAATATCACAGAGATCGAACTCTCTCCTGACGGCAATTTGCTGGCTGTGGTGGCCAACGAAGATGGGGTCAGCAAACTCTACCTCATGGACACCCAAAACAACCAAATGGAGCCGCTGGAAATGGGCATGGGCCTGATCTCCGGCCCCCGTTTCAGCCCCGATGGGCAGTCGCTGGCCTTTACCTTTAACCGGCCCCACAGCCCTGCGGATATTTATACCTTGACTCTCGATAGTGGCGAAGTGATCCGCTGGACCGAGAGCGAAGTCGGGGGCTTAAACACCCGTCATTTTGCCACCCCTGAGCTGATCCGTTATAAATCCTTTGACGATCTCGAAATCCCGGCTTTTTATTATCGGCCCAAGCTCAATTCCGATCGCCCTCTGCCGGTTTTGATTCATATCCACGGCGGCCCCGAGAGCCAGTTTCAGCCCGGTTTTTCGTCGATGTTTCAGTATTGGATCAACGAATTGGATCTGGCTGTGATCGCGCCCAATGTGCGCGGTTCAACGGGGTATGGCAAAACGTATATCAAGCTCGACAATGGCTATTTGCGGGAAGACTCCGTCAAAGACATTGGGGCTTTGCTCGATTGGATCGAACAACAGCCCGAACTCGACCAAAAGCGCGTTTGCGTCTATGGTGGTTCGTATGGTGGCTACATGGTGCTGGCCTCGCTGATTCACTATTCACACCGCTTGCGGGCTGGGATCGATATCGTCGGTATCAGCAATTTTGTTACTTTTCTCAAAAACACCAAGGCCTACCGCCGCGACCTGCGCCGCGTCGAATATGGCGACGAACGCGACCCAGACATGTGCGCCTTTTTGGAGAAGATCTCCCCCACCACCAATGCCCACCAAATCAAGGTACCCCTGATGGTGGCCCAGGGTCTGAACGATCCGCGTGTGCCTGCCTCTGAGGCCGAGCAGATTGTCAAAACCGTGCGCGAAAATGGCAAAGAAGTCTGGTATATTCTGGCCAAAGACGAGGGCCACGGCTTTCAGAAACAGGTCAATTTGGAATATTATTACACCGCTGTTTCCGAGTTCTTGGAGACCCATCTCCTGGATTGAGTCGAAAGGCTTAGTGCATCAATTAGTGTACCAATTAGTGAACCAAAGGCACAAAGGCAATCTGGTCAATCCACTGCCCTGTGCCTGCGGTGTCAAAGACATAAAAAGACTGGGTCTGCCGCTGGCTGGCAGGCAAAACACTCAGGGCATGGCTCTTGTTTTTGGTGCGGCCCGAGTTTAAGCTGCGGTTGAGATCGAGGCCAAAGTGTTCACGGCGATAGGCAGGGCGTTTGTGAGACAGTTCCTGGTAAATTTCGCTGAGCAAGACCGGCTCTCCATCTGCGCTGCAGAGCAATTGGTATTGTTCAAAAAGGGCGTTCAAAAAGGCCGGGGGATCACTTTTCCAGGCTGCAGCTTGGGCCAGATCTGCTGCAATTTGCATCTGTAAACCGTCCATGGTTAAGGGATCCAGCGCCGTATGAGAACGGGCGTTCATAATACGGCAAAAGCCTTTGTTTTTGAGGCTCAGTGTGACCTCTACTTGGTTTTGCACAAAGAAGCGCGGGTATTCACCACTGAGTTTCCACTTTTTTAATTCACAGGCCTTGCGCAAAAGAAAGAGTTCGGGATTTTGGCCCTGTTCCATTTCCAGGTCCAGGCCGTCAAAGCCCAGGAGATTGTGAATCAGGTCTTGCGACTGGGCATAGGGTATCTCCTGATCTTCAGGATGATCAACGGCTTGAAAAATTAAATGGTGCATATGGTCTCCCCCTCAGGAAATTGGCAGGCTGGGCGCCTGTAGGAAATTGGAAAGTGTCTGTAAAAAATTGGTAAAGATCAAAATCCCGACCAGAATCAAAAATGCGCCGCTGGCCACAGAAATGGCCTGCATATGTTTTTGCAATTTGCGAAAATAGACAAAGACCTTGTCCATCAGCAGGGCGGTGATAAAAAAGGGAATGGCCAACCCCAGCGAAAAGACAGCCAAGAGGCGTATGCCTTCGACCACCGAGGTTTTGGTGCTGGCAATGGCCAGAATCGATCCCAATTGGGGGCCAATACAAGGCGTCCAGCCCAAGGCAAAACTCAAGCCAATCAAAAAAGCCCCCAAATAACCCGGTGGGCGGGCCTTGAGATGAACCCGTTTTTCGTAGAGCAGGGCATTGATCTGAATCAGGCCCATCATGTGCAGGCCCATCACAATCACCACCACCCCCCCGATTTTGCGCAGCAGATCTTGGTGGGCCTTGAGCATAGCGCCCAGCCCTGTGGCTGTTGCACCCAGGGCGATAAACACCAACGAAAAACCGAGAATAAAACAGAGGGAGCTGAGGATAATCTGGCGCTGGGTCTTTTTCTTTTCCTGCGCTTTTTCGTCAGCCTTGCTGTCTGAACGGGCATCTGTATTGGACTCCGATTCTGTATCTTCCTCATTGGCTTTTAATGCGGCAGCAGAAGTGCCTGAGATAAAAAACATATATGAGGGAATGATCGGCAAGATGCAGGGCGAGGCAAACGAAAAAACACCGGCCCCAAAGGCTGTCCAGAGATCAATCGAACGGACAAATGGATCCATTCTTTACCAAGCAATCGGCGGATTGGGTGTGGGCAAGGGGGGCAGGGGAGGCGCTGTCGGGCCAGGAGGCGGGGGTTCAGGATAACGCCGCCGCTTGATATCGTCAATCAGGGCCTTAAACACGTCTTTTTTATATACGGAGACTTCCATGCCGCCTTTGTGAAAGCCCACCTTATAGCCATAGAGATCTCCCAAATAATAGGCGTAACCGTCGTAACCTTTGGGAATCAGAGATTTTTCTGATCCATCAAAGGTGGCCATTTCCATTTTGTATTTATTGAGGTGTTTTTTATCTTTGGCGTCTTTAAAGTCTTTTACAATCTGTGAACCCGAATTGCTTTCGGCATACACCAACTCGACCAATTTTAAGGCACGGGCAAATGTGGCATCTTTGGGAGTGGCAGGTGTGACATAGAGAACCACTTCATCCACAATCGGGGGGGCGCTCTCGACATACATCCAGATCATTAATTTGCGGCCATTGTCCAGGCGGTATTGGGCATGGTAGTTGCCCACACCCAATTTGTCAAAAGAGGGAAGATCGCTGACCCTGCGGTGTTTAAATTCATTGCCTACGGGGGTGGGCTTGCGACTGAGCAGGGTATTTTTGGCACTGGTAATTTCCATACCGGGCAGGGCCCAAGCTGGAGCAGACAGGCACAGCAAAGCGGCAGACAGTAATAGGGGATGTTTCATCGTTTATTCAATCAGAGGGGGCGCACCCACTCCGTTGAAAACCTCCTTTGAGCTGGATATTGCTCCCGTTTGATCAAAACGGGAGGGGTATTTATAAACTTCGGTTTCGACATCGCTGATCATGCGGTAGTAAATCTGCCGCCAGACAAAGCGATCGGTAAAGGCTGATGCAAAGAGCGTCAGCCAGACAAAGACGTAAGCAAACGGGGACCAGAACGCCCAGTATACCTTGCCACCGAGCGGATCGGAATCCGGGCGGCGATCGCGAATCATGTTTAAGGCCCGAATAAACAGGGCTGATTGCACAATCCCTGCCGGAAAAATACTCAACATGCCCCAGGTTGTTGCCGCAATCGGCGCACCCGTTTGCAGGGCAACATATAGTTGCCAGAGCCCGACTGCTCCCGCGATATGGATGGCGGTGAGCATGGTGACTGTGGCATACCAAACCTCTTTGAGGGTGTGTTTGCCAATCACACATTGGCGCACGGCAAAGATCAAAATATCTTTGAGACTGTATTCACTCGAAAGGCTGGTCATTGACGCTGTGACAAATTCCACGCGATAACCGGCTCTGCGGACACATTCGTTGAGCACACAATCGTCAGACAGGGCATTGTCCCACTCTTTGCGAATATTTAATTCTTCAAAGCGTTTGCGGGTAATGGCCATGGTGCCGCCCCAGGTGACCACATAGCGGTTGAGGTAAAAATTGCTGAATTGGAAACCCGTCCAGAGCGCCAAAGCATAGGTGATCGCGCGACCCGGCTCGGGGCGGTACCAGCGATAAGAAGTGGTGGCCCCTACTTTTTCTTGGGCCAAAGGCGCAACCAGATTGCGCAGCCAATCCGTCGAAACCCGTGCATCGCTGTCGACAAAAGCATAGATATCCACGCTCCCGTCGAGGGCATCCATGGCAGCCATGATATTGTCTAATTTTTGGCAGCGCTTTTTGCTGAATCCGCCCAGGAGTAAACGGGCAGGTACCTTGGACTCGGCCACCATGCGCTTGAGAACGGGATAGCTGTCATCCTGCTCATCAAGGGTGACAAAGACAATTTCGTAATTGGGATAGTCCTGATGCAACAACATGCGCATATTGTCTTCGAAATCGGGGTCGAGATCTTTGCAGGGCGAAATGAGGGCCACGCGGGGCCACTCACTGGCGAGTTTGTCTCCGGGTTGGGCCACTTTTTTATCCAGCTCAGCTTTAAAAAAACGGAGGGTCATCAGGCCACCGAAGATGATAAAAGCTGAAAAAAAGCTTGCCAAGACTGATAATAGCAAAAACAGGAGCGCCATGATTCCCCACTTTTTTTATCAATTATAGCAGGGGCAAGGCGTGACTCGGAACACCTGTCAGTCATTCTCTGAGAGTTGTAAACATTCCCGAATCCAAGCTGCCGGTTGAGCAGAGACCGTGGCAAAGGCATGAATTTCGACCAAATCTGTCATTGCGATGACTTTGCGCCATTCAAAGCCCGCTTCTTTCAAGACCTTTTTCAAGAGCTTGGGGCTGAAGCCAAATTTATGCGCATAGGGTTCCCCTTTGCGGGCAATTTGGGGGCTGTGGCCAAAAATCAGATCCAAATATCTTACCGGCCCGGCAGAAGAGAGGTAAAGCACGGCATCGGGTTCAGCCATGCGCACTGCCATATGGCCCATGGCCTGTTGTAAATTGGGCACGATAATATGCACAAAACCCGCGGGGTTGAGCATATGTTTAAAACCTGCCAACACCTGGGGAATCTCGTGTTCGTAATAATGCTCGAGATTGTGAGAGCAAAACAGGGCATCATAGTCTGCGCGGGGCTGTTCGGTCAATAAGCGGGCATCTGAACACAGGTCCACATCTGGGCCTGGTAAAATATCGAGCAAGTGATGTTCCATGCCTGCAAAATGCGGTGGCAGCTCACCGCGTTTATTGGCGCCGCCGACATTGAGAAATTTGCGTTGAATCATGAGAGCAGTTTAACAATTTTTCTCAGCTCTCCCAAGAAACGCTGAGAAAGTTCCAAACAGACGTTAAAATAGAGAATATCTGTTCGGGGTCGTCAATCTGAAAAAAACACCTGAACTGGAAAGGGCCCGGCCAATGGCAATTACACCCCCATCTCTCAGAGTAATCCTGTCTTGGGGGGGGCTGCTCAGCTCGCTGCAATTACTGGCCTGTAGCTCTCCCCGGCCAGCCCCGCTCGATCTGACAGAACTCAATCAAGCCATTCATCGCTTAACCAATGCCCTGCGGGTCGAAAAAGGCCTGCCGCCATTGGCTGAACTTGATAGCTTAAATTCCCTTTCAACGCGCCACAGCTTGGACATGGCACGGCAGAATTTTTTCGACCATACCAATCCCCAAGGCCAGGATCCCTTTTCTCGACTTAAAGCCCAACAGCCAGGCCTGCTTGTGACTGTTTCTGGTGAAAACATCGCCATGCGCAGCACCGCAGGCGAAAAGGCGAGCGAATTTGCCCAGGTATTGCTTGAGCTTTGGAAAAATTCTCCCGAACACTATGCCCATTTGGTCGAACCCACGTTTCGGCATTTGGGGGTGGGTGTGGCTCAGGCCGAAGATCGGATCTATGCCACCCAAACCTTTGCTGCCGCTGTGGCTGAATTGGAAGCCCCCCTGCCTGAAACGGTTTCAACAGGAGAGACCGTCAACCTCTCTTTCCGCTTTCATGCCGATTTTCCGCCAGCGGAACTCAGCGCCTTTATGAGTGCTCCCGATGGCACTGCCCGCATTCCCAGCGGCGACGGGCGCTATTATATCGGCAAAGGCCCGATTGGCATTCAATGGAGCGATAGCATGCATTTTCAGATTCAGATTCCCACCCTTTACGGTTTGGGCAATTATCGGCTGAGTTTGGGCCATCAATCCCAGTATTATGATCACCCGTTTGTGTTTAAAGCCCTGGCCAAATAACCCATCAAGGCATAGGCGGTGCGCCAGTACGGCCCCTCTCATGCAGCGTAAGCACACACATGAATTGGTTATAATGGTGAACAGACCCTCTCACTGAGTCCCTTTCCTTTAGAGCCAATTTACTATTAGAGCCAGGAGTTCGCATTCATGTCTATTGAACCCATATCCGAAGCCGAAACTGAAGATTCGCTCGATCGCTTTCTTGCGACAGAAACCTCAACCCAAAGTTTAGAGACCCCCACAGAGAGCTATCTTTCTCCTTTTGCTGGCCTGAGCCTGTATGCCGAAGAAGATGAATACCAAGAAGAAGATGAAGATCTACCGCCTTTTATGCGGGCCCAAGCCCAAAAAACAGAAGAAAAACCCGCGCCGGTTGCCCCTTCGGTACCAGAAACACCCTCGGCCAAGGTGACTCCCGCCGCTCCAGCGGCCCCGCCCCCTGTTCCCCAACGGGCAGCCGCTGAATTGGCCCCTGAAGAGTTGCAAGAGACCCTGATTGTGGGGGGATTCAGTTTAAATTCAGGCGATAGTCAATACAAGCAAGAAGAGAGCATGCTCAATTATCTGATCAAAAATGCCCTGGTTGATCAGGTTTCTGCGATCCATATTGAACCCATGGACCGGTATATTCGTGTGCGCTACCGGATTGGCGGTGTTTTACAACAAAAAACCGCCTTGCCCCCCAATTTGGGCATGCCCATGCTTGCGCGTTTAAAACAACTCTGTGCCTTAAATGCCGAAACTGTTGCATCACCCCAGCAGAACCGGGTTCACGCCAGTTTTAATGAGCAAGAATTTGAGTTGGGCTTGGCCACCTATCCCACCGCCTGGGGTGAGAGCATGGTCTTGAGTTTGCGTCAGAAACAGAAATCTGCCAATGATGTACTCCGACTCGATAGCATTGGGCTTTCACCCTTGAATCTTTGGCGCTTGCAAAAATTATTGGGCCAACCCGGCGGCCTGACGATCGTGACCGGCCCCGCCCGTTCAGGCAAAACAACCACCCTTTATGCAGCTTTAAATGCCCTAAATTTGCTCAGCCGTTCGATTGTTACGGCTGAAAATCCGCTCGAACACCTGATCATGGGCATTACCCAGGGCAATTGGAGCCCCGAAAACGGGGAATCTTATCCAGACTTGATCCGCGCCATGTCTCATTTGGATCCCGATGTCTTGATGGTGAGTCAATTGGATTCACCCGAAACCGTTGAAGCCACTGTGGAGCAAGCTCTTACCGGTGCCAAGGTGCTCACTTCGTATCACAGCTTTGATACCATGGGGGCCCTGCTGCGTTTGGGGGTGCAGGGGCTGGAATCGTATTTGATCGCCTCCAGCAATGTGACCCTGATTTCCCAGCGCTTGGTGCGCAAGCTTTGCCCCCATTGTCGCCATGCCGATTCTCCTCCCAAAGAATTCCTCGACGTCTTGGGACTCAAAGGGGTTCATCCCAAGTCTTTTCCCGTTTATTGGGCCCGTGGCTGTAGCGAATGTAATCAAATGGGCTATTTGGGCCAAACCACCCTGCAAGAGATGTTGGTCTTAAACGAATCCATGCGTGAGGCCATTTTGGACCATCAACCCGCCGCCCGTATTCGCGAGTTGGCGAGACAAGAAGGCAAATTGGTGACCATGGCTGAAGACGGCTATTTTAAGGCCACAGAAGGGATCACCTCACTCTCTGAAGTGCAAAGGGTGGCTTTTGTGAACGAGTTTGATGCCAAATCACCCTGGGAAGCCGAAAAAATCCTCAAGGTCTGCAAGGGTGAAGATCAGAGCTATTTGTAATGCGTTTCAATGGGGTTTGCAAAGAAAAAACGGCGGGTGAAAGCCCGCCGCTTGAGAGAGATACCAATACGAGAATCGAATTTTACTTGTCGGTATTGAGCAAACCAATACCTGCGCCGATAGCTGCACCGATCACAAAGGCAACTGGAGAGGCATGAGTCAGGCGATCGGCGGCCATTGAGGCGATCGCAGAGCCCGC
Source organism: Candidatus Blackallbacteria bacterium (assembly GCA_051715345.1). GTDB lineage: Bacteria > Cyanobacteriota > Sericytochromatia > UBA7694 > UBA7694. The sequence goes on from JBPXJQ010000049.1 coordinate 70,502, forward strand.
AATACCGACAGCAGAGCCACCGATTAATGCGCCAGCAACGGTATTTTTAATCGCGTTGGTATTTTTGTCGCCGGTGTCGAGGTTCACCAAGCCAATGCCGGTGCCCAGAGCGATACCGATGCCCACACCCAGACCACTGGGGCCAGAAAGCTGATCAAATCCAATGGAACGGACGGCGCTGTTGGCAATCGCCATGGCTGAACCGCCAATTAAGGCGCCTGCAGCGGTGTTTTTAATTTGATTGGTGGTTTCGTTGCCGGTTTCGAGATTGAGCAGGCCGATGCCAGCGCCCATCGATACACCAATACCAACACCCGTCAGGGTGGGGGCGGTCAGGCGATCGGCTGCAATGGAGTTGACGATGCCATTGGCCAGGGTACCAGCACCACCACCGATTAAGACGCCACCGGCGATTTTTTTTGCGATGTCTAAGGGGTCAGAGGTTTGTTTTTTGAATTCTACAGCGTCACCCTGGTCGAGGGGGCTGGGCGCAGGTGGGGCAGGAGGCAGGGGTTGTTGTTGGGGTTCTACGGCGCGGGCGGTAATCCGGGTTTCAACTGTGACTTGAACGTTGGAGCCAGAAACTTGAAAATTTCCCATTTTTCGAATTCTCTCTTTGCAATTAATCTCTCTTGATAATAAAGTTATACCCCAAAAAGGGGGCTTCCTGACATTAAGAAAGACAAGTCCAATTTAAGCTTGGGTTAGATTTGATTAATCCTATTTTGCAGCTGTGGGAGCCCCTCAATGATCGGCTCAATGATCTGCAGGGGCTTTGCGGCGGCGGGAGATTTCCCGAATAATCAGATCCAACTCCCGGCCCACTTGTCCAGCCACAGAGGTATTTTCCTCGGCCCGGCGGATCAAATAGGGCACAATTTCTTTGACCGGGGCATAAGGGACGTATTTGACCACGTGGTACCCCGCCCGTGCCAGATTGAAGCTGAGATGATCACTCATCCCGAGCAATTGGGCAAACCAAATGTGGGGGTGCTCAGCAGGCAAATTGCGTTTTTGCATTTCTGCCACAAGGTGGTAATTGCTCTCTTCGTTGTGGCTGCCTGCACAAAAGGCCACACGCTCCAGGTGATCCAGACAGAGGCTGACAGCGGCATTATAATCGCGGTCGGTGGCCGCTTTATTGGGCTGAATCGGGTCGGGATAGCCTTTCTGAGCCGCACGGGCGCGCTCTTTCTCCATATACGCACCGCGTACCAATTTTAATCCCAATTGAAATCCCTCTTGCTCAGCCAGATGCAGGCTGTCTTTGAGATAGCTCAGGCGATCACTGCGGTACATCTGCAGCGTATTCCAAACCCAGGCTTGTTTACGGTTGAATTTGCGCATCATATTGAGGGCAAAGCGGTCTATGGCCGGTTGAATCCAACTCTCTTCGGCATCTAAAAATACCGGTGTCTCGGCCTCTGCGGCTGCGGCACAAATGCGCTCTATTCGAGCTTCTACCCGTTCCAGTTCGGCCTTTTCGCTTTGGCTCAGTCCGCCCCATTGGCTGGCTTTTTCCAAAAGTTCAAAGCGGGCGAGCCCCGTCACTTTAAACACGGCAAAGGGAATATCTGCATCCCCTTTGGCACGGGCAATGCCATGCAAAAGTTCAGTCGTGGTATTTTCAAAGCTGCTTTCGGAAGATTTGCCCTCAGCAGAATAGTCCAAAATGGTGCCAATTTTGTACTTGGCCAATTGGCTGATCGTTTCAGCACAGGCTTCTATATTTTCGCCCCCGACAAATTGGCGAAACAGCGTCGCTTTGATCAGGGGACCAATTGGCAGGTGCAGGGCAAAACTGGCCTGGGTGACATATTTTCCCATTTCGACCAGCTTGCGGCTGCCAAGTGTCTTAAACAGCAGATAGGCCCTGCGTAAATCCAAATTGCTGCGGGATTCAAAGGCGATTTGGGTGTTGTCAAAGGAGAGGGGGGTCGGCATAAAAGGTACTTTCGCATCTTCAAGATAGAATTCACTGGTATCTTAACCCCAGATTGGGGGCTTCCCCAAGTAAAAGCCAAGTAAAAAGCCAAAGAAAAAACCTGCCCCGGGGGAGAGGCAGGCTTCGGGCCACTTGCTGAAGACAAGCATTTGAAGGGACAGAGTCAAATCCTGAACTCTTTTATTATATAAAGAATTGTAAACTTTTGTCAAGTATTGTGAATGACTTTTTTTAATCCGGGTTTTTGCTCTCTGAAAGTGTGGGCTGGAACATCAGCGAATTGGCGTAATACCAAGAGTCAAAGGTGCCTGCGTCGGTCCACCAGCCTGGCATTACCTCGTGCTGTAATAGGCCAGCGTGTAAATAGGCCCGGTTGACCTCGGTGATCTCCAATTCGTTGCGGGTCGAAGGCTTGAGGCCGCGAATGATCTCAAAGACCTCGGCATCATAACCATAAATGCCCGTCACAGCATAATCCGAAGGGGCTAGTTCGGGTTTTTCGAGAATATCGCTGATCACCTGGCTGGTGTTACCGTCTTTGCTGACCTCTTGAAGGGCCACCACCCCGTAGCGCGTGGGGTCGGGCACCTGTTTGAGCAAAATTCGCGCTCCGCTTCCCTGTTTTTCGAAGCGCCGAATAAAGCCCTTGAGATCGCTTTGAAAAATATTGTCTCCGAGGATCACGGTCATCAGATCGTGAGAGGCGAAGTGCTCCGCCAGAGCCAGGGCCTGGGCAATGCCACCCGGTTGGTCTTGGACCCGGTAAGTCAAACGGCAGCCAAGTTCATAGCCGCTTCCCAGCAGGCCAATCACAGCCCCCATGTGTTCGACCCCCGTGACAATCAAAATTTCTTCAATCCCCGCTTCTATCAATTTACGCAAAGGGTGAAAAATCATGGGCTCTTTGCCCACGGGCAAGAGATGTTTGTTGGTGACTTTGGTCAGGGGAAAGAGACGGGAACCGGTGCCACCGGCCAAGATAATACCTTTCACTGTTGAATATGCTCCTGAATTTGATGCAAGTGACTTTCCCAGGCGGCATAACCAGCAGGTTCAGATGGGTAGCTTTTAAAATGTTTGTGCAGATCCCCGGCCCAGTTCAGACGGTGATTAAAGCGCAGCAAGAGCGAGGGGTTTGAGGCTCCCCGCAACCCTTTTTGGAGTTTTTGCATGGTGCTGAAATCCAAAATTTTGCCTCCCAGCGCACTGCGGATATCGTCAGCGGTGATGATATCACGTTCAAAGGCAAACTCCATATTTTCAACACTTTCATTCATCAGAATCATGCGCATCACGTCTTGATAGGCCAATTGGGCGCCGACATCGCGCTGATAGTTCAAATTATACTCCCAAAGCCGCTCCAGACTCAGATCCTGTTCGGCCAAGGCGATTTTGGCCACCTCTGCCAGGGCCTTTGCGCCTTTGAGACCTGCAGAAATGCCCCCTCCGCGCACAGAATTGACCATAAATGCCGCATCGCCAACGGTTGCAAAGCTGTTGGTTACCATATTGGTGAGTGGGTAGCGCAAAGGGATTTTGCCCAGGTTTTCTTGGCTGACTTCACCCACGTCCCAACCAAATTGTTCAATCGCCTGATCCAAGATCACTTTGACCTGCTCAGGTTCCACCCGCGACATCATGCCCACGCCGATGTCATTGGGAGATCGCCAAACATAACCCCCTTCAACCGAAAAATAGATATGCAATTCAGAGTCGCCCGTTTGGCTCTGACACATGCGGCGATAGGCAATGCCATATTCGCTTTCGAGGGTCAGTGGGTGTTCGGACAGTGGCAGCCCCAAATCCGCCAATTGACTGCTGAGCACCTGATGCATCCCCGAGGCATCGATAATTAACCGGGCTTTGAGTTGCTCGCCAGTTCTGAGCTCGACTCCGCTCACCCGGTTATTTTCTACCAAGGGCCCTTTGACTTCGGCCTGGAGATAGCTGAGATTGTTTTCCAGCGCTTCGTGTAAGAGGCGCTGTAAAAGTGCATGGCCATTCACCAAAATGGAGGAAAAATCGATCGGTTTTTTAATTCTGGCCGAAGGTGAATAGGCATAAAACTGATCGAGTAAATGCAGGAGTTCGTCTCCCTGTGGGCGTTCCATCGCGGTTTTGGAAAAGGTATCGACATCGAGCATCACACTTACAAAGCGGGCTCCCAATTCGAATTCGGGGTGACGGTCGATCAGCAGGACTTTGTAGCCCGCTTCGCTGAGGATCTTTGCGCAAAAAACGCCGCTAAATCCACCGCCTGTAATAATCACATCCAAGCTCATGACTCAAGCTTCCTTTAATCTGTGGTGAGTGTGGTTGGTGCCCCGGCCACCACCAAGGTGCAGGCCGCAGGCTGAAGATGTTTTTGGGCCGCAGCTTGAATCGACTCAGGGGTGAGTGCTTCCAAGCGCTGCCAATGGTCTTCTAAATGTTTCTCGGGCCAGGCGTAAATTTCACGTTGCAGCAAAAATCCGACGCGCTGGTCGTTGGTTTCAAAGCGAAAGGGCAATCGCCCGCTGAGATAGGCACGGGACCGGTCCAATTCCAATTGGCTAATTCCGTCATTTAAGAGCTTTTCGACCTCTTCGCGCATGGCTTTGAGACCGGGGGCCACCCCTTCTGGACGGGTTTCCATCCAGGCCATAAAGACGCCAGGATAGAGACCTGCACTGCCCGTAATCGAGGCCCCAGCGCTGTAAGCCAGGCCCTCTTGCTCGCGTAAACGTGCTGGCAAGCGTGAAGTAAAACCAGGGCCGGCTCCCAAGACCAAGTCGAGAATCTGCAAGGCGGCAAAATCGCTGTGGCGACGATCCACGCCCAAATGACCCCAATAAACTTGGCATTGTTCTTTGCCCGGCAGATGAATTTGCTGAAAAGAAGGGGTATTTTGGCGCAGGGGCAGGGGATAATGGGGGGCGATGCCTTTGGCCGGAGAAAAATCGTGCCAAATTTCGGCGAGTTGGGCCAGGGTCTCTTTGGCAGAAACCGCACCTGACAGGGCCAAAATTGCCCCCTGAGAGCCATACCAGGTCTGGTAAAACTGCCGCACGTCTTTTGCTTGCAGCGGTTCGACACTGCTGATCATGCCACTTTCAGGTCTTGAGGCCGGAAAATCACCATAGATCGACTTGTAAAAGGCCCGACTGGCCAAATACGAGGCCTGTTCTTCTGCTGCTTCGAGGTCGGTTAAAATCAGGCGTTTTTCACGCAAAATTTCGACTTCGTCCAAAGCCGGTGAACCCAAAATTTCGCGCATCAAATGCAAAGCCGTGTCTTGATGTTTGGCCAAAATTTCAAAACTCAAAAAACTGCCACTCAGGCCAGTTGCCACACTCAGGCTGCCGCCCAATGATTCCAAATAGCGTGAGAGGGCCACACCGGGTTTGGCTTGGGTGCCTTTGATCAGGGCCGAGGCTGTCAGATTGGCCAGACCTTGCTGTTTGATGGGGTCGTGCAGGCTCCCCGCTGGCCAAAAGACCTCCAAAGACAGGGTGGGAATGCGCATGTTTTCGTGTACCAACAGCGTCATGCCATTCGGCAAAGACAGCTTTTCGGCATGTAAGCTGGGAAACCAGAGATGGGGGGCGGGCAGGGGTTTTTCGGTAAAACTCATGCTGCGGTGGGCCTGGGGGCGGGAGTGGGTGCGATCAGCCAGGGGGGCTGCCGAAGATTCCCCTTCTTGATCGGGGTCAGAATGTTCGGGCATGAGCCAACCGACTGTGCGGCGCTCTGGAGCCAGCCAGTTCAGGGCCACGCGGGTGATATCTTCCACTTTGACAGCCTGAATCTGGGGCACAAAATCATGAATCAATTGCCAGCGGGCCAAACTTGCCAACTCACCCAGCACCTCGGCCTGGTCTTCAGCGGTTTCTTGACTGAGGTAAAAGTCGGTCAACATCTGGTTTTGGGCCTTGGTTAAATGGGCAAAATCCCACTCCCCGTTTTGGACCTTGGTCAGGGCCTTGAAAAGTGCGGCTTCGGTCTGGGCCAAGGGAATCCCTGAATGTCCATCCACAGCAATCCAAAACAGATAGGGCTGTTCTGTTTCAAAACAGGCGGCGTCGATATCTGTGGCCACTTGTTCCTCTTCCACCAAGGTTTGATAGAGCAGCGAACTGAGGCCTTCGGCCAGGATGTACTGCAGCAAACTCAGGGCATAATAATCGGGATGGGTCAAGGCTGGCGCTGGCCAAGCGACGACCAAACGCGGCAGGGTCACATCGGCCTGGGTCAGACTGACCCGGCGTTCAGCAATTTGCAGCGGTTCCGCTTGGTATTGGCGCGGTGGCAATTTACCTGCGGGCAAGGCCCCGAAATAGTGTTTGACGCGTTCAAGTGCCTGATCGGTTTGAATATCGCCGACGATCACCAGGGTGGCATTGTTGGGGTGGTACCACTTTTGGTAATAGGCCCGCAATTCTTCAGGGCTGAGGTTTTTAATGTCGTCGACCCAGCCCAGCACCGGATTGCGGTAGGCGTGTGTGGTTAACGCGGCCTGGGTCACGGCCTCCCAGAGGTTTTCTTCGGGATCGTCTTTGGACGTGCGCCACTCTTCGAGAATCACCTGGCGCTCAGCTTCGATCTCGATCGGATCAAGCAGGCAATTTAACATGCGGTCGGCTTCAATTTCGAGTGCGATTTCCCAGCGGTCCGAAGCAAAATTAAAATAATAAGCGGTATTGTCAATCCAGGTATAGGCGTTGTTTTCACCCCCACCCGACAGGGTCAGTCGGTCGATTTCGCCCCGTGGAAAAAGCCGGGTGCCTTTAAACAGCATATGCTCCAAAAAATGAGAGACCCCGGTGGGGGAGCCCGCTTCGTTGCCTGAGCCGGTGTGATACCAAATCATGACCGTCACCACGGGCAGAGCTGAGTCTGCTCTGAGTAAGACACGCAAACCGTTGTCCAGGTGGCTTTCTTGGACATCGGCAAAAAGGTCAGTTGGAAAAGGGGATTCAGGCGTTAGACTCATGATTGCAACAGTATACCGCAATTGGGGGGGGCGGGCCTGTGATCGCACTTTTGCGCATTTTTGGATTTAGCGGGTACAATGAAGTAATTTCACAGAATCAAGAGGGTGCCTTTTTATGAGTCAAACGCAGCCATCCAGACAAGGACAGGCCGGTTTCCGCATTGGTGAACTGCTGGTACGCGAAGGCTATCTCACCATGGATGCCCTGAACAAAGTCCTGGCGATTCAAAAGCAGCAAAAAGAGGCCCTGAGCGGTGAATACAAGCCCTTCGGACAGATTTGTCTGGAGCTGAAACTGATCACCCGTGAAGAGTTACAGCGCTTTCTGAAAAAATACAACAAACGCATTTACCTGGGTGAATTGCTCGTGAATATGGGGCTGATCACGATCAAACACGTGGACCTGATTCTCAACCAACAAAAACAAAGTGGCAAACGCTTTGGTGAGCTGTTGGTGGAACAGAAAATCATCACCGAATCCCAATTGACCGACGCCCTTTCGACCCAATTGGATGTGCCCAAAATTATCCCTTCGCTGCAATTGATGGACCGCTCGCTGATGGACGGCATGTCTGAGCAATTTGTGCGCTCCAATCAGTTTTTGCCAGTCTACAAAGAGGGGGACCAACTCACGGTCGTGATGGCCGACCCTGCCAATCAGGATCTGGTCAAAGAACTGGAACACCAATTGCAATTGCGGATTGCCCCCGCCATTGCCCCTGCCTCTGAAATTTCCCGCACGATCAACGAGTATTACCACAGCTCGACTTCGATCGACAAAAAAATGGATCCGAATTTGGAGCAGGTCAAACTCGAAGGCATTCAGCCCGAAGCCGAAGACAAAGCCAGTTCTCAAGACAATTCAGCGGCCATTGCCAATTTCTTGATCTCCAATGCCATGAAAGACCGGGCTTCGGATATTCACGTCGAACCCCAAGAAAAATATATCCGCATCCGCTACCGCATTGACGGGGTTTTGCACCACAAAACCGACCTTCCCAGCAATTTGGGTCCGGCCCTGGTCACCCGCCTGAAAAAGGTCTGCCGCCTCAATCCCGACGATGTCAAAGCCTATCAAGATGGGCGCGTGGTCGGAGATATTGCTGGCAGCAAAATCGAAATCCGGGTCTCGACCTATCCCAGCATCTGGGGCGAAAACGTGGTCATTCAATTGCAGGACAAAGAGAGCACTTTCCAAGATCTGCTCTTAAATATGGACCGCACAGGCTTTTCGCCACTGTATATTCAGCGCTACCAAAAGATCCTCAACCAACCCGGTGGGATTGTAATTGTGACCGGCCCTGCCAATACCGGCAAGACCACCACGCTTTACGCCTCAATCAATTACCTCAATCAACAGAACCGCTCGATCATCACGGCCGAAGATCCGATTGAACGGCCCGTGCCTGGCACGGTTCAGGGGGCCTATAACCCCGATTCGGGTATCAGCTACGCAGACATGATTCTGGCCATGTTGAAACAGGATCCAGATATTCTTGTGGTGGGAGAAGTCAAAGACAAAGCCACCATGGGTGCTGTGGTCGAAGCCGCGCTCTCAGGCTCCAAGGTGCTCACCACCTATCCGGCCTTTGACGCCACGGGCGCGCTTTTGCGCTTGATGAATCTGGGGCTGGAAGACTATTTGATTGCCTCCAGCAATATCACAGTCATGAACCAGCGTTTGGTGCGCCGCCTCTGTGATTCTTGTAAAGCCACTTATACCCCCAAGAAAGAGACCTTTAATCTCTTGGGTCTGGTCGATGTCGATCCCTCTTCGTATGAATTTTACCGGCCAGTGGGTTGCCCCGAGTGCAGCCAACACGGTTTTAAAGGCCAGACAGCGATTCACGAATTGTTGCAGATCAACGAAGCGATTCGTGAGGCCCTGATCGAGCGCAAACCCGCCGCCACCATTCGCGGGATCGCCAGAACCGAAGCCAAATTGGTGAGCATGGCCGAAGACGGTCTTTACAAGGCCATCGAAGGCATGACCTCGGTCGAAGAAGTCCAGCGCGTGGCCTTTGTCAATGAATACGATTCACAAACCCCCTGGGAAGCTGAAGAGATCTACCAGATCTGTTCTGGCCTGGAACCCGAATACCTGTGAGTTTGCGCCGCTCTGCCCCCGGCATTCGGCTCTCACGTTTATTCTGGCTTTTTGCCTGCCTATTCTGGGCCAGCTTATGCTGGGCCGGGGACAGTTTCGCCAACGACAGCAGTATTGCGTTTGAGGCGGGACTGCCCCGGCTCCAGTCTGAAAAAGATGTGGACATGGTGGCTGAGAAATTGGTCTTTTCTTTTCGGCCCCCACAGCGCTTGCCCGTCGGTAAGGCCTGCCCAGCTTGGAGCCGGGTCTACGAGGGTTTTTGCGAGATTCCCAGCCACTGGGTGGCCGAGCTAAAGTACACCTTTCGCAACCGGGGTCCGGCACGCAAATTACAGATCGGCCTGCCTTTTGACATGCCCCCCTGCCCCCCAGAAAGTGATATCAACGGGCCCAAGGCCTGTGACCCGATTGAAAATTTTGGCACCTGGCTTGATGGCCAACGGGTGCCCGTCACGTTTTTAAACCAAACCTGGCAAGAGGCGATTCCCTTTAACCGGGTCTATCTCTCCGAGGTGCCTTTTGCCAGGGGGCAAACCCGCGTCTTGCGCCACCAATACCTGAGTTACCACCAATCGGGCATTGGCGGGGAGCGCTTTCGCTATTTGTTGCGCACGGGCAGTACCTGGGGTCAACCGATTGAAAAGGTAGAAATCGCCTTTGAATTGCCGCCCCAACTCGGCCCCTGCGCCCTGAGCAATTTGCCTTTTCAACGGCTGGGGAATTGGCTCAAGATTGATTTGCACCATTGGCGTCCAGAGCGCGATCTGGAAATCGCCTTTGCCTCCCGTGAGCGGGCACTGCTTGGGACCGCCTTTCATCCCTATGGCCAAGCAGCGGAAGCGGATCTCTGCGCAGAGGCCCGCGCTTTGGACCCTCAAACACGTCAAACCCTGGTGGATCAGGTCAAACGTCTCTATGGGGCCCCAGCCAGTTCCACCCCCCAACTCGCAGGTGATGCTTGGCCGCTTTGCGCCAATGCCGATTATCTCTCTCCCTACCGCGACACAGGTTTTGCCCTGCCCTTTTTGCCGGATCCAGCTTGGCCCAGCAATCTGCCCAGCGGGCTGGCAATCTGTTTAAAAGAATTGGACAATCAACCATGAACAATGCCGAACAGATTCCCACAGCCATCCAAAGCTTGCAACTTTCCCTGGGCCCTCACAACAGCTCAGAAATTCGCATTGGCGCAGGTATTTTGGCTCACCTCCCCGAGTGGCTGCCCAAAGACAGCGCCGATCCCCATGTGGTGCTGGTGGCGGACGCTTTTTTAAGCGCTCAGGCCGAAGTGCTTCAGGCGGCTTTCTTGGCTCAGGGCTGGCGTGCAGACCTGATTCAGGTGCAGGTCAGTGAAGCTTTTAAAGATTTGGAAAAGCTCTTGCCACTTTACGGCCAATTGCTCGAAGCCAAAACCCATCGTCGCTCCTGGCTCTTGGCCCTGGGCGGCGGCGTGATCGGCGACGCCGCGGGTTTTCTCGCTGCCAGTTATATGCGCGGGATTCGCTGGGTCAGCTTGCCTTCGACCTTGCTGGCCCAGGTCGACAGTGGCCTCGGCGGCAAAACGGGGGTCAATCATCCCGCAGGCAAAAACCTGATTGGGGCCTTTCATCAGCCCCGTTGGGTACTCTGTGATTCGGCATTATTGAACAGTTTGCCCGCCCGTGACGTGGTCTCGGGCCTGGGTGAAATGTTGAAATATGGCTTGATCTACGATGCCGCCTTTTTTGACTGGCTGATGGCCCATTTGCAAGCCTTACAGGCCCTGGATGCAGATTGTTTGGTTGCTGCGATTGGCCGCTGTGTGGACTTTAAACTACAGGCCGTGGCCGCCGACGAACGCGACGAAAGCGGGGTGCGCGAAATCCTCAATTTTGGTCACACGGTGGGTCATGCACTGGAGAGTTTGAGTGATTATGGCTATTATCGCCACGGCGAAGCTGTGATTTTGGGCATGTGGGCTGCGATTGAAATCTCTGCCAGATCTGGCCTGCTGGCTGAGTCATGTGCAAAAGAGTTACAAAGCAGTCTCGAAAAATTAAAACTACCGCCCATTCCCGAAATTATCACCGACAATGCAATTTGGGCCAAGTTGCGCTACGACAAAAAAGCCGAGGGCAGTTCCCTGCGTCTGATTCTGCTCAAAAATCTGGGCCAACCTGTGGTCGTCAAAGACACCCCCGTGGCACTTATTCGGGAGGCGATTCAGGCACTTTTGAAGCGCTTTCAAGCCCTTTAAAATAGTCCATCAGGCGCGTCAGCAAGAGCTGTTTGTGTCCGGCTGGTGCCAAACGTTCAAAGATCGCTTCAAAGCGATCCGCCAAAGGTGTAAAGGCGTAAAACAAGAGGTTTTGCCCTTGGCTGACCTCGGCCTGAATACGCAGGGCCTCTGAATGGCACGTCAGTGGCAGCGGCTTCTTGCGCGCCATCATCTGCTGCAAAAAACCCGAGAGTGGCAGGGGCTTTTCGCCAGGCAGGCGTTTGCTAAAAAAATAGCCCATGGCCCGGCAGCTCAGCGGCCGATAGGCATAAACGGAGCAGCGCCCATCGATTAAGAGTGGGCAGCCGAGTTGGGCATAGGCATTGCGGGGGTGACGGGGCCAGCCTTGGCTGTCAAAATCGGCTTCAGGAATCGCAGACACCTGGGCCTGCACCCGCGCGCGGGTTGTTTCGGGCATGTCTGAAAGCGCCACTTGCACCAGTTCCCATTCGGCCCGCGTGACTTCGGGCAAGGCATAGCTCTCGCAGCAACGGCTGCAGCCCTGGGCACAGCCAATATTGGGGTTGAGCTTTTGCAACCGGTCGGTGAGAATATCCACGGCCAGCAGGCATTGCTCCAGCAAGAGGTGATCCTTGATTTCTTCGGCCAAAAAATGCACGTCTTCAATCCAGGACTTTTGCTCAGGGCTCAGTTGATCATACAGGGCCCGGATTTCGGGCTGCATTTGCTTGGGCGGTTCAGGGCGTGGCATGGGCAAAATACCTCTCTAAAAAGACCAATAAGCTCGATGCGGGTTTGCCATCTAAGGCTTCCAGGGTTTGAAACAGGGTTTCACGCGGAGGAAGATTTACAGGCGGGGCATCTGCCATTTTGAGTTGTTTTTCCCAGCGCTCTTTTTCCATGGTGCAGCTGTAGATCTCCTGCCAATTGCCGGGGTCGGAGTCGGCGAAAAGACGCGTATTGCCAAAGGTGCGGCAGGTCAATGGGCGCGCCGCATAGATCGAGCAGCGGCGGTCTTCCAAAAAAGGACAGGTGGTTTCAAACAAGGCCTCGCGCAAACTGACCAATTCGCCGCTTTTTAGGTTCTGACGCAGGCCCTGTTTGAGGGTCTCAAAGCGCTCTCTCACCCGGGCTGTAAAGGCCGAATCTTGTGCGAGCAGGGCTTCTATGCCCTGCCACTCCAGGGCATAGGTAATTGGGCTGCCATGGTGTTCACAGCAAAAAGAACAGCCTGCATGGCAGATCATCTCTGGGTTTTGGCTGTGAACTTCCTGCTGCAGTCGATCGGCCTCGGCAAACAAGGCATTCAGGGCTTCGGCCTGTGAGGCGGAAGTGGATTCCATCGGGCAACCTCAATCGGGCAAGTGATGCTGTATCTTACCATTTTGGGGCAGGGACTGCTGCGCCGAGCTTGGACTGCGCTGCAAGACAAATAAGCTCGGAGCTGCGCCATCGTTGTCTGAACCCAGATAGAGTTTACCTGGTGCCAAAGCCAAACCCTCAATTTTGTGACCCACAAAGCGTGCGTCGAGTTGGCTCAAATTGAACCAATGGCTGGGTTTGAGTACGCTTTCAGTTTCGAGTTTGGAATAATTTTCAATCACGCCCAGATACGAATCACCAATTTGCCCATCTTCGTAAACACTGCCTGTCAACTCAGTCGTGGCTGTAAACCAGAGCCGGTCGGTCTCGGCCTCGTATTCCAGTGCAGAAATCCCCGCAAAGATTTCTGTGGGCAAGTCCAAACGCTGAAGGCCCATGACTTGTTCGGCCTGAACCCGAATCAGGGAATTAACCGGCTGGCCCAAGTGACCGCGATTGGCCAAAAGAAACCCAGCGCCAAAGGCCGCTGCCCCTTCGATATTCAATTCCAGACCTTTGGCAGCAATCTGGCTGTAGACAGGGCTTAAGTTACCTATTTCAAAGGTTTGGCCATCAAGATCCACTTTGACCAAGCGATTGCGGATCGCAGCTAAAGTACCAGAACCAGAGCCAGATCCAAAAATCCAGAGCTGGCCATCGACCCAAGCCGAAGCTTCAAAATCTGATTTATGTGCCTTGGGAATTTCGGCAAAATCTCCATTGGGGTTCAAAGCCAAACGTGGAGAAATCTCAAAGGTGTTTAAATCGAGCTGATAAAGCCCATCGACATTGTCTGCCAAGAGCCAGAGACCTTCGGGACTCCAATGCAAGGCGGAAATGCCGGGCAGGGCATTTAAAGTCAACGCCAGCCAAAGCGAAAATGGAGCAAGTAATTCTGCCATAACTGCCTCTTTTAAAGTGTAAGTTGTGTTTCATTCATTGCGCGATCAGGGGCAAGCTCAGTCTCTGGCTCAGCCTGCAAAACAGGTCTCAACACTTGATCAAAGGGCAAGTCTGATTCTTCTGTCAAGTCATAGGCCTGGGTAAATCTGCGTACCCCCAAAACACCTGCGACGATCAGCATCAGGCCCAAAAGGGGCTGTGGCGAAAGGCCTGAGCTGAGATTAAACACGATTAAGAGGCTGAGATTGTAAATCGCATGCGTCAAAATACTGGCCTTTAAGCTGCCCGAATGGATATAGACCAGTCCGAGTAGGCGCCCGATCCATGCCAGATATAAAATAGCATGTAAATGAACCACCCCAAATAAAAGTGAAGAGCGATTCAAGGCCTTGGGCAAAGCCATTGTTGTTTTGAGCCGGTGCAATAAAAGACCCCGAAAAAAATACTCCTCGACAACCGGAGCGGCAATCACCACTGTCAGCATCAAAAACAGATTGTGGAAAAGTGAGTTAAGACTGTCGAGTGGTTTTAACAAGAGGGCCTCAGAGATTTGAGAGCCCTGCGAAACCTGTGCCCCACCGACTTGAAAGAGCTGCATCAAACCCAGGGAGATCATCAGCAGTCCCAGCGCGACCTTCCAAATCCAGTGTGGGTCAAAATGGGGTTTGAGCTCTCCCAAAAACGCTTTCAGGGAGATCTGATAGACGTTTAAGGCCTTGCCAATCTCTCGCAGCAAGACCAGATACATCCCCAAAACCCAGCACTGAATCAGGGGTGAAAGTTGAAAACCCACCCCTTGGCCCCCTTGGCTCAGGTCCTCTGACAATAACTGGGGCGCTTGAAAAAGCAGGATTTCGAAGACGATCACCATGCCGAAACTGAGCAAAGCGCGTAAGCAAAAGCCGGGCAGCCAGGTGCGCAGGCGCATGTTCTCAAAAGGTTTGAGACTTTGCAATAGCATAGGGCGAAGCGGTTGAGCAAAATGCCCTTGCTGCCATCTGAGTTCCAAATAGGGGCAAGTCATTTGCAGGGGCCTGAGCGCCTGCTGTTCGGGATGGGCATTTCCTGGCAGATCAAGCAGTGGTAAAGCATGTTTAAAACACCAAATGCCCAGCCCCACGAAGCCCATGATTCCCAACAGGCTCAGGGTCCAGATCCGCAGGTAGTCAAACTCTGCCAAAGCCATCTCAGCCTGGGGATAAAGCCACAGCCAGAGCAAGAGCAACGCGGAGAGTCCGATTTGCAAAAACAGCGTTTTGCGCAAGCTGCCCCCGGCAAAATAATGCAAGCCCAGCAAAACGCCCAGCACAGCGCCCAGCAGCGGAACCAAGAGGTATAACACGGCTCCAAATGCAGCCAAAATGATCAACGCAAGCCACTTGGGCCAACCTGCCTGGGCCGCGCGATGCAAAATTCCCAGAACGCCAAGGCTATTGAAGAGCCAGGGCAAAACCCCCAAATAGAGTCCCAGCCCCGCAGCGGCAAACCCGATTTCGCTGCGAAAAACCGCAGCAAAGTCATACAGGCTAGAAAAGACGCCCTCTGAAAAAAAAGCAATTAAATGAGGCCCGGCGTGGATCACGGGAATTAAAATAGCAAGGGCATAGAGACAAAAGCTGAATTCCTGCACCCGCGAAAGAGGCTGTCGCCCAGCCTGAACCCCATGAAACAAGGGCCATTTGCGGTAGAGTAAAATCCCTGAACTGATCACAGCCAGCCCGAAATCCAAGGCCAAAACCAGAATCTGCCACAAAAAAAGCAAAAGCAAAGCTTCGTCTGGCTCAGACAGGCTCAGTTTAAAGATCAAAAAACCGCTGCTTTGCAAGAAGAGCACCAGCGTGATCAGGCTGCTTAAGAACCAACCAAAATGAAACTGTTTACTCAAACCAAAATCTGGCTTCGCAGGGTAAAGGGCTTGCCTTCCCAGTCTTTGCAATAGGCGATCGGCCTATTTTGGAGCGGTACAGGCTCACCCTTGCGTGCCCCTTGAAAATAGTCCCACAAATTCCAGTTTAAGGTAATTTCAAAAGGGCCTGGGCGCATATCCAGATCAAAAGCCAAGCGGCTGAGCTGAATCGCTTCGCTGAGCAGATTGGCGGGGAGTTCGAGCGATTTTTGTGCCAAGAGATCTTCCAAAAGGGCCAGGCATTCGGCGTAGACTTCATCCACTTGGCCATTGAGAATCCACTGTAAAAACAGGTATTCATCCGCCAGCCAGAACACTTCCCACTGGCCCTCTCCCATGATAAATTCATAATCACCCGCTTGGATCGCAAGGGCCTTGTCTCTGAGCAAACCCATGGCGGCATGTAAGAGCGGCCGCTCTGGGGGAGCTTCCATGAGCCATTCCAGCATTTCGCGGTAGCTCAGGCCATATTCTTGATGAAGCAGAATAAAGGGCAATTGCAGCCATTCTTTGCGAAAGTGAAAAAGCCCAGTCACCCAGGCAAAAACCCGTGTTTTGACCCAGTCTTCGCGGGGCATGGTGGCAGAGCCCACCACCAATTCTTGGCTCTCTTCGATGCCGTCGATCGCTTCTTCGGGTTTGCGGTGAACATTGGCCAGGGGCACCATCACTGTTTCCAGGCCATATTTGGCGATATATGCCGGGTCGCCCATTTCGGCATTGGGCAAAATTGCCAGATTGTGAAATTTAATGCAGCTGTGCTGGCCTTGCGAGAGCAGGGTGTCGATGCCATTGGCGAAGGTCTCATAGCTCTCACCGGGCAGGCCGACAATGATGTCGGTATAGGTCATAATCCCATCTCGCGTAAAACGGCGCAGCAATTCTTGGTAAAAGGCCGAGGAGATATTTTCGCGCCGAATGCTGGCCAAGGTCTGGGTGTCGACAGATTGCATCGAAAGCGTCACTTCGCTGTTGAGACCCGCCCCATAGAGCAGGGTTTGAATCTGGTAGACCCGCTCCGTGGCATTTTTGGCATTCTGAAACGACATTAACTTGGGATAGCCCCATTCTTTTTTTGTTTGGGCCAGATATTCCGCCAATTGAACATCGCGGGGCAAAATGCCAAAATTGGCGTCACAGCAAAAGACAAATTCCAATTGGTGTTTGACAAACCAGTCGATTTCGGCGTAAAGCCTTTCCAAGTCAAAACTAAAGACCTTGCTCTGAACGGCTGAACCCCAATCACAAAAACTGCACGAAAACGGGCAACCGCGATTGCTCTCCCACATCGCTGACCATTTTACAGGTTTGGGCTGGGATTGAATCAAGCGGTCAAAGACGCCACTTAAATAGGGTGAGGGAATGGTATTGAGATCTTTGATGCGGGCGGCTTTGGGGTGGTGAACAAATTGCTCCCCACTGAGATAGCTGATGCCTGGAATTGCTTGCCAATCGCGGGTTTCGATTTGCTCAAGGATTTTTACAAAGGTGGCTTCCCCTTCGCCATGCACACAGAGGTCAATAAAGGGGTGGGAACGCAGAAATTCTTCGGCTCTGTCAGGCACCTGGGGCCCACCAAAGACAATCAAAACCTGGGGGTTGGCTTCTTTTACGGCCTGGGCCAGGGCCAAGGTGCGCTTAAAATTCCACATGTAGGTGCTAAAACCCACGAGATCGGCCTCGCGAAAAAACCAGCGGGCCTGGGCCAAAGAAACGGGTTTGTGAATGGGCAATAAAAATTCAAACGACTCGGGTTGACTGAGGTATTTCTGCGCGTAGGCCTGAAGCAGCCCCACGGAGTAGGGCAGGTAATTCATTGCATTGCTGTTGATCTGAACCAGGCCGATTTTCCAAGGCATGGCGCTGATTATTGCGTCGGAGCAGCGTAGCGATTATAGATTTCTTCGTAGCGCTCGAGTTCTTCGGGAGAGGGCGGAATCCCCGCTTCAGCTTGGGTTCTTAAACGCAGAGCCCAGTCCCGTTCATGTTGCGCCACGGGTGCATCATGGGGCCGAATCAGGCTGGGATCATTGATGTACAAGATTTCGACAATTTTTCCAGCCCGATCGAGTTCGGCAGCACTGGGCTGATAGCCTTTTTTCATATTCTCGGTCAATTCCTGATGCCATTGAACGTCTTCGGAGGTCAGGGGCCTATCCAGATCGAGATTGGAGGTTGCCTGGTGGCGATTGTATATATCGGTATAGTGGGTGACTTCTTCTGGGGTGGCTTTGTGGCCTTTTTGGGTAATTTCATCGGCCAGGTCCTGGGCCCACTTCAGTTCTTCTGGACTGGGGGGTGTCTGTTGTTTTTGTTCGGCTTTTTCAGCTTGGAAGCGGTTGTAGATGTTTTGATATTTTTCTTTTTCTTCAGTGGTGGCTTCGTACTTAATCCCGTATTGGGGATGGGTAATCTTCTCTTCTAGGTTTTTGGCCCAGGCCAATTCTTCGGCGCTGACAGTCTTATAATCCGGAATAGTGGGGGTTTGGTCTGCAATAAAGAGTCTAACTGCAATTTGCTGGTAGTGTTTTAATTCTTCTGCATTGGGTTCGTACCCCCTGTTGACCTTGTCTTCCAACTCCAAGGTCCAATTGACTTCTGCCCGTGAAGGGGGCCCAGTGGGTGCGGATTCAGTTGAGTCAGCCAAATAACGCTCGATTTCATTGAAGCGCAAAGCCTCTGAGGCATTGGGTTGGTAACCCATGCGATTTATTTTGGTATCCATGGCGTCGAACCAGGCGAGGTCTTCGCGGGTGGGGGGGGCCGGGGCTGACGTGTCTTCAACAAAGGCCAGTGAGTTCACAGCCTGTCCAGGGGGCACCGCTGCCTGCTGGATTTGATCGCGCGGAGGTGTTACTTTGCTTGCCGAAGCAGGGGGCTGAATCGGTGCTGACCCGTTAACAGGCGCTGATTTGGGCGGGCCCGTCAGAGGGGCTGGGGCTGAACTGTGTGAGGAAGGGCCCAGGGGCTTGAAGTCCATAGAAATTCCTTTGGGATGTTTGCATTTGACTTCATCTATTATGCCTATTTCAGGAGCCATTCTTTCTTGCCTAGCAAAAAATTTAGTCCAAGTTTAAACCCCCGTTGAAATTAAGAGCTGTGACCCCGCTGTAAATTCGCAGCAGCAGTGGAGGGAATGGGGCCAACATTGAGAAGCATTCCCTTTACGGGTAAACCAGAGCGGTCACAGACATAAATCATATAAGACATTGTGGGTTCAATTCCCTGTTGCCCATTGCCCAGAAATCGGGTTGTGGCATTGCCTGTGCTATCCAGACCAACGTAAATGACCAGGCCCTGTGAAAGGGCGCGATCAGCATAGCTGCTGCCCAAGTCGCTGTCGGTGGCCGCGGCATCTCCGTCGTTATTGGTGCGCCAAGCCCCTTGGCCCGAAGCATCTGCCACCCCTTGAAATCCAGTGAAGGGGTTTTGCAGCACTTTATAGGCATCCAATTCAGTGAAATCTGTTATCAGTGCAGGATAGCGCTGGTTATCGACATAAAAGGTCTCGGCCATGACCTGCAAGACGTGGGCATTGGACTTGAGAGCGGCAATGCGGGCCCGATCCTGGGCTGCAGCGAACTGAGGCAAGGCAATGGCCACCAAGATCCCGATGATGATAATGACCACCATCAACTCAACCAGGGTAAAGCCACTTTGCTGTCGTTTGATTCGGGTCATGATCATTACTCCCTGAACAGCCCTCAAAATGGGTTAATAGATGAATATTCCCATTTGTAAAGTTTTGTAAACTTATATTAAAATAAGTTTCGGGTGAATGGGCTCAGCTCAGACCCTCTGTAAATCGGCATAACGCGAGAGCAGCCGTTTGCGCCCAACCAGTTCAAACTCAACCTCCAGCATCAGGCCCAGTTTGAGGTTGGGTTCCAAATGAATAATTTCCCCTTCGCCGTATTGGGGATTGCGCACGCGCATGCCCACTTTAAATCCATCACTCGCCCCTTGTTTGTTGGGGGTGGAATGGGGAGTCGTTTTGGGCAATGGGGGCGCGTGCTCACGCAGATCGGCAAAGAGTTCGGGCTGCAAAGGCAGCGAAATGGCGCCTTGCCAACGTTTCAATTGGCTGCCATCGAGGGCCAAAGGGCCCAACAGTGCCATTTCTCCCGCGGCATGAAAGAGACTTGCGATTTTCTGAGCTGCCATTTCGCGTTTTTCTGGACCCTCCCACCAATGCAATAAATACCTTTCAAAATGCAGGCGCGAAGCATGGCGGGCCAAAGAGAGCACATCTGAGGTTTTCCAGTCTTGGGGGGCCAGGGAAAGGGCCTGACGTACGGCTTGAACCCCTTCGAGGGTTTCGTGATAACCCGCTTCACGTAAAAAACGTGAAACGGGCGAAGAGTTCATGATCAGCAGGTGCAATTCTTCTCGGGGACGGGTGACTGCCACATAAAAGAGCCTGCGCTCTTCTTCTAGACGCGCCTCTCCCCGGCCATAGGGCAAAAAGCCCTGATTGCAATGGGGCACAAAAACCACTTCCCACTCCAGCCCTTTGGCACGGTAGATCGTTGTCAAAACAAGGGTTTCGCGGCTTTGAATTTCTGAGGCCTGGGCCAGTTCGTTTAAATAATTTAAAAATTCTGCCACCGAGCCTTTGCCACGGGCATAGTCCAGCAGGGCTTCGACGGTCGCAGCTTTGGCTTCGCCATTCTCTGGAAAACCGCTGCTTTTGCGCAACCAGGCACAATAGTCCAGCCTTTGTTCCAAAGCACTTAAGACACTGTCTGCGGGATCAATTTGAATCTGAATCCCGAGCCAGGTGATTAAATCTGCCAATTTTTCGAGGTTGCGTGCAATATACACCCTCTCAACCCCCGCTGCGACTGTGTGCAGGACCGTGCTCAATGAGAGGCCAGAAGTGATGCCTTTGAGCAAATCTTCACTTTGCAAGGCCGAGATATAACGCAGTGGGCGATTGACCACCAATTTGAGATCCTGGGCCAAGCTGCGCAATTCTGCAGGCGTGAGCGAGGCGCCGGCTTGGATCTTTAATTCTTGCCGCGCCAGGCGCAAATAGGCCAGCAAAACCTGGACCTCGGCACGTTGAAAAAAGGGCACCGAACCATCGATGCGATAGGGAATGCGGGCTTCGTTGAGGGCCTGTTCGATAAAGGCCGTTTGGGCGTAAATTCGCAACAGAACAGACATTTGACTCAAACGATAGCCCCGCGACTGGGCGGCGATTAACTCAGCCACCAGGGCTTTGGCCAAACCCTCAGCATCTTCACTGCGGTGGATGCGGGTCAGTCCCGAAAAACCCTGGGTCAATTGCAGCGCTTTGGGCTCGCGTTTGCTGTTGTGGCAAATCACGGCATTGGCCAGAGCCAAATGCGAAGCGCGGGAGCGAAAATTATCCCGCAACAGGTACTTGCGCGCCTGATAACGCTGGCTAAATTCCAGAATAAAGCGCGGATTTGCCCCGCGCCATTCGTAAATCGTCTGATCGTCGTCCCCAATCGCCATATAATTGCGGTGGGGGGCCACCAGCAAATCGAGCAATTCACTTTGAACGTGGTTAATATCTTGAAACTCATCCACCAGTACGGCCTGGTAGCGGCTCTGAACGCTGCTCAGCAGTTCGGGGAATTTATGCATCAGTTCCCAGGCACTGAGCAACATATCGTCAAAAGTCAAGATTCCCATTTCTTGCCGCACCTTTTCAAAGAGTGCAAAGAGATCAAGATAAATGGGCCAATCCCCTGGGGCTTCGGCCTCGGTTAATAAGGCGCGGGCGGAATCGGGTAGGCCTTTGGGGAAGGTCCCAGGATAGCGAAAATTGCCTTTACACAGGCCAATATAACTGAGAAAATCGGTTTCATCAAAATGGGCGGGCACATCCAGCCGCTCCTGCCGGGCCCGTGCCAAGGTGCGATGCAAGAGCAGGCGTTCGGGGTTATTTCCAGCTTTATTGTCTTGATCTTCTTGCAGGCGCAGATCGTCAATCAGGCCTTCACGCACGGCTTTTTGCACCACCCGATAGCCCACTGCATGTAAGGTGGCCGTATTGACACCACGGCAGTCCGGCCATGCTTTCAGCGCATTGCGTAAATCGGATACTGTGGCCCGGCTAAACGAGGTGGCCAAAATGGCAGAGGCAGGAAAAATTTGCTCGCGCACCAAACGTGCAATGCGGTGCACCATGGCCGTGGTCTTGCCTGCCCCAGCCACGGCAAAGACCAAGGCTGGGCCTTGATTGTGGTTGACGACTGCGCGTTGTTCTTCGGTCAATGGGAGTTCAGACATACCCTATTCTAATCTGAAGTGAGAGCGGGCGGTGAAATTGTGGTGAAAGTTGCCAAAAAAATTATTAACAAAAAAAGTTAGTATTTGTGTTTTGTTTTTCTATTTGCTTATAAGATAAAAATCATTGTTATTACTGGTTTGTATGGGTTTTTGTTAACTGCGAAAATTCTTTGGCTTTTTTGTGGAGCCTATTTTATTGTCAATAATTGCCAATAAAGGGGCTTGCAATTTACTTAACAAATTTTGTTATAATTATCTTCAGGTGATGAATGATTGGATAAAAAATTCAAGTCGATTCAAAACGAATAAAAGCAGGAGTTCCGAACCATGAGAATTGAACAAAATCAGTTTGTAATCCAGGACAGAAGCCAAGTATCGGGGGGTGGCACAAAGCCAGAAGCCCAAAGCCAAGCGACGTCAGCTTCGCCTGCCAATCCCCAGGCCTTTGCTGGCAAACAAAAACAATCCCTGAACCAGGCTGAGTCTAACCAAGGGGGTGGAAACAAAGCCACCAGTCTGCTCAGCCGTTTGGCCACGCTCAGCGGGGTAAACCCCATTCCTGTTATCCCGATCAAAGAGACCCAATTTTTCATCGACACACAAAAAAATGACAGCAATAATCACCACGACCGATTTGTTCATATCAGCGGTGATGCCATTGATACCGATGGGGAACGAGATGATTTGCAAAATGCCATGAAACAGGCAGATAAAGAAGGGTTTCCGGTCATCTTTATTCAGGGAGACGAAAATAAACCCCAGTATTTTGAAGCCACAAGCAAGGATCTGAATGGCCAAAAACCCGGTTATATCGCCAAAGTCCAATCACTCGGGAAAGGCTCAACCGAAACCTTCGCGCTAGAAAATCTGCAAACCAAAGTTGCCCCACTTGAAAGTCTGAGTGCCTCAGATTTATCTGCCTTGCAGGCCTTGGACAGCCGCCAACTCGCCCAAGTGGATGCCGTGGGCACTCAGGGCCCAGCCCTTTTGAGGGTGGCTCAAAACAAGGAGCTGCTCGCAATTGCTCAAAATTTAAATCCCCAACAGATCAAAATACTGGCCTCGCTGGATAAAGATCAATTAGAGGCATATAGAAAAATTCCAGCACCTTCCAGGGCCTTTATCGATATCCCAGCCAAAGTCGAAACCCCCAAAACTGAGGCCATCTCTAAATCAGATTTTGACATATTGAATAAGATTCCCCCGAAGACACAGGAGGACATGCAAAAATTGTCTGTCAAAGATTTGCAGGCTTTGCAGGCTTTAAATGGTTTACCCAGCGAGGCCTTGGCTATTTTGGACTGGGAAGGAGCCCCCTTTCAAGCCTTACAACATATGAATGCCACCCAGTTTCAAGATCTGCAAATGCTGCCTCCTGCAGAGTTACAAAACCTGAGTGCCCTGAGCACACGGATGCGCTAATGAGGCCCTGGGGCTAAATCGGTTTTCCTGAACAATTAAGAGGCAAGCAGAAAAAAGGGCTGCAAATCTAAGATAGCTCATTCGGTCTTGCCTCTGTCAGGAATTTTTGTCTCCAGGGAAAACAGGCTCCCTTCAATGCTTTTCGTTCAGCACAGCGGAATCTTGAAAAAAAGAAAAAGTCCGGGAGGGAGGTCCCGGACCAAGGGGTCATTGAGAATCATTGACAAGTTCAGGTAATAAGGAGTTGTTTGCTTAGCCGTTAATAATATGATTCTAATACATTAATTAATTAATATCAATAGACTTGTTAATTATTTCTTGTTTTGTTGAAACTTTTCAGGTGTTCAATTCCGGAGCAGAATCTTGTATCCTGACAGCATGAGCCTATAAAAGAAAGTTTGAACCATGTCTGGACTGCAGCAAACCCTCAAGAAATTTAACCTGCCCCGTTACCATCTGATCTTGCTGGGAGTTGCTGCTGTGCTTTCAGCCCTGCTGCTCTATCTGCCTTTTTTGTTTAAAGATGCCACGGTCTTAACCCGCTTTTGGGACGGTCCCAATTATATTTACGTGGCCAAGACCCTCTACCAGATTCCTGCCGATCACCCTTTTGTGCCCTACAAAACCACCCCGGCCTATTTTGCCTGCCATTTGCCCTTTTATCCTTTGGCAATCAAGCTTTTTTCGTTTATGACCTACCCTGTGGCGATGCTCTTCACGACCGTGCTTTTTGCGGTACTGGCTACGCTGACCTTTTACCAATTGCTGCGCGAAAGTGGTGCTGTTGCAAATCCTTTTTGGTCGGCCTTGATTTCTCTATTTTTGCCCGCCCGTTGGCTGATCTATCACAGTGTGGGTGCGACCGAGGCCCCGTTTTTGTTTCTGATTTGTCTCTCGATGTTGTGTTATTTGCGCAAGCATTACACCTGGGCTTTTTTACTTGCGGGTCTGGCAGGTATTACCCGAATCACAGGTAT
Organism: Candidatus Blackallbacteria bacterium; assembly: GCA_051715345.1. GTDB lineage: Bacteria > Cyanobacteriota > Sericytochromatia > UBA7694 > UBA7694. Next base: position 94,575 of record JBPXJQ010000049.1, read on the forward strand.
TTTGCTCGGACTCGTTTACCTGATTATGTTGATTCGCGACAAAGCCTGGAAAAAGATCCCACTTTTGGTCATCATTGGTCTACCACTTTTGGCCACCTTTAGTTTTTATCACTTTCAATACGGCGATTTTATGGCCTATTTCAGCTGGAACAACAAACTGATTCACAGCCGTCCCCTGGATATCTTCTTTAATTACGCTGGCAGTGGTAATGCGCATGCCGCAGAACTGTATTTGGGCATTTATTTGCTCTATGGACTCGGGGTGCTCATGCTCTGGCGTTTTCCGCTCTTTTTCACCTATGGCGTGGTCTTTTATGTTTTTAATCTCTTTGTCTTTCACGAAGATCTCAGCCGCTATATGTTGCCTTTGGCACCGTTTGCGTTGGTGATTGGCTATGACGAAATTATCAAAACCCGTGCTTTTAAAATAGCCAGCCTGGGTTTGATCGCCATGGCATATATTTATGCCTGGGGCGTATTGCCCCACAATCTTGTTGCTGATTGGGTTTACGCCAACTTGCTCAAAGTGCTTTAAACGACTTAGAAAAAATAACTTGTCATTTTAAGCCTCGATAATTTAATATTGAAAGATATAAACTTAAAACATTTAAAGGAAGTTATCTCATGAAATCACTCAAATCGCTCTTTGCTGCTGGTCTGGCCTTCGGCCTGATTGCAACCATGCCCGCTCTGGCTGCAGATAAATATGAAATCGATCCGATTCACTCCCACCTCTTGTTTAAAATCAAACACCTCGGTTTGGGGTACCAATATGGCCGCTTTAATAAATTCAGCGGCACCGTTGTCGTCGATGAAAAAAATCCCGCCAATAGCAAAGTCGAACTCAAAGCAGAAACCGCCAGCGTGGATACCAACACCCCCAAACGCGATGACCATCTGCGCAGTCCTGACTTTTTTAATGCCAAACAGTTTCCCACTTTGAGCTTTAAAAGCAGCAAGGTCGAAAAAGCCGGTGCCAATGCCTATAAAGTGAGCGGTACCTTGACCATGCACGGCGTCAGCAAGCCTGTCAGCTTTACCTTTCACAAAACCGGCCAAGGCAAAGGCATGCAAGGCGAATTCCGCATGGGCGGCGAAGCCAGCTTTACGATCAAACGCAGCCAATGGGGCATCACCACCTATATCAAAGAGGGTGGTCTGAGTGATGACGTGACGCTGATCCTGAGCTTTGAAGGCGTAAAGAAATAGACGCAAAGAAATAAACCCATGGCAATTGTGCAGTCCCTGATCTTTTCATTGCTCTTCGCCCTCTGCGGGGGTGGACTGCTGCTGGGTCTGCCATTGCTTTTGCGGGGGCGTTTGCGAAAACGGGGGGAATATCCCCAGTGGCTGATTCCACCCGCGCTGGCCTTGGGCTTTGCTCTGGGTTTTGGGCGGTTATTCGAAATTTGGGCTCCGCCCTTTCCCCCAGTGGACAGCACCACGTGGATTTTTTATCTCTTGCCCTTGGGGGCGCTTTGGGGTGGATTTCAAGCGGCAAAAACACCTCCCCAATGGCTCAACTTCGCGATCCGTTTGGGCTTGAGTGCCCTGAGCCAAGCCTTGGTTTTGAGCCCCCTGCGTGAAAGTGCAGGCCCACAAAGCTGGCTGATCTGGTCAGCGGGTTTGGCTCTGCTCACTGCATTTCTCTGGACTGGACTGGATGTTCAAGCCCAAGCCGATGGCGGTGTTTGGCAAATTCTGACGGGTACAGGTGTGGCTGCTGCCCTGGGAGCGCTGCTGATGCTGGGCCACAGTGTTGTTTTGAGCCAACAAGCCCTGATCTTGGCTGGGTTGCTGGGGTTGGTTTTTCTTTTGGGCCTGCTGCAAAGGCGTCAAAATGGGCAAGGAGATTGGCGTGGTATTTGGAGCGTGCCTCTGCTTGGGCTCGGGATGCTTGCCTCTGGGGGGCGCTTCTTTGCCGATCTCTCTCCCGCTGTTTTGCTCTTGGTGCCCGCCCTGCTCATGCCCCTGCTTTCAAACAGCCCCTGGCTCGCAGCAAAACCCCTCTGGCTCAAACGGGGCTTGCCGCTGCTGCTGAGTATTTTGCTCTGTGGCCTGGCTGTGGGAGGGGTCTTTTTGAGCCAACCCCCCGACACCTCGGGTGGGTATTAAGCGCTTCTTGCCTCAGCAAAGCTGAGGCTTAGAAAGCGCTTACGCGCAGCCGCAGGCGAGCTAGCAAGATAGGGCTCTCAATCACACTAAACGTAAGCGTTAATACACCCGCTTAAAAATCTCACAGACCACGGGCATCGCTGAGTCAAAGTGAATCCCTGTGCCTTTGAGTTCCCTTTCAAAAAAAGCGATATGGGCCCTGCGCCAATAGTCCAGCGAACCATCTCCCTCGCCTTCGATCGTTGCAAATTCTGCGGAGACCTGTTCAAAGGGCAAAATATCGACGGATTGGGTCTGAATCAGGCATTGGGCCTCGCCCAACCCATTCAGAATCAGGCTGTATTCTCCCTCTTTGGGCAGGGGTTCCGCTCCGTTTTGGTACCAATGGTAAAGGCTGGTCGTGGCACGTTTGATGCCTGATTTTACCAATTCTGCCAAATGGTCGGCATCGGTGGGATTGTCGCAAAAATGCCAAGCGCTATAGGTTTTGGCCGTGTATGCTGGGCTCTCACCCAAAGAGGCCAGATATTCCTGCCAAAGGGCCGCTACCGACGGGTGATATTCAGGGCCTGGCGGTAAATCTAACTTGAACAAAATTCCCTCTCCAACTGCTAAAGGCATGCCCGCAAAGCCAAAGGCTTTGTGCAGATCGATGCTAGCCAAATTTTGGGCCTCGTCATAACAATAGACGGTTTCGCAGGCCTGGGAGCGCAGCCAATTGAGCCGGGCCTGGGTCAGGGCTTTGCCCACGCCCAAACGGCGATAGCGTTGTGCCACCATCACCCCGTCCAAATACCAGCCCGTGGGTGCCAAGTTGGGTAGAGCAGCCGGAGGAGGGTCTGAGGAAGTATCTGTGGGCCATTGAAAATGGCTCAATTTTGCAAAACCGAGCAACTCTTCCTGCCATTGAGCCACCCAGAGCAGCGGGAGGTTTAATTTGGCTGCTTGGCCAAGACAGCTCTGAAGAGCTTGGAGAGCCTCTGACTGAGACCGCCCTTCCCATTCTGCGGCGATCAGCACAAGTGCCTCTAAATCCGCGGCTTTTGCAGGCCTGGCTTGCAATTCCAGGCTTAAGACCGCTGGGCGGCGGCGCTGGGCACCGGGTCGATATTCAGCAAAATGGGCCACAGCTTTTCCTTTGAAGTTAAAATTCTACTTGCTATTTTAGCACTCACTCACGCGCATAGAAGTCTGTTTTGGTATATTAGAAGCAATTCTGATCAGGAGTTTTTTCCATGACTTCATTGCCACGCCGTATCAACGCTTTTGCCCTCCGTCTGCTTCTGAGTACAAGTCTGTGTGTTGGCTTTTCTGCTGGACTTTCTCTGAGCTTCAGCCCACCTGCTTGGGCTCTTCCGACGGGCATCTGGCAAGGATCTATCCAGTTGCCTGGCCAAAAGCTTGCAGTGCTGATCAAGCTCAATCAAGATGCCCAGGGTCAGTGGAGTGGCAGTATCGATATCCCGGCTCAAAACGCCAAAGATCTCCCGCTCAAAGCCATTCGCTACGAAAAAAACAAATTGCAGTTTGTGATCAGTGGTGTGCCCGGTGAACCCAGCTTTGAAGGTGAAGTCAATCCCGAAGAAACCCATATCAGCGGCCAATTCAGCCAAGCGGGTCAAAAGATGAAATTTGAATTGGAGCGCCCATCTGAGGCCAAAACCGCCCAGGCCGCAGAAAAAGACAAGACACAACGCGAAAAGGTACTCAGTACCATCGAAAACCTGCGCCAAAGTTGGAAAACCCCTGGGCTGGCTGTGGCGATTGTCAAAGACGACCAAGTCTGGCTGGCGAATGGCTTTGGCCTGCGCAGCCTGGAAGAAAAACAACCCGTCGATGCCGACACCCTCTTTGCAATTGGCTCATGTACCAAGGCTTTTACCTCAACCCTGCTGGCGATGTTGGTCGACGAAGGTAAACTGGATTGGGATGCCCCTGTGCGCAATTATTTGCCCCAATTTCAGCTCAAAGAGAGCTATGCCACAGAACATATGACTTCCCGTGATTTACTCACCCACGTCTCGGGCTTGCCCCGTCACGATTTGGCCTGGTATGGTACTTCGCTTACAGGCCCCGAATTGTTGGCCAAACTCAAATATCTATCACCCAGTGCAGATTTGAGGGCCCGCTTTCAATACCAAAACCTGATGTATATGAGTGCCGGATTGCTGGCTGAAGAAATCACAGGTCAGAGTTGGGAACAATTGATCCAAACCCGCTTTTTTCTTCCCTTGGGCATGAAACGCAGCAACGCCACTTTGACCGAATTACAAACCGATCCCAACCACGCTTTGCCTCACCGTAAAAAGGGCGAGAGTGTGCAACGGATTCCCTTTCGCTCGGCTGCGGGAGCAGCCCCCGCCGGGGCGATCAATGCCTCTGTCAACGACATGGCCCAGTGGATCCGCCTGAATTTAGCTCAGGGTCGCTTGGATGACAAAACAATCTTAAGTGATCTGGCCTTCAAAGAGGTGCTCAGTCCCCAGGTGGTGATGCAAAGCCGGGGCAACCAACCCGAAATACCGTATATGCTCTATGGCATGGGCTGGATGATTCACCCCTATCGGGGAGTGCAGATGATTCAACACGGCGGCAATATTGATGGCTTTTCGGCCCTGGTTTCGCTGATTCCCGAAAAGAAACTGGGCATCGTGATCCTCAGCAATAAAGACGGCGATGCCCTGCCCAATTTGCTCAATCTCAGTCTGACTGATTTGCTCCTGGATTTGGAGCCTGTGGATTGGAATGGCCGTCTCAAACAGGGGCTGGAGCAGGCCGAAAAAATCAGCAAAAGTGCCGATGCCAACACGCGTGTAGCCCATACCCGGACCTCCCACGATTTAACTGATTTTGCAGGCGTATACAGTCATCCTGCTTATGGCGATTTGACTATTCGCAAAGAGGGCTCGGGCCTGAAACTCAAGTACCACGACTTTGCGGGTCATTTGGAACATTGGCATTACGACAGCTTTGTTTTGCGCCAGAGCGATTCTGTTCTCGATGGCGTGCGCTTGCATTTCCAGACCAATGAAGAGGGCGATTTGGAACGGGTCTCACTCAAATTGGAGCCCTTGGGAGAGGCCATTGTCTTTGCCCGTACGGCCCCAGAGCAAATGAAAAACCCAGCCTATCTCAAACGTTATACCGGCCAGTTTGACATGGCGGGACTCAAGATCAAAATTGAACTCAAAGGCAATGCCTTGGTTGCTCATGCCACGGGGCAGCCGCCTTTTGAGTTAATCCCACAAAAATTACATCAGTTTAAACTCAAAGGGCTGGACGGCTATCAAATTCGCTTTGAATTCAAAGCGGAAAAACTCGACAAAGTGGTGTTTATTCAGCCCAATGGCAGCTTTGAAGCCAAGCCTGAGAAATAGGCTGTTGTCCTGAATGCCAACAGGTTTAATAGTTGAGGTGATAACTCAAATGGCCGACAGTGCCCTGTTGCCGGTCATTGGAAAGACCTGCGCGCAAATAGGAGACTCCGTCTGACGGCCCCACTTGAACCCGCGAAACACTGCGTTGATAGGAAAGTCCCACGCGGTCGTCTTGGGGTTTGTACTCTAAATCGAGGTTCCAATTTTGATTGCGGCTGTGGCCATAGCTTTGGTTGGGGCTTAGGCTGACCTTGGCTCCAGCAAAGTCCAGATCACCGTGACCGCTGACCACCCCCAGGCCAGACTTGAGTTTATAATCACCCAATTCGGCTTGGTGTAAAGTCAGACGGGATTTGATCTCGGTCGGTGAATACAGGGCTGCGGCCAATGCACCGACACCCAGACCCACCGCACGCACCGAAGTGCTGTCCCACTCCCGGCTCTTCCAGGCCTCTTTTAAAGGGGTTTGGATCATTGCCTTGCCAAAATTTTGGGCCTGTTTTTGCAAAAATGGTGAGCGCAGGCCGCCAACTTCGTGTTGGGGTGCTCCACCCAAGCTGTAGTCAGGAGGCTCAATTTTGAGTGCCAGCAAGGCACGGGTATCTGAATAATGGTGGTTAAACAGTTCAAGCCGATCATGATTCAAGCGCAATTCGGTCGGCGCTGCGGGCTGAAAGTCAAACACCGGCGATTGGGTTTCGGCCTCTTTTTCAGGCACCGGGAGCACTTTGGTGGCAGGAGAAATCGGCTGAGCAGGAGAGGCCCCTTCGGGAGAGTACTGAAAACCCAGACGACCAATATCCATACCTAAAAGCTCCTTAACCGGGAATGCGCCGGAAAAATGTATTTATTGAATCATAACCTATTTTTTGGCGCATTTCCAGTTATTTATCTGTCTTCTCCAAGGCCAATAGCTTGGCCTTGGCTTCCAGACCGTTGGCAAAGCCTGTCAATTGACCGTTTGCCCCGATCACGCGGTGGCAAGGCAAGACAATCGAAAGCGGGTTTTTGCCATTGGCCGCGCCCACGGCCCGCGCCGCTTTGGGCCTGCCCACGCGCAGGGCCAATTCCCCGTACGACAGGGTCTGACCATAGGGAATGGTGGCGAGGGTTTTCCAAACTTCCTGCTGAAAGGGGCTGCCCACAGGGTCCAAAGGCAGATCAAAAGCTGTGATTTCCCCTTTAAAATAGGCCTTTAATTGTGCTGCTGCCGCATTGAGAACGGGATGATCGGTTTTTTCAGGCCCAAGCTCGATCGGTACCCTGCCGGGTTTTTCGTTTTCCCAGAGAACCGCTCTCAGGGCTGTGTCTGAAGCCACCAGTGTCAATTGACCCACAGGGCTGGAAATTTTATGATGTGCGTTGGGCATCGGAGGTCTCCTTCAATAATGATTAATTAAAACAATAAATCGGGCTGGTGGGGCTGCATTTCTGCCAAGGCCTGTTCCCAAATTGCTATGGCAGCATAGGCCCGCCAGGGTTTGAGCTTGTCAATTTCCAAGCCGGGATGGGCCTTTAACATCCGTTTGATAATGAGATCATTGGCAGGAAAAGCATCGGTGTCCCCCAAGACCCTGAGCGCGATCATTTCTGTCGTCCAGGGACCGATGCCTGGCAACTTTTGCAATTGGGAACGGAAGCACTCAGGGTCTTGGGCAGGTGAGAGCGATAATTGTCCAGAAACGACCATCCGTGCCAGATTTTGGATGGTTTGCAAGCGTTGCCGAGTGGTTCCGAGTTGGAGTTCTTGCGCATTTGCCAAGGTTTCTGGCCAGGGAAAAAGCTGCACCGGGTTTAAAGTCTGGGGATGGATCACGCTGGGGCCATACCGTTGAATCAGATCTGCCAATAAATCACGGGCCCGCGCCAGCGAAACCATCTGCCCCAGGATGATGGCCACTGTCGTTTCAAAGCCGTCCCAAGCCCCAGGCAAGCGCAAGCCTGCATGGGAGCCTGAATCGATTAAATTTGAGTCTTTTAAAAATGCTCCTGCTAACAAAGGAACACCTGTAAAGGCCTGAGCAAGCAAAAGTGGGTCCGAATCCAAATCCCACATCCGGCGCAAGCGATGAACCACCAAGCTCAAGATCCGGGGATCGGGACAATTTAAGCTGAGTTGTAAACTGGCTTGGTTGGGAAGATTGCGCAATTCCAGCCAGCCAACTTGATCCTTGAGAGAAAACACCCGCTCATAATGGTTTTCGCCAAAAAATTCCGGTCCCTGCAAAGCATGGCGTTTAAAATAACTGTGAATACCCGCCCAATGAAAGGGGGAGCGATAGGGCAGGGTCAGGGAGATCAGCGAAGGGCTGATGCCCTCTTTTTCGCTTTCAGACATCGTCAAGCGCAACTCAGAAGGTGGACGAGAAAAGCGCTCTTTAAATGCTGCATTAAAGCGCCGCAAAGAGCCAAAACCTGCACTCAGGGCCACAGTGGTTAAAGGCAACGTGGTTTCACTTACCAATTTGCGGGCAAAATTGAGACGCAAAGTCGCAGCAATTTGTTTGGGGGTACGGCCAAATTCAGCTTGAAACAAGCGGCGCAAATGGCGTGCCGAAATTCCCAATTGTTCGGCGTAATCGGATTCTTTCAGCAGGGGGCCACTTTCAGATGCGATCAACTGCAGTGCCCGCATGACCAAGGACGAATGCCCCGAACCAACGGGTGCTCCCTCGGGGCGACAACGCAAGCAGGGGCGGTAGCCTTTTTGTTCGGCTCCAAATGAGGTATTAAAAAATTCCACATTTTTAAATTGGGGCCGGGCCGGGCAAATCGGACGGCAATAAATCCCTGTGGTTTTGACCCCCACAAAGAACTTGCCGTCAAAGCGATTGTCGCGGGCCAGCATGGCCTGATAATAAATTTCTGCTTGGGTTGAATTGACTTTCATAACTTCAGTTTAAAGCTATTTGGCCAACTTGACTCGCCATTTTCGGACAAGAACGGCCCCGGGAAAACCTTTCCCAGGGCCGCTGTACAAAACCAATTAGAATCAGACCAGCAGGGCGTCTCCATCCAATGTGACTTCTTCTTCGATCAAGACCTGGTTGTTCTGCTGATCGTTAAAGGTATCCTGGTAGAGATGGTCCATTGGCAGGGGCAATCGCCGCTGCAAGGTTTCTTTGATCGCCAAGGATTTAATTTCATTGACCACACCCCGATCGTGGAAAGTGGCAATTTTGTTCAAGAACAATCCCAAAGCCTGTTCGGGTTGGGCAAAAATTTGTTTGAGTCCTTGGATATCAATATCGATCAAATGCATTAATTTTTGCTGTTTATCCGAGAAGTCGAACAGCAATTCGGCTTCTTCGGGGCCGACAAAGGCCAAAAAGCGCTGGAAGAGGATCGCGATGACATCAGAATAGCCCTTGAGCATCATGCCTTCGTCTTGTTTGCCAAAGAGATCCATGCCCATGTCGATATTGTAGAGGCGATTGAGGAAGGTCTCCATAATCTCTCCCTGCAAAATTGCACCATGTTGCGGCACAATCATCAGGGGCGGGGGATCCAAGGCCCGAATGGCATCAATGGTGTACTGGATCGCTTTTTTGGAGGGCATATAAATTTGGTGAAAGGTTTTGATGCCGTCCCAATGGCCCTCTCCCGCAAAAAGCCCCAAATCACCTGGGGGATTGAGTCCACCAAAGACGTCGCCCGTAAACAAGACCCGAGACTGGCGATCATAGATCGCAAAGGCCCCGACAAAGTGTGCATAAGGGGTGGGCACAAAGTCGAGCACATGGGATTTGTCCGTCGCCAAAGTGACCCGGCGCTGGTCAAATGAATGAATATTTTTATAGGTCTTGGAGGGAATTTCAAAAAAGCGGATCAAACGCCAGGTATCTTCAGTACAAAGACAAAGAGAGCGGGGATTCATTTTGCTAATAAAGGTTGAATTCATTCCCACATCAGGGTCTTGGTGGTTGATTGAGTACATCTGCACTTGGGTGATATCGTTGATAATCGAGCCCACTTTGCGAGAAATGGTGGGAAAAAACTCGGAGGGGCCTGGATCAATCAAAAAATTGATCGCTTTGCCATTGGCGCGAAAACGGCGTAAAAAAACGTTGATCTGCAATAAACTATTGGGATCTCTTTGACTTACCCAAAAGATATCTGGAGAAATCTCTACGGCTTTTTCTAAATCGTGACTCATGATCATTGCCTCTGTCTCTGTAGATTGATATTGTCAGTGTTTCGATTTCAATAACCCAAATACCAGATATATTTGGTATTTGTATTGATAAAGTGTCTCATCATCATTTTCGCACTGAAAAGCGGGCTTTCCCTTGATATGCGTGAAGCCAAAACTTGATTTAGGTCAATTACAATTTAAGCATAAAATTTTATAGACTGCATTATATTTTGTTACGCTGATCACACCTGTACTGCACTCAAAAGAGACACAATAGGACTATGAAGCGTATTTCTCTGGGTTTGACAGTCTCATTTTTTGCACTGACTGGTTGTAAAACAGCTCTACAACCAGCTTCTCAGGCCTGGGATGAACCCAAGCCGCAGCTTTTTTACCAAGCCAAAGCCCAGAAAAAATCCGTCCCAGCCAAACAAGTCTCGACACCTCCGGCCCCCAAAACGAGCAAGACAAGTCTGAACAAGCAATGGCGTGTAGAGCCCCCTGCCTTAAATGCTGGCGCTCAGATCTTGGAATTGCCTGTCAAACCGGGCGATCAAATGCCGCAGGGATTGTTTGAGTGGCCAACGGGCTTGAGCCGGGATGCCCAGGTGATAGAGTTGGCGCGCCAGTATTTAGGGGTGCCTTATAAATTTGGGGGAGAGACCCCACAAGAGGGTTTTGATTGCTCTGGATTGGTGCAATATGTCTTCTCTCTGCGGGGTGTGGCCCTGACCCGCTTGGCCAATGAGCAGTTTTTGCAAGGCCAATTTGTGAGCAAAGCCGAATTACAACCTGGGGATCTGGTCTTTTTTAATATCTCAGGCAAAGGGGTCGACCATGTTGGCATTTATGCCGGAGAGGCCCAGTTTATACACGCTCCCCGCACCGGAAGAGTGGTTTCTTACGACCGGCTCGACTCCCCTTATTTTACCCGCTATTACCAAGGGGCCCGCCGTGTCAGTACATGACTCGTCACGCTTCGGGCCAATAAAAAAGCGCCTTTGCCCATAAGCAAAGGCGCTTAGTTTAAACTTTCTTAGTCAAGTTTAAAGTTAAAATCTTTAAACGATGACAGCGGATCAATCACAACTTTATTCCCATCAGCATCTTCAGCGCCAGTATAACCAATGCCCACAGCAAAGGTCATGGTGGCCTCTTTGGATTTGAGTTCGGAATCATCGTAGACGCTGTTGCCATTGGTATCGTTAAAGGCAAAGATCTTTAAAATGGCACCCTGGGCTTTTTGCGGGGCTTTGGGCAGAGCAAAATTATAAGCGCCATCTTTGACGGGAGCCACAACCAGGGTAATATCATTTTCGATGGTTTGGTTTTCAGCGTCAATTTTATTGCCAGAAATATTGCTAAAAGCGCCAAAGACAGCAATTTTGGTACTGGATCCGACTTTGCTGCCGGTTACTTTGCCAGCAATGGCCTTGTCTCCTTCAACGGTTTTGCCTGTGGATGTTTGTGTCAGAGGGGCACTCGGGCCGCAGGCCACAAGAGCAGTGGTCATCAGGGCCAGGAGGGCCAGCGATTTCTTGAATTGCATAAAAATAGTCATACCTCGTTTTTTTTCAATTGTATCGTTGCTGAGCGCGGATGCACAGTCGGAAGACGCAATTTATGCCAAAAAGGTTTCAGCGGGGCCGTTTTGATGAAACTTTGCGCCCGGATTCCCCCAGCCAAATCCCCGATTTACGCCAGCGTTGTGCGGGAATTTCTGCCATCTCCTGAAATTGGCCCTGTTGATTGGCTTGCCAGAGATGCAGGTAATCTTCGGGCAATTTTGCCTGGGGGGCGTGTAAATAGGCAAACTTGGAGGGCAGACTCAAACGTTTGAGTATTTTCGGCAAGGCGCGCGTTTCTTCTGCCTGATAGGCCTGAAACAGGGCTTTGGTGCTGAGATAGGCCAGAATGGCTCGGGTCGATGGATCGCCAAATTTGCGTTTGTAGCGATCCCAAAATTCGACGGGGTAATCCACGCGCGGATAGAGGGCGACCACGTTGCTGACATTGCTTTTTCCGGCCTGTCTGACAAATTCGCGGTTGAATAATTCTTGGGGGCCGGCCAAGACCAATTTGAGCTTTTGATTGGAAAGTACCTCAGCCCATTGGGCTGCCAGGGGATAGTTGCCACAATAGATAATGCCTTCACTGCCTGCAGCCAAGAGGGCATCCAGGTTTTCTGCTACAGGTTCCGCACTTGTGCGATTTTCCCAAACGGGCTCCAGCCCCTGAAAACGCAAGTGACGCCTCACTTCTTTGCGCAAGGTCTGTCCATAGAGCCCTGCATCATGGACCAATGCCAGGCGGCGATAACCCGAATCAATCATAAATTGCACCAAGCGTTGGGCCTCTTGTGAGGGATTGGCCAAGTTCTGACGGGTCAAATTGGCAGAAGCGGGATCACTCATCAAAGGACTGCTGGGACTGAGTACCATGATCTTTTCTTGGGTATAAAGCGGTACCACAACCCGGCTGATTTCGGGTTCTAAAGCGACAAAAACAGCTGCTGGTCTCTCGCTGATTAACTCTCCGGCTATTTTTTGGGCCTGTTCTAAAAGCCCCTGATCGTCGCGAATGCTCATGGAGATGGAGCGCCCATCAATGCCACCTGCTTGGTTCAATTCTTCGACGGCCAGTAATACGCCATTGACAATGCTTTGTCCTTGTTGGGAGTGTGGCCCGGTTAAGGGAACGGCTACAGCCACTTTTAGACCGTCCGCAGAGTCAGGGCAGCCCGAAAGCAGCCCCAAGATCAACCCGAGCGAAAAAAAACGGAAGAGAAGTTTCAAGGATCTAGACTGCACTTTTGCGTTTGCTGATGGGTTTGGCAAAGAGCAGGATGGTCTTTTTGCTTGTGAGATTGGGTTCGGCCTGTATCGGCGGGTTTGAGACATTTGGACGTGGACGGATCCTTTTTCGCTCGCTGCTGAGATGGCCTTTGAGGAATTGCAGATCTTGCAAAACCTGCTGTTCCATCGCTGTGGTCAGGGTCGTTGTGCAACTCAGACATTGCTCCAAGGCCTGTTGTGCTTCTATTTCTTTGCCTTGCTCGTAAAAACCTCTGGCCATCAAAAAATAGACCACGGCTTCTCCGCTTCCCACGGGCAATTGAGAAATATACATCAGGGTTTTGATCGCCTCTTCGAGTCGCAAGGCCTCGCGATAGGCAAAAGCCAGATAGAGATAGGCATCCATTTGCTCTGGTTTACACAAAATGGCGTGTTTATACATCTCAATCGAAGGTGCTTGCAGATTCAAGCGGCCATAGACAAAACCCAAGAGTCGGTAGCTGATTTCCCATTCGGGTGCATGAACCCAATTTATTTCGTTCAAGAGCGCTTCAAGTAAATGCCGGGCCTGGGCCAGTTCACCTAAATGGTAATAGAGATTGGCCAGATTGTGGCGGGTTTCGAAAGAGGTTGGAAAATCCTTGTTGAGTTGCTGATAGAGCCGCAGGGCTTCGTGATAATAACCCAGCTCATGGTAAAGCGAAGCCAGGTGATAAACCGTGTCAAAGGCCTGGGGCTGAAGTTCATAAGCCTTGCGGTAATGGTCGAGTGCCGCTTCTTTTTGCCCTTCGAGATAATAGAGATTGCCTGCTTCAGTAAAAGGCGGTTCCCAGGTCTGGTCGAGCTGAATCAGGTTTTGAAACTGCGCCAAAGCCTCGTAACGCCGATTGAGCAATTGCAATAAACAGCCCATTTCAAAGGGATAGAGCAAATTATTTGGGTCGAGTTGGTGGGCCTGCTCGACCAAGGAAAAAGCCGCTTCAATAAAACCTTCGGCCTTTTCGATTTTACAGAGGGCAAAATAAACGGCAGGATCGCGATCTTGCAATTCAAGAATCCGTTCATAACAACGCCGTGCACGGGCCCACTGGGCCTGCTCTTGATAAATTTGCCCGAGCATTTTGAGTGATGGCAGATGGTAACCATTTTTTTGCAAAGCCAGCAGACAGTACTCGCGACCGGCATCCGCCTCTTGGTATTTTTCCAGGCGCAAGCAGCCTTCGGCATAATAAATATCGGCATTTTCAAGCAGTTTTTCAATTTCTTGAGCCAGTTTGCGGGCTGTGGGAATACGGTAATCTCGGTCTTTTTGTAAGCTGTGATAAACCAATTCTTCTAAACAGGGCGGAACCCAGGGATTGGCACTGCGAATGCGGGGTGGAGACTGGGTGAGCAGGTTTTGAACCAAGTCATTGAGTTCATCGCCTTCAAAGGGCAATTGGCCAGTCAATAGTCGGTAAAAGACCACCCCCGTCGAAAAGAGGTCGGTGCGGTAGTCCAAATCGGCATCCCCCATGATTTGTTCGGGCGACATATACGCCAAAGAACCTTGCAACATGCGGGTTTGGGTTAAGCTTGGGGCAAATACCTGACGGGCACAGCCAAAATCCGTCAGAAAAATCTGTTTTTGATCATTGATCAGAATGTTTTCGGGTTTGATATCTCTGTGAATCACACCCTGATCATGTAAATAGTGCAAGGCCTGACAGAGTTGTTGAATCAGAATCAGGGTTTCGAGCAGGGAAAGAGCGTGTTGGCTCTGCAGCAGGGTTTCAAGACTGGGGAAGGGTTTGTATTCCGTTACCAGACAGGGATAACCATCCAGATCAAAAACATCCAAGGCGGGAACAATTCGGGGATGGTTGAGAAAATGGTGAATTTCACATTCGCGGCGAAAGCGCAGCAATTGTTCTTCGAAACTCAGATTGGTGCGGGAATCCGGCTGAAAGAGCTTGAGATGGACTTTTAAACCATGGGTGTCACGCCCCAAAAAGAGGCGACTGCCTGAACGGGCAGGCAATTCGGCCAAGATGGAATAATCTTTGATCATCCATCCCGCTGTGGTGCAATTTAGTGGTTCCTGCATTCTGTTTCCGGGTCAAGCTATAACTGAAAAGGGGTCATTCCGCTGCTGCGAACCCAGCATAACATAGTTGGAGATCTGCGAATATAGCAAACGACACAATTGAAGTGACAGTTTGGAAATTTATCAAAAGCGGCAAGAAATCAACGCTTCAATTGCTTTAAAATCTGTTCGGCCTGTTGGTGTAAAAGGGCCAGTTCATCAAGTTCTACCCCTTGGGGCTGAAAGCGCAGATGATCACAATGGTGCAAATAAATTTCCAACTCATCCAAGTGGGCATCCGCGATGCCCTGTGCTTTCAGCCAATTGACGATTTCTTGGCTGGTCAGCCCGCTGGGCAATGTGTCGAAGCGCTTTCCCAATTCAAGCCGAAACGCATTCCGCAAGGCTTCGAGCGAGTCGGGTACGGGCAAAATTGGATTTGCTTTCATGGCTGAAGCTGCCGGTGGACTTGTCTCAAGCGTGACGCTGACCTTTTCGAGCGGTTGAGATCTTTGTGCCTGATTGTGTCCCTGTCTGTCTTGATTCTTGACTTTTGGGCTGGATTTTCGGCGCAAAAGCCAAAGGCCGACACCGAGCAAGGGCAAGATCCCAAACAGCACAACCCAAAACCAATTCCCCCCGCCTTGACCGGGTGGCGGTTGAACCTTGAGGGTCAATTCATCTGAAAGCAAGACTTTGTCTTGATCATAACCCATGCTCAAAGGGGGAATTGGGAAATTTCCTGTTTGTGTGGCGACCAAAATAAAGTGGTAGCGCAACAAAACCCGCACCTGATTGTTCTGGGTTGAGATATTCTGGCCCACTTGGCTTGAGAGCAAGCTTAAACCCGGAATGATGGGGAACTCCGGGTTGGGGGTTTGCATCGTGGTCTGAGTAGCAGACATATCCTCAATCCGGTCTATGCGCAAATGCACCTGTTCACCCACTTGGGCCGGGTTGGGTGAAAGTGTGGTTTTGAGCAACACCTTAGCGCTGGCGGGCAAAGCCGCCAGCACCAGCACCCAAGCCAGGATCAGGGCATTGATGCCCTGAATCAGGAAATGCCTTTGCCTGCGACGCGTCGGATCCATTGGCTCATTTGCTCAGGGTTGTCAGACAGGGCCAAGGCGTCTGAACCGCTGATCACACAATTATCATAGAATTCAAACAGCGACATATTTCCCGATTGCATACCGTCGTAAGGGCTGGTTTCAATGACCTTATACAGCTCATTGATTTCATTGCGACGAATATAGTCGCGGGAGTTGTCGCCACGGGCATTGGGGGTAATCAACAAAATCTCGATTGAGCAGACGCGGCCTGGCCGATCCCAGCGCTTGAGCAGACGTTGTGAGATTGAGGCGCGGATTGTCTCTGAGAGCTGCAATCGCACCTGCTCCTGCTCGTGGGGCGGGAAGGTGTTGATAATACGGTTGATGGTTTGGACCGCATCGTTGGTGTGCAAGGTGCTCAAAACCAAGTGACCGGTTTCTGCTGCTTTGAGACCCGCGATAATCGTGTCTTGGTCGCGCATTTCCCCGATCAGAATGATATCCGGCTTTTGACGCAAGCCAGCACGCATGCCCATCGGGAAGCTGAGGGAGTCGATCTCAACCGCGCGTTGGGTAAAGACTGAGTTTTTATTGGTGTAAACATATTCCACCGGGTTTTCCAGGGTCAACACGTGACTTTGGCGATTCTGGTTGGCAAACTCAATGATTGAGGCCAACGTGGTGGTTTTGCCCGAACCGGTTTGACCGGTTACCAGTACCAGACCCAAACGCTCAAAAACCAATTTCTTGAGAATTTGAGGAATGATCAAGACGTGGGTGGGCAAAGGATCGTTGGGAATCAAACGCAGAACCATTCCCACTGTGCCCTGGGCCCAATAGACATTACAGCGGAAACGGGCCACACCCGGCACAGAAAACGAGGTGTCCATTTCGCGGGTCTCTTCAAATTGCATAATTTGCTCTTCGCTCAGGGCGCGGAAAGCATAGTGCTGGGTGTCTTCGGGTTCTAAAAAGGTCAGAAACTCGGGGTGGGGCACAACATCACCCCGCAAAACCCCCAGCGGACGGCAGGCCGCTTTGATATGGATATCGTCTGCGCCCCATTGCACCATGGCTTTAAGAATATTAAACAGTGAAGGGATATTCCGTTCGCGTTCGTATTCATCTTGTTGAAAGCCACTCTGATCCAGCTCTTTGGCTTCAGCGGTCATCGAGCGGAATCGGCTGTCAACAATTTCTTCAATATCTGGGCGCAGGGCTTCGAGTTCGTTGCCCACTTGGTCGGGCATACCCAAAGGCTCAACAACCTTCATGAAGTTTTTGATCTCCAAATACTGGTCCGTGTGTCCCAGCGGGCTGTCACCCAAATTGCGCATAATTTCGCGGAAGCCCGGCATTCTGTGATTGACAATGCCGTGCACGATTTCCATTGGAATAACCAGATTTTTATTGGTGATCGGGTTGGCCACTTCAAGGTAAACACCTTCGATGATGGAATCATCACCTGGCACACTCGATTTTGTGCGTTGGTTGCGGAAGTGTTTGATACAGTAGGGTTTTTTCTTGTCTTTGCACTCTTGCACCACTTCTTGCACGATCTGATCGTGAATCTGGCGCAATTCTAGATTGTCAAAGACACTGCGAACCGCAGGCAGGTATTTTTCCATCACCATGTCTCTCAACATGTTTTCACTCATCAGCTGGCGAAAATAGGCGGCCGTGGCGTCTAATTTCTGAGGAGAGAGCATATTCGGTAGATCTTGCGACATGGAAACGGTTCCCTCTTTTTCTTGTGTCTTTGCGTTCAGTGCGTTCAGTATACCACCCTGTTCTCTCGACCACGAGTAGGGTTCGGTTTTGGGACTTAGGTTTTGGGCCCGCATGCGCTAAAATACCCTATTCTGACTTATTGAGCCCCGGGAGTTTTGGATGTCGCAATTGCTTGTCTCCTGTTTAGACCCCGCCAAAAATGGCGAAGAAATTGTCTATGCGCAATGGCATGAAAACCCCGATAAGCGTTTGCAACTGAGTGGGGCAGAGGTTTTAAAACAGGTTGAGGCAGTGGCTGCTGGTTTGGCCAAGCGCTACCCACCCCAGAGCCGTATTTTGCTTTTGTTTGAGCCCGGACTTGAATTTCCTTTGGCCTTTTGGGCCTGCCTGCGTGCGGGCATGGTGGCCATCCCCACCTTTCCGCCTGCAGACCCGCGCACCCGTACACGTTTTCTGGGGATAGCCGAGGACGCCCAAGCGGTTGCGGTCTTGACTTCTTCACCCCTGCTCAAACTCTCAAAATGGGTCAAGTGGCTGGTGGGCAGCCTGCGGCGCATGCATTGGCATGCCCTGGAAGATCTGGCCGCTGAAGTCCCACAGGGCCAAGGGCCTGCTTTGCCCAGCGAAAATGACCTGGCTCTTTTGCAATACACCTCAGGTTCAACGGGCACTCCGCGGGGGGTGATGTTGAGCCATGGCAATGTCTACGCTAATTTGCTCTCACTGGTTGCACCTTGGCAAACCATGCCTGCTGTCAGGGAACATATTGTCTCTTGGCTGCCGCTTTATCACGATATGGGCCTGATGGCAGGCATTGTCTTTCCGCGTTTTATCAACGCCCGTTCCACAACGTTTTCACCGCTGTATTTTTTGCAAAAGCCCAAGCGTTGGCTGATGGCTCTGAGTGAAACCCAGGGCACAATCAGCTGTGCTCCCAATTTTGCTTTTGGTATGTGCCTGAAAAAGATTTCCGAAGAACAATTGGCGGGATTAGACCTCAGTCATTGGCGCATTTCTCTCAATGGCGCTGAAGCTATCAATCCCGAGACCCTGGAGCGCTTCGCCGAACGCTTTGCTCCCTGTGGTTTTAACTCTACAGCTTATTACAATGCCTATGGCATGGCGGAAACGGCTGTATTCGTGACAGGCGGAAAACCCTTGAACTCCCCCGTTGTGCGCAGTTTTGACCGCGAAGCCCTGAGCCAACACCAGGTTCTGCCCAGCCCAGATGGGCGTGTGATGGTCGGTTTGGGGCAAAGCTGGGCAGATACCCACATTTGTATCGTCGATCCTGAGAGTTGTCAACGCCTGGGACCCAAGCAAGTGGGTGAAATCTGGATTCAGGGGGGCAGCGTCGGCCAGGGCTATTGGCGACAGCCCGAAGAGACGCAAATGACTTTTGCTGCCGAAATCGCAGCTGAACCCGAAGCTGGAAAATGGCTGCGCAGTGGCGATCTGGGTTTTATCTTTGAAGGAGATTTGTTTATCACGGGGCGGCGCAAAGAACTGATTATCTTGCAGGGCCAAAATCACTCTCCCCCGGTGATCGAACAGGCTGTGCAAAAGGCCAATCCCAACTTCCGCACCGGCTGCGGGGCGGCCTTTTCGTTGGGAGAATCTCCCGAAAAGCTGATTCTGGTCCAAGAAGTGCGCAATGAGTGCCTGTTATCTGTCTCTGAACTCGAAAAAATTGCCCGCAATGCCCTGGCTGAAGCAGAAGGTTTGCACCTCGATGAGTTGGTTTTGGTTGAGTCAGGTGCTTTGCCCAAGACTTCCAGTGGAAAAATTCAACGCAAATTATGCCAGAGTGCGTATCTCAAAGGAAAACTAAAAAAATGGAAAAAACGTTAAAACCCAAGCGCAGCGAGCTGGAAAACTGGTTTTTGAGCGAAATCGCTGAACTCGCCGAAAGGCCGGTCTCAGAGATTGACCCTGAACAGCCCTTTGCCGCTTTGGGGCTGGATTCTACAGTGATTATTTCCCTGACAGGCGAAATGGAAGACACATGGGGGTTGGAATTGGACCCCACTTTGGTCTTTGAATATCCCAGCATTACCCGGCTATTGAATTATTTGGAGGCCGAAGGTGTGGTTGCTGCCTGAACTCCTGCAGGCTCTGCAAGCAGCTGAAATCAACCTGAGTCTTCAGGGCGGCGAATTACATGTCCGTGCCCCCCGAGGTGCTTTATCTCCCGATTTGCAAAAGGGTATCCGCGAAATGCGCGATGAGTTAGTCACCCATCTGCAGCAGCAAGAAAAAAAAATCAAATTCAGCCTGTTTTTCTTTGGCAAAGCCGATTATGCCCAGGCCCAGGGCTATGAAAGCCTGATTCAGATTGCCAAACAGGCAGAACAATGGGGTTATGCGGGTATTTGGACCCCCGAACGGCATTTTGACTCGCTGGGGGGATTTTTTCCCAGCCCAGCGGTGCTGGCAGCCGCTCTGGCCCGTGAGACAAAAAATATGAAGTTGCGGGCTGGCAGCGTTGTCTTGCCCCTGCACAACCCGATTCGCGTCAGCGAAGATTGGGCTGTGGTGGATCATCTCAGTGGGGGGCGAGTGGAATTGTCGTTTGCCACTGGCTGGCACAGCCATGATTTTGCTCTGGCGCCAGAACTTTATGCTGATCGCCACGCGCACATGTACAAACATATCGAAGCAGTGAGGGCTCTTTGGCGCGGTGAGAGCTTGGAACGGCGTGAAGGCAGTGGGAGTACCATCGCCATTCAGACCCACCCACGCCCTTTGCAAGCAGAGCTGCCCGTTTGGATCACCGCAATTGGCAATCCCGAATCCTATCAAAAGATTGGGTCTGTGGGTGCCCATCTTTTGACCTGTCTTTTGGATCAAGACGTCGCAGAACTGAGCGATAAACTCAAGCTCTACCGCCAAGCGCTGTCAGAGGCGGGGCATGATCCCGCGCAGTTTCAGGTCTGTGTATTTTTGCATACTTTTTTGGGCCAGGATCTCGAAGCCGTTCGCACTCAGGTGGCAACGCCCTTAAAAGACTATTTGCGCAGCACCTTACACCTCTTGGGCAAACTGAGCCAAAGTGCGGGGCTTGAACTGAACCCCGAGGCTTTTTCGGCCGAAGACACCGAGACCCTCTTGGATTTTGCCTTCGAACGCTATTTTTCCAGCCGGTCGCTGATGGGGACGCCCGAAAGCGTGGCTCCTTTATTGCAAGCGCTCAAAGCGGCAGGGGTCAGCGAAATTGCCTGTTTGGTGGATTTTGGTCCCAGCCATGAAGCTATTTTTGGCAGCCTTGAAATTTTGGCCGGCATGTTCTCCAACCCCGACTAAACTTGCCCCATGCTTGAAATGCGCAACCAGAAAATGGCATAATCTGAGTATTCCTGAAGGAGCCTGCGATGCCTGCCATTCAATTCTGTCCAGCCTGTGGAGGGCCGATCCAAGAGCTGATTCCGGTTGGAGATAACCGCAAACGGCCTGTTTGCTCGGCCTGTGCACGGGTGCATTACCAAAACCCCAATGTGGTTGTGGGCTGTGTCGCTTATTATCAGGAGGGCTATTTGCTCTGTCGGCGGGCCATTGAGCCCCGCAGTGGATTTTGGACCATTCCAGCAGGCTATCTCGAACTCAACGAAAGCACCGAAGAAGGCGCCCTGCGCGAGGCCCATGAAGAGTCCGGGGCGCGCATGCAAATCCGCTCACTTTTGGCTGTTTATAATTTGCCCCATCTCTCTCAGGTGCAATTGCTCTATTTGGCTGAAATGACAACCCCTGATCTGATGCCCGGAGAAGAGAGCCTGGAAGCTGAAATTTTTGCCTGGCAAGATATTCCCTGGTCAGAATTGGCTTTCCCCACGGTTTATTGGGCCCTGCATCATGCCCGTCTGATGCGTGCAAACGGAACCCTCAGCCCTGATTTGGCTTCGGAAAAGCTCTTAAGACCGGCACCTGCCAACCCTTTGGAGGCCTAACGCGTGCGCGCCAAAGTCGCCGTAGCGGGAGCCAGCGGCTATATTGGCTCATGCCTGATTCAGGCCCTTTTGCCCCATTACGATGTGATTGCCCTCAGCCGGTCGCCCCAAGCAGATTCGCCTGGGGTGGAGTGGCGCTATTGTGATTTATTCTCACTGCTCCAAGCCGAAATGGGGCTGCAAGGCGCCGATTATGCTTTTTATCTGGTGCATTCAATGTTGCCTTCGGCCCACTTGAGCCAGGGCCATTTTGCCGATATGGACCTGATTCTGGCAGATAATTTTGCCCGCGCCTGTCAACAGACGGGGGTTGCTCATATTGTCTACCTCGGTGGGATTATTCCTGAATTTGGCGACCTCTCTTCTCACTTGCGCAGTCGCCTAGAAGTCGAACAAACCCTGGCGGATTACCGCGTGCCCGTGACTTCGATTCGGGCCTCGATCATTGTGGGGCCCCGTGGGTCTTCGTTTCAAATTATCGAAAAGCTGGTCAAACGTCTGCCGATCATGCTTTGCCCGCCTTGGACCTTGACCCAAACCCAACCGATTGCGCTTGATGACGTGATCTCCATTTTGGTCAAAACGCTGGGCCAAAAAGAATTGTTTTGGCGTTTCTTTGATGTGGGTGGGCCAGATATCCTCAGCTATCTCGATCTGATGAAAGTCACTGCCCAGGTGATGCAACTCAAACGCCTGATTCTGCCGATGCCCTGGATGCCTGTCAAGATCTCGCGTTTTTGGGTCAGTTTAATTGCCAGTGCCCCACCCGAATTGGTGAATCCACTGGTGGAAAGCCTCAAGTACCCGATGGTGGCGCATTCACTGGAATTACAAACGCTCTTGGACATTGACGGAATGGGCTTTGCTGAAGCGGTTGAAAAGGCCCTCTTGGCCCAGACGCAAACGCCCAGCATCAGACGGCCCAAACGAACCCGATACACAGAAAGTCTGCAATTCTCTGACAATATTTATCCCGAATCGGAAAAAATTGTGCGTTCGGTCCAACGTCTGCCTTTGCCTGCTGGCAAAAACGCGCTCTGGATCGCCGAAAAATACACGCTCTGGCTGCCGCGTTTTTTGCATCCCTTTGTGCGGGTTGATGTCGATAGTCAGCGCACCTGCCGTTTTTATCTCAAGGGAATTCGTTCGCCGCTGCTCGTGCTCAAATTTTCGGTCGAGCGCAGCAATTTACACCGCACGCTTTTTTATATCACCGGGGGTCTTTTGGCCAGTCGCAAAACCCGCCTGCGCGGCCGGCTGGAGTTTCGTGAGGTTTTGGGGCAAAATTACGTGATTGCTGCTATTCACGATTTTTCCCCCAGTTTGCCTTGGTTTATCTATAACTGGACCCAGGCCCTGATGCACCTCTGGGTGATGCACGGTTTTCGCCGCTACCTGCGCTCGCTGGACGTGATGTAAGCGTGTTGCCCCCCTCTAAAGTGGCAAAGCCTCTGCAGAAGGCGATTTCATCAGCACATAAATCACGGTCGCAGCGGCTTCTCGCATGTGAATGGCTTGAATGCCCAGGTTTTCAAAGACCTCTCGGCCTTTGAGATCGTTGATGACCGAAATCAGTCGCACTTCTGGATTGATCTTTTTGACGATCTGACAAACACGCAAATTCAGCCAATCGTCTTCAGACGTTGTAATCAAGGTTGTAATGTTTTTGAGCTGATGGAGTGAATCTCTGTATATTTTTTCTTCACGGGCGTCAGCTGAAATCAGATAGACTCCCTCTGCGCTGAGCTTTTTCAGCGACTCCATTCGTTTGGGATCATTTTCAATCAAAATAATCCCATCTTTTTGGGTCGCTTTGAGCTGCTCTATTAACTTTTTACCTACCACACCGCCGCCCACAATCAAGACACTCGATGGCGCGATATCCAAGATTGAAGCCATATACTTTGCACCTGCTCCTTCAATAATTACCGTTATCAAGACGGTCATAAAGACCATGCCGCGAATAATTCCGCTGCCTTCAATCCCATAGGCATCCATTTCCAAACTAAAAAAAGTGGCTGCAGAGGCCGCCACAATCCCCCGTGGACCCAACCAGGAAATAAAAACCCGCTCTCGCCAGCTGATCTTTTCAAAGGCGGTGGAGAGCAGAACCCCCACAGGCCGCACCACCCACATCAGAATCAAAACACAGAGAGCCCCTGGTAAACCAATTTTTTTCAATAAATTGAGGTCCAAGCTGGCCGAAAGCAACAGAAAAACAACTGTGATTGATAAGAGCGTCAGATCCCCTTTAAACTCTTTGATTGAGCTTTTATGGGGAAAAGGGGTGTTGCCAATAATCATGCCTGCCACAGCCACAGAAGCAATCCCGCTTTCATGTGAGACCAATTCTCCGAGCATATAAGCAGAAACGGTTGTGCCCAAAACCAACATGCGCACGACTTCGCCCCGCATGGGGCTAAATAGGATTGCCGTCCGACGGGCCAACCAAGCACAAAAGGAACCCGTGGCCGCACCCAAGACCAAGCTGAGCAACATGTTTTTTATAATCGGCATTAAACCCGCGTCGGGACCATGACTGGCGCCTGCAATTATATAGTTAAAAATGCTGACAGCGGCAATCACGCCCACCGCGTCTACCAACACCGCTTCGGTTTCAAGTATCGTTTTGACTTTTTGGCTGACATGAATGCGGCGCAAAATCGGCGCGATCACGGTCGGGCCCGTCACTGAAACCAAACCGGCATACATCAGAGCGATGCGCCATTCGATGCCCAATAATTGGCTCGTCACCCACGCCATGGCCAAGATGGTGATCAGGACATTGAGCGTGATCAGACCCAGAACACTGACCAAATGGTGGCGCAGATGATTAAAATCAATCATCAACCCCCCTTCAAAAACCACAATGGCAACAGCCACAGCGATAATCGCGCGAATGCCTACCGAACTGTAAACATCGGGGTTGATCCAGTTGAGACCCTGTTTGCCCAACAAGCTGCCAAAGAGCAACAGAAAAATAATCGCAGGTAAGGATGTTTTGTCTGAAAGGATTTGGGCAACTGTGCCCAAAAGGAAAATCAAAGCTGTTGTCAGAACAATGACCAAAGAGGGATAGTGAGAAAGATATTCTCTAAGTTGAGTCAAATCATTCATTTACTTATTTTCTTCTGATTAAGCTCAGATTGTCAATCCAATATAGTCAATTGCTTGGCTCACAGGTATGATGATATACACATAGGTAATCTGGTGAAAGGTTTTTTTTCATGGCCGAATCTGAAATACTCGGAACGCTTTTAATTAAGCAGGGCAAATTGACCCACGAGCAACTCACGGAAGTTTTGGCGTATCAGTGTCGTTTGCCCTCCTCGCAAATGATGAGCCTGGAAGAAATTTTGATTTCTTTTGAGTATGCCTCCGAAGCAGATATACAGGCTTTAAAACCCGAACTTTCTGCTCCCAATACGTACACCAATGTTGAGAATACCTTCGCAGCGCCTGCCGTCTCGAACGAATTTGAGGCGATGTTTAATCTGAAAAGCCCCAAAAAGTTGGGGCAAATCATGCTCGAAGAACATCTGCTTGAAGAATGGCAATTGACCCATGCCCTCTTGGCCCAAAAAGAGCCCACCAACCAGGGTAAACGATTGGGGAGCCTACTACTGGAACTGGGTTATGTGGCCCAAGACAAATTGTCTCGGGCTTTAAGCATCCAATTGTCTGGGGCTGCAGCTCCCTATTTTGAACCGCTTCCGCCCAATGTGCCTAAATTGGGAGAACGTTTGATCAATGCAGGGGTTATTCAAGAGTGGCAATTATTACATGCCCTGACCCTGCAAAGAGAAAATAAAGACAAAAAGACAGGTCTGGGCACCTTATTGGTTCGCCTCGGATATGCCCAACAAGATGTGGTTGCCAAAGCCTTGGGCGAACAGGCCCAAGACAAACAAGACGACAAAACTATTGGAAAATAACCACACCCGTTACATTGTCTTTGGGCACAATCGTAAAAGTGGTTGAATTGGCTGTTCCTTCTGCTGAAGACACAGCAATCGCACCTGTTGTGGCTCCTTGGGGAATTGTGACCGTCACGCTATTGGCTGTGGTTGCTGTGATTGTGGCTTGAACTCCCCCTGTAAAGGTGACAGTGGCTGCACTGGTTTGGGGGTTAAATCCGCTGACAGTCAGAGTCACGGACTCAGTCACGCTGCCTTGGGCAACACTCAATGCCGTCACTTGCACAGCAGTGCCTGCTGGAGCCCCGCCACCACCGGCTGGAGGCAGATC
>JBPXJQ010000050.1:0-2854 GCA_051715345.1 Candidatus Blackallbacteria bacterium
TCCCGATCTGCTGCAATCGGGATTCATGGCATAAAAAGTACCATTGACCCCGCCTACATACAAAGAGCCATCGGGGCCCAAAGCAGGGCTGGCACTTAAAGGTGTAGGCAAACTGCGCTGCCATTCAGTCTGGCCAGAATCGGTTTTTTGCGCCACAATCTGACCGCCGGGCCCAACAAGATAGAGCAAACCATTGTGCAGCAAGGGAGCTGCTTCTCCCACGGTAAAATTGGAGGGTAACGGAGCTTGCCACTGGGGTTCTCCTTGAATAGGTTTGTAATAAATTTCAAGCTCCCCTCTGAGAGTGGCCTGTTCCACATTTTTGTTCTGGCTGAAGGTATTAGAAAGGCTAAGAACAAGACTGTTCAGCTGCTCAGCAGAGCCAAAGCCTTGAATTTCTTGCTCTTGAAGAGTAACTTCTTGAAATTCACTTAAGAACAGATTCTGACTGGCATCTTCTGCGGTGTGTGCTTTGAGCCAAGCTGCTTTTAAGAATGCCTGACTGCCATTGGTTTTAAAGCGTAGGGCAATGGTTTTATTGCCTGGTAAGCTGCTGTCGGCCAGAACGCGGTAGTGTTCTGTGGCCAAGGGCCCCAATTCAAGGGGTATCAGCAGGGGCTGATCTGCTGTGTGTTCCTTTGTGAGGATAGCTGTATTGAAGTTCAGAGTATCTGCTGAAATGTCATCGAGATCATCCTGCCAGGGCAGCGCCGGGAAAAAATTGAGTTGCCGCTTGAATAAAACATCTCGGGCAAAAGCCAAATAGGCATCAGAGAGAGGAAGTGTTTGCTGAAAAGCCTTGAGAGAAGGACTCAATAAGGAATTTGTATCTGGTGAAGTAAGCAAGGCCCCTCTCTTTTTCACCAATTCCACCAGCGTTGTCGGACCATAAGCAGGATTCAAGGCCAAATGACTGAAAAAAGCAGTGGCAAAATCCCGTTTGTATGAAGGAAATGTGCCTGTTTGCGTTTCGGCCTCTACATCATCAGGATCCACAGGGAGGTCTGCTGGGCGGGGAGGCAACAAAGCGCTCATCTCTCCCGTTTTAAACACGCTGTGATAAAGATTGCTCAGGCTTTCTTGGGTTTTGCGAAAGACGGGTGCTTCTTGCAATTGAGTTGGTGTCAGAGTTTGTTTTGTATACAGGGTTCCCATGACTTGCGCAATCCCCAACACAAACCAGCGATCTTCATAATTGGGAACATCTGCAGGCGTCTCTAAGCCTTGAATATATTTGGCATAATTCAAGTTTTCGTTATGCCCAGCGGCATCGCGGTAATAGCTCTGCTGCACCAAATGAAAGGCATCTTTGGCCAGCGTCTCTTGGGCCGCATAACCCCCACAGTGCTCACCACTTTCGCTGCAGTGCCGCAACACTATCTTCGAGCCCAGAAATTTGGATTCAGGCAAAATATGCTCTTTTTCGGGCGGGCCTGCCACCCAACTGCGGCCAAAGACCTCACTCACCCCAGCCAAAGCCCCGGCTTTCATCACGGTCACAGGCAATACAGGCCCCGATTGCCATTCGTGTTGGCCCCCCACCGGGCTGGGCAATCCCAATGAACTGTAGTAGCTCAAGGCCCCCGAGAGCTGATTCAACAGGGCTTGCGCATCGGCATTGCTCACATGGCTCTCTTTTTCACTCAAGAGCAAATTGCCATTTTGCACAGGCACAAAGCCATCTTGGGGCTGCACCAGCACGGGCATAAATGCCGCCACATGGGCCAGGGTTTTGACCGGGAGCGCTGTTTGGGTTGTGGCACTTAAAGCACTGCCAGGAGCGGGGGCCAGCAAGGGGTCAAAGACCCAGCTCTCAGGGTCAAGCCCACTGGTTTGGTTGGCTTTGTAGCGCAGGGTGCCGGGGTGGTTATTGCCCAAACGGGCACTGTCTATGGCCAAAGTCAGGCTGGCGGGAGTGTTCAATTGCAGTTTAAACGGCTCCAGTTTGACCAGGGCACTGGCAAAGTCAAAGCCGGGCAGACAGCTTTCTTGGGCCAAAATGCGCGATTCACATTGGGTTTGCAGGCCCATGGCCTGACTCACTTGGGAGATGCGAAACAGGGTCTTTTGGCCTACAGCCCCAGCTGGAACCGCAAGTTTGGCCACGCCGGGCAGATCGACATTGCCGCCAGCGGGGCCAATCTCTGCCAGTCCCGGCGGAAAATCTGGGGCTGCTGCCTGGCTTTTGATCCAGCGCAAGGTAAAAGCGGGGATATTTTGCGGCTGAAACTCCAAGGTATAATCGCTGCCCGCATTCCAAGAGGCCGGAATCGGAAAGGGCCTCACCCCCAATTTCCACCAAATACTCACCCCTGGCTCCTCGCCATCACGGCATTGGGTGGGCAAACTCACCCGGTTGATCTCTTTTTTGCCCTCAACCGTCAGGGTTACTTTATTATTCCCGTTTTGGGTCTCAGTTTCAAAATACGACTCTCCCACAGGGGCCACTTCGTTGCCACTTTGGGAACTGCCTTCGACTTCCCAGCCATACGGCACAGGCTGGTTATTGGGATTCTCGATCTTCCAGAGCCGGTATTCATCTGGCTCTTCCGAACAAACCGAACTCAGCTTCAACGGCTTAAGGTGAGCCCTGAGCGGAGTCGAAGGGCGGGGCGCGTTTGCATTCACCAAAAAACTGCCAGGGCCTTCGTCGTTGCGCACGAGTTCTTGGGTGAGTTTGTAGAGCGGGTCTTTGAGGGTCAACGTGCGCAATAATTCTTTGCTGCGGGGGCTGCGCACGCGGGTATAGCCTTCGCGCAATTCAGATGGCATTTGCACCACCGCTTGGCCATCGCGGGCATCGTTATCCAAAATTTCGAACCGGGGGCCCGCTTTAAAGACCACGCGAAAAAGG
>JBPXJQ010000051.1:0-102936 GCA_051715345.1 Candidatus Blackallbacteria bacterium
CAATGGGGTATCAGAGCCGCACTTGCCAACGTCATTAAACGCCGATTCAATTGTCAAGGTTCGCTGTGCCTGAAAGGCATATAAGACTTGCTTTTAGAATAACTTTTAGGGCCGCCAAAGTCAAGCTGGGAGTTATTAATACAAAATTAAGTTTGTTAACTCATTGCGCGGAATCGATCGACAATGCCTAAACGGTGAAATTTGGCCGCTTTTTAATCTGGATTCAGGGTTAAATTGTGAATCTTTTTTGCAGCGAACATGGCTGTGATAGGGGGTATAGCACGAGAATGTATAAACCGAAGATACATTCTCGTGCTTTCTGCAAAAAACAGATTTGCACGGCCAGGGTGCATCCAGGTAAGATGAAGCGGAATCTGACACATTTGCCCGAAAGGCCTGCCTCAAGATGCGAGAGATGCACATTTACTCAGAACTCACTCACAGCTTAGAAGCGCTCAGGGTCTCGCTTCTACTAGGGCAAACCCCCGCAGATGCCGACCACACAGACCAAGTGGTGCTGTTGCCAGACGCCTTGCGCATGTCTTTGGAAAACCTGAGGCTGTGGGAAATCGCCCGTTTGGCTGAACAGCTTTTGGTGCAGGGCAGGCTGGATCAAATTCGCAGGCTTTGTCGGGTATTGGCAGAAACGCTTTGTGTGCAAACCTCGCCGTTTTGTCTGCACTTATTGGCAATGCTCTGTCAGGCCGGCAACGGCTCCGCAGCCTTTAAACCCGACCAGCGCGCGGCTTGGATTGCCACAGGCCAGCAGGAATTTATGCTCTTGGCGTGGATCAGCGATCTGCCTGCCCGAAAAATGCTGACGACAATTTCTTTGGATCAACTTTTTTCCAGTTTGCATCAGCAATTGAACCTCGGAGTTAACCCCAGCCCCTGCGGGGTAATCGCCCATTTCCATCTCTTGGCGGACATTTTGAGGGTGTTACAAGAAGACCAAAACCTGGGTCGACGCTTACGTGAAATGCCCCTGACCCACACCCTGCTTAGCCAGTTTTACCAATTCGAAGAAGCATGGTTGCCCTTTTTGCCAGAATTTCTGGAATTTTGTGCACAGCTTTCGGGGCTTCCGCGTTTGGCCAAAGTGTATGGCCCGATTAAAGCGCTGCTGGAAGAATGGTTCAGCTTGCAAATGCGCCAACAAGAAGTGCGCCGCGAATGGGAGAAGCCCCGCAAAAACATGGTTTCGCCCAGCAGCCTGGTCTACAATTGGATCGAGAGCAAACAAGATTCCCTCTCGCTGCGCCTGGGCAGCCTCAGAGCCTGGATTTGTCTCTCCCCTCCCCCGGTTCCTAGACAGCTGCCCTTTCAACCTGTAAAAGCCCTCGAAGACTCCCCCCACGGCATCCCGGCACATATGTTTATGCCCAAAAGCCAAGCATGGAAAAAAGATCTCCGTAAATTAAATGGGGGTCTCTCGCTGGTCAGTGTTTACCATCTCTGGCAAGAGCGGATCTTTTCCAAGTTTCAGTTTTTGGACGGGTTTCCGACTGAGCGCTATACAAGCCTGTTCATCGAAGACGGTGAATTTTCGTGGCTTTTTCTGGTCTGGGCCCTGTTTCACTGGCAAGATCCCCTGGTTCCATTTAAACCGCTCCCGACCCAAATTTGCAGGGATTTTCCCAGCCCAGAACAGGCAAATGCGGTGGCGAAAAAACTGACCTTTTCAACTCCCGAGGCATTGCTGGGGATGTGTGAACTGTTGCCAGAAAGTGGTGGCCAACCGAGCGCACGTTTTCTCGCGCTCTGCGATTTTCTCGTGCGCGAAATGTATTTTAAAGATGAAAACAATTACCGGCTCAAAGCCAATACCCTCTTGCCCAAATCCCTCCGCCCGCTCTTAACGGTTTCTTCTGCCCTGATTGAAAACCCCAAAAGCAAGACAACGCCTGCGCAGCGCCTGCAAGATCTGCTCGAAAACCTACGCCAAGCGATCCAACGCCCCAAACTGCAAATCGAGCTAAAAAAATTACAAAACCAGGGGTTCTTTGAATGGGTATTGTCAGAAATATTGCTGCGCCAAGGGGATCCCGCCCCGCGGGTATTTTTTCTGCATACCCTGATTTCCCGGCGGGAAAATGACACAGGGTTACGCAATTTTCCGGTGGTTTTGCTGAGTGGGCAGATGATTCCCTCCCCGGCAACTTGGCGCTGGCCATTTGTCGCTCGCCGCTGTGCTGCGCTGCTGTGGCCGGTGGTCAACCGCCTCAATTTTGCCCTGACCGACACGCTGTTTATGGAGCAAATTGAAAAACAGCGCCAGCACCAGCAGTTGATTGCCTATGACCAACGCCAAAGTGAACAACATGCCAAGATTACCAAACAACTCAACACAGTCTTTCAGCTCGAAAGGCAATTAAACAACCTGCTCGAAAATGTCAGGCAAACGGTTCTGCCCCCTGCCATGGCCCTGTTTAGCATTGGCCATTGGGAATCTTTTAGCCAGCTCTTTGATGACCGCAAAAAAATCCGCTTAAATGATGGCAGCGAATTCTGGGGGTTTCATTCCATCCAAAATGTCGACGTGCCCCATTTCAGGCTCTGGATGCGCTGGTTGGAAGAATCTCTGGCTCCCGAAAAACCCACGGGCTTTCTCAAAGCCTTTTTGATGGCCTGGGAAAGTTCTGAGCAATCACCTGCTATTGCCCGGAGCTTGGCCGCTTTGTTAAAATTGCTCTGTTATGATAGCCTTGATCCACGTAAAAGCCTGTACTGGTGTCAATTATTGGCAGCCTTACGGGCACCAGGGCAAGAGCAAGAGCGCCCCTATCTCACCGGAGTACGCAGGGAAGGATTGCAGATTGAAACGCTAAATACGAGCCTGAATGCCAGCGATGCCCTCTTTTTGCGTTGGCTTTCAGGTGAAATAGCCCCACAGGTGCACAATTACCGCGAACCAGCCGACTCGCGCTGGCGTTTTCAGATTTCAGCAGAGACCAGTGCCGCACAATTTCTACAGAGTCTGGCCTGGTTGGTACATCACGCTCTGCGCCCCCGGCCCGGTGGCCAAGACCGGGTTTATCTGGAGCAGATCCAGCTGAATTTTGAACAAACCCAAGGCTGCGCGCAAGCCCTGACCCTGATTCTCGATTGCCAAGGCCAGTTTGAAGATCCCGCTATCTTCAACGAAAAAGACACTCAGCTCTACCACAGTACCCGGGAACATTTCCAAATCTTGGCAAAGGCCCTCAGTGGCCACGAAGAATTGTTAATTATCTATGAACCGTCTTCAGCCGAACTCGCTTTAAACCTGGAACAACCTCTCCATCCCTTTTTATTGCTAAGCAGTGCAAAAGAAAACCGCACCCGTATCGTGATTCATCTCAAAGGTGAAGAGGGCAAAATTGCTCCCAATCCGATTCACAGGTTTGAGGACAACGAAGCATGAAACTGCGCTATTACGATACGAGCAGCATGCACAAGGACCTCTGGCATGAGCTAGATCCCCGCTTTAAAGACATCGCTGGTAAATACGCCTTCACAGCAAATGCCGATGCTGCTCGCGCAGACTATCTGAACCGAATCCTGCCAAATTATGCCGAAGAAGTGCCCTTGCTTCTGCTTTGGCATTTGGGTGAAACCCACAAACAGGGCCCGCTATCAGGCCAATACCGCAAAACCGACTTGGCAGATGAGTGGCCTCATTGGTGCGAAAATGCAAAAAAAAATGTTTACATTCTCTTTTTTTCGGCCGGCAGCACCAGCCCCGAACTGCGGCCAGATCTACCCGCTTCTCAAGCCCTGCTCTGGCCTGAGCCTGTCCGACAGGGGAACATGACTCATCTCAAGCGCATGGTAAAAGCCCTCGAAGTCCATTTTAAACACGCTGGCACGGGGGCGAATTTGGCCGAATGGTATCTGCAGACCCTACCCCAACAAGATGCCGTTCAAGATCAAGCCCTCGAAGCGGCCTGGGAACTCTTACATCTTCTCTGGCAGGATTTGGCCTTCTGGCCAGCCCCCCGTTCACAGCGGCAGACCGGTTTATCAGGCTTTCAAGGTGAAGCGAGCCTGCAAGCGGGTTTTGAAGCGGCCCTGAAAGCCGAAAATCCCCAGACCCTGGGCCCACTTTTAGAAACGCTGCAGGTTCAATTGTTGGCTCTCCAAACAAAAGTAAACGAAGGCCTCAGCTATCCCTTGCCTGGCCCTTGTTTGCACCCGCCCAAAGGTTATGAAGGGCTATTGCTGGCCGATGACAACCCTGCAGATCTCGAATTGTGGGCAGATTTAGAGCAGCGGGGATACCATTTGCACGGCCCGCATCAGAGCCGAGAAGCCGCTTTGCCCCATCTTTCGGATGCGCAGGTCTTGATCTGTGATTACCAATTGGGCTCTGAACAAGCGGGCCTACAATTGATGCAAGACGGCCTTTTGCTGGGCCGAACTGTTTTGGCTATCTCTCGCCGCCCGCGCCGGGTGCCCGCCCAGGTGCTCAATGCCTGCGGCGTACCCTGGCAAGAATTGACCGAATGGATTCACCGCCTGATCTGGCAGGTGGCCAAGGCAAGGCATCCCCACCCCGGCTGTCTTTCAGATTTTTGTCCCTATTCCCACAACGAGGTATAACCCCCAATGCCGCTCAACCCCTTAGATATCCGTCTAATCCTGCGCACGCGTCTGCGACATTGGCAAAACCTACCTCTGGCCTTAAAGCAATTGCAAGCTTCGCCTTTGGCCCAGCACATGCCCGAAGGTATCAAACGTCATTTAGCAGCTTTAGAAAACCAAGGCTGGCAGGATCTGGAAGCGTTAAGAGCGACCAGTCAAGCGCTTGAGGAGACCGTGCCAAAATTGCGTCAGGGCAGCACAGAGGCTCAGGCTTTGGCAGATCTTTTCCATGCCACCCTCGAACAGGATTTGCCCATAGCGTGTGAAGGATTTTTTCAGGATTCTGAATTGTGGAGAGATCTCTTGCCTGAATTTAAACTGCCAGCAGAATCCCCCCAAGTTTTAGAACAACTGCTTCAAGCCCTGGACGGGATCCCGCTGCAATTTCAGCCCCCAACGCTGAATATAAAGACCTTAACAGGCGGCAAAAATGCCTGTGAAATCTGGGTGATCGAAAACAACCCCCATTGGCAAAAAGACATCCTGGAATTGCTCGAACTGCTTCAAACCCAATTGCCCAGGCTCAAGCTGAGTTGGCAGTTCTTCGACCATGCTCAGGCCCTGCTTTCAGCCCTGCCCCAATTCCAAAAAAAAGGCAAACAAAAAATGGCAACGTTTCAGCTTGTGATTGCCGATCTGGGAATTGCTCAGACCCCCGAGGGCCCCGAAAGCCGCCAAATTGGCCTCAACCTGATTCACACTCTGCGGAATTACCAGATCAATTTGCCCGTGGTGGTGTTGACCTCTCCGGCCCATTTGCCCGGAGACCAGCAGCGGCTGGCCCAGGCCGGGATCGCCCCCAGCGACTATATTCTCAAAAGTGGTCATGCTCCGCTCTTTCAAATGCGAGACTCACTTTTGCGACTGCTGCAAAAAGCCAGCAGCCACCAAATTTTGATAGAGGCAGACAAAACCACTTTCAGTGTCGATCAGTTGCCCCTGAACCTGACAGACTTTTCCCAGAAGGTCTTTTTCGCTTTGGCAGAGCTGTCGGCAGCGTCTGGGCCCAGCACGTATTTCTCGGCAACAGATATTTTGCATAAGGTCTATCCCCAGTTCCAAATTGACGCAGATGAATACTGGCTAAAAGCCGTGTTGAAGCGGTATCCAGATCTCAGTGGGCCAGCAACCCATTTGGCAATGCCCAAAAATATAATGCGCATCTGGAATACCCTGATCGCGGAATACGGGTCACAACCAGAAATAGCCCTATCCGAATTCAAAAAAAACTATGTAACCCTTTGGCGAGATTGTGAAGGCCTGTCTTCGAAAAAAATTAATGTCCAATGGATGAACCAGCATTGGGGAGGAGTGCCTTTGCCAAAATCTGGCAAACCCAAACAGATTCACGATGCCGTGCTGCAGATCCGCAAGTCTCTGCATAAAACTTTTTCGCGGGCTGGCCGTTGGGTGGATGTCGGCGCAGAAATTCTGGTTCATCAAGGAGGGGAAGGAATTTCACAGGGTTATCGCCTGCAGGGGGAAATATCATTGCCACAGGTATCCCCCAAACGCCCCCATCGCCGCCGCTGGAACGTGTTGGCCCTGGAAAACCAGATTTTGCGGCAGCAAAGGTTACAGGCCCTTTTTCATGAATCTGCCCATTTTAAACTCGAACTCGCTGCGTCGATCCAATCTGGGATCTCAGCCTTTGAAAAAACACCCTTTGATGCTCTCTTGTTGGATTTACACCTGCCCGACAATGATCAGCTCTGGAAAAAAGATCCCACCAGCGGCCGGAGCGATGGCGGAATTATTGCTCTGCAAGCCATTCTCGCGACCCACCATTCCAGACAGTCCCAAGATCCCGCTTTGCCGGATCTGCCGATTCTGGTGCCCACCCAATTTAATAATCGCGAAGACTTGCGCCAGCTTCTGGCTCAGATGGGGGTTTCTCCCGATTCGATCATTCCCTGTGACCGGGGAGGACTCTGGGAAGCACACCTAATGCTCAATCTGGAACGCTTGCGCCAGGCTTGGGAATTGCGCCAGATTCTGCCCCTCTATGAACGCTGGCAATGCCCACAGGTCAAGGTACTCAAAAGCAGTCCCAAAGCCCTCTTGCTCAATGTCAACGGGCAGGAGATCAGCTACAAGGGGAATCAAGCGCGCATGCTGGGCTTGCTGCTGCAAAAGCCGGGTCAATGGGTGTCGATCAAAAGCCTCGAAAAGCAGGTGTACCCAGACCAAGCAGTGCCCGCCAATGGGATTAAACAATTGGCCAAGAACCTGCACGCAAGCATCAGAGAAAAATGGCTGCCTGGTACCCTGCCCGAAGGCCAAAGCCCGCAAAAAGCAGCGCTTTGGCTTTTGGAGCATCAGAGTGTTTCCACTCCTGGCTATTGTTTACACGCCTGGGTCCAGCCCTGAATTTTTATTTGGCCTTATGCTCATCACTCCTTTTTTACATTGGAATGCTTTAACGAAAATTGATCCCCGTCGACGTTGTTTTAAACGTTTACCAATAATCAGATGGTTCAAAAGGTGATTGAATTTCTGCGTGATCAGAGCATTCAATGAGTCTCAGATTCTCCAAAGCTGGGTATGCATCATTTCGAAATGAAAATCGTAAGTCCAAACAGGGCAGTTCATGCGCTTTGAAAAAGCTGCCAAGACCCCATCGAACAGAGAGAGTTTTTGATCATGTATGAGATCTATCAATGGACTCCGCGAAGACGGCATCGTGCTCAATTGCAGTATTGTGGTAACCGCTGCCCTGCTCTGCCGGCTGAATATGAAACAACGGAACAGTTGAAGGCGGCATCGCAAGTCTGGCTTTTTTTTTGCTTGATAAACGCGATAAAATCCAACACCTCGGCCTGACCGTCTGGCGGCAAGGAGTGTATATCCTGAAGTATTTGCTGATCATTGAGCATAGATTGATTCCTCTCGTCGATTATTCCTTAAAGACCTTCGATTTCATCATCCTTTTAGCGTCTTTTCCAAATCGCCTCGTATATCTGCCGCAAATAGTTCGTCATCAGGTTATCTTGCCTCGTGACATTGGCGTGCGCGACTTTGGCAAATTGCTCTCTCCTAGGAAACTAAAAGACAGACGGGAAAGCACTCTTTTGATCAATTTTTTGCATGAATTCAATCACGAACAGGGATAAAAATTCAACACATCTTTTATCGGTATATGTTCCTGCTCCAGCCGCAAATTATGGCGCTGTAGATGAGCAAACAGGTCCTGTTCCTCCTGATTCAGGCCTTCGGGGGCAGGTAAAAGATCTTCTGCGCCCGCATGCACCCACTGGCGGAAACGCTCTAAAGTATCACGATCCATCAACAGGGCCTGAAGATGGGGAAAAGCCATCCTCAATCCTGCCAGAATTCTCAGCCCATGGGTGTCAATATCTCCCCAGTAATACAGATTTATATCTTTCAACCAGTTGAGTTCTTTCAAGACCGCAGCTTGATTGCCATGCCCCCAAATAATCAATGTCTCTGAGGTCTGGGGAAAACTCAAATAACTCATCTCATTTTCAATCACCACGACGCGCTGACAGCTGAGCGGATGTTTTTGAAGTGTTTCTGACGAGAGACTGATTTCAGCGATGCCCTTAAACTCCCGAACCCCTTCTGGGCTCAGCCTGAGGCGGAAAAAATGCCGAGGTTTGCTACAAAATCCCCAACGGCTTTCAAAGTCTGAATTTTCAGCCGCGAGAAAAACAGGGAAAAGCACTGAAAGCAGACTGTCAAGAAGTGCTTTATTCTGTTCCAACACCTTTGTCGAAAAGGGCAAAGGGACTTCCCTCAGATAAATTCCCGGTCGGGGATTTGCCTGATACCAGCTTAAAATTTCCAGAAGAAACTGCCAGGTCTGCTCTGAAACTGAAAAAACTTTCAGTGGCGAACGGATCAACCAGTTTTTCAGGTCTGGAAAGACGGCCAGAATATGTGCTGTAATCCTGACAAAATCTGCGGCCTCTTCTGATTTATCTATAAATCTGAGCAGATCTTCAGAGGTTTCAAATACAATCTGTTCGGGCAGATCCTGTTGACCAAAGCGGCGTGTGGCAGCCGCTTTGGATTCAATTGTATAACCATAGCCCAAAACATCACGTGAACCCTGGACTAAAGCCATGATCTCCCGTTTAAAGGCATCAAAGCGCTGTGGCAAGGTCTTATCACAGGGAACCACCCATGGAAACAAGGATTCACCTGTCAGGTGCGCCTGTAAAACAGTTTCATACTGACGCAACGCTTTTTTTTTCAAGTTTTCAGGGTTGATCACCTTCAGGCCGCTCCTTCAGATAGGTTTCGATCGGCATATCTATCAGAACAGACTCACGGTTATCCCGGCGCAAAACCAGATGAATCCGGGAAATAAAGGGTTCGACCACATGCACCTTGTCATTGGGAGTCACCACCAACAACTGCAAATGTAACTGTTGGCAGAGCTGCATGAGATAAGCGGCCTTTTCATCGTCTTGATTGCTAAATGATTCATCCACACAGATAAACCGAAAGGAATTCACATCATCCCCTTCCAAGCTGATATTAAACTGATACGCCAGGGCAGCGGCCAGGATCGTATAGGTCAGCTGCGCCTTTTCTCCTCCAGAGAGCTTGCCCGTGGTCTCATAGCTGCGGGCTCGAGAGTGGTCTTCAGCATAATACTCCTGGGCTGAAAAAGTCATCCAATTGCGAACATCGATGACTTCTTTACGCCATTCCGGACGCTGTTCAAGGGAATCAATCAGATGTTTGATTCTGAGAAAGGATTCTTCCATGACTTCGGGTTGGTGGGTCAAGGCCGCATTTGGCTTCCAGCTTTTCAGCTCTTGACGGAATTCTGCCACTCTGCCGGTGCGCAAAAGATCGTCTTCGAGCTGGATATACGTGGGAGGGTTGCTTTTAAAATGTATATTTTTCAAGGCCCGGTTGAGGGCCAGAATATTTTCAGAAATCCGCTCTTTTTGGTTTTCCAAATAAAATTCAAAGGCAGTCATATGTTCAGACACATTGCCATTGAAGTATTTCTGAAAGCGACTCTCCTGCTCAACCAGACCCTGGGTTCGGATCTTGTCGGCAAGAACCAGATACTCCAGCGCATCTTCGGGCTCTTCACCCAGTTTATACGTATCGGATCGCCATTCGGGAAAGTTGGTCTGAAGTTCAGGTTCGGGATTTTTAAATTCGCGCATGGCTTTCAGTAGAGCTTGTTCTGCTTTATAAAGTCGCGTTTGGGTTTGTTTTTCAGCTTCTTCCAGTTGCTTTTGATGATGATTTATAACCAAGTTCAAATTTTCTAGGTCTGTAAAGATAGGGAGCATCAACGCTTGCTTCAACTCCAAAGCGATCTGTTCCTGTTCAGCCCCAGGTACCCCTTGTAATACATCAGAAACGACTTTAAGCTGAATTTCAGATGATTGTAAATCCTGCTCCAAGCGATCCTGCAATCGGATACATTGGTCTCTGTCTTTTTCTAGTCCCTTATCTTCAAACTTCAGTTGTTCAAGCTGGTCTTTCATGGCTTTAATCTGGTCGTTTTCAGACTCCAGGGCTGAACGTTGAACTTTCAATTTTTCAATTTGTGTGACATTGGCCTGCCAATCCAAAGACTCAAAATGATTATAATTTTCCTGCAGATTATCCAGATTTTTAAGCTTGTTTAGAATATTTATATGTTGACCTTCAAGAACTCCCTTCTCCGATTTCAGTCTTTTGAGCTCTGCCTCCATTTCCTGAAGTTGTTTTTTCAAAAACCTTATTTTATCTGAATTTTCCCAACCCAGTACATAGTTATTGCGCTGAAAAGTAAATTCCCGGTCATCTTTCTGATGTTTTTCCCGCGAACGGATCAAGCCACTTGAAGTTACGGCATATTGGGCTTTGCGAAAAAGCGCAAGGTCATCGCTGCAGAGGTAATCAAAGCGTTCCCGCAATTGCTCTTTGATCCAGCTTGCATTCGCTGTCTCAGGATGAATTTCAAGTTTTCCTGGTAATGTATCCGACTGAAAATCACCCGGGAAATTTCGCAATTGCTGCTTGATGATAAAATAGCGGATTCGACCCTTCAAGGAGCGAGAGTGAACCCAGGCATTGACTTCAGCTGTAAGCATTTCTGGCACCAAAATATGCTGAGCAAAATGATGCAGAACCTTTTCAATGGCGAGTTCCCATTGCAATTCAGAAGCTTTAACGCGCAGCAGTTCTCCTGCAAATGGCAGATCTTTTTCTTCCAGTTTCAGTGCAGCCACCAGTTCAGAGCGGATTCTGGCCGTATCTCCGGTAATATTATTCCTGCGCAGATTCAGTTCTTGTATCTCATTCACGAGTCTGTCAAACTCCTCCTGCTGGATACGCAGCTGATAATAGAGTTCCTGAATTTGGGTCTGAAGTTTTTCGGCATCAGACTCCAACATTGTCTTCAGTTGCGCCATTTTTTCCAGATTTTGATAAAACTGAGATTGATCTGGATTCAAAACAAGATCAAGGTTTTTGCTCAAACGGTTATAATTGCTTAAATTCTTCTGCCGGATAGATTTTTCTCGTTCCTCATCTCTGATCTCTTTATCGAGATTTTTGATTTGTTGACCCGTAGCATCCTGGCGAATCGCGGAATCCAGTTCTGCCAATTTTTCTGCCAATATCTCTTTTTTTTCCTCAAGTGCAGCTTTCTCTAGCTTTTTCTGTTTAAGATCAAGTTCCTGCCTCTGTTTCAAGCTCAATAAAAGTTTCTGGCGTTCAAGGGCCTCGTATACAGGCAGCTCAGAGCGAAGTTTCTGAATCAGGCTAAGCTCAAAGCCCTCTTCCGTTCTTTTCTGAAACTGAATTTCAATCTTTTCAAGATAACTCAGTTGTTCTCTGAGTTTTTTCAGTGTATTGTATCCATTCAAAAGCTTTTCGTAGCTTGACTTTAAATTTTGAAACTCTTCTTCTGCAGAAGATTCTTCAAGCATTTGTCCACGGATAAAATCATTTAAATTTCCCAGTACCTTCAGGCCAATCGTTTGACTGAACAGGCTTTGGGCCTTCTCTGAGCGCATTCCGAGCTGTTTACGTAGCTCACGGCTGTATTCTCCAGGTTGATCAAAAAAGAGTAACTTGCTGTCTTCATACTTTGTCTTTAAGCGTTTTTTCCAAGTTCCATCGGTATCCAGACGAATAAAGTCTTCAGTCAGACCCAATTGAACCGGAGCGACAATAAAGCTACGTTTGAGTTCTGAACCACTGAACCATCGAAGCTGAGCCAGGGTCAGCCACTTTTGCTCTCCCTGATTAAAAAAGGCGGCCAAAAGAACTGAGTAAAATCGGCCTTCGCGCTCCCTTAAACGCTGAATGGTTCTCCCACTCTGATCTGAAGTCTGTCCAAACTCTCCCAGCACATAACTCTCTTCTGTTCGCTCATGACGCTGACCGGCACCCGAAGACTGGTTGTAAAAGCGGTTGCGTTTTTCTGGAACCAGCAGGGTCAGCAGGGCATCAATAAAAGTGGTTTTACCAGAACCATTTGCCCCGGTAATCAGGCTGGTTTCACCCTGGGGTACGATTCGGTACACTTTGCCATCAAAGGTCCCCCAATTCAAAATTTCTGCATAATGAAAACGAAAACCTGCTTCAGCAGGATTCAGACTGAAGAGACTGCGCATAGGCCTCCTGTTTATTTAAAAAAGCCTGTAGATCATCCAGGCTAACACGGGCTTTAATAACCCGCATGACACGGTAAAGGGGTTCTGAATTCTGACTTTTCTGTTCATCCAGAAAACCATAATCCACCATTTTATTGATTAAGCGGTCCAATTCACGCAGAAGTTTGGATTGGTTATTTTGCTCAGGAAAAAAAACCAGAATCCGCTCTTGAAGTTGACTGTGCGTAATGTATAAATGCCGACTTTCATGGGCACTGATATCAAATTCGTCCAACCAATGCCTCAGGAGAACACAAATCAGACTGAGATCATAACTTAAAGGACTCCGCCGCATCAGTCCAACCGTACGTCCGTCTTCACTTTCAATCTGAAACAGACAGGCAAATCCTTCTGTGCGGTCGATCAACAGCTCTAGCCCCTCTTTGGCCAGATGCTGCGAAATATCGACCTGGTATTGAAGCAGGTAATCCCAAAGGGGATGTTCATCATACAGGGTCCTTGTCCTCAGAACCGCCAGAACCTGTGCCCATGGAGCCCATTCCGGAATCCCTGTGTGTCTGTTTTCAGTTTCCATCAGAAACTCCTTTCAAAAAAACCACCTGGGGAATACGCAATACCCGGTTTTCCTGAAATGCTATCCGGTCTGTCTCTCCCTCAATTAACAAATGGGGCTGAGTCTGCATCAAGCTCAACCAGGACAGCAATTCAGGCAGACCTTTCTGCAGCGGGAACCGTATCAGGATCTCAACCAAACTGATCTGACTTTCATTTTCAAGCAATTTTTGGAGTTTTTGATGTAATTGCTGTTTATCCACGACCCAGGGATTATAAAAAGACTGAAGATCTTCCAGACTCAGTCGCTCCTCAGTCAAAACAAAGTCTTCAGTCTGGAAGGATTTCTTTTCAGTCTCCAGGTTTAACTTTCGCTCAAGTGGTAGATAAAGTTCAGGTAAAAAATCAATTTCAAGCCCAAATTCGGGTTCTTCAGCAATCTGGTGTAGGGCATTCTGAAGAATTTTGCGCATCAGTTCCAGGCTGCGTTTTCGTTCGGTTATCTGCTTTTCAGTTACGACCTGAACCAGTTTTTCTGCCAGTTGACGGTTAGAATGTAAGACGCGGGAGCCGGCATTGAACAGTGTTCTTTTTAGAGATTTTAATGGATTTTCAGAAAAATTCAGCTTGCGTTCTGAGAGTATGGCATGTACAGATCCTGTCAGCCGCTTCAATTCCTCATTGGAATTTGAATCGTTTAGAAAATTCCAGAAAGAATAGAAACTTTTACCCTGATCGCTGGATTGAAGGGCTTCAAGCCCGTCAAAGGTTTCTTGAAGTAGCCTCCCACTGTTGACTGTTCCATGTGCATGCTGCTCATAAAGTTGGCGGGTCAATTCCCTGAAATTATCTTCAACTTCCCTAAAATCTCCCGTTAATTCTTGAATCAGACGAAGTGTCTCTTCATAGCGGGAGCGAATCTGATAATCTTCCATGACCAAGCTAGCCTGGCCTGTTTTCATTTGGATAATCTGTTGATTCAGTTCTTCTTTCTGGTTTTCCAGTTCTTGCAAACGGGCCTGACTGTCCATTTGCCCATAACTGACAATTTCTTTCATCTTGGCAAAAATATCTTTGAATCGCGATTCCGTGGAGACAAAGTCCCGTTCCTGCAGCAGCTCAAGCATCTGAAAGGCCTTCTCTGTATGCCGGGTCAGCATATAACAGGTTTCTTTGCGTTGATCATCCACAAAATTACGCAGGAAATGCCGGTCACACCAGCTGTTCAGATAGCGGCGGGCAAGTTCAGAGGGAGTTTGATCATTGCTGAAATCTTGAGTCTGCTCTAGATGATCGGCAAGATTCTGCTGCATCCAGATTTCGGTGCGAACAATTTCCCCTGAAGAACGGAAGGCATGCCAAAGAAACTCCAGAATCAGCGGGGCAGAATTGGCACGCAAAAGCTCAATTGTCGGGCTTTGTGTAATCAAGATTTGAAAGGGGGGTGCCTGCAAAGGGACCTCTTTTTGTATTGTGACAGCAGATTTTCTTTTCATTTAGATTTTAACTGATCGCCAAGCGATTCGGCAAAAACCTGTTGGTTGAATAAACCCATTTAATAAACCCATGAGGCAATCCTTTCTTGACTGAGATTGGGAGTATCTCACACTGGGTTCGTGTAAAAATGTCACTTTGACCAAGGGGCAAAAGGTCTGCTTGACAAGTCAGCCCCAATTGATTAACATCAGAATCAGTAAAATTAAATTGTAAATTATTTTACTAAGTAAATTTTTGAGCCAGGTATTCACAGACCAGGCTCACACCCCAAAGGAGAGAAATGATGGCGATCAATTTAAGCAAAGGCGACAGAATAGAAGTGGGGCTTTCTAAGCTCAAAGTGGGTCTGGGCTGGGATCCCAATCCAGGCACAGGTTTTGATTTTGACTTGGATGTCTCGGTGTTTATGCTCGATGCCAACCAGAAAATGCCCAAAGAAGAAAATTTTATCTTTTACAACCAACCCCTTTCCCCAGACAAAGGGGTGAAATACCTCGGCGACGACAAATCCGGAGGCAACTCACAGGGCGATGATGAAATGGTAGAAATCGACCTGGGCCGAGTGAGTGATGTGATTCAGGAGCTGCTCTTTGTGGTCACCATTCACGAAGCCGAAAACCGCCGCCAGAATTTTGGCCAGGTTCGCAATTCATATATCCGCATCTGCGATTCTGGCCAAAACGATCAAGAAATTGCCAAGTATGAATTGGATGAAGATTTTTCGATCGAAACAGCAGTGGAATTTGGCCGCCTCTACCGCCGGGGCAAGGCCTGGAAATTTGAAGCTTCTGGAATTGGGTATCGCCAGGACTTGGGCTTTTTTATTGGCAAATACTCTCACTTTTCGGTGACCCAATAATGGCCATTAATCTCCAAAAAGGGCAAACCATCAACCTGCGCAAAGAGGAACACGATCTCTCGCGCGTCACCATCGGCCTGGGCTGGGATCTGCGTCCCTTACAGAAACCGGGGTTATTCTCAGGAATCTTTGGGGCCAAGCCCAGCGAAGATTTCGACCTCGATGCAGTGGCCATTTTGCTGAATGAAAATGACAAGATCATCCATGTCGGCAATCAAAAGCTGGCCAATGGAGATGTGGTGTTTTTTAATAACCTGCGTCACCGCTCGGGGTATATCTGGCACACCGGGGACAATCGCACGGGCCAAGGCGACGGCGACGATGAGCAGATTATCGTCAATTTAGAAAAGCTCTACAACGAGTTCCATAAAATTGTCTTTCTGGTCTCGATCTATCTGGGCCAAGAGAAAAAACAGTATTTCGACCAATTGCAAAATGCATATATTCGCGCAGTGGATGCCAAGGGCAAAGAGATTTTGAGGTTTAATCTCGACCAAGAAGACGAATACAAACAAAAATGCACGCTGCTTTTCGGCGAGGTCTATCGCCGCGAAGG
Organism: Candidatus Blackallbacteria bacterium; assembly: GCA_051715345.1. GTDB lineage: Bacteria > Cyanobacteriota > Sericytochromatia > UBA7694 > UBA7694. The sequence goes on from JBPXJQ010000051.1 coordinate 15,686, forward strand.
CGGTTGGAAATTCAGGGCCTTGGGCCAGGCTTTTCCCTATGACAACATTCTGAACGTCGTTCAACAATATCTGTGAGGTCAAAGAATTATGCGTCGTTTACCTGTTTATCTGGTTTTGGATACCTCTGGTTCGATGTCGGGAGAACCGATCGAAGCCGTTAAAAATGGCGTGCAGACCCTGGTTGGAAGCCTGCGCCAAGACCCCTACGCCTTAGAAACCGCTTTTTTGAGTGTGCTGACCTTCGACAGCGAAGCCCGTCAGGTAACTCCGCTGACCGAATTGTCGCTCTTTCAGGCCCCCAACTTAATGGCATCTGGGGTTACCAGTTTGGGCGCAGCCCTTGGCCTATTGGCAGACTGTGTCCAATCGGAGGTCAAAACGGCTTCTGCTGAGCGCAAAGGAGATTGGAAACCACTGGTCTTTTTAATGACCGATGGCATGCCCACCGATGACTGGCAGGCAGGGTTGAAAAAACTGAATCAAGCGAAACTGGGAATGATCATCGCCTGTGGACCCAAAGACAATCTCGAGTTAGAGATCCTCAAACAGATCACACCCAATGTTGTCGTGCTGGATGTGACGGACAGTGCCGCCTTTAAGGCCTTTTTTAAATGGGTTTCGGCCTCGATCAGCACAGGCAGTCAAAAGGTCGATTCGGGCAAAGAGGTGATGGGCCTGAGTGAATTGCCGCCTCCGCCCCCAGAGATCACGATTGTGGTTTAAACATGCGCAAATTACCGGTTTATCTGCTGCTCGATACCTCGGGTTCGATGAAAGGCGAACCTGTCGAAGCGATGTCAAATGGCATCCAGACCCTGATCTCATCGCTGCGGCAGGACCCATATGCCTTGGAAAATGTGCAGATCTGTTTGATCAGCTTTGACCGCGAAGCCCGCTTGCTCCAACCCCTGACCCCCTTGGAGCAGTGGGTTTTACCCCCGATTCAAACGCCCGATTCCGGGCCCACCCATTTGGGGGCGGCTCTGGAATTGGTGATAGAACGGATTCAAAAAGAAGTCATTCCCCATTCTCCCCACCACAAAGGAGATTGGAAACCCCTGATTTTTGTTTTGACCGATGGCAGTCCTTCGGATTTGCAGGTGTATCACGCTGGGGCGGCCAAATTAAAACAGATGGCTTTGGGGGGGATTGTGGCCTGTGCCGCCGGCCCCAAAGCAAAAACTGAACCGTTAAAAGTCTTAACCGACCATGTATTCCGTTTGGACACCATGGATCTGCATGCCTTTCAACAGTTTTTTAAATGGGTTTCTGCTTCTGTGGCGGCAGATAACCGCAGCGTGGGAATGGTGACGCATTCAGATTTGCCCCTGCCACCCCCGCCCGATGAAATACAAGTGGTGGTATAAGAGAGGGAATTGTGAACAAATTAGAATTAACCGATGATCAGAAGATGGCGATCTGTGAAAGACTCTATTCCGAGCTGGTTCAAAGTCTTACGGACCAGGTGTTAAAACTTGATTTAAACGAAATATTGGATCCAGAAATACAAATCGACAGACTAAATTCAAATTTTGATACCTATTCTCACAGGCAATGGATAAATAACCAAGTAAATTCAAATATTGAAACAATAAAAGCCTCAATTCGTATTTCTTTAAATAAATTTTTAAACAATTACAGTCGCTATATCCAAGAGAACCCGATTCCAATTCTTCATCCATTAAAAAGCACACCTGCAATACCTGAGGTCAAAGCTGATGTTGAAGTGCTTGTAAAACCGACAGAGTCAGAAGCGCCACCTCCTGCCATTGACTTAGAAAAAAAGCCGGCACTCATTTCAGAAGCTTACAGACCCGCTGTTTTAAGCCTGCGTCTGCCCAATGCCAAAGCGGGGATGCCCTATGAAGCCAGTTTGATAGCCCTGGGTCTGAGCCCTGGAGCAGCTTCGGGTCTTAGGCTCTTAGACAGTTATCATTCCGAGCTTAAATTGAATCCCGAAGCGCTAACGTTAACAGGGCTCCCCCCCGAAGCCGGTGAGTATACATTTATTGCACGCTATCCGGATGAGACTGAAAAGGGCCCTGAGTGCAGCATCGAATTGTTTCTGACTGTCAACCCAGACCCCAAAACCCTCTGGAAAAATCTGCCATCGGATCGGTATCATGAAGGGCTCTACTGGAAAGCAGATGCCGAACAGGCAGTGATCAAAACCCGCTCCAATCCAGACTATTCGCTCTATGCTGCCAGTCAGCGTGGGCGTTCCCATGCCCATGTGGGCAGTTGTCGCGATGACGATTTTGCGATTAAAGAATTGAGCGAAAATTGGCTGTTGATGGCCGTGGCCGATGGGGCTGGTTCTGCAAAATATTCCCGCCAAGGCAGTAAATTGGCCTGTCTGGAAGTGGCGGAGGTGATTGACTCTCGCTTAAAAGACGCAGATTTCAGCAAGAGCCTGGATGCCCACTTGGAGGCCTATTCGCTCGCTCAGCAAGACAAAACCGACTTTCACCCGAGCAAAGAGATTCAAGATTTGTTTTATGGCCTCTTGCCCCAAGCGGCGCTGTCTGCCAGAAAACGGATCGAAAAAGCAGCTTCAGAACAAGCGCTAAACGAGCCAGATCTTTCTGCGCGGGATTATGCCACCACTCTGCAGATCACTTTGGCGAAAAAATTCTCCAATCATTGGTTTTTCGCCAGTTTTGCCATTGGTGACGGGGTCAATGCCGTGTACACAGGAGAGCAGGTCTATCTGCTGAACCAGGCCGACAGTGGCGAATATTCGGGTCAGACCCGTTTTCTCACCATGGGCAATGTGTGGAGCGATGCCAGCTCGCTCTTTCAACGGCTGAAGTATTTGTTGATCCCCCGATTTGAGTTCTGTCTGTTGATGACCGATGGGGTCTCGGATCCCAAATTTGAAAGCGAAGAGGCCATGTTGAAGACCGAAAACTGGCATGTTCTGTGTCAGGAATTAAAACAGGTCTTAAACACACCCGATCCAGGACAAGAATTGTTAAACTGGCTGAATTTCTGGTCTGAAGGTGAACATGATGATCGCAGTCTGGTGCTCTTGAAAGGAGAAATTCGGTGATTGTCAAACTCAAAACCCTCGATGGCAGTGAAATCTCCTTTGTTGACCAAGTTGTGGGCCAAGGCGCACTCAAGGACTGTTATTTCAGTCCAGATCCGAGTTATGTGGTGCTGTTTTTTCGCGAGAAACAGGATGCCAATACCCTTGAACGACTCAAAAAAATCACGGAGACCTACCGCAATGGTATTTTCAGCCAGGCCGGTGGTGACTATTGGCAAGACAAATTCTGCTGGCCCAGCCATGTTTTGCTCCATGAAGGCCGTTTGGGGCTGGTCTGCCCGAGTTATGATTCCAAATTTCTGTTTAGCCATGGCTCTGTAAATGACGATTTTCTCAAGATCCGGGGCAGAGAAAAAGAGGGAAAATGGTTTGCCTCTGCTCATCACCGGGCACGTTCATTGGACCCCCGCGAAAAAGGCAATTGGCTCAAATATTTTCGCATCTGCATTTTACTCAGCCGCAGTGTGCGCAGAATGCATGCCGCAGGTTTGGCCCACTCAGATCTGTCGTATAAAAATGTGTTGATCGATCCCGTCAGTGGCAGTGCCGTGATTGTGGATATTGATGGTTTGGTGGTTCCCGGATTGTACCCCCCCCAAGTGCTGGGAACCCCAGATTTTATTGCACCTGAGGTCATGGCCACGAATCACCTCGATTTTAAAGACCCCGCGCGCATATTGCCTTCGCGTCAGACCGATCAACACGCTTTGGCGGTGCTGATCTATATGTACCTGCTTTACCGGCACCCCCTGAGAGGAAAAAAAATCCACGATCCCGACAACCCCGAAACCGATGAAAAATTGTCCATGGGGGCGCAGGCCCTGTTTATTGAAAATCGCCAGGATGCGTCCAATCGCCCCAATCTGAATGATGTCAGAAAGTCTGAATTGCCGTGGATCGAGATCGATAAATTGCCTTATGACACTATTTTGGGCCCCTATTTAAAACCTTTGGTCGAGCGGGCTTTTGTGACCGGCTTGCACCAGCCGGGCCTGCGGCCCACCGCCGACGAATGGGAAAATGCCCTGGTCAAGACCACGGATCTGATGCAACCGTGTCAGAATCCCAATTGTGAACAGGGTTGGTTTGTCTTTGACAATACCCTCAAACCCGTCTGTCCATTTTGCCAAACAGCTTTCAAAGGGCAATTGCCTGTGCTCAATCTCTATTACGCCCGCAAACCCGGCACGTATATCCAAGACAATCACCGCTTAATGGTGTACAACAACCAATATCTGTACCCTTGGCACGTCAACCGACAGATCTTTGCCAATGAAAAACTCAGTGAAAAAGACAAAAAACCAGTGGGCTATTTTGTTTGGCACCAAAATGCCTGGTGGCTGGTGAATCAGGCCCTGCCTGGGCTGTGGGATAAAAGTACCGATCGTCAGATCCCCATCAACGACAAAGTCGAGCTCAAAAATGGGGGAAAACTCTTGCTCTCTAGCGAAGAAGGCGGGCGGCTGGTGATCGTTCAAATGGTCACAAATGGCGGGTTACCATCATGACAAAATCCAGGTATTATTTCGCCTATGGTTCTAATCTAAACCCTGAACGTATGAATTCCCGTGTGAACAAAGTGCTCTCGGCGCAACCTGCGACCTTGTGTGGGTATCGCTTGGTGTTCAACAAACAGGCCTCTCAGCCTGGAGAGACATATGCCAATTTAGAATGGGATCCTTTGGCCCAAACAGAAGGGGTGCTGTATGAAATAACCCCAGACGAATTGAATCACTTGGATGAGTTCGAAGGGGTGGCCAACCACCACTATTACAGAAAAACACTGCCCGTTTATCTTCGCGCGCGAAGGCCGACACAGGTAGAGGCAGAAGTGTATTTGGCTTGTGAACAGCGGATTTGCGAGGGTTTTCCACAGCGCGGCTATTTGAATCACCTTTTAAAAGGGGAGCATTTTCTCAACAAGAGTTATCTGCAATTTTTAAAGCAAGTTACCTGCATGAATGAACCCGTCAAAGTGGCCGTTTATGGTACCTTGCGCAGGAATCAAGGGAATCACTTTTTTCTTGAAGAAGCCCAATATTTGGGCACTGCGGAAACCCTGTATCCCTATGCCCTTTATCTGCAGGGGCTGCCTTATGTTACAGAGCAAAAATCTGTGGTTCCGATTCGCACCGAAATTTATCTCATCTCTCAAGAGCAGTTAAAGCAACTGGATCAATTAGAAGGGCATCCCACATTTTACCAACGCAAGTTGATTCCCTTGATCGATCAGGCTCAGAATTTGGTGTTTGCTTGGCTGTACTTCTCAAAATCGCCAACAGGACAGCTGAAACGCAATGGCGATTTTCTGAAGCCAGACCTGAATCCCGGTCTGAGCGCTGATCCATTGGGGATAGGCAACCCTCTACCTCAAACATTTACCTGGGTCGAAAATGGGGATATAGAAGCCATGCAAAGCCAAGTTTCGGCCATGGAAAACCTGCTGAACGCCCTGGTCGAAGATCTCATTCCGAATTCGGAATATTCTGAAGCAACCCTCAGGCATTTTCTGAATTCTTTGTTGAACGGCCAACGAAATGAGATGAATCTTCTGAAAAAGGGTAGCTGGGCTGTTATTCCAGATGAAGACAGACCCCCTCCAGATATCCGGGTCGATTTTGTTTTTAAACCCACTTATCTGGCAGTGGCACTGTTGAATCTGTGCAGACGCCGTTGGCCAAATTGGTTCAGTGAAGAGAGCGAATATTTAAACAGGATCAAAAAGGGTCTGTGGTTTTGTACCCTCAGAAAGCTCAAAGGGGCTGGATACTCTACCCGAGAAGGTCAAATTGAAGCCATCCGTATTTTGGCCAAAGGGCAGGTGGGACAGAGCTTGTCTGAATCGCCAGAACTCTGCCCAGAACTCAGAATGTTGTTGGGGAAGTATCCAAGTTTGGGGGATTAACCAAGCATTCACCTGGACTTCACAGCTTGGAAGAATCCAGCCAAAAACGCTTGGCTTGAAAATCTTTTCTACCGTTAACATCTGCGTCTACATCTGCGTCTACATCTCTATGAGTGCCCAGTTTTGAATCTCCTGCCCAAAATAAGCGGCCCGTGAGACTTGAATCTTGTCTTCTCTGCCAGCCCAAAGCTGGTCCAATTTGCGCGTGTTCTGCTTAAGCTTTGCAAGCGGTGTTTTGGGTTTGGCAAATATATGAGCGGCTGCTTGTAAGATTTGGCCCTGGGTTTTGAGCCCCATGGCCTGATACCCCTGAATCGCCTGAGCCAATAAAAAGCCATTGCAGCGGCGAAAATAGCCTTCGAAGCCGTCTATCTTCAGTTCTTTTTCCAGATAATAAGTGGCATAACTGCGCGCCAAGCTCGGGGGGAGTTTTTTGAGTTGTTGCAAATAAAAGCCATGGGAAAAATCTTGGCTGCGAATCAATTGATCTTGGAGATAGGCCTCGACTTTGTCAAAAATATATTTGTTTTGTTGCTGAGGAGTGCGCAATTGGTAAAAAGAGTGGGATTTGATTTGAGGGTAATCGACCAATTCAGAACTTTTTTTGGCCTGTGTGGCCATGCGATCGCGTAGGGGAGACTTTAACACAGACTTTTGAGATTCAACTTGGCAGGCACTCAGAACAGTTGTTGCGATCAGGCTAAACAAAAGGGGTTTCAGATAAGACATAAAGCTAACTCCTATAAAACGGGGATATTAGCTTAAACGCTGAAAGCAAAAAAAGGTTACACAACAGCCTCAAGCATCTGAGCCAGCAAGGCCAAGATCTTGTCATGCGAATCCCCCAGCCGATGATCGTCGTCCACCCAAAACAAAGGCACCTGCCGGGCCTCACACCAGGTTTTGAGCGCTTCAGCGGGTATGATTGTGTCTTGCAAACCGGCCAAGACCACCGTTTGCTTCGGCAATGGTGGAAACACCTGGCCCTCAGGCAAATGCAGGGCCGGAGCCAGCAAAAGCAGGCCGTCAAAGCGCTCGGGCATTGCCGCTGCCAGCATCACCGCCAACAGGCCCCCCAGCGAGCTGCCGACGAGGATCAGCGGCTCGGTCTGCTCAGAGAGAAAGGCTTTGGCGGTTTCCAGGCGCAGTGACAGTTCTTGACCACTAAAGTCGGGCGAGAGCACCCGCTCAGGGTAAGCCGCCGCCAGGGTCTGATACTTCGAGCCAAAGGGGCCTGACTCTTGGCCATGTAAAAAAACCAGGTGGGTCATTCTATTTTCCTTTGATAGATGTCTGGGAATGAATCAAATGCGGTTCGGATTTGTATTCAATGGTCACATCCCACTTGGGTTGTTAGGGAAAGGCGTTGGGCTGGCTCCGGGATTGAAGACACCGGCCACCGCTTTTTGGGCCAGTTCGCCCGCACATTCAGCACCGACTTCTTTTAAAAAGCTGATCTGGGCGTCCGAGCTGTTGATAATCACCAAGACCCGCGCAGGGTTGGCTGCGACTTTGGTTTCGACTTTGCGTAAGCCACATTCACACACAGCGGCTTCATTGACGCCCAGGTTGCGCGCAGCATCCGGAATCACCTTCTGTTCTTGCAGGGTTTTGTTGCAAATCGGGGACAAGACTTGAACCAATAAACCCGCCCCCACGCTGGGCGCTTTGGTTTGAGAGGGTTGGTTATTTGTGCTACAGGCACTCAGCAGTAAAACCAGGGGAATCCATTTTTTCATATTTTCCTCGGAGAAATTGAGTTACGCGATTTTTAACTGACGCAGACAAACGCAGAAAAAGACCATTGGGTTCACCTGTCATCATCGCGCATCTAAACAGAAATTCACAGCCGAAAGACCAGCTTCATCCAGCTATTTTCCAAGCTTATCTCGTCTTTGACCCGATCCAAATGGGTCAAACAGGGGCAAACCAAGCCCATAAACGGCATGGCATATTCAGCGGAGGTCGCAGTTAAGACCCGCCCCTGCAAAGGCGCAAAGGGCAGTCCTCGTTTTAAATTGGGCCACAGGTATTCCTGTCCTGTGAGTGTCAGGCTCTGCCCATCGGGATCTAATTCAAAAATTTTTTCACTCAAATACAGCATCAAAGACCCTTTGCTTAGGCGCGTGCGGTGAAATACGGTCTCCCCTTTCAAGCGCACTTCAGTGCGCAGGTCGTATCCCCCCAAATGTGCGTGGCTCAGCCACATGCTCATAAAGCGCAGCTTCATGGCCAACGGCCAATCTGCCCGCCAAAAACCCGGCCAATCTGTCACCGCCATTGTCAAATGCCACTGCCAGACTCCTTGGTTGTTTTCAAAATACTGCCGATGCAGGGGCTTGAGCAGATGATTCTCAGTTTGGGTCATGTTTTTTTTAGGTTTAAAGTTTGAAGTAAAGGGATGATTATCTAAAATTACCTGACGCATTATTTACCAAAATCTTCGAAATAAGCTTTGTTGGTAGATAGGTCACCAGGACCATCGAAGATCCCAATCAATCCCAGGCGTTGGGCAATATCATATACAGATAATGGAGTTGATTCGGATTTTGTATCATCAGAGGTTTGGGGATCTTGAGAGCCTTCACCCGAAGGCTGGGCGTTGATTTTTTGATTCAAATTTTGGTCGTACAGCGCCATCTCAAAGCTCCTGTTTTTAGTTATCATAACAGAAAGCTACAAGCGGTCTCAATGCGCCCACAAAGCGTGTTGCAAAACATGTTAACATGCCCTGATGAACTTCTCTCCCGTAAATAGCCAGCAACCCGCTCCCCCAATCGAAACCGCCCTTGAAAAGCACTTTGGCTTTAACCAATTCCGCCCAGGTCAGCGCGAAGTGGTCGAACGCCTTCTCAACGGCGAATCTGCGGTCGCCATTTTTCCCACCGGTGCGGGCAAGTCGCTCTGCTACCAGCTGCCGGCCTTGTTGCTGCCCCATTTAACCCTGGTGGTCTCGCCCCTGCTGGCGCTGATGAAAGACCAGATCGATTTTTTGCAAAGCCGGGGCATTGCCGCTGCCCGCCTCGATTCCAGCCTCAGCCGCACAGACTATGATGCCATTTTGAACCAGGCCCGCCAAGGGCAGCTCAAAATTTTGATGATTTCGGTCGAACGCTTTCGCAATGAGCGCTTTCGGGCCCAGTTGATGCGGCTCAAACTCTCCTTGCTGGTGGTCGATGAAGCGCACTGCATCTCCGAATGGGGCCACAATTTTCGGCCCGAGTACCTCAAACTGCCGCAATACCGGCAGGAATTTGCCCTGCCCCAGGTGCTTTTGCTCACGGCCACCGCCACCCCCGAGGTGCGCCAAGACATGTGCAGGAAATTTGCCATTCCAGCCCAGAATGTCACCCTGACGGGGTTCTACCGGCCCAATTTAAACCTGCAAGTGACACCGCTGGCCGAAGACCAAAAAACAGCCCATTTACAGGCCCGTTTGTTGGCATCTCCCCAAGCGCCGACGATTGTCTATGTCACCCTGCAAAAGACTGCAGAATGGGTAGCGGCAGAGCTGAGCCAAGCCGGCCTGCCCGCGCGGGCCTACCATGCGGGCCTCGAAAGCAGTGAGCGCGAGCAGATCCAAAACGCCTTTTTGGCAGGAGAATGCCCCTGTGTGGTTGCCACGATTGCCTTTGGCATGGGCATCGACAAAGCGGATATCCGCCGCGTGATTCACTATGACCTGCCCAAATCCATCGAAAATTACAGCCAAGAAATTGGCCGGGCCGGTCGCGATGGCAAAGAGTCCACGTGTGAAGTTTTGGTCAACCGCCAACGGGTCTCAGTGCTGGAAAATTTTGTCTATGGCGACACCCCCAGCCTGGCGTCGCTGCAGGGGCTCTTAAACGAAATCAAGGGCCACCCAGAGCCGCTTTGGGAGGTCAAATTGCGCAGTCTTTCACAGGCCTTCGATATCCGCGAATTGCCGCTCAAAACCCTTTTGGTCTATCTCGACCTGCGCGGCATCCTCAGCCCCAAATACACCCGCTTCGACGATTATTCCCTCAAGTTCAATCGCCCAGTGGAGGCGATCATGGATCAGTTTCAAGGCGAGCGCCGCGACTTTGTCGCAGCGATTTTTGACGCAGCTGAGACCAAACGGGTCTGGTCGCGGATCCCGATCGACAAAGTGCAGGCGAATTATGACCGGGCGGATCGGCAACGGGTGATTGTGGCCCTGGACTATTTTGCCGAAAAGGGCTGGATTGAATTGGAGACCAAACAGGCGGTGGAGGTCTTTGAGATCAGCGACCAGAGCTTTGATCCCAAGCATTTGGCGCACGAATTGGCTGCGGTCTTTGCCGACAAAGAGATCACAGAAGTGGCGCGCATCGCCCACATTTTGGCCCTGTTTGAAAGTCCAAGCTGTTTAAGCGCGCGCTTGGCTGCGTATTTTGGCGAAAATATCTCGCAAAACTGCGGCCATTGCTCGGTTTGCCTAACAGGTGCTGCAGAAATCCCCCCTTTTGAGGCCCTGGCACCGCTCACAGCAGAAAAACTCACAGAGCTCTGTCGGGGTTTGCCCGAGAAACTGGGCCCACACGACAGCCTGGGCCTGCGCTGCAAAATGCTCTGCGGCATTTCCACGCCTTTGGGGACCCGGCTCAAGCTCAAACAATTGCCTGCCTTTGGGGCACTTGAGCAATATCCTTTTGCTGAGGTACGTGCCGCGCTTCGGCCCTTTTTCGCCGATTGACAGGTATCACGGTGGGGGTTGATTCAGATCAAGTCAAGCCCTGTTCACGCCCATCATTTAAACCTGTTATGCTGGCTGCGGTATAAAAAAATCCGCAAGCGATTGCGCAGTATGTGTACAAAGGCAGACCCCCTCTATGCAAGCAACCACTTTGATTCTGGTCTTAAACGCCGGGAGTTCTTCGCTCAAATTTTCGCTCTTGGAAATGCCACACGAGACCGAAATTTTAAAAGGCATTGCCGAGCGTCTGGGAGAAACCCAAAGCCGCTTTATGGTTCATTATCCTGAATTAAAAGAATTAGAATTGCCCCCCACTGCCCATGTGTCCGACGCACTGGTCGCTTTAAAAGCCCTGCTCTCCAGGCAACACCTCAGCCCGCGCATTGGGGCCATTGCCCACCGGGTGGTGCATGGCGGGGAGCGCTTTAAAAACACCACCCATCTCAATGGCGAAGTCTTAGACGTGCTCAAGTCCCTGATCCCTTTGGCCCCCCTGCACAATCCCGCCAATATTCAGGGCATCGAAGCGGCCCTGGCAGAATGGCCAGATTTGCCCCAGTACGGCGTCTTTGACACCGCCTTTCACCAGACGATGCCCAAATTGGCCTACCGCTATGCCCTGCCCACGGCGCTCTACACCGAAGACGGAATCCGGCGCTATGGTTTTCATGGCACCAGCCACCAATTTGTCAGCGGCCGTTTAAGGCAATTAAGCCCGCAAACGGGGGAGCGGGTAATCACCGCCCATCTCGGCAATGGCTGCAGCATGGCAGCGATTTTAAATGGCAAATCTGTCGATACCTCGATGGGCATGACCCCACTCGAAGGTCTGGTGATGGGCTCCCGCTGCGGGGATCTCGACCCCGGCGTTTTGCTCTATTTGCTGACCCAAAAAGGCCTGAGCCCCAATGCGGTCAACCGCCTCTTAAACAAAGAATCTGGGCTATTGGGCCTCTCGGGTCTCTCCAATGATGTGCGCAGCCTCGATCGGGCCCGGCAGGAGGGCCACACCGGCGCCGCCCTGGCCCTGGAGATCTTCGCCTACCGGGCCGCCAAAGCAGCGGCCGCGCTCTGTGTGAGTTTGGGCGGGCTAGACAGCCTGGTCTTTACCGGGGGGATTGGCGAAAATGCGGCCTGGGTGCGGGAGCGGATCGTGGCCCATTTGGGATTTTTGGGCCTGGTGCTGGATCCCGAACTGAATCAGGCCTGCATGGGGCACGAGGCACGGATTTCCTTGCACGAACACCCTGCGATCTGGGTTATTCCAACCCAAGAAGAGCGCATGATTGCCCGTGAATCTTTTGAAAAAATGAAAGCAGAAAACAAATGACGCAGATAATCTTATTGGCCCCGGTGGGCAGTGGCGTGGGCCTGACCTCGATCAGCCTGGGGCTCGTGCGGGCCTTTGAAGAGCGGGGATATCCCGTGGGCTTTTTTAAACCGATTGAACAATTTGCAGGGGATCGCTCTTCGGATTTGGTCAAAGTGGGTTCAGAAATTATGACCCAGTCCCCCTTGCCCCTAGAAGAGGCCGAAGCACTGGTTTCTGCCGGGCAAACCGAATTGCTGCTCGAAAAAATCCTCTCGCACTGCGATTGTCTGCAAGGCAGCAAGCGGATTTTGATTGTCGAAGGGCTGATCAACACAGATACCCTGACCTTTGGTGTGCGCCTCAACCGTGAAATGGCCAGAACATTGGGGGCAAAGGTGCTGTTGGTGGCCTCAGCGGAAGGCCACGACCTGGAAGGACTCTCGAACCGGATTGAAATCTCTGCCAGTTCGTATGGCGGCCTGGGCCAGGGCAAAGTGATTGGCTGTATTGTCAACAAAGTGGGGGGCCTGCGAGGCGAAGACACCCTTTCTCAGATGTCGGTCACTCCCAGCCCACAAGAAATCTTGCAAAAAACCGCAGAAATCCAGGCCCTGCCTCTGTTCCAAATGGCAGACTTTCCGCTGGTCGGAGCGGTGCCCTGGGAGCCTGAATTGGCAGCGCCCCGGGTGCAAGATTTGGCCCGTTACCTCAATGCCGAAGTGATGTATGCAGGGGACATGGCCCACCGCCGCGTGCGCCGGATTGCACTCTGTTCGCGCACGGCCGCGCATTTGCACTCCCACTTAAAACCCAATTCGCTCTTGGTGACCGCGGGCGACCGCACAGATATTCTCATGGCAGCCAGTTTGGCAGCTCAGAATGGAACCAAATTGGGGGGGCTTTTACTCACCGGCGGGCTGGGGATTCCGCCCAATATTGAGGAGCTGTGCAAACCCGCTTTTCGGGCTGGCTTGCCCGTCTTGCGCCTGCAATTGGATACCTGGGCAACCGCCCGATTGCTGCAAAATTATCCCCATGAATTGCCCATCGACGATCGGCAACGCATCGACAAGGTCAAAGAATACGTGGCAGGCCACCTCGAGGGGGCTTGGTTGGACAAACAGGCCCAAGAAATTCAAGAAACGGTGCTCTCCCCAGTGGCATTTAAACATATGCTGACCTTAAAAGCCCGAGACGCAGGCAAACGGATTGTGTTGCCCGAAGGCAATGAACCCCGCACGATCAAAGCGGCGGCCATCTGTGCCCGGCGCGGAATTGCCCACTGTATTCTCTTGGGCGAGCCGACAGAGATCCAAGAGCTGGCCGATCGCAATGGCATCGACCTCAACATTCAGGGCCTGGAGATTTGGTCCCCCGAAACAGTCAAAGAGGGGCTGGTCGAACCCTTGGTGGCCCTGCGCAAACACAAAGGGCTGAGCGAAGACATGGCCCGCGATCATCTCTCTGACCGTGTGGTGCTGGGCACCATGTTGTTGCAACAGGGACAGGTCGATGGATTGGTCTCGGGTGCGGTTCACACCACCGCAGACACGATTCGTCCCGCTTTGAGCCTGATCCGAACCGCCCCCGGCAACAGCCTGGTCTCTTCGGTCTTTTTTATGCTCTTGCCCGACCGGGTGCTGGTCTATGGCGATTGTGCGATCAACCCCGATCCCACGGCGGAACAATTGGCTGAAATTGCCCTGCAATCTGCCGATTCTGCCGCCAAATTTGGGCTTGAACCACGGGTGGCCCTGATCTCTTACAGCACAGGCAGTTCTGGCGGGGGAGCCGATGTCGAAAAGGTGCGCAAAGCGACTGAAATTGCCAAGGCCAGAAACCCGCAATTGCTGATCGATGGCCCCTTGCAATACGACGCGGCGATCATGCCCGACGTGGCCCAGAGCAAAGCGCCAGATTCACTTGTGGCGGGCAAAGCCAATGTCTTTATTTTTCCCGATCTCAACACAGGCAATACCACTTACAAAGCCGTGCAGCGCAGTGCCAACGCCTTGAGTATTGGCCCGATGTTGCAGGGCCTGAATAAACCTGTGAATGATCTCTCGCGCGGGGCCTTGGTTGAAGACATTGTCTATACCATTGCCCTGACGGCAATACAGGCCTAAATCACTGGCCTAATTTCTGGTCTAATTTCTGGTCTAACGAACAGGCGAGGGTGTGCGTCTTTGAGAGACAACCCCCCACCCCAGCAAAGCCAACCAGCTCAGGCCTGAAAGCAGTGAAACCCACAGCCCCATCACAAAGCCGGGGGGTTCGTACTTCATTGTAATCTGGTGCTTGCCGGGCCCAACCCGAATGGCGCGCATGAAAAAATGGGCGGTTAAGATTGGGGTCTCTTTGCCATTGTCCCAGGCCCGCCAGCCGGGCAGGTGCTGATCGGCCAAGACCAGATACCCCGAGGTATTGGTCTCCAATGCCAGCTCCAGGTGGTTGTTTTTGTCCAATTTAAACTGTGGGCCCTGCCAGCGTTTCTCGCGGGCTTCAAAGGCCGGCACCTGTGCTTTGGCCTGTTTCAGGGCCTGATCGTCGTTTAAGAGCACACGGCTGCGAAAGTCGATGCCACTTTTGCTCATGGGCTCGGCCAGCAGCGCGGGAATCACCTGGGGGTCTTTGATCGCCATCGATTGGTAATGAAAACGGGCACGGGGCAGGGCAGCTTTGTTTTCCCACAGCACCAATTGCATTTCGGGATACGCTTGGCGTTTGAGATAGTGGCCAGAGCGGCTGTAATAGTCTGTGGTGGCAGCATCGGGGGTCAAAGAGAGCACGTAACGCACCCCCAACAGGCTCTCATACACCTGTTTAAATTCGGGTTTATGCAAGTTCAAGGCGTTGAGATAGAGACTGTTCATAACCAAGCCCTTTTGGCCCAGGGCAGCCCATTCGCCATAGGCATTGCGAAAGCCCCAGGCCAAGTTAAAATTATTCTGCAAACTGGCGTGGTGAAAGGCATTAAAGCGTAATTCTGGCCAGTTTTCCCACTGCGGTGCAAACGTCGGGGGCACCACCACCTGAGGCGCTGCAGAAACCAGCATGCGGGCTTGGGAATTGCCCTGCAGGTCTTTTTCGAGCAGATATTGAGCCGGTTTGGAAGGGCTTTCAAACACCGCAGGACTCGGTGCCAAAGGCATCGCAGCCAAGCCCGTAAAGAGCAAATCCAGCGCAATCCCCCCCAAGAGCAAGCCCTGAAGCAGAGGGTCCAGATTATGCCCGTTGGTTTTGAGCCACTTTGCTTGATGCCCTTGCAGATAAAACACAAGCCCAATCGCCAGGGCCAACACAGTTGCAAACAGACCTTGATTGCGCAAAAGAGCCAGAATCTGACTGCTTTGGCTCATGTGGGGGCTGCTGAGCTGACTTGAGAGCGCTGGCAGCAGCAAAAATCCACAGGCCAGCAGCAATGCGCTAAAACCCGCAATGGCGGCCATCCGCCGAGCGAGTGGGGGTTGGTCTTTGAGCGCCTGAAAGACAAAAGCGGCTGCCAAGCTCAGGCCAAACGAGACAAAGACCAAGAGCTTGGAAGGATATCTAAAAAAGCCCATGCCCGGCAGTGCCAACAGCAGGGAATAGAGGGGAAAATGTTTGCCCCAGGCCAAGAGCAATAAAAACAGTGCAAGCAGGCTGAAAAAGAGCAGGTAGGCCCTTTGCTGAAGCTGCTTTAAGAGGCTCAAACCCGTGATCAGCAAAAGCAAGGGAAAAAGCCCCAGGTAGCCGCTGATAAAAAAGGGCATTTTGGCATAGACGGGATCTCCCCAAAACTGATGCAGAGAGAGCCCTTTGACCGTCTGATTCAAATAATCCGGCAAAAACAACAGGAGGCTCAAAAACGGGTGGTAAGACCAGATCATGCTCATTTCCCCCAGGCCCTCTGAGCGCACAGTATGCGGCAAAAAGGCCAGCGCTGGCAATAATTGCAGGGCACTCAAGCCCACCCCCAGGCCCAGAGCGGCCAGGCATCTCCCCAGAGCCAAGCAGGATTGAAGCCAAGTCCCCGAAGCCAGTGAATCATCGGCAACCTTTGCATCTAATGCGTCTCTGCGCAGCAGCCAAAGGCCATAGACCAGCAGCAGGGCGGATTCAAAATACACAATTTCCAGGTGGCCACTCAGAATTTGCAGGCCATAAAAGAACGAGAGCCAGAGAAAAGGGGTTTTGTGTTGGGCTTTGGCTTGCAAACAGGCCTGAAAGGCCCACCAGACCAGCGGCAGCCAGGCTACCGTGTTTTGCAGTGGATGAAAGCTGTGAAGTGAAGCCATCATGCCGCTGAAACAAAACAGCAGGGCCGCCAGCAGCCGGGTTGAAAAAGACCAGCCAAAACGCTGGCCGAGCAGGTAAATACCCAGACCTGCCAACAAAAGGTGAAAGAGCAAATTAAAGACCAAGGCAAATTGAAAAGGCAGGGCCGTAAAAAAGATCCACCCCGGCGGGTAAAAAAGCGGGGGTTCAAGCACCGCCATTTGCGGGGTGCCGGCAAAGAGCTGGGGATTCCAAAAAGGCAACTCCCCTTGCCAGAGCGCGGATTTCATAAACTGCAATTGGGTGTAATAATTGTGGTAAATATCCCTGAAATACAGGGCTTTCCCCCCCAACAGGACAGGTGAGTATAACGCCAAACCCAGCAAAAGCAGGATACCCATAAACAGGAGTAGAGGGGGAAATTTGCGTTGGCGCATTGTATTACCAGTCAGAACTGGCCCCACCCCCATCGGAGCTGCCGCCCCCAAAACTGTCATAAGAACTGGATGAATCGCTCTCGGAGCTAAATGAACTGCGCCACGTGTCTTCGGGATAAATCGCGGAGTCGGTTGAAGTGGTGTGGGTCGTGTGTTTGGTGTGTTTGGCTTTTGTGCTTGGGGCATCTGTGATGGCCTTGCCAAAAGAGCGGAAAAACCCAATCACAAAGCGCAGCAACCAATAGCCAAGAGAGAGAAAAAACAGGGCGAGCGCGCCCAGAAAGGCCAGCCCCCAGATCCAGGCCTTGTCGTTGGGTTCGGCATACGTGGCCACGCCCGCCTCCAATTCTTGCAGGGATTTCTGTTTGAGTTTGGCTTCAATCTGGTCCAAGGCCGCAGCGAGGCCACCATCATAGTCCTGTTGTTTAAATTTGGGTTTGACGGTCTGGTCGAGCAGGACCTGGGCCTGGCTGTCTGAGAGACGGGATTTGAGGCCCGGTCCCACCTCCAACCGCATTTTGCGCTCTTTTAAAGCCAGCAAAAACAACAGGCCGTTTTGGTCCTGTTTTTTGCCGATCCCCCATTGGTTAAACAAGCGGGTGCTGTAAGCCTCCAGGCTTTCGGCTTGGGGCAAAGCGAGACGGGTCACCACAGTCATTTCTGCGCCTGTGGTCTTTTCGAGTTGAAACAAACGGGCCTCCAGGTCTTGCGGGCGTTTAAAGACCTGGGCGGCATCGTTGACCAAGCCGACTGGCTCGGGAATTTTTTCCAAAGCCGAGCAGGGAGTGGCAAGCGTCAGTAGGCAAAAAGCGAAGAGCGTGTATTTTTTCAAACTTATCTCTTTCTCTGCTTTTTCAGGTTTGCTTGAAGATCTAAAATTTAGCTGCTGGTCAGATTGACATTTAATTCGTTAAAACGTCCTGTAATTAAAGGATCAATTTTGCCAATGGCAGTGATATTTTTTTCTTTGTAAGGTATTTTGTGCAAAACATATCTCATGGCATTCAGTCTTGCGCGTTTTTTGCAATTGGATTTAACCACCGTCCAGGGAGCATCGGAGGTATCTGTGTGAAAAAACATTTGCTCTTTGGCCACGGTGTACTCTTCCCATTTGCCCAAAGACGCTTTGTCGACTGGGGAGAGTTTCCATTGTTTTAAAGGGTGGTTTTCCCGCTCTTTGAATCTTCGCTTTTGCTCTTCACGGGTCACGCTAAACCAAAATTTAACCAGGATAATGCCATTTTGAACCAGATTTTTTTCAAACTCCGGTGTCTGTTGCATAAATTCTGTATAATCTCGGTCTGTGCAAAAGCCCATCACGCGTTCAACACCGGCTCTGTTATACCAGGATCTGTCAAAGAGCACAATTTCACCTTTGGTCGGCAGGTGTTTGATATACCGCTGAAAAAACCACTGCCCTCTCTCTTCTTCGGTGGGTTTTTCCAGGGCCACCACCCGGGCTCCACGGGGATTGAGGTGTTCCATGAAGCGCTTGATCGTGCCCCCTTTGCCCGCAGCGTCTCGGCCTTCAAACAGGATCACCACTCTGCTGCCAGACTCTTTGACCCAGTTCTGCAGCTTGAGCAATTCAACCTGCAGTTCATATTTCTGTTTCTCATAGTTTTTGCGCGACATCAGATTTTTGTAGGGGTATTCAACCTCACGCCAATTGCTTAATAACTCATCATCTGGGCGTATTTTTACAGGTTTTTCATTGAGGGAATTCTGCAAGGTTTGCAAAATATCTTGCTGCTCTTGCAGGCTAAAATTATTTAGATACGCAAGAGCATTGGACGTCTTGTCTTCGCTGCGCTTTAAAACATCCGTTAAGACAGATGTTTCATGGTGCATTCTTTTTTTTACTTTTTCTGCGACGGTTTTTAATTTGGCATTTTCAGGGGTCGTGACACCTAAAATATCCCCTTGAGCGGTTCTTCGGGGTTTGCTTTCTTTTACCATGGTTGGTTCCTTTGTTTAGTGTTGGCCTGTCGCAATCCACGGATCTGAATCATTAGCATTTTACAGTATTGTCTCGATCTTCCAAACGGCCTTTTTAAACGGCACTCGACAAAATTATCACAGTGTATTATGATGGTTATGATAATCAATAATTAATAAAGAGGAAGAGAAAAATGCAAGTCAAAGAAACGGATTTACCCGAACCCCCTCAAGATCTGATCGATATGGAAGAGGCGATTGAACTTTTAAAAACCACCCGTCCGACTTTTTACCGCTGGTTGCGCAGTGGCCGGATCAAAGGCATGAAGGTGGGAAGGCAGTGGCGCTTTTATCCCGAAGATATTGAGCGATTTCTCAAAGGTCAGGGCCCACGGGTGGATTTGCCCCTGGATATTGCCCCTTTAAATGCCCAGTTGATCAGCGCATTGGGTTCTGACCCCGAAGATCTACACAAGTTAGAAGGCATCGAAAAAACCGTGCGCTTGATCCTGCGCCTAGCCCAAACCACCCAAGCCAGCCACCTGCACCTCGAAAGCCTTTACCAAAGTGAAGGTGAGACCCAAGGGGTTTTGCGCCTGCGCCATGAATCGGGGTTAACACCTGTTTTAACCTGTGACCGCCGCTATTTACCCGCCTTGATCAGCCAGTTTAAAAGTCTCGCAGGCTGTGACCCGCTGAATCAAGAAACACCGCAAGAGGGGCAGTTTTCAGATTTGTCTGGCCCCGAAAATATCCGGTTGCGGGCCCATTTTTTACCCGCACTTTTGGGTGAATCTCTCACCCTGACGCTGCTCAAACCTGATCAACAGATCAGCTTGGACATGCTCAAACTGAGACCTTCGGTGGATCTGGCCCTCAAAAATGCGCTCAAACAGGGCTGGGGACTGATTATCACAAGTGGTCCAACAGGTTCGGGCAAAACCACAACCCTCTATGCCGCCCTGCAAGAAGTGGCCTCAGCTACGGTCAAAAGTATTGCCCTGGAGAGCCCGGTTGAGCGGGTTTTTCCCTGGGTGGTTTCGGTTCAAACGGAGAGCGAAAGTGGCGAGAGTTTTGTCGGGCCTTTAAAAAGCCTGATGCAAAGTGATCCCGATGTGATCCTGATTGGGGAATTGCGCGATACCGAAACAGTTGAAATGGCCTTGCGGATTGGCCTGACAGGGCATTTGGTTTTAACCCAATTGCACTGCGAAAATGCAATTCAGGGCTTGCTGCGGCTGGTGGATTTAACCGGCAGTGCTTATACCGTCACGGAAGCGGTCAAACTGGTGTTGAACCAACGGCTGCTGCGGCGGAATTGCCCCGCTTGTTTGCACAAAGTGGTCTTGAGCAAAAGCCAAGTCAAAAGTTTTCAGCCGCTGTTTGCCAAAGCGGGGAAAAGTCTCAAAGAGGGAACCCAATTACACCAAGGCAAAGGCTGCCCGGCTTGCCAGGGAACAGGTTACCGCGGTCGCTTGCAAATCACAGAGGCTTTGCCCATGGACCCGGCCCTGAGCCAATTATTGCACCAGGGTGCTGAAGCGGGAGAAATTGCAGAAAAGCTAAAACAAACGGGCTGGAGCAATTGGCTCGAAGATGGCCTCGAACGGGTCTTGGCAGGGGAGAGCAGCCTGGAAGAATTGTCGCGGGTGGCGGGACTGCTCTAAAGCTGCCGCTGAGCTTGCGAAAGCCCGTGTCTGAACTGCGCTTGTCTGAGCAGCGCGGATTTAGGGAGCAACGGTACTCAGAATCTGAAACGCTTGCGGTTGACCGGCAGGCAGGTCGGGATCCACTGGCCTGTCTGCCGGGGGCAAAGCCGTTAGAATCAAAGTGCGTTCTGGCAGATTGCCAAATTCGACTTGGCCGTTTGGCCCCAACATTTCGCCATCCGAATTTGGGCTGAGACCAGGCACAAGTTGAAGCGCAAAACGGCCTTCCGCTTGAAGTTTGATTTGCAGTTTCTGGCCTTTGGCAGGCCGCTTGAGTTGCAGGTATTCACTGCCCAGTGGCAATGGCCCCTGAGAGCGGTAGGTTTGACCAGGCACCAGCGTGGACTGAATCCGCACCTCTGCTTTGGGGCTGAGCAACGCCCCTTCATGAAAATGATGGCCGTCGCTGTGGCGGCCTGTGTACCAGCGCCAACGGGCAAACGCGACCACCGTTTGGGCATAGTCCACCCCCCGGGGCAGCAGGCCTTCGAGCGCATCGACCCAATCGGGTTCGTTGCTGCCTGGGCTGGGGTAGCCAGTTTTGGGGTCAAAGGGCCGGGGCGCGTTGCGGCTGTTTTTCCAGATCTGAGCGAGAAAATGGGGCTGCTGAGCAAAATAGCGCTGCTCCAGAAAAAAGAGATACAGGCATGCCCCATAAGGATACCAGGTTTTGTAATTGTCAAAATGGTGGACCGGCCATTCGGGTCGGCTTTGAAAGTCTTCGATCTGCTGCAAATAGTCGTTGTCTTCGGGATAGACCTTGTCTTGAATAAAGGTGGCGGAGGTCTCAAAAAAGCCCGGACTTTCGTACCAATCCAAAGCTGCGTGTAAGGCGTGGTTAAATTCGTGGGCCGTGGTCGAATCCAGAATTTCGCCCCCGTACGGCCCCCAGGCATCGATACTCAAATACGATTCCCAGGCATCCCACCAAATGCCTGTCTGTTTTGTCGGACGGGTGGCCTCGACGGCGGTATCTGCTCCCCGCATAAGATAGACCTGCAGTCGCTTGCTGCCCGTGCTGTCTGAGGGAAAAGGCGGTGGAAAGCCCATCTGCTCGATTTCGACCTGCCAACTTTTTTCAAGGTAGCCCATCACCCGCTCAGCCTGGCTTTTGTCTCCGGGCAAGAGATAGCGCACCGTCAGCGGATAGCGTATGGAATTGAGCAAATGGGGCCATTTCTGGGGCTTGTCGAGCAAATCTGCTTGGGCCTGTTTGGCTTTGGCGGCCTGGCTTTGGAGCGGTGAAGCCCCAGGCGAAAGCGCAGGCAAAAAACTGCAGCCTGCCACCAAGACTGGCAGAAAAATTTGGATGAAACCCGCTTTCAAAACAGCTCAACCCGCCTTTTGGAGATCCCCGTTTGTTTAGTATACGCTCGGCTTGACCCGACAGGAAGGCCCCCGTCTATTTCTGCTTGGACTCCAGCTTGTATTTCATCATGTACTTAAAATGTCATAATTCGAGTCGTTTTTTAAACAGAGAATTAAATGTTAATTTTTTTTGATGACGGGTATGTATACTTTTCTCAATCATGGCGTATGATAATAAAATCAACGCTCTGGACATGATCAGATGAATTCACACATCCCGCTCCAAGATTGGCTTGAATTGCTTCAACAGGGAGAACCCGCTCAACAGATCGATGCCGCTCTGGCATTGGGTGAAAGTGGCGATCCTGAAGCCTTGGCTCCGCTTTTAAAGGCCCTGCGCGACCCACAGCCGCACTTGCGCGAAGCAGCGGCGCAAGCTTTGGGTTTTTTAAAAGACCTGCGCGCAGTGGACGGTTTGACCGAAGCCCTGCATGATGAAGCGGGCGAGGTGCGTTTTAATGCTGCCCGCTCGCTGGGCATGCTGCAATCTCCCAAAACCGTCTATTCGCTGATCCAGGCCTTGCGGGATGCCAACCCCGAAGTGCGTTTTAAAGCAGCTTGGGCCCTCAGCCAAGTAGGGGATCTGCGGGCCGTGGCAGCGCTCTTGGAGGCCCTCCAAGATCCCCATGCCTGGGTGCGTTACCATGTGATCGAAGCGCTGGGCCTGTTGCGGGCAGAAATTTCGCTCAAACCCCTGCTCAAGGCCTTACACGACTCGCGCTATTTTGTCAGGTACAAAGCAGCTGAGGCCTTGAGTTTACTCAATTACCCAGAGGCCGTTGCCCCCCTGATGGCGCTGCTTCAGAAAAACAACCTGGATATTCGCGATAAATTGATCGAAGCGCTGGGTATGCAACGGGATCCCCGCTGTCTGCGGCTTTTTTTGGGCTATTTAAAAGATCGCAAAGCCCAGGTCAGGCGCAGGGCAGTTGAGGCCCTGGGCATGTTGCGGCATCCTGACGCGCTCGAGGCCGTGACATTGGCCTTAGAAGACCATGCGGCCTGTGTCCGCGAGGCCGCAGCAGAGGCCCTGGGGCGTTATAAAAAAGCCACAACCCTGCTCAATTTGATGCAGACCCTGAATGATCCAGCCAGTGAAGTCAAGGTCAAAGTGCTTTGGGCCTTGGGGCAATTTAAAGATATTCGGGTGTTGGCAGGTTTAATCCGAGCCCTGCAAGATGAATCCCCAGAAGTGCGCAGACAGGCCGCAGAAACCATGGGGAATTACCGAGACCAAGAAAGCCTGAGTCCTTTATTGCAGGCCTTAAACGATCCCGAGCCCGAAGTGGTGGCAGCCGCCTTGCAAGCCCTGGGCCAATTGGGTGAACCTGCAGTGATTCCCCAGATTCTCAGCAAAGTCCAGAGTGACTTTCCCGCGATACGATTAATGGGGGTCAAGGCCCTGGGCCAATTAAAAGCCCAAGCGGCATTGCCCTTCTTGTTTGAAGCCCTGATCGACGAAAATGCCGAAATTCGCAGCCAGGCCTGCCGGGCCTTGGCACAAATTCAAGACCCTGATTCTTTGGATGTTTTGCTCGAAGCCTTGCAAGACAAAAACTTCCATGTTCGGATTGCTGCCTCTCAGGCTTTGCGCAGCTTAAACAATCCCAAAGCCGTCCCCGCCCTGATCGCAGCCATGATGGATCGGCGCACCTCGGTCAGACAAAAAGTGGCTGAGGCCCTGGCCCATTTTCATTCGCCCCAAAGCCTACAGACCTTTATTCAGGCCCTGAATGACCCCGATGAAATTATTCGCATGTGCGCGGCCCGGACTTTGGGCCAATTCAGAGATCCCGATGCCTTTGTGGCCCTCAAAAAAGCGCTCAAAGACGAGTCGATTTACGTGCGGGAATATGCCTCTGAAGCCCTGGGACGTTTCTTGGTCGATGCCCATCAAAACACCCAACACGCCATGCGCATGAGTGCCTGAACACATAAGAGCCTGAAATTTTAGCTCAGAACAGCGTTTGGGCCTTGATCAGCAATTGCAGGTTCTGATCGATCAGGGGCAAGATTCCGGATAGATTCTCTGGCAAGCTTAAAATTGGACTTTTTGTCTGTAAAAGGTAAGCCTCGGCCTGTTGCCAATGGGCGGCAATGCGTTCACTCAAAGCCCCTTCTGGCCAGGTATAATAAGCGACTTTCTGCTCAGAAAAGTCAGGCAGGTCTTTGCTGCTGCTGCTCACGCCGCGGGCCCCATCGGCAAACCAAGTGACAATCTCCGTTTCAAAGCGAAAAGAACTGGACATGAAGAGTGCAATTCCCTTGCGGTTATCCGCCAACAGCAGGCGTAAATACACATCTGAAGCCGGTTCCCAAACCAAATCTGCCAGGTTGTGAAAACCTGCCGCTGTCCACCACTGAGTGGCCTCTGCCAATTGCCGTTCTTGAAGCGCATTGAGGCCTGCGGGGTTTGCAATCCAGAAATTGCCGGAGAGGCCCTGAAAAAGCAATTCATCTCCTTTGATCGGCGATTGAATCGAATAGGCTCCATTGGAGCCACAGTCAATCTGATCGGCATCGATCTCAGCCAGCAGGGCCTGGCTTTGAGCTAAGTCCCAGAGATCAGCAAAGGCCTGTAAAAACAGCCGCCGGCCCAGGAAAGCCCGTCTGGCCCCTTCGGGCACCGCAATTTGGTACTCAGCTGAAACAAAATAATCACGAGCAGGTTCAGCCATTTCTCGCTCTGCATCTAAACAAAAACGGCTGAGTGCCTCAGCAGAACCGAGCTTGTAGGTACCGCCAGATAAAACCCATTCGGCCAAAGCCAAGGCCTGGGCAAGCCGGGTGGAAATGCGGGAGGGAGAAGCCGCCTCTAGCAAAAATTCTGTCTTTTGCAATCTGCCCGCATAACGCTGAATGCCAGCAGGGTTGGGTTTCTCTTGGGATGCCGCGTCCCAGGCCAATGGTGCCAGCCACAGCTCGAGTCGAACACCCATGGGCAGTTGGGGCAAGAGATATTCCCAGGCATCGGCAAAAGCCCCCCAAGTGCCAAAAGGGGTGCCATTGACCTCACAGTGTAAAGAATAGCGCATTGGCTGGCGCAAATCTTGCTCGAGAACAGAACGGGCAATGGCCGGCCATTTGAGTTGAGGCAGGGGAGTCTGACAGGTTTCAAAATCCAAACAGAGCAGCGGGGCGACATCTTCCGCAGCTAGCCAGCCCAACAAAAACAGCAGCAGTGGGGCAGATTCTGAATTTAAACTCAGGGGATGGTCGAGCGGTTGCAGGCTGAGAGTGCCGGCCAAGTCCCGGATCTGGCTGGGGGCGGAGGGGGGAGTGTAAGCGGTTTCGGCTGGAGCGATGGGCTCTGTGCCCAAAACCGAAGGCAAACCCAAGGCACTTAAAAAAAGCGGCAATACCTGCCGCAACGATTGAACAAAAGGCAACTTACCACTGGGCATGATGGCTTCGGCCTGTTTAAGCAGTTCGTCTGGAGAATCATTTAAACCTTCTGCCAGAAATGAGGTCAGCTCAGCGAGTGAGCTTAATTCAGACAGACTTTGCAGCGGTGTCGAAGCGGGCAAAGGATGTCCCCGCAGGAGCGAGTGGGGTTCTAAAACCAACCACAGCCCCGAGTCGGGCCAGGAAGAAAACCAGGCCTGAAGTTCAGCACTTGAGACCTGCCAATCCAGAAAGCCACACCAGGTCAAGGCCTGGGTTTCACTGGGGCCCTCTGCCTGCAAGCCACGGCCTTTAAAATGTTCAAAAAAAGGAGCTAAATCCCCATCAGGAGCTTGGATCACCAGATGATAACGCATCAAAACCAGCCTCAAAAAAAACTTTTCAGAACTGTATACTTCTGTATTATAATAGAGGGAATGGGAAACGTAAATCTAAGCAAAAGAGCATAGAAGGAGAGGAGCGCCGAAAATGCACAAGCTGGGTTTTTCTGAGGGCAATACCGATAAATTTTGGCAGATTGAGCGGGTGGGCTGCGAAGTCCAACTCAAATGGGGCCGTTCAGGCACAGCCGGACAAAGCCAAGTCAAAAATTTTGGTTCCGAAGCCGAAGCTGAACAATTTCTAGAGCAAATGCGCAAAGCCAAATTAAAAAAAGGCTATCGGGTACTCGCATCAGACGAGGCAGAGAGAGCCCCGTCGGCCATTGAAGCCCCCCCAATCACAATCCAAAAAAAAACAGAGAAGCCGCAAAAAACGGCCCCAAATCCCAGCTCAATGTCAGATCTCATCCCCAGCATCAACTGGACTGCCAAACTGCGTGAAAAAGAGCTGGTCACTCAGTTTTACAAATTTACCTACCCCGGAGAGATCGTGGTTTTGAAGCCAGAGGCAGATTCCACTTCGGCTTGGAAAAGTCTCGGCCCAGAATTGGAAAAAGCCCTGCAAAATATACTCTGGATCGGTGATGCCGCTTGGGAAGAAAAGGGAAAAGAAATGCGCAATTTGGCCATTTCAGTCAGACCCCAACAACTCTCCACAGAAAGTGCAGCGCTGATCATGGCTTTGAGTCGCCGCAGACAAGCTGTGGATTATTTATGGCAACTCTTGGGCCCAAAGGCCTGTCTGCAAGCCTGGGTGGCTTCGCTGAATATCCATTCTGAAGTTTGTTTTAATGCGGAGCTCAAACGGTACGTTACGGAGATTAAGCGCCGGTCCGATCCAGCCCCCCTGACTGAAAATGAACTGGGAAATGCCAAAATTTGGGGCCTGCGTGCGCAAATTGAAAAGCTGGAGTCCCCTGCTGCTGAGGCCTTGGCACGCTCACTGGAGGACCTGCGTAGCCATTCCCCCTTGAGTCTGCGCCTGGGTTTGGACTGGCTCTTTTATAACCAAAGTGATTGGCAAGAGACAGATATCCTTGAATGGCTGGCGCTCAAACCCAGCACTCACTTCGACCTCTGGAAATCTGGCTGGTTTCTCTGGCCCTGGGTGCGCAATTCAGAATTATTGGATCAAATGGCAGAAAAATTTATCTCTTTGGCCAAAACATACGCAGATCTGTGGGACACCCTTTCGCTGATCCACGAACCCGCTCTGTTCTGGCTCTTGGAGCGCGCTGGCCAGGGCGCAACCCAAAGCCTCTACGCTTGGATTGTGGCTGGCAAAAGAGCCGCAACCCGCAAAAAAGCGGTGTCGGTACTCAGATTGATTCAATCAGAAGCGGCTTTAAGCTGCTGGTTTCATTTACTCAAACACAAAGATGCTGGCAAAGAAGCCCATCTCCAGCTCAGTCAAAACCCCCAGATCGGCATAAAAATTTTGATTCAAGGTCTGCACAAACGCAAAAATTATCCCGAAGCAGAATCCCTGCTGACGGGGCTCTTGCGCAGCCTCTCAGCCGAGAGCTTAAGGGCACTCAAACAGGAACACGGAACAGAATTGGCGCGCTATTTACCCGAAGCCCCTTCTGCTCCCGTGGCAGCAGCTTTGCCCGACTATTTTCAAGCCGAAAATTGGCAGTTCTCAACCGAGATCAGCAAGTCTTGGCCGAAATTTAACGACCTGGAATTGCCTCATTCCCCGGCGAAAATGGATTTTTCCAAGCCTGTGCTTGAAAGCCAATCCGAATTGAGACCCTATATTTACGACAAACCCCCGCTGACAGACAAACGGGACTCCGAAATCTTAAACCGTTTTGCCGGTTTTGACTATGTCATGTTGCACCATCTCGACTGGCTCTCAGATTCAGCGGCCTTAAAGTTCTGGAACGAAGCACCTGCCAATCGCTGGAATCCTTACGATCCCAGTACAGATGAACTGAATAAATTGGCGATGCGTTTTGGTTTGGCGGGATTGCCCGGTTTTTTTGCCCTGCTCGAAAAATTCCCAGACGCAACCTATCCCACCCTCTGTTATTTTGATACGCCTTTGGTCGTGCCCACTTTACTCAAAGGGCTGAAATTGTCTTCGCAGCGGGGAATCTGCAAAACCTGGTTTTTTAGGCACCCAGCAACAGCCTTGCGAGGCTTAATTCCGCTCTGTTTAAACCCCAAATGGGGTTTGCAAATCGAGGCCCTGCGCATGGTTCAGCAATTAATGGCGGGCACTGAACAGGCGCATGCAGCTGATAGCCGAGTGGAGCTTCAAGCTGTGTGTTCAGAGTTTGCGCCCACAGTTCAGAAGGCCTTTGAAGGCCTTTTGGCTCTGGACCCCTTGTTGTTGCGCCCAGGCAAACGGCCCAAATTGCCCGCCTTTTGGAAACCCGAACAATTGCCGCCGGTCAGGCTCAAAAGTGGGGAAAGTCTGCCCACAGAGGCCCTGGATATTTTGGCCCTGACCTTGATGCTCGACAGCCCAGGTTTGCCTTATAACGGGGTAGAAACGGTCAAGCAACTCTGCAGCGCGGATTCATTGGAAGCATTTGCTATAGGCCTGTTTGAACTCTGGTTGGGAGATGGGGGCAGTCTCAAACAGGAATGGGCTTTTTGGGGCTTGGCCCATTGGGGCGGAGCAGAAGCGGTGCGTCAAATGGTGCCCCGTTTGGAAAAATGGCCCGGCGAGCGCTCAGTGCAAAGGGCTCTTTTGGGCCTGGAGCTGCTATTTGCCATGGAAAATGTCGAAAATGCCTGGCCCGAACTCCACCGGCTGTCACTGAAAACCCGGTACCCCAGTGTGCAAGACAAAGCGGCGCAACTCATGCGCAAACTGGCCCAAGAAAACCCCGATGGGTCTGCAGGTCTGGGAGATAGACTCTTGCCTAAATTTGGATTGGATCACGCCAGTGGCAGGGATTTTGAGCTGGGTGAAGGTCAATCTCTGCGCCTGCAAATCGGGCCGGGGGGAGCACTTGAATTGTTGGATGCCTCCGGCCAAAAGCGTCTCAAGATGCCGAGTAAAGGCGATCCCAAAGCCCTGAAAAGCCTCAAACAGGTCCAAAAAGAGCTGGAAAAACAAATAGAATTTCAAAAAATGCGCTTGGAAAGAGCCATGGTCCAAGGGCGGCGCTGGTCGGTGCAGGCCTTTGAACAGGTTATACTCAATCACCCTGTGCTCAAGCCGCTTGTGTTTGGCTTGGTTTGGGGACTCTATTCTGAACAAGACGAACGTCCGCAGCACGCTGTATGCCTCAATTCCGAAGGGGTATTTGTCGATCTCAATCGGCAACCTGTGGACCTGACACAGGTGCAAGAGATCGGACTCGTACACCCCTTGGAGATCATGCCCTCGCTTCAAAATTGGCGCGCATTCTGGGCCCAAGAATTGCGGGTTCAGCCCTTTGAACAACTGATGCGAGAGCTATTTATTCCAACTTTGGCAGAATTAAACCAGACCCAATTGCCAGATCCGGGCAAAGTGGCCTCGGGCAAAGTCTTGGCATTGATCACCCAGGCTGATTGGCAAGCCCCCAAACATTCAGAAGGGTTACTTTGCAAAGAAATGGGGCGGGGATTGCTGGCTGAATTGGCGCTTGAATACCATGTTTGGGCCCTCAAAGAATACCCCGAAGTGGAGGTTTTCCATGTGCTTTTGCGCCGTTCTGAGAGTTTCGGGGAAGTTCGTTTGGAAGAGGTTCATCCGATTGCCTACAGCGAATTGCGCAGGGATTTGGCGCGATTGTTTTAAAGCCCGGTTGTCTTTGCCGAAGCTATTTTAACTCTTTGGAATGGGGCTTGGGAAAGCGCAAATACATGATTTCGGTGGCGGTCTCTTCGACGGCTTTGTGAGAGACATCGACAATCGGGCAACCGAGTTCTTCGATAATGCGATCGGCATAGTCCATTTCGACTTTGATCTGTTCAAAGTCGGCATAAGAGGAGTGGGCAGGCAGCCCCAAACTCTGTAAACGGGCTGTGCGGATATCGTGGAGGACCTCAGGGCGAATTCTGAGCCCGACACATTTGTCTTTGTGCTCAAACAATTCTTTGGGCGGGGCGACATTATACACCAGCGGATTGTTTGCGACTTTCATGGCATAATTCTGAGCCAAATACATGCAGGTGGGGGTTTTTGACGTGCGCGACACCCCCACCAAAATGATATCCGCTTTTTCCATGCCTTTGGGGTCTTTGCCATCGTCGAGTTTGATGGCAAATTCGACGGCTTCAATCCGCTTAAAATACTCTTCGTCCAATTCGTGCATCATGCCCCGCTCATTGCGCGGAGGGGTGATCCCCAATTGTTTGCTGATGGTCTGAATCAACGGATCGAGCAAATTGACAATCGGAATTTTAAACAGGGCGGCCTGCTGATCGATATACTCTTTTAAAGCTGGAATCGAGAGGGTATACGCAATCATGCAGGGGCGGGACTGTTCCATGATTTTGATAATTTTGTCGATTTGTTCCTGGCGGGTGATCCGGGGCAGGGGCACATATTTAATCTCCTGGGCATGGCGAAACTGGCGAATGGCCGCCTTGGAGAGGGTCTCTGCCGTTTGACCCGTCGAATCGGAAAGGGAATAGAGGGTGAGGGTTTGATTGTCTTCAGACATGTACCGATTCCTCGCGTCCCATGAACCAATTGATTGCAGGCTTGCGATTGGCTCCGGCTTCGTCCACACGTTTGATCAGCGCTTCATGGGGGGCATGATTGACAAAATCTGGTTTTTCACGGGATTCTTTTTCAATCTGTTGCATGGCGGCAATAAAGCGATCAAGGGTGGCCCTGTTTTCGGTTTCTGTGGGTTCAATCATCAGGGCTTCGGGCACAATCAGGGGAAAATAAACGGTGGGGGGATGGATGCCAAAGTCGATCAGGCGTTTGGCCACCGAAAGGGCGTTCACACCCACTTCTTTTTTGAGGTTTTGGGCTGAGAGCACAAATTCGTGCATACACGGCCGGTCGCCCCCATGGGGCAATTCAAACAATTGGCTCAGGGAGTGGCGCACATAATTGGCATTGAGCACAGCATCCGCACTGGCCTGTTTGAGTCCGACGGGGCCCATGGCACGGATATATGTCCAGGCCCTGACCAACACGCCAAAATTGCCGAAGAAACTGCGCACCCGGCCAATTGAATGCGGTAAGTTTGTATTCAGGCCATAACTGTGATCTTCGTTTTGCACCACCACCGGACAGGGCAAAAAGGGTTTGAGAATATCCCTGACCAACACGGGCCCTGCACCGGGCCCCCCCCCGCCGTGGGGCGTGGAAAAGGTTTTGTGTAAATTGAGATGAACCACGTCAAAGCCCATATCGCCAGGCCGGGCCATGCCCATAATGGCGTTGAGATTGGCGCCATCGTAATAAATCAAGGCCCCGGCAGCGTGAACCGATTCAGAAATGGTCAGAATATTTTCTTCAAAAATCCCCAGGGTATTGGGGTTGGTCATCATCAACGCGGCAATTTGAGGCCCTTTGCTCGCCAGCAATTCGCTGAGATGGTCCATATCGACCTGGCCTGAAGGGTTCGAGCGCAGGGTGACAACTTGAAAACCACACATGGCGGCAGAAGAGGGATTGGTCCCATGGGCATTGTCGGGCACGAGCACCAGATTGCGCTCGGTATTGCCGTGAAAGCGGTGGTAAGCCCGAATCATCAACATCCCTGTCATTTCGCCATGGGCCCCTGCTGCAGGCTGTAAACTGCACCCGGGCAGCCCGACGATCTCGCTCAAATACGTCTGAAGCTCAAACAGGATTTGTAAACTGCCCTGAATTTGGGCCTGGGGCTGATAGGGATGGGTATTGGCAAAGCCGGGCATCCGCGCTGCGCGCTCATTGACCTTGGGATTGTATTTCATCGTACACGACCCCAATGGGTAAAAATCCACATCAATGGCGTGATTTTTGTGGGAGAGAGTAATAAAATGACGCATGACGTCCAATTCTGTCACTTCGGGCAGACCTGCCGGTTTTTTACGCAAAAGCCCTGGGGGGATCAGACTTTCTGTTTGCACTTCGGGCATAGGATCTGAGGGCAAAGTCACCCCCCGATGACCGGGTTGACTGCGTTCAAAAATCAAGGTGGTTTCGTATTTACTCATGGGTTAAACTGTTTCTCCGCGGGCGTCTGTGGTGTAACTCAGGTGTTACTCAGAATACCATGGGACAGAGATCCGGGGGGAATATGAATTTATTTGACAAGCTTCCCCCCCAACTGATATTTTAATATTAAACCATCTTGCTGAAAGACAATTAAATAGCCCATTATGCCCACCCATTATAGCGGCCCAGTGAAAGAGATTCAGGCTCTCAATGCCTTTATTAACCTGATTCGTGCTGCCGATTCGATTTCAGCCAAGATCAATACCTCTTTGTCGGAATATGGTTTAACAGAAACCCAATTCGGGGTTTTGGAATCGCTCTTTCATTTGGGTTCGCTCTGCCAAAAAGCGCTTGCAGATAAATTGCTCAAAAGCAGTGGCAATATTACGATGGTGATCGACAATCTCGAAAAACAAGAGTTGGTCTTGCGCCAACGCGACAGCCGCGATCGGCGATTTATCAGCATCCACCTGACGCCCAAAGGCCAAAACCTGATGGAAACCATTTTCCCAGCCCATGTCGGCCGGATTACAACCTTGATGGACGTGCTCAAACCCGAAGAACAAGAAGAGCTGCGTCAATTGTGCCGCAAGCTAGGCAAACACGCCCAGGAACTCTGTCCTGAAACCCTGCGTTAAAAAAATTAAACTGCTTTTTTTACATGGTTTTGCCGGTTCGGGCCAAGACTGGGATTTTTATCTGCAGGCCCTGTCTGAAAATTATGCCTGTGAAGCCCCTGATCTGCCTGGTCATGGCAAAAATGCCGCGGCCATACTTTCTTTTGAGCACACCGTCCAAGCACTCAAGGCAAAGATCAGCTCAGAAGCTGAGACCACGTGGATCTTGATTGGCTATTCGTTGGGAGGCAGACTGGCCTTGGCCCTGGCTTTGGATCCTGATTTAAACAGACAGATTTGCGCTTTGGTGCTGATCTCGAGTTCTCCTGGCCTCAAAACAGAGGCCGAGCGTGTTTCCCGACAAGCCTGGGAAAAACAATGGGCCAAGCGTTTTAGCGAGGAACCCTTGGAAGAGGTCTTTCGGGACTGGTATGCCATGCCGCTCTTTGGTCAATTTCAAACCTTGCCCCACTATCTGCACATGCAAAAACAAAGAGAAAATAATTCTGGGAAAGCCCTGGCACAGAGCATGCTCGCTCTCGGCAGTGGTGTCCAGCCCCTGCTCTGGTCTCAATTGCCAAGTCTCAACCTGCCCTGCCTCTGCCTCTGTGGTTCAGAAGACAGCCGTTACCTGGCCCTCAATTTTGAAATGGCAGGCCTCATGCCTCAAGCAGAAGTGAAAGTTTTGCCCGGTGTGGCCCATGCCCTGCACCTGGAATCCCCTCCCAGCACCCTCGCTGCCCTGTTGCCCTTTTTGGAAATTCACAGGGACCTGTTAAAATAAGCGCAGATCGGGTATATTCTTTCAAGAAGCAAATGAGAGGCGAACGAGACAGTGGGATCTGATTTATCTGCCCGGCCCGGCACCCTGCCCTCCCCCAAAAAATCAGCACGCAAGTCATTGCCAGCGGTGATTGACAGTGCAAATCGCGCCATAGCCTTGGGAGCCCCGCCAGCCCAAGTCCCTTTGGGTGCCAGACATTTGGCCCGTTTTCATTTGCGCCAGGCTGAAGTCTGGCTCAAAGAAGGCAAAACCAGCGAAAGCCTCAAAGACCTCAAAGAGTGTTTGGCCCATGCCCGCACAGAAGGCCAGACCTTTGTCCAAGAACTCAATGAAAATTTGATTCCCTTGTTTTTGGCGATTGGCCATTTGGAAAACCGTGAAAGCCGTTTTAAAGCAGCCTTGGAGGCCTACGATCGGGCCTATGAGCTGGCCATTTCTGCGACGCCTGTGCACCCGCTTTGGCTTGCCCAGGTCTGCCTCAACCGGGGCCTGCTCTATCAGCGCATCGACAAACCTGAACAGGGGCTAGAAGATTTTAATCAGGCTGTGCTCTGCTTGCTTTCGCTGCAAGAATCCAGTCCTGAACAAATCAGCCTTTTGGCCCAGGTTTACCGCAACCGGGGAGAATTGCAAGAGAGCCTGCAATTGACAGAAGCTGCGCTGCATGACTTTACCCAGGCAATCGTCTCTCAAAATAACTTTGCCCAGCCCCCAGACGTTCAAGAATTGGCCGAATCCACACGCAAATTGGGGCTTTTGCATCAACACCAAGGCCAATCAGCGCAGGCTGTGGAATTGTTTAGCCAAAGCATTGAAGGCTATCTCAGCCTTTTGGGCAAAGGCCGCCAAGAAACCCGCCAAAATTTGGTCTCGACGCTGCTCAACCGCTCGCATGCCTTCCAAGAACTCGAAATGTACCCAGCGGCGATCAGTGATTGTAATATGGCCTTAAATTTGGTTGAAGAAGGCCCCTACCCCCAGCGAGAGGCCCTGTTGATTCAGGCCCGTTTGGCCACCGCCCGTGGGCTGCTCTTTTGGAAATCACAAGCCGAGGAGTTGGCCTGTGTGGACTTTTTGGCCGCCCTGTATTTTTATGCAGCCCTCAAAACAAAAGCGCAAATGGCCTTTGAATTGGATCAGGTCAGGCTTCATCTCAATTTGGCCCGACTCTGGCAAGAAACAGATCACGAGAGGGCTTTGGGGCATTATTCCCAGGTCATTGATGGCCTCACGTCTCAAACGCAAAACTCAGAAGCCGCCCTTTTGGCTCAGGCTTATCTCGAACGCGGCAATTTGCTGCGCGAAACAGCCCAGCCTGAGGCTGCTTGGCAGGATTACCAAGCAGCACTCAAACAGTTTAAACATCTCTCCCCCGCCAAACGGCTGCCGGTCATCGCCAGTATGGCTCAAACAGCCTTGCAATTGGGCTTGCTGGCCTCCGAAAAAGGCCAAGCCCAAGCAGCCCACGGGTATTTTGACAAGGCGATTCAATGGCTCGGGCCTGTCAAGCCGCATAACGCAGTTGACCCCAGCCATATTTGGGTACAAAGCCATTATTTCAGAGCCTTTTGCCGAGTCTTGGAGCTGAATCAACCCAGCTTGGCTTTGGCAGATTTTGAAGAAATTGAAGCGGTCTGCCCTGGTTATATCAGCTACGATTTGGCCTGTCTCCATGCCCGTTTGGGCCAATTTGAAAAGGCCCTGGACTGTTTGAGTTTACATTTAAATTCAGAGTACCGGCTCGAAAACTCGGAAATCAAAGCCGACCCCGACTTAAAACCCCTGATGAAGCTCAAAGGCTGGAAGGCCCTGTTTAAATAGGCTTAAGGCTATTTTTCGGGTGGCAAAGCCTGCACAAAAGTGCGGATCTTGGCAAAGATTTCTTGGCGCAGATCGGCATTTTCCCAAAAGAGGTCATGGCTGGCACCCCGCACCATTTGAATCTGGGCTTTGGGAAATTTGCGTTTGAGAAAGGGCAGATTGTGCTTCCAATCCACCACTTCATCAAGATCACCTTGTAAAATCAGGGTTGGCAATTGAGAGGGAGGCAGGCCTTCGACGACCTGTTCATTCCACTCGATCAGAGCCCTGACCCAATTGATCGGCGTGTTGAAATATTGCAGGGGATCGCGCTGCACAAATTCCATAAATTCAGGGTCGGAGGTGGTGCTGCGCACGATTCGGGGCAAATCTGAAATAAACACCCGTCCGACAGTAAAACCCGCCAAAGAGAGTTCCCAGAGATGCGAACGCACCAAAGGTGCAGCCAAAATCACGGCTTTAAACGGATGTTGTGGGGTGCGCAGCAGATAGGACCAGATACCCGCCGCACCCGTGCTGTGCCCCACAGCCAAAAGCGGGTGGGGCACCTGGTTTTGGGCAAATTCAGTTACAGCTTGAAAGGTCTCGGTATAATCACTGAAGTGGGCGATATCTGCCTGTTTACCCGTTGACAGGCCGTGTCCGGGCAAATCTATCGTGAGCACAGCATATCCCATGTCCAAAAAGTTTTTGACTGCATAATGCTGGATTCCCGCATGAACAAAGTAGCCATGGGTCAAAAAGACTGTGCCGCGGGGACGTTCAGGGCGAAAAAACTGAACAAATATGCGTTCTTTAAAGGTGCCTTTGTGAACTTCCAAATAGCCCGCTTGCCTGGCAGATTGGGCGGGCAGGCGGTAATAGGCCAAATAGCGCAAATACGACTGGGAATAATAGCTGCCCTGCAAACTCAGCGGAGGCAGGCTTTTGCGCAGGTTTGCCAAGTCTGTGTCAATTTCTCCGGCCTGGGCGCGAAAGGGCAGACTCAGGCTCAAACCCGTGGTGAGGCCTGTGGCCACCAGCCCCAGCAGTTTTTTTAGGTTTCCCAGATTGCGTTTTTTCTTGTTATGGCTTTCATCCACCGGAAAAGGGGTCATGCGGAGGGCAGGGCAGCCAGTCGCTGCTCCATCTCTTTCAGAGGCATCAAATCCCCTTTTTGGCTGGCTGCCACTGCCCCCTGGCGATAAGTGGCGCGGGCTTCTTCGAAGCGCGAAAGCCCTTCATAGGCCTTGCCCAATTGTAGCCAGGCCACTGAATACAGCGGATCAATGTGGGTCGCTTTGCGCAAATAAGCCAGGGCCGCATCACACTCTCCCTGGTCGACCAACGATTTGCCCAGACCATAATTGGCAACGAGATCGTCGGGGTCTTCTGTTTCCAACACTTCACGGAACATCGCCATCATTTCAGCGCGGGCTGCTGCCTGTTGGGCCTGGGCCTGAGCTTCGGCCTGCAAAACAGCTTGGGATTTGATTTGCATCGCCATATTAATGCGGGTGGCTTCGGCCATGTGCATTTCGGCCTTTTCGCGGTCGCCCAAGAGCATGTGAAAGCGTGAGAGATTGGTGTGGGCCATGGGCACTTCGGGGGCAACCTGTAGTAATTGTTCCATCACCGAGATGGCCTCAGAATGCCGCCCCAATCGCGAGAGGATTACCCCATACGACTCATAGGCATCGAGCAAGCCCGGGTCGAGCAGCAGTGCCTCTTCGAGCAGGGGCAAGGCTTGGTTTTCCTGGGTGCCCGCAAAAATTTCCAGGGCCATTTCCAATTTGTGGCGGGCCCAATCGGCAGCACTGAGTAGCGGCACAAAAGGCAAAGCCGTCACCACCCCCTGATAAGACACCCCCTCTGATTCCCAGGCGATTTCTTGGCCGGGAATACGCCACTGTTTGTGGAGGTACACCAATGCCACGTTTTTCTGCAGACCCGGTGAAAAACCCACACGGGTGAGATGTCCGACTTTTTTGCCATTGAGTTGTATTTCACTGCCGGGAACAGGCAAAGAAGGACTTTCAGCCGAGCCAGGCGTGCCCGCCAAAACCACACCAATCAAAGCACGGGGAATCACACCATAGGTCTTGATCCGGGCGATGACCTCTTGGCCGAGATAACAACCCTTGTCATAACTCACGGCCACATGTTCCAGACCTGTTTCCGGCAAAAGGGTGTTGGTAGTGAGTTCTGAGCCAAAAAGTGGAATGCCTGCTTCGAGCGTAAGGCTGTCCCAGAGTGGGGGATGGATGTGGATTAACTTTTGCTCAGCAGAAGCGTCTGTGAGCCTGTTTTGTA
Organism: Candidatus Blackallbacteria bacterium; assembly: GCA_051715345.1. Lineage (GTDB taxonomy): Bacteria > Cyanobacteriota > Sericytochromatia > UBA7694 > UBA7694. The sequence goes on from JBPXJQ010000051.1 coordinate 52,766, forward strand.
GGTTTTCGGCTTGGCTAGCGGGCAGGGCCAAGACATAGCCCACATCCCCTGTGAGCGCCGCTTGAAAAAGCCAGCCGCCCTGAGAGAGGCTTTGGACCTGGGCCAAAGGGGCCCTGAGTTCGGATTGCCAAAGTGCCAATCTCAGCCGGGATGAAGGGCCTGCCAGCAAAATAAGCTGGAGATCGCTTTCAAATTGGAGACTGAGATCTTCGACAAAGTGGAAGCCCTCCAAATGGGAGTAGAGGCGTTCGGCTTGACTTGCTTCGACCAGAATCAAGACCTGATCGCTTGTGCGGTAGAGCCAAAATTCGGCCTGCAAATGTCCTTTGCGGTCGGTTAAGGCACTGCGTTGGGCCTGCCCTGGTTGTAAAGCCTGCACATCGCTGGTCAACTGCGTTTGCAAATAGCTGGCGGCATCGGAACCGCTGACGCGCAATAATTGCCAATCGTCGAGGCGGGCCCAGCCCCCCGATTGGCGGGTCAATTGGTGTTCTTCTGCAAGTGAAAGCGGGGTTATGACACGCACGGGATTACCCTGTCTTTTTTTTCTTATCTTAACATGGAGTGGGGAAAGGGGTTCGGTGTTCGTCGAGAAAGAAGGTCAGGCAAAAAAGCGATGTATAATCTTTTTATGTATAAAGGAATCATCAGGATATTCTTCTTGGGGCTGGTAATGGGTTGTTCGCCATCATCCCTTGATATGGCTTCGCAGCTATCTGTCACATCATTTCAAGATTGCTCAGAAAATAAAAATCCACCCATCCCACTTGAATTTCCAGCTTCAGCGGAATTTAAATCTGCGTATTTCCCTCGAATTTTAGATGCCCCCCCTCAACCGGGAGAAACGCTCCCCATCGACAATCGCCCTTTTCTCAGCTTGAGTTTTCCCCAACACCAATTTGAGTCAAAAGGTCAAAGCCAACAGGCCGAGGTCAAACTCTTTGATAGTAAGGGCAACACCCTGCCTTTAGAGGGCAGAAAACTCAAATTTTCCAGTGACTATCCAGATCAATTCTCTGTGGATGAGAAAGGACAGGTCAAGGCCTTGACCGAAAATGGGGAAAGTCGCATCAAGGTTTCAGCTGAAGATGGCAGTCTGGTAGATGCGGAAGCCTTTGTGTTTATTGCTCAAAATCGTCCCAATGGCATCAGCGGACAAGCTTGGAAAATCCATTCATTTTCAGAGTTATCGCAGAGAAGACCTCTGGTGACAAGCAATGGCAAAGATCAATTTGTGATAGCTTGGTACCGAAGCAATCCGCTTGGACATCAAAAAAATGACCTAATTTTTGCACAGAGGTATTCACTTTCTGGTAATCCGCTTGGAAAAGAGATTCAAGTAACGCCTGCCTATTTTGGCAATTCAGCAATGAAGGCAATGGAAAACCAATATCCCAATCTTTTAATGTCAATTTCAAGCAATGAAAAAGGTGAATTTGCGGTTGTTTGGCTTCATATTGGAGAAAAAAAGAAGATTTTTGTGCAACAATACAATTCTTGTGGCCAAGCACTGGGATCCCCGCTCTTGTTGTTCACCATTACAGAAGAAGCCTTAATGGATCCCATTATCTCTTATGGATTAAACAGGGAAATGGCCATAACGTGGGGCGTACCCAAAATAACTGCAGGAGATTACTCACATCCCCCTGAGCGATCTGAAATTTGGCTTCAAAAATTTAATACGCAAGGTAAGCCTCTCCATGCTGCGATTCAAATAACAGCAAATGGTTCTGGTATAAAAGGTTCACAAATTGCTATGGATGGCCAGGGAAATTCCGTCGTCGTTTATCAAGAAGGATTACAACTCTATTTTCAGCGATTTGATCACGAAATGAATCGCACTCATGTAGCCAAAGCGATTGATATGAGCGGTGGAACACCCGTTGCTGATTACAAAGGTTTTACCCAATTAGAAATGAATCAAAAAGGGGACTTTATCGTCAGTTGGTCAGGCGCACAGCCCCTTATTCCCAATGGACTTCGAAGTGATTTGATTTTGCAGTTATGTCACTTTGATTCAAATGGAAACCTAAAAAAACCATGTAAGACAGAACATTCTTATGACGATTTTTTCAAAGAAACAAGGGCAGCGATTAATCGACAAGGAGAATCAATCGTTATTTGGTTAGATTCAAGCGACTCATTTTTCAGACAAATATGGAATCCCTTAGGCGTCTCTCAATTGACAACTGAGCAAATTGAAATCCCAATCACTCTGCCGAATTCCCTCAAAACTCGATTGAATGATAATTTTGATGTGGCACTTTTTGAGAATGGGAAATTTGTCATCGCTTGGGAAACTTTTGCTGAAAATAGTTTTGATACTGATATCTACGCCCAAATCTTCTCACCATGAAATTCAAACGCCACCCAGCTTGGCTGCTCCTGCCAGCTTTCGGGCTGTGTCTGGGCTATATGTATTTGCTCAAGGTCCATGTGGAAGCGGTGACCTATTTCCGCGAAACCCCGGCCTCGTGGAACAAGCTCAAAACCAGCCAATGTTTGCGCTGGCGCAAGAAGTTTATCTTTGGCGATTTGCGCCCCCATTCCAAAGATCCCTTTCAACCGCTCGAAGACAGCTGTCAGGAAGCCTTAAAATACCCTGCTAGCAGCCATTTTACAACCAATCAGCGCGGACAAAAAATTCACTATTTGCGCTATGCAACAGCGCCAAAACTGGCCAAAGCGCCGATTCTGCTCTTCGTGCATGGCATAGCTGCCAATGCGGTGACAGGACTCAAATTTTATCCGATCTCACAGCGTTTGGGCTTTGAATTGATCATCATGGAATTGAGCAACCACGGCCAATCCGATGATAATGGCCAAGGAGCCAGTTATGGCTGCCGTGAAGCTGCCGATTTGCTGGCAGTGCTCAAGGCCCTGCAGCAAGCAGATCCCAGCCGTCCGGTGATGATCTACGGCACCTCGATGGGGGCCATGACCGTGGCCAATGCGGCTCCAGCATTGCAGGCCTTTCGCTCCCAGGTGCGTGGGGTGGTACTCGAAAATCCCCAGTCCTCATTGCGGGATATAGTTGGGGTTTATGCCCATAAAATGGGCATCCCCGACTTTCACACCGATTTGGTCGTTCATCTCACTGGCCTGCGCGCAGGGGTGGATTATTCCACCTGTGCCCCAGCCAATCGGGTTCAGCAACTCACGATTCCAGCCCTGGTGATGGTTTCCGAAAAAGACTATATGGTGCCCGTCTGGATGGTCGAAAAGGTCTTTCGCCAAATCCCCCAAGCGACCCCCCGGCTCTATAAACGCTATCCCTTTGGCGAACATTCAGCGATCTGGAATGGCCAGCCTGAGGTCTTTGAAAAGGACCTCAGGCAGTTTTGGCAAGCCAGTTTACTGGAAACGCCGAATCTGGGCAAGAGCTCTGAGCTGCAAACGGTGCCTGAGCGCTCGCTCAACCCAGAAACTTAACCATTGAGGTAGTCTGCGTGCCAAGCCAGGTGCTCGCCGATAAAGCTGGAAATAAAGAAATAGCTGTGGTCGTAGCCTTCGCGGGTTTGAAACTCCAGCTTGTAATCCACAGCCTGGGCAGCTTCAAGCAAAAGTTCGGGTTTGAGTTGTTCTTTGAGGAAATTGTCGGCACTGCCCTGGTCGATCCGCATTGGCACATGGATTTGGGCTTTCTGAATCAGCAAATGGGCGTCGTAGTCTTCCCAGGTGCTTTGATCCTCGCCGAGGTAATTGCCAAAGGCCTTGTGGCCCCAGGGGCATTTTGTTGGTGCAGAAATAGGGGCAAATGCAGAGACCGAGGTATAGCGTTCGGGATTGCGCAGGGCCAATACCAATGCGCCATGTCCTCCCATCGAGTGGCCGGCAATGGCGGCTTTGTCGCTGGTTAAAAACTCGGACTGAATCAAGGTGGGCAATTCATCGAGCACATAGTCGTACATGCGGTAATGGCGATTCCAGGGCTCTTGGGTGGCATTGAGATAAAAACCCGCACCCGTGCCAAAATCCCAGCTTTCATCTTCACCCGGCAGATTGGCGCCACGGGGACTGGTGTCGGGTGTGACCAGAATCAAGCCGTGTTCAGCGGCATAGCGCTGGGCCCCCGCTTTGACAATAAAATTCTCCTCTGTGCAGGTCAGACCGGAGAGCCAATACAGCACAGGACAGGGCTTGTCGTCGGCCTGGGGTGGCAAATAGATGCCAAACTTCATTGCAGTATCTGTGCTTCTGGAACTGTGCACCCAGGTCTCTTGCCAGCCCCCAAAGACCTTGGCGCGGCTCAGACGGGCCAAATCACCGCTGACAGGATATTCAGTCATGGTGCACCACCGAACGAATGGCTTTGCCTTGGTGCATTAAATCAAAGGCCTGGTTGATCTCTGAAAGGGGCAGATTGTAAGTGATCATCTCATCAACCTTGATTTCTCCCGCGAGGTATTTTTCGACATAACCGGGCAATTGGCTGCGGCCTTTGACCCCGCCAAAGGCGCTGCCGCGCCAGACCCGACCTGTGACCAATTGAAAGGGGCGGGTGCTAATTTCTTGTCCGGCACCGGCCACCCCAATGATGGTGGATTCACCCCAGCCTTTGTGGCAGCACTCCAAGGCTGCACGCATGATCTGGACATTGCCAATACATTCAAAAGAATAATCAACCCCGCCATCGGTCAATTCGACAATCACTTCTTGAATCGGATGGCTATAATCTTTGGGATTGATGCAGTCGGTGGCCCCGAGTTGTTTGGCAAATTCAAATTTATCTGGGTTGACATCGATGGCAATGATGCGCCCCGCTTTGGCCATCACGGCCCCCTGAATCGCGCTCAGCCCGATGCCCCCGAGGCCGAAGATGGCAACACTTGAACCGGGTGTCACTTTGGCGGTATTTAAAACGGCGCCAATGCCTGTGGTTACCCCACAGCCGAGCAGACAGACTTTATCCAGCGGGGCAGCAGGATTGATCACGGCCAGGGCAATTTCGGGCAAAACAGTGTATTGAGAAAAAGTCGATGTGCCCATATAGTGGTGGATCATCCGGCCCTGATAAGAAAAACGCGAAGTGCCGTCGGGCATCAGACCTTTGCCTTGGGTATTGCGAATGGCCTGGCAGAGATTGGTTTTGCCTGAAGTACAGAATTTGCACTGGCCGCATTCGGGGGTATAAAGCGGGATGACATGGTCACCCGGTTTGACAGAGGTCACGCCTGGCCCAATGGCTTCAACAACCCCACCGCCTTCGTGACCGAGAATCACGGGGAAAAGGCCTTCGGGATCGTCACCAGAAAGGGTATATGCATCGGTGTGGCAAACACCACTGGCAACAATTCTGACCAGGACTTCTCCAGCTTGAGGAGCGCCCAGATCAACTTCGACAATTTCAAGTGGTTTTCCGGCTTCAAAGGCTACGGCTGCAATGGTTTTCATGATTTCATCTCACAGATTCGGGTATTGTTATCTAAAACAAAACCCAACCGAAAGGGCTGGGTTTTGTTAAAAAGAGAAGCGGGCGACGAGATTCGAACTCGCGACATTCAGCTTGGGAAGCTGACACTCTACCAACTGAGTTACACCCGCATGAACTGAGTTTAAACTCGGATCTATTATAACACAGGATAATCGGCTTCACAGTCTCTGCCAGTCCAGCTAAAATACCTCTATGCAAACTCTACTTAAACCCATCCGGGTCTGTGTCGCAGACCCTCAACCGATTATGCGTTCGGCCCTCAAAGCCTGTTTACGCACCACCGAAGGCATCCATGTCACAGAATTGCTTGGAACTTGGGCTGAATTGGCAGTCCATCTGCAATCACATACCACAGACGTTGTCATTATTGACCAATCCCTGCTCAACATCACGGAATTACCCCGTTTACAAAGCCAAAGTGCTGCTGCTTGGTTGGTTTTAACCCATCACCAAGCCCAAGCAGATGATCTCAGGGCCAGTGGTAAGTTCCAGGCGCTGTTGAACAAAGATACCGGTGTCACCGAATTGACCCGCACAGTCCAAGGCTTGGTGCGGCAATCAGAGCCAAGCCCACAGACGACAAGCCCACAGACGACAAGTCCTGAGACGAAGAAAAAAGTGGCAAAGAAAATTGCCAAATCTTCGCCCCCACAATCCAAACCCTCCAAAGTGCCTGTTTCAAAGCCTTCAAAATCCAAGTCAGACCAGGCTCCCTTGCTTACCCCACGAGAACAGGAAGTGGCGACGCTATTGGCCCAGGGTCTGACATTGGAAACAATTGCCGAAAAAATGGGCGTGCAACTCAAAACGGTCAAAACCTATCAAGCCAAGCTCAAGAAAAAAAAGCAGGTTTCAAGCTGAATTCAAGCTCTTTTGCTTGTTGAGACGGGTCAGACTGTGTCAGAATAGGTATGAAATTTTGAGTTAATCATTTGAGTTAAATCAGGTATACTTTCATGCTCCCAGAAAACCTTCACGTCTATAACCACCCCCTGATTCAGCGGGATCTTACCCTGCTCAGGGACAAAACCACCCCCTCTCCCATTTTCCGGGCCATGATTAAAAATCTGGCCCGGTATATTGTGTATGAGGCCTCCAGCAGCCTCGAATTGGCTCCCCAAGAAGTGGAAACCCCGATGGGGGCCGCTCAAGGTGTGCGAATCAAATGCGGTCACATTGTGATCGCCCCGATTTTAAGGGCCGGTCTGTGTATGATCGATGGGGCCTTCGAAGTCTTCCCTTTTGCGCAGGTGCGTCATATTGGCCTCTATCGCAATGAAGAGACCCTTTTGCCTGTTGAATATTACGTCAAAATCCCCGAAGAACTGGCAGCAGACACCATTGCCTTTATTCTCGATCCGATGTTGGCCACCGGTGGCTCAGCCATTGCAGCTGTCGATATCCTCAAACGCCGCAAAGTCGCCCAAATCCACTTCTGCTGTTTGATTGCCGCTCCCGAAGGCATTCAGCGCTTGGCAGAAGCCCATCCCGATATTCAAATTCACACCACCTCTGTCGATCAGGGGTTGAATGAAATCGGTTATATCTTGCCCGGTTTGGGAGATGCGGGCGACAGGGCTTTTAATACCTGATGGCGGAACCCCAGCCCAAAATTCTTCTGATCGAAGATGAGGTGCAGATTCGGCGCTTTATTGAGCTGGAACTCAAATGTGAAGGTTACGGGGTTCAGAGTGCTGAAAATGGGATAGAAGGTCTTACCCTGGCCCGAGAACAGGTCTTTGATTTGATCATTCTCGACCGCATGTTACCGGGCATGGATGGCCTGGAAATTTGCCGCCGCTTGCGCAAAGACTCACAAATCCCAATCATCATGCTCACGGCCCGCACCGAAGTCAAAGAGCGGGTCGAGGGTTTGGATTCAGGGGCCAATGACTATCTCACCAAACCCTTTCACCTCGAAGAACTCCTGGCCCGTATCCGCTTGCAATTGCGACTGAAACACAACAACCCCGGTGAAGAATTGCGTTTTGATCAGCTGCGCATGTCCCCACTTAGCCGCGAAGTCTTTGTTGCGGATCACCCTTTACACCTTTCTCCGCGCGAGTTTGAATTGTTGCAATACTTTCTCCAAAATCCCCGCAAGGCCCTCAGCCGTTCGCAAATTTTGAGCGCTGTTTGGGGTTGGGGCAATGGGGTTCAAGACAGCGTTTTGGACGTGTACATTCACGCCCTGAGAGAAAAAATTGAGCAAAAAGGGCAGCCACGCCTGATTCAAACTGTGCGCAGTATAGGCTATATGCTCAAAGAGTCGCCATGACCCTGCGCAGACGGCTACTTCTGTTTTTTAATTTGCTCGCTTTTTTGATTTTGGTGATTCCCAGCCTCTTGATTGGCTTGGCCATGCGCCAACACTTTTTTGAATTGGCTGAACGCGAAAGCAATGAAGTGGTCTACCGTGTGCAAAACTTTATGGATTACCTCTACCGGGAAAATCCAACCTTGGCAGTGGATTTACATCAACCTGCCAAGATCAAAAAACTACTTGATGATCTCACTGCCTATTTGATCAGCAAAGAGGGCCTGGAGATTGAAAGTGGTTTCTTCTTTGAAATTCGCGATCCCCAACGGGCATTGGTCATTGGTTCCCCCAATTTAAAGGGCTCTCATTTGCCTCAGTTCTCAGGCCCCATGTTGATCACCCATTTGGTCTTAAATTCAAACAAAAAAATCCCGGTTTTACTCAAATCCGCCCCTTTAAAAATAAACGGAAAGGTCATAGGAGAACTCAAAGTAGCGGTTTCGCTGCTTGAGAACAGCTATTTTCTCAATAAACTCTTTATCTTTTGGTTGGTGAGTTTAAGTTTAACTTTATTTGCCTCTTTGTTTATGGCGACTTTTTTTTCGCGACAGGTGCTCAAACCGCTTGAGAGCCTGAGTGATGAAGTCGAAAAAATGGTGGCATCGGGCACCCTTGGCAAATTGCAAACAGAGAAAATGCCCAGCGATCAAATTGGCAAATTGGCAGAATCTTTTAATTCTCTGCTCAACCAGATCGGGCAATTATTGGAAAAACAACAGCGATTTATTGCCGATGCGTCACACGAATTGCGCTCTCCTCTGACAGCCATTCAGGGCCATGCCGAACTCTTACAAAAACGGGGAAGCTCACATCCTGAATTGCTGGCAGAGGGACTGAGCATTATTCGTCAAGAATCCGAACGTCTGGCCTGTTTGGTCGAAGACTTGCTTTTATTGGCCCGGACCTTGCAAACGGCCCCCGAAACCCAGCTTTTGGAATTAAACCAATTGGTCCAAGAAGTCTATGAATCTCGGCAATTATTGCATCCCAACCTGTCTTGCCGCCCCGCTCAAGAAGCGATCTGGATTCTCGGTGAAAAAAGCTCACTTCAGCGGGTCATGATCAATTTAATCGACAATGCCTTGCGCTTTACCCCATCAGATCAGCCAATAAAAATTCTGATTTTTAAACAGGCCGAAATGGCCCTGGTGGAAGTGAGAGACCAAGGCCAAGGCATTCCAGCAGAAAATTTGCCCTTTATTTTTGAGCGATTTTACCGCTTAGAATCCGACCGCAACCGCAGCCAGGGTGGCACAGGACTGGGACTGCCCATTGTCAAAGACGTTTTGACCTGGCATGGGGGCCAAATTGAAGTGGAGAGCCTTGTCAAAAAAGGCTCCTGTTTTCGGGTGATTCTTCCGCTGAGCAAACAAGCTGAGAAGGTTGTCTGAGCAGAGCACCCAAACCCGCAATTTGGCTTAAAGGAACCTCTTTATCTTGTAAATGTCCGGCAAATTTATAGGATTGGTAAATCAGGGTGTTTAAAGCTTCTTCCCAAGCCAGACAGAGTTGCCAGAGGTTTTGCTGTTCAGCAACCCCGGTTTGTGAGAGCCTTTTAAGTTGCTGAAAAACCTGTTCTTGCGGGAGTGAAAAGGCGCGAGCCAAATTTTCCCAGAGAGGGGGGGGAGGTGTTAAAACACCGCTGATCAACATCAATCCGGGTAAAAGCTGGTTTTCAAAACGCAGCCAAGAATTGAAGAGGACCTTCTCCACAGCCAAAGGCACAGGGGCATCCAAAAACTCCCTGCGCAATTGATTTAACTCCTGGTGCAGCCCTCTTTCCAAGGAATCTGAAAGATGACTTAAACCGATCACGTGATCTGCCAAAACGTCTTGCCCCCAGAGCAATTGCATCTGATAAGCATAGCCAACAATTTGCATAGACTGAGAGCTAATTTGATTGAGCAAATCTGAATAGGCAAGCAAATGGAATTCTCCCATGGGTTTGAGACGCTGATAAAGCGCCCTTAAATGTTCCAAATGGGTTAAATTTGTATCAAAAAGAACAACCAGATACTCGGCAGGCTCTTGCTGACGGCCATATATGGCCACCATTTCGCCGGCCAACTCCTGTTGCAAGGTCTCCACGACTTCGCGGAGCGTCTCTGAAAAAATAGAATGTGTCATGACCCACTCCTGAATGTTTGTCTTGTTGTGTTCAGTCTAAAACGGGTGAACTAAATAATGCCTAAAGGTATTCTTAGTGTTTCTTAAGAATTCAAGCGAAAGTGGTATTTTGAGTATTTTTTGCGGGTTTGCCAGAAGCCCATGTTATAATTTTAAGTAGTGATTAAGTAAAGGAAAACGGCAATGAAAAACCACCACTTGCAAATCTGCGGACTGGCCCTGATTTTCGCTTCTCTGGTGGGCTGCAACCGCGTTCCTGTTGGCGTGTTCGGCGTGAGCGGTTCGGGGGGTGCCAACGCCATTAGCGTTGATGCTGGTGCGAATACCTCCGAAGAGCGCAAATTGACCCGACTGAAACAAATTGATCAGAAAATTCAGGAGAGTGCAGATCGCCTCAGCGCCATCCTCGATCCCACACAAACCCTTGAACCCGCCAATTTGGATAAATTGGTGGTGGGTGACCAAATCGACCCGTCGTTGAGCTATGACCGCCGTTTTAATGCCAATCAAAGGATTGAGCAAAAAATGGATCAGAACGCCCTGGATTTGATTTCTGGTTCTGCCAAAGAAGCTGCAACCACACCCGATACCGGCTCTGTCGATAGTTCATTGTTGAATGATCGCACCTTGCGCAACCAAGCAGAAATTGATCAGAGTTTAAACACGCGTGCCACGGGTGAAAAAAGCGCAGAGACCCAAACAGAGACAAAAGCTGAACCCAGCACGGACAGCGCTTTAGAGCAAGCGCCGAAGGCTGAGTCACCGGCTCCCAGCGAACCTGAAAAATCCAATCCGTCTCTCTAAAACACCATGGCATTGATTCTCGCTTCGGCCTCCCCCCGCCGCAAGGACCTGCTGTCGGAATTGGTTCAGGGCTTTACCGTTCGTTCTGCGGATATTCCAGAAGACCTCGATCCCCTGATCTCGGGTTTAAGCGCCCAAATCGAAGAGCTCTCCCTGCGCAAAGCCCAGGCCGTTGCAGCATTAGAGTCTCACAATGCTTACGTGCTCGGCGCGGATACAGTGGTTGTGGTAGATGGCGAGATTTTAGGCAAACCCTGCGATGAAGCAGATGCCCAACGCATGCTCGAAAAACTCTCAAACCAATGGCACGAAGTCTTAACAGGTGTGGCCCTGGTCAAAACAGGCACGCCACCACAGACATACACGGCCCATGGCCTAAGCCGGGTCAAAATGCGCAAACTCACCGAGCAAGAAATTTTGGCCTATATCGCAGGGGGTGAGCCCATGGACAAAGCCGGGGCCTATGCCATCCAAGGCGGCGCAGCAGCTTTTGTTGAAGTCGTAGAAGGCCGCTGGGACACCATTGTGGGCCTGCCCTTGGATACAGTTGAGAATCTACTTAAGGCTGCAAATTATCCTCTCTGATCCCTTTTTCAATCATACGTTTTCTGCGCCGCTGATAGATATCGACTGCTGCTTGTAGTTTTTGGAGAATAAACTGGGCTTTTTCTGTGTTGTTGGTCAGTGGCAATTGTGAGCGGCACAACATGGCCATTTCATTTTCATTGTAGCGAACACGCACCTGCAGGCGGTTGTGGACGGTGGATTGGTTCAGGGCAAAAGATTCGATCGCATTGAGAGGAATATCCAAGGTTTCGAGGATCTCGGGTTCTCCCTGTGGGTTTTCTCGCCAGGCCTTCAAAGTGAGGCCCTGTGTCGAAACCTCAATTTTCATTTGGATTTTCTGCCCTTCTCTTCGATGGGCCTGAATCTGAGCCACACTGCCACCGATCATTGCCAAAACCAAAAATGGCCCCAAACTGGGAACAATCGCCAAAAACGGCAGGGCAACCAGGTTCAGACAACCCAGCATCAATAGTTGAGCTTTGTAATCGTGATAGGTCGGAAACAGGGTCAAGACCAATTTTTCGGGCAGATCTTCAATCATCAAGGCGGGATCTGCTTTAAAGGGCAGTTCGTTGCTTAACTCATTCCCCGCCCGAAATTCATCTAAACGCGCAAGCACACGCCGGGCTTCACGGGCAGAGTGGTAACGCTCATTGGGGTTGGCTGCCACCATTTTTTTCAGCCAGCTTTTAAGACCGTCAGAACAATTGACCAATTCTTCAAATTGCAGTCCCAAGCCGTCACTGTGGGTCATTTCGGCGGGCATCCTGCCCGACAAAATATGCAACAGGGTCGCTCCCAGTCCATAAAGATCCGACTGGGGTGTGGCCTGGCCCAAAAACTGTTCTGGGGCCATATAGCCAAAGGTACCAATGACGGTAGAGCCACCTCCCCCTTGCTCGCGCAGGGCCTCTTGAACAGCCCCAAAATCCACCAACGAAGGACTGTCTTTGGGATCTACCAAAATATTCGAGGGTTTAATATCTCTGTGAATGATCAGGGGTTCTCTTTCGTGTAAATCCACGAGGATGTCCAGCATTTGCCTGGCCAGATTGCGGACCTGTATTTCAGTTGGACGCCAGCCCAAACGCAGTTTTTCGGCCAAGGATTGGCCCGCCAAAAAACTGGTGACCATATAAAAGCAGCGGTGACCATGGGTTTGCGCTTCGAAAAAATCATAGAGCCGGGGCGTGCGTGGGTTGTGTAATTGACTCAAGATTTTCATTTCGCGTTCAAAGAGTTCAAATCCTTTCCAATGTTGCAGCCGATCAAAATGCAATTCTTTGAGGATCACCGGCTTTTGATCGCCCAAACGCTGAGCTTTATAAGTGACAGCCAATGAACTTACGGCCAAGACCTGTTCAATTGTGTACACCAATCCCCCATTTTGAATTTGACTTTGGAGGGGCAAGACCCAATTGGCATCGGGCAGAAGCGGAGCCTCCTCTTTGGCTGGCACCAATTCAGCTGTCTGGGGACGTAAAACCGCTTGTGATGTGGCCTTTTGGATGGCTGGCAGGGAAAGGGTGCGGGCAAAGACGGGGAGGATTTCTTCTAAAACCTGCAAAGCCTCTTCTGCGCTGTAAAAACGCTGCTCCAATGAGGGCAGAATCAGCTGTTCTACCCAATTGCAAAAGCGCTCTGAGGCCTGCACAAAGGGCCGAAAATCCAGCAATAAATTTGGGTTGGGCAATTGCATCGGCTCCAAACCCGAAAGCAAATAGACCAGAGTGGCTCCCAGTGCATAAAGATCGGTTTGGGGCAGGGCCCGTCCACTGTATTGCTCTGGGGCCATGAAGCCAAAAGTACCAATCACAGTGGAACCCCCTGTCCCTGCCGGACGCAAAATATCTTGCACCCCGCCAAAGTCGATCAGAAAAATACAGCCATTATCGTCGAGCAATAAATTGGAGGGTTTGATATCTCGGTGAATCACCGGCGGTTGCAAACCGTGTAAATATATTAAAATATGCAAAATCTGAACGGCGATTAAATAGCAAAATTCTTCGCTCAGGCCCAGCCCCTCTTCGATCCACTGCTGCAAAGATCGACCAGGTACCTTTTCTGTCACAAGACAGACATTTTTGCCCTGGGCGTCTTCGGTTTCAAAATAATCCAAGAGGACAGGAATCTGGGGATGGTCCAGATTGGCCAAAATCCGCGCTTCACGGCGAAATAACTCCAGGCGTTTCCACTGTTCTAATTGGCCCAATTTGAGCACTTTGACAATACAATCTTGCTGATTCTCTTGATCCAACGCAACATACGTTGCGCTGTCTGTGCCCTGGGCCAGACAGGTTTGCAGCAAATAGCGCTGCTTGAGTAATTGCTGAGAAGGGAGTTCTACCATGAACCTATTATGACACGCTCGCTTTGTCTCCGCTCAGGGAGCAATAGCGAAGGAAAAACCTGCAAGAGAGTTAACGTTTGGCAGCGTTGAGCTGGCGAATACTCCATTCACTCTCTGCATCCAATTCAAAGAGATTGCCATCCCGGAAGGCGTCATTGCTCCAATTGATCATCGTATCGAGGGTGCTGTTATTGATGGATTGGCGCAATTGCCCCAATTTGCCATCGCGTTCCAATTGTTTGAGCATTTGCCAAATCACATCGTCGGATTTGATGCTGGTTCCGCCCCACTGATTCATGATTTCTTTGAGCACAGCATCGTCATCCCGGCCCTTGAGACTGTCTTGGGCATTGTAACGCTCAACCACAAAGGCCATCACCCGTCCCAATTCGGAGCGGGCTTCGAGTTCGGAAGAGATCCGAGTTGGGCCGACTTTGTCGACCAAATGGGTAAAGGTTTTGGGGTCAGTCGTCTGTTTAAAGATGTCGTGAATCAGCGTTTCAGCTTCGCCAGGCGTCCAACCACTCATCAGATCGCTGATAATTGCAGCTTTGCCGTTCACATCCACCATCTCGGCCAATTTACCCACATATTTGACATTGCTGGCATAGTCGCCAAACATTTTCGTCCAGGTCGAGTCAAGCGCGCCGACCATGGCTCCCAGGGTACTCAGCGACAATTTGCCTTTGATATCCAAATTCTGGGTTTCAGCTTCGTCCATGACTTTTTTGATGACCTCGCCCCCCCGGCCAAAGTAAAATTCTGCTTGGATCTTTTTCATCGCGGTATCGACTTGGCTCTGGGTGCCATTGGCCAAAATCCAAGCCGCGGCTTTGGGGGCGGTGTCTTTGTTAAAATTGCCCATGCGGGAAGAGAGATAGCCCAACATGCTGCTGCCATTGGGGCCCTGAGCCAACGAACCCATACCAGAGAGGCCTTTGACGCCCATCAGCATATCCTGGGCCCGGCTGAGATCCCCGTTGTCGACAAACCGTTGAAAGAGTACCTCGCGCACCGCGCTGGAAGGAGCGACCCGCTCTGTTTTGAGCTGGTTCCAGGCATTTTGCAGGGTAGGCGTAGAAACAGACTGCATCAAAGCCTTGAGTTGGGGCTCGTCACCGGCTCTCAGCAATTGTCCAAAGACCCGGTTAAAGCGGGTTTGATTGTCATCGACAGCCCGGCCCAAGGTTGCACCATCGAGCCCTGCCAATTGTTTTGCCAAAGTGGGGGTGTCTTTGGCGGTATCCAAGAGATGATTGAGGGCCTGTTGATGAGGCCCCGCAATAAAAATGTCGTCTTTCCAGGCTTTGAGACTTTCGCGGGTGGCCACATGGAGGCTTTCGGGAGAGAGTTTTTGCAAAATGCTTTTGTCGACCCCACTGATGGCCCCTGGCTGTTTGTGGGCCAAAGAGGTCAAAAAGGCGTCGAGCCCTGTGCCTTTGGTGGGTGCCTGCGTGGCCCCACGGGCAAAATTGGCGAGCACCCCTTTGAGCTGGGCCTCGTTCAAGTTGTCGGCGATATAGTCCGAGACGTGTTGGGGTTTGCCGGCCACGTTAGATTGCATCAGCAATTCCAATTGCTCTGGACTGGCGTTGGTCAAAATTTTGGCAATGGCATCCTGGGACTCGGTCGAGGTCCAACCCTTGGAGAGTTTGATCGCGATATCCTGCAAGACCGTGGGATGGATTTGCCTGACAACTTCGGGGCGAGAGCTAATCAAATCGCGGATCGTGGCACCTTCGTGATCATTGGCCAATTTGGAGGCCAAATAGCTAAAGCCCATGCCCGATTTGACAGATTTATCTGAAATCATTTTTTCCATCAGATCCCGCAATTGAGCACTGGTGAGTTCATTGCCGAGTTGCTCAACAAAGGCCTTGCCCCCGACATGTTTGTCGGTTAAATCGCGCAATTGGGTTGGCGTGGTCTTTTGCAGCATGGCAGAGATGGCGCGCTCAGACTCATCGCCCGTGTAACCCGCCATGAGTTGCTCCATCATCGCTTTGAGCACGGGTGGGCTGATCAGGCGCACAGCCGCTTCGGTCTCGGGAGAGGTGGCAGTTTTGAGTAAAATCCGGCCATAGTCACGCTCGGCAATCGCCAAGGCAAAGGCATTGGTGGCTTCAATCACTTGGGTTTTGAGCGCTGCTTGGGCTTCTTCACTTGGGCTGAGAGCCAATCCGCGTTTTTGTTTGGCAGAAAAGCCCGCTTGATCTGTTGCCATTTTACCGAGGCGACGCATAATCGTGTTGAGTTGATCCGCTTCACCCTGCAAGCCGCCAAACCATTTGGCTTCGTCTGTTTGCAATTCTTTGCTGATCCAGGCCGAAAAGTCTTTGTCGGCCAGCATTTTGACAAAAGCCCCATCTGAGGCGTGTAACAACAATTTTGTGATTGCAATTTCAGCCCGCTCGCCGGTATAGCCATCCATCAAGCTTTCGGACATCTCCTGCACAGCTTTGGCGGGCAATTGTGCTATGTATTTCTGGTTTTCGGGTTTGTTGACAAATTTAAACAAGACATCGACATTGTCATCGGCACCCAGGCGGGTGGCATAGGCTTCAAAATCTCCTGGGTTGCCGTCTTTGGCGATCAACTCAAAGACCTGCAGGGATTCGGCATTGCCTCTGCCTGCCACAAAGGCATCGCCGAGTTCATTGGCAAGTTTATAGGCATCGATCATCGAGACCAACTCTTTAAATTGACTTGGACTCTGGCTGTGGGTATCCACCAAAATGTCTTTGATCAGGGTCTCGGTGCGATCGGTGCTCCACCCTTCCATCAGGTACTTGATGATGATGGCTTTTTCTTCGTTTGACATTTTGGCGATTTGGGCCCGGTCGCGCACCAGGTTTTGCAACGTGGCGCTGGACTTTTCGCTGACCACAGCCCGCAAGGCGGGCACGCCCGAAAGATCGAGCTGGGGCCGGGCCGCCAAAAATGTTTTGAGCGTGCCTTCGTGGCCCTTTTCGATCAGGCCCAGGGCTAAGGTCTGGAAAGCACGGTCGGGCTGGGTGCCCCCTTGTAAAAAACGCGCCATCAAATCCATGGCCTGATCAGCATCCAGGCTGCTGGCCAAAACCTGGCGGATATAGGTGTCGGTATTGTTGCCAATCAGCTGTGTAAATTGTTCTGGGGTGGCCTGTTGTAAAACTTTGACCAGGGCCTTGGACGAGTCTGCCGGAGCGCCAAAAGGTGAGTTCATCAGGCGTCGGGAGACGTGTTCCAAGGTATCGGGACTGAGGTGGCGTGTAATCTCTGGCTGAATCGTGTTTTTAATCACGTCTTGATAACTGGAGCCAAACCAAGCATTGCTGCGGTCGGCAATCACACGGGCCAAATTATTCAGAGGCACGTCGAGGGCATGCTCCAGGGTCTTTTGTCTGAGTTCCAAAGTTGCGGTGGGTTGACCTGCTGCGCGAGCAGCCTGCAATTGGGTTTGGGTTTCGGTCAGGGCCTTGTCGATTTGGATAAATCGTGACAATAATTTGGCGGTGTCTTGTTTGGGGATTTCTGAAACCAGCTTTTCGACAAAAGTTTTGCCACCGCGTCCCAGAATTTCAGCCAATTTTTCGCTGGGCTGATCAACCACCAAGCGGGTCATGAAGATTTCTTTTTTGCCGAAAGTCATGCCGTTCATGACCGCTTCGGCCATTTCTTTGATGGTTTCAGACGAGAATTGACTGACAAAATCCAGCGGCTCACCTGTGGGTTTTTGCAGGAGCGAGAGACGTTTGCCATCGGCCAGACCGAGGGCAATATTTTCAAGCGCTTCACGGGCCTCGGGGGTGGTACGGGCTTTGAGGGTCTCAAAAACTTTTTTGATTGCGGTATCATCCAATTCTGCCGCCAACCTGCGCGGATCGGTGCGTGAAACAATGCGGTCGAAATCGTCTAAGCCTTGTGCGTCTTTATTTTTACCCATGCCATCCCGCAGGAGCAGTTCGATTAATTTCTCATGGGGGGCATGGGTAGCCTGATCCATCAATTTGTTGATCAATCGGGCACGTTCTTCCACAGGTTTGTCTTTGGCCCAGGCCAGGCCCTTTGCGGGATCTAAGCTCGGATTGCCCTGTTGATCTGTGACCAGCCAGACCTGTTCGAGCTGGGACTCAAGCTGATCTTCTTTGTCGCTGATTCCCAAGGCCCGAAGGTCTTTGCGAAATCCACCCGTCTCTTCACTTTCAGCGACAAACGAATAGGTGATGGCTGCCCCGGCAGCCACAGCCACAGCAGCCAGTCCAATCGGCCCAGCAATGGCCGTTGCAGTGGCCCCTGCCCCATACCAAGCGGCCACAGCCCCCGCCCCTGCAGCCACCAGACCAGCGCTACCAGAAAGACCCTTGAGCCAAGCTCCAGCTTTGTCTTCATTGCTGATCTCTTTGCTCATTTCGTAGAGATCCCAGCCCCCAGAAATGGCACTGGCCACCGGGCCGGCCCATTTGACCATTTTCATTGCATCGAGGCTTTTGCCCAAGCTATTGAGGCGGGTGCCGAGATTTTCCATGCCCGCCCATTTGCTGACCATGCCAGCCGTTTGCGCCACATCTTTGGAGGAGCCAATCATACTGGCCGTGTTTTTAACCAAATCAACCCCACTTTTGAGGTTCCAGCCCTGGGCTTGAATGTCTTCCGCGCTGCGGCCCAGGCTGATCAAGGTTCCCACTGCGGCCACCGAACTGAGGACTTTGCGCAATTCACCGTGCCAGTCGAGTTTGGTCAATTCGTTTTTTAAATCCGGGGGCAGCCCTTCGATTTCTTTGATCGCATTGACGATCCCTTTGGCATCCATCGATTCGATATTGATTGAAAAGCGCACCAAGAGATCTTTAAAGCGCCCGACTTGTTCGGGGTGCAATTGGGTCATGATCTTGTGCATTTCTCGCAGGGGCTTAAAGGCATTGCTGGCAGTGGAATTGGCCTCTTTAACCAAATCGTCGATCAAATATTCGACATTGACTTTGACCTTGGCTTTGCCTTCTTCGTCGAGCATACGCAATTGGCTCAGCCCCTCATCGACCACAAAACGCGCACCAAGTTCACCGGCCACGACAGCCCCGTATTGGGGGTCAAAGAACTGGATTTTGGCCAACTCTTTTTTGAGGGTTTCTTGTTGCTGAGCCGGAGGCAGGGCTTTCAACGAAGTGCGAAACGATTGGCTGAGCAAATGATTGGCATGGCGAACCAAATCCGATTGAGTGATCCCAGAGGCCACCATGGCGGCTTTGTTGACCCGCCCAAAAGCGGCTTGAATTTCGGGTTTTTGATTGAGCTGATTGACCAAATCGACAATTTCAGCCTTGCGCATCATCAAGACCTGTTTGGCCTCTAAATCTTTGACGGAGCCCAGCTCATTTTCGAGCTTGGAGACCAATTCCATGGCTTTGAAAAGTTTCCATTTATCCGAGCCCTCCGGGGCAAAGCGGAATTCTTTTTCCATTTCTTGTTTGGAAACTTTTTGAAACCGGCCAAAAGCCTGTTCCATTTTGCTGTCCGCCATCGGCTGAGAAAACTGCACCATCACATCTTGGGCCACACCTGTGGCTGCGCGGGGGGTGTCGACCCGAGAGTTGTCCACACTCAAAGCCACGGTTCGATCAGCACCCTCAAAGTTGAGTTCGGCCGGATCATTGAGGTCTGCAAAGCTGATTTCGTATTTGAGGTCTTTGTGCTTCTGCTGGGCCTGATTGACAGCCCCTTCAAAAGAAGAGGGCGTGTCGAGACTGACCACTTCAAAATGGCCATCTTCGCGCTGTAAAATCGCTTCCGACCCCTGGTGGTTGGCTGCGGCACGTTTGGCTTCGTCGAGACTGGCAAAGCTTTTTTTACCGTTGATTTCAAGCGGGGTGGATCGGCCCTGAATCTGCGTCATACTCTCAACTCCTCAAAAACCAATATACAAATTTGCTCAACATATTCGGCTTTTAATCTGCTCCCAGGTCACCAGACTTGGCTCCAGACTTGGCACCAGACTTGGCTCCCACGGGCTACCCGCTCCACCCGTCTCCAGCAACATTCAGCCCCGATTCCGTCCCGATTCCGGCACCAAGATAACCTGCGCCAGTCAGGTTGATCTGGGTCTCAAAAGGCAACCGACCGTCAATGCGAAGCCAACACCTCATTATACTTATACCGTTCAAGAGCGGATTCTGAAGCAAAATCTCGCCAAGGAATCCTGAAAAGGGGTTAAATTCAGGCAAAGCTATGTAAAGTTTCGCCCACAACCCGTTTCACCGTTTCCAGCGTAAGCGGTTTGCTTTCAGGCGAGTCCAAGAAATTGCAGATTGCAGCCAAATCGAGCAGTCGGGCCTGGGCCCGCCATTGTACCGGCAAAGCCCCTGCTTCGGCCTGATACGTCTGTAAAAATCCTTCAAACAGAGCGGGGGGCAGGTCCTTTTCGAAACGGAAAAAATTACCCAAATCGACCAAAGGTGAACCGGCATGGGCAAATTCCCAATCGAGCACCGCTTTGACCTGCCAAAATCCATCTTGTTCAGCCACGAGCAGATTTTTGAGATTAAAATCCGAATGCACAAGGCGATTGGCGGGACTCAAATCGCGCAATAGCGCTTCATTCTGAGTCAAAAGCCGCAAAACTTGTTTACACAGTTCAAGTCCGAGCCGTGTTTCGGCCCGTTTGCCATGTAAAACTTCGCGCATATACGCCAGCCAGGCATCCCCCAAATTGGGCATGGGATCTGGGATCGTCAATTGGGCATCCAAAAAACCACAACCTGGCAATTCAATTTGATGAATGCGCGCCAAGGTGGCTCCAATCGCGGCGCCCAAAGAGGCCAAAGCTGATTCTGGCAGGTTTTCGGGCAAATGAGAAGCCAAAACGCCTGGCACAAATTCATGCAAAGCAAAGGCATGGGCAGAAGTCTGCCTCGAAGCCAAGACCCGCGGTACAGGCAATTGGCCAGAAAGCGTTTGCAAAAGTTTGACTTCTTTTCCAGCGGCAGTGAGATCTTGCGAGACCCGCAACACAGCCCCGTCGCTCTCTGAGGTCTGGGGCGGTGTACTTATTTTTGGCACAAAATCCAGGCGGTAATTTTGGTTGCGGTACCCACCTGAAAGCAATTCGACATCACGTATTTCTCGGCCCCTCAACAAATGCAGCACCAAAGCCTGGATCTCTGAGCGGCTCAGCAATCGCTGTTCTTGAGGTGCTTGAAAATAATGATCAAAGTTGATTAACATGCCTGCATTTTAACTGATCTTGGCTGAACGGGTTATACTTCACTTGCGACTTTTTTCGAAAGCAAACCCTTTAAGACATGCCCGCTTCTCCCCCTTTAGAATACACAGACCTGCTCCAAGCCCTTTCGTTGGAGCTGGCCCCTTCCTCTCAGGCCGAACCGCCACCGGTTCAAGCCCTGCATGGGGGGCGCAATAACCGCCTTTGGCGTCTGCAAACCCAGACGGGCCCAGTAATACTCAAAGCCTATTATCCCGATGCGCGCCCGCGTCTGCAAACCGAATGGGATTTTTTGCAACACGCCCGCGGACTGGGACTGCAGTCTGTGCCACGGCCTTTGGCCTACAACATCGAGGCCCGGCTCGCCTTGTATAGCTGGGAAACAGGAGAGAGTCTCTCAGAGACGAACCTGACCCAAGCACATGTTCAACAGTATCTGGCCTTTTTAAACGCCCTCAATCCAGCAAGCCAAAATTCAAGCCACTTTGCACCGGCTTCAGACAGTTGCTTCTCGTGGTCGGATCACCTGCTGTCTCTGGAAAAACGGATCAACAGCCTCTGCGAAGGGCCTTTGAACGAACCTGAAGTGGCAGATATGTTCAGGGCTGAATTGCTGCCACTCTGGCAAAATCTCAAAATGGCACTGGCAACTTGGTTCGACGCCAAACAGCCCTTTGCCCAATCTGAGCTCTGGCTTTCACCTTCCGATGTGGGTTTCCACAATGCCCTGATCAGGCCCAATGGTCAATTGGTTTTTTTGGATTTTGAGTATGCGGGCCGGGATATGCGCCTCAAAACCCACGCGGATTTTTTGACGTCGGTGGGCGTCCCTTTGCCCTTGGAAGCCTTAAATTGGGTCGAGGCTAATCTATTTGAACAGGGTGATGCCCGTTTGGAGCAACTCAGAGAGTTTCGGCAATTATTGCCTTTACATCAGCTCAAATGGTGCTGTATCCTGATGGGGCTTTTTAGTCCCGCAGCCGCGTTGCGACGTGACTTTGCCGGGGGCAATGCCCTGGCCTTGCGAGAGGCGCAAATCGTCCGCATCCGTTCAGCTCTGGCACGCACACGCCATTGGCTCTATCTGGCTCACGAACTGGCATAAGAGGTATACACATGGCCTATTTGGATTTTCTCTCTCCCCTGCACAAAGCCACCCAAAGGGATTATTTGGGCCGGGTCAACGGCTTTCCCAAAGCAGAAGCCGCAAAAAGGGCCAAACAATTTGACTTTGACTATTGGGACGGCGAACGCCACCTGGGGTATGGCGGCTATCACTATGATGGGCGCTGGCGCAAAGTGGCCGATGGCCTGCGCGATCATTATGGCCTCAAAGCCGGTGACAAGGTGCTGGATATTGGCTGTGGCAAGGCTTTTTTGCTCTATGATCTGACCCAAGCCGTGCCTGGCTTAGAGGTCGTCGGCGTGGATATCTCAGACTATGCTTTGGCCCATGCCAAAGCGGAAGTCAAAGCCTGTTTAAGCAAAGCCTCGGCCACGTCCCTGCCCTTTGCTGACAAAGAATTTGATCTGGTCATTTCGCTCAACGCCCTGCACAATTTGCCCTGTTTTGATTTGGATTTGGCCCTGAGAGAAATGCAACGGGTGGGCAAACAGCATTATCTGGTGGTGGAATCTTGGCGCACCGAAGAAGAAAAAGCCAACTTGCTCTATTGGCAATTGACCTGTGAGTCGTTTTATTCTCCCGAAGCCTGGCAATGGTGGTTTGAGAATACCGGTTATACGGGCGATCATTCGTTTATCTACTTTGAATAGAGGTCCGCGCTGATGCAAATCAAAACCATGAAAGCCGCCATTTTGGCCGAAACCGGCAAGCCGTTGATTCTGGACGAGGTAGAAATGCCAGAGCGGCTCGAAGTGGGCCAAGTTTTGGTCAAAGTGCATTATTCGGGTATTTGCGGCTCACAAATTGGTGAAATTGACGCAGTCAAAGGCCCCGACAAATTTTTGCCCCATTTATTGGGCCACGAAGGGGTGGGTACCGTCTTAGAAACGGGGCCAGGGGTGATGGGCATTCAAGCCGGAATGCGGGTGGTTTTGCACTGGCGCGAAGGCAAAGGACTGCCGGCTTTACCGCCCGTTTACCGCTGGCGAGGCCAAAAACTCAATGCCGGTTGGGTCACGACCTTTAATCAATATGCGGTGGTGGCCGAAAACCGCCTGACACCGTTGCCAGAGAGTGTTCCAATGACGTTGGCCCCCCTCTTTGGCTGCGCCGTGACCACAGGCCTGGGGGTGATCCAAAACGATGCCAAGCTCAAGATTGGCGAATCGGTGGTGATCCTGGGTGCCGGGGGGGTGGGCCTGAATATGATCCAAGCTGCCAAATTGACCACAGCTCACCCTATCATCGGTGTCGATGTGCAGCCCGGCAAATTGGCTTTGGCCGAAAAGATGGGGGCAGACCACACATTCAGCGTCAAAGACCCCGATTGGCAGACAGAATTGGCCCAGATCTTGCCCCACGGCGCTGATGTCGTGATTGAAAATACAGGACTGCCCGCCATGATTGAATACGCCTATCGCCTGAGCAAGCCCCAAGGCCGGGTGGTCTTGGTGGGAGTGCCACGGGCAGGAGCCCAGGCCTCCCTCTACACCTTGCCTTTGCACTTTGGCAAAGTGCTGACTGGCTCCCATGGCGGAGACGCCCAACCGGACAAAGACATTCCCACCTGTATCGCGTTGATTGAAGCCGGAAAAATGGATCTAAGCCCATTGGTGACAGAGATTTTGCCCTTTGAAGAGATCAACCTGGCACTCGATCGCCTGCGCCAAGGGGAACAAATTGGCCGCTGTGTCTTGCAGATAGATGGCCCCTGAACAATGCAGGCCCCAGAAACACAACTTCCAGAAACACAACATCTAAATATCTTGATCCTGGGAGCCAGTGGCTATTTGGGCCGGGCACTGCTCCAACATTTTCAATCCCACTTTCAATCTCAACGGGCACACGAGACAGGTGAACAGACGCAGATAGGGCAAGTTTGGCACAGCCAGCACAGGAATCCAACCCAGCCCGATTATTTTAATTTAAGCTCCCCTGATTTGACTGTCTTTGAGCCGATACTCCCGCAAATCAACTATGCCATCATCTGCGGGGCCCGGCCCGGACTGCGCGACTGTTTTGAGGCCCCAGAGGCCACGTGGCAGGTCAATGTGGCTGGCCCCTTGGCTTTGGCCCAGGCGCTTGTGGCCCGAGGCATCGTCCCGGTTTTGTTGAGCAGCGACTATGTCTTTGCGGGCGATCAGGCCCCTTATTGCGAAACGGATCCGAGCTTCGCACTCAATCCCTATGGCAAACAGAAAGTGGCGCTCGAAGCCGGTCTCAAACGGCATTTGCGGGAATCTGATTATCTTTTGTTGCGCCTGACCAAACTCTATGATTTGTCGCCCGTGGGGGGCACACTGCTGAGTGAAATGGCAAAGGCCTGGCAAGCAGGCCAAAAGATCCGGGCTGCTGCCGATCAGGTCTTTAACCCCCTTTTGCTGAATGATTGTCTGCAAGCGATGACAGGACTCTTGAGCGTAAAAGCCAAGGGTGTCTACCATCTCGGTGGGCCTGAAGGACTGAGTCGCTTTGAATTGGCTCAAGCTTTGGCTGATAATCTGAGCGTCAGCCACGAACTGATTGAGTGCATCTCGCTAAAAGATTTGAACGAGCCCTTTTTGCGGCCGCACGATACCCGGCTGAGCATTGCCAAAGTTCAACAACTTTTGCCTGATTGGCGGCCTGTGGGGGTGAGAGATGCCTGCCAGCTTTTCCAAGCTGGCTCTGGGGAAAGGTCTCACTGGAAAGGTCTCACTGATAGCGCACATGAACAAACCCCATGATGTCATGCCTCAGAATCTGAGCACCTGCCCACTCTGTGCCTCCCAATCCGGTCTTTCAAACCAGGGCCAGGCTGTCCCCCCAGACCTGCAAGCCTATTCACTGCCATCCACCCATCTGGTGAGGTCCGACTGTCGCCCGTTTACTGGCAGCAAAACCCTGCTTGAATGCCAGAACTGCGGTCTGGTGCAAAGCCGCGTCGAACTGCCAAGCGATTATTATGCCGCTTATGATCTGGATGAAGCCCAAATGGGCAGCGAACAATGCCTGTTTTCGCCACTGTTTGATCAGCCCGTGCCCCGTTCACGCCAATTGCTGCATCTGCTTAAACACAGTGTGGCCTTGCCCAAACAGGGCAGCAGTTTGGATTTGGGCTGCAACCATGGCTTTTTTAGCCAGGAATTGCTGAGCCTTTTTCCCTTGTGGCAGGGCTTTGGCTATGAGCCTTGGCCCCGCCCCTCTGCCCTGCGCGAAAAGTCGATTCCGGCAGAAAAGTTCTTTTCAGGCCCGCTGGAAGCGGTTCCTGGCAGCTATGATTTGCTCAGTCTGATCCACGTGCTGGAACATCTGCCCGACCCACTGGGCTATTTGAGGGCCCTGCCCCGGCTATTAAACCCCGATGGCTATTTGCTGATTCAGGTGCCTGATTACAGCCAAACGGCTTTTGACCTGACCATTTTTGATCATCTCTGGCATTTTAATTTGCAGACCCTGATGGCCTTGCTGATGCAAGCGGGCTGGGAGGTAGTCATGATCGGCCGCTTATTACCCAAAGAACTGACTGCCCTCTGCCGGATTCCCGACCAGCCGATCAGGTCTATCAGCCCCCACCGTGGCAGCGAACTGGAAGTTGCGCTGAGGGAATTAAACCAACTTCGGCTGCGTGTCGCTGCTTGGGAAGCGGCAGCCCAAATTCACAGAGGCCCCCGGGTGATTTTGGGCACAGCCATTGCAGCGGGCTTTGTCTCTGGCTTGCTTGAGCAACCCCCTGATTGTTATTTGGATGAGTCCCCGCAAACCCAAGGCAGTCTTTTTTGGCAGCGCTCAGTGGTGGGGCTACCGGATCTGCAGGGCATGTCCGCAGGTTCACTGTTTTTGCCTTTTCCTCAGCCGCAGGCCCTGCGGATCCAAACGCGGCTCCAAGCCCAATTGCCAGACTGGCAAATGGGTTTTTAAGCGTGTAAATCCAAAACGGCTTGTAAGCCACGCAAACCAGGATCACGGGTCTGGTAAACGGCCTTTTCCAAAAATGCCAGGGCCTGTTCTGATAAACCCAACAGGAAACAAATACAGGCCAAGGCCCAATAAGATTCATAACTGTAAGCATTGACCGAGAGTGCTTTGTAAAAAGACTCTGTCGCTTGCAACAATTGTTCGGGCTGGGAGAATTCCTGTTCGGCACTCTGCTCCAACCAATAAAAACCGGTTTTGAGGTAATCGAGATAGCTCCGATTGAGTTGCGAGAGCGATAATCCCCATTGATTGTGCACCTCGTAACCCTCGGCTTTGGCGGTTAAACTGAGTTTCCAGGCTTTTTCGGGCAGCGATGCCCCCACCGGCTCTGGCTCAGCCCCCAGATCCCGATTGGCTTTGCGCAAATCTTTGAGATCGGCGCCTGTCAGGCTTTGACCCGATTCCAAGCGGCGCTGGCGGTGGGTGAGTAAGCTGCGCAACAAAAAATAATAGTTCAGGGTATCGGCACTTATTTGCGACAGTTGATACAGAGAAGATTTTTCAGACAAATGAAATCCTTCGGTTTGCATCAATTCTGTGCGCCAATTCAGTTCAGCTTGGAGGGCCATTTTAAAGGCTGTTTCGTTGTTCATTTTTAAACTGTCCGACAGCCTGGCCTGGTTTTGCCAGAATTTTTTCATGGTCAGGTTTAGGGCGTTCATCACTGGCAATGGCATGGTTTGATAAAGGCCTTCAAATGTCAATTTTAATTGCAGCAAGGCCGTTTGAATAGTCTGCAAATGTTCCAAGCTGGTCTGAATGCCCTCCAGACTGAGAAAGGAGCTTTCTTGCAGTCCTTGCATCAAAAGGGAACGCTGTTGGGTCTTCCAACTCTGGGCATATGCGCCGATCAATTTTGCGCGCTGATGGGCAATGCAGGCTTGTAATTGGCTTTCCCAATAATTTGAACGCTCTGGTATTGCCATCTCTGCGAGTCGCTCCCAGGCCACGCGCAATTCAGCCTGCTGGCTGAGCCATTCTTCGGGCAAGGTTTCCAAGGCCATTGGCAATTGAGACATCGTGCCTTTTACCCCGTATTTTCAAGTGTTTTTCCCGTAGAATAGAGTAGAGAAATTGAGTGTAAAGAATTTGAGTAAAGAATAGCATAAGATCCCCAAGACAGGCATTGAAAATCTGAATCCATGAACACCCCGCAACGCTCCCAAGTAGAGGCTCTGCGCAAACAGGCCAAATCATTGAGGGCCAAACTTAGTTTGAATGTCCCCCTGCCTGAAGCATGGCAGCGCTGCTTTCGCCTGCCTGAATTGCACCTCAATTTGGGTTTGCCTGAAGAAAAATATACCTTTCAGGGTCAGCCAATGGGGTGGGTCGAAGTGGAAAGCCAACTCTTTTCACCCCCCCTGGCCTTTTGGGAAAGCCCCTTAATTTGGAATTACGGACAGACGTTTCAATTGGAGCGAATCGGCCGCCAGGCCACTTTGACTTATTTTTGTTGGGATTTTCACTTCAGTGAGGGCCAGTCTCACACAGAAATTGAAATCACCCTGAAATGTGTGCTTGCGCCAGCAGCCCAAACCAAGCTGATTGCCCCTCTCAAGGCCTATCTTCAGGCGCTGGTAAAGGCCATCGAAAGCCCCCTTGCTGGCAGTTCACAATCCGCAGCAGTCTCATTTTCAGCCCTCTACAGCGCTCCCAGTCTGCAGAATGTGCTCGAAAAGTTTCATGCGGGGCTCTCAACAGCCGCACTTTACCGCCAAGGGCTGCATCCCCGCGCTTTGGAAAATGTGACGGGGCTGCCACGCGAGCTGCTTTTGCGGGCCCTTTTGGAGCTCTGCCTTTTGGGCCATCTCAACCCGGTTTGGTGTCTGCATGAACCCGATGGCACTTTGCTCGCTCAAATCACCCCCGATCAATTTCTGCCCAAAACAATCAGCCGCAAATATGGCTGTGAATATGACCTGATGCCAGACTATCATCTCTCACTTTGGTTCAGCCCTTCCAGATCTGCCCCTTTTGCCTACAGTCCTTTTCCAGCGGATCAGTCCTACCGGATTGCCCAGTTTTGGCTCTGGCAAGGAGAAAGCCATACCTTGATCTTGAGCCGACCGGGGGCCTATCGCTTGGCATCACCGAGTTTGCCCGGGCATCTGCATCTGCGTGTTGGCGCACGGGGGGTGGCCGAAATCCAGATCAAGGCCGAGCAGCTCCTCGAAGATCGGGAATGGCCCCTCTTGGCTGCAGGGGGCCAGCTCAAATTGACCTGTTTGGCTGAACCCGGCGCGCTGTTTTACTGTTATACCCCTTACGAAAGCCAGGGCCCGATGACGGGTGCGCAGGCAATCAGCTGTGGCGAATTGGCAGAGATTTTTCCGGAGTGCCGCCCGCCTGCGCCTTGGAAAATTGGGCAGCAGGTCTTTTTGTTGGTCGGTCTTTTAGAGGCCAATTCCTTGCAAAGTTCTCATTTCCGTTCGCTCTTGGAGGGGATCATTGCCGAATTTGCAGGGGCAGAAATTCAGTCCAGCGCAGACACCTCCCTCTTGATTTTTCCCTGGGCCGAGTCGGGCCTGCGTGCGGCACTCAAGCTTTTAAAAGACCTCAGAATCTGGAACGGCATCCATCCAGACCCCTGGCAACTCAAGGTGCATCTGGCTCTGCACCGGGGCGGTGCCCTGTTAAGTCCCCAGGCTCAAAAATGGAGCCTCAGTGGCCCTGGTTTGCGGCTTGTAATGCAATTATTGGAACAGGCTACGGCCAATGAAGTCTTGTTTTCTCGCACTTTGATGCAAGATCCTGGATTCCAGCAAATATTGGCCTCTGAGCCCGATTTGGAATTACACGAATTGCACAGATTTATGCGGGGGCCCGCTTTGGAACCCGAGCGAATTTACCGATTGGCCTTGGCAAATTGAGCCAGGGCCTGATCCAGTGCTTCTCCGCTTTTGGCAGCCAAGATCAACTCCAGTACTGTGGCTGAGAGCTTGACATTGAGTTCAGTGGCACCAAATACGGCTTGAGAGAGTTGTTTCAAGGCGGCAGGCTCTTCAACACGCACCCGTTCCCCTTCGAGCACCCTTTCAAGCGCCCCTTTGACGGTGCGGGGATGCAGGGGTTTGAGGTCAGCCAAATCCTGATTCAGTTCTGCTTGCAGAAAGGCATCATCACGCATGTTCTGCCCCCTCTTGGGCAGTGCGCAAGACTTGCAAAACTTGGGCCTGGAGAGGGTGATAGGCCCCTTGCAAGGCCTGCCAACGGGCTTGCAGGGTGGTTTGATCCGCCCCCTCTAAAGACTGCTTCAACAGGGGAAAGAGGGTGTTCCAGGCCAGGGCGTCTTCACTTCCCGATTCAGCGGCGGGGCCCTCGACTGAAAATTGAAAAGAAATGGCCACGGCATCCATGTCCACGGGTTGGAAATGTGAAGGTTTTTTGAGTAGCATTTGAATACAGTCAAAACCGGCTTGGATGGCGGGATGTTTGGGAATCACCCGCTCAGCGTGTAATAAAATCTGCCAGGCACGCGAATACTCGCGCAGGAGCGCAAATAGCCAAACCAGTGTGAGATAGCTTTCGATCCGTTTAAAATCCAGCTCCATCAAGCGATAGGCCGTGGCGGACAGACAGCGTAAAATTCGAAAGTCGAGATTTTGATAGCGCACTTCAGCCATGAGCAATTTGAGCGCAGACAAGGCCTGTTTGACACGCGGATCCTTGGCCGGTTCACTTTGGCTCAATGCAGCTTCAATTTCGGCAAGGCGTTGGGGTAACATGGCTTAGAGATATTTATCGAGTGTCGTCAAGAGTTTGGCCACCACCTGCGAACTGCTGCCATAGGTTGCTGCAAAAAAGCGATCTTTGAGCGTGTTTTGTTTTTGTTCGTAACGCAGCCATGGGGCCTCTGATTCAAGCAGATCATAAAAATCTTCCAATGGTGAATCAGGTTGTAATGTGGGCAAATACGACCTGAGGGTAATATCTGAACTGCCAAAGCCCACATATTCATGTTCGGGCGCATAGGGCACATGCAGCAAAATTTGGCGTTTATCGCAATAGAGCCCAGGGAAAGGGGTATTGCCATAATCCGAAAAAACCGTATCGGCCAGAATCAACAACTCCAAAAGATCGGTGGGGCGTTTGACCACAGCTGTAAAAGGCAGACGTTCGAGCAATTGCACCCGCTCATACTCTTCAAAATGGGTATAATCGTGGGGTTTGACAATCACATTATACCGATCGGTTAAAGCCGCCATCCGTTCAGCGTAGATCTCGATTGAGCAGAGCGACTCAAAATAAGGGCTCCAGAGCAGGGTCGGTTTAGCCGGATCACAATTGTATTTTTGTTGCAGGCCTTCAAGATCGACTTCGATGTCTTGAAAATAAGGGTCAAACTGAGGCCAGCCCGTTTGAAAAAGCCAGACCCCTTTACAGAATTTGAGTTTGCGCTCTTGATAGCGCCCAAAACAAAAAATCATATCGTAGAGCTTGTTCCAATTGGTTAAATTGAGACGATCACAGCCCAACTCAGAAATAAAGCGAATCTGTCGGGTGCCGAGACGGTTCATCAGATTGTAGTCTTGCAAAAAGACATGATCCGAAATCAGGTAGCGGTAAAGGGTTTTGGCATTGAGCAATTCGGAGATATATGAAAAACGGTATTGATTGGCAGCAACAATATCCAGCAGGGCTTCGGGAGCTTCATCAGGCAAAATAATGTCAAAGGAATGGGGATCGAGTAAATTTAACACATTGCGGTAGTGAAAATACATTTCGGGAATATGAAACAAAAAAGCCATCTTCGGGACCATTAAAAAACTCATGGCTGCTCGCTTAAACCTTTCACAGCTCCATCACCGGTTCCAGGGCAGGTGCCCAAGATCAACATTTCCACCAGAAAGGATCACCCCAATATGTTCGCCGGGATGGGCGATGCGCTTTTCGAGCAAAGCCGCCAAAGGCACGGCAGCAGAAGGCTCCACCACCAATTTCATGCGTTCCCAAATCAGGTGCATGGCTTCAACGATAGCGGCTTCAGAGACCGTGGCAATTTCACTGACATATTTGAGGATGAGCTCAAAGGTCAGCTCACCCAAACCGGTTAAAAGGCCATCAGCCATTGTTTTTGGGGCTTCTGAAGGCAGGCGGGTTTTGAGTTGAAATGAGCGAAAGGCATCATCCGCACCTGCGGGCTCACAGCCAATCACCCGCGTCTGGGGGGCAAAATAATGGCAGGCCAAAGCCGTACCTGAAAGCAGACCGCCCCCCCCAACAGGGGCGAGCAGGCTGTCCAAAGGAGGCGCTTGTTCCAAAAGTTCCATGGCCGCTGTGGCCTGGCCAGCGATCACACGGTAATCATTATAGGGATGAATAAAGACAGCTCCGGTGCGGGCCTGCACCTCCAGTAATGTGGCTTCGCGGGCCGCTTGGGTTGCCTCGCAGGTAATAATTTCGGCACCATAACCTCTCACCGCAGCCATTTTGACGGCGGGGGCATTTTCGGGCATGACAATCCAAGCAGGAATACAGCGTTCTTGAGCGGCCTTGGCAAGGGCCTGGGCATGGTTGCCCGAAGAGTGAGTGGTCACCCCTTTTTGCAATTCTGCGTGTGGGACAAGCGAAAGTGCTGCTGAAGCTCCCCGGTATTTAAAGGCCCCGATTTTTTGCAGATTTTCACATTTGAACCAGATCTTCAAGCCAACACGGGCATTGATCTGTTCAGAGGTCATCACGGGTGTGGTGTGAACCCAGGCTGAAATCTGTTTTTGCACCTGCGTCAGGGCTGCTGCATCGGGGGGCACAAGCAGGGAAAAAGCAGGTGTGTTTGAAGTGTGCATTCTTGATATCCGCGGGGATTGCTCGTAAACTGAATCAGGAATACAGTGTACCATCCCTCCAACGCCCGCTGTGAACATCACCCAATTACCAAGACCATAACCAAGACGATAAGCAAGACGATAACTAAAGACCAGAACCCAAACCATGAAAACCTATTTAAGCGCTCTTTTTGATTTTCGCAAGTTGGTAAAGGCGCGCAACCTGCCTTATATCAATATTGTGCTGTTTCTTTCGTTTGCCTGTGCCGGGTATATCGAATATTTTTTCCGCCAGGCTCCGCCTGAGCGCAGCCTGTTTGTGGGCCTGGGTTTTACGGTGATTCTGGCCCTCTATTTGTTTATGCTCAAATTGCGAAAATAGCCTCATGACAAGCGCCAAGCGGATCTTTTCAGGGCAAGATTTAGATTTAATCGGCATCGCCACCGCCTTGGAAGAAACGGGCTGTGTGCGCATCAATGGACTGTTTACAGGCCCCATTATGGAACAGATCTGCCATTGGGCGAAAAGGGCCTTTGCCCAACTCGACCAGGAAATCCAATCTGACTGCTTGCCCCCGGATTTTAAAGCCTATTTTGACTTGGTCCCTCACATGGTCAACCATATTCCATCTGGGCGTTTTGGCCATTATCAGCAGAGCCCATGGCTGATCTACCAGCTCTTTTTGAGTTCGGCCCTGCCGGAGATCCTCAAACAGGTTTATCAAGGCCCGTTTCTCTATTCGGGCTTGCACAGTGTGGTGCGCCGCCAGACGCCCAGCCAGCCCCGCTGGTATACCGGTTTTCATCAAGATGGACATTTTCTCGACCCCAACTGGAAATTTTTACACTGTTGGTCGCCCCTGATGGCCTGTGGGATAGATGCCCCCTCACTGGAACTCATCCCTGCAGGACTGAAAGCGATCCGGCCCAGTTTACATAAAGTCGATAAAGGTCAACATTATTACGATAACCGCGACCTGGATCTCGAACTTGAGATTTTGCCCTTTTTCCCCGAGCAGAGCTTTTGGCCACAGATTTTGGCTCCCGGTGATGCCCTTTTTTATGACAGCTATTGCCTACACCGCACCTATGTGACACCCACCATGACCGAACCGCGCTACAATCTCGAAATGCGCTTTTTGCCCGATTTGGAGCTGCCGCCGGGCATTCGGGATCTGGGTTTTATTCGGGTTTGAGGCCCAGAAAAAGACTCGGCTGGCGTGTTTATGAGCGCTGGTACATCAATTCCAAGACCTGGCGGTAAATGCCATCAGCCTCAGATTCAAATTTTTGGGCATGTTCGGGATCACATTCGGCCAAGGCCCTTAACGCGTTTTGCCAGGCCATCAGCAACTCGGTGTCGTCTTCGGCAATGGCACAGGCCTGGGAATAGGCCTGACAGGACTCCATCAGTAAAAGACGCGCCTCTTCGTTTGAACGGTGCTCAGCCAAGGTTTGTAAATAAGAGGCCAAATTGGCGAGGTTAAAATCGCAGGTGTGGCGATTGAGTAACATGGCATAGAGATTGCGAATCAGAGTCAATAAACGCTGCAATTGAGCGGCATTGGCATGGATCATTAACTCCAAGAGGGATTCATGGCTGTCGATCACTGTGTGTTCATCAGGAGAGCAGGCAATCAGCGCCAGCCAGCCATTTTCCAGACTTTGCATGACCGACTCACTCAAAAGGGGATCTTTCTGGCATTGATTCAATTGCTTGGCCAATAAATCCAACCAAAGTCGGTGATAGCCCTCTTCATCCAGCCAGCCCTGTAAAAGCATCTCAGCCAAAATCAGGTAAAGCCCTTTGGAAACCGTTAAAAGCAAGGCTGGGTCCAGGCTCTCAAGCAAGGGCAACACGACCTTTAAATAGGGCTCCAGGGTCAGACCTTCGTCAGCCACGCCCAACAAAGGCTGATCATTCAGGCATTGCATTAAAAGCCCCGAAAAATCGTGGAGCCGGGACACAAATAGCGATTCAGTCACATAGGGCTGCAAACTTTTCAGCAATTTACACCACGCAGCCAACCAAAGTCCATCTCCGCCAATTGATTCGAGGATATCAATCCAGGCATTGAGATAAAGTTCGGAGCGCACTGGCATGGGCGGGGTTTGCTCCAATTGGGCCCGCAAGGCCGTGTGAAAAGAATAAAGGGTATTGCGGTATTGGTTGCAAATTGTGTCTTTGAGCCAAAAATGGCGCTTGGCAGGGGGGGTATTTTCATAGCCCAACCAGGCTTCTCCCAGCAATCTGAAAAGTGAAGTGCTTTCGGCAATCGAGAGGTGTTGAACAAAAGCATAGAGCAAAATTTCCGGAATCTCCAAGCTGGGCAACGCCAAGCTGGGTTTGCGCAAAGCAGAACAGAGGGTATGCCATGCCATATGGTAGAGTGCGGAGGCACCTTCGGAGCTATAACAGGCCTGATAAAGCAGGCAGAGAGCCAAAGAGGATTGAATTTGCGGATTATCTGGATCCCAGGTTTTGGCCTGCAAATAGCTGTGACCCGCTGATTGCAAATGATGCAACGAAGGGGGGGTAGAGGCCAAGGCCAGACCAAAGAGCAATTCGCCCCGCAGACAGAGCAACCGGCTGTTCCAACTGGGAAAAAGTCCGCCAAAATAGTGAAAAAAGCCCTCAGCCAAATGAAAAATTTGCAATTGGGCGCTCAGTTCAAATTGACGCAAGCCGCGGATTTTATTTAAAAACGCCAAAACCTTTTCTAGGTCTGCTTCTTCGGGCATCATCTGCTCGGCATATTCCAGGCAATGCCGCTCCATGATTTCGACCAACCAGGTCTCTTCTGGGCGTTGAATGACCGTGTCCAACATCGCGCTGAGCCAGTTCAACCAAATATCAAAGTTGGGTTCTGCTTGGAGAGAATCGCGCAGGTGGGTGATGCTTTTATGAAAATACGTGAGAAATTCAGGACCGGTTTTTTTGGCTGCCAAAGCGAGATAGCGCAAGCCTTTATTGGCTCTGTTGGCGTTTGAGTTGTAATGCAGAATGGAGGTATCAGTCATTTACACCTGTTTTCGGATCGTGTCATTAATCATAACAGCAAGCATGGGCTTTTTGACAAGCCTTCAGCGCCGCTTTCGAATTGTTAGAATGAGAGCGTAGGGCAAAGGAGTATTGCAGATGGATTATGACTATATCATCATTGGCTCGGGTTTTGGCGGCAGTGTCTCGGCCTTGCGACTGGCCCAAAAAGGCTATAAAGTAGCAGTACTCGAAAGTGGCAAACGCTGGGCAGACAGCGATTTCCCCAAAAACAATTGGCACTTGGACAAATTTTTGTGGATGCCCAAACTTCGGCTCTTTGGCATCCAGCGCTTAAACTTACTCAAAGATGTGCTGATTCTGAGTGGAGCGGGCGTCGGTGGAGGCAGCTTGGTCTATGCCAATACCCTGTATATTCCGCCCGATTCTTTTTTTGAGCAGCCCTTGATTCAGGCCCTGGGTGGCAAAGCCCGGCTGCTGCCCTATTATGAATTGGCAAAAAAAATGCTGGGGGTAACCCCCAACCCCCAACTCTGGCCTGCTGACGACTATTTGCGCCAAACTGCGGCAGAATTTAATGCCGCTGAGAGTTTTCAGCCCACCCCAGTGGGGGTCTATTTTGGCGAACCCGACAAACTGGTTCAAGACCCTTATTTTGCAGGCGAAGGCCCGGCCCGTACAGGCTGCACCCATTGTGGGGGTTGTATGATTGGCTGCCAGGTCGGGGCCAAAAACACCTTGGTCAAAAACTACCTGTATTTGGCTGAGCAATTGGGAGTTGAGATTCTGGCTGAAACCCGGGTCGAAGAAATCATTCCGCATTCAGCGGATGGCAGTCAGGGTTATACCCTGCGAACCCATTGCAGCACCCATCCCTTGGGCTCCCCCCGCAAGGTCCTGCGCAGCCAAGGAATCGTATTTTCAGCGGGGGTCCTGGGCAGTTTAAAACTCCTGCTCAAAATGAAAGAGCGCGGCCATTTGCCCCGGCTTTCCGCGATGTTGGGCAAAACAGTCAGAACCAACAGTGAAGTGATACTGGGTGTGACAAGCCGCGACCCCAAGGCAGATCTTTCGCAAGGCATTGCCATTACCTCCAGTGTTTACCCAGACGCCGATAGCCATATCGAGCCCGTTCGCTATCCTGCAGGTTCAGATGCCATGGGTCTGCTCGCAACCCTGATGACCGATGGGGGGGGCAAATGGCCCCGTCCGCTGCACTTTTTTGGCAATATCCTCAAAAAACCAGGTGATTTTTTGAAGGTGGTGACCCCCTTTGGCTTTGCCAAACGCAGCATTATTTTGCTGTTTATGCAGACCCTCGACAACTCGCTGCAAGTTGGGCTCAAATCGCGCTGGAAATGGCCCTTTGGCGCCTATTTGACGTCGGCCTCCGAACAGGGACAAAAATCCCCTTCATATATCCCTTTGGCCAATGAATTTGGCAAAAAATTGGCCGAAAAAATGGGAGGAATTCCCGGCAATACCCTCAACGAGGTCCTCTTGGATATTCCCACCACAGCACATATTTTGGGCGGCTGCGCAATTGGGCGCAGCCCCGAAGAAGGCGTGATCGATTTGCAAAACCGGGTCTTTGGCTATCAGAATATGTTGGTCTGTGACGGTTCAATGATCCCGGTTAACCTCGGGGTGAATCCCAGCCTGACCATCACCAGTCTGGCCGAACAGGCCATGAGCCAGATTCCCGTCAAAGCGGGCCATGTTTTTCGATCCTTAGCTGTGGAACAAGCTTGGGGAGTCATGGCCCAATTGGATCCTCAAGAATCTGATAAAAATCAGATTTGAAAGCAAGCCATTCCAGCATATACTTATTAAGATTCAACTTTAGAAAGCAGGATTTTTTGATGTCACGATTCAACTGGCTTAACAAGATCAAATTTGAGCACCCCCGCAAAAGCACCCTTGGCGCCTTGGCCACCGTGGCATTGATCTCGGGTTTGAGCTTGCCCGCTCAAGCAGCCGTTGAAAACGTACTCAATCCCCTGCCCCAAGAAGCGCTCAGTGCAACGGTGATCGACTTACAACCCAGTGCCTGGACATTTTTACTCAATCAACCGGGTCTCAAAGAGTGGTTGCTGATGGATGAGTGGAAAGAGATGCAAAAGGGCCTCAAAGAAGAGCTGGGGATTGGCGTCGATGAACTCATGGGCTCTTTGGGTACCCATCTGGCTTTTGGGCTGTACAAACCCAAAGATACAGAATCAGATCTGGATGTGGTTTTTGCCTTGGAATTCAAATCTGCGGATCTCTATCAAAAAGTGGTGCAGAAATTAAAAGAAAAAACCGAAAAAAAGACCAACGCAGATTTGCCCAAAACCAAAGTCGAAACCTACAACAACCAAGAACTGATCTTGATCGAGTCAGATTCTGACCCCAATAAAATTGAATCAGTCATGACCTTTCAGGGCAATACCCTGCTCTTCTCCAATCAAGTGGCTTTGCTCAAAGAGAGCCTCGATGCCACCGCCCAAGGTAAAAATCTGAGCAAAAACCCAGATTTTGCTGCGGTTTATCAAAACATGAAACAAGAGCCGGTTGTCGTTTGGATGGATTTGAAAGTCTTAAAAGAGACCAGTGCAAATGCAGAATTAAAATCGTTGCAAAATGATTTGGCATCACTCGGCTTGACCCAAACCACGATGGCCATGAACCAGAGCCTCGGTATCAGTATGCGTCTGAACGAACAAGGTCTGGCCTTTAAAAACAGCCTGAGCTTTAGCAGCAAAGGTCTCAGCGGCAGCCAACAGGGCTTTTTAAACAAATTGACTTCGCCCCTGCCTTCGCTCGACCCGCTCTTGACCTTGATGCCAGCGCGCCCCCTCTTTTCGGCCATGACCAACACCCTCACATTGGCGATAGAAAACCCGATTCTTTCCGGCGATAAATCCAGTGAATCGGAAAAAAATGAACTGGCCCAAGCCATGGTTGAAGTTATGGCGGGAACCAAAGAAATTTCTGGCTTGGACCTGAAAAAAGATATCTTGGCCCACAGCGATGGCCGCATTGGCATCAGTATTTTTTATCCCGAAAATTTCCCCACCTATAAAAACATGCCCTCCTCGGTGGTCATGTTGGGTGTCAAAAACGGCCCTGAATTTTTGCTCAATTTGCAAAACAAACTCAAAATTGTGGCTGACCCACTGGAAAAAGCGGCAGAGGCCAAATCTGAAAAAGCTGAAAAGCCCATTACACTTTCAAAAGAGCCGATGGAAACCTATCTCAACGTGCCCATTTACACGCTCAGCGAAGACCGTTTTTTGAAACCCTTGGCAGAAGAAACCCAAATGGAGTTGGCGCCCTGTTTTGCTATCTACCAGGACTTTTTCTTGGTGGCCAGCAACCACATGGCCATGCGGGCCACCCTGGACTATGCCCAAAACAATCGCATGGCCCTCAAAGCAGATCCGGCTTTCTTGCAAGCCCGGCAGCGCATGAGCGCCCAAAGTGAACTCAATTTGTTGTACAGCGATTTGACCCGCTGGGTGCGTCTGGCAGACCATTTTTTGCATGCTGAAGACTGGTACCCCACTTTCAAACCGCTTTTGGCTTCACTGCAATCACTGGCAGGGGATGGCAGCGTAAACAAACAAGGCAGTTCGGGGCATTTACACCTCAATGCAGCCCTAGACAAAGTCGACTTTGCCAAATTGGTCAAAGAATTGGAAGCACTCGATTCTGAAACAAAACAGCCCGAATAACCCCAAACAAAGGCTGGGTTGATCTGTGCCTGATTACAGTGGCAAATTGGCCATGTACCTGGAGCAACACAAGGTGATTCAGGTGATTGGTTTTGACGACACGCCCTTTGAGCGCAACAGCCCCGACAAGGTGGCTGTCTGTGGAATTGTCTGTGCCAATACCCGTTTTGAAGGCATGCTTTGGAACGCGGTGGATAAAGATGGTGAAAATGCCACAGCGGTGTTGAGCCAGATGCTCAACCAGAGCAAATTTGCAGATCAGGTCCACTTGGTTTTGCTCGATGGGATTGCCCTGGCTGGATTTAATGTCGTGGATTTGCCTGCTTTGGCTGAAGCATTGCAAAAACCGTGTTTGACCCTGATGCGCAAAGCGCCAGACTTAGTCGGTATTCAGCAAGCCTTGGCAAAATTGCCCTGGGGGCAGGCCCGGCTCGCAACCATTGAAAAAGCAGGGCCGATTTACCAGTCTGGTCCCTTCTGGTTTCAATGCCAAGGTATTTCTCCTGATTTGGTCAAACGCATTTTGCCCCGTTTGACCGATCGGGGCCATGTTCCCGAGGCTTTGCGTTTGGCCCATTTGATCGGCGCAGCGGTGCTCAAAGGTGAAAGTAGCAAACGTGCATAAGGCTATCCGCTTGCCGCTTGCGGGCGAAAACCCGTATCATGCTGTTTGATGCCGATTATACAACTCAAAAGCAGCGATATTTTTCACTTTTATAAGCCCTCCCGCTGCGAACGCCGCTTATACCTGATGGAATTTCCCCCTGAGCAGTTTGAAACCGCTCATCTCAGCCATCTCAAAGAAGCCGATCAGCAATTGGAGCGCCATTTTCTCAAGGGCCTGCAAGATTTTAAAGATCTCAGCAAAGGCCCCAATGTGTCACGTCTGCGTGACAGCATGAAGGCCTGGATGGATAAAAAGCCGGTTTTGTACAAACCGCTGTTTAGCTATACCTATGCCTGGCAGGGCCAAGACTTTGAGTTGATGTTGGAACCGGATTTCCTGGTCTGGGACGACGACGGTTATTGCCTGCGTCTCTGCCGCAATGCCCGCAAAATCAACCGCGAAAACCACGCAGATTTGATTCTGATGGCCCAATATCAAGGCTGGCTCTATGCGCAAATTTTTGGCGAAGCCCCACCCCATCTCGAAATTTATAATAATTCGGGTCGCCTGCTCGAAATCAAACCCGCTGAACCCGAATTTATTGAAAACCAAGTGCAACAGTTCTTGGCGCTTAAATCTTCGCCCGAACTGCCTTATAGCCCGATCAGTTGGACCAAATGCCAAAGCTGTGCCTTTCGCGAGTATTGCTGGGACAAAGCCGAAGAAATACAGGACATCGCCCTGGTGCCCATGCTCGAAGCGCGCCTGATTCTGGCCCTGCGGGAAGCCGGAGCCAAAACCGTCAACGACTTTTTGGCCCTTTTCCCGGAAGAGCGTTTGGCCGAATTTATCTGGCATGAGGGCCAAAATCCACGCAAAATTGGCGCAGAAAAGGCCCACAATATGCGGCAAATGGCCCAGGTTGTGCTCACGGGTCGTCCCCATCTTTTGCAAGACCCCCAATTGCCAGAAACCGCCTATTGGGCGATGTTTGACCTCGAAGGCGTGCCCGCCCAACCCGGCCATTCGGAGCGTGTCTACCTCTGGGGCCTGAGCCTGATGGGACCTGACGGCGAAGACAATCTGCAGACCTTGGCCCCGCATCTCTCGCGCAAAGCGGACCAAACGGCCTGGATGGAATTTTTGGCCAAAGCCGGCAAAATATTTGAAACCCATGGGGATATCCCTTTTATTCACTGGGGCAGTTTTGAAGTGCAATCCCTCAAACTCTATTCCCAGCGCTACGGCGATCCCCAGGGCATCGCCCGGCGGGTCAAAAAGAACCTGCTCGATTTTTGGGCCCTGCTCAAAGCCTCGGTTTTGATTCCCCTGCCGAGTTACAGCCTGAAGGTGATTGAGCAATATGTGGGATTCGACCGCCCCGACAAAGAGACCGGCGGCTATTGGTCGGTGGTCAGTTATCTCAAATCCACCTCAACCCGCAACCAGAGCAAACAGCTGCGCCTGCAGCAGGAATTGCTCGACTATAACCATGCCGATCTGGTCGCCATGTGGCATGTGGTGGAATGGTTTCAGGCCTTTATGCGTGAAACCAATGCGCAAAAATAAAGCACAAAAATAAAGCACAAAACGATAGCGCAATTGAATTCACATTTGTAAAGCCCTGTTGACCCAAATGGGATCTCAATCACTGAATTTATCTCACCACTTGTTATAATCAAGATGCCAAAATCTGGCTTTTTGCCAGTTCTCAGACCCCACCAAATTTCAAAGCGACACCAGGAGATTCTACCCCATGAAGAAACACACCCTTTTGCTTTTGCCTCTTTTGCTGGCCCTCCACACCAGCTGTAGCAGCACACCCACCACCCAGCCCAAACCCAGCCCCTCACCCAGCGTCTCTGCCACTCCCGTTCCCAGCCCAGAGGCCACCCCAGTCCCCACCCCGACCCCAGAACCCACCACCACACCATTCCCATCGGGAACCCCTCAACCGTCATCCACCCCCCTGCCTACTCCCACCCCCGTTTTCAGCGGTTCTCCGGCGGCCTCTCCCGGCCCCGAAATGGTGGTGCAGTTCAAAGCACGGGTGATTACCTCCGCCCGTGAAGTGCTGCCCGTGGTCGACAGCGCTTTTACCGTCAATCCCTATCCCTTGGGCGAAGTCAAAACCTCTTTGGCGATCAAAAACAATGTGGAAGCCATGCCCGTTTCTCCCCGTGAAAGTGATGCCAAATACCAGATCGAAGAAAAGGTCTGCAGCAGCAGTGGCTGTACCACCCAAACCCGCGTTGACAGCACGGCCTTTCAACAAGATTTAAACAATTACCGCAACACGGTTCTGCCCGAGTGGGAAGCCCGCGCTTACAAAGGTCTGAGCGAAGAATTGGCCCGTTTGAGCAATGGCCGCTCCAGTTTGAACTTCACCACAGATAAAAATGGCGAAGCCACTGTGCGCCTGCAGACAGGCAAATGGTATTTCAGTGGCAAATACAGCTATGGCCAGAGCAGCAGCGTGGTCTGGGAAGATGTGGTCTTTGATGTCAAAGACGGCACCAAGACCATCGAATTGACCCGTTAAAGGTCTCGGTCGCTGTTCCGTGTCTGTGTGACCCAGGTCCTCGAAGCGGGGGCCTGGGAACAATTTAAAGCCATGGGCTGGGAGCTCAATACCCTGATTCAACCCAGCCCAGACGCGCTCAAAGACGCGCTGGCTGATTCAGATGCCCTGGTGAGTATGTTGACCGACCGTCTGAGCGCAGAGGTTTTAAAAGCGGCCCAAGCAGCCAAAGCAGCCGAGGGGGGCCGACTTAAAATCATCGCCAATCACGCCGTGGGTTATGACAATATCGACGTGCAAGCCGCCCACAATCAGGGGATTGTCGTTACCAATACCCCAGGTGTCTTAACCCAGGCCACAGCAGAATTTGCACTGACCCTGATTTTAAATTTGCTGCGCCGGGTTTCAGAAGGTGAGGCCTTGCTGCGCTCAGGCAGTTGGCAAGGCTGGGAACCGACCCAATTATTGGGCAGCTCCTTGGCAGGTAAAAAAGTCGGCATTTTGGGGGCTGGGCGCATTGGTCAGGCCTTGGGCCGCCTTGTCCATTTGCTTGGGGCAGAGCTGGCCTATTGTTCACGCAGCCCCAAACCG
The DNA here is from genome assembly GCA_051715345.1 of Candidatus Blackallbacteria bacterium. Taxonomy (GTDB): domain Bacteria; phylum Cyanobacteriota; class Sericytochromatia; order UBA7694; family UBA7694. Next base: position 94,850 of record JBPXJQ010000051.1, read on the forward strand.
GCCTTTGAAAGCCAAACCGATGCCCAGCAGATGGATTTTAAAGAACTCTTGCGCTGGAGCGAGGTGCTCTCGCTGCACCTGCCAGGGGGCGCAGACACCTTTCACAGGATCAATGCCGAGACGCTGGCAATGCTGCCGAAAGGGGCCATTTTGATCAATACTGGTCGGGGCACGAGTATCGACGAAGCGGCTTTGGCTGCAGCTCTGCAATCGGGCCATTTGGGAGGCGCAGCCCTGGATGTCTACGAAAAAGAGCCCGCCATTCATCCGGCTTTGCTAAACAGCCCAAATACCCTGCTTTTGCCCCATCTGGGCTCCGCCACTGTGTCCACCCGCCGAGCCATGGCCCTGACCTGCCTGCAAAATATCCAAGCGGTGTTTGCTGGGCAACCCGCCCCCAACCAAATCCCGATCTAACGCCAAATCTCGCGCCTCTGATTTCTTTTGGGCCGATTGTATGTGATAATGGCTCACACAAAAGAACTTTATCGGGAGCGTTTTCGCGATGATCTATCAAACCTTGGCCCGCTTTGGCTCTGCCCTGTTTGGTTCTGCCCTGTTCTGGACCTGTCCTGCTTTTTCAAGCGAAACACCTGCCACAGGCTCCTGGCAAAGTCTGCAAACGCCCCGCCAAAGCCAAATGGAAATCTTATGGCAGGCCCCCAAATCCGCCTCGGCCCCGGTAATCGTGGTGGCACCGGGTCAGAGCTGCAATGCCCGGCGACCGCTCTTTGAAGCTTTGGCTCAAGCGGCCCACCATCAGGGAGTTGGCCTTTTGCGGCTGGAATGGAGCTATTGCAGCTTGGCGAAAGACATGCGCAAACCCAGCCCCGAACTCACCAGCGAAAAAGCAGACGTTGAGACGGCTTTAAACTGGCTCCAACAGACGGGGGCCAAAAACCCAATCCTGTTGGCGGGCAAATCCCTGGGCTCCGTGGTGAGTTATGGGGTCTTTCAAAGCCACCCCGAACTCAAAGGACTGGCGCTGCTGACCCCCGTCTGTTCGTATAACGAAGACGAAAAAGGGCAATTGCTCAATCCGCCCAAGAATATGCAGGCTCAACACTATCCGGGTTTGGCTAAGATGCAGCGCCCACTGTTGGTTTCGCTGGGCAAGCTCAGTTAGACTCTTTCACACTAATATACAAATAAGCCTGAAAGACTCTTCTAACCTCAATTCCGAGGCAATTCTCCAAAGCACCCCAAGCCTTATCACTCAGCTTCCCCTGATCTTTCTCAAGCATACTGAGCGACGCCTGCCGGATCCCCGCCTGCTCGCAGAGCTGAACTTGGGTAAGGCCCTTAATTTCTCTTGCTGCCCGCACCGCAGCGCCCAGGGTGGGCTGAGCATAAGGCGAGCGCACCCAGGGCACAAACCCAATGTATTTGATAATCTTCGGGATTTGAGAGGGGTAGGGAACCTGGCTTAACATCTCCCAGGCCCGCATATAGGTTTCGTCGAAGCCATTGGGGCGAGAGACAGCGCGGGCAGTGTCTCCGCGCTCTTTACGCACCTTGTGCAGCCAGTAACCCCATGCTCTGCGGTCGTTTGGCATAGCAAGCCGATCAGGCCGCTGAATTGTCAAGGTGTGCAGCTGGGCAAAGCTCGGCTCTGTGAGTTGCAAAAATGGCGGGGTATAAAGCAGCTGTACCTGAATTGTTTCGGCCTGCAGTACGATTGACTGAACAAACTCCTGAAGCAGGGCCTGCTTTTCGTCCGGATAAAGATCCGACCATGCAGCTGATTCAAGGATTTCTGCCGCCCTGGCTTGGGCAGCCAATTGTTCTTTGTCCGTCCGTCGTTCCGCTTCTATGCGCTGAATTTCGGATTCAATATTTTTCTGGCGCTCAATCAGGGGTGCACGGTAATTTTTGAAGGAATCGAGATCAAGCGCTCCCGCTTCATAAGCCTCAGCCCAGCGGCGCAGGGCTTGGGTCGTTTTCTTGAATTCGGTCTTCAGGCCCTGCAGCTGCCGCTCAATTTGACTGTGTTCTGACTTGGCGCTGTCCGGAAGGCCTCCCAGCAAAAATCCTCTAAACAATTGGCCAATGGCCACATCCAGCTTTTGTACGTGAATTTTGTCTCCACATCCCTGACATTTATAAAGCGGAGGGAAGCGCTCTTTGTCGCGATTATGGTCAAGGCTGGCTCTGACATACATTTTCTTCCCGCAGCGGCAGCTCAAGAGACCGCTATAGGGGTAGACAGTGCTGCGTCTTGGGCGCTGGCTGCCGTTCAGTATCGCCTGGCAACGCTCCCAGTCTTCAACCGAAACCAAGGCGGGACAGGGAACGGCGATCCACTCTGATTCTGGCTTGATCGTTGAGCCATTCCCCTGGGTGCGGTTTGAATAATAAACACCTTTCGCCGAGGACTCCAGTAATATGCGCTTGATTTGCGCAAACGTGAACTCGCTGCCGGCCCTGTTGCGGTACCCGCGAGAGTTAAGGATTTTTGCGACGGTCATTAAGCGGCGATGCTGCAGAAAAAGACTGTACATAAGTGCTCTGACCGGCCCTTCAACCGGGTCTATCTCCAACTTCTTGGCCCTGCCGGTTGGGCCTGCTGCAATTTTGGCATACCCATACGGCGCTACGGACGCTGTGAATTGCCCCAGCTTTGCCCTCGTTTTGAGACCTGCGATGATTCGGGCAGACAACTCAAGTCTCTCTGACTGGGCTCTGCTGGCATCTGTGACAAATGAATCCATGCCCTCGGGAGTGGATGTGTCTATCACTCCCCGCCGAGTGGAAATCATGTATTTGCCGTGCGTACGCAGGTGTTTTTCAATCAGCAATAGTTCAATCAGATCCCGGCCTACGCGGGCCACAGCAGAAAACACCAGCCCCTCAATGCGCCCGTGCTCGACATCACGCCACATACGTTTGGCCTCTGGGTGGTCAATGACAGACGCTCCGGAGACCGCATCGAGCTGATACACCTCGACCACCACCCAGCCATTAAGATCGGCATAGTCACGGGCCCGAGCAAGGTGAACAGCAGGGGATTCGTCCCTGACCTGCCCATCGCTGGACACCCGGACCCAGAGGCCGACGTTTGTGCCTGGGGGGAGTACTTTCATTTTTTCGCCTCAAGGCGGCGCTTAACGCGAACCAGGATCTCAGCGATCCGGCGATCACGCTCAGCCTTTTCTTGCTCGGTCAAAACCTTGTTTTGAGTGGCCATTATCCTAATTTCCTCCCGTATTTACGAACAGCATTTCGTTTCGCCAGCCAAAGACCATTTTCCTGCTTGCCCTCAAGTACTCCTGTCTGCAAAAGGGTTTTGGTTTGTTTGAGTGAAAGGTTTAGCAGTTTGGCTGCCTCGGACTGGGTGCAAAATGTGGTTCTCCGATCTTTGCGCCGGCGTTTCTTGCGCTCCTTTCGTGCATAGGCTCTCAATTTTTCTCGTTCACTTTGCAGGTAACTCGTTTGAAAGTCAGACAAATCCAGCCTGGTTAGACCTTCCTCTCTCATTTTCTGAGCCCACTCTTCAACATGATTGGCGTCGACATGCCAGCGATCGCCACGTTTGATCCCCCTGATGACACCCCCCTTTAAGAGCCGGGTCGCCTGGGTTTCCCCGTACCCCAATTTGGCCATGAGCTGCTGCTTGGTCATGGTGTAACCGGGCGGAACAGAGGGGTATTTTGCTTGTAATTTGTCCAGTTCAGATACATCGAGGAGAACGCATCTGCCCGTGGTTTTCTTGGGCTTAATCACCCCTTGTTTAATGGCGTGCCGAACGATATGAACGGTCGTATTGGAAAGTTCAGCGGCATCTTGGATTGTGATAGCTTCAGTTACTCTTCGGTGATCAAGCCCCATTCTTCCGGCTTTAATCACCACAGCATTTTTACTCCTGCAGATCCCGGTCAATTCAAAGAGTTTTTTGGCGAGTTGTGCCGGCGAATATTTCCCATAATTGTCTATGAGAAATTCTTTCTCTACATGGGTCCAGTTAGGGCCTCTGCTCATACTGTGGCCTCTTCTGCAGGCACATAAGCGCAGCGCGAGCAGAGATCCGGTTCCGCCCAATAGCAGGGAAAGCCGTTCTCTTGTACGCACTGGGTGCAATCGTGGTCAGTGCAGCCACATTGGCGACAGGTGCCGATTGAGGCATCTCGCGTCCTTTCCTTTATTTCCTGTGCAGTCAACAACCCAACGATGCCGCCAGGAAAATAACGTATTCTGTTGTTGGCAGCCAAATACCTGACGGCCTCATAGATCTGCTGCGTGTAATCTGGCGAAAGCAGGGTGAGGTCATACGGGTGGACTGGGCCAAGCGCAAGCCTTTCGATGATCAGGCCACACAGCAGATCGCGCCGTTCGTCGTCGCTTTTATTCTCAAAAATGGCGGCGAGATCCCAGCTGTCCGACTTTGTCTCTTGCTTGGCCAGCAGCTCGGATTCCAGGGCGTCAATTTTTCTTTGAGCCTCAGCCTTTAAATTGGCGTATCCATTCATTCTGGACGCGGCAGATTCTTTGTTCTCGTAAGACACCCTGTGGTCCCAGGTTTCAGCCTTAACCTTCTCTTCAAGACCCTCGATGGTGGCAATCTCAATACGCAAAAGCTCGATCTTGCGATCAGCGCTCAGCGGCGGCGGTTCAGGAGCATCTAAGAGGGCCTGCTCAACCCAATCAAGCTCTTGTTCAGCCTGCTTTGGCTTTTTCTCTCTGGGCTTTCTGGCTTTCTTTTCAGACCCAGCTTTAATCTTGTCAGAATTACCCGGCTCACCGTTGGGATCCTCAGAATACCCAATGACTCTATAATTGCCAGCCCAAGCCACTTTATGGCATTTATCGCAGCCGAGCGTTTCGTCTGATTCGATCCAGCCAGAATTGGCGTGATGGAGCGGCCGGTAATTGCAAAGCGCATTTTCGGCCTCATACGGAACCAGGTGGACTTTACCTTTGGGGCCCGCGCAGCAATTTCTAATTTTTGTCGGCGGCTCTAAGTCTGCCAGGTCTAACCGTAGAGCCTTCATCTCCTCATTGATTTCAGTCCACTCCTGAGGCCTGAGCCCGCCCTTTGCGTATAAGCGGGCCTGCAGGTCGGCAATTTTGCTCCGGATCTCGTCTGCAGCTCCAGGCTCTGTTGGGGCTGGCTCTGCCGCCTTTGTCTCGGCCTCTCCGAGGTATTCAAGAAGATGTTGACGAGATCTGTGCTCGGAGGCCTGGCGCTCAGGACTAAGAGCCTGAAAAGCCTCTGACGCAATAAATTCATCAATGCGCGCCAGTTCTTGCCGGTAAAGCCGGGTGTCTTTTTGGGCGGTCTCAGCCTCGACTTTTACGGGATCGGGCTGAGCAAGCAGCGACTCTTCAAAGGCTCTCTTTGCCTCAATGGCATCATTGAGGTTGGATACATCCATTTCATGTTCCTGAGCGGTAGCAGGGCGACCGGCCTCATTTTCACGCCACCATAGTTTTGGCATGCCAATCTCAGAGCGCCGCATTGCAATTCGGATGTCATGGGCCAAAAGGATTGTCTGTGCCCGAAGTTCAGGGGTTGATTGGCCGTATTTATTAAAATGATCCTCAGTCATTCCGACGAGTGGACCACCCCGGTATTCAGTTTTCCCTTTCCAACCCATCCCAACCCGGTCAATTTCGCCGCTGTGTTCTTTTTTCTTCGCGCACTTGAGCAAAATCTTCTCTTCACTTGCGCTCACCAGCTCGCTATGGCCACCACAGAGTACGCAGCGCCATTTTATGGCTGCCAGGGGCAGAAGAGAGGGCCTGTCGGATTGGATGGAGGGCTCTTCTGGGGTGGGCTTTGGAGTATTATCAAAACTCGACTCAATCTCGCGCCTTTGGCTGATTAACCGCTCTACTTCTCTGCCATTGCTCCCAGCGTCATCAATGAGAATGTCGTAGGCAAGGAGTACCATTTGTTGTTCAAATGGTGTAACAGCCACATTTTCACTGTTTGAGTGGTCAAGGATTTTGAAGCGTTGCCCAACACCTGAATGAAGGGGAGCGCTCCAACTGCCTGTAGGAGCAAAAGATCGCCCCACGCGGACAAGGGCCGTATTTTCCCAGCTAAGTCTAGACCGGGTAATATCCCCACTGTGAGCCTCTACATTCACGCACTGAAGCAGTATCGCCTCTTCGCTTGCGCTCACCACTTCGGCGCCGGTGCCATCGCGGCAGATTCCACAAGACCACTCGACCTTGGCCAAAGGCAGAAGAGAGGGCCGATCCTTCACAATGGTTTCGGCGGGTAAGGGATTGGGCTTGGCCGGAGGCTGTGGCTGCGGCTCTTGCTCCCCGATCTGATTGTGCAACTCAGCCTCTTGCTCCAATGCGACCCACAGTGCCCGCATTTTGAGCTCTCGCTCAGCTGGCGTCAGATCTGTGGCTAACTCGGCATTCAGGAATTGGATTTGCTGGCCAACCCATTTCAGCTGATCTGCTGGCGTGCCACTGGGCGAGACAGCGTCAAAAATGGTCAATTGTTTTTCAGCGAGCATGAGCGCCCCCTTTGATCTTATGAAGCTCAGAAGTCAGGTTCTCAAGTGCACTTTGGGCCTGCGCCCGGTTCAGCTCTCTCCAGCCCTTGCCGTCATATCTTTCTCCCAGCCAGATCCCCAGCTGCGCAGCGCTCCAGCCCAAAGTGTCGCGAATGGCCAGAACTTCAACCGTCATGGCCTTGCTTGCGCCAAAGACAGCAACAGAGGGCGGGGCGGGCAGCTCTTTCGGAGGTTGGGTAGCCGGGGGCGGGGGGCTGGCTTTTTGAGGGCGGTACCCGCCATGGTTGGCCTGCTTCAGCCGGTTTTCAATATAGCCGGTCAGGTTGTAAATCCTCTGGCCTTGCTCGTCGGCGGGGAAAAAACGGGGATTGCCGCGGTCGTCTTTGCCCGATTCAACAGATTTTGTTTTCTGCGTGGGGATCGAATACAAAAAGCGGCCAATGCCCCATTTGACGGCTGCCCGTTTAAACGCGTCGCTGGCCTGGCCCTTTTCGGCCTCAAAATGCGAGGCTGTACCACAGTCAGATTTGGTGATCCATTCGTCTTCGACTTTGATCGTCAAATCGCAGTACACTTTGCCCGCTACTTCGCGGTAGTGATCCTGCCAGTTTTGCGGGCCAACCACCTCATCGAGCAAATCCATTACCTGCCTGGCGTCCACATACGAGACGCACTCACAGCCCCAGTGTTTGGCGGTCTGCACTTTCCACTTGTAGGGGAATTCTTTGCGCAATTCGAGCAGTGTTTCGGGGGTGACTCTCATGATTGTGCTCCTTCTTTTTTGCAGTGAATAGGCAAGGCATAAACGGGTTTGCGATTGTTTGCGTAAACAAATTGATAAACAAGAAAATGGTTTGTGGGAGTAAAAATGTAAATTCCACCCTCTCCAAGGTCTTCCCATTCACGTTTACCGTCTTGGAAATAGCGGTACCCAATAAACAAGCCTTTAAAAGGCTTACTAAATGAAGGAACAGGATGGTTTGGAAAAGGTTTCCAGATTTTATTTCGCCCGACAACAACCCGTTTAAGGTAGTGGCTAACCTCAAACCATTCGCCGATCTGAGGATGATTTGCTTTAGGCATTCTAAGCGTCGACATCTTCTTTTTCGGCTCCCGCAGAATTGCTCAGCCACTCTTCGATCCAAGTGACAGTGATCGCTGAAACCGCATTGTTTTCGGGTGTGTCGCCTTTTTCGATAGCCATGAACCAGCGCTCAGCGGGGCGATCTGCGTCTGGCGTGATGTCATTCATTGCATGGGGGTTTTCTTGTCGGATGTTGGCAATAGTCCTCACGAGGCAGGAGCAGGATCCCGAATACGTCGAGCCATCGATCCGCCCTTCTTTGAGGGCCAGCAAGAGGCCGGGAACTTCGTTTCGGGCAGACTCCAAAATTTGATACAGATCTTGCTTTATGGGATCGAGGTTCGCGCCTTCGAGGTTCGCGCCTTTGAGGTTCGCGCCTTCGAGGAACGCGCCTTTGAGGTTCGCGCCTTTGAGGTTCGCGCCTTCGAGGTCCGCGCCTTCGAGGTTCGCGCCTTCGAGGTCCGCGCCTTTGAGGTTCGCGCCTTCGAGGTTCGCGCCTTCGAGGTCCGCGCCTTCGAGGTTCGCGCCTA
>JBPXJQ010000052.1:0-59681 GCA_051715345.1 Candidatus Blackallbacteria bacterium
CGGCTGAACAGACGATCCAGATAGGCCGCATGATTGCCACCTGTCATGCGGGCATAGACAGCCTCGTTGCCCACCAGAGCAATACCCACGCCTGTGGCGTCATGAATGGCCCGAATTGCGTCGAGCGCTGGAATGCTCAAGTGCTGGGCTTCGTCGATTATCAGGAGGCCTTCAGTGCCTGCAAGGCGGCGCTCGATGTCGCGCTGTTGCCGGGCTGCACCCATGCTCGGAGAGCGAAATCCGACAGCGACACACAGTTCTTCAAAAGCGGCGGCCACGCTGGCTTTGGCTGGGCTCATGGTTGCGATCCACACATTGGGATAGCTGCGCTGAAATTCCCGCACTGTGGTGGTTTTGCCCAGGCCCGCCCCACCGTAAATCACGGCAATGTCTCCAGCCAGCTTGGCGTAACCCAGTGCAGCCATGACCCGCGATGATGTGGGTGTTAGGACAAAGTCTGGGACAGAAGGCAATTGCCCTCTGACATGGTCCTGATCTTTCAGGGCTACCAGCCAGCGCACAATCTTTTCGAGCTGGTTGGAAGGGTCTGCTCCATACGTGCCGTTGAGCAATTGGGTCAGCGTGGTGGGGCTGATCCCGATCTCTCGGGCCACTTGGCCTTGGGTGATTCCGCGTTTGTCTATCTCGGCCCTCACTTGTTTGAGTGTCGCGGATTCAGGCGCTTTGGGTTTGGTTTCGGACGCTTTTTCTGTCATAATTACCTCAGATTGATATTTATACCCTCGGCCCTTTATGGGCCATTTTTCATGCAGCAGGAACGGATTCAGACAGCACAGCCCAGACATCGGGCTCGTTGCCGGAAAAGTACAGCATGTCGCTGTGCTGGAAAAAGCCCAGTTCTTTCAGCCGAGCAGATGCTACTTCGGGCGTGCAAAAGTCCATGACAAGACTGGGTTCCGCATTTGCAGTGCCGTAGTTTTCAACGATCTCAACTTCTATCATCGGGGTCTCCTTTCTTTGATGCTCTTGAGCCGATTCCCAGCCCCAGGCAAAACCAAAGAGCAGGGCAAATGCACCGCAAAAGAATGCGGTGGTGACAAGGTTCATGGCGTGGTAGGTGGTTTCAAGCGGCATAGTGCGCCTCCACCAGTTCCAAGGTGTGCTGAAATTCAGCGATCAGGGTCATGCTTTCTTGCTCGATGGTTTCGACTGAGATCAACTCCCAGCCTTCGAGACTATCAAGAAGAGTCTGAATCACATCCTTGCCCCCCCATCCTGAATCAATTGGCCATAGTGTTCCTGAGCTTGGTTCCACCCTCCCAAGAACACATCTCGCCCAGTCGGTTTCTGACGCCCTTTTAGCAATGGTTGAACTGAAAAACGAAATGATTTGCTTTTCGGCTCACCAGCTTCATAAGCCCTCCAGCCAGCCATGAAGGCTTTGCCAAAACGCTGCTCATACACGGTCTTTCTCGACATTATTTTTTCTCCTTTGATTTGGTTTTAGCGATCTCCAGCAACACTGCTTTAGCTGCTTGCTTTTTGATTTCCGTACGCAAAGAGGGCAGTGATTTTTCTGAATCAAATACAGGCAGAGGCGGGTCTTCGACTTTGCCCTCTAAAACAGCATTAAGCTTCTCAACAAGCGCTTGAATCTCTTTATGATTCATGCTCAACATCGCCGTATGAGGAAGAAAGCCGCCCTGGAACATATCGCCAACAAATTCAAGCTCAACGATGGTCAGAACTGTGTGACCATCAGCATGATTGGTAATCACAATCCTATCGGTTGAGCCTTCATCACCAGGAACTTCAACTACTTGAACAGACATAATTGCCTCCTTTTAATTTAAAAATCTTCTTCTGTGCGGCGGGGCATCCGGCTCAAGATGTCCAAGATGTACCGTTCATCTGAGGGCATTTCATCCACATCCGGGCCATTGGCGACCTTTTGCGCCTTCTCGAACATGGGCACAACCACGCTGGATGCAGGGCGTTCCATGGGCACCACATTGGGCAGGGCCTGAGCGGCTTCGATGGCATCCATTTTGCGCTCGGCATCAAGCTGCGCCTTTGCCGCCTTGATTTTTTGGCGGTTGGCGCGGGCATGGTCTTTGGCTGCCTGGGCATCCAGAAAGTTAGCCTGGGTGCAAGAGGCTTCACCGATGTATTCACCGGCCAAATCGTAGACGTGGACCGGCAAAGAGAGATTGTCAGAATCAAAGCGCACCACGACTTTGCGCCCGGCCAAGCCAGCAACGGCTTCACCCCAGTACAGATTTTTCAAAATGGCAACATGGCCGCTTTGAATCACTGTGACTCCCTCGGCAGCCAAGAGCCAGAGGCGGCGCTGTTCGGCGGTGGCTTTGCGAATCATGCTGGTGGCATAGGACTCTGCAAAGGTCTGTTCAAAAGAGCGCCCATTGGCGGTTTGTGAGCGACGGCCCGTGCGAGCATTGTGTTCGGTGATGCCCTCTTGAACCACAGCCAAGAATTCATCCCAGGTCAATGCCCGTGAGCCGTAATTGCTGGGCTTGTTTACAGGGCTATTGCCTGTATATGCCCCACTGCAAGCGGGGTGGCGGGAAATTCCTTCACATAAATCCAAAAAAGCACGTTCAATTGGTTTGGATTGGCCATGGTAGGGCGTGGTCCAGTGAACATTGATGCCCAATTGGGTGAAAATCCCGATGGGATCGTCTTCTCGAATGGTGAAACGGAAGCGGGTTTTGGCCCCGCCAGTGAGCCATTTATTGGCAAATTCACGGCCATTGTCGAGGAAGCAATGCTCAGGCACACCGTATTTTTCAACAACATCCCCGAAAGCCAGGCGCACAATGTGCTGATTCAGGGTTTCGCCCACGCGCCACGCCAAAATTTTGCCACTGTAGATGTCCTGCCAGGCCACCAAAACCGGGCGGCCCACTTCGCCAGAGGGAAGGGTTACACGCAGATCGAAGACATGACCATCAGCATTAACCACTTCGAGGGCGTGCAGGCTGCTTTTGCTGCGGGTGACGTGGGGCAGCATCCGTTTGAGGGCTTCTTCGCCTTCACGGGCCAGCACGCGCACCTGCCAGGGCAATGCCTCCAGGCGGCGTTTGACTGTGGCCAAACTGGGCAAGGCCCACTCATTTTGTTTTGCAATGCTTTGGGCTCGGCGGTAGACAGCCGCAGCCGAGGGCTGTTCTGGGCGAAGCCAGTCAGCTTTGATCCGGTCCCAAGCGTCTTGGCTAAATTCAGCATAGTCTTGGCAGCCAGCATAGCGGGGAGCCAAGGCGGCGGCGAAATCTGTGCGGTCTACATTGGCGGCCCCAATGATCAGGGTATCGCCATACCACCAGCGTTTGAGCGAGGCCAGCGAGACGCCTTCGACACGGGCGACTTCGGCCAGGGCTGGTCGGACTTTGAGACCCGAATCGAGCAAGGCCCGGACTTTCAGACAATAGCCAGCGCGGCGCGTGCCTTCGTCTTTGATGGTTTGGGGGCGGCTGTCGTACCAGCTCCAGAGGGAGTCGCGGTCATAGCCTGAAGCACTGCGTTTGACTGTTTTGGGAGTTTGATCTGGGGATTCGGCAGGTTTAATCTGACCCGTTTGAACCAAGTGTAATGCGACTTTCGCTTGGACTTCTGAGGGTAATTCTTCAAGAAAAAAGACTTGACGAGTTCCTCCAATTGTTTGTCTTTCTGTGAATTTCCAAGATTCACGTTGAGCGCGTTTTCTCACACCTCTGGACGTCATTGATAAAGCTGTTCCGATTGTGGTGCCATCAACAAGCTGCATTTATTTCTCCATCTTTTAAACCCAACAAAACAGCAATTTTGTGGGCTTTTCCATAATTGCCTTTGTTTTCTCCAGAGATGACTGCATAAGTGGTGCGCTCGCTGACGCCATGCTTGGCGGCCCAGGATCTAATCGTTAGACCCTTCCTCCGAAAGTCGTCTCTGACTTCCTCAATTGTTTTTATTTTTTTGGTTGCCATTTTGCTCTCTCTGTGAGATATGAAATACTGTGTAAAACCATGAAGATATTATAGTTCTTAATTTGCAACTAAGTCAATATTGAGTAGGTACAATATGCAACTTTTTGTTCCGACTTTCTGTTCCGACTCTTATTTTTTCAAATCCATTGAAACTCCCACTAGAAAAGGGAAAAATAAGAGTCGGAACTGTTTTCTGAATCAACAAATTGAGTTCCGGCTTTTTTGATATGAAGTCGGAACAAATAGGAGCCCGGCTTAAACTGTGGCGAAAAAAGCTAGGTTATACCCAAGCTGCATTTTCAGAACTATTGGGGTTGCATTTAAGCGTCTTAAAAAAATATGAAACTGGCCATAATACGCCCGGAGGAGAAGCTCTGGCAGCAATTGCCTCTACCGGATTAAATATTAATTGGCTTTTAACTGGTGAAGGCCCTATGGCCATGTCTGACAGTTCAACAGACGATCAGGTTTTGCCTGGGCAACTGACAGAAGTTCAAGAAAAAATGAAACGATTGTTTGATTTACTACTTCAAATTGATGAAGAAAAGCGTGGTGTTGCAATCGCTGAAATGCTTTCCAAGGTTCAAGATGCAGTAAGAATGAATGAACTGGAAAGGATGGTTAAAGAACTTCAAAAAGACTGAAATTTAAATGTGATGGTTTATACGTAATGTATAAACGTGTATAATCATTTCTGTCGCCCTCAAACAAGCAGCTTGCTGATGTACACAGAATCTTTGGAGAGCACAGTGGATAAATCACATTTAAAAACAGGCTCCAACACAGTAATCATCGATATTACAAAGGGCCTTGAAAATCACAAACAAGAGTTGATTAAACTCCAATGTTTGATGTTGGATACAAAGGAAGAACAAAAGATTCAAGTCTTAGATGAACTTGAAAAAGTCTTAAAAAAACATCTTTAAAGTCGAGGTAATGCTTATGATGACTAATGTTATAGCCCTTTTGACCTTTCTACTTATAACAACAGCTTGTTCACCAGATGCAGAAACAGATACCCCTAGCTCTGCTCCCCCTCAAGAAACTCCTATTGCTGAAGTAAGCGAAACACAGCAAACCCCAATCCCTTATGATAAAGCCAAAATTAAAACGCACTATCAAGACATAGCAACCCTCAATCAATCTTTTGATACAGCGTTTAGCAAAAAAGATTTGGCTTTATTTGGGCAAACAAAAGAAAAAGCCAAGAAACTCGCACAGCAATTAGACAAAATTGAATTGATTTTCCACCCTCTTCATCCCGCTTCATCATGTAAATCTGCTGCTATTTATATGGAGTCAGCGAGAACTCAGGCATGGAGCACCTTAAATAATCCCAATTCAACAGATACAGAGAAAAATATTGACTCAGCAAACATGAAAGAATTTCAAGCAGCACTGCAAAAATGTAAAGCATCAACAAATTTATAACTTTGCCTAAAGGAGATACGAATGGGATTTTTGCAAGCTTTTAAAGACATCATTTTTGGTGGCGAATCGAAGAAAAACATTGATGAATTCTCAGTCACAGAGCCTTTAATACAAAAAACAAGCGTTCAAATAGCTCAAACAGCTTCTCCATCCAAAACTGATATTGGCCAATTTGAACTTCTTCAAATTGATTTTGATTATGATAAAACTGTTCGAAAAATTTTAAAAAGCAGCAATATAGACGCTACCAAAATAGTGCTATTGATTTCTGTAATGAAAGAATTTGGAAACCATGGAGCTTCAAAAATTGCAAAAGAACTGCGCCTGGTTTTATCTGATCAAGATTTTGATTGGCCTTGGTTTGACCATTGGTTAAAAGAGTTCAAACAACATGGGTTTCCATCCAATGTGAATTGGCAATCCTTTGCTGATGAGTCTGAATGGCTGAAAGTCACTATTTGGGACGCCTTAAAAAGCATGAAGAAGGCCGAGCTTCTAAAGTTGTCAGAAAGAAAAAGTATTTCAGTACCCAAAGACATTAAAGTAGCTGACTTAAGGGATTTGCTAGAGAAGAGAATTAAGCGAGCCGACATTATAGAGGAAATAAAGTCGGCAGAAAAAATTAATTTTGAGAAACTTCAAAAAAAGCAATTACTAGATAAGTATGAGTTACTAGCCCTATCGTTTGTATTTTTTGCAAATTCACTTCATAGGCATTCTCAATTAGTCTCGCTGCTAGCTACTTCCAAAACAAAATACAAGATTTATGCAGCACCCATTTTTCAAGATCAAATTTGTAGAAAACTGGCAAAACAATGGGAGTTTTCTGCAAATTCAACAGACAACTTACCACCCTTTTTCCCTGGTGACGCAACAAATCTTAGCACCAAAAGGCTTTTATGAATTTAATGTTCAAACGTCATTTAAACGCCCCATTTAAGAAAATCAAAGTGTCTCAGATCAGTTGCACGAAAAGCCGGTTTTTTGCATCTGGCGCAAAAGTGTCTCAAATTGGTTTGGGGCTTTTTGATGGGGGTGTGACCCACGTCATCACATCACTTCACAGCTCATCACGCCATATCACGTTTGTGTCTCAGATCAGTTGATTGCTCACACCGATCCTCCTTTTTGAGCTGTTGTAATAAAACTTAGCAATACTTAACAATCGAGGATGGTCTTCTTCAGCTATGTCCAGTTCATTTCATTCCCTTACGCGCTTGTCAAAATCCGCTCTGGCCCTGCTCTGTCTCAGCTTTTCCGTCTCAGCCTGTGCCCGCAATCCCGTGCCCACAACCGCTTCAAATACTCCCCAGCCTTCTGCCAGCCCCCTTGCCTCAGCCACTCCCAACAGCCACTCCGAGCCCAGCTTGGCGGTTTTGCCTGCAGATATTTCTGCTGAGCCCAAAGCAGCAGAAGAAGCTGAAGAAGACTGCCAGGTGGCCCAAACGGCCAGCCGCCGCTTTTTGCCGCGCACCAGCGTGCCGCCCATCGATCGAATTTTGCCTGCGACCGAAAACGACTGTGGCTTTTACAATTGGGGCTGGCAAACCTTTCTCTTTGCCACCCAGTTGGGCAACAATCGCCAACCGACTTTTCTCAATTACAGCTCGTTTGAAAGTGTCTTTGACCTCAGTGAAAGTGAGCTGCTCTCGAAGTTTTCAACCACAGATTCGGATCTTTACAACGCGCGCCGCTTTCGCGTCAACGCCTTGGCCAGTGCTTCGCGTTTGCCCTTGCTCAATGGGGGCTTTAAACAGGCGGGAGAGGCGGGCGCGATGTTGATCGACCAAAACCGCAACGCGGTCTTTTATTCGATCCATATCAACCCCAATTTTGCTGAATTTGTGGCCCAAAACCAGCTCAACAATTTAGCCAAGCTTTTGCAAGAATCCAACGGTGGCGGGGTGCCCACGGATTTGGAGTTTCCCCCTGGGGCGCTTGAACTCAAAGCGGCCTGGAAAATCGTGGAGCCCGGTGAAGACGTCTCGCGCTATTTTACCCGGCGGGCGCGGGTGCCTTTGCTCAAAAACGCAGGTCAGCAGGTGATTGCCACAGGCGGCAGCCGCGAGGTCAATCTGGCTTTGATCGGCTTACACGTGGTGGGAGTGGTGCAGGACCACCCCGAGTTTATTTGGGCCACCTTTGAACATGTTGATGCCTTGGGCCGGCCAGATCTGGCTCCTGCTGCCAAGGCCAATCCCCTGCCCGGTACAGCCCAAGACCTGGAAACACGCTTGCAAAAATACCCGCTCTTTGGGCTGGCGACGCCGGTTTCTCTCGCCAATCAGCAGCCTGCCCAACACACCGTCGAGGCCCGCAGTCAAAAATTCCAGGCAGCGACCTCGGTCTTTCGGGTCTTTCCGGCTTCTTTGAGCAAACAGGCCGAAGAAGATCAGGCCCTCAAAACCCTCAATGCCCATATGGGCGAACTCTTTGCCAGCAGTGATCCCTCTGGCCAAGATCTGCGCCGCAATTACCGCATGGTCGGCGCGGTTTGGATCGACCAGCCGGGCTCCAAAGACCCCAATGGGGTGTTTAAAGCCAATCGCAGCTTTGAAAACACTCCCGAACATACCCTTCTGGCCGGCGAAGATGCTCTCTCGAGCATGGCGATGGAGTCGTTTACCCAACAGAGTGCGCCCAATTGTTTTTCTTGCCACAATACCACCCGCAAAATGATCCTGCCCGATCAGTTTTTTCCGCCGCGCCGGATCAATGTCAGCAATGCCCTGACTTTCTTTGCTCAGGCCAAATTGCTGGGCAATGAACCTTAAACTGTGCAAGGTTCCATCCATTTATGTCTCTGCACTGAGCGCAAAGACATGTCTGCTCGACTTCGTTGTTTTCTCTGAAAGCGCCTGTGCTTTTGGGGTGTATAATACTGGCGTACTCCCCAAAGAGAGATTTTTGTAACTGGAGGTAGTCAGATGTTTCAGCCCCGCATGCCGGGATTTAAAGCCACCTGCCTGACCATCTCCGGGCTCTACGTTTTGCTCTGTGGAAGTCTCTTTGCCAAAGGCCTGGCGGTGAGTATGGCAGAATACAAGATCCCAGCAGTTACCTTGGCCTCGCCCCACTATCTCGACAGCTTGCACTGGGTCTATACCCATATGCTGGTGATCGGTTTGATCATTGGTCTGGTGGGCTGGTATGCGCGCGAAGTCCCTTTAAAAAGGGCCTTCAGCCGCCTGATGTTGGCGGCTCATGTCTATTATACCTATCTCGATTTTATTCACTCCGACAGCGCCGTGGGGAACGCTTTGTACCAGGGCCCGGCTTCGGTGATTCCCGCCTATTTTTCTTTGTTTTTCACAGGGCTCTTCCTCTATCTGAGTCTGGGTGGGTATTCAAAATCTTGAAAATGGAGGTGGAATCAGATGAACGTATTTGAAAAGGGACTGATCACCCTCATTGCCTGTTATGGCCTGTTTATTCTCCTGGCAATTCCGCTGATGCTCAAAAAAATCCCCCCCAACCCGATTTATGGCTACCGCACACGGGCATTAATCAAAGTGCCTGAGCTGTGGTTTGAGGTCAATGCTTATTTTGGCCTGTGTTTGCTCTTCAGCAGCCTCTTTATGGGGGCTGTCAGCTTGTTTCTGTTTGCCTGGAGAGGCCTTTCGGCCAGCTTGTTTCTCAATCTGAGCATTGTCTTGATGCTCTCCCCTGTCGCTGTATCTGGTATTCTCACTACCGTGTTTTTACGTCAAAAGCAAATCCCCAAGGATTGAAAAAAAAGGAGACCTCCGATGGTGGCTGATCTGGTTTTAAATTGCTCTGTTGTGGCCACTCAGCAATGGGTCCTGCGCCACAAAAACGGCCTCAAACGCGAAATTGAAATTTCCCGGCAGACCCATCCCCAACGCTATGATTTTGTCGCAGCCCTGCTCGCCAGTGGCGGTCTGAGTGCTGAATTGCAGGCGATTTATGCCCAGCTCAGTGAATGTGATAGGCTGTGGCTGGCCGAGGAAAAAATTCTCTTGCCTGCATCCGAGCAGGCCGCTCAGGTGACCTTTGAATGCCCCCTGGACCTCACCCTGCCAGAATTATTGCCACTGACTGTCAGACAGCAATTGCCGCAGCTCAGCCCCGAAAAACGCGCCCTGTTTGGGATCAACCCGCGCATGGTCTTGCAGACTGAGCCCGATTTGGATGAAACCTATGCCGAACGGGTGCCCTTTCGTGAGGTCTTTTCTGTGCGGCGGCCCGTGCTTTGGGTGCGTGAGCCACTCTATGAAATGCTCTTGCCCTATTGGCCCAGCCCCGAGATGCTGCCGATTATTCAGGCTTTGCTGGCGGGGCAGATTCCCCCCGATCTCAGTGACGAGACCTTTCATGTGCTGGTGCTGGCGCGGATTTTGCTTCTGGCCAAACCCCACGAATATGTGCAGTTTCAGGCCCAGATGGCGGCTTCGATGAAGGCCAAACTGGAAAAAGAACAGTATTTGATTTTTCAACAATGGCTCAGCCCGATTCTCTTGGCGTCTATGCGAGGCTATTACCGTGAGATCAAGGCCGAGGGCTATTTGTTTGCCGAAAACTCTCCCGATGCCGTGCGCACCTGTGCCCACAATGATCCGCTGACCTGTTATTTGCAAACCCAGATGACAGGCTGGCTCAATCGGCTTTTGCCAGAAGCGGTCAAACCGACCTATACCTTTGTCTCTTATTACGATCAAACGGGCATGGGCAAACACATTGACTGGGAGCAATGCGCCTGGAATATTTCAGTGATGGTGGACCCTGTGCCCGAAGAGGCGCCCACCCTGACCTGGCCGCTCTTTATTCAATTTCCCGAGACCCTGGTCGAGGCCCATTTGGAGCCCGGAGATGCGATTCTCTACAAAGGCACCGACTTTCCCCATTGGCGCGAAGATCTGCCGCCAGGGCACCGGGCCACAGTCAGTCTTTTTCACTTTGTCCATCAGGATTATGTCCCTGCGAAGCGGCCAAATTAGCTCTAAGCGCTTTGGGCAGGGGCAGGGTTGGCTTGATTGCATAACCTTGGGTCTGAATCAAAGCCTGCAATTGTTCCACCCGCTCCTGAGGGTGGGGGTGGGTGGTCAGGTAGCTCAAAAAACGCGGGCTTTTTTCCTGTTTGGCCAGCCTTTCAAAAAAAGCCGTGGCCCCACCTGCATGGCCGTATTTTTTGACCAGCAGTGCCAGCCCCAGCTGATCAGCGGCGCTCTCTTGGCCCCGTGAAAAGCTCAATTGCAAGTTGCGCAGCGAATTTTCAGCCATGCCACTGACAAAATTCTGGTTGCCGAAGAGGGCATTGGCCAGGGTATACATCACCAGACTCCGGCCCAGACCGCGCAAATGATCGCGGTGGATCAAGTGGCCCAATTCATGCCCGAGCACAAAGAGTAACTCGTTTTCGGACTCAGCCTGGGCCAATAAACCACTTAAGACCAAAATATGCCCGCCAGGCAGAGCCAAGGCATTCACATCTTCATCGCTGTGCAAATGGACAAAATACGCGGGCCGCTGGGCTTTATCTGGGTATTGTAGCGCCAGCAACTGATCCAGTTCTGTTTGCAAGGCCTTGCTGCCCGTTTGTGTCGTGGGGCTGGCATCGCCAGCCTCCAGCAAAGGGCGGTAGAGCGTCGCCAATTGACTTTCGCTGCGCGCATCCAAACGTGGAACGATCCAGTCCACAGCCAGGCCAAGCAACAGCCAAACCACACAGATCACCCCAGCCAACCCCCCGAGCAAGATCAAAAATTCATGCAGGGGATGGTTGGGGCTGACATTGACATTTTCAGGGGCGGTAGGGGGTTCTTTGGGCACAAAGACCATGATTTACCCTGATTAACGGCGGTAGCGCACTGCAGTGCCATAGACCATGGCTTCGATGCTGGGCAGGCCATTTTTCTGGCCCGCAGTGCCCCCACCAATCGAGGCGGTCTCAATCCGCAGGTTGATAATCATGTCGGCACCTTGCTTGCGCGCCATTTCTTGCATGCGCAGAGTGGCTTCGCGGCGGGCGCGGTCGATCACCGACTCATACGCCGACATCCGTCCCCCAAACATATTGCGCAGACTGGCCACAAAGAGTTTAAAATAGTCCACGGCCATCACGGCATTGCCATTGACCAATTGCGCCCATTCGACCTCACGGGGGTCTTGGGGAGGATGTTTTAAATTGGTGGTGGGCAGCTTGGTAAAGGCTTTCTCGCGCTCGATAATCGAGGCGTAATGGGTTCTCTCTGCGTGGGAACCGGCAAAATAGCCGATGGTTACCATGATTGCCAGAATAAGCAGTTCCATCGCTCTTTTTAACCTACCTTAACTGCAGTGCCATAGACATAAATTTCAGCCGCGCCTTGCGCCACCGAAGAGGTGGAGTAGCGAATATTCACAATCGCGTTCGCTCCGAGTTGGCGGGCTTGGGCAATCATGCGCTGGGTGGCTTCATCGCGGGCCTCTTGCAAAAGTTCGGTATAGCCTTTGAGTTCGCCCCCGACAATATTTTTGAGTGAGGCCATCAAATCCCGGCCCACGTGTTTGGCGCGCACGGTACTGCCGTTGACCACGCCATACATTTCAACGATGTTTTTGCCCAGGATAGTTTCTGTATTGGTGAGAATCATTCTGTCTTTACCCATTCTGTTTTATCTATTTTATCCTTTTTATTTTGCCTGATCCCCCCTTAAAGTGGCTGTATAGGGGGTCACAGGGCAAAGGGGCGGATATGGTATGATGAGAGCAAGCAAAATAACGCCAAAAGAGGCCCGGTATGTCTGAAAATTTTGTCGTCGAATCGATCGAGTTTAAAATGAAAACCCAGGCCATGCTCAATTTTGCGCCCATGATTTTCACAATCAAACAGCCCCGGCGGCGCGATCTGGTTTTAACTGAAACCCCTTTCTGGTCCGAAGAGGCCCACAAATTGTTGGGACCCCATTTTGTCACCGTGGTGGATCAAGATGGTGTCTTGCGCCAGATCAAAATTGCGAATTTTCTCAAAGAATATGCGCGGATTCAATCGGCTTTTGAAGTCAATTTCCACATGATCAAAGACACCTTTACGGTTTTGCAAGAGGGTTTAACACGGGTGACTTTTGTGAATATCATGGAGCTGGCTTATAACAAATACGCCATGAACGCCAAAATGCGCAGCCGTTCCAGTCTTTAGTCCTGTCTCTAGACTTTCTTTTCGGGTGTCTCTTGGGTGCTTTGTTCCAAAATCCAGGCATCAAAGGCTTCACTCGCTGTGCTGCAATAATGCAGCTCATCCAACCAAAGCGTTGCACGCTCGG
This sequence comes from Candidatus Blackallbacteria bacterium, assembly GCA_051715345.1. GTDB lineage: Bacteria > Cyanobacteriota > Sericytochromatia > UBA7694 > UBA7694. The sequence continues at coordinate 12,638 of JBPXJQ010000052.1, forward strand.
GGTTTTGCAATTGGGAATACGAAAAGACCCCCGGCGCATAGATCGGCAGTTCTTGAATAAACGCGCTGGCCGCGCTGCCAACGGGAATTAAGGCATTGCCCACCAACCACAGCTCTCCCGCCAAAACGGCCTCCAGCAAAGGGACTTTTTCCAACTCCCACTGAAAAAAGAGCTTTTCAGGCAAAGCGGGATTTTTTCGCGGTTTAAACATATCCAGCAGCAAGGTTTGGCCAGATGCATTGAGGTAATAGCTCTGAGGATGAGCGCGCGCGAAGCCTTTGAGCCATTTAAACAAGGGGCGGCGCCAGCGCAAAAAGGGAGTGACCCAGGCCTGTTCCCGTTCGCGTTTGGCCTGATTGTCTTCGGCATTTTCAACTTGGTTTTGCAGGGCCCAGGGCTGTTCGAGGGCCTCAATTTGCCCCGTCACCGGGTGCAGGCAGCGCTGGCCCAGGATAATTTTGCGCTGCAGTTTTTGGCCTGCTAAATAGCTGGGGCCAAAGACCAGGCATTCCTCGAGTACTGTGCCCTGTTCGAGCCGCACCTGCCCACTTAAAAGGCTGTGACTGACTTGGCAATCGGCCCCGATCTGGGTCTCGCTGCCCAGCCATACTGGGGGCATCAATTGGACATTTTCGGCCAGATGAACCTGTCGCCCTTTCCAGATGCCTGCTTCCACCAGAGCGGGCAGTTCAAAGCGTTCTCCCCGCGCCATTACTTCAAGGTTGATCTGCAAATAGGCGGTCAAATTGTGCAGCGGCACCACCGGAAAGCGGATCTCGGGGTGGTAATCCAGCGAGGCCTGCACCCATTTTTCAAAGCGGTTTTCGGCCAGCAGACCATGCAAAAGATTGCGCGGCATGAGCAAAATATTGTCTGTCAAATTGAGGTGGCGCTGGTTCAAGCTGTAAATGCCTTCGCGGGCGGGCATGTGCAGGGGTTTGAGTGCGGCGCGGTCAAAGAGCGGAAAAAGGGGGCCATCGATGATCAAGAGATCGTCGTGAATTCCCGGCGCGAGGCGTTCCAGGGTTTCGGAGATGACCTCACCCGCATGGCCCTGCAAATAAGACAATTTGAGACCCCAAGCACTGCCTGTGCCAAAATGGGAAGAGATTTCCCCATTCTCCAAATAGTCCACCAGCATGACCTCGCTGATACCCAAATAGAGAAAGAGCTCCAAACAGTATTCCAGCAGGGGCTTTTCACAAATGGGCGCCAGCCAAATGGAGCTGGGCAGCGCCAGATCAAAGCGCGGTTCGGGTAGGCGGCAATTGAGCAGACCTTTCATAAAGTGGGCAGTTCTCCAGGGCTTAGGCTTCACCCATTCTAACCGAGGGCCGGGGTCTCTGCCGGTACATCTCTCACAGGCGGGGCTTGAGAACGTCGGCTGAGGCAGACAGGGCTCCTTTTTTTGAGACCTATTTTCTAAAATCACTTGCTCTCTCAGCCTGGGCATGCCATCCTGAAAAAAAAGAAACAGGCCTGCTTGATGCGTTTACCTTTTCCGCTGTCTTCTCTGCGCTTGTCTTTGCCGCTTTCTCTGCCACTTTCCCTGCTTCTGGTGGTTCCCTTGTTCTGGGCCTCTCCGGTACAGGCCCAGCCCCCCGAAGTGGTCTGTGGCCAAGCGTTACCTGCCGCTATTTGCCAACGCATCACCCAGCTCTTGGGCCAGACGTCAGCGCCAACGCAGCCGATTAAACTTGTCCTTGGCCAAAGCCCTGCTCCGGTCTCGCATGCAGAAGAGGGCTTTGTCTGGCAGGCCCGGCAGGAAGGAGCCCAGTTGATCCTCTCTGTCAGCGGCAAAGCCGGCAGTCATGCCAGTGGCGGGGTCAATACAGGTTTGCTCTACGGGACTTATGCCCTGCTTGAGCGCCTGGGCTTTCGCTTTAACCATCCCTTTCAGCCCCATATTCCCGCTCAACTCAGTCTCCCCAAACCCGGAGAGCAGCAAAGTGAAGCTCCGAACTGGCCACAGCGGGTGCTCCACCAACACACCATGCACCCGCTAGAATTGACCCATGTGCTCAATGGCTGGGGCCCCAAAGGTCCTGGCGATCAGGTGGGCTGGGAAAAGCTGCGGGGCGAGTGGGAGCTGTATTTGGAGTGGCTGATCGCCAATCGCCAGAACGAAGTGGAGTGGGTTTTGCTCGAAAAAGGCCCCTGGCAGAGCTTTTCGCGCAGCACCCTGCGCCAGAAACGCCTCTTGGCCCTGGTAGAACAGGCCCATGCCTGGGGCCTGCGGGCAGGTATTGATGTGCCTTTGGCCCTGGGCCAGCAAAATGCCTGGCGTCTGCTGACCCAGGTCGGTGATCGCAGTGATGAAAAACGCCAGATTGAAGAAAATCTCGACTGGCTGATGGGCGCGGGATTTGACTTCGTGACCACCGAATTGGGGCTGAGCGAGTTTCACAATGCCGGGGACGCCACCATGTTAAATTGGTTGAATCAGGCCACGGCCCACCTGGCAGATAAACACCAAAAGGCCTTTTTTACCAAAATCCACATCTCCAGCGGTCAGCTCTCCGAGAACTACCGCGATCCCGAAACGGGCAAGCCGCTGAACTTCAATTTTTTGCCCCATTATGCCGATCCGCGCCTGGGAATTATGCCCCACACGGTGCAGATCTACAGCCTCGACGACCCAGCTCCGACCTATGGCCACCAGGACTTTCGCGAGATGCTGAAGTTTATTCGCCTGGAGATGGGCAAACGCCCCCTGCTCTGGTACCCCGAGACCAGCTATTGGGTCAATTATGATATCAACGTGCCGCTGTTTTTGCCGGTCTATGCCGCTCGCCGCTTACACGATCTGCGGCTGCTGGCCCAGGCCGAAGCCCAGAATCTGGCCCAGGGCCAACCCCAAGCGCGGATCCAGGGCCAGGCGATTTTTTCGAGTGGCTTTGAATGGGGCTATTGGCTCAACGACCGCATGACCGCGCGCGCAGCTTGGCTGCCCAATCCGCTTGGGCAATCCGAGAGCGAAAATCTACGGGCCTTGTTAAATGAGGCCCTCAGCCCGGTGGGGAGCGACTTGCCCGATTGGGTGGCCCTGATCGAAAAGACGATTGAAATTCAGCACCAATTGCTGGTTTTGGGGCAGGTCAATGGCAAAAAACCGAAAACCATTCAATTGCGCAGTGGCATGGCTTATTTGGCTGGCAGCGATACCTGGAGCGAAATGGCTGGCTATTTGCGCAAAAGTGGTATTTTGCCGGGTTTTCAGACCCAACCTGATCGCCTTGAACCCCAAGCTGTGCGCCACCAACGCGAGGCTTTAAAACTGTATTTAACCGAGATTCAGCCCCTGCTTGAAGCCATGGAACGTGAATTTCAGGGGCTATCCATGCAATGCCAAGACTTACAACGCCGCCAGCCCTCTGACTTGGCTGCGGAAATGTGTGATGGGCTGGAGATCAATGCCCTGCGGGCGCGTTTTGTTTTGGGGCAATACGAACAAGCGGCCCAAGCACACGTGGGCCAAAAACAGTCAGCTCAGCGCTGGCTGGCTCGGGCCCAAGCCAGTTTAGCGGCGGCTCAGCAAGTGGTTTTGCGCCGCGAAAAACACTACCGGGCCGACACACAGCGGATCGCCGGTTGGGGCCCCAATCCCACGGCTTACCGCTATGGCTATCTTTGGCAGGCGCATGCCTTGCATTTCTGGCGCCGCGATTGGCAAGCGATGGCGAGCGGCGATCAGCACCCCTGCCGCTTGAATATTATCGACCCACTTGAAGTGGCCCTGCCCGATCCCGGTTGGGATCCCCGCGCTCAAACTGTACGCGAAGTGGCCCCACTTGTGCCCGGCTGGCGTGATTGCCTGAGACCCCCAGAAAGTGAACCCGATTGGGAAAAGGAAAACCCAAAATCTTCATCTGATTGACGCAAGTTTAAGATATAGTTTTCTATATGTTAAATTAACGTTAAGTTATTCAGATTTTTCATCAGTTCATTTTTGAAGGAGCATCCCCGATGCAATCGATCCAACCCACTTCCCTGCAGAGTTTTATTACCCCTCCCGCCAATAGCTATTATCTCAATCCCGCCAGCCTCAATCAGGTGGCCCGTGTCTTTGACCAAAACCGCGATGGTGTGATTGGCCGTGACGAACTGCGGGTTTCCCCCCAATTGCTGCGCCAACTCGACCGCAACCGCGACAATATCATCCAGCTCTTTGAATTTGAGAGCGGTTTGGTCAACAACCAAGTCAGCGTGCAGCAACTCGCTCCCGCCGTCTCTCACCAAATCGCCCAGGTCTTGATCGCCGACCGGATTTTCAGTGCCGGTCTGGGTTCGCTTGGCCAGGTTGTTGACAGCAATTACGACGGTTTTGTCACCCGCCAAGAATTGGGCATGGCCCTGAATTCAGGCCGGGTGATTCTGAGCGGCTCTTATTTGGTGGCGCCTCATCAGCCCAATCAGCCCAATCAGCCCAATTGGCCCCCCGCCTATCCCCCCAACCCTGGTTATCCTCCTTACCCCGGCATGGGCAAAACGGCTGAAGAAACGCGTTTGTATATCTCCGAACTGGAAAACAACAAAATGCGCAAAGACAGTTGGGGCAATAATGACCCCAGCACCGGCATCTTTACTCCCGAAGAGGCCAATGCCAAAATTCGCAAATTTCTCGAAGACGAAGTGGTTAACTCCAGCGCCATGTCACTCAAAGACAAATTGGAAATTTTCAAAAGCCAGCGCATGAAAAAAGACAGCTGGGGCAATGATGACCCGGCCAAAGGCAGCGTGAGTGGCAAACAGGCCAGCGATCTGGCTGAAAAAGCCGCCAAAGCCTCCCAGCCCAATCCCTTTGAACGCGATTTTGCCAAGAACTTTATCGAGACCCTGAGCGGTGAAAAAATGAAGCCCGATAGCTGGGGCAACGATGACTACAGCAGTGGCCTCTATACCCCTGCCCAGGCCAATACCCTGATCAAAGCTTTTATCCGCAGCGCTGTGCTCGACTCCCGTGAAATGAGCCGCGACGAAAAATTGGCCCTGATCCGCAGCCAAACCATGAAAAAAGACAGCTGGGGCAATGACAACCCCCGCACCGGTTCACTGACCACGCTCGAAGCGCAGCAATTGAGCAAAGAAGTCTTTGAAAGCTATTCGGGTTTTCAGAGCTTTAAAGCCGCTGCATAAAGCTGTTTTAATTTAAGCATTTTGCGTGGGCATCTCCGCTTGGGGGTGCCCTCTTTCGTTGGGGGCTGTTCACTTCGACTCCGTTCACTGAACGGAGTCGAAGGGCGTCATTTTCAGGTGCAAAACCTTCCACGGGGTGTATACTGTCAAAAACCGTTAGCCATTTTAAAAGGATCTCCCCATGTCAGAAGCCCTGATTCCGATTTTCCCCCTGGGGATTGTGCCCCTGCCCGGTGAACCTGTTCCCCTGCATATCTTTGAACCCCGTTACAAACAGATGGTCAGCGATTGTGCGCCGCGGCCCGGTAGCAATGGCTATTTGCCCATTGGCATCAACTTCAGCAAGGAAAACCATTTGCACGAAGTGGGCTGCATGGTGGTGATTCACCAAATTTTGCACAAATACGCCGATGGCCAACTTGATCTGATGACCCTCGGTACCCAGCGCTACCGCCTGCTCAATATGCACGAAGACCAGCCCTATTTAACGGCGGAAGTGGTATTTCTCAACGATCTCGACCCCGAAGAGCAGCCCGAGCCAGCCCTGAAAGAAAGTGTGCTGGCGGGTTTCGCTGAATTTCTCAAATTGATCGGCTCCGACAGCGCTGTGACGGCGTCTGAGCAAGGGCTGAGTTTTCATTTGGCCAGTTTGCTCAGTCTCGAAATCGAAGCGCGATTGGCGTTGATTGAACTGCAAAGCGAAAATGAACGCCTGAAAAAACTGGAGAGCTATCTGGCTGAATTGCTACCACGCCTGCAAAAAGCCCATGAGTTTAAGCGCCGAGTGCGCTCCAATGGCCATTTTAAGCCCAAGTCTTGAGCTTTAAAGGGTTATTTTGACTGAGATTTTGCGGTCGCGCAGGGTGGCCAGTGGCTGTTGCAGCAGGTGCTGAATCGGACCATTGCTGGCGATAATTTCGCCAGAGAGTGGGTCCAAGGCCTTCCCATCATAATTGCCGACCACACCGCCTGCAGCTTCGACCAACACGGCCCCGGCGCAGATATCCCAGGCATTGAGGTGACGCTCCCAAAAGCCGTCAAAGCGGCCACAGGCCACATAGGCCAAATCCAGCGCCGCTGAGCCCGGTCGGCGAATGTCTTGGGTCTGATCTGCAAAATAGCAGAATTCGGCATAATTATTGTCGCTCAACTCGGCTTTGCGGTAGGGAAAGCCCGTGGCCAAAAAGCTCTGGCGCAGACAGTCGGTCTCAGAAACCTGGATTGCTTCCTCGTTGAGCCAAGCGCCGCCGCCTTGATAGGCCCAAAAGAGTTCATCCAGCACCGGCGCGTAGATCACACCCAAGACGGGTTTGAGTCGGAACATCAGGCCAATTGAGACACAGAAAAAAGGCAGGTTGTGGGCATAGTTTAAGGTGCCATCGAGGGGGTCAATCGCCCAAAGCCAGTCGCTGCCTGTCTCTTGTTTGCCTGATTCTTCGGCCAAGATGGCATGTTCGGGCAGGTGGGTCTTAAAATGCGCCAGAATGGCTGCTTCTGAGGCCAGGTCGGCTTCGGTGACGAGATCACCGCTGCTGCTTTTGCTGCGAATCTGGGCCAGTTTGCCCCGGTGGGCCAAAAGCTGAGAGCCGCCCAAACGGGCGGCTTGCTGAGCAATGGGGAGAAATTTCCCCAAGAGTTCTTTGTTCAAGGATTTAACCTTTGCTGAATTTCACGACCTGGGAGGTCTTGTGGTCGCTGCCGGAATCGGCGACGTAAACGCCACCGCTGGAATCAGCGAAAATGGCTTTGGGGGCTGTGAAATCGCCGGAGCCAAAGCTGCCCTGGGATTCACCTTTGTCGTTGTAAAATTTGACGCTGTCGCTCATCAGGACAAAGATATTGCCCTTGCTGTCAACGGAGACGTCGAGGGCGCCGCTGACATCTTTGACGACTTCAGAGGCTGCACCACTGCTGTTGATTTTCTGAATCGAGCTGCCAGCCACGGCGTAGATATTGCCTTGGCTGTCGCGGCCCAGGCCACCGCTGGGGGTGATCGAACCAAACGCGGAACCTGCAGCGAGAGAGGAATCAAATTTTTGAATGCCGGTCGAGGTGGCGACGAAGAAATTGCCGCCGCTGCTGACCACGTCCAGGGCGCTGGCCAGGGCTGCTTTCACGGTGGTGACGCTGTATTTGGGGGTGTCCATGCGGAAGAGCTGGTCGTTGCTGTCGCTGATAATCAAGTTACCTGAGTCATCCATGGCCAGACCTTGAATGGTCTTGGTCATTTTATAACCTGTGGCACCGAGAGTGATCGTTGAGAGAAAGGATTTGCCGAGATCTTTCCAAGCGCCGCCAGAGGTATCCATCTGAATCACGGTGCCTTTGGTTGGCGTTTTGATGTCGACGGCGGCCACATAGAGATTGGAACCATCGGAAATCACGTTCACGGCCTGCCATTGGTTAAAGGTGTCTTGGTCGACTTTGAAGCTGCCTTCGGCGACGTAGCCGCTGCCACCACCGAGGCTGCTGCCAGAGGGGACATAGGGTGAGCCGACATCCAAATCGGGGACGGCATCGAGATCTTGGGGAGCTTCTTCAGCTGCCGGGGCTGCTTCAGCGGGGATTTCTTCTGCTGCTACCGGGGCTTCTTCTTCCGCGACTTCAGGAGCGGCTTCAGCTACCGGAGCTTCTTCGACAGGGGCTGTTTCTTCAACAGGGGCGGTTTCTTCAACGGGAGCAGTTTCTTCTTCCAGGCTTTCGATGGGGGTAATGCCTGAACCACCGCTGGGGGTGCTCAAAGATGTGGACAGCGAAGAGACGGCACCTGAAGTCGGGGAGTTGACGCTGCCACCGCAGGCGGTCAGACTCAGGGCCAGGGTCAGGGTGGACAGAAGGGTTACTTTTTTCATTTTTCGCTTTTCCTCTTTTGGATCTCTCTCGATGATCTGATTGTCGGCCCAAACCCAGCCCAGCTGACGTTATCAAGTTAAAAACAAGGTTAATCTACTTGTAACTCTAGATTAAATCTTGAAATTTTTAGTTTGGTTTTTCTTCCTGAGTTTTGTTGACTTTATGAAACTTATGTTTACTTGTTGTAAACAATCTGGTAGACTCAATTTTAGATCCAGCTAAGATTTTGTCACCACCCCTCAAGGAGATTTGAATTCCATGTCTAAGTTCTTGCCCTTTGCCTTATTGGCCTTCAGCTTAAATGTCTGTTTAAATGCCTGCCAAGCCCCGCTCGTCAATTCCCCGAACAACAGCTCCAATCAAACCACGGGCAAAACCCCCCCCGCCATTCCCAAATTCCCCTCTCAGGGAGCTGTGCCCAGCCCAGACGGTAGAGGCGGCGGAGGCGGTGGAGGCGGTGGAGGCGGTGGCAGTGCCGCTATGTCTCCTGTCGCTCCAGGTTCAGCCCCTGCTTTGGCAGAAAGTACCTCCGCCGACAGCAGCAGCGGAGCCGCCTTTGCTCCCGCTCCTGCGGCAGCTCCAGCCCTGAGTACCAGCCCAACCAGTACCTCAGGCAAATCAGGTGTCTCTTCTGGCAGCACTGGCAGCGAACTTGCCCGGCCCGGCCTTGTGGCACCAGAGCCCTTTCCCATGAAACCTGGCCCCCAACCCCAGGCCGGGTTGCTCACCGCCGGGGAATGGAATGACCTGAAAAACTGGCCTTTTTGGCTGGAACTGATGCAAGACCCACAGTGGTCAGGCATGCCCGGCATTTGGGGAATTTATACCCAAAAGCGGATTCAAGTGACTGTGACAGGCCCTTCTGGGGCCTTGGCCGACCTGCCAGTGCAGGTCTATGCCGGTGAGAAACTTGTGTTTGAAGGCCGCACCAATGTCTTGGGCCAAGCCGATCTCTTTCCGGCAATTGGTAGCAGCAGCCAGGTGCAGCCGTTTCAAACACAACAAGATCAACAGGATCAACAAAACCAAATCATGCTGAAAGAGCCTACGCTCTCAATGGTCGAGGTTCGGGTCAATCTCGGCAAAGAAACCCTCAAACAAGAGCTGAGCCTGAGTGGCAATGGCCTACAAACCCTGAATTTTAAAGCCGAAACAGCCTTGGAGCCCGCTGTGAATGCCGACCTGATGCTGGTGGTGGATACCACTGGTTCGATGGGGGATGAATTGGAATACCTCAAAAGCGAACTCAAAAATGTGGCCAGCCAGATTTCCGCGCAAAACCGCAAAGACCTCAAACTGCGTCTGAGCACCAATTTTTACAAAGACCTCAGCGATGAATACGTTGTGCGTCCCTTTCCTTTCAGCGAAAATCCCGACACGGTGGCCCAACAATTGAGTCAACAATCTGCCAATGGCGGCGGCGATTTCCCCGAAGCGGTGGATGCGGCCCTGCAAGACGCCGTCGATGAACACGAATGGAGTGCCACGGCCCGCGCCCGTCTGCTCTTTTTGGTGCTCGACGCTCCGCCGCACCAAGACCCCAAAAATCTCACCCGCCTGCGCACTTCTTTGATGCGGGCCGCCGCCAAAGGCATTCGTATTATTCCTGTGGCCTCCAGTGGGATCGACAAAGAAACCGAATTTTTGCTGCGCATGATGGCGATCAGCACGGGCGGACGTTACGTCTTTTTAACCGACGACAGCGGCATTGGCAGCAGCCATCTCAAACCCACGGTCGGCAGCTTTACGGTTGAAAAACTCAATGCCCTGATGGTGCGTGTCGCCAATGAATATATTTCGGGTCAAGCCAGTGCGCCGGTGCCGGCCAAAACGAATGATCAGCAGCAATAGCTGAAACAACGTCTCCTCTTCGCGCCAATCAGGTGCAAAGGCCAGTTTAAACTGGCCTTTTTTTCTGGTTAAAAAAGGTTTATTTTTTGCTTAATTTGCGTCAGAGGTGGCCCTGAAGATGCGACAATTTTTTTATCACCCGGTTCCTGATGCCGGATTATTGCGTGGAGAGTGTCGCGAATCATGAAGAAAATCTTTAAACAATTGGTTGGTTTGTCCCTTTTGCTCACAGGTTGTGCCACTTCGGCCCCCGTGATGCCCCCCCAGCAATTCATGGCTCAACAGGGCCCCGCCCGGATGCAGACGATGTCGTCTGCCAATGATGATCTCACCACCCGCATTTTGCGCGATCTTTACAAAGACAATCTCGATGATCTCGACAATGGCCGCCCGGCTGAAGTGGTTTCGCTGCCTCGGGGTGGTTTTATCTTTGAAGGTCTGACCGCTGTTGGCTTTGTGCGCCCCGCTTTGTATTTGCTCAGCGATAAAATTATCAAAAAAGAATTTAACAAACCCGGTGTGCCCGACAATGTGCCCCGTATCGATGAAGCGGGTCTCAAAGCGATGATCGCCCATCTGCAGCCCGGCGATATCGTGCTCTGTGGCAATAACGACTCGTTTGTTCACTCCTTTGTCTATCTGGGCAATAACGAAATCATCCACGCTTTGGCCCAGCTCGATGCCAAAGGCAATTTTATGGGTGTGATTCGTGAGACCCTGACGGGTTATATTCAGCGCATTCACCGCGATAAATTTGTCGTCTTGCGCAAACCCGGCATGACCCCCGCCGATGTCGAAAAAATGCGCGCTTATCAAACGGCCCAAATTGGCAAAAGTTATGACTCACTCTTTTTGATCAATACCGAAGATCGCTTTTATTGCACTGAGTTGGTCTGGCAGGCCCTGCGCCGGGTCAGCAATCCGCCCCGCGTCTATCCGCATCGGGCCAAATATGGCTGGGACCTGATCAAAAACGAAGACTATATGGACAGCCCCGATTTGCAAACGGTCTGGACCTATAACTACACCCGGCCCGCCACCGGCCTGCGCCACCGTTATCAATAGGCGCAAATTCAATTGGCCCCACAGGCAAGAAAAATGGCCTGTGGGGCTATAATCTTCAAAGTGCTAGACCCTCAGACAGAAAGAGAAAGAAGGAAGGCTTGATGCTCCTGCCTCCCGACCAACTGCGCCAAATTGCCCAAGGCCGTGTGAGCCGCCTCTTGGAAAATGCCCCCCACCCCATTGCACCCTTTACACCTGGGGCTGAGCCGGTCTCAGAACCTTTCCCTGCGGCCCTCCAACCCCAGGATCAGCTGCAAGCCGCCAAGGCCTTCTCTGGGCAAGCCCAGACCTCACTCACCCTTTTTGATCACCCCTTAGGCAGCTTGTATCAGCGGCCTGAATTGATTGCCACCCCCATTCCCAGGGCCATTCCCATCGACGAAGAGACGTTGCTGCCGATCGAGAGCGGCTCCCCCTCAGCCCCCTCTCCTGTCAAGTCGCCGCCAGTCAAGACGCCTCCACAAACGGCACCCGAACCCAGCACGGTGCCCGAACCCCGTTATGAAAAATCCCCCTATCACGACCCGAAAAAATTTGTGCCCTCTTTTCCGATGATGGCCTATCACGAATCGGGGAGCTACCGCAATCGCAAAGACCCCTATGGGGTGGGGGCGATCACCTATCCCTCCCGCAAGCAGGATTCGGGGGGAAAAACCTATGGCACCTATCAATTCGAAACCTATGTCTATAAAAATGGTTCCCGTGGATCTGACGCAAAAGTGGCCAATAGCACCATGATGCGCTTTCTCAAATGGGACAAAAATCCCTTTGCTGCTGAGCTCAATGCTGTGGTCAAGCGCTACGGCATTGCCAGCAGTCAATTTGACCAAGCTTGGAAAAAATTAGCCAGCGAGCAAAATTTGGCTCTGGGAAAAGCCCAAGAGGCCTTTGTCTTACACGATAAAAAGAGCAAGGTGGATGCCTTCTTGGCAGATGCCCAACTCAGCGAAGAAGTCAAACAGGATCCGCGCATCTTTGACTTGGTACTGGGTACCCTCAACCATGTCGACAGCTTGGCTGCCCCGATTCCCAAAATGCTGGCGCGCAAACAGCGTGAGGCCGGGCACAAATTGAGTGCCAATGAGGTGGGCAAGATTATCACTTCTTTTAAAGGGACCCAGATCAGCAATTGGTTTGTCAGCTCTCCCAAGGCCCACAAAGGCATTCGGGATCGCTTTAAAAGTGAAGGCCGCGTCTTTGCCTAACATGACCTTTGTCAATTCGCCCCTCGAACCCCTGCTCAAAAATGCCAAACGCATTGCGGTGGTTGGTGTCTCAGATAAACCTTTTCGCGACTCCCATCGCATTGCCCGCTATTTGCAACAGGCTGGCTTTGAGCTGCTGCCTGTCAATCCGCTTTTGAGCGAAGTCTTGGGCCAAAAAGTCTATGCCTCGCTGGCTGAAATTCCCGAACCTGTGGATATTGTCAATGTCTTTCGCCGTTCCGAAGAGGTGCCTGATCTGGTCGAACAGGCCATTGCTGCTGGGGCCAAAGCCATCTGGCTGCAATTGGGCGTGATCCACGAGCCCGCTGCAGAAAAAGCCCGAGAAGCCGGTCTTTCCGTGGTGATGGACCGCTGCATTATGGTCGACCACGCCCGGCTTTTGCGTTAGCTGTGTTTAAGCTGTTCAGACGCCCCTGGGCTCAAAAACACCTTTCCCTTTTGGGCTGTCTGGGTTTTCTCTTGCTTTGGGGCTGTGCCAGTACCCGTTTTAGCTCAGAGCCTCCGGTTCCTTCCACACCCCTTTGCCAATCGGCACAGCAGCCTTTGGCGGGCTTTGTCTTTTGGGAAACACGTTGGCGCCCCGAGCAAAAAGACGTGCCAGACCGGGAGAAAGCTGCCGCACAAGGCATTCAGGCTTTTTTTAAACAGGGCGGGTGCTTCCAAAGTGTTCAGATTCAGCAGATTCAGGCTGCCACCCCGCTTGCAACAAGCCAAGCTGTGGCTGCGATTCAAGCCTGGGCCAGCCAAACAGCCCTCCCGCAGCGGGTACTCAAAATCGAGGTGCGTGAACTCGGTCCCGTGCTCAAACTCTTTGCCTCTCCCGCTCTGCTCGAGGGTGGCACAGAAGTGGTCTTGGACATTCGCGAACTGAATCCCGAGACCGCTGAAGATCTCACGCGTTTTCAGGTTCACTGGCAAAATGGCGGCCCTTGGGTGCTCAAAGGTGTTGCAGGCTTGGCTGAAGACATGGAAACAGCCTTAAAAGCCGCATTAATGGGGTAGTGCGGTCTGCTGAGGGCTCAGCGCATCCGGGCAAATTGCCCCTGATCGTAGGCCGCGCCAAAATAGACTTCGAGACAGGCTATCTGTTGGCCTTCAAAGCGAAAAAACTCCGTATTGCGAAACGACATGCCCTGGTCTGTTTCGGCCCAGTAAGTGACATAGGCCTGATCGCCATCCACCAACAGGCGTTCGATGCGCAACTCTTGTAAATGACCTGCATTGGGCCAACAGTGCTGCAAATAGTGTTCGCGGTCCACGGCATTATCGTAGGGGCTGCTAAATGTAAAATCAGGGGTGAGTAGGGTTTCTGCTTCGGCCCGATCCTGGGATTTGAAGGTGGCAAACAGGCGCAGCAAAATTTCTGTTGGGGTGGGTTGAGATGCTGTCATACAGAGCTTTTTTTCCTGTCTTGTTCTTTTGGCCAAAGGTCAATATTCGCCAATAGATAATACCACGGAAAAGCAGATCTTTTTGAGATCCCCTGTTATAATATAGCTATGTAGATAGCCATCTGGAGGCCTCTTATGCAATATGTGCGACACGACCCCAGTTCTTATTCGATTGCGGAAGCCAAAAATGCCTTGCCCAGCCTGGTTCACGCGGCGGAGACAGGGCAATGCGTCCAGATTACGCGGCGCGGAAAGCCCGTCGCGGTCTTGCTCTCCATGGACGATTATTCCCGTTTAACCAATCCCCAACCCACATTTGCCCTTGCTCTCCAGCAGTTCTTAAGCCTCCCCCCCGAAGACCTCAGCCCCGATCCCTTCTCCAACCTGCGCGATGCCTCTCCCGGCCGCTCCTTTGATTGGTAAACCCCTCACCCGTGCCCCTCATCTACCTGCTCGATACCAATATTCTCTCCGAACCCCTCAAGCCCCGTCCCAATCCCCAAATTATCAGTGCCTTGCAAAGGCATGCCGAAGCCTGTGCCACCGCCAGCGTGGTTTTACATGAACTCTTTTATGGTTGCTACCGCCTGCCCCCCGGTCGCAAACGACAGTATATCGAAGACTATTTAGACACTGTTGTCTTGGCCGCTCTGCCGATTCTGCCCTATTCGCCGGCGGCAGCCCAGTGGCACGCAGGGGAGCGGGCCCGTTTGGAGCAAAAGGGTCTCACCCCCCCTTTTGCCGATGGCCAGATTGCGGCGATAGCCCAGGCCCATGGCCTGGTTCTGGTCACCCGCAATCTGGCCGATTACGCCCATTTTCAGATCCAAGCTGAAGACTGGGCCGCGCTTTAAATCTGCGCTTTAAATCTGCGCTTTAAATCCTCAAGGGACACTGAATTGGGCCAAGGCGGTGCCACCTGTCTGGGGCAGGAGACTGCCGGAGCTGCTTGCGCTCAATTTGGCATTGACCAGATAATAATAGGTGCCTGCACGCAGCTTGACACCCTGGTTGCTGCCCTGGTTGCCGGTCAAATCGCTCCAGGTAAAGGTATTGCCTGAGATTTCGGGTGATTTGTAAAAGGCGTTGTTATTGCCATCGCGGATATCCAAACTGTAAGACTGGGCACCCACCGCTGAACCCCAGGAAAAGCGGATCGGCTGGTTATTGCCGACAGATTTGCTGTGGGGCTCCAAATTGGTGTTCCAGCCAATATTGATCTGGGGAATCTGAATGGAACTTGTGGCCGTGCCATTAAAGGTGAAATTGCCCGTGCTAATAAACGAAAACGACTGTCCGGTGGCGGGATCTTTTTCGGGATCATAGCGTTTGGCGGGGCTTTGGGGATCTTTGCGCTCAGATTCTGATTGCAGGACAAAAGCGATTCGGTATTCTCCGGCTGCGACGTCATTAAAGCGGAAGCTGCCGTTGTTATCGCTGCGCACGATCTGCACGTCCCGATCCTGCTGCCCGGTGCGCTGAATCAAGACCATAGTGGCGCTTTCAGCGGGAGACAGGTTGCTTTTGACGACCGAGCCAGAGATACTCGCTTTTTGCACGCCAGCACCCACAGGGATACCGATGGTATTGCCAGGCTGAGCACCGGGGTTACAGGCGCTGATGCCCAAGATTGCCAGACAAGAAATGCCTGTCAAATTTAAAAATTGTTTGTTTTTCAAAATATTGTCCTTCAAAATTACATATTACTATTATACTCTAAATTTAAAATAAATTAATTTTATAAATCTTTTTTAATTTTCATTTTTTTTAATTAATCTTTGTTTTTCATTTTTTAATTTTATTCGGTGTTATTTCTCACCTTCGTCTGGGTATAAAATTAAACATTAAATATAATCAAAATATTAATGTTTTGGCTGTCATTTGTTTTCAGCAGAGATGGCGGTGTTCTGAACTGTTAATAAGTCATATGCAAAGGTAAGTTTTTTGATGCGTTTAGGAAATAGAGTGGCCCAGCTCAATCAAAATTATGATGAAAATATCAATATTTCATCAAATCAAGGAAAATTTAAAACCCTTGAAGAAGCTCAGCGCAAAGCTGACACCGTTGCAGCCTCAGAGACCGAAGATGCGGTTGTCGTCAAAAATGACCAGGGTGAGTACGAGGTCTATGGCACCAGCGAGATAGGGGCGCTCGACCCTGCTGGTAACAGTGTTGGCAAATATGAAATACATGATTTTGAAGCGCGGGTGGTCAGTTTCAGTATCACTAAACGCGATACCGACGGAGAGCGCCTCGGCGGAGAAGTCAGGGCCAATGTGGCGCGTGGAGCCAGTTCCACCCAAGCTACCTTTACAGCCAATCGCACGGAGAATGGCATTGTTCAGGTGGGCCGCAATACCCGCGATTTTATGGATTATTTAAACCCCCTGGATTCAGGCGGCGACAATGTACAGATCGGCATCAAAGGTGAAGCCGGTGTGAGTTGGGGTTGGGGCGGTGTGGATGTCAGTGGTGGCGCGACAGTCACCGCCAGTCGGGACGACGATGGTAGCTTTCTTGTGAGTGTCAATGGCTCTGTTGGCGCTGATGTCAGTGCTGGGCGCAACACCCCCGCAGGTGGGGCTCGTGCCGGCCTCGGTGGAACTGCCTCGGCAGGGGTTACCTATCGTTTTCGCACTGCGCAGGAAGCGAGTAACTTTCTGGTGCATAGTATTCGCCAAAATATGCCCGGTGCAACCACGATTTTTCCTCAATTGGCCAATGTGCCAAATATGAACCATGTCAAACCGATAACGCGGGCGGCCCTGGCTGGTCGGGTCTTTGCTGAAGGCTCAGTCAAAATAGGTAAACTTGAGGTGGCTGGTGGGGCCTCCTTTAGCTACGAAGCCAGCCGAGCCCGTTTCCCCAATGGCAGAACCAGCAGTGACTGGTCAGCGACAGGAAGTATCAATCTTGGCGTGAGCGGTGGTCTTCGCCCAGGGCAAACCGTCGGTGTCAAACTCGACGCTTCGGTCAATCGCTATCATGTAGAATATCATCCAGCGCCTGAAAATTCGGGGGATTATGTTGCTGTTAATGGCAATTTGACTTTCAGTTTTACAGCAAAAGATATGGCCGATTTTAAACTGGGGCAGCAGGATACCATTCTCAATGCGATCATTAAAACGGGAGATACCCTGGGCTTAACGGGAAGCAGTTTAAAAAGTTTTGAAGACGCGATGCTCAAGCAAATTCAGACATCAATGGACAAAGGGGATTTTGGACGATCTTCCAGTGGCCAGATCACGATGAGTATTGGCGTTCAGGCGCAATGGGAAGTACAGCCTCCCAACCCCGCGACAGGTGAACGGCCGGATAACCGTCTTCAATATCTGCGTCTTGGTATGGGTGCTTCGACCTCTGCTTCTGTGGGCTTTGATGCAGGAGTAGCACGTGCTCAGCTCTCTGCCGGTGTCAGCAATATGGATTATCGCAATATTGTCACAGGGCAGGCCGATCGCACTTATTTACAGGGCCTGTTCTTTGAAAGTCCGACAGAATACGCGCGATACCGACAGGATATGGGTGGGCCCTCCGCCATTGTTGAAGGCAAGACCTTGGCTGAGTGGGAAAGAGCTTGGAGAACACCGGGCTTTGATCGGACTGCCAATTAAATGATGCAAGTTTATCGTGATATTTTGACGCAGGAATTGGCAACCGAATACCGTTTTGAGCGCGAAATTGAATTCGCATTTCAAAACGCCAAAGTCGTGTTTGATTCCGGTCTCATGAAGGTGGTCTATTCCGAGACTGAATTAAAGTCTCTTACGCTGGATTTACAAGTCAACGCCAGCCAACAAGCCCATCAGCTCAAGGCCTTGTTTGAAAGCTGTGGTTACTCAGATCTTCATGAGGTTTCTGCTCTGATTTTTTCTCCAGGAACCACGGTTTGGCTTTGCTTTGAAGCTTTGCCAGAAGTCCTTGCTGAAATGGCTTCTGCGTTTTTTTTGGTTCAAGAACTGCCCGATTTTCTGGAAACAGATTTGCCTGAAAAAGGAAAACGCTTTAAAGCTTTGGATCAGGTGTATCGTTTGATCAAGGTGGATGTCAGAACCCAAGAATAGAATTTTGTCTGGCTGGGCCTGATGGATCCTGCTGACAGAAAGTTTTGCGCACACGGTATAATCAGAGCATGCAAAGATATTTTGTGGCTTTTATGCTTGTGCCTCTGCTGATGCTGGTAGGCTGTGGCAAACGCCTGCCCGCAGAACAGACCACGGCCACCACCCAGGCTTTGATTCTCTCACCGACCCAGAACCGCTTTCTGATCTTTAATACCCTGGTGCACAGGGTCGAGGGCTGGGTCGAAACTGGCCAGGTGCCTCGCGATCTGGTGCTGGGCCCCGATGGCTTGTTTTTTATTGCCAATCAAATGGAAAGCGCGATCTCGGTCTTTCAGCGCAACGATCGCAGCACCCTCTACCGCGTGGGCAAAATTGGCACCGTCGACAAACCCCACCGTTTGGCCTATTCGGCTCCCTTTCGTGAACTCTGGGCGGCCTCGGAGACGCTGCCGCGTTTGGCGGTCTACCGCGTGATGGGGCTGCGTCAGCCCCCGCTGAAACAGTTTGTGAATTTGCCCCAAGGCACCCAAATCTCGGGTTTGGCCCTCAGTGCCGATGGCAACCAGCTCTGGATTGCGGATCAGGCCAGCCCCCGCCTGATCCAAGTGCAGCGCGACGGTGACAGTTACCGCGTCTCAGAATGGCTGAAATTGCCCGAAGGCAGTCGCATTTCCGATCTCGGGCAGGTCGGCGACAGGCTCTTTGCCCTGGATGAATTTCTGGACCAAATGTATATTATCAATCCCGCGACGGGCCAGCTCGAAACCACCCTCGACCTGCGTGAAAAGGCCGAAGACAAACGCCCGCTGCTGCTGGAACGGATGGTCGCCAACCACAGCGGCAGCAAGCTCTATCTCAGTGCCAGCGGCACCTCTGCTGTGCTGGTGGTGGATCCCAAAGCCAAGAAGTTGTTGCAAACCCTCTATCTCAACGGTCCAGATGTCAAATTTCCGGCCTATGCGCCTTTGGGGGTGGCCATCAACCGCGACGATACCCGTCTCTACGTGACTGCCCAGCAGGGGCGCAATCTGGCCTTGATCGAAACCAGCCCTGATCCTGCGGTTTCGGACAAAATTCTCAACACAATGGGCACATCTGTTTCCGAGGCCTTATTGCCACCGCTGGGCGCAATCCGTATCATTGAACAGGTACCCGATTAAACCCGCCAAGAAAACGTTCAAGCATAGAAAAAGGTAAATTATGGGCATTAAAGCAGATTCCTGGATTCGCAAAATGGCAATTGAACACGGCATGATTGCGCCTTTTGTCGAAAAGCAGGTCTCCGAAGGCATTATTTCTTACGGCCTCTCCTCTTATGGCTATGACCTGCGCGTCAGCAATCACTTCAAGATTTTTACGAATATCAACAACACGGTTGTTGACCCCAAGGCTTTTGATGCCAATTCGTTTATTGATTTCATCGGCGATGTTTGCACGATTCCCCCCAATTCGTTTGCCTTGGCCAGTTCGGTGGAGTATTTTAAAATCCCCGCTGACGTGATCTCGATCTGCCTCGGCAAAAGCACCTATGCCCGCTGCGGGATTATCGTCAACGTCACGCCCTTTGAGCCGGGCTGGGAAGGCTATGTGACCCTGGAAATTTCTAATACCACGCCACTGCCCTGCCGGATCTATGCCAATGAAGGCCTCTGTCAGGTCTTGTTTTTTCAGGGCGATGAGCCCTGTGATGTGACCTACCTTAGCCGCGAAGGCAAATACCAAGCCCAAACGGGCATTGTGCTGCCGAAAATTCGCTGATGCATCTGGCGATTGAACAGGCGCTGCAGGAGCGGCGCTTTTTTAAGTTGATCTGTGGGGCCAGCTATCGCAATACCGAATTTGTGGCCACCCTGGCGCAGATCTTTGCCGAAGCCGGGGCCCAGGTGATTGATGTCGGCGCCCGGCCCGAACTGGTTGAAGCCGCACGCGCGGGCATTGCCGCCGCCAAGGTGCCTGTGGCCGGTTTGCCCCTGATCATGGTCAGCGTGGGCATTAACCAGGACTTGCATTTTCTGCGGGTCGAAAAGGATTTCAGCCGCTGTGATGATCGCGGGCTCTGTGTCAATGCCTGCCCCCACGAGGTTTTTGTGGGCGGTGAAATTCGCCTGGAAAACTGCCTGGGCTGCGATCACTGTGTGATTGCCTGCCCAAGCAAGGCCCTGAGCCTGGTTGCCCGCGACCCCCTCGGCGAGGTGCAGAGCCTGTTAAAACAATGTCTGGCTGCGGGTGCCAGTGCGCTCGAAGTGCATACCGGCGATGGCAGCCTGCCCGAATTAAAGTCCTTGCTGGCCCAATTGGCCCCCTTGCGTGCCGAGATCGCACTTTTAGCCTTTAGCCTGGGGGCCCACGGACAATCCCCTGCTGAGATTGCCCAATTGGCCCACACCATCCGCGCTTTGGCGGGCCCAGATATCCTGATTCAGGCCGATGGCAAACCCATCAGCGGCCGCAAAGGCGAAAAATCCACCTTGCCCTGCCTGGAGCTGGCCGAAACCCTCTTTGCCCAGGGTTTGGACTGTTTTGTGCAGGTCTCAGGCGGTACCAACGACCTGACCGGACCCCTGGCGCGCCGCCGCCAAAGTGGGATTCATGGGGTGGGCATGGGCAGCTTTGCGCGCAAATTTATTGATCTGAGTCCCTCTGAGCCGCTGAGTGAGGCTCTGCTGCAAGAAAAAATCGCCAAAGCGCGCATTCTGGTTGAGTCGGTGGCAATGAGCCCGCTCCGCGTTTAAAAAAGCGGTGGCAACAAGCTTCCTCGGCAGAGTATACTAAAAACATGGTTTCAAAGGATTTTATTCGAGGCACAATCATTTCGAATGACATTTACCTATACCTTCGTTCCCTTGGAACCAATCAGCCTGGTCTTCCGTCCCCCTGTTTATCTTCTTTTTTTTCCTGCGGACAGCGTTTCCTTCGCTTACACTGACTCCAACGAAGCCCCCCGAAAGGACACCCATGGAAGTATTTGAAAAACTGCTCACCGACAATCTCGATGAATTGCTCGCCCATTTGCCAGACTGGGTCACCGAGGCCCTCAACAAAGAAGAGCGGCTCTCAGAGTTGATTGAAGTCGTCCTGGATTTGGGCCGCGAAGCCGAGGCCCGCTATCCGGGGGCGATTGCCTTTCTGGGCGAGCGCTTGGTCAGCCAAGAAGATCTCGAACACGTGACCAAAACGATCGGCAATTTTGGCGACGATAACCGCGCCGGGATTGAACGCACCCTGCACCGTATTTCTTGTATTCGCAACCGCAAGGGCAAAATTGTCGGTCTGACCTGCCGTGTCGGCCGCGCAATTCAGGGCACCATCGACATTGTGCGCGATCTGGTGGAGTCTGGCCGCAGTATTTTGTTCATGGGCCGTCCGGGTGTCGGCAAAACCACCAAATTGCGTGAAATGGCGCGGATTCTCTCCGACGACCTGCACAAACGCGTCGTGATTATCGACACCTCCAATGAAATTGCCGGCGATGGCGACATTCCCCACCCCGCAATTGGCCGCTCGCGCCGCATGCAGGTGCGCACCCCGGCTGAGCAACACGCAGTGATGATCGAAGCTGTCGAAAACCACATGCCCGAAGTGATTATTATCGACGAGATCAGCACCGAGGCCGAGGCCGACGCCGCCCGCACGATTGCCGAACGCGGCGTGCAACTGATTGGCACAGCCCACGGCAACAGCATCGAAAACCTGATTCTCAACCCCTCTCTCAATGACCTCGTGGGTGGGATCGAAAGCGTGACCCTCGGCGACGAAGAGGCCAAGCGCCGGGGCACCCAAAAGAGTGTCTTGGAGCGCAAATCGCCGCCCACCTTCGACATCGCGATCGAAATTCAGGACCGCTATCAATTGGCGATCCACATCGATGTGGCCGACGTGGTCGACCAATACCTGCGTGGCAAAATGCCCGCTCCCGAAATCCGCATGATCGACGAACACGGCAAGGTCAAAAAGATCAAAGAGCAGAACGCCGACATGCAGCGCCACATGGTCAATGTGACGGGCGAGCGTGAGAGCGAATTGCATATCTACCCCTATGCAGTCAGCCGCAGCCAACTCGAAAGGGTGATCAAGACCATGCGTTTGCCTGTGCGCATCACCAAAAACCTCGACGAAGCCGATGTGCTGGTGCTGCTCTCCTCTTACAAAAAGCACCGCAAGATCATCGATGCAGCCGAGGCCCGGCAATTGCCGGTGCACATGGTGCGCGCCAATACGATCTACCAGATTCAAAAGGCCCTGCGCACGATCATGCAGCTCGATGCACCCAGTGAAGAAGAAGAGGAAATGTTCCGCGAAATGGACGATCCAGATTTTGCCCTCAAAATGATGCATCCGGACTTTTAAGCGGTGTTTCTCAGCTTTGAAGGTGGAGAAGGTGCAGGCAAATCCACCCAAATTCAATCCCTGTTGGTTTGGCTTCAGGCCCAGGGCCATACGGTCTTGGTCACACGCCAACCCGGCGGTACAGATTATGGTCAACGCATTCGTCACTTGATTCTCGATCACCATCCCAGCGAAGTGCTTTCGCCCCGTGCCGAGCTCTTTCTCTATTTGGCCGATCGGGCCCACCATGTGGATACCGTGATTCGCCCCGCTTTGGCGGCCGGCCAGATCGTGATCTGCGATCGCTATGCTGATTCCACCTTGGCCTATCAGGGCTTTGGCCGGGGGCTGGATTTACAAGAACTCAAAACCCTCAACCACTTGGCCACAGGCGGATTGCAGCCCGACCTGACCTTTTGGCTCGATCTCGACCCGGCCCTGGGCCATGCCCGCATCGGCGACCGTCCCGGCAAAGATCGGCTCGAAAGTGAAGCGCAGGCCTTTCACCAGAAGGTGCGCAGCGGTTATGCCGCGTTGGCCGCAGAGGAGCCTCTGCGCTGGCAACGGGTCGATGCCAGTCTTTCGGCACAGGCCGTGCTGGCCGAACTCAAAACCCGCCTGGAAGCGTATTTAACCCGCCCGGTTGAGGCCCTGCCATGAACAGAGAAACCCTTTACCAGCAGGCTTGGTTTCGCCCGCTTTTGCCAGCCTTGCGCCTGTTCAAACGCGAGTTGACCAGCACGTATTATTGGCCGCAGCTCTGGCAAGAAGAACAGGCCTCGCGCAATTGGCTGCAAAAACAGGGCACTTTTTCCCGTTCGGTCGAATGGGCCCTGCGACAGGTGCGCAAAAACAAAGGCTATTTCAGTGGCTGGGCGCTGTCCCGCAGTGCTTTGCGCAGTTTAACGGGCTGTTTGTTTCAAGGCCGGGCGGATTTGCCCCGTCTGGTTGAATTTGGCTCGGGCCAGTCCACCCGCTTTTGGCAGTTTTTAAGCATTCAAATGCCGCTCTCGGTGATCAGCATTGAACACCAAGACGACTGGTTTCAACGCTTAAAAGCCGAACTCAAAAACAACCCGGCCATAGCCTATTTGCAGGCCCCTTTGCGCCAGATTTCCGAAGCCGAAAAAGCCGAACTCTGGCAAGATCCCCAGACGGCCCATTTAAAATTTGCTCAGATGGGCCAGCTCCTGCCGCTTGAGCAATATCCGCAAACCCGCGTCCCGCTCTGTTTTTATGATCTGGATTATGCTAGGACATTTGCCCCCAACTCTTTGGACGCCCTCTTGCTCGATGGCCCCAATGGCAATGGGCGTTCGCTGGCCTTTGCTTTGATGTATCCCTTTCTCAAAGCCAATGCTTGGATTCTCGTCGACGATTTTGATCACTACCCTTTTTTAGACGATCTTGGCAAGCTCTGTCCGTTTGAACTCAAACATGTCCAGATTCAGGCGGGCAAACGCTGGTGCCTGCTGCAATTGCAAAAACCCGCTTAGGGGTTGTTGTAAAGATAGTCCAGATCTGCTGGGCTGAGCCGTTTTGCAAGCGCCAGGGCTTGAACGGTTCTTCTCAACTGCTCCAGCGAGCGTGGTCCGATAATCAGGTAGTCGGTTCGCAGGTGTGCCAGGGCATAGGCATTGGCCATTTGATCGGGGGTGTAGTCGCTCCGGTGTTTGGCATTAAAGGACTGGGTAAAGGCCTGCAGTCTTTTGTAGCGCTTTTCATTGGCGGCATGAAAAATGGCATCATAGACGTGTCCCCAATAGCGATCTTTTTTCTGCTTTAATTCCCAGGCTCTTTGTTTGGCTTCTTCCCAGCCCTTGGAAAAGATCGAAAAGCCCCCCAAGGGAGAATAGCTCATGATTTTTACGCCTTGTTGAAAGGCAGGGTTCATCATTTCTGCATGCCTGACTTGCACTCCACCTGAGTGAATGGTGACAGCCCCCATCTCGAGCAGCGAAAAATAGGGGCTGTTACACACGGGCCTAAGTAGCTCGGGATGTGCTTTGGCCACGCGTTGAGATTCCTCGACCCTGGGGGTTTCCCAATTGGAGACCCCCAGCATCTGGTAGTGGCGTTTGAGCTGTGGATCTGAAAGGGCGGTGAGGATATCTACGACTGGGGTTTGAGCCCGCTTGACGCGTTGGTAATTGCGAAAATCCGCATCGTCCCGGTGCATCAGGTAGATGTCAATTTTGCGATCGTAACGGGCACGGGAGCTCTGGACTTCTTGCAAGACATTGGCCACCATTCTTTGCTTGCTGCCTTTGAGCCGACTCTGATACGTTCCAGGGCCGAGATCACGCGGAAAGCCGCCTTTGGTAATGACATACAAATCCGAACGCTTTTGCGCTTTGAGCCAGGCGCCCAAACGCCGCTCAATCCCATCTGTGTAGATCGGCGCGGTGTCAAAGGTGTTGATCCCGAGTTTGACGGCTTCGTTTAAGACGGCTTGGGTTTGGGCGTTGGGAATTTTTCCGAGATGATCTGTCCCCATAATCAGCCGGGAGAGTCGTTTGCAGACCCCTGGTTTTTCACAGAGGTCTGCATATTCCATCGGGGGCAAGGTCGCGGCTGTCTGAGCTGGCATCGCCAAAACCGCAGACAGGAGTAACACAGAGAGGGCCCCATAAGCGAGGCGCGAGACCTTGAACATTTCACTCACTCACTTGCTTTCAATTTGAGTTCTGGAGAGAGCTTCTTTCTAAGCCAATCCAGACAAGGAGCAAACCCCGGTGAATACAATGTTACGCCTAAGTGAATCAGCGGTCAAATGCCATGACTTATTTGTGAGAGAGACCCGAATGATGCCTGAGGGGCTATGAAGAAGTGTTGGTTTATGTAAAGTTTTTTGTCGAACCTTTTTTTAAAGGGGTTTGAACTCGCCTTTGCGGATCGCTGCGCGGGTTTCTTCGCCCTCCGGCAGATAGGGTTGGGTGGCACGCAGCCCGCCCAATTCGTGCAATAAAAAGGCCGTGGCAAAATCCAGGGCCCGCTGTTGACCGCGTTTATTCGGCATTTGAGCCGTGCTGATAAAATTATCATGCGGCATGCGCTTGAATTCAAAGGCATATTTGCGTGTTGAGCTGAGTTCATGGTAAATACCTGGCCCCAAGTCGTTGGGGCCACCATCGCCAAAAATAAAAGCAGCAGGGACATGAACCCGTGATGCGTTGCTGCGACCAGGATTCAGTTGGAACAGATTGTCATTGGGATCCAAGGCCAAGAGGGCTTTGACCCCAGGATGATCAGCCGCCAAAGAAGCGCTGAGCCCGCCAAAGGAATGGCCTGAGACGGCAATGGCTTCGGGTTGAACCGCTGTCCCCTGAATCTCCTTTCGCTGATTGAGCTCTGAAACAATATTTTCCATGATGCGACCGCTCTTGACGGGGTCTATATTCCCACCGAGAGAAGGGACGACGGTTAGGATACCCCAGGAGGCAAAGTGGTTGGCGTTGGCTGTGGCATGGCGTTGCCCATGGGAGAGCCCGGATGCGTAGATATTCATCGGAAAAGGGCCTGGGCCTTTGGGAAGATAGACATCCACCTGATTGCCAGCCAAGGTCATTTCAATTTTAGTGACTTCAAAGGGACCGGGTTGACCAGGGGGACGTCCGGCTTCGAGGGCAGCTTGGGAGGGACCAAGTGCACCTTTTGAAGAGCGCGTGACCGGAGGCTCACTCACTTCGGCAAAAGAGAGATTTTCTGTGGCCCGTCCTTGGGGGCTGGGCTGGGCCAGTAAATCGACAGGCGCTGGGGCTTGGGGGGAGACTTTTTGCGCAGACAGCTCTGGCTTGGCCGCCGTGTCTATTGGTGGGGCCGCTTGGGTATTCAGGTTTTGCAGCAAACGCCCCACCGTGCCAAATTTTTCTAATTCTTTGGCGTGGGTCGGTGCCGAAGGATAAATACTCCAAGGCGTATTTTGGTGGATTTGGCTCATTGTCTAGGCCTTTGCGGGCAGTTTTGAGACTTTTGACTATTATAGCCAATTTTCTGGAAATCATGTCACTCCCCCGTCGGCACAATCGTTGGCAATTCCTGCCAAGCGGTCAGATAGCGCGGAGAGCGGTTCTCCTGGCGTGAATACGGGCCGGCCCCCAATTGACGCCCGTAAAACACCGCGTGGTACCCCAATTGCTGGTTTAAGCTGTCGATGCTGCGCATCAGGGCCAGATCCTTTTCCTGATCGGGGTAGAGCCAGCTCAAGGCGGTCTCTTGCCTGGGGCTGAGATCGTCGAGCAAAATCCCCAGTTTTTTGTATTTTCGGCCTGGCAGATAGAGCTGGACCAGCAATTCCTGGGCTGTTTTTAAGAGCTGGGGGGTATAATTGCTGGCCGCTTCGAGACGGCGGCTGACAAAAGCGGGATCGCGCTCTGTCTCGGCCTGGGAACGAAAGCGGTTGGTTTGCAGATAGACCCCCAAACGCCCGGCCAATAGGTCTTGGCGGCGCAGCTTGAGTGCGGCCTGAACCACAAAGCCTGCCAGCCAAGCACTGAGGGTATTCAAATTGCTTTGGTCATAAGCCAGCGAACGCGCATGGCGAATCTGGCGCTGCCGCCGACCTTGAGATTGGAATTCAAAACAGGCAATGCCCTGCAATTCCAAATAGAGCTTGAGCCCTTGAATCGTCATTTGTTTGCGTATCCAGACCGGATCGATGCGAATAAACTCTGCGGCCGTGAACACCCCCCGCGCCTGTAAGCGGGCCGCATGCTGAGGGCCAATGCCCCAAACCGCCTCAATCGGCAATTCTGAAAGCTCTTCTGGATCTGTGAGAATATGCCAGGGCCGCCCATAGCGTTTCTTGGCCAGCCAAGAAGCTGCTTTGGCCAAACTTTTGGTGCTGCCCAGCCCCGCCCGCACGGGAATCCCGGTCCAGCGCTCGACCCGCTCGACCAATTGTGCAGCCTGCAATTCAGCCGGAAAATCGCAGGGCATTTGCAAAAAAGCCTCATCAATGGAATAGACTTCGGTGGGGTGGCCCAGGCTGCGCAAACTCGCCATAACACGCTCCGAGACCGCCTCATAGAGCGTGTAATTGGACGAAAAAGCCACAGGCAAAGCCTTGGCAAAGCGCTGCCGAACTTCGAACCAGGGTTGCCCCATGGTGATGCCCAGAGCGCGGGCCTCTGGCGAGAGGGCGATCACACAGCCGTCGTTGTTGGAGAGCACCACCACGGCTCTGCTGCGCAAATCCGGGCGAAAGAGCCGCTCGCAGGAGACATAAAACTGGTTGCAGTCCACCAGGGCCAAGCGCTGCAGATCTTGAAAATTGGCCAGATCTTCAGCCGGGTTAAACCCCGGCAGGCCCTCAGACCCAAGCGTGAACAACATGGCAGATAATTCCCCAGAATTCTTCAGCCGCCTGCACACCCTGGGGCCCGCAGATCAGCCAGCCCTGGGGCACCCGGCGCAAACGCCCGAGGCAAAAGTCCCCGGCAGAGATGCCCACGCCCAGCAAGTCTGGCTCGGGGGCGCGGGAGCGGTCAATGATCAGCAGATCGCCTGGCACAATGCCATATTCAGGCCAGTGCCCCCCGGCCCGCATAAAAAAAGTGGCAGCCGGATGGGGCATGAGATAACGGGAGAGATCCAGGGGTTTTTCTCTTTCGCTTTCCGCTGGAGAGGCAAAACCGCTGACCTGGTTGGGGGTGATTGAGACAAAGCGATTCTCCTGCATAGATGTGTTTGTTCCTTTGTTTGTGATCGTCTGTGATACTGGGTCTTTGGGGGGTAACCCTGTTATAACAAAGAAACAGAAAAACAATCAAGCTGTTTTTTCTTTATTTTTGCTTTAATTTTTTTGTATTTATCTTAAAACGTAAATTTTTAGATAAAATAGACCCCGTCTCAAATCGCAAAAATTCGGGCTATGGCCCGAATGACTACTTAAAAAAAACCACCTCTAAGGCTTGTCCCAAGCGGCCCATCAGCTCCAAAGAGGGTTGGCTGCGTTCGCGTTCCAATTCGGAGAGATAATCTGAAGAAATATTTGCCTGCCGGGCCAAACGCGCCTGGGTATATCCCCGATGTAGACGCAACATGCGCAGGGTCTCGGGGGTAAATTCAATTAAAAAAGCCTCGCGAATCAAGGCCTGACAAGGCGGTGTCGCCGAAAAACGGGGGTTGACTGGTTTTGGATGTGGGGGCTTGCTCATGTATACAATGTGTATCATGGTTGTATGCTTTTTTGCAAGCCCTGAATCCGGCTTCATCTGAGCCGTCTTCTAAATATATTTTTTAATCTAAATACGATTCGACGACTGTGAGATCCCCAACTCAGCTTGAATGTGTAATGCTTCAGTATAATAATTGTTCAGATAAGCCCGCAAAGTGTCTTCACACATCACGCTTTGTGCGGGTGTGAGGGCCTGTTGCAGAATCTGACGGTACAGCGCCATGCGTTGGGGAGCTGGAAACAGCGAAAAATAGCCAAGGCCAATACGGTACAGATTAAACTCAGCCACGGGTCTCTCTGCCAGGGCTTGAAATCTCACTTTGACTATCTGGAAAATCTCATCTTGCCACTCTGGCTGCTCAAAAAGACTCTGTTGGCGCGTCCAGATTTCGGTTGCACAAAAGACGTCGGCATCGTTCTCTCTGGCGCGTTTGTGTAAGATGCGTCGGAATGACTGGCTCAAGTGATACTGGACCAGGGTTTCTATCACACTCGCACTGGCCTCTCCAAAAGGGGATTGGGCAGTGGGGCCTTCGGGCGACAACACACCCAGACAATACTCACAGGCGGCGAGGAAGTACCTAAAATCTGTCAGGGCCAACAACTCGGCAAAGGGTTCAAGCACCTGGTCCGCAAAGCGTGACGCTTCACAACCCGATTCCTGGGGATTGGCAGGGATCAGGCTGAGCTTCTCCCGGTGGATGATTTCCCCCAGCGGACTGGCGTAGCCACCGTATGCGCCCAGCAAGCCTTCGTGGGGTTTGACCCTGCGCAAAGGATCCAGACTTTCAAGCAAAAGACAGAACAGATCGGGGGCTGCCACCGCTCCCAATTGAGACAGGTATTCTTTGCTAAAGCGCCGGATCGGGCGCGACGAATCTATCAGCCCAAGCGCCAATTGGCGGATCTTTTCTGGGCTTGTGCGAATTGTTTGCAGCGCTGTTTCTGACAAAACGGGTGTGTCTGTATGGTAAATATTCGACCAGGTCTTAAGAATGGCAAAAATAGCTGGGAGATGGGCACTGCTCAAAGCTTGGGCGAGGGCGGGGTGCTTGGGATCAACGTGAGAGGACATATACGCAGTTTCTGCCTTTGGAAAATTGAGACAAACCGGTTCCTGGGGGCAATTTATCATCTTATGCCCATTTTACCTATCCCAATTTTAGTGACTGCATTGCCTTTGAGCAACGGCTTGTGCTTTACGCAGAAAAAGCAGAAACTTTAAGCAGTATCACCGACGGAGTACAGCAATGATGCCTATGGAAAATTGGTACCAAGACAACGCCCCCGCTTTTATTGCGGCCACGGCCCAGCTCGATTTAAGCGAACTCTATGCGCGCTTTTTGCCCCTTTTGCCCCCGCAGGGCCAGATTCTCGACTTTGGCTGTGGTTCGGGCCGCGACAGCTTGGCTTTTGCCCGTGTGGGCTTTGCCGTGCTGGGGCTGGATCCCTGTGCGGCCTTTGTGGCGCATCTGAGGCAAGAGAGCGAACAGAACGGTCTGGTCGGCGTGCTTGAGGCCCGCTTGGGCAGTGTCGAAGCCCTGGCCGCGCATGAGCGCTTTGATGGCATCTGGGCCTGTGCCTCGCTGTTGCATCTGCCAAAGGCCGAATTGCCGGAAGTGCTGGCCCGGCTGGCTGGGGCCTTAAAGCCGAGCGGGGTGTTGTATGCTTCGTTTAAACGCGGCAGTTTTGCCGGTGAGCGCAACGGCCGCTATTTTACCGATCTCGAACCCGAAGCGGCGGAGACCTTGGTGGCGCAGACGCCGGGCTTGGTGCTGCGCGAGTTGTGGCTGACAGAAGATCTGCGCCCAGAGCGGGCTGAATCTTGGCTGAATGTTTTGGCGCAGCGGTTGGATGTGTGAAATTAAGGCTTTATTTTAGAAAGGGTCACAAGATGTTGCATCTGACAAAGCTGATTCAATCGGGAGGCCTGCTCGGCATGCTTGGCCTGCTCGGCCTGCTTGCCATGCTCTGGGGGATTGCTGCCCCCGGTTTCAGCGCCCCCATTCCAACGTTACAAAGCTCCTTTACTCCCGACTATGTCACCCTCGATGGCGATTTAAAAGAATTTCAGGGCCGCGTCCAGCACCAATTGCTGCTGGGCGCAGCCCAGCAAGTCGCTGGCACACAAAAAGCAACGGGCCCCAAAGATTTTTCTGCCAAAGTTTGGCTGAGAATGACGAAAGAAGGGCTGTGGCTCGCTGGACAGGTCAAAGATGACATAGTGAAGTTTCCCAAGCCCACTTCCGCTTGGTTAAATGCCGATCATATCGAGCTGTGGTTGGCTTTTCCCCAGGCCCAAATGCCCGTCATGGGCTTTGCCAACCAATTTGGTTTGCACGAAGTCGCCCAAGAAAAAGCCTGTCAGGGCGAAGATTTTCAAGGGGCCGCGTCTGAATGCATCGCTTGGTTTCGCAAACAGTCACAACGCCGTCAATGGCTACCACACTTGTTTCTGCGGCAATTTATCATCGCCCCCGGTCAGCTCCAAGAGACGTGGTGGAGTCGCATCAAAGGGAGTGAAAATTTGGATATCCCTTTGCCTGAACAGGTTTGCTGTGACACAAATCTATCCGTCTTTAAAGCCATTCCAGGCGGGTATCAGTTCGAAGCCTTTATCTCCAGTCAATATTGGCCAGCCACCCAAGAATGGCCTGTGAAAAATGCCAAAGTCTTGGTGGATTTTGTCGACAACGATACGGGAAGTGCTCACCAAGAACATTTTTTCTCCTCTTCCCCCCAACGTCAGTTGGGTCAACGCCAAACGTTTAATCCCCTGAGCATTTCTTACAAGCCAGAAACAGGCGACGATGAGTTTCCTGTTGAACCTTCAGTGACCTCTGAATTGCTCCAAGACAATCCCCTGATGTTCGTTTTCCCCGCTTACCCCAATCAAATATTGGGGTTCATGAATGTGGCCATGGGTTACCAGTTTCAACCCACAGAACCCAGTCCCTCCCTGATTCGCCATGAAATTTCGTCCAAACCTTTGCTGATTGCCGGTAAAAACCGGGCTTATTTGGTGCCCGACAAACTCAGCCCTTTTGGCTATGACCAGAAACTGGTGAGTTTTCAGGGGACTCAAAAAGTCGCAGAACTCAAATTGCAAGGCCGTTCGCAGTGGGGGCCACCGGATTATACGGTGACCCATTACTCTCCCAGCCACGCTTTTTTAGGCCTTTTTGCGATTTCGACCCTGTCTCCTTATGGCAGTGGCGCTTGTGGGGCGTGTCCTTATGGCGAAATTGAAACGGTGGCCATGGATAATCGCAGCGGAATATTTACGCCCTTGGCCCTCAAAGACACGGGGGAACATGCTTCCGCGATGACTTGGCCCTTGGTCTGGATTGAACCCGATGGCTCTGCTTTTGGCTTTGCCTATCAGTACGACGATTTGGATAAAGACACCCGCAGCGAGATCAAACAGCTGCTGAATTGGAAAGACTTAGAAGCCCTCGTTGAAAAAAATGAGCGTGGGTTGGGCGAAAAAAAAGAGAGTTCCAAACCGTGATAAACAGAGGCTTTTTCATTGTGTGTCTTAAGCTAAATTTAATTTTTTAATAAACTACTCTTGACGTTTGTCACAGATCTTTGTAAGATGAATACATGCGCTTCGGAGAGTATCGAAGAAGCGTCGCGAACGGCCTCTGTAAAGAGGCCACAAAGTCTAAGCGGGGCGGCAGCGTCCCTGATAAGCGCAAGCAAGTCAGGCCAGGAGACTGGAAGCCAGCCAACTCTCAGCAGGAACAAAGCCATGCAGGTGTAGAAACACCCAGATGGCACGTATCTGGAAGCAGATAAACGCTTGTTGAGAGGGGAAATCCCGGAAAGACAGAACGACCAAGAGGGTCAAGGTTCGGCGTGGTGACGCAAAGTGATTTGCGCGACACCATCACTGAGGGTCTCGTATCCCAGTGCACTGCGGAGGTCACTCCACAGGAGCTTGAAGGTTTACCTGAAAGCGAATGACGAACACACTGGTTTTGTGGAAAAAACCGCTGAAGCCTCGGTTCATCGCAAGATGAAAGAAAAGGCAAGAGTGGCAGGCGCTGGTAACGGTGGCCGATACAAAATGGGTGAAATACCCTGAAGGGAAAACCGCAGGAGGGTCACGGGAGGTCCGCAAGGACACTCAACGGACACTTTTGGAGAAGAATGTGCTGAAGGCTTGAGAAAAGTCATGAGCGCTCTGTCTTTGATGGGTCGAAAGGTCTGTCGATGCAAATGCCAAAAGTGGGGAATACCCTGGAGCGGCAAGAAACCTTGAAGAAGGATTTTACAGGGTTTGTCGCAAGGCAAACTTTAGTTGAACTGAAAAGAACAACGCGTAAAATAGCGTGAGCCAGATACATGCCGCTAAGGACGACAAACGTCGCAAGTGGTTGAGGCACCTGAAATGGGAAGTTGCCTGGCAAGCGTGAAGACTTCAGGAAGGATCAGCGACGCACCAATTTTGCTCAACGGGGCGCATGTCCTTTTTTTGTCAACAAACGCCAGCGCCTTGGTCACAGAGACACCGGGTTTGGTTTTGCGGGAGCGCTGGCAGGCAGAAGACCTGTGGCCTGAGCGGGCGGAATCTTGGGGAAATTTGAGCCTGAGTTCGGGTATAATCGAGGCAGAGGTGCAAGTTGATGTCTCAAAATCAAGTTTGGCTGCAAGAGTTTGAAGAGCTGCCTGAAGAGCAACAGGCACAAGTCATCGATTTTGTGCATGCCCTGAATCAAAAGACAAAAAAAAGCGCTGTTTCAGAACCCACATTTAAACGGCGTTTTGGTTGCGGGCAAGGTATTTTCTCTGCCGTCTCTTCTGATTTCGATGATCCGTTGCCTGAGTTTCAGGACTATATGCCTTGAAATACCTGCTGGATACCCATGTTCTTATCTGGTATGTTCAAGGAGATTCGGCTATGCCCTCTGCTTGGGCGCAAATCTTGGATGATGAAACCCAAGAGGCCTGGATTAGCCATGCCAGTTTGTGGGAAATTGTCATTAAACTAGCTTTAGGTAAATTGCATCTCAGCCTCAGTTTGGCAGAATTAAAACGCTTTCTCGTCAACCATCAATTTCAAATCCTGCAAATGAATTTTGACCACTTAGAAACGCTGAGACAAATGCCCTTTCATCATGGAGATCCTTTTGACCGTCTGATTATTGCTCAAGCAATTGCAGAACAGATGCTCTGTCTCAGTGTTGATCAGTCTTTTAAACATTATTCTGAATTGCGCCTTATTTCTGAATAAGCTGAATTTTGGGTGAATGTTTTGGCGCAGCGTCCGGCTATTGCCAGGGGCGGGGTTTGGTGAAAAAGTCGCTGTGCAGGGCCTGCAGGTAATTGTCGGTCAGGGTGCTCACACTCTCCAAGGAAGGCGTGGCCGTGGGATCGGCAGGGGCATTGCCAAAGAGCCCGCCCAAGATATCCCCAAAGGAGTCCGTCTTGTGGCTTTTTTCAATCTCTTTGAGCTGGGCGTGTAATTGGGCGATTTTTTCGCTTTCAGGCAGATTGCTGTCGAGGGTTTGCAGCAGGCCTTTGATCTTGTCGGCATTGAGATCGGCTTTGTAATGGCGCACATTGCCCAGTCTTTGCAATTCGTTGCTGAGGCTTTGGCGAATCTCACCGAGGCTTGCGCTGGCGGGCTTTTGGTCAAAGAGGCTGACCGACGTTAAGGCCTCGCCTTTTTTGAGCAGGGCCGCTTGCAGGGCGCTGTCGACGGGTTGGGCAGCGACAGCGGCATGGGCGGCGTCGATGCGGTCTTGGATGCTGGGCGGCTGAGCGGCAGCCTCTGTGCGCAGGGCGTTGGGGCGTGGCAAGGGGATCGGGGCGATCGGCATTTGGCCTGCGGGGGTCTTTTCGATTCCTGCCATGGTTTGCTCCTGAGCTGTTTTCTGCGGGGGTCTTTTTGATTATACCGCAGGAGGGGGGCGGACTTGTTTCGGGTGGATGTTTTTCAAGCGGAGGGTTGTTGCGGTTGAGCAGGGGATTGGGGTTCAACAAAGCGGATGGGGCAAAAGAAGGGGAAATGGCGCGGTGATTGTGAAGGGGCAGGGGGCACCCTGGAGTTAAGGCTCTATGCTTAAGTCTTCATGCTTTTTAGTTTTTGAATGGTATTGATTAATAACTTTGTTGCAGATTCTATTTCTTCCATAGTTGTAAATTTACCTAGACTGATTCGTAGAGCTGATTTTTTGTAGTCTTCACTTAACCCAATCGCGGTCAAAACATGAGATGGCTCTTCAACACCTGAAGTACAGGCCGAACCAGTGGAAATTGCTAATTCATGCCGGATATTAGCAATTAAAACATCATTTTGAATCCCAATAACAGAGATGTGCAAGTTTCCCGCAAGTCGGTTTTCCAAATCACTGTTCACTCTGATTTCAGGGTATGCGGTTTGTAAGGTCAATTGCATTAAGTCTCGCATATTGGCGATGTGAAATTCATCTAGAGCCATTTCTTGTTCTCTAAGGGCACAGGCTTCCCCCAAACCAACAATACCAGGCACATTCAGGGTCCCTGAGCGTAAACCCTGTTGATGGCCGCCCCCATGAATCATGGATTCCAGACGAATATCTTTGCGTAGCATTAAAGCTCCGACACCCATTGGGCCGTACATTTTATGCCCCGTTAAAGCCAACATGGCAATATTCCATTCATTAAAGGCCAATGGAATTCTTCCCGCTGCTTGGGAGGCATCTGTAAAGACGGGTGTATTAAATTCAGTTGCTATTTCACAAATTCGCTGTAAGGGGTAAATCGTACCAATTTCATTATTTGCAGCCATGACAACCAATAAGTCTAAGCCTTTTTGACACTGTGCTTTAAGCTCATCTAAATCAATTTGGCCATTGGTTTTTACTTTCAGAAAAATGAGTTCAATTTGACGTTTCGCTCGAAGATCTTTGCATGTATCCAAAACTGCTTTATGTTCAAGTGGCAAGGTCGCTAGTCTGAAGACACCTTGCTTGGCTGGATTAGCTGCTACATAGCCTTTGATTGCCAGGTTTATACTCTCTGTTGTTCCCGAGGTAAAAACAATCGGATGGTGCTTTCTGTTGCGGTAATAGCCCCCCACTAATGATGCCACTTGATGAGTTGCTCGTTTAACAGCTGCATTGGCTATATCACCAAAAGCATGTGTGGTGCTACTGGCATTTCCAAAGCCCTGTGTATAAACGTGATTGATTTTCTCTAGCACCCGAGGATCAATAGGTGTACTGGCCTGATAATCCATGTAAATCATGTGGAGGCTTCTTTCTCTGATTCAATTTCTGGCTTGCGTTTAATCAGGCGATGCCCAGAATAACATAGATTATTGTTTAGCAATAACTCATCCCAATAGAGCTTAAACCCAATTCTACTGGGGTTTTCATAAAGGCCTTTTTTCTCTTCAGATTGGGTCAAACGTTTGAATTTATCGCGATGTGGATAATCAGAACTGACGAATTCCTCTTTACGATGCAAAATCGGGGGATTGGCATGGTTACGATAATCTCTGATGACTTCTGATCGTTTGCGTAAATTGACACTCAAGGATTCAGCTAGTTCAGGGTGCGGATCTTTATCGAACTGAGGGTAACTCAGGTATGAAACCTTTGGTTTAAAGCGATGTAATTTAATAATGTTTGCGCCTTCAACCTGCCCGATAAATGCTCTGGCACAGCCTTCAAGCACCCTTAATTCGGGCGGCAATAAATGCAATGCGCTGATGTGAACATAGAGTTCTTGAGGCAATTTTTTGCCGACTCGGCAGGCTTTAAAAGCAATGTCCATGACTTCAGGCTCAGCCAGTGATAAAAGTAATTCATCGGCAATTTCACAAGCGTTTTTGTAAGAAGAAAAATGGGCTTTGATATCAAATTGTAGCGACATTGGCAGTTGGCTAAATTGAGGGCGACGCTGAAAACGAGACAGAGCCAAATAGACCATTAAATCTTGTGCTCGGCTAACTCTTAGTTTTTCCCATTGTTCGGCCTCTGTCATTTTGACGATGATGCCAAAGGCTTTTTTGAGATTGCCAATTTCCTTTTGAATCAAAAGCGTTTCGGGTAATTCATCTTCAACAGGCAGACGGCCGCGTTCGGCATAAAAACCCATTAAGGACTGGAATAAATCCTGGTGAGCTTCAAAGATGATTTTACTTAATTCTTGAGTTGGAATGATGTATTGACGGCGGTAACGTTGTGAAAGAAAACTCTCTCTGGCTTCTGGATTCTTAAAAGCTAAAAATATTCCCGGTGCTAATGAGACTGCTTCATTTTGCAAATGGTTCTCGATAAATGCTTTAAGTTCATCTTGTTCATAAAACTTTTGAAAGGTACCTCTTTGGGTTATATAGCCATCTTTATAGGGCCGCGCAGCTTTGAGTGAATCACTATTGACGTGTTGAGCTGAAACTATGAGTAATTCTTGTGCTAAGGCCCAGGCCTTTTGCAATGTGTGAACACGTTCTTGAGGGTTCTCGATGACGTTTAAAACATAGCCTAGATTGACGATGTCTGCCGACGAGTGCTCAACTTTTGGCGCAAATTCAGGATCCCATCCTGTTGCTGCAATACCTAGATGTTTGAGCTGTTTAATATCACCACCACGACCACAGCCAAAATCAAAGAAACTCTTTTGAGAGTTAATGAGTTCTTCTTCTAAAGCCAATCGCACGGGCTTTGAAAAATGGCTTCTCGATAAAGCTGTTTTATGGCGTTGAATATCAGTCATAGGTTCCTTGTATCAGTGTATTCATTACTTACCAAAAGAATCTAACAATCAATGAAAAAGATGCTTATTTAATAAGTTTATATTTGTTCGTTAGAGGAGAGTTCTTGGGAAAGAGATTCCAGTAGTAGTTTTTTGTGTTTGATGTTTAAGTTTTGTACCCGTTCAAACAATAGTTGAAAATCCAACGTATCTAATCTTATTTCGATTTTTCTTTTGATCGCTTCGATTTGCTGATAATCGACCTCGCGCAAATAGTCCGGAAGATTTTTGAGCAATGCTAGCGCTTCTTTGCACTTTGCTGCATTCAAGGACTCCAAATCGAGTGCATCCTCTGGTAGATGCCGAAGTTTCCATGCATTGATTTGGGCAAGGCGTTCTTCCTTCAGCGCCTGTTCTTTGCGTTCAAGTAGTATATCAATATATTTAGATACCTGAACTTTATCTTCATTAACGAAAAAGTCGGGTAATTGTGTAAACCAACTCATTGTTTTTACGCATTCAGCGCTGTTCATGCGTTTTATAGCTGAGATCTCAGGCGAATACTTTTTCATCCAAGTTTTAACTTTGCTTTTTCGCTCACTTTCAGTATTTTCTATGATTTTTTGCTTCAGAATCGGGATTCGGGCTTCCAATATAACGTAAAATTGCTCAGGATAATCTACTGGCGGGTCTTCGGATTTATTTAAAGCTTGTTTGAGCTGCTGTAAGTTCCAATCTTGACACTCATCTGGCTCTGGCAAAAATGTAGTGAGCCAATCTTCAGCGGCCTGTTGAGAGGCCTTTTCTTTTAATGTTTCCAAATGAGACTGGATTTCCAAAATCAAGGTATGTAGTTGATCCACATCGCTAAGCGGGATGTATTCAGGTGGATGAGCCAACTTATTCAAAGCCTGCTTGGCTTGCTGCATGCTCCAGGTTTGTATTTCTTGTGTGGAATAATAGTGTTGTTCCAACCAGTCTCGAATGCGCTTGTCGTTTTCTTCGCGGGTTTTTGCATCAATATGTTCTCTCAATGATGCGATCAGTTGATCGATTTCTAGCAAAGTATCGCTGTCCAGATAATCTGGTAATTTTTCTTTGAGCCTGGTGATCATCTGATTGCTTTCAGAAATAGACAGTATCGTCAAATTACCTTCTGATGGTAAGTTATCAGATTTCCAACGCTGTGCTTTTTCTTGTACTTGTTCAAGCTGTTTTGTTTGGAAAGTTGTCAAGATCTCTTCGCTGCTCCAAACGAAGTCTTGGGATGCCGGATTCTGTGACTCTGATTCGAGAAACATCTTAATGCGCTCCGACAATTTTATTTTCATTACCGAGGCAGCTCCTGTTAGATAAGACCACTCATTGGTTTCTACAAGTAGGGAGCTGAGTTGCTCTCGCATTCGCTTTAAATCTTCGACATTGCTTTCAGCACGCAATAACTGTGATAACACGTCCAATTCTCGCAAGGTGTCTTTGAGCATATCGACCGAATCCAACTCAAGTCCGAAAAGTACCTCCATTCGTTTATTCAATGTTGCGTAATGTGCTTTTAACTCTTTCTCACGCTGGTCAAGTGCTTTTCCCATTGCTTTTATTTGCGAACTATCATAATGCAGAGCTGATCGGTTCAGCAACACACGGAATTCCTTGATGCGATCTAATTGTGTGTTGATGTCTAAATCGGTGGTCGTTTTTTGGACTTTTTCAATTGCGATGAAACGCTCAACGTCCTTTACCAAATGTTGCTGCGCTTCGATGGCGTCCAAATTTTTGCTACATCGTTCCAAAAATGCCGTTGTGGCTTTTGACTGCTCAATGAGTTTGAGCTGACTTAGCATTTGACTCATGCGATGGTAATGGTCATTGCGTTTGCCAAAATCCAGCTTATTGGCAAAACGCTCTTCTTCTAACCAAGACTTATATCCTTGTGCCAAGGATTGAACTAAAGTTGTGTTAAAATCTTCAAGAGATTGATATTGTTGCTCTGTCCAGGCGCTACCTTCCTTTTCCATTTGCACAAGTGACTTGCGGATTTTATCGCAGAGATAAACCAATTCGTCCATGCGGTTTTTTTTCTGAATGGAAAAAACTTGATCCCGCCACTTCCCAAAATCGTTCTCATACTGAGCCAGAGCAGCTTTACTTGGCTCAAGCCTCTCAATGTATTTGAGCTTGAATTTGGCATCTAATTCTGCTGGCAATGGCGCTTTGATTTTCAGGCTCTCTACATTAGCGAATAAATCCAAAACTTCCGTGTGAGATTCAGCTAGTTCAACCTGCATGAAAAACTGTTGCCATTCTTGTTGGATGTTTTCAGAAATATATAGCGCTTTTGTTTTCTTCAGAATATTTGTATCAAAGAATTTGAGTTTTTCGGGTAGAGCCTTTTCCGACCATTCATTCTTTGCTATATCCCGTTTTTCATAAATTATTGATTTACTTGGATTCCCCTTAACCAAGAAATAAGCTAAAAGTAAGCTGGCTTGAGCATCATTGAAACCATAAGGCGGCTTAAGAAGCTTTCTATATAACTCGTTTATTTGTATTTCGCTCTTTTTTTTGAGATCTTCTTCAAATTCTGTGACTATTTTGGATAAGCTTTGGGATTTGGGCCGAATATTCAGATCCAATTGATCAGAAAACAGTCCCCATTCTTTGATCAATACAGTTTTGAAGCGATTTTGTCTAGGTGTAGCTTCATTCCGTAACCAATCCAAGCTAATGACTCCATTCAAAATGGCTTTGGTAAAGGTATAGCAATCTTTGAGTGCATTCCCTTTGGTGGTGTGGAAGCCATCGAAAGGGAAAGAAACTGCTTTTGGATAAATCGTAGCGAAAATTTGATTAGCAAGTTTTTTAATCCTTCGCTCCGGCTCGACTCCCGCTGGAATTCCAACACGGTGTCCTCGGCGAATGGCTGTTTTAAGTGCACTTGTGATTTCGCTGATGACCAGTTCAGATTCGGACTCAATGAAATTACGATACTTCTCTTTATGCTCTAGCCTCAAATTGCGCAGGATGTATAGCTTTTTTAGTTCTGGAATAATTTGGTCATCGGTATCAGCAATAATTTGCACCAGCACGGGCACTGCTTTTTCGCCGGTCAAGGCTAATTGTTTTTGGTATAGTTCTTTGGTTTCTTCTAGGGCCTTTTCTTCATCTACAAACCCCGGCAATAGATAATGAATCAGTTGGCCCTTTTCAACTCCAGGCTGGGTGGCCGCTGACCAAAGGCTGAAGTTTTTTTCCAAAGCCCTTGATATATGACCATGACTGACACAACTGATGGTAAAAACCCATTCTTTGCTGAATATTTTATGATCATCCGCAAAATCAGGTTCGATTGTCTGAAAAACATCAATTTCTTGAAATACTGATAATCCTAGATCTTGAAATAGATCCAGTGCTTGGGGATCAGTCACTTTTTTGGCTTGAACTTTCAAAAAATTGGTGAAGGCGCTTCTGGGTACTGAGTCGATAAGAATGTCATATTGTGCGAGTTTAGAGTTCCACTCCAACACATTGTAGTCATCAGATAGCTCTCGAATGGTTTGACGGGTTTCCGCAAGGCTAATACCAGCCAACATAGCCAGTAACTCTTGAAAGGAACTTTCATCATGTCTAAGTGTTTTCAGCTTGTGTGCGATAACGATTCCGGCTAATACATTGATTTGTTGGCGACTAAAACGGCTGGCGTGTTTCTCTTTTACCGAGTAGAAAGATTGAACTATGGTTCCTCCGGCACTTTCTTCAGCTGCCTTCATTTCTTCCAACATGCTTCCTGCGCAGAAGTCCGCCGGAGAGATTAAATATGAAAGAGGATTTTCAGTGATCTCCTTACTTGAAGTGTCATCAAGCTTATCTTTGATAAAGCTGATTGCGGATCTATTTTGTACGATGTTTTGCTCTTTTGTTAACAACCAAACTGTAATAGGGTCTAATGGCCATGAACCCAAAAGAATTTTCTCATAGAAAGAATTAAAATCCGACCATGTCGAAAAAGAATCGAAACGGGGTAAAAATTTTTTCATGAGCTGGTGCTGTTGTTGAAAGTAGGGCTTGTTTTGATTCAATAAGTTGCGCACAATATCTACGTCAGGTTTATGCAACAAATTAGCAAAAATCGTTTCCAGGTTCGAGGATAGCATATGTTTTTGAGCAGCATCGAAGCGCCCGATATACCTTGATATTTCGCCTTGGCCTGCTTTACGGATCCTGTTTAGATAGGTTTTTAGATCATATTGAATAAAACCAACGAAATTGATATTGGTAGCAGTATCCTGAACCCCTTGGTAAATCTGCTGAAGGGCGTAATCACCCGCAATTCTAGGGTTGTCCGCAGCATACTCCAAAAATCGCCCGAATTCATCAAATAAAATTAGCATTTTGGCAAAGGGTTTTTCTGGGCCGCAATATTCTTTTTCAATGGTCACCAAGAGTTCTTGAACAGAATCTTGACCTTCCAGTGGTATTTCACTAC
Source organism: Candidatus Blackallbacteria bacterium (assembly GCA_051715345.1). Taxonomy (GTDB): domain Bacteria; phylum Cyanobacteriota; class Sericytochromatia; order UBA7694; family UBA7694. The sequence continues at coordinate 53,900 of JBPXJQ010000052.1, forward strand.
CGGTGCAATTTGAAAATACTTCATTGACCTTTTCAAAAGTAATTTCATCTCTTTCTATCAAACGTTGCAAGAGCTTTTCAAGTGGCGGTACAATCCCAAATACAGCTTCAAATAAGTTTTGCCTATCTTGATAATTCAATTTAACGAATTCTTGTGCTTTTTGAAAACGAGGTGAAAGATCATCTATAGGTCTGAGGTCGAGCCCGGCTTTTTGGATCTGCTGGACAGCTTTTTTGCGAAATTCGCTTGGCAGATTAAAATTTCCCATCCCATCAAAAACCAGAATCAAAAAAGGTCTATTTTCTATCTTGAGAAAGGTTTCGATTTCAATCGTGAGATTCTGATCAATCTTGCTCATATTATCTAAAATCAGAGTGGATTCGGGGCTTGGGTAATTCATTAAAAGCATTGCCAAAGCAGCCGCCAAATGAGATTTACCCATGCCATAGCCAGCTATGGTTAAATGAAATGCCGTATCTGATTTTGTTTTGTAAAGGTTGACTAGGATATCGCGAGTAAAACTTAGTGTGTCCTTTAGTGAGTACTTCTCTACACTCTCCATATCTGAAGAATGAAATTTTGGCCCATGAAATACGTAGTTCTGTGCAGCAAGAGAGGCTTTTTCAGGATCAGATTCAATCCATTTCAGCTGGACTGCCCCATCAAAGAAATATTCCCGTTGAAAATCAACAAAATCCTTTAATTGCATAGCTCAGCTCCTAGATTAATTCATCAAACACTTTGGGTATAACTGATTCAGTGGCTACCAACCTTGTAATGACCAGCTTTTCTGTTTGGCGATCCAGCCGGATCCAATTCCTGAGTGCCCACGCTTCTAGCACTTCATCTATTGTCTGCAAGTCCCAACCAGACAACTGAAAAAAATGGGTGACGGCTTCAAATTCATTACGCACCATTTGCTGTGAATTTGGGTTAATAAAGTCCCAATAAAGAAACATGAGCGCAGCATAGCCTGTGAAATACTCTTGAATTACAGGAAGTCGGCTTTTACTATACTTTTCCTCTTCTTTGATCAGGCATTGCGTATTAGAGAAAGATGCGGCTTCAAGGTACATCAAGAGCAAAGGTCCCACGGCCCTTGTGGGATTACCCGGTATATGCTGTGTTATATAATCTTCGAGCTGAGGGCGCGTTAATTGATTTTGATAAGAGGGGAAGGCGCGAGCGAAAGTGTAGTGCCAAACGCTGGCTCCGCTGAAAGGATTGCATAGGTGTAAATGAACCAGCCACTGGCTATATGACTCGCTTAAATTACGATCTTCCAGATATATAACACGCCCAAGATGCGTCAGGCTGAGTTCCTTGACGCCGTCAGACTTTTTTTCGACTTGAATGAGTCCCATTCCCGATGCATAGTTCAATATTGGCTCGACTTTGCCAGATGATTTTCCCGTTGGGATGCCTGTAGCCTCAGATATATCTTCGATATTACCCGAGCCAGATTTTGCGGCAAATTTAAGCATTTCGCTTAAATAAACTCTTTCTGGTATAAATGTGTTGTGAAAGCTAGCGCTGAGCACGGATTACTCCTTGAAACGTTTTTCTAAAGGCAGGATTTGAATATGTCTTGGATTAACAAATTCTTTATCTCCTTGATATTCAGGGCCTAAAGAATAGCATTCGCCTTTTTTTAAGCGAGACAGTCGTTGTGTCCAGTCTGAAAGGTCTTCTTGTCTGAACTCTGCAATGATTCTCGCAAAATTTTTCAACTCTGTATCAGCAGGTTTAAAAAACAGTTTATGTGAAGCTTGAAATAGCCGGTCGATTTCATCTTTTTTTAGATTTGAAAGGGTTTGGGTTGCCGTAATCAGTGATAAACCGAATTTTCGACCCTCAGTCAACATCTTTCCAATTGGATCTTCCAGTTTGTGTGACAGATTCTGAACCTCATCAAGTACAACAGTGATTGGTTTCCGAGGACTGCCGTAGTTTTGCGCATATGAAAATAAATCCCAAAGCAAAAATTCAGTAGTTAGCCTAGAAACAGTCCTCGACATCTGTGTCAACTGCAATATATGTACCCGTTGTTTCAAATGCTCAAAGAATGTACCCCAATGCTCAGTCACTTCATCTAGACTAAATGGCCTGCTTTCTACAAATGGTAAAATCTTACTCTGAATCGAGGCAACTGTCTTATCACTATCTTGTGCTTTAAGTACTTCAGCCAATTTTTGCAGATTGAATTGATTACCTTTAAGCTCAATTTGTTCACGAATGATCTGATAGAGTTTAGATCTTTGCTGATCACCCATCTGATAAACCGTATCAAAGATGCCTACAACGCGATCTGCGATATTGTGGGGTTGTTCCGGCAACAAATGTCCCGCAACTTTCCGGATGTTGGCTTTGAAGACATTGAGCGGAAAGGGTGAAATAATATTAATGTAGGATTCTGGATTCACAAGTTCATTGAAATAAGGTTCTAAACGATCAGGTAAGAAGCCGTCAGTATAGTCGATGATAACCGAATTCTGATTTTGATGTGCCATCTCTGCCAAAATAGCTTGTATAGTATACGACTTGCCTTGGCCGGAACTGCCAAATATAATCATGTGGCGATTTGTGAGAGAGGGATGGCCATACTCCCAATACACAGGCATTTCTGACCGAACTTGCGTACCCAATAAGATTTGGGAGGGAACGGCTTCGGCGTGATTTGAGCCAGTGATAGCCAAACCTGCTTCATTATCAATCGCTGAACTGAATTGATCTTTTGGAATAGAAGGATTCGACAAATCAGAGCTTGGCTCTTTACTGTTTTGCACTCTCAGGCTTGACTCAGGAATGTGATTATCATTCAACGTCAATTCTTCATTCAAGGGTTTTAGTTGTAGTCCAATGGGCTTATTACTTGATTTTTTCCCAGTAGCAAGTTCTTTATTTTTCAAATTATCAGATCTGATTAAATTAAGCGATACATCTATTGACTGTGAAGAGACACAAATTTCTTTGTAAGCATGCTCAGGTATTACCGAGTCTAAGTTTAAAGTTAACTCACCATTGATTAGCTGTACAAAGTTTTGAGAAGAAAGAGTTACATGATAGACCGGCAGTCGGCCCTGACGATATTGTTCCTCGGGAGTCAAAAGATTAATATCTTCTATTGCCTTCATATTTGTCCATTGCAAATCATATTTAACTTCGAATTGAGGTGTTTCGGTATCTGTCCAATAGGTGCATATGATGCCTTTCCAGGAAATTTCAAACTGACCAGAAATCATTTTTTCAAATAAAACTTTCAATCTTTCAAGATCGTCTTTACGCGTAAAATTAGCTTTTGACACGATCAATCTGTGGAGTTGTGCCCACCAATAACGTCGTAAATAGTAAAGATAGTTTGGTGTTTGATCTTGATTTGGTCGTTCGTAATAAGGAAGGAATTTTTTTAACAAACAGTCAAAGCCTGACTGAATCTGCTTCTGTGCTCGATTTATCTTGCCGAAGCTGCTAAGACCTAGTTTACACTCTATTAAGCTTGCTTCAATTCGTAAAACATCCTTAACTTTATCATCGAAGATTCGAAGATGAAGTAAATCAGGTCGTTTGGGCTTGTTGGTATCGGCATCGAGTGCGACATAATCCAAATCAAACCAGTGAGGTAAAGCATCCAGTGAAATCAGACACTCAGTAAGGGATTCAGTGTTTTGTTCTAACAATTTTCTTGTTAAGCTATAGCTGAAGACGTCCCACAATTCCTTTTTGTTTTTACGATGAACTGCTTTGATGAGTGACATCCCTGTTAAATTTTGAAAGTGGTTTTTGATTTCACGGGTCAATATTTTTAAGTCCTCAGAAGAAAAATCATGAGATAGGAGATCTTTATCCAGCAAGCGCTGTTGAAGACGCTGCTCAATCTCATGGAAATTGGAACGGCCGGTAGATATTGTGACATTAAGCTCACCGTAGGTTCCTTTACCGCTTGAAAAAGAAATGATTTCAAGCGCCTGATCTGCTTGAACCGTATGCAGCAATTTTTCATCTATATGTTGATCACTGCAAACAACCCATTGTGCTTTATTGTGCAATCGGCCAATGACTTCGCGCCAGGGACGCATGTTTACAGCTGAATAGACCAGGTACCCCTTACCATGCAGATTTTTGATTCGCGCCAAAGCTGCCGTGTGCTGCGACGCAGCCTGTAAGCGGTGATTGCTGAGAACACTATACCGCCGTTCCTGATTATGGTAGCCATCGAGGACTGCGGGGTAACGTACAATAGGAAAGACGTAATGATCGTTAAAATCTAACTGGGGCTCACTTTGCAGAGGCTCCAAGCTATCTCCTTTTGCATCATTGGTCAGAAACTGAAATACGAAAGCAAGATCGAAGTCATTACCGGCTTGGATTAGATCTTGGCATTGCGCATAATTGTCTATAGCCGAGTCTAAATATGTTTTGATGGATATTTGTATGTCACACTTCTCGTAAGCGCTTTCGCCATATTTGGGATCCCAATACTTTTCCCAGGATTCGAGCCAGTACTTAACATTTCGTACGTCCCGCTGGGTTACAACCAAAGTGATATTCAAATAATATGGACTGATTCTTTCTTTGTATTTTTGATGTATTTCGTTGAGATGGACATCCAACGCTGCAATCAAAGGCTGCGCGTGACTGACGTTTACAAAACAGAGATCAAGGCCTTCATCAGACTTATCATTATATTTGACATAATCTTTCAGCAAATCTGTGATCACGCGAGATTCAGAACTCGGTTTCATGAGTTCTGATTTTTTGAGATCATCTGGCCAATCTTCTTCTCTCAAGAAGGATTGTTGGGGCAAACTCAGTTGATTTAAGGGATCTCCAAGGCATTGATTGAAATCATATGAGAAACCTGCTGAAGAAAAACTTAAATCCTGATTTTTTAAAATACCCCATAAAGGGCGCTTCAACTGGGCTATATCAAGGATTTTTTCAAATTCTTTTTCATATAGTTTACCGGTGATGTTCTCAAGTAATGTTTTGAACAATGACCCTGAAGCTTTCATCAAAAAGTTACAGCGGGCCATAAATAATTCGAGGACAGCTGGATGTAGTGCTGTAACGATTACGTTGGGTGTGTGCTCAAGAGAAAAATCTCGGTGTTCAGGTAATATCAAAAAAAGTTTTGACAGCATTGCCAAAATATCACTGCTCGCATGATTAGATTGTATTTCTTCGTGCAACTGCTTAAATGAGTTCATCAGATTAAAATAGATGTCAGAACACAGCGTTTGGTAAAAACCTTTTTCCCCTTGCATTTTTATAAACTTCACGTAATCTTCGTTGAGTGAAACGATTTTTATTTTTAACTCATTTGGCCAATTTTGATATACCATGTTATCGACCAATTCAATAGGCTGAAATTGAACTTCTCCCAGAGAAAGTAAACGATTCATTTCGTGAGTATCTGCAGCGAAAAATAAGGCATCGTGATTGGTTAGTCGATATGCAAAGGGGCGGCGTGCTATCGTGCCTTGAACATTTTCGAGCAAGCGATGATATAGTGCATTAACCACGCGCAGGGATTGTGTTTGGGGAAAATACCACTTAAAGAGCTTTTTCAATTTAGAACTGCTTGTGACAGAATCGTAAGATGCTTCAATATAGAATTCAAGACTGGGAATTGAATTTCCTGATATTTTTTTATATTTTATTTCATTAAAAATACTGAAAGTAAATTTATTTTCGTATTCTTCAGGTTTTTTGGTGAAATTTTCGTGATGGCAAAGTAACTCTCGAAACAAAGAATTTTGAAAAAGTTCGTCTATGCCGCCCA